>CAVUOD010000001.1:0-47517 GCA_963743015.1 uncultured Alphaproteobacteria bacterium
ACGAGCCGAAGCGGTTGAGCAGCGCCTTGGCGAGCGGCTTGGTGTCGCGGCGGGGCAAGGACTGGAAAAGGATCAGTTCGAGCAGCTCGTAATCGGCAAGCGCCGCCCCGCCGCCTTCGTGGAAGCGCTTCTTCAGGCGTTCACGGTGGCCGTGAAAGTGGGGCTTTTGCCCATCCCGGGCGGGCGGCGGGCTCATGCGCCGATCGGCAGGGCCCGCCCGTGCTTCGGCGAGATAGT
The DNA here is from genome assembly GCA_963743015.1 of uncultured Alphaproteobacteria bacterium. Lineage (GTDB taxonomy): Bacteria > Pseudomonadota > Alphaproteobacteria > Rhizobiales > Kaistiaceae > CAVSRC01. The sequence goes on from CAVUOD010000001.1 coordinate 238, forward strand.
GAAAATTCGAGCCGGTCTCGGTGACGCCGACGGAATGCTCGTACTGGGCGGAGAGCGATCGATCGCGGGTCACCGCCGTCCATCCGTCGGAGAGGACCTTCACATGCGGCCGGCCGAGATTGATCATCGGCTCGACGGTGAAGATCATGCCGGGCTTCAGTTCGACGCCTTCGCCGGGGCTGCCGTAGTGCAGGATGTTGGGGGCGTCGTGGAACAGGCGGCCGACGCCGTGGCCGCAGAAATCGCGCACCACCGAGCAGCGCTCGCCCTCGGCATATTCCTGGATGGCGTGGCCGATATCGCCGGTGGTGGCGCCCGGCTTGATCGCGGCGATGCCGCGCATCATCGATTCGTGGGTCACTTCCATCAGCCGCTGGGCGGCGCGCTTGACGTTGCCGACGGCGTACATGCGGCTGGAATCGCCATGCCAGCCGTCGAGGATCAGGGTCACGTCGATATTGGCGATGTCGCCGTCCTTGAGCGGCTTGTCGGCCGGGATGCCGTGGCAGACGACGTGATTGACCGAGACGCAGGTCGATTTCATGTAGCCCTTGTAGCCAAGCGTCGCGGGCACGGCGCCACGGGCCAGGGCGAAATCATAGACGAAGCGGTCGATCTCGTCGGTGGTCAGGCCGGGGCGGATGATGTCCTCGATGGCATCGAGGCATTCCGCAGCCAGCTGGCCGGCACGATACATGCCGGCGAAATCTTCCGCGCTGTACAACTTGATCTGCCCGTCGTTCTTCAGGGGACCGACGGCGGCCTCGACATAACTGGTCATGGTTGACAGCATATGGCGATTTTCGTCGCGGCGTGCAAGCGAAGCGGCCATGCGAGAAGCCAATGGGCTCCGCCGGCGGCGGTCGAATCCGGCGGCCGTTCCGGGTGCTTGCGAATCACATAAGTACGTGCTTATGTGTCGTCATGATCGAGACCGACATCTTCAAGGCTCTCGCCGACCCGACGCGGCGCGCCATATTCGAGAAGCTGGCGGCCGGCGCCATGAACGCCAGTGCGTTGCGGCAGGGGATGCGGATCAGCCAGCCGGCCATGTCGCAGCATCTTTCGGTGCTGCGTGCCGCGCGGCTGGTGCGGGAGGCGCGGCAGGGGCGTTTCGTGAACTACGAGGTCGATCCGGAGGGGCTGGTGCAGATCGCCCGATGGCTGGCGAAGTACCGCGCGTTCTGGCCGGCGCGGATGGAGGCTCTGAAAGGCCTGCTGAAGGAGCTGGACCAATGAGCGCGGTGGACGAGGAGCGGGACGACATGCTGGTGCTCGAATACGAGTTCGATGAACCGCCGGAGAAGGTCTGGCGGGCGGTGAGCATCGCCGAGCTTCGCCAGCGGTGGCTGCCGGATAGCCTCTTGGCCGAAGCGAGCCGGTTGCTTCGGTCCCCGGCGAGGAGATCCGCTACCGGATGCGGGACGACGAGCCGCCCTTCCTCGCCAGCACCGTGACCTTCGAGGTTCGGCCGCGATCCGGCGGCGGCACGCGGCTGCGCATCATCCATCGCCTGGCGGACATGCAGCTGGACGGGCGACCCAGGGCGGCCGCAAACAGCAACCGGACCTGCCTCATGCGCGCTGCCTGACGGTCCCCGCAAACCCCCGAAAAATCTTCGGACTGAAGGAGTTCGCCGATGAGCGAAACGCTGCAGCTCGTCCCCATGGTCGTGGAGCAATCGAGCCGGGGAGAACGGTCCTTCGACATCTATTCGCGCCTGCTGCGCGAGCGCATCGTCTTTCTCAACGGCGAGGTCAATGACACGGTCTCGGCGCTGGTTTGCGCGCAGCTGCTGTTCCTGGAGGCGGAGAACCCGAGGAAAGCCGATCCACCTCTACATCAACTCGCCCGGCGGCGTGGTGACCAGCGGCTTCGCCATCTACGACACGATGCAGTTCATCAGGGCGCCGGTGCACACGCTGTGCATGGGTACGGCGCGGTCGATGGGCTCGTTCCTGCTGATGGCGGGCGAGCCGGGCGAGCGTGCGGCGCTGCCCAATGCGAGCCTGCACGTCCACCAGCCGCTGGGCGGCTTCCAGGGCCAGGCGTCGGATATCCTCATCCACGCGGAGGACATGCGGAAGACGAAGCAGCGCATCATCAGCCTCTATGCCAGGCATTGCGGGCGCACCTACGAGGAAGTCGAACGGACGCTCGACCGCGACCATTTCATGTCGGCCGAGCAGGCGGTGGAATGGGGGCTGATCGACCGTATCCTCAGCGAGCGGGACATCGCCGCATAAGGCGCCGGCTTCAGGCGATCATCGGAAGCGGCCGGTTGACCACGACTTCGCACTGGTCGATCCGGCAGGCATAGGCGATGGCCTCGACGCCCGCCGCGCGGGCCTCGGCGAAGGCCGCGGCATAGGTCGGGTCGATGTCGGCGGCGAGCCGGAAGGCCGTGCAGTCGCTGCGCTGGACGAGATAGACCATCACCGCCCGGTGGCCGGCGGCCACCATGTCGGCGAGTTCGGCCAGATGCTTGGTGCCGCGCTTGGTCACCGAATCCGGGAATTCCGCGAGGCCGCGGTTTCCGCGTCAGGTGGACGTTCTTGACCTCGACATAGGCTTGCCTGCGGCCTTCCGCCGATAGCAGCAGGTCGATGCGCGAATTGCGGCCGTATTTCACCTCGCGGCGGATGGTGTCGTAGCCGGCAAGCTCGGCGAATGGTGCCGGCGGCGATGGCCTCTTGCGCCAGCCGGTTGGGATGGGCGGTGTTGATGCCGACCAGCCCGCCATCGGCCTCGACCAGTTCCCAGGAGAGCGGCAGCTTGCGTGTCGGGCTCGCGGAGCGCGACAGCAGCACCCGCATGCCGGGCTCGGCCAGTCCGGTCATGGCGCCGGGATTGGCGCAGTGGACCGTGGTCACCGTGCCGTCGGCCAGTTCGACATCGGCGAGGAAGCGCTTGTAGCGGCGGATGAGCCGGGCCTCGATGAGCGGGGCGGGGAAGCGCATGGCACGGGGCCGGTCAGGCGTGGCCGAAGATCATGCGATCGACCAGGGCGTTGCGGAATTTCCCGTGCGGATCGAAGCGGTCGAGCAGGGCCTTGAAGGGCCCGAGCTTCCTGTAGCCGGCGCGCACGGTCTCCGGCGCCATTGTGAACAGCTTTGCCCAATGGGGAAGCGGGTCGAAGGGCGCCAGCACCTCTTCCAGACCGGGAAGCAGCGCCATGACGGCCGGCAGGTCGAGCCTGAAGGAGAAATTGAAGGCGGCGCAGGGCCGGCCGTTGCAGGGGCTCAGCCACAGGTCGTCGGCGGCAATCACCCGCACTTCCGATACCAGCAGGAGGGGCGAAAGGTGACGCCCCCATTCGTGCAGGGCTTCGATGGCCGCGGTCGCGTGCTCCGTGGCGACAAAATACTCGGCCTGATAGTCGCCGCCGCGGGTCGGCACGTAGTCGATGCGGAAGTGGGGCAGGCGATCGTAGATGGGGCCGATGGAGCCCATCTGCTCGGTGCAGTTGACCGGGTTGAAACCCGCTATCGGGTGCAGCTTGTCGACTGCCGGAGTGGCGCCGAAGAACGGTTTCAGTCCGGCGAAAAGCGCGCCGTCCTCGGCCCGGCTCTTGACCCACGCCTGCTCGAAGACGTCGTGCTGCCAACCGGTGAAAAGGCTGACGCTGTAGCCGGCAGCCATGATCTCGTCGAAGTTGGCGACAGCCGTCGCGAACGGCAGGTCGCAATAGACGTCCTGGCGCATGGCGAAGGACGGCTGGATGTCGAGGGTCATGCTGGTGATGACGCCGAGGGCGCCGAGACTGACCACGGCGCCGGGGAAGATGTCCTGGTTGTCTTCCCGCGACAGGGCGACGAGATCGCCTTGGGCGTCGATGAATTCGATGGCCGCGACGGCCGTCGCCAGGTTGCCGAGCGTCGGTCCGGACCCATGCGTGGCGGTGGCGCAGGCACCGGCAATGGCGATGTGCGGCAGTGTGGCGAGGTTGGGGAGGGCAAAGCCGCGCTGATTCAGCCAGGGGCCGATATCGCTGTAGCGGGTGCCGCCTTCGACCGTGATCTGATGCCCGACGGCGTCGAACGACACCACGCCCCGCATGCTTCTCGAGCGAAAGCTGCGTGCCGGTGGTATCGGCGATGTCGTTGAAGCTGTGGTGCGAGCCGGCGACGCGCAGTTTGTCGGCGCGGCGAACCGCTTCCTGCGCCTCTTCGACAGTCTTCGGTGTGACAGTGTGCGCCGCGCCGTAGGTGAGGTTCCCGGCCCAATTGGTTCCGGACATAGCGTTATTCCCCCCAGACATGTCGCCGAGGCCGGAACCTAGCATGTCGGCGCGCGTCGGAAAGGCTGTCAGTTGTACCGGTTATAGGGCCGGGCTGTGGGTGCGGGTAGAGGCGGCGAGATAGGCGTCGAAGGTCGCTGCCACCGCGCGGGCGAGCGCCTGCGCGTCCGGCGCAATCTCGATCACGCCGTCCTTGTGCCGGACGATCCCGTCGGCTGCCATCTCGTCGATGCGGGCGAGCGCTTCGCCGAGTTCGCCGGCGCTGCGGCCGTGGCGGCGGCAGACCTCGCCGACGTCGACGCGGAAATCGCACATCAGCCGTTCGATCAGGTCGGCGCGCAGCCGGTCGTCCTCGGACAGCGCGTAGCCCTTGACCGTGGCGAAGCCGCCGGCCGAGATCGCCTCGCGAGTAGCCGCGCACGATCGGGTCGTTCTGGACATAGCCCTGCGGCAGCCGGCCGATGGCCGAGGCGCCGAACCCGATCAAGAGGTCTGCGGGATCAGTGGTATAGCCCTGGAAGTTGCGGTGAAGCCGGCCCGCGCCTTGGGCGACCGCCAGGCTGTCGTCGGGGTGGGCGTAGTGGTCGATGCCGATCTGGCGGTAGCCGGCGGCGACAAGCGTTGCGGCGATGGCCTCGGCCTGGGCGTTGCGTCCTTCGCCGTCGGGCAGCGTGGCGGCGTCGATGCGGCGCTGGTGCTTCTTGAAGCTCGGCACATGGGCGTAGCCGAAGACCGCGACCCGGTCGGGCTCAAGCGCCAGGCACTCGCTCACCGTGTCGATCGAGGAGGCGACCGTCTGGTGGGGCAGGCCGTAGATCAGGTCGAGATTGATGCCGGTGATGCCGGCGGCGCGCAGCCAGGTCGACGGCATCGGCGGTCTCTGCGTAGGTCTGCACCCGGTTGATCGCCTTCTGCACGACCGGATCGAGGCTCTGCACGCCAAGGCTGGCGCGGTTGATGCCGCATTCTGCCAGCACGTCGACCATCTCGCGGGTCAGCGTGCGCGGGTCGATCTCGATGGCAAGCTCGGCTTTGGCGAGTGATATCGAAGGTTTCGCGCAGCCGCGTCCATCACCGCGCGGAACAGGTCGGCCGCCATGATGGTCGGCGTGCCGCCGCCGAAATGCAGGTGGACGATCGGCAGCCGCTTGCCGAGATGCCGGCCGACCAGGTCGATCTCGGTGTTGAGCAGCTCGGCATAGGCGGCGACCGGCTCGTCGCGCAGCGTCACCGACGTGTTGCAGCCGCAATACCAGCACATGCGGCGGCAATAGGGGACGTGGATATAGAGCGATGCCGGCGTGCCGGGGCGCGTTTGCCGCCAGCCACTCGGCATAGGTGTCGGGGCCGATCGCCTGCGCTGAAATGGGGCGCGGTCGGGTAGCTGGTGTAGCGCGGCAGGCGCTGATCGGCGTAGCGGGCAATCAGGTCGGGTCGCATCGGTAGACTGAATCCGCCTTGGCGGCGCGCCGCCTTGCGCTAGCGCAAATTGCCTGAACTCATTCCAAATCGGGCCAAATCAACCCGGAGGCGTGCTTGAGGGGGCGCGGCGGCGGGTGTAAACGGGCGCTCCTTCTGCAAAAGGGGTCGGGCATGGCTGACACATCGGCCGGGGACATCGTCACCGCCGCAATCCTGGTTATCGGCGACGAGATTCTGTCCGGCCGGACCAAGGACAAGAACATCGGCTACATCGCCGAATACATGACCGCCATCGGCATCGACGTGCGCGAGGTGCGGGTGGTGCCCGACGTCGAGGCGGAGATCGTGGCGGCGCTCAATGCGCTGCGCGCCCGCTACACCCATGTCTTCACCACCGGCGGCATCGGCCCCACTCATGACGACATCACCGCCGACGCGGTGGCCAAGGCCTTTGGCGTGGCCATCGACGTCGATCAGCGCGCCGTCGAAATGCTGCTGGAGCGCATCCCCAAGGCCGACCTCAACGAGGCGCGGCTGAGGATGGCGCGCATTCCCGCCGGGGCGACCCTGATCGAGAATTCCGTCTCCAAGGCGCCGGGCTTCTCGATCGGCAATGTCCACGTCATGGCGGGCGTGCCGTCGATCATGCAGGCCATGCTCGACGCGCTGGCGCCGCGGCTGACGACGGGCAGGGCGGTTCTGTCGCGCTCGATCGCCGCCGGCCTCAAGGAGGGCGACATCGCGGCGCCGCTCGGTGCGGTGCAGCGCGATTTCCCGGATGTCGGCATGGGCAGCTATCCCAATTTCCAGGAGGGCGTCGGCTTCACCACGACACTGGTCTTGCGCTCGCGCGACGAAAAACGGCTTGATGCGGCGGAAGCCGCGGTCAGGGCGATGCTGGAAACGGTCAGGGCGCAGCGCGCCGGGTAGAACAACAGGGGAAATACGATCATGTCGGACGAACGGACGCCGGATAAGGCGTTCCCGGTCTCATGGGACCAGTTCCATCGCGATGCCCGCGCCTTGTCGTGGCGGCTCGCGGGCCAGGGCAAGTGGGAGGCGATCGTCTGCGTCACCCGCGGCGGTCTGGTGCCGGCGGCGATCATCGCGCGCGAGCTCGGCATAAGGCTGATCGAGACGGTCTGCGTCGCTTCCTATCACGACTATCGGGATCAGGGCGGCCTGCAGGTGCTGAAGCCGGTCGGCCAGAACATCGTCGATCTGGCCGAGGGCAGCGGCGCGGGCGTGCTGGTCATCGACGATCTGGTCGATACCGGCAAGACGGCCCGCGTGGTGCGCGACATGGTGCCCAGATGCCATTACGCCACCATGTATGCCAAGCCGGCCGGGCGGCCGCTGGTCGACACCTTCATCACCGAGGTCAGCCAGGATACCTGGATCTATTTCCCCTGGGACATGGGCTATTCCTTTCAGCCGCCGATCGCGCAGGGCACGGCCGGCTGAGCGCTTCGCGCATGACTTGTGTCAAGGCACCTCCCTTTTGGCGGCGGTTATCCTCCCGGCTTGGCGGAGCTGGTCGCCGCCTCGCCCGCAGGGAGGCCGAAGATGCGCCGCGGGGCCCAATTTTGGTGGCTTTGGCTGGTCGTCGTCTCGGGCGGCGTGGTGGTGACTGGCTTCGTCATGGTGCTGGCGCCGGGCCTGAGCCGGCGCCTTTTCAGCCTGCTGGTCTTTTCTTCGCCTGACACCATCGACGGGTTCGGCGCGCTTGCCGGCAGGCTACATCGCGCTCGCCCACGGCGTTCTCGGTGCGGTCATGGTCGGCTGGGGTGCGGTGCTGCTCATCGTGCTCATCGGCCCGTTCCGGCGCGGCACGCGCGAGGGCTGGCTGATCGTCGCGGTGTCCGTCGCGGCATGGTTCGTTCCCGATACGGCGTTGTCGCTGGCGACCGGCTTCTGGCAGAATGCCGTCCTCAATGTCGTGGTCGCCGTCCTGTTCGCGGTGCCTCTCGCCGCCACCTGGTCCGCGTGCGACCGCCGACCGGAGGTGCTGACACGATGACGTCGCTCGCCGAATTCGGCCCGGACATCTGGGTGGGTGAGGGGCCGGTGGTGCCCTTCTTCGGCTTTCCCTATCCGACGCGCATGGTGGTGATGCGGCTTGCCGACGGCAGCCTGTTCGTCTGGTCGCCGATCGCGCTGTCGCCCGAACTGAAGGCGGCGGTCGACGCGCTTGGGATGGTGCGCTTCCTGGTCTCGCCCAATCTGCTGCATCACCTTTCCTTAGGCGAATGGAAGACGGCCTATCCGGATGCCCGGCTCTATGCCTCGCCGGGCCTCAGGAAGAAGCGCAAGGATCTTGCCTTCGATGCGGATCTCGGCGATGCGCCCGACCCGGCCTGGGCGGCCGATATCGACCAGGTCGCGGTCAAGGGCAGCCCGTGGCTCACCGAAGTGGTGTTCTTCCACCGTGCCAGCGGCACGGCGATCTTCACCGACCTCATCGAGAATTTTCCGCCCGACTGGTTCACGGGCTGGAAGAAGCTCGTCGCCCGGCTCGACGGCATCGTCCAGCCGCATCCGGGGGCCCCGCGCGAACTGCGCTGGAGCTTCCTGTTTCACCGCGCTCAGGCGCGTGCCTGCCTGGAGCGCATCCTCGCCTGGCCGATCGAACGGGTCGTCATGGCGCACGGCGACATGGTGGAGGCGGACGGCGCCGCCTTCGTGCGCAGGGCCTTCGGCTGGCTGTTGTAGGCGGTGCCATGCCGAGATTCGTCGCGTAGGGCCGGCCGCCTGCGCGCAGAACGCCATCGGCTTCGGCGTGCTCGGCGGCATGCTCGCCGCGACGCTCATCGGCGTCTTCTTCGTACCGGTGTTCTTCGTGCTGATCCGGCGCGGCTGGCGGTGGAAGCGCACGCAAACTGGAGCCTGAATTCGGCGAAGAAGGCGGGGATAGACGGCATGTTTATTCCCGCTCTCAGAAATCCGTGAGATGATGCGTGCATCCGCTCCCGAGAAAGGGGTCCCGTGTCGACCGGAACTTCATGGGGGGAGCGGAGCGGTGCCCCCGCCCGGGAGAGGCTTCCGACCTTTCCCCCGCGGGGCGTTCCCGGCGGGATCGTCGGTCTTGCGACCGGCTGGCCTTAAGGGCCTGAGCCCCATCTACCTTCGGGGTGAAGAGCCTGCCGGGAGACGGGATAAAATCGCCGCGGCGGGCGCTCGGGCGAGCGCCCCAGTCTCGCGGAATACCGCACGGCATTCGCCGGGCGCCCGCCACCCCCTCGGTTCGTGAGGGGTGCTTCTTTGAAAGGTTCATAGCTCGGAGCAAATCGCTCGCGAGACCGAGGGTCCGTGTCCCGGGCGCAGCGCAGCACGTGAATGATGCGCTGCAGACCCGGGATCTACGCGCTGGCTAGGCCCCGGACCTGCGAAGCATCGTTCCACTGCCGGGTGCCGCTGCCAGGGGGCCGGGGTGACGCGCGCGCAGATTGCAGGGCAGGGAGTGATTGTGACCGTCCGGCTGGCGTAAACTCACGAGTCCGTTCCGCGCATTCGAGGAGTTTTCTCATGTCCGCCCATCCCGCTCTCGCGCCTGGAAAGAGCGCCGTCATCACCGGTGGCGCCAATGGCATCGGCCTGGCCGCTGCCAGGCGCTTTGCCTCCCTCGGCATGAAGGTCGCCATCGCCGACCTCGACCCGGCTGCGCTCGACGCGGCGGCCATGGAGATCGCTGCGGCCGCGCCGGGCGGCAAGGGCGAGGTCGTCGCCGTCGTCACCGACGTCAGCAAGAAGGATTCGGTCGAGGCGCTGAAAGAGCGTGCCTATGCCGCCTTCGGTGCGGTCGACGTGCTGATGAACAATGCCGGCCGCGGGGGCGGCGGCGGGCCTTTCGAGAACTATGCCGGCTGGCAGGCGGTGCTCGGCACCAATCTGTGGGGCGTGATCAACGGGGTGCAGAGCTTCGCGCCTTCGATGATCGCGCAGGGCACACCGGCGGCGATCGTCAATACCGGCTCCAAGCAGGGTATCACCTGTCCGCCCGGCGACACCGCCTACAACGTCTCCAAGGCCGGGCTGAAGGTGTTCACCGAGGGCCTGCAGCATGCGCTGCGCAACACGCCCGACTGCAAGGTCAACGCCTATCTGCTGGTGCCGGGCTGGACCCATACCGGCCTGACGGCCAAGCAGAAGGCGAAACCGGACGGCGCCTGGTGGCCCGACCAGGTGGTCGACATGCTGGTCGAGGCGATGGGCAAGGGCGATTTCTACATCATCTGCCCGGACAACGAGGTTTCTCGCGAGGTCGACAACAAGCGCATGACCTGGGCCATGGGCGACATCACCGAGAACCGCCCGCCGCTGTCGCGCTGGCATCCGGACTACAGGGACGCTCCCCGGAGTACCTGGCGCTTTGCCAGCCATTTGTTCTCGAGTCATCCTCCGGCTTGCCCGGAGGATGCGGAACGCGGCCTGGGTGCTGGTGGAGGACGATCCGCTTCTCGTCGGAGGATACGCGGAAGGCGGGAGAGGATACGTCGCCGTCGCTCCCTACCCCGCTTCGCCTTTCTTTCCCGCCCTCGATATTGGGCAGGAAGACGGTGAAGAGGCCGATCGCCGGCAGGAAGGCGCAGACCTGGTAGACGAACTCGATCGACGTCGCGTCGGCAAGCTCGCCGAGCGCGGCAGCGCCGATGGCCGACAGGCCGAAGGCGAGGCCGAAGAAGATGCCGGAGATCATGCCGGTGCGGCCGGGTACCAGCTCCTGGGCATAGACGATGATCGCCGGGAAGGCGGAGGCAAGCCCGATGCCGATGGGCACGGTCAGGATCACCGTCCACACCAGGCCGACATGCGGCAGGACCAGCGTGAAGGGCAGGATGCCGAGGATCGACGTCCAGATGACGTATTTGCGGCCGAAGCGGTCGCCGAGCGGCCCGCCGATCAGCGTGCCGGCGGCAAACGAGAACAGGAAGACGAAGAGCAGCACCTGACCGGTCTGCACCGACAGGTGATAGCGGTCGATCAGGAAGAAGATGTAATAGCTGCGGATGCTCTCCAGATAGAAGAACTTGGAGAACACCAGCACGACCAGCACCACCAGCGACAGCACGACGCGGGCGTGGCTCAGGTCTGGCCGCGCCGGCGGCGTCAGCTTGCGCGGGCGTCGGGTCGCGTCGAAATGGTTCCGTCGATACCAGTTGCTGACCATCCACAGGACGGCGATGGCGATCAGCGCGAGGATCGAGAACCAGGCGATGCTGCCGCGTCCGTCGGGCACGACGATGGCTGCGGCGAGCAGAGGCCCGAGCGCGGCGCCGACATTGCCGCCGACCTGGAAGATCGACTGGGCAAAGCCATGGCGACCGCCGGAGGCAAGGCGCGCCAGGCGCGAGGATTCCGGATGGAAGACCGACGAGCCGGTGCCGACCAGCCCGGCGGCCAGCAGGATGACGCCATAGGTCGGTGCGACCGACAGCAGGATGAGGCCGAAGAAGCTGAAGCCCATGCCGATAGGCAGCGAATAGGGCTGCGGGTGGCGGTCGGTATAGACGCCGATGAAGGGCTGGAGCAGCGAGGCGGTCAACTGGAAGGTGAAGGTGATCAGGCCGATCTGGCCGTAGTCGAGCGAAAACGACTGCTTGATGAGCGGATAGATCGCCGGCAGCAGCGACTGGATCGTGTCGTTCAGCAGATGCGAGATGCTGAGGCCGATGAGGACCGCGAAGGCGGTACCCTCGGCACCACGATCCGTCAGTCCGCTGCCTTGAACCGGCGCGTTCACGCAACTTCCTCCAGGGGAATGGATCCAGCCGCGGAACCGCGGCGGAACGGAACTATGCACCGGAATCGCCGGTCCGGCCATCCTGATCGTGCATGGCAGCCCGGCGCATGGGTGCGGCCACAAACGCCAAGCCCGCCGCCTGGGGGGAGGCGACGGGCTTGCGGGGAGACGGCTTGGAGGGCCGGTCTCGGGGGGAGGCTTAGCCGAGATCGATGTCGTCGGCGGGTTTGTTGGCCGTGTCCTGCCTGCGGATCTCTTCGGCGGCCCGGCGCAGCACATCGGCCATGCGGCGCTGTTCGTCTTCCGAAGCGTCGAGCTTCTCGGCGATCGCCGTCTTCAGCGCGCGGCGGGCCTCGTTGACTTCGGGGACGACGCCGGGGATGTCGCGGTCGGGCGCAGCATGGTTCTTCGCCGTGGCGCTGGCCCTCCCACCAGGTACGCGCCTGCGCCATCTTGCGGCCGAACTTCTCGATACCCGACAGCGCCAGGTCGGCGACCTCGCGATTTTGCTTGAGATGCGCGCGGCCGGCGTCGGTGATCGAATAGACCTTCTTCGCGCCTTCGGCGATGGCGGTGGCGTAGCCGACCTCCTCGAGATAGGTCAGCGTCGGATAGACGACGCCGGGCGAGGGGCTGTAGATGCCGCTGGATTTCTCCTCGAGCGCCTTGATGATCTCGTAGCCGTGGCGCGGGCCTTCTTCGAGCAGTGCCAGAACGATCAGCCGCAGGTCGCCGTCGGCGAGCATCTTGCCGACCCGGAAGGCGCCGCCGCCCCAGCCGCCGCGACCGCCGCGCGGGCCGCGGCCCCAGTCTTCCGGGCCGCCGCGGCGTCCGGCGAAGTGCCAGTAGGCGCGCTCCTCGCGATCGAAATGATGATGATGCATGGAAGTCTCCGGTTTCTATATCGTTAGATATAGGTAGGCGCGCTCTCCTTTGGCGTCAAGATATATCTTACGAGATAACGCAGATCGCCGCCAGCGGCGCCCGACGGGGCGGAATCCCTTGCCATTGTCGGCGATGCGGCCTACCGAGGCCGGCGTGCGGACGTGGCGGAATTGGTAGACGCAAGGGACTTAAAATCCCTCGGGGGTAACTCCATGCCGGTTCGATCCCGGCCGTCCGCACCAGTTTTCCGCGCTCACTGCCGGGCTGTGTCGCCCGCCTTGCCATCGAGAGCCTGGCGCAGCGCCTCGGCGTCGATCTGCGGCTTCTTCATGCCGTCGACCGCAGCCTTCAGTGTGGCGGCACTGACCGATGGTCCGGCGCCGCCGTCGGCGTCGAGTGCGTAGCCATAGCCGCGCTTGAAGGATGCCAGAGTCACCCACAGCGAAGCGCTGGAGTAGCGCAACAGGAACTCGTCGACGTCCTGCAGCTCGCCGGGCAGGTAACCGCCGTCGGGTTTGCGGAACCCTGCCAGGTAGGGCTCGTCTGAGCCGAAAATGGCTTCCGTCCTCGGCGGACCGGCCTTGCCGATGCGTGCGGCCATGACCGCGTCGATGGCCGCGCCCAGCTGCTCGTAGGTCTTGGTCTGCTTGGCGGTCAGCGTCTTGCCGGACATGCGCCCGTAGCGGAACGTGCAGTCGCTATAGGGGTTGGCGTTCTTGAAGCAGTCGGGCAGGTCGAGCGGCATCTCGCCGGTCGTCACCCCGGCATCCACGGTGTTTTCTTCGACAGCTTTGGGATTGGCGGCCAGGTTTTCCGCGATCGCCTGCTTGTCCACCACGATGTAGGTCGGCAGTCGCTTGCCGGTTTCAGGATCGTAACGGGTCTCGCTGACCAGGCCGAGACAGGTCGCCTGCAGCGTGAATCCGCGCGCGGTGAACCGCGCCAGGAATTCGTCCGACATCGACATGTCGTAGCCGCCGTCGCCATAGGCGTAGCACTTGTTCTTGAATGCCTTGCTGTCCTGGCCGAAGCCGATATCAAGGCCGATCTGGTGCAGGGCGGCGGAGTCGGTGAAGACCAGAGGATAATCGGCAGCGCGGGTCGGCGGGGCGAACGCGAAACAGGCGGCGGCGAGCATCGCGCGCATCATGGCATTCCTGTGTGTCGCTGGCATTCTCGTTCTCCGTCTTGTCGCCGTGTCGGCAGGTATCGGCTGGGAATTCGAAGAGCGTTCAGCGCCTGATCAGTTTGCGCTGGAAGTATCCTGCATCTGTTTGAAGTTGTCGGACAGCAGATCGACAACGCCGAGAGTGTCGAGCAACTTCAGCGTCACGCCATCATTGTCCAGTCCGTTCAATTCTCCAAAGGTGCGCAGCGCGGCCTGCGTCGGCGCATCGAACGATCCGGTGGCCTGCGCCGGTTCGAGCAGCTTCCGTCCGACAAGGGCGTTCTGGAGAATCTTCACGAGCGCCGGTGCGTCTTCGAAAAGCACCGACAGATCGGTGCCGGCATAGTTGGCGACTGCGTCCGGCGTGTTGCGCTCGGCGGCCTTGCGGATCAACGCGACGCCGGCTGCGAAATCGCGCCGGGTGCCTTGCCCGTAGAGGGTCATGACGCCGAGGCTGTTCTGCGCCCACGGCCAGTCGCGATCCGCGGCCTTGCGATACCATTGCACCGCCTCCTGCTTGTCGCCGGACCGGTCGAGGGCGCGCGCCAGATTGTCCATCAGACGCGGATTGTCGGGCTCGGCGGCGACCGCCTTGCGGCAGGCGGGGACTGCGATCTCGGGAATGATGCGGTCGAAGGCGACGCCGGGGACGTGGACGTTGTTGTCGAGTTCGGCGGCGTAGAGATCGCATTCGAGCGCGGTTCGGCGGACATATTCGGCATAGAGCCGCGGCGCCGTGACGCCGATGGCGAGCACGATGACGGCGGCAGCGAGCGCCGCTAGTCCGGCCAGTTTGCGGCGCGCCTGCTTGCGGCTCGCGCGCAAGAACTGAAGCTCCTCCTGCGAGAATCCCTCAGGGTGGCTGGCCGCCCATTGCTGCGCGCGTTTCAGCGCCAGCCCCTGCAACAGGGCCTGCTTCCGCTGCGGGCCGCTGGTCTGGGTCCAATCGGCCAGGGACTGGGCGAGGCGCGCCTTGCCGACAAGGAAGTCGCGCTCGTCGGTCAGCCAGCCCCTGAGCAGCGGCCAGGCCTTGAAAAGCGCCTCATGCGACACTTCCACGGTGACCTCGGAGGCGTCCGGACCATCCGCCTGCTTCACATGCTTGGTGATCAGGCGAGCGTCGACCAGGGCATCGACGATGGCGCGCGATGCTTCGGGAAGCGTGTCCAGCCGCGCCGGCCGCCGCACGAACGTGCCGTCGTCGCGCGAGCGCACGAGAAAGGAGACGAAGGCTTCCTTGAGCGCAGTCGTCTGGGCGTTGCTGGGCGCCAGCGCGCGCAGCACGTCCTCGGCCCGGCGGCGCACGACGTTTTCGATCGGCGACAGCATGGCGGTGCGATCGCCGAGTTCTTCATATTCGGCAATTGTCAGCCGGCTATCTCGCCCGTGCCGGTCGTGCAGTTCGCGCAGCGCGAAGGCAAGCAGCGGCAGCGATTCCGGCGCATTGACGTCGGACAGGATGCGCGCGACCAGGCCAGGTTCGAGCCGGATGGCGGCGACCCGCGCCGGCCCTTCGATGATCTCGGCCAGCCGGTCGCGGGGAAGCGGCCCGACCGTCCATGTTTCATAGGCGAGCTTGAAGGAGTTGGCCTTGAGGATCTCGCCCAGGAGGTCGGAGCGGACCGTTGCCAGCACCAGGAGCGGCAGCGGCCGTTGCTTGTCGGCGGCCAGCGTCAGCAGATCGAACAGAGCGTCCCGTTCCGCCGGCTCGGCGAGGGTGAAGGCCTCTTCGAACTGGTCGATGGCGACGAGCGCGGTGGCTTCGCGCGCCGGTCCGACGCGCAGCTCTTCGAGCAGGGCGGCCAGGCCGGTGCGGGTCCGCTCTCCGGCCAGCGTTTCCCGGATTGTCTGCCATCGGTCCGCCTTGCCGAGTGCTTCGGCCAGCGTCTTGGCAAGCGAGGACAGCGGGGCGAGGCCGGGCCGGAAGGGCGGCAGCACCACGAAACGGCCGGGGTCGCGCGCCAGATAAGGCAACACGCCGGCCTTCATCAGCGAGGACTTGCCGCTGCCGGAAGCGCCGACCGCCAGTAACAGCCGCGGTCCGCCGAGGGTGCGTCGCGTCTCGAGCAGTTCCGCCACTTTCCTGATCTCGGGATCGCGGCCGAAGAAGACCGCCGCATCTTCGGCTTCGAAGGAAAGAATGCCGGGCCAGGGAGGGCGGTGCGGATCGTAGCGATGGCCGCGGGCGATCTCCGCTGCGATCTCCCCCAGCCGGCGGCCGAGATGCTCCTTGCCGTCGGTGTTCCACATCGCCGCCTGCACGCTCTGCAGTTCCGGCCCGACGATCTTCATGTCGTCCGGTGTGCGGATGATGGGAAAGATCGACTTTCCGAGGCCGCGGGCGATGCGCTCTTCGGCGAAGCACCACTTCGAATCCATCCAGGCCGGCGTGACCACGAGGATCACCGCGTGGCAGCGCTCGATCGCCTCATAGAGCTGGCGCTCCCAGTTGCGCCCGGCGCCGAGCCCGGTGTCCGTGTCGAAGTCGAGAAAGACGTTCTCGTAGCCGAGCTTCGTGAGCCAGGTCTTGATCTCGGCCGCCATCTCATTGTCGCGGCTGGAATGGCTGATGAAGATCGCGGCCAATGCAGGAGGTCTCGCGCTAGCGGAGAACGATGACCAGTATGCCCGATCAGCGCAAAGGTATTCCAGTGGCTGAAATCTGATCGGGCGCCAGCACGCCGGCGTGTTCCGCCTGGCGATGGACTGCGTGAACTGGAGAACCTTCTCCTCTCAAGCTTTCCTGCCATGTAGCCTATTCATCTGGAATGTGGCGTTCTGAGGGACCTCGAATCCCCGCAGGCCATTCCATGCCGGCTCGTTCCCGGCCGCGCGCATCAAGTCAGGTCAGCCCATGATCCCGGTCACCGCCACCATCCATATCGACGAGGACGAAATCGGGGAGCGCTTCATCCTGGCGGCGGGACCGGGCGGCCAGAACGTCAACAAGATTGCCACGGCGGTGCAGTTGCGCTTCGACGCCAGGCGGTCGGCATCGCTGCCGGAGCCTGTCCGTCAGCGGCTGGAGCGGCTGGCCGGATCGCGGCTGACCCGCGACGGCGTCATCGTCATCACCGCCCGGCGCTTCCGCACCCAGCAGGCCAACCGTCGCGACGCGCTCGACCGCCTGATCGCCCTGATCGCCAGAGCGGCCGAGCCGCCGGTGCCGCGCAAGCCGACGCGGCCGACCCGTGCCAGCCGCCGACGGCGCCTGGAAGGCAAGGCGCGGCGTGCCGGCGTCAAGGCGTTGAGAAGCCGGCCGGCGGGCGACGACTGACGGCCGGCCACCGATCTTGCCCGGCGCGCCAGCGCGCGCGATCTCAGGCCGTCGTGGATTGGTTCTGCTTGTGCAGGTAGGCCCCGATCTGGTCCGGCGGGATCGGCTTGGAGAAGCGGAACCCCTGCAACTCGTCGCATCTGTTCTTGCGCAGGAACGCGATCTGGTCGTCGTTCTCGACGCCCTCGGCGACGATGCGCAGATTGAGCTTCTTGCCGAGCGAGATGACGGCGGTCGTCACGGCACGGTCATCGACGTTGGCCGGCAACCCCTTGATGAACGAACGGTCGATCTTGAGGCGCGCGACCGGGAACGTCTTCAGGGCGCTGAGGCTCGAATAGCCGGTGCCGAAGTCGTCGATGGCGATCTGTACGCCGAGGCGCTGCAGGCCGTTCATCGTCGCGATCGCCTGCCCGACGTCGCGCATGATCAGGCTCTCGGTCAGCTCGAGCTCGAGATAGCGCGCATCGAGTCCGCTCTTTTCCAGGGCGGCGGTCACCCGGCCGATGAAGTTCTTCTCGGCGAATTGCCGCGCCGATACGTTGACGCAAACCTTGATCGGCGGCAGTCCGGCCTCCTGCCAGGCCTTGTTCTGGCGGCAGGCCTCGCGCAGCACCCAGTCACCGATAGGCACGATGAGACCGGTCTGGTCGGCGATCGGGATGAAGTGGTTGGGCGGGATCTGGCCTTGCGTCGGATGGTTCCAGCGGATCAGTGCCTCGACCGCAAAGACCTGGCCGGTGAGCATGTCGACCTGCGGCTGATAGAGCAGGATGAACTCACGACGCTCGACAGCGCCGCGCAGCGCTTCCTGAAGCAGCAACTCGCCGCGCACCTTGGCGTTCAGTTCGGGTGTGTAGAACTGATAATTGTCGCGCCCGAGTTCCTTCGCCCGGTACATGGCCGCGTCGGCGTTGGCAAGCAGCGTATCGGCGTCGGTGCCGTCGTTGGGATAGTTCGCCAGGCCGATCGAACTCGAGACACGCAGCGTCTGGCCGCCGATCTCCAGCGGTTCGCCGATCGCTGCCCGGATCTTCGCGATCGTCGCCGAGATGCTGTCGACGTTCTTCTGCTGATCGACGAGCAGGATCACGAATTCGTCGCCGCCGAGGCGCACCACGGTATCGACGGAGCGCAGGCTCGAGACCATGCGGGCGGCGACGGTCTTCAGCAATTCGTCGCCGGCGGTGTGGCCGAGCGTGTCGTTGATGATCTTGAAATTGTCGAGGTCGATGAAGGCGATGGTCACCCAATGGTCGGCCCGCTGCGCGTAGCGCAAGGCCTGTTCGAGGCGATCCTGCAGCAGCGCGCGGTTGGGCAGTCCGGTGAGAGCGTCGTGGTTCGCCATGAAGCGAATGCGCTCCTCGCTGAGCTTGCGCTCGATGGCGATGCCGGCGATGTGGCAGGCGACTGCGCCGATGCGCAATTCGGCGTCGTTGGGAACCCGCTCCGTCTCATAGTAAAGGGTGAAAACGCCAAGCGGCTTTTCGGTGGGCGACATGATCGGAATCGACCAGCACGACCGATAGCCGCTGGCGGCGACCAGGTCGCGGAAGTCCTCCAGCAGCGGGTCGGTCGTCATGTCCGCGACCACGACGGTTTCGCCGCGATAGACAGCGGCTCCGCTCGGACCGGCCTTGGGGCCGACATGCATGCCGTCGATGGCCTTGACGAACGCGCCAGCGACGTGCGGGGCGGCCCCGTGGCGCAACAGCCGGCCATTGTGGTCGGCGAGCTGGATGGTTCCGCTGGATCCCGGTATCTGCATTTCGACCAGCCGGATCAGATCCTCCAGCACGGTCTCGATGGGCGCGTTTACGGCAATGTTCTCCAGAATCCGCGCCTGGCTGTCGCGCAGAAGATCCGCCTGCCGGCGATCGGAGATGTCGCGGGAGATGCCGACAAGGCCGATGATCTTGTCCTCGTCGTTGCGCAACGGGGTCTTCGAGGTGAGCAGCCAGGTCTTCTGGCCGTTGTCGTCGACGATGTATTCTTCCTTGTCGATCATCGGCCGGCCGGTTTCGATGACCCGCCGTTCGTCGGCCAGGAAACCGGCGGCGAGTTCCGGCTCGGTGAGCTCCATGTCCGACTTGCCGATGACTTCGTCCGCCGAGCGGCCCATGCGCCGGGCGGTTGCCTTGTTGCAGATGACGAAACGGCTGTCGGCGTCCTTGACCCAGAGATTGTCGGGCACCCAGTCGATCAGGGTCTGCAGGGTGATGCGCTCGTTGGCGACCGTGCGGCTGGCCTCGGTGACGTCCTCGTGCGTTGATATCCAGCCGCCGCCCGGCAAGCGGTTATGGCGGATCTCGATCCGGCGGCCGTCGGCCAGGGTCGCGGTCCATGGATTGGGAGCCGTCCCGGCGTCGATTGCCTCGTGCAGGGCGAGATATTCCTCGGTCTCCTTCGGCGACGTCCCGGCCGCCACGCGCAATTCGATGACTTGGCGCAGCGTCATGCCGGGGCGCACGTCCTCCGGCCTCAGGCGATAGATCTTGGCATATTGGGCGTTGCACAGGATCAGTCGCCGGTCCTTGCCGTAGAAACTCACACCTTCCGAGATGTGCTCGATGGCCAGGGTGTGGCGCTGGATCTCCTCGCGCAGCGCCTTGATCGCAGAATCCTGCTCGTCGACGATCGTCTCATGGGCCTCAGCGGCAATGCGGGCGAGGGCAATGACGCTCGCCTCATCGAATGCCTGACTGACCGTCTCCCGGCGGGGGTCTC
This sequence comes from uncultured Alphaproteobacteria bacterium, assembly GCA_963743015.1. GTDB lineage: Bacteria > Pseudomonadota > Alphaproteobacteria > Rhizobiales > Kaistiaceae > CAVSRC01. Next base: position 19,697 of record CAVUOD010000001.1, read on the forward strand.
TTTCGGTCTGGTTCTTCACGGCCCACCCTCTTCCAAACTGCCCGAAATAGCCAATTTCACTAAAATGCTATCGATAGGCCGCAGGTATTAAGGAACAGTGGAACCGATTGCTGGAAGCTCGTGCAAAGAAATTAGGATTAAGGTTTCATGACTGCTTCGACGGCCTCTAAACTTCAACTATTCATCGCGTAATCGGTGGGAATCGCAGGAGTTCTGCGTCTCGCCGGGGCCCACGCTGTGGCTGGCCGCATCGTCTGGCCGGTTGCTAGCGCACGACCTTGATCGAGAAATTCGGCCCGCCGACCACTCCCAGCAGGCGCACCCAGAGGGGCAGGTACATCTCGGTGCCGCGGGCCGTGGCGATGTCGCCGAGGTCGACGACGTCCGTCCAGCCGAATTCGTTGAGCAGTCCGGTCGCCGCCTGCTTCGCCTGCGGGTCGTCGCCCGAGACGAATATCGTGTGGTCGCCGCCCGCGAACCGCTTGGGATCGACCATCAGGCTGGCATTGACCGTGTTGAGCGTCTTGACGACGCGGGCGCGCGGAAAGGCGCGCTGGACCTGTTCGCCAAGTGAATCGGTGTTGCATACCGACAGCGACGGCGGAAAGCCGTGGGAGAAGTCGAGCGGATTGGAGACATCGATCAGCACCTTGTCGCCGATCGCGTCGGCACCGGCCGCATTGAGGGCGGCAAGCGTGCCGTTGCCGTTGGTGGCGTTGATGAGCAGTTCGCCAAAGCCGGCGGCTGTCGCGAGATCGGCGAGGGCGACCGCCGGGTGCGTCTCTTTCCAGGCGCGGAACGGCGGGTTGCCGAAAGCGTCGTTCTGACTGCGCGCCAGCGTCGCCTGCGGGTCACGGGTACCGATCGTCACGCTGTGCCCGAGTGCCGCCAGCTTGTCGGCCAGGGCCTGCGCGACCATGCCGGTTCCGAGAATGCCGATCTTCATGTCAGGATCTCCTTGTCCGCGGGCGGTGTGCTTAACACAGCTGCGACGATACGCGTCCCGCTTGACGGCTATACGTAGCGTCCCACCGCCATCAGTGCGACCGCAACGACGAGCAGCGAAGCGTTGGCCATGCCGATGTGGGCGAGGCGCAGCGACAGCCGGTTGCGTTCGGCCAGCAGTTCCGGGGCCGGGGTGCCATCGTTCGTGCCTGCCGCCAGGATCTTGCCGCCGACCGCCGCCAGCTTCGTCGACACGCCGGGGATCATGGTATTGGCGGCGACTGCGGCGACGATGGCGATCAGGCCGCCGAGGCCGAAGACCGTCTCGGGGCCGGGGCGCGACAGGCTCCACGCCAGGCCGACATAGAAATCCCAGTAGAGCGCCAGGCCGGTGACGATGGTCACCACACCGGCGATCAGCATCAGCTGGGAATAGTGGCAGCGGCGCATGAACTCGCCGAAGAACTGCCCGCCCACCGGGCCGGTGGCGCGCGCCGTCGGCAGAGTCAGGAAGCTTGTGGTGACGGCCGAGCCGACCCAGAACATGCCGAAGGTGATGTGCAGCAGCCTGAGGACGACGACGAGGATCTGCGAGTCCATGAAAGATGCTCCCGTGCATTGACGCGAAACGCCGCCTGGGTGCGGGCGGCGAGGGCGCGGATCTAAGCGTCGGGCGTCGTTAAGGCAGTGACGCTTGTCACACTTGACGGAAACCTGTTTTCGGGGGCTTGCTCGATTCCCTCGAAACTCCCGACGGTCGCCTGCCATGACGCTTGCCACCTGGTTCGCCTTCGCTCTCGCCTCGACGGTGCTCCTGCTCATCCCGGGGCCGACGGTGCTGCTCGTCGTCAGCTACGCGCTCACCCAGGGACGCAAGGTGGCGATCGCCACCGCGGCCGGGGTGGCGCTCGGCGATTTCACCGCCATGACGCTGTCTCTGGCCGGCCTCGGTGCGCTGCTGGCGGCTTCCGCGACGCTGTTCACGGTCCTCAAATGGGTTGGCGCGGTCTATCTGATCTATCTCGGCGTCAGGCTGTGGCGGGCGCCGCCGGTGCTGCCCGACGTGATGTCGGAGCCGGGCGACGGGGCGGCGCGCGGCATCTTCGGTCATGCCTTCGTGGTGACCGCGCTGAACCCGAAGAGCATCGCCTTCTTCGTCGCCTTCGTGCCGCAGTTCATCGCCCATGACGTGCCGCTGCTGCCGCAACTGGTGATCATGGAGGCGACCTTCGTCGGCTTCGCTGCCATCAATGCGCTGGCCTACGCGCTGGCGGCCGACCGCCTGCGCCGCAGCATAAGGCGGCCGGGCGTGCTCAAATGGATGAACCGCGCCGGCGCCTCCTGCCTGGTCGGCATGGGTGCGGCGACGGCAGCGCTCGCCCGCCACTGAGCGGCCGGCGACCCGGCAGATCGCGGGCGCCTTCGGGGGCTGCCTTCGGCAGCCGCCGCGGGATGAGGTCCCGGCCTTGCCGCTTGCCGCGGCCGGTGCCGCAGGCTAACGCCCTCGCGATGACATACGAATCCCTCACCCGCGGCCAGGTCCTGCGCCGCGCCTGGCCACTGGTCTTCGCCAATGCCGCGGTGCCGCTGGCGGCGGCCGTCGACACCTTCGTGCTCGGCCTGTCGGGCGATGCCACCGACCTCGGCGGCGTGGCGCTCGGCGGGGCGATCATCTCGATCTTCCTGTGGAGCTTCTATTTCCTGCGCATGGGGTCGACCGGGCTCGTCGCCCAGGCAGCCGGCGCCGGCGAGGAGGGCGAGGTGCAGCGCATCCTCGCGCGGGCACTCGCCATCGGCGTGGTGCTCGGTGTCGTGGTTGCCGCGCTGCGCGGGCCGATCGCTGCCGCCGGCCTCGCCATCATGCAGGGCGAGCCCTCGGTCAACGTCAAGGGCGCCGCCTATCTGACGGCGCGCGCGCTGGGCGCGCCGGGCGCGCTGGCGGTGTTCGCGGTCACCGGCTGGCTGATCGGCCTCAGGCGGACCGGCACGACGCTGGCGGTCACCGGCATCTTCAGCCTGGTCAACATCGTGCTCGATCTTTGGTTCGTGCTCGGCCTGCATCTCGGCCCCGCCGGCGTCGGCAATGCCACGGCGATCGCCGACTGGGTGAGCTTTGCCGTCGGCCTGGTATTCATCGCGCGCACCGTGCGCCGGCGCGGCGGCTGGGTGGAAGGGGCCCTCAGGCCGTCGGCGCTGGTCGACCTTGCCGCTTTGCGCCGGCTGTTCGACGTCAACATCAACCTGATGATCCGCACCTGGTCGCTGATCCTCGGCTTCACCTGGTTCGTCAATGCCGGCGCCAGACAGGGCGTGGGGCCGCTCGCCGGCAACCAGATCCTCCAGCAGATCATCCAGATCTGGGCCTTCGTGCTTGATGCCTTCGCCTTCGTCGCCGAGGCGGAGGCTGGCCGCGCCTTCGGCCGCAAGTCGCTGCCCGACTTCCGCCGCGCCTGCCTGCTCACCGCCGAGCCGGCGATGATTGCCGGCACGGTCTTTGCCGTGCTCACCTTCATCTTCGGTCCCTGGGTGCTGACGCAGCTGATCGCCGACCAGACAGCGCGCGACACGGCCATCGCCTATCTGCCTTATGCGGCGGTGGTGCCGTTGCTCGGCGCGCCGGCCTGGATTCTCGACGGCATCTTCATCGGTGCGACCCGTGGCGCCATGCTGCGCAATGCCGGCATCGCTTCGGTGCTGGTCTATGTCGCCGCCGATTTCGTTCTGGCGCCGCGCTTCGGCAATACCGGCGTGTGGATCGCCTTCCTGATCTTCTACGTCGCCCGCGCCGTGGCGCTCGGCGCCTATTTGCCGAGGCTTGCGGCGCGCATCTCGGCGCCGGGCTCCGGCGGCAGCCAGCGATAGATCCAGTCGGTCTGGCCGAGGATCAGGCGCGGTCCGGCGACGGTCAGCGCGGCATTGCGCAGCGCTGCCATGGCGGCGCCGTAGTGATAGGTGTCCCCGGTCTGCTGCGCCGCCCGCCACAGACGGGTGACGCGCGGCTTGCGCGCGGCCTCATAGGCGCTGAGTGCGGCCGGAATGTCGCTGGCGCCGTAGAGCGAGGCCGCCAGGACCGCCGCGTCCTCGATCGCCATGGCCGCGCCCTGCGCCAGGAAGGGCACCATGGCATGGGCGGCATCGCCGAGAAGTGCCGTGCGTTCGTTAACCCACGGCCCGGTCGGGTCGAGCGGGGCGAGGGCATATTTCTGCCAGGCGAAGGGCGCCGCCAGTAGCCGGCGTGCGGCGCCGCACCAGCCGGCGAAGCGCCGGTTGATCTCGGCCGGCTCGCCGGGAACGTTCCAGCCCGGTTTGTCCCAGGCCTCCTCGACAACGGCGACAAGGTTGACGGCTGCTCCTTGCGCGACGGGATAGTGGACGAGATGGGCGTCGGGGCCGAGCCACAGGCCGACGCGCCGCATGCTGATGAAGGCGGCGGCAACGTCGGCCGCCACCAGCGCGCGCCAGGCGGTGCGGCCGTTGGGGCGCGGGCTGGCACTGCCGGGGATCGCCTGGCGGTGCGACGACCACACGCCGTCGGCCGCGATCAGCGCCGCGGCCTGCACGACCTCGCCGCCGTCCTGCCGCTTGAGGCGCACGAGCAGGCTGTCGGGCTGCAGCTTCGAGCCCTCGACGACCGTGCCGAGATGGAGGCGGATGGCCGGCACGCGCCTGACCGCGGCGGCAAGCACCGACTGCAGGTCGGCGCGGTGGATGACGCGATAGGGGAAGCCGTAGCGCTGGCGGAAGGCGCTGTCCGGCACCGCGGTCAGCCGGCGGCCGGTGAGGCCGTTCATGATGTCGATCGCCAGCGGTTCGATGGCCGCCTGTGCCATCGCCCTGTCGAGCCCGAGGCGGGCCAGCACGCGGCCGGCATTGGGGGCGATCTGGATGCCGGCGCCGACCTCGCTCAGCTCCTGGCTACGCTCGGCGATGACCACGCGGAATCCGGCAGCGGCGAGCGTCAGCGCCGTGGTCAGTCCGCCGATGCCGGCACCGGCGATGACGATCGGCTGCCGTTCGCTCCGGGGTGGCGGTGCGGCGGGCACGGGCAACGCCGGTTCAGGCGGCGTCGCGGTAGAGGTGGTCGGGCGGTACCGTCTCGGTCGGCGTCAGCTCAGCCTTGTAGCGGTAGAGCGTCGAGCAGTAGGGGCAGATCTTCTCGTCGTCGTCGCCCATGTCGAGGAAGACATGGGGGTGGTCGAAGGGCGGCTTTGCCCCGACGCACATGAACTCCTTGACGCCGATCTCGACGGTGGGCGCGCCGGAGTCGTTGTGGAAATGCGGGACGACGTGATCTGCCATGGCCTTCGGTCCGGAATTCGACGGGTTTTCGGGGCGGACAATAGCGGTGTCGGCCGCGATTGGGTAGGGTCCGCCGGCATCAGCGGAGATTGGCATTTTGCAGCATTTTTCTTCGGAAGGCGCCGACATCGCCTACGCAATAGACGGCGAGGGCGACCCGATCCTCCTCATCCACGGCTTTGCCTCCAACAACGCGGTCAACTGGCGCTCGACCGGCTGGGTCGACACGCTCACCAGGGCGGGCTTTCGCACCATCGCCATGGATGTGCGCGGCCATGGCGCCAGCGCCAAGCTGTACGAGCCCGGGCAGTATCATCTGGCGAAACTGGCCGGGGACGCGGCTGCTCTCATCGACCATCTCAAGCTCGGCCGCGTCGACGTCATGGGCTACTCCATGGGGGCGCGCATCGGCGTCACATTGGCGCTTGCCCATCCCGGCAAGGTGCGCTCGCTCATCATCGGCGGCATGGGCCTCGGCCTGGTCGAGGGGATCGGCGGCGAGGACGACATCGTGGCGGCGCTGGAGGCCGACAGCATCGCCGCGGTGAGGACGCCGGTCGGGCGCGGCTATCGCAAGTTCGCCGAACTGACCAAGAGCGACCTCAGGGCGCTTGCCGCCTGCATGAGCGTGCAGCGTGAGACGGTGCCGCGCGAACGTCTGGCGCAGCTCTCCATGCCGGTGCTGGTGGCGGTCGGCACGCGCGACGAGGTCGCCGGATCGGCGGCCGGCCTGGCGGCGCTCATCCCGGGAGCGCAGGTGCTCGACATCCCCGGCCGCGACCATATGCTCGCCACCGGCGACAAGGTGTTCAAGGCCGGAGCGCTCGATTTCCTTGCCCGTCGCCCCTGAAACACGGGTGGAATCGGCCGCGTCGCCGGCCGCCAAGCCTTGTAAACGCAATTCAACGCCATAGGTCGGAAGGACCGTTTTTTTAACCGCGGTGAGCGTAGGCTGCGCGCCTTGGTGACGGTCGGGGGGCTGTGATAGGGTCCCCGCCCGCTTCGCCGCGACGGTGAAGATGAAGGCAAGTGTCGATGTCCGTTCAGGTTTCCCAGCAGGCCAATGACCCGCTCGCCCAGGTCGATCCGATCTGGTCCAACATCCGGCGCGAGGCCGAACAGATCGTTGCCGGCGACCCGGCGATGGCGAGTTTCGTCTTCGCCACCGTCCTCAATCATCGTCGGCTCGAGGATGCGGTGATCAATCGCGTCGCCCAGCGCCTCGATTCCAACGTCATGGGCGCCGACGTCATCCGCTGCGCCTTCGACGATGCGCTGGCCGCCAATCCGGAACTCGGCGAGATCTTCCGTTGTGATATCGCAGCGGTCTACGATCGCGATCCGGCCTGCGAGCGCCACATCGAGCCGCTGCTCTACTTCAAGGGCTTCCACGCCATCCAGACCCATCGTCTGGCCCACTGGCTGTGGAATACGGGACGGCGCGACTTCGCGCTCTATCTGCAGGCGCGCTCTTCGGCGGTCTTCCAGACCGACATCAATCCGGCCGTGCCGGTGGGCAAGGGAATCTTCCTCGACCACGCCACCGGGCTGGTCGTCGGCCAGACCGCGGTGATCGAGGACAATGTGTCGATCCTGCAGGGCGTGACGCTCGGCGGCACCGGCAAGCAGTCCGGCGACCGCCATCCCAAGATCCGCCACGGCGTGCTCATCGGCGCCGGCGCCAAGATCCTCGGCAACATCGAAATCGGCGTGTCGTCGAAGATCGCCGCCGGCTCGGTGGTGCTCAAGCCGGTGCCGGCGCATTCGACGGTCGCCGGCGTGCCGGCCAAGCTGGTCGGCCAGACCGGCAAGGACGACCCGTCGCGGTTGATGGATCAGCTTCTCGACGAATGTGCCGAAGACTGACATCCGGTGCATCGAAAACACAAGAATTGGGGGCCACAATCGTGAACCGTCAGGAGCTTCAGAAGCTCGAAGCCTTTTTTCGTCGCCGCTTCAACATGTCGACCATCTCGGTGCGGGCGCGCCCGCAGAAGGATGATTCGGCCGAGGTCTATATCGGCGACGAGTTCGTCGGGGTGATCTTCCGCGACGACGAGGACGGCGACCTTTCCTACAACTTCACGATGGCGATCCTCGACATCGACCTCGACTGAGAGCGCGGCGGCGCTAGCGGGCGAGGAAGGAATCGGCGAGGCCGCGCATGCCGGCGTCGATCGCCGGCCAATGGCCCAGCATGGTGCGATTGAAGCGGTAGGTCAGGGTCAGCTTGCGGCCGACCTTGATGTCGCGCAGGCAGGTCGAGGGCAGGGCCGGCGTATCCTCCGCCAGGCAGCGGGTAACGAAGGGCTGCGGCTGGTCGGGGACGAAGTAGACAATCTCCTCGCCATAGCCCGAATCGGCCGACAGGGTCCGCCCGACCAGGCCGGCGGGGCCGGCCAGTGCCTTGCCGACAAAGAACAGCGCATAGACGTCGTCGAGCCGCTCGGTCGAATCGAGCATGCTCTCGCGCGGCGCAATGGTCGCGAAGATCAGCGGCGCCCCGGGCCGGTTGCCGGTGAAGGCGTCGGCGCGGGCGTCGGAATAGCCGGTCAGCGACGGCCAGTGCAGGATCAGCTCGGCGCGCTCGACCGGGCCGCCGTGCCGTGTCGCCGCGAAGCGCAGCATGTTGGCCGGAACGAAGAGACGTTCTCCGGCGATGGTCAGTCCCACCGGCTTCGGGTCGCTGGTCAGGCCGGTCAGCGCCATGCGCTCGCGATAGGCGTTGAGCGCCAGATGGAAGACGACGCCGGCCACAGCCAGCAGCGTGATCGCGCCTGCCGCAATCGCCAGCGGTGCCGTCCAGCGCGGGTACCTGCTGCGCGTGCGTTGCGCGCGCTGTCCGCGTTTGTCCCTTAACGAAACATCAACCATAACGCCGACGTTTGCCGCCTTCTGGAAAGGTCAGTGATTCCATGCGCTTGTTGCGCGAATCGAAAGTGACCTCAACGGTACGCCGCTTGCACCCGTGGTCAACTGCGCGGGTGACGTGCCCAGAAACGGGACATGAGGGGCGGATGCGGTGCTGCACGACGGGCTTCTGATCATCTACTGCGGTGCCATCGGCTTCGTTGCCTCGGGCATTGCCGCCAGCTTCTACAAGATGGTGACCTCGGAGGCCGCCCGCTTCGCCCTGCTCGGGCAGGGCTGGCTGGCCGCGGCCTCGACCTTCCTGTTCTTCGCCGTGACCGGGCCGGCGATCATCGTGCAAGGCGCGCTGAAGCGGCGCAGCGGCGACAACGCCGCCGGCTGGCTGGTGGTGAGTATGCTGGTTGCTGGTCTGTGGAGCGTATGCTCGGGTATCATCGTCCTCGGACTGTTGCTTTCGCTGGAGGGCGGCTTCGCCTGAGAGGCCGCGAATCCGCGTCGCAATCCGAGGGGCGATGGAGCGACACAACGCCCGCAGATCGCGGAACTGGCTGTGGCTGGCGCTGGCCACCGTCTTGGTGTCGGCCGTCTTCGGGACGGCCATCGCCTTTTTCATCGAGACTCTGCCCTCGGCTGATCCGCAACACCCGCTGGTTGTCTGGCGCCTTGTCGGAGAGGCGATCGCCTTCACGCTCATGGTCGCCGTGCTTTTTGCCGTGGCGATCGCGGCAACGCGCTACTGGGACCCGCGGGCGTCTGCCTGGGAAGGGCTGATCTGCCTCACGGTTGCGTTGATCGTTGGCCCGACCGTCCGTGCCGCGGTGGCGCCTTTCGGCGCGCCGGGGAACAGCGAGTTGCTGCACTTTGTTGCCCTGGCGGCTGCTTCGGGGAGCTACCTGCTGGCGCGCTGGCTCTACCGGCAGCGGCACGGGCCCGCTCCGCGCGACGGCCAGCCGCCATTCGGCCGCCGGTGAGGTCGCTTCGCGCAGCGCCTGCCCGATCGCTCAAGCCTGTGGCCCGTCTCCGGTGCAGGCGGTAGTTTGCACGTGGCGCCGCGGTCGTCTGCCGCATCCTGGCCGACCGGCGCCAGAGCGGCGGGCCGAACCGGCCCGGGCCGCTGCACCGGCTGGGGGAGCAGGGGACATGACGATTTACGAACTGGACGGCGTTCGCCCGGAATTGCCGGATCCAGGCGAGTTCTGGGTGGCGCCGAGCGCGACGATCATCGGCAAGGTGACGCTCGGCAAGGGTGTCGGCGTGTGGTTCGGGACAATCATGCGCGGCGACAACGAGCGCATCACGATCGGCGCCGACACCAATGTGCAGGAACTATGCATGTTTCACACCGATATGGGCTTCCCGCTCACCATCGGCAGCGGCTGCACCATCGGCCACCGGGCGATCGTCCATGGCTGCGTCATCGGCGACAACGTGCTGGTCGGCATGGGGGCGACGCTGATGAACGGCGTGACGATCGGCGACAATTGCCTGATCGCGGCCGGCGCGCTGGTCCCGGAGGGACGCCATGTTCCGTCCGGCTCGCTGGTCATGGGGGTGCCCGGCAAGCCGGTGCGCCAGCTCAGCGCGGAGGAGATCGAGGCCAACCGCAACTCCGCCATCCATTACGTCGCCAACTGGAAGCGCTACGCCAGGGGCTTCGGCCCGACGCTTTAGCGGGCGGCTTACACCGCGTTGTGAGGTGCGCGGCGCCGGGGCGCATGGCATCTTTCGTGCTTGCAGGGGTGCGGAAGGAGCTTGCGATGAAGACGATCTCTTTGGGTCTGGCAGCCGCATTATGGCTGGTGGCGGGCGGTGCGGCGCTCGCCGATGTGATCGACGGCAACTGGTGTCAGGCGGACGGCCGCTATATGCAGATCGACGGCTCGACGATCACGACGCCGGCGGGCAACACGATCCAGGGCCTCTATTCCCGCCATTCCTTTACCTACACGGTGCCGGCTTCCGAGCCGTCGGCGGGGGCGACGATCTATATGCGCCTCATCAACGAGACGACGGTCGACCTGTGGAAGGGGGCGACCAGCGGCGATCCGGAAGTGTGGAAGCGCTGCGAGCCGATCGCCGATGCGGCGCCGGGGACAATCCGCCGCGTATGAGGCCGTCAGCTCTACTGGTCAGTCGTGGGCGTGGTCGTGGTGGTGGTCGAGCCGGGTTGCCGGGTCGATGTGGTCGCCGGTCCAGTGGCCGTAGCGCCAGGGCAGGTACCAGGCCGCATTGTCGGGCAGCTTCTCCGGCACCGGGTCGTAGCCCGACGCCCCGAAGGGGCCGCAGCGCTGGAAGCGCGACAGGCCGATCCAGAAGCCGGCCCACAGGCCGTATTTGATGACCGCTTCTTCGGTGTAGTGCGAGCAGGTCGGCAGGTAGCGGCACTGGCCGCCGAGCCAGGGCGATAGAATCAGCCGGTAGGCCTTGATCAGGACGATGCCGAGAAGGCGCGGCAGCCGCGCGAGATACGACAACAAACCTGTCATGTTCGGCGGCGATACTGGCGACAAGGGATTCGGCGCGACGCCGTCGTCAACGTTTTGTTCACCATGTTTGGCGCAGCCTCGTGATCCCAAGCTGCGTGTCCGGCGTCGGGGGCGTACAGATTCGAGGAGGTGGCCGCCATGGTCCGGTTTCTCAAACGCTATTTCCAGTATCGCCGGGTCGGCTTCAGCCGCATAGCGGCGTTCCACTACGCCTGGCTGGTGAGCAGCAACGGCCGTCCGCTGCCGCTGTTCGGCCGTTGATGCAGGTCGCTCAGCTCCGCTCCGCGGCGCCCCCGCGCCGGGCGTCGATCTGATCGAGCGCGTCGACGACGGCGTCGAAGGTCAGCATGGTCGAAGCGTGCCGCGCCTTGTAGGCGCGCACCGGCTCGAGAAACTTGAGGTCGGCGAAGCGGCCTTCCGGCGGCGGACCGTCCTCCTTGAGCATCTTCAGCATGGTCTGGCGCACCGCGCGCAGTTCCCCGGCATGGGCGCCGACGATGTTGGCCGCCATGATCGAGGACGAGGCCTGGCCGAGGGCGCAGGCCTTCACGTCATGGGCGAAATCGGCGACCACGTCGCCGTCCATCTTGAGGTCGACGGTCACCGTCGATCCGCACAGGCGCGAATGCGCCGTGGCGCTGGCGTCGGGATGGTCCAGCCGCCCCAGGCGCGGGATCGTTCCGGCAAATGTCAGGATCTGCTTGTTATAGATATCGTCGAGCATCGCCCGGCGAATATAGGGGAGGGGCGGCCACCCTGCCACAGGCGCCAGGCCGGGGAGCATGGCTGAGGTGACGAACGGGCGCTTCGCAAGTCGGCCGGCGGCGACTATATAGACGGCCGGAACCAGCCAATGGCGCCTACCGGGCGCGGAGTCTCTTCGATGGATGCCACAACCCGCAAACCTTTGATTCCCGAGGCGCCGGCCGACGTCAGCCGGCCGAGCCGCGCCGAGGTCGAGGAGGCGGTGCGGGTGCTCATCGCCTGGGTCGGCGACAATCCGGACCGCGACGGCGTCCGCGACACGCCGAAGCGCGTCGCCGCCGCTCTCGAGGAGCTCTACGAGGGCTATCGGCTCGATCCGGCGCAAGTGCTCGACCGCACCTTCGACGAGGACGGCGGCTATGACGACATGGTGCTGGTCAAGGACATTCCCTTCTATTCGCACTGCGAGCACCACATGATGCCGGTCACCGGTACCGCGCACATTGCCTACTACCCGGGCGACAAGGTCGTCGGCCTGTCGAAGCTCGCCCGCGTCGTCGACATCTTCGCCCGCCGCCTGCAGACGCAGGAGCGCATGACGGCCGAGGTCATCGGTGCCATCGACGAGGCACTGCGCCCGCGCGGCGTGGCGATCATGGTCGAGGCGGAGCATCATTGCGTCACCCGCAGGGGAACGCGGGCGCACGGCGCGATGACGACGACCACCCAGTTCACCGGCGTGTTTCGCGACGATCCGGCCGAACAGATGCGTTTCATGACGCTGGTCAAGGGCGGGCAGGGGGCGTAGCGCCCGCGCCTCGCCGGGCACCGGCGTCGTGCCGTCATTGCCGCCGGCCGGCGGCCAATCCGATTTGCGAGCCCGACCATGACCCCACCCGTTTTCGCAGAACGCAAGGACGAAGAGACGGTTGAGACCGGCACCGCGCTGATGCCGAAATTCGACCGTGACGGGCTGATCGTGGCGATCGCCGCCGATGCGGCGAGCGGCGATGTGCTGATGGTCGCTCACATGAATGCCGAGGCACTCGCCCGCACCATCGAGACCGGCGAGGCCTGGTTCTGGAGCCGCTCGCGCAAGAAGCTGTGGCGCAAGGGCGAGGAGAGCGGCAACACGCTTGCCGTCGCCGATCTGCGCGTCGATTGCGACCAGGATGCGGTCCTGCTCAAGGTGGCGATCGCCGGCGAGGGCGTCGCCTGCCACCAGGGCTACCGTTCGTGCTTCTACCGTTCGGTGCCGATGGGCCAGGCGCCGTCAGCGGCGACCGCGCTTGCCTTCGACCGGGCGATGAAGCGCGTCGCTCCCGCGCACCAGCACTAGGGACGGTCTTCGCCGGTTACACGGCGGCGATATAGGCGCGCATGTCCTCGGCCTCGCGCTCGACCTGTTCGATGCGCGCCTTGACCACGTCGCCGATCGAGATGATGCCCGTCAGCCGGCCGTTCTCGACCACCGGCAGGTGACGGAAGCGGCCGCGCGTCATGCGCGTCATCACGTCGTTGACCGTCTCGCTCTCGCCGCAGGTGACCACCGTGTGCGTCATGACGGTCGAAAGCGGCGTGGAGAGCGCCGCGGCGCCCTGTCCGGCGATGGCCCGGACGATATCGCGCTCCGACACGATGCCGGAGATGCGGTCGTTCTCGTCGACGACCACGAGGGCGCCGATCTTGTGCCTGGCGAGCGTGTCGATGGCCCCGGCGATGCTTGCCGCCGCGGACGTGGTGACGACATCGCGCCCTTTTTCACTCAGCATAGCTGCCACGGTCATGAGCTTCCCTCCGAGAAGCGCCCCCCTAACCCGGGCTTGGCCGCAAGGATGCGGCGTTCTGACGCAGATGGCAAGCGTCGGGCCGGAAATGGCCGATTCCGGGCCGGAATTCAGCGACCGGAGCGCACTGGATCGAACAAGGGGAAGAGCAGCAGCCCGACGAGGAAGCCACCGATATGGGCGTCCCAGGCGACCGCGCCCGAGGCGATTCCCTGGCTGATGGTGCTGATGCCGAAGAGCAGGTTGAGGCCGAACCAGGCCCCCAGAAAGACGAGAACGCGGCGGTCGCGGATGACGGTCGTGAGCGGTTGTGCCGGCAGCCGGTAGGCCGCCGTGCCGGCCGGACGCCACATGGGGCCGCCGGCGGCGAAGACGAAGCGAGCGGCACCGGCCATATGCGCCGAGATGGCGGCCGAGGCGCCGACCAGCGGCGTCTGGTCGTAGGGAAAGATGGCCAGGTGGACGAGCGCGCCGGCGATGGCGCCGACGGCGGAGAAGAGCAGGAAGCGGGTTGGCCCGAAGCGCCAGGCGAGCGGGCTGCCGAAAGCGGCCAGCCACAGGGCATTGAAGCCGACATGGGGCCAGCCGCCGTGCAGAAGCGCGTAGGTGACGAAGGTCCAGATGCGCGCCAGGCCGGTCGGCACGATCGGCGGCAGGGTTCCGGGCACGGTCTCGCGAGCGGGGATGAAGGCGAAATCAAGTATCGCCCTGACATAGGCGTCCTGGCTGAGGGCGAACGACATGATCGCCTGGATGCCGAGAATCACCGCCAGAACGCCGACGATGACGGTGGGGATGTTGAAGATCGGCTGATGTTCGGGCGGACGCCCGCGAGGGGAGGGATCAAGCATTGCGCGCGAACATAGCCCGGCGCGCGGCGGATACCAGAGTGAAATCGCTAAAAAGAGCGGATCCGGGCAAGGCCGGGCGGCCCGTGGCACGCCTGCGGCGGTCCACCGGATTTTGCGTCAGCCCGATGCGCCTGCCGCCGTACTGGCATGGCGCCTGCAGCACCGGGGCAGGCGCGGGAAAAGGGCACAAAGTCTGTCCCGTTCCTGCACGCGAAATCCGGCGCTGAGACGCACGGGGGCGCGCGGGCGCCACAATGAGACGGGGCGGCATGGCATGAAACACGCGACTACGCGGGAGCTTTACGAATACTGGAACCGCGTCCGCGGCGATGAGCGGGCTCCCTTGCGCAGTGCAATCGAGCCGAGCGATATCCGCCGGATCCTCGGCGAGATGTTCATCCTCGAAGTGGTGGGGCGCGACGACTACCACGTGCGCCTGGCGGGAACGCGCGTCTGCGCGCTCTATTGCCGCGAGATCAAGGGCACCAACCTCCTCGACCTGTGGTCGGGAGAGGATCGCCACGCGATGGCGACGCTGGCGGCCGCCGTCAGCGAGGACGGTGCGGCCGCGGTGGTGACCATCACCGCCGAGACCGCCCGCGATCAGCAGGTTCTGTGCGAACTGATCCTGCTGCCGCTGCGCCACGGCGGCACCACCTTCGATCGGGTGCTGGGCAGCTGCGCGGTCATCGACCGGCCTTACTGGCTGGGGAGCGAACCGATCGTGCGTCAGAGCATCGCCAGCCTGCGCCTCATCTGGCCGGACGAGGTGCCGGTCTTCATGCGCCGGCAATCGGATCGGGCCACCGCCCCGGTGGCGGGCGCGGTGCCGCCGGTCCACCTGCCGGCCGCCGGTTCCCGCCGGCGCGGCCACCTGTTCGTGCTGGACGGCGGCAAACGCTAGGCAAACCGGGCGTCCGCGCGCCGCGTTGCGATTGGTAAATGTCGGTATGGTGTCCGTTACAGCTTATTAACCCCGGAGTAAGAAGATCGAGCAGTCTCGACAGGCAGCGGCTGCCGGTAAATGGAATCGTCCACAGCTCAAAACGTTCGCCAGCGTTTGCCGGTGCGTCAACACGACCGCCGGCGCTATCAGCGCGTCACGGTGAACCTGCTGGGCCGTTTCATGCTCGAAGACCGGCGCGAATATCCCTGTCAGACCCAGAATATCTCGCCCGGCAGCCTGGCCGTGATGACGCCGGTCGTCGGTCGCCTCGGCGAACGGGTGATCGCCTATGTCGATCACATCGGCCGCATCGAGGGCAAGATCGTGCGCGCCTTCAACGGCGGCTTCGCCATGTCGATCAACGCGACGGCGCGCAAGAAGGACAAGCTTGCCGCGAAGCTGACCTGGCTGGCCAATCGGCACGAACTGAACCTGCCGGAAGACCGGCGTCACGACCGCGTGACGCCGAAGACGCCGACGACCACCGTGACCCTGCCTGACGGGCGCGAATACCGTGCCCGCCTTGTCGACGTCTCGCTGTCTGGCCTGGCGCTTGCCATCGACGTGCAGCCGCCGATCGGCTCGCCGGTGGTGGCGGGCAAGATCCGCGCCCGCGTCGTGCGTCACTTCGACGAAGGCATCGCCGTCGAATTCGTGACGCAGCAGACCGTCGCCTCCCTCGAACAGAACCTCTAGTCCGTCCGCTTCAGCCGGGTTTGCCGCGGCCGCCTTGTGGCGGCCGTTTTCGTTTTGGTGCCCGGTGGCAGCGTGCCGCTTATGCTTTCCGGACGCCTAACGTCGGGTGCGCAATTTGATTTAAGTTTGTATATTACTTGAATTACTTTATATGTTCGTTCTTATATTGAGAGCAATTCT
The DNA here is from genome assembly GCA_963743015.1 of uncultured Alphaproteobacteria bacterium. Classification (GTDB taxonomy): domain Bacteria; phylum Pseudomonadota; class Alphaproteobacteria; order Rhizobiales; family Kaistiaceae; genus CAVSRC01. Next base: position 35,463 of record CAVUOD010000001.1, read on the forward strand.
TTAGTGTCATAGTGCTGTCCGGGTCAGGGGGAGCATTATGCGTCTGGTAGCATTAAGACGACTGGCGTTCACTGTGGCAATACTTGGCGGGGTTTTCGCTGCGGCTGGGGCGAGCGCAGCACCGCGGGCAGCCACAATGGACATCACCGGCAAGACATCGCAGCCGATCGGCCACTACGTGTTCTGCCAGAGCCATATGGCGGAGTGCATGGTCAAGAGCCGGGGCAACCCGCGGGTTCGGTTGACGCCGAAGAAGTGGAACCAGCTGGTTGCCGTCAATGCCGAGGTCAACCGGGACATCATCTCGGCGACCGATGAGCAGATCTACGGGCGTCCGGAATGGTGGGCCTATCCGGACAAGATCGGCGAGGGCGATTGCGAGGACTTCGTGCTGCTCAAGCGGCGCGACCTGATGAGGAAGGGCTGGCCGGCGGGCGCGCTGCTGATCACCGTCGTGCGCCAGCGGAACGGCGACGGCCATGCGGTGCTGACCGTGCTGACCGACCGCGGCGACCTGGTCCTCGACAACCTCAAGTCGCGCATCCTGGTGTGGAACCAGACGGACTACGAATACGTCAAGCGCCAGTCGGAATACGACAGCGGCCAGTGGGTCGGTATCGACGACGGAAGCGGAATTGCGGTGGGCAGCGTTCGCTGAGAAGGCGAGGGGACAAACACAAGAATCGCATCTGGACCTGGTCGCGTCCCACCCCCCGTCCCCAAGATCAGGTCCATGAGAGCCGGCCCCCGCCCCGGGGCCGGCTCACTTTCTTGGGCCGGGCAGCGCCGGTCAGGCGCTGCCGATGAGTATGCCGGTGGCGAAGACCAGCAGGCCACCGACGACGATCTGGAATGCGGCGCGCAGGAAGGGCGTGTCCATGTAGCGCGCCCGCACCCAGGCGATCGCCCATAGTTCGATCAACACGACCACGACGGCGAGGATGGTCGCGGTCCAGAAGTGGGGGATGAGATAGGGCAGGGTGTGGCCGACGCCGCCCACCGTGGTCATCGCCCCGGTGACCAGGCCGCGCAGCCAGGGCTGACCGCGGCCGGAGAGTTCGCCGTCGTCGGCGAGCGCCTCGGCGAAGCCCATCGAGATGCCGGCGCCGACCGAGGCCGCCATGCCGACCAGGAACGTGTACCAGCTGTTCTGGGTGGCGAAGGCGGCGGCGAAGACCGGCGCCAGCGTCGATACCGAACCGTCCATGAGGCCGACAAGGCCGGGCTGGACGATGCGCAGGACGAAGTTGCGCCGCGCCGTCTCGCGCTCCTCGTCGCGCGCCTGCTCGGGGATGCCCTCGGTCAGGGCGCGGGCGTGGGCTTCGTGGCCGGCCTCGATGTCGGCGAGATCGCCGAGCAGCTTGCGCACGGCGGCGTCCGACGTGCGCGCGGCAGCCCGGCGATAGAAGTTGACGGTCTCCTCCTCCATCGATTCGGCTCGTTCGCGCATGGCGTCGATGTCGAAGGTCTGGCTCATCCACACCGGCTGGCGGCGGATGAAGCCGCGAATGTCGTCGCGGCGGATGAGCGGGATGTGCTCGCCGAAGCGCTCGCGGTAGAGGTCGATCAGCATCTGGCGATGGCTGTTCTCTTCCCCGGCCATCTTCTCGAAGACCTCGGCGGAGGCGGGAAAATCGTCGCGCAGGCGCTCGACGAAGTCGCGATAGATGCGCGCATCCTCCTCCTCGTTCTGGATGGCGAGGGCGAGGACCTCGCGATCGGAAAGGTCGGAGAAGGAGCGCTGCGGCGAAAAGGGGAGGAAGGGCATCGGGCTCACCAATCTAGAATCGTTCTAAAACAAAATGGATCGGCCAGGTCCGCCGATCAACGGTCATCTGAGCGCAGGCTGATCTTTCTTTCGGTTTGCTTGGTTGCGGCGGGGTGGCTTGGCGTCAGCGCGATCGGCGGCAAGCCCGCGCAGGATCAGGGCCCACAGGTTGTCGAAGGCGGCATCGAGCCCCGGATCGTTCCACTCCCTGGCATAGGCCGGGTCGTGGAAGCGGGCGGTGGCGTTGAAGATCGCCCGGCCGGTGGCGACGGGATCGCTATCGGCAAATTCGCCGCGGGCGATGCCGTCTTCCACGATGGCGGCGATCTGCGCCGACAGGTGCTCGACGTGGGTGTGCACGACAGCGCGCGATTCGGCGAAGATGGCGAGGTAGGTGGCGAAGAGCTCCGGCTCGGCCCGAGCCTTCTGCCGCTTGATGGCGATCAGCCGGTCGAACCAGCGCGTGAGGCGCTCAGGCGCCGGCCCGTCCTCGGCGGCGATCTTCTCCAGCGGTGCCGCGACGCGGTCGAGCCAGCGCCCGGTCACCGCGTCGCGCAGCGCCGCCTTGCTGGCGAAATGACGATAGACAGAGCCGTGGCTGACGCCGAGCGCCCGGGCGACGTCGACCACGGTGGTCTTCGCCGGCCCGAAACGCGTCAGCGTCTCTTCGGCCGCATCGAGGATGCGGTCGGGTGTCAGGCTGGTTTCGCTCATGAAGTCGTGGGGTGGCCTTTCTCGCTGTCGAGATGCGCCATCTGAGCGGGGGCGTAGCGGGCGCCGGCGGCGGCGTCCCTGGGCACGGCCCTTTCGATTTCACTCATGTCGTCGTCGCCCAGTTCGATGTCGAGCGCTCCCAGCGCCTCGTCGAGTCGGTCGCGGCGCCGGGCACCGACCAGCGGCACGATATCAGAGCCCCGCGCGAGAACCCAGGCAATCGCCACTTGTGCGACCGATGCGCCCCTGGCGGCGGCGATCGCGCGCAGCGCCTCGACCAGTGCGAGGTTGCGGTCGATGTTGTCGCCGCTAAAGCGTGGCGAATGGCTGCGGAAATCGCCTGCCTTGTTCTCTCCCTTCGACCAGTGGCCGCTGATCAGGCCGCGCGAGAGCACGCCATAGGCGGTGATGCCGATGCCGTGTTCGCGGCAGGCGGGCAGGATCGCATCCTCGATGCCGCGCGAGATCAGCGAGTATTCGATCTGCAGGTCCGAGATCGGATGGACGGCCGCAGCCCGGCGGATGGTCCCGGCGCCGACCTCGGACAGGCCGATATGGCGGATGTAGCCGGCCTTCACCAGCTCGGCGAGGCCGCCCATGGTTTCCTCGATCGGCACGTTGGGATCGAGCCGGCCGGGCCGGTAGATGTCGATATAGTCGGTGCCCAGGCGCCGGAGCGAGTAGGCAAGCGCCGTCTTGGTGGCGGCGGGCCTGGTGTCGTAGCCGAGCCAGGCGCCGTCCGGCCCGCGCTGGGCGCCGTATTTCACACTGATGGCGACCTTGCCGCGGTCGCGGCCCTTGAGCGCCTCGGCGATCAGCATCTCGTTGTGGCCCATGGCGTAATAGTCGCCGGTGTCGAGCAGGGTGATGCCGGCGTCGAGCGCGGCATGGATGGTGGCAATGCTCTCGGCGCGGTCGGCGGGGCCGTAGAAATCGGGCGACATGCCCATGCAGCCGAGGCCGATGGCGGAAACGGCGGGGCCGGTCTGGCCGAGGGTGCGATTGTTCATGGTGAAGCTCCTTCCGGGTGGCGATGCCGGCAAGATAGGCTGACGAATGACATATTGCAATATTTGTCATTCCATTGCGTCGCGGTCGCGGCGGATACATCTTGACCGGAGCGGACATCGCTCCATTTGAGCCCCCTCTTTGGTTGCCGGTCTGCCACGGATTCCGGGCCGGACCGCTAGAGAATACGGAGGGAACCAGTGGGCGACGTCGGTTTTTCGGTCGGGTCAGGTCCATGGTCACGCGCTTGTGAAAGCCGGGGCCGCGGATGATGGCGGGGAGTAAGCGTTTCTCGCTCTCTCTGCTGGTGGTGGGCGCCATGTGCGGCATGAGCCCATGGTTCGCGTCCGCCGCGGTGCTCCCGGACATGGCCCGCGAAGGGACCATCGACGCCGTCCATCAGGCGCTGCTCTCCAGCGCCGTGCAGGCCGGTTTCGTCGTCGGCGCGCTTCTGGTCTCCATCAGCGGCATCGCCGACCGGCTCGATCCGCGGCGCGTCTTCGCCGCGGCAGCGGTCGCCACGGCCTGTGCCAACGCCTCGCTGCTCGTCGCCCCCATCGGCGGCGACCTGGCGGTGCTGGCGCGTTTCATGACGGGCGCGTTCCTGGCCGGCGTCTATCCGGTCGGCATGAAGATCGCGGTTGGCTGGGGTCGCAAGGATCGCGGTCTTCTGGTCGGCCTGCTGGTCGGCGCCCTGACGCTCGGCTCTGCCTCCCCATCGCTTGCCGCCTATCTCGGTGGCACGGCATGGCGGTCGGCCATCGTCGCCACGTCGCTGCTTGCGGCGGTCGGCGGCCTTGCCGTACTTGCCGCGAAGCTCGGGCCGCATCATGCCCGCGCGCCGCGCTTCGAGCCCGGAGCCATCCGGTTGGCGTGGACCGATCGGCGGATCCGTCGCGCCTATCTCGGCTATTTCGGCCATATGTGGGAGCTCTACGCCATGTGGGCGTGGGTCGGCACGGCCGCGGCCGCCTCCTATGCCATGCGCATGGAGACGGTTCAGGCCGAGAGCCTTGGCAAGCTCACCGCCTTTCTGGCCATCGGCCTCGGCGCCTTCGTCTGCGTTCCCGCCGGCTGGATGGGTGACCGGAAGGGGAAGGCGAACGTCACCATCCTGGCGATGCTGGCAAGCGGCAGCGCGGCCCTGCTGACGGCGGCAAGCTTCGGCGGGCCGGTCTGGCTCACCTTCGTGCTGGTCGTCGTCTGGGGGCTCGCGGTCATCCCCGATTCGGCCCAGTTCTCGGCCATCGTCGCCGATGCCGCGCCGCCGCACATTGCCGGCAGCCTGCTGACATTTCAGACGGCGCTGGGCTTCGCGCTGACCATCGTCACGGTGCAGGTGACGCCGCTGGCGGCGGCGGCCTTCGGCTGGCCGGTGGTGCTGGCCGCGCTTGCCATCGGCCCCGCGGTCGGCGTGGTGGCCATGATGCCGCTGCGGCGCGGGGCCCGGAGGGCGGCCGAACCGGCTTTGCTGGCGGTACCCTCTGGACAAGGCACCGGGGGAGACTTTATCTAGCCGCTGCCTACCAACCACGCTTACCCGCGCTCGTCAGCGGGAGTGAGCCGGAGACAGACATGATCCATCTGACCTTCCCCGATAATTCCGTTCGCGATTTCGCCCCCGGCATCACCGGCCGCGAGGTCGCCGAAGGCATTTCCAAGTCGCTCGCCAAGAAGGCGGTGGCGATGGCGCTGGACGGCAAGCTTGCCGATCTCAGCGACGCAATCGAAGCCGACGCAAAGATCGAGATCGTCACCCGTGACGATCCCCGCGCGCTGGAGCTGATCCGCCACGATGCCGCCCATGTGATGGCCGAGGCCGTGCAGGAGCTCTATCCCGGCACCCAGGTCACCATCGGGCCGGTGATCGAGAACGGCTTCTACTACGACTTCTTCCGCAACGAGCCGTTCACCACCGACGACCTGCCGGCGATCGAGAAGAAGATGCGCGAGATCGTCCAGCGCAACGCCCCGTTCACCAAGGAGGTGTGGTCGCGCGACGAGACCAAGCATGTCTTCGAGACCAAGGGCGAGGCCTTCAAGGTCGAGCTGGTCGACGCAATTCCGGAAGACCAGCAGATCAAGATCTACAAGCAGGGCGACTGGTTCGACCTCTGCCGCGGTCCGCACATGGCCTCGACCGGGCAGATCGGCGACGCCTTCAAGCTGATGAAGGTGGCCGGCGCCTATTGGCGCGGCGACGCGCGCAATCCGATGCTCACCCGCATCTACGGCACCGCCTGGCACAACAAGGCCGAGCTCGATGCCTATCTCCACATGCTGGAGGAGGCGGAGAAGCGCGACCATCGCCGGCTCGGCCGCGAGATGGACCTCTTCCACCTCCAGGAGGAGGGGCCGGGCGTCGTCTTCTGGCACGCCAAGGGCTGGACGCTTTACCAGAACCTGACCAACTACATGCGGCGGCGGCTCGTCCGGCACCTATCAGGAGGTCAACGCCCCCCAGGTGCTCGACAAGTCCCTGTGGGAGACCTCGGGGCATTGGGGCTGGTTCCGCGAGAACATGTTTTCGGCACGGGCGGCCGGCGACGAGGCGGACGACAACGAACGCGTCTACGCCATCAAGCCGATGAACTGCCCGGGCCATATCATGATCTTCAAGCACGGGCTGAAGAGCTACCGCGACCTGCCGTACCGGCTGGCCGAGTTCGGCGTGGTCCACCGCTACGAGCCGTCGGGCGCGTTGCAGGGGCTGATGCGGGTGCGCGGCTTCACCCAGGACGATGCCCACGTCTTCTGCACCGAGGAGCAGATGGCGGCGGAGTGCCTGCGCATCAACGAGCTGATCCTGTCGGTCTATGCCGATTTCGGCTTCGAGGAATTCGTCGTCAAGCTGTCGACCCGGCCGGACCATCGCGTCGGCTCGGACGCTGCCTGGGACCATGCCGAAGACATCATGATGAAGGTCCTCAGAGCAGATCGAGGAGCGGTCCGGCGGGCGCATCAAGACCGGCGTCAATCCGGGCGAGGGCGCCTTCTACGGGCCGAAGTTCGAATACACGCTGCGCGACGCCATCGGCCGCGAGTGGCAGTGCGGCACCACCCAGGTGGACTTCAACCTGCCGGAGCGCTTCGGCGCCTTCTATGTCGATAGAGACGGCGAGAAGAAGACGCCGGTGATGATCCATCGCGCCATCTGCGGCTCGATGGAGCGCTTCCTCGGCATCCTCATCGAGAACTATGCCGGTCACTTTCCGCTGTGGTTTGCGCCGGTGCAGGTGGTGGTGGCCACCATCACGCAGGATGCCGACGACTACGCCAAGGCGGTCCACGCGCAACTCATCCGCGCCGGCCTCAGGGCAGAAGTCGATCTGCGTAACGAGAAGATCAACTACAAGGTCCGCGAGCACAGCCTGGCCAAGGTTCCGGTCATCCTGGTATGCGGCAAGCGCGAGGCGGAGGAGGGCACCGTCAATGTCCGCCGGCTGGGCGTGAAGGAGCAGGTCTCGCTGTCTCTGGCCGACGCGATCGCCGAGCTTCAGGAGGAAGCGGAGGCGCCGGACGTCAAGCGCCTGGCGGTCGGTGAGGCGGCCTGAATTGGCTGCACACTCGGTGGTGCCCGACTCCGGGCGGGCACCACGGTGTTGCCAAGCGCCTGTGAAGCGGATTTCGCGTGCCGTGCCCTGAGCCCTCTCCCTTCCGTCCTAAGCTTCTCGGCGGCTGAAGCCGCCTGCGAAGCCAAGGCCGGAAGCCCCCCCACAAGGGTGGAGGGGACATCGGCTCTCCGGTCCCCGGACATGCTGCGCGCCGCGAAGCGGTGCAGCGCAGATCGCCCGCCGATGCAGCAGACATCGTTCATGCCCGCCCCCGAGCGGGCATCCAGGCCGGACCGGCAACGAGCACAGAGCCGCATGGTGGGGCCTGCCTGGGCTCCCGCTTTCGCGGGAGCGAACGGTGGGTGGGACACGGCCTCTCGTTCCCGCGCGCTTTCAGCACCGGGTTTTGACCTTTCAAAGAGCGTTCCCTCTGCCCGAAGGCATAAGGGGGTGGCGGGCGCCCGGCGAATGCCGTGCGGTTATTCCGCGAGACTGGGGCGCTCGCCCGAGCGCCCGCCGCGGCGATTTTATCCCGTCTCCCGGCAGGCTCTTTACCTCTTTTCCTCGATGCCTGTCGGGCCGCTTTTCTCGATCCCGGTCGGGCCTTCGCCCTCCTCGGTCTCCGGCCCTCCGAAGGTCTCTTGGCAGAGGCTCAGGCCCTTAAGGCCAGCCGGTCGCAAGACCGACGATCCCGCCGGGAACGCCCCGCGGGGGAAAGGTCGGAAGCCTCTCCCGGGCGGGGGCACCGCTCCGCTCCCCCCATGACGTTCCGGTCGACACGGGACCCCTCTTCGGGAGCGGACAAGCGCATCATCTCATGGGGTCACATGGCCGGGGACAAGTTCTTTGTTATCCCCGGTCGGCGGATCGGTGGGATAATGGAGGCGGCTGTTGCCTGGCGCCGAGCGGCGGCGCTGCTACTTCAACAGCACTTCGACGTCGCGGTTGACGCCGGGCTCGACCGTGAAGTCGGTGTGGTAGCTCTTGCCGTCGTGCTGGGCGATGGCCTTGTACTGGCCGGCGGCGAGCACCACCGAGGGGAAGGCGCCGACGCTCTCCACGATGTTGTCGCCGTCGGGCGATACCACGGACCATTCGGTGTTGGCGATCGCCTCGCCGCCGTGCACCTCGACCAGCTTGAGGGTGAGACGCGCCGCCTTCTGATAGACGGTCGCCTCGGTCAGCTTGCCGGCGTCGACCCGGATGTCGGCACGCACCACCGCATTGGCGTCGCCGTAGTGGCTGACGACGTGATAGATGCCGGCGGCGAGTGCTATCACCTTGCCGGGCGGCGCGTTCGACATCAGCAGGAAGCGGGCGCCGGCGCCGCCCTCGTCGGGCGCGTAGACGTCGAAGCTGACGTCGCTGCCGGAGAGCGGCGTGTCCTTGCCGTTCATGGCGAGCAGGCGCATGCCGCCGGCGTTGAGGACGAAGACGGCGCCGCCGGTGGTCTTCTTGACGTCGATCTTGCGGGCAAGCTGGGCGCGGCCGAGGGCGGCGTCGATATAGTAGGTGCCGGGATCGAGGCGGACATAGATGACGCCGCCGGAGGTCTCTCCGAGCAGAGGCAGCTTGCCGTCGCTGCCCGCCTTGTCGCCGAAGATGCGCCAGTCGACGCCGTCCTTGAGCGACGGGCCGTCGGCCGTCAGGCGCGCCTCCAGGGTGAAAGAGCCGGGGCGGACGTCACGCGGTGGGCCAGGGTCGGGCGCGTCCATCGGCGAGGGGCCGATATAGTTCGGGTCGGGCGAGACGATGGCATCGCCATTGTCGAAATCGCCGCCATCGCCGTCGGTGGCGCCTGCAGCTGCCGCCGCAGCCGCTGCGGCCGGGTCGTTGGCCGCCATCCTGATGGAATGGCCGGCGGTTGCGGCCGATGCCGGGGCCGCAACGGCCAGCATTGCGGCAAACGTGCCCGCCAGCAGAATCGCCCCTGCCACAACCTTCAAGGCCGCCCTATTTGCCGTCGCTACCGCCATGCGCCTGTCCGAACTCCTCCGCTCGCCCAAAATCGCCGGTTCCGTGGCGATTTCAAGGCCATTCTGCCGCGCATCGGCGATTGCATTCGCCGCCGATTTGGCAAAGGCTCTGCGGGCGCTCCTCCTTGTTGCGAACCATAGGCCATGCTCGACGCTCTTGAACTGCTGAAGACCCGCAAATCCGTCTCCGCCGCCTTCCTGGCACCGCCGGCGCCGAACGCGGACGAAATCGAGGAAATCCTCACCATCGCCGCGCGCGTGCCCGATCACGGCAAGCTGGCGCCGTGGCGCTTCGTCGTGTTTACGGGCGACGCCCGCGAGAAAGCCAGCGAGAGGCTGGCAGCGCTGTTCGCCGAGAAGAATCCGCATGCCGACGCCAACACACTCGCCGAGGAGCGCAGGCGCCTGGCGCGGGCGCCGCTGGTCATCGCCGTGGTATGGAAGCCGGTGCTGCATCCCAAGATCCCGGAATGGGAGCAGATGCTGTCGGCCGGCAATGCCGCCTTCAATATCGTGCTGGCCTCCCATGCGCTCGGCTATGCGGCGCAATGGACCACCGGCTGGATCGCCACCGATGCCGACGCCGGGCGGATTCTCGGCCTGCTGCCGGGCGAGCGCTTCGTCGCCTTCGTCCATATCGGCACGCCGATAGCGGCGCCCGGCGACCGGCCGCGGCCGGCGCTGGCCGATGCGGTCAGCTACTGGTCTGCGCCTTCCGGCTGAAGGTTGCATTGATGACGGCGACCTGGTCGGCGGCAAGCGCCAGCTTGCCGCCGAAGCCGGCGCGCCGGGCAGCCGCCGCCTCGGCCTGAAGGACGTCCAGGTCGTTGCCGGGAAACGGCCGGTCGAGTGCCGCGACACCGGCCGCGGCAGCGGCGACCAGCGTTTGCGTGCGGGCGCCCGCCGCCACGTCGCTTGCATCCTCGGCGCCCAGTGCCTGGGCGAGCCGCCGGTCGTCCCAGGCGAGCGCGATCAGCCGCCGCGATGCACCGGCATAGCTGCCGAGGGCGAGCAGGCCCGCCGGCGTGTCGGTCGCCTGCGCAATGATGCGCGTGGCGCCGTCGGCAATGCCGGCGATGGCCTCGCGCGGGCGGAGCAGCGCCGAGAGCCGGGTGACGTCGGCGCCACTCTGCGATCCTGCCAGGACCACGCCGGTCGGCCGTGCCGGCACCAACGCGTCGAGGACCGCCGTGGTCGCTGCGGCGGCGAGCGGTCCGATGCGCACGAAGACGGCGCCGCGTGCCCCGGCGAGGAAGCCGGCCGTGCGTTGCAGCGCTTCGGCCTCGGCCCCGATGGCATCGACGATCAGCCCGTCGGCGCCGCTTGCCGCGGCGCGATCGAGCGAGCGGTCGCTGTCGGGTGCGACCAGGAGAAGCGAGCGCAGGACCATCGCAAACCGCTGAAGTCAGCCCAAATTCATGGTGAACGAAGCATTAATCACTTGCGGACAAGATGGCTGACAATCGGAGACAGGTCACCATGCTCGCCCGCGAATTCCTCGATTGGATCGACCGCGCGCCTGCCGGCCACCGCGCCAGCGCAGCCCGAGCGCTCTGCCGTTTCTACCTCCAGGGCGAGGTCGATACCGAGGTCGCCGACGCCATGGAAGCGGCGCTCACCATATTGCTCGACGATCCCGCAGTTGAAGTCCGTTGTGCCCTTGCCGATGTGCTCGGGGCCAGTCCGGCGGCGCCGCACCACATCATCATATCGCTGGCGGTCGACCTGCCGGAGATCGCCGTCATCGTGCTTGCCCGTTCGCCGCTGCTGATCGACGCCGAACTGGTCGATATCGCCGGCGCCGGCACGCCGCCGCTGCAGATCGCCATTGCCGGGCGCAAGGCCGTGTCCGGCGCGGTCGCTGCGGCGCTGGCCGAGGTCGGCGAACGCCGTGCCTGCCTGACGCTGCTCGGCAACCCCGCCGCGACAATCGCCCAAATCAGCTTCCGGCGCATCGCCGAACGCTTCGCCGACGACGTCGAGATGCGCGACGCGTTGCTCGCCCGGCCGGACCTGCCCGCCGATGTCCACCAGACGATCATCCGCCGGCTGGGTGATGCCCTCGGCACCATGATGGTGACCAAGGCCTGGGCGGAGGAGGAGCGTGCCCTGGTGGTGACCCGGGAGGCCTGCGACCGGGCGACCGTGGCGCTGGCGGCGGAGACCGAATCGGACGAGCTGCCCGAACTGGTCGAGCATCTGCGCCTCACCGGCCAGCTCACCACCGGCCTGCTTCTGCGTGCCGTATGCGCCGGCAATGTCGCCTTGTTCGAGACCGCTCTGGCGGTGCTTGCCCACACGCCGGTGGAACGGGTGGCGAGCCTGGTGCAGGGTCGGCCGCGTCAGCGGCCTGCGCGCCATCTACAGCAAGGCCGGGCTGCCGCCGCGCGCCTTCGAGGCCTTTGCCGCGGCGCTCGATACCTGGCGCAAGATCGCCGAGGAGGGCGGCTCGGACAGCCGCTATCACGCGACGCGGCGCATGGTCGACGCGGTGCTCGGCTGCTATTCCCAGATCAGCGACGGCGAGATGTACGAGCTGGCCACGATGCTGCGCCGCTTCGCTGCCGATCAGGCGCGCGAGGCCGCCCGCGACTACGCGCGCAAGGCGAAAGCCGCCTAGTAGCGGAACTGCTCGGTGAGGATGCGGTCGTCCCAGGAATGATCCGGGTCGAAGAGGATCAGGCTCTCGGCCGTGTTGTCCTGGGCGACCGTGACCGTGACGATCGAGGTGAACTCGACATTGTCGGCGACCGCGTTCATCGGCCGCTTGCCGGTCTCCAGCGCATCGATCCTGACCGTGGCACGGTCGGGCAGCAGGGCGCCGCGCCAGGTGCGCGGGCGGAAGGCATTGAGCGGGGTGAGCGCCAGGAGCGGCGCATAGATCGGCAGGATCGGCCCGCGCGCCGCCATGTTGTAGGCGGTGCTGCCGGCCGGCGTCGCCACCAGAATGCCGTCGCAGATCAGGTCCTCCAGGCGCACCTTGCCGTCGATGGTGATCTTCAGCTTGACCGCCTGATAGGACTGGCGGAGCAGCG
>CAVUOD010000002.1:0-13456 GCA_963743015.1 uncultured Alphaproteobacteria bacterium
AGCGTTACCGTACAACGGGTCCTTGGCGCTCCAGTCCAGAAAGGCCTCGTGACCCTGGCCGCCGGTGGCGTGATGGCAGGCCATGGCCATGCGGAGCCACTCTGGACGGCTCCGATAGAGGCGCGGGTCGAGATGCGACAGAGCGCGCCGGAGGAAGTCGGCCGGTGCCGGCGTCCACTCCGGCTCGAATCCCGGGCGGTGCTGCATCGACGACGAACCCGCCGTGTCGGAAGATTCTACCGACACACCGAGGCGCTCCAGGACGAACCGGCCGGCGTAGCGTCGCCAGTGTCTAGGAGGGAGTCGATCAACGAAGGTCCGGAACGGCTCGCCCTTCTGGTGAAGGAAGCCAGGGAGACGAAGACGCCCTGGGCGGCGTTCTTGGCGACGCCCATGTCTCCGCCAGTGAGCTCGGCGAGCTTGAGTTGGCAGTCGCGGAAGGCTTCGATCGGGAAGTCCTCGACAAGCCAATAAGATGAAATGCCCGGCGAGGACTGGACGACGAGCGTCGGGCTCAGGTCCGGAGGAAGATGGAGCTCGGCCTCGGTAGAGCTCGGACACCGTCGAGGTCGGACCAGAGCGCACAAATCCACTCGACGTTGTCCACCGTGCGCTGGTGACTCCAGCCCGGAAACTGGTTCGGTGCGACGAAGACACCGGCGCCGCGTCGATTGAGCCCGACGAGGCCGTCGAGGGTGAGACGCTCGGGGTGTCCTCTGGGTCGGCCGGATCAGTCGCCTGTCGTTTCGCGTCTTGGAATCGTCCTTGGTGAAGAAGAAGAAGTCCGCGTTCGGGTCGGGGTCGAGCCACTTGAGGAAGCGGACCGCCTCGCCGGTCTCCGGGGATAGGGTCATGACGACCTCCGTCAGCAATTTGCGGGCGTTGTGGCATCGCCGCGCTGGCCCTGGGCCTCGTTGGGCTCACCTTCGATGTTGCGCCGGAACACCTCCGCATTCGGCCCAGGCCAGCACGACGCGACCAATCGCGCGAGCTGGTATTCGCTGTCCTCGACCAGGTTGAGGACGAGCGGGCGCCTGGCACTGAGCGCGAGGGCGACGGCCTCCCGCATGCCACCGGGGTCGGTGATCAGGTCGACGCGGAGCTGCATGTCCTTGTCCGCCGTGGCGACGACGAACCCCGGGCCGCTCGCGTCGACGTAGTCCAGCGTAGGGCCGACGAAGACAATGATGTCTCCGGCGTCGCGCATGACGAAGTCGGCGATCGCGGCCGGACTATTGAGTTTGGTTTTCGCTTTCATCACGCACGTCTCCTTTACTGGAGCGGCGCAGATACAGATGCGCCGCCGGTGGGATCGGGGACCACCGGCGGCGCGGTTCGTCAGGCCAGGGCAAGTGGCAGTGACGGAAGCCTGGTTGAGTCCCGTCAGTACTTGCGCCCTGCCCAGGGGCGCTGCATCATATAATCATTCACGACGAGGCGCGTTCGCGGTCAGTAAATCGTTCCCCCGGGCCGCGCCTCGGCTCGTGACAACAATACTCCGAATACTTTAAAAATCGCGGCGGATTTCTTGCGGATCGGGACCGGCAACCGACCGCAGGCGGCCAGTCATTTTGCGGTGAATTTAGTCCGGTCGTATATTGTTGAGATGATCGATGGTGCCCTGGATCGGAACTGACCATGGACGAGGCCGCGGCTTGGCTCCGCGTTAGCCGCCGCGCGTGCCGTCGGCCGTGGAAGTCGGCGCATCGGCGAGGTAACGTGCGATGAGCCGGGGCGTCTGCACCTTCCGCCAACGAGACGTTGCCGCCGCGGTGAAGGCCGTGCGCGCGGCCGGCTGCGAGGTGATGCGCGTCGAGGTGGACCGGAACGGGAAGATCGTGGTCGTCACCGGCAAGGCCGATGAACGGCGACCGGGCAACGACAACGATGGACCGGATAGGGAGATCGTCCTGTAGTGCCCCGCCCTCGCCCGCCCCACCTGCACCTCGAAAGAACGCGACACGGCCGCAAGGTCTGGTACGTCCGCGTTGACAAAGGGCCGCGTGTTCGCATCCGCGCTGATTTCGGGACGCCGGATTTCGACCAAGAGTATCAGGCGGCTCTAGCGGGAACGCCGCGCCCGAAGAGGGGCGCGCCGGCCGCCGGCACGCTGGCCTGGCTGATCGAGCGATACCGGGACTCCTCCGACTGGCGGGCCTACTCGCTGCCGACCCGGCGGCAGCGGGAGACTATCTTCAGGCAGGTGATCGCCACGGCCGGCGCCACGCCGGTCACCAGGATCACCGAGGCCGTGATCGTCGCCGGCCGGGAGCGCCGGAAGGAGACACCGTTCCAGGCGCGACACTTCCTCGACGCGATGCGGGGCCTATTCGCGTGGGCCGTCGCGGCCGGCCACGCCAAGACGAACCCCGCGGCGAACGTGAAGTACCCCGCCATCAAGTCCGGGCGCCCCGGCTTCCCCGTGTGGACCGAGGACGACGTTGCCGCCTACGAGGCGCGCTGGCCGCTCGGAACGCGCCAGCGGGTCTGGCTCGCCGTGCTGCTCTTCACCGGCCTACGCCGCGGCGATGCAGTCCGGCTCGGGCGCCAGCACTTCCGCAACGGCGTGGCGGTCATCAAGACGGAGAAGACGGGGCAGACGGTCGCGATTCCGATCCTTGCGCCGCTGGCCGAGGTCCTCGAAGCCGGACCGACCGGCGACCTCGCCTACATCTGTGGCGAGAGGGCAAGCCGATGACCAAGGAGTCATTCGGCAATGAGTTTCGCGACGCCTGCCGCAAGGCCGGCGTCAACAAGTCGGCGCACGGCCTGCGGAAGATCGGCGCGACCCGCGCCGCCAACAACGGCGCGACCGTCGCCCAGCTCAACGCGATCTTCGGATGGACCGGCTCGAAGATGGCATCTTTGTATACCGAGGCCGCCGACCGGGGGCGGCTGGCCCGGGAGGCCATGGACAAGCTTCTCCCGCACGAATCGGGAACATCTATTCCCGCACCTCGCGGGAAGGTGCGGGCGCCAGCGCCGAAAGACCAGTGAATACAGGGTCTTAGAAAAACGGTGGTGGGCGGTACTGGGATCGAACCAGTGACCCCTACGATGTCAACGTAGTGCTCTCCCGCTGA
This sequence comes from uncultured Alphaproteobacteria bacterium, assembly GCA_963743015.1. GTDB lineage: Bacteria > Pseudomonadota > Alphaproteobacteria > Rhizobiales > Kaistiaceae > CAVSRC01. The sequence continues at coordinate 3,084 of CAVUOD010000002.1, forward strand.
GCTAACCGCCCATCCTTACCCGCCGGGACGGGAACCCCGGCGGCAATTGGGATGCTCCTATATCAGGCAGTCGCCGGACGCTTCAAGCCTTAGTCACCGCCGCGAGCGCATGCCGCGGCTCATGCCGCCAGCAGCTTCTCCACCTCGTTGACCAGATCCTTGAGGTGAAACGGCTTGGACAGCACCTTGGCGTCCTTGGGGGCATTCGAATCCGGATTGAGGGCAACGGCGGCGAAGCCGGTGATGAACATCACCTTGAGGTCGGGATCGAGTTCGGTCGCCCGCCGCGCCAGCTCGATGCCGTCCATCTCCGGCATGACGATATCGGTCAAGAGCAGCGTGAACGGCTCCTCGCGGATGCGCTCATAGGCCGAGCGGCCATTGTCGAACGAGACCACATCGTGCCCGGCGTTCTGCAACGCCTTGGCCAGGAAGCGGCGCATGTCGTTGTCGTCTTCGGCAAGCAGGATTCGGGACATCGTCGGAATTTAGGAACCCTCGCGATTCGTCCGGCCGAAACGGCCAAGCCGATTATCCTTACCCGAGTAAAGATCGCGTGAATAGCGGCAGAAACGTGGGCGCCGAGCGCTGTGGACAGGCCCCCGCGAACTTGGCAACATCACCGGTGGAGCGGCCTTGTAGCTGACGCGCGTGTGCCGGACGCCTGATGGAAACACCCCCCGATTTCTCCGGCCGCCCGGCCTTCGAGGTCATCGCGCCACTGCGCCACGACCTGCCCATCGTGCTTTCCTCGCCGCACAGCGGCAGCTGCTATCCGCAGGATTTCCTGGCCGCCTCGCGCCTCGATGCCCAGGCGATCCGCCGCTCCGAGGACACCCATGTCGATGCGCTGATGCGCGAGGCCGCCGCGCTCGGCGCCCCGCTCCTCCACGCCAATTTCCCGCGCGCCTGGCTGGACGTGAACCGCGAGCCCTACGAGCTCGACCCCAAGATGTTCGCCGGCGCTCTGCCGACCTATGCCAATGTGCGCTCGGTGCGGGTCGCCGGCGGGCTCGGCACGATCGCCCGCATTGTCTCGGAGCGCGAGGAGATCTACGCCCGGCCGCTGCCCGTCGACGCGGCGCTCGCCCGCATCGACCTGGTCTACAAGCCCTATCACCGCGTGCTCAGGCAATTGGTGGTCGACACCCGCGCCGCATTCGGCGTGGCGATGCTGATCGACTGCCACTCCATGCCCTCGACCGTACGCGGCGGCCACGGCCGGGCCCGCCCCGACATCGTGCTCGGCGACCGCTACGGCACCAGCTGCGCCTGCGAACTGACCGATCTCTCCGCCCAGATCCTCACCCGGCGCGGCTATTCGGTCACCCGCAACAAGCCCTATGCCGGCGGCTTCATCACCGAGCATTACGGCCAGCCGGCGCGTGGCCTTCACGCCATGCAGATCGAGGTCAACCGCAGTCTCTATATGGACGAGCGCACGCTGAAGACCCATAGCGGCTTTGCGCAGCTCTCCGCCGACCTCGCCCATCTCGTGCACGAGCTTGGGCTCGCCTTCGCGGCCGGGTTCCTGACGCGTCCGGAGGCGGCCGAGTAGGCGCGAATCCCGCCGGGACAAAGAAAAAGGGCCGCTCGTTTTCACGAGGCGGCCCAAGTCTAGGGAGGAAACGCCCAAGGAGGGCAGTGCGATATCGCTATCGCACCGCAACATTTTGCCCTTGCAGTGCAAGAAATCAAGTCCTGCGGGCCACAGAATGTAATCGGTTGCCAGGTGCGGGAATCGTGTCACACTTGGAGAAAAAGGCGTTGTATTTCAATATATTCGCCCTCAATATCGGCCGCCGGCAGAGCATCGCCAGCCACCACAAAACAGCATGGCAGCCATGATAGTAGACCTTTCCGGCCTCCTCCAATTCGTCGACGAATTGGCCGACGCTGCCGCCGATTCGATCATGCCGCATTTTCGGGCAGCCCCGTCGGTCGAGGACAAGGGCGCTGCCGGCTTCGATCCGGTGACCATCGCCGACCGCGCCGCCGAGACCGCCATGCGCCGGCTGATCAACCAGACCTGGCCCGATCACGGCATCGTCGGCGAGGAGCACGGCAACGAACGGGCGGACGCGGATCATGTCTGGGTGCTCGACCCGATCGACGGCACCCGCGCCTTCATCACCGGCCTGCCGGTCTGGGGCACGTTGATTGGCCTTCTCCACAAGGGCGAGCCGGTCTTCGGCATGATGGCCCAGGCCTTCACCCGCGAACGCTATTGGGGCGACGGCAGACAAGCCTGGTATCGCGGGCCGGACGGCAAGACCGTGCCGATGACGACACGCGCCTGCGCCGGGCTTGCCGATGCGGCGCTGTTCACCACCACACCGGCCCTGTTCAAGGGCACCGAGCGCACCGCCTACGACCACGTCGAGGCTGCCGTGCGCCTGCCCCGCTACGGCACCGACTGCTACGCCTATTGCATGGTCGCCGCCGGCCACGCCGATCTGGTGATCGAGGCTGGGCTCAAGCCCTATGACATCGTTGCGCTGATCCCGATCATCCGCGGCGCCGGCGGGCAGGTCACCAACTGGCAGGGCGGCTCGGCCGCGCAGGGCGGGCGCATCGTTGCCAGCGGCGACAGGAGGGTGCACGCAGCAGCGCTGGAGATGCTGGCGAGCGGTCCGGATTGAGGTCTCGGGTTTTTCCACCGTCATCCACTGCGAAGGCAGAGGCCCCGCTTCGCGCGCCGCAGGATGACGGCAGACCCTACCCCGATCCCGGCACGAAGGCCTCGAAGGCTGCCCAGAACTGGGCTCTGACCGCGTCGCGCTCCATCATGATCTCGTGGCGCGCGCCGGGGATGACCACCTGCCCGCCGGCCCTCAGCGCCGCCGCCATGCTTTCCGCCGCCGTCAGCGACACCAGCCGGTCGAGTGCGCCGCTGATCACCAGCGCCGGCACCCGGACGGACGGGCCGAAATCCGGCTCGTGCGCCTCATTCATCGCCCGGCAGGCGGCATAGAGCCAGCCGAAGGTCGGCGCGCCGACCGCGACCTGCGGCAACTTGGTGAACAGATCGACGGTACGCTGGTAGCGCGCCGCATCACCGGTGAGCCAGTTGCCGTCGAACGGCACCTTGTCGATGGACACGGCCTGACTGCCGGGGACGGTAAGCTCGCCGAGGCCGATGGCCGTCATGAAGGCGGCGATGCGGAAGGCATTGGGCTGGCTGGGGCGGGTTTCGCCGAGCCCGATCAGCGGCGAGACCAGCACCAGACGCGAGAAGCGCACCCGCCCGTTGCGCGTCGTTCTCAGACACACCAGCGCGCCGGTCGAATGGGCCAGCGCGAAATGCGGTGGCGGGCAGTCGGGCAGTGCCACATGCTGCATGAACGCCTCGAGATCGCGGTCGTATTCCTCGAAGCTGTCGACATGGCCCTTCATGCGGTTGCGCAGCCGTCGTTCCGAGCCGCCCTGGCCGCGCCAGTCGAAGGTGGCGACCGTGAAGCCGCGGCTGCGCAAATCGCCGATGGTCTCGAAATATTTCTCGATCTGCTCGCCGCGGCCGTGCAGCAGGCAGACGGTGCCGAGCGACTTGCGCGTCGTCGCCTTCCAGCGGGCATGGCGCAGCCGCACCCCGTCGCTGGTCAGCGTGCTGCCGACTGTCGCGCCGGACGGAACCGGGTTGCCGTCGATTTCGTAGAGTTCCATGCCCCTGCGATCGTCTCCGCCGCTGCACACCGTCGGCCCGGCGATTCCTGCTTAGAGCAGCCGCCGGGCGCGCTCAAGCGAAGGGCAAGAAAATGCGTCGGCGGCGCCCCCGCCAAGGGAACGCCGCCGACATTCACAGGACCCGGCATCGGAGGGGGGCGGGATCGACGCCGGCCTGTTGCCGCGATCGGGGGCGGGTGCGTGTGTCGGGGAAGCCGCCTGCCGATCGAACTTGTCGCCAGTATGCGGATACGGCCTGAACGCGATCCGAAGCGGCCGTTCATGTGAGGTTCAGCTTGGCGCCGCATTTCGGGCCGCTGCACAGCCTGTCGCAGGTCTTGATTCAGGTTTTCCAGTTCCCACCTATTGCCTGCGGACGCCAAACGGGTCCGCGGGGAACGGCACCAAGCCCGGCCAGAACGGCGGGCCGCCAAGGTTCCTCATCTCTTGTCGCTCATCTGGAGGACCAGAAAATGCGTACTTTCGACCTCAGCCCGCTCTATCGCTCCACCGTCGGCTTCGACCGGATGTTCAATCTGTTCGATACTCTGGCAGGCACCGACGGCGCCGTCCCGACCTATCCGCCCTACAATATCGAGCGCACCGGTGAAAACGCCTACCGGGTGACCATGGCGGTCGCCGGTTTCGGCGAAGCCGACCTTTCGATCGAATCGAAGGAGAACGTGCTCACCGTGAAGGGTGAGAAGAAGACCGACGAGGAGACGAAGGAGAACGAGTTCCTCTATCGCGGCATCGCCTCGCGCGCATTCGAGCGCCGCTTCCAGCTCGCCGACCACGTTGAAGTGAAGGGCGCGACGCTGGAGAACGGCCTGCTCCATGTCGACCTCGTGCGCAACATCCCCGAGGCCATGAAGCCGCGCACCATCGCGATCAACGCCACCTCCAAGCCGGCACAGATCGATCAGGTCGCTGCTTAGCCTCTCGCGACCTCGATCTTGATGAGGAGAGCGCCCCGCCCGCGGGGCGCTCTTTTCGTTTGGGGGCACACTGGATCGCCTAGGTTCTCCCCCCTCCCCCTAAAAGGGGGAGGTGGCCCGGCGAAGCCGGGTCGGAGGGGGTCAGAGGCACATCGATAGCGACCCCTCCCCGCCCCTTCGGGGCGACCCTCCCCTTTCAGGGGAGGGAAAATCCACCTGCCGCTCGCTCTAATTTCCCGCCAGCACCGCAGCGAAGCGGTCGATCTCGTCAGTCGTCGTCTGCCAGCTGCAAATCAGCCGCACCAGTATCTCGTCCGGCCCGGGCCGCGCATTCTCGGGCAGGGTCTCGGCCGACCAGCGGTAGTGGACGACGCCCGCGGCCGTGAGCCGTTCGTCGGCAGCTTTCGACAGCACCGCGAAAATCTCGTTGCCGCCCGGCTCGAGCGCCGGACGCCCTTGTCCCGATCGTTCGATGGCCGCCGCCAGCTGCGCCGCCATGGCATTGGCATGGCCGGCAAGCGCCAGCCAGTGGTCGTCCTTGAGATAGGCGTCGAGCTGGGCGGCGATGAACCAGTTCTTGGAGTAGCCCTGGCCCGCCCGCTGTCGCTGGAAGATGGCGTCAGCCACGGGCTTGTCGTCGAAGAAGACCACTGCCTCGGCCGCGAGACAGCCGTTCTTGGTGCCGCCGAAGGAGAGCACGTCGACGCCGGCCCGCCAGGTGATGTCGGCCGGCGAGCACTTCAGCGCAGCCACGGCATTGGCAAAGCGCGCCCCGTCCATATGCACGGCGCAGCCATGGCCATGGGCGACATCGGCAATCGCCCGCACCTCACCCGGAGCGTAGAGCGCCCCCAACTCGGTGAGCTGGGACAGGCTCACGGCAATCGCCTGGCCGCTATGGGGAACGTGGATCTTGATGCGTTCCAGGGCCGCCGCGAACGCCGCCGGCTCAAGCTTGCCCGAGGCGCCATCGAGCGTGGTCAGCGTCATGCCGCCACCGAAGAACGATACGGCGCCCGCCTCGTCGACCGCGATGTGCGCGTCATTGTGGCAGAAGACGACGCCGCCCGGCCGCGCATAGACCGACAGCGCCAGAGCGTTGGCGACCGTTCCGCTGCCGACCAGCAGCACCGACACCTCGCGCTCGAACAGTTCGGAAAAACGGCGCTCGACGGCCTTGGTGAGGTCGTCGGCACCGTAGGCGGGATGGCCGCTGCCGGCCGCTTTGGCGAGCGCGTCGATGATTTTCGGCGAAGCGCCCGCCCAGTTGTCGCTGGCGAAGATCATGCGCTCCTTTAGAGGCGACGCGTGATCCAACGCAAGCGGTCAGTGGCGGATGAGCCGTGCGACCAAAGCGTCCAGCGCGACGCGGCCCGGGCCGAAGGCCATGATCGTGAGCGACATCGCCGCCCACGGCAGGCCCTCGTTCGGCCAGTGCGAGGGATAGGTCAGGAAGATGATCGCCGTCATGCCGAGCGTGCCGAGCGCGGCGAAGCGCGTGGCAAGGCCGAAGACCAGCAGAATCGGGAACAGGATCTCGCCGGTCCCCGACAGCATCGCCATCACGTCCGGATAGGGGAAGGGATAGGCGCCGCCGAAGATGTGCAGCTGGAACTGGTTCTCGAACAGGTAGACGGTCGTCGGCTTCAACGACAGGAAGCCGTCCCATTTGGTCAGCCCCGAACGGTAGAACGGCACCGCAAGCGCGAAGCGCAGCGCCAGCATGGCGAGCGACTGGAACCACAGGAAGGCGGTCTGCCAGCCGGCAGACAGCCGTGCGATCGGAGCCGTCATCGACGATCGTGTGTCGGTCATGTTCATGGTCATGTCGTTGCCCCTCGTTCGGACCTGACGATTGCGGCGATGGCGCCGGCGGCGATGAGCCCGGAGATGTTGCCGGCAAGGTCGAAGCGCTTGTCGTCGGCCATCGCTGCCGCCGCGGCTTCGCCGAGCGTCGCGCCGCCTGCAAGCGCCGCGACGAAGGCGGCGCCGCCGGGCGGCACCCGGCGCACCGTGACCTCGGCATCGGGCCGCACGATCAGCGTGTCCTCGGCCCGGGCGAGGTCGACCGGCCGCACGTCGCCGTCGGACGCGTTCATCGTCCAGATGGTCTGCGCCGGAAAGGCCGAGCGAACGAGCCGCAGCGACGGATGGAGTGCAGCACCAGGACGGCGATCTCGTCCGGAGCGACGGCGGCGAAGTCATCGGCGCGTCAGCGGTTCCGCGTCGGCGGCGTGATAGGCCTCGCGCCATGCCCGCTCGATCCGGGCGACATCGGGCAGGTAGGGCAAGCGAGGCCGCCGGCGGGAAGCCGGCGATGAAATCGGCAAAGTCGGCGCCGTAATCCATCAGCACCGGCGAGCGCGGCGGCTCGGCCAGCGCATAGGCACGCGCCATCGCCTCGAAGAAGTCTTCGCCGACGATGCGCTCGACCACCGGAAAGGACGGAACGCAGCGCATTGACGAAGCCGACGATGACATTGTTGCGATAGACGGCGAAGCGGCGCGGCGCCGGCTCGCGGTCGGGGCCGACCAGCCCGTCCGGCGCGGCGACCAGCAGGATCGCGCAGCGCAGCGGCGAATTCCGCCTGAACGTCAGCCAGCGTGCGCAAGGGTCTTCTCCTTGTCTGCCGCGGCAGCCGCCAGGACCGCATCGGCGCGCTTGGCCTCGGCGAACAGCACCGGCCATTCCGGCACGTCGTTGTCCCATTCGATCAGGGTCGGCACCGGGCCGGTGCGCGCAATCGTGTGCTCGTAGAGCCCCCAGACATAGGGGTCGATCGGCCGGTCGTGGGCGTCGATGAGCAGCGGCTGGCCCTTGCCGTCGTCCTCCGGCGCGTAGCCGGCGAGATGGATCTCGCCGACATGCTCGACCGGGAAGGCGTCGAGATAGGCGATCGCGTCGATCTCAAGGTTGACCGCCGACACCTGGACATTGTTGACGTCGAGCAGCAGGCCGCAGCCGGTGCGCCGCACGACCTCGGCAAGGAAATCGATCTCGCTCATCGTGCTCTCGACGAAGGCGAGATAGGCTGGACGGGTTTTCCAGCAGCATGCGCCGGCCGACCGTCTCCTGCACCTGGTCGATGTGGTCGGCGACGCGCTCGACCGAGGCCGGGTTGTAGGGCAGCGGCAGCAGGTCGTTGAAGAAGACGGTCTCATGGGTGGACCAGGCGAGATGTTCGGAGAACATGCCCGGCCGGTAGCGCTCGTTGAGCGCCTTCAGGCGCCTGAGGTGTTCGCGGTCGAGCGGCCGCTCGGCGCCGATCGACAGGCCGACGCCATGCAGCGACAGCGGATAGCGGTCGCGGATCGCCGACAGATAGCGGTGCGGCGGCCCGCCGGCGCCCATGTAGTTCTCGGCGTGGATCTCGAACCAGCCGATATCCGGCTCGTCGGCAAGGATCGCCGCATAGTGTTCCGGCTTCAGGCCGACGCCGGCCCGCGGCGGCAGCGGCCGCTCGCTCCAGCGGCTCGTTTCCTGTGGGGCCATGCTTCGCCTCCCTCGATCGTCCTGGATATCGCGGGCGGGCGACCCGCGGCCGCCCGCCCGTTCACTGCGCTTCGACGCGAGCCGCTTACATCGCCTCGAGCGTGCCGTGGTCGCCGTTCGGGGTCATCATCGTGGTGCAGGTGCCCTTCGGTACCAGCTTGAACGATGCCGGATCGTAATCGACCGTCGACGATGCCCGCGCAGGAATGGGCGCCGGCGGCGCAGTCGTTCTGGCCGGCGAGCGCCACGCCGTAGCACTCCTCGAACTTGCCCGTCGCCATCTGGGTCTTGGTGTTGTCCGGCGACTTCATCATCTCGGCGGCGCTGGCCGTCGACACGCTGGCAAACGAACCCAGCGCCGCGGCGAAGGCGCTGGCGAGAACGGCGGTGGAAACGGTCTTGGCAATCGCTGTCATGAATTTTCTCCTCCAGACTGGCCGGGACGGCCGTTGCTGACGGCGCGCAGTCTTCCGATCCTGCCCTTCAATGGAAAATCAAGACGGTGTGCGCTTTTCGCACGCGCGCGTCACAGGCGCGTCACACCGGCGTGACTGCCGGCCGCCGCATGCGCCCCCGTTCCGCACCGGCGCATCGCGCCCAAACAGCGTTTGCGCTTGGCCGCCTCAAACAACATAATCGCCACCGCTATCCGGCATCTTGCCGATGGGGGCGAAATCTGTCATGTTGTGTCGAATAGGACAGGACTACTGTCCAATTGGCGGCCGCAGCGGGACGGCCTGCCGGCGAGGCCGCAAAAAGCGGCGTCAGTCGGTGCCGCGGTCTGCCGGGGGTAGGGTATAAGGCTCACGCCGCTAGGGCGGTCAGTCTATGGTCACATGCGACGGGCGCGGCCCCGGATGTCGGTCTTTCGAGCGACCGACCGGGAGAGACGACGCTCGGCGAGAAATGAGAGGGCGGGTATGTCCAGATTGGTGGAAGGGAACGGAGCAGTTGTGACCGGCGGTGCGAACTTGCGCCCGGCGGCCAAAACGACTGCGCTCCCCGCCGCTGCGACCGCGCAGGGCCTCTACGACCCGCTGCACGAGCGCGACGCCTGCGGCGTCGGCTTCATCGTCAACCTGCACAACCGGAAGTCTCACCGCATCATTCAGGACGGCCTCCGGATCGTCGAGAACCTCACCCATCGCGGCGCCGTCGGCGCCGACCCCAAGATGGGCGACGGTGCCGGCATGCTGGTGCAGATCCCGCACAAGTTCTTCACACGCCGAAGCGGAACGGTTGGGCTTCGCCCTGCCCGCGCCCGGCCAGTATGCGCGTCGGCCACATCTTCATGCCGCACGACGCCGACGCAGCGCGCCGACATGGAGAGAATCGTCGCCGCAGACCATCGCCGAAGAGGGTCAGGTGCTGCTCGGCTGGCGCGACGTGCCGGTCGACAACACCGAACTGTCGCACGCGCCCGAGATCGCCATCACCGAACCCTATCACCGCCAGGTGTTCATCGGCCGCGGCGCCGGCGTCGCCGACGAAGACGAATTCGAGCGCAAGCTCTACATCGTGCGCAAGGTCATCTCGGCGCGCATCTACGCCGTCTATGCCGGCCTCAAGAACGATTTCTACATCGTCTCGATGTCGTGCCGGACGCTGGTCTACAAGGGCATGTTCCTCGCCTACCAGCTCGGCAGCCTATTATCGCGACCTGCACGAGCCCGATTTCGAGTCGGCCCTGGCGCTCGTCCACCAGCGCTTCTCGACCAACACCTTTCCGTCCTGGCGGCTGGCGCATCCCTATCGCTTCGTCTGCCACAACGGCGAGATCAACACCGTCCGCGGCAACGTCAACTGGATGGCGGCGCGCCAGGCAACCGCCTCTTCGCGGCTGTTCGGCAACGACATCTCCAAGCTGTTCCCGGTTTCCTACGAGGGCCAGTCGGACACCGCCTGCTTCGACAACGCCCGGAAGAAGTCACCGATTTTCAACGTTCGGTTAAGGCGGAAGTCGTTGCGTCGTCAAACGACCAGGATTTGGAAACGCATGTGCGTTTGTCGCGTTTCATGATCAAACGCTGCCGGCGCATGGTGGAATCCGGCAAGGACGCCTTTGTGTTGCTCGATTCGCTCACCCGGGTTGCCCGCGCCTACAACAGTGTGCATGGCGGCAGCGGCCGTCCGATGACCGGCGGCGTGGACGCGCGCGCGTTGGAAATCCCGCGCAAAATGTTTGCTTCCGCCCGCAAAATTGAAAACGGCGGTTCGCTCACCATTCTTGCCACGGCGCTCGTGGACACTGGTTCGCAGAATCAGCAGACTTTCTTTCC
>CAVUOD010000003.1:0-5160 GCA_963743015.1 uncultured Alphaproteobacteria bacterium
CACCGGGCGCCTCGCCGGGATGCTCGAGCAGGGCGTCGCGGACGAAGCCCGCCTGCTGGCGCAGCACGGCATGGGTCATGCGTACGCGGCCGATGAATTCGGCGCGGGCGGCATCGGGAACGACGAAGCGGTCGATCCGGTAGAAGGGCTGGTCGTTGGTCGTCGCGTCGGTCTCGGCCATCTGGTCCTCTTTTTCGCGTGTTCGCACGGTGCCTTTGCGCCGTGACGACGGATGGGATAGAACCTCAAGTAAAGTTGAGGTCAAGAGGCCGGATATGTCCCATTCCCGCGCGTCGCGTCCTGCGCTGGATCTGAGCGTCGGCGAAGTGGCGCGGCGGAGCGGCGTCGCCGTCTCGGCCATCCATTTCTACGAGGCCGAGGGCTTGATTGCCGGCTGGCGGACAGCGGCCAATCATCGCCGCTATCCACGCGGGACCTTGCGCCGCATTGCCATCATCAAGGTCGCCCAGCGCGCCGGCATTCCGTTGAAGGAGATCGGCGAGGCCTTGGCGACACTGCCAGACGGGGCGGTGCCAAGCGCCAGGGACTGGGCGCGGCTTTCGGCGCGCTGGAAGCGCGATCTCGACGAACGCATCGACCGGCTGACGCGGCTGCGCGATCAGCTCGGCTCCTGCATCGGCTGCGGCTGCCTGTCGCTCGCCGATTGCCCGCTGCGCAATCCCGACGACGTCCTGGCGCGAGAGGGCCCAGGGCCGCGAATCCTCGACCCCTCGGCGTGAACGGCGCCGACCGTCCGCCTTCGGGCCGGGAAGGCGCCGGTTAACCAGCCGCGTTAGTCAAAGGGGCCAATCGTCGTGTTTCCGCATGACTGTCGGCGGGCAATCTCCTATTGTTGCTGCAGTAACAAGGCCCGAAACGCCGCCACTCTAGGTGTAAATCCGCAGAATTCTGCGCTTTCTCCGGGTGTCATCGTTTCGTTTACCAAGGGTGGCTTAGCATTGGCCGCCGCAGGAACCGCGTATAGGCCGCAGATGACTTCGATCGCGTATGCAACATCTTCATCCGCCGGCTATGTCGGACGGCCGCTTGCCGAAAAGCTTGGCTATGCCCCCGGTGCAACGATCGCCTTCGTGGCGCTGCCCGAGGAGCTGGCCGATCTGCCGGGGAGCGTCGAATTCGGCAAGATCGCCCGCCGTCAGGACTGGTTGCGCCCGATGGGGCCGGTTCGGTTCGACATCGTCCACGCATTCACCACCAGCCGCGACGAGCTTACCGCCGGCCTGCCGCGCCTGCGCCGCGCGCTCCAGCCGGACGGCATGATCTGGGTGTCGTGGCCGAAAAAGGCTTCCAGGGTGCCGACCGACGTGACCGAGGACGTCATCCGCGCCGAGGCGCTGAAGCATGACCTCGTCGACGTCAAGGTGGCGGCCATCGACCAGGTGTGGTCGGGCCTCAAGCTCGTCATCCGCGTCGAGAAGCGCTAAAGCGCGGCTTGGCCTTCTCCGCTCGGCTCGGTATAGAAGCCTGATGCGGAGATGAGAAATGGTCCAGCTGACGCTTCCCAAGAATTCGAAAATCGGCAAGGGCAAGGTGTGGCCGAAGCCCGAAGGGGCGAGCGACCTCGCCGAATACCGAATCTATCGCTGGGACCCGGACGGCGGCGCCAATCCGCGCGTCGATACCTACTATGTCGACCGCAAGGCCTGCGGGCCGATGGTGCTGGACGGCCTCATCTGGATCAAGGAAAACGTCGACCCGACGCTGACCTTCCGCCGCTCCTGCCGCGAGGGCGTGTGCGGCTCCTGCGCCATGAACATCGACGGCTCGAACACGCTCGCCTGCACCAAGGCGATGGACGAGATCAGGGGCACCGTCTCGGTCCATCCGCTGCCGCATCTGCCGGTGGTCAAGGACCTGGTCGCCGACCTTTCGACCTTCTACGCCCAGCACCGCTCGGTGGAGCCGTGGCTGCATACGGTGACGCCCGAGCCGCAGAAGGAATGGCGCCAGAGCCACGAGGACCGCGCCAAGCTCGACGGGCTCTACGAGTGCATCCTGTGTGCCTGCTGCTCGACCTCCTGTCCGTCCTACTGGTGGAACGGCGAGCGCTATCTTGGGCCGGCGGTGCTGCTGCAGGCCTATCGCTGGCTGATCGACAGCCGCGACGAGGCGACCGGCGAGCGGCTCGACCATCTCGAGGATCCGTTCCGCCTCTATCGCTGCCACACCATCATGAACTGCGCCCAGACCTGCCCCAAGAACCTCAATCCGGCGAAGGCGATCGCCGAGATCAAGCAGATGATGGTCGAGCGCCGGGTCTAGGCACAGCACAGGACCCACCTAGTCGACCGCGGAAGCGGGCCGTCTCCGGCGGCCTCACGCTTCGCCGAACATGGCGACCATCCGCGCCACGCGCTCATGGCGTGGGCCTGAAATCTCGACGACGCGCGGGCCGTCTTGCAAAAGACCGAGATCGTCCCGTCTCAGCATGGTCTTCAGCCGCCGGTCCACGCGTGTGCGCAGTTCAGCGTATTCGATCGGCACCGTGATGTCGTCGGGCTGCGCGAGAGGCACGAAGACCACCAGATCGAGCGATGCCAGCGCTCGCCCGATCCGGTGGAGCAGGCGTCCGTGCGGCAGCCACTCGAAGCCTTCGTCGGCGCTCACCACATCAAGATAGGCAAGAAAGTCCAGCGGACATCGGTCGAAGACCATATTGGCCCCACCGGCTATTTCCAGGATCAGCTGGCAGCTACGTGCGAGCTGTTCTTGGAGGTCGGCGGTCGTCGGCCCGTCCGCGAACGGCATGCCGTCCCGCGTCAGCAGCCAATAGGGCTCGGGCACGCTTTCGTGATCGTCACGCGTCGAGACGAAATCATCGATCAGCGTGGTCTTGCCGCAACCATGTGTGCCGGTCACCGCTATGCGCATGATTGTTCCATGCCAGGACCCGGCCGCGTCGCGCAACTCATGCCGGTTTGGGGTTCCGCAGTGCTCGTTTTGCCCATCATTTGAGCCTGCCTAGTGCTTATCGGACCGATTCACATCACCTATATTTCTAGAACGTCCATCGCAGACGGAGGTGAGATCATGGACAAGGTTTCCGAGATCACTGGCGCGTCGTGGTCGATTACGGCGATCGACAAGCTCAAGGAACTCTGGAATGCCGGCGTGGCGGTCGAGATGATCAGCCAGACCCTGCACCGCGAGGAGCATGAAGTGCGCGCCAAGGCCGGCGAACTCGGTCTGCCCCAGCACGTCGAGTCCAAGTAGACGACCGCCCGGCTGGCCCGCATCGGGACAGATTTCGCCCCGGAAGGCTTGGCCTTTCGGGGCGTTTGCATTATGGCGTCAGCCATAGTTGCCTGAAAGCCGCTACAATCACATCCTAGAAGAACGAATCGCGGCCGCGGCAAGCGTAAAGAGGATATGCCGATGGGACTGAATTACGGGGCGTCGGTGCGCATTGTGGTGCCGATGGCGCTGGCCTTTGCGCTCGCCGGGTGCGGCTCGTTCGGAGCCATCGGTCTGCCCTGGCAACGGGCCGCGGCGCCGACGCCGGTCAGCCCCGCCGCTCTGCCGCCGGTCGAATCCTCCAATCTGCCGCCGGTCGCTGGCGGCCAGCAGCAGGCCGGCACGGCGCCGGGCGCCGCGGACAATGCCGATACCGCCCCGCTCGCCCAGCCGCAGGTGGCCAGCAATGCGCCGGCCAGCAGCGGCTCCGGCACGATCGGGCGCACCGATCTCCTCGGCGGCTGGACGATCACCTCGGGCGGCGATTCCTGCCAGCTGTTCATGACGCTGACCAGCTGGACGGGCGGCTACCGCGCCTCGACGCGCGGCTGCAACAACGATGTCCTCAAGTCGATCTCGGCGTGGAACCTGCAAGGCAAGCAGGTCATCCTTGCCGGACAGGGCGGCAAGCCGGTCGCTCATCTCGCGTCGTCGGGCACGAACCGCTTCGACGGCCAGGTCGACGGCCAGGGCACGGCGGTCACCTTCTATCGCTGACGACGCGGTTCGCTGCGGGGCAGACGTGGCGCGCCAGACGGGCCCGGGCGAGGCCTCGCTCACCCAGCGCTATCGGCAGCTGGTCGCGACCGGGGCGATCAGCGACGATCCGGCGCAGGCCGCCGTTATCGGCCGGCTGGATGCCCTCAACCGCGCGCTTGTTGCACAGAAGACGGCGATCCGGGGCGGCCTCATCGGCCGGCTCCTTGGCGCCCACCGGTCCACCCCGCGCGGGCTCTACATCCACGGCGCGGTCGGCCGCGGCAAGACCATGCTGATGGACGAGTTCTTCGCGCTGACCGACGCGGTGCCGAAGCGCCGCGTCCATTTCAACCAGTTCATGGGCGAGGTTCACGACCGCATCCACGTCATCCGCCGGACACTCGACGGCGATCCGATCGCCCCGGTCGCCGCGATGATTGCCCATGAGGTGCGGCTCATCTGCCTCGACGAATTCCAGGTCGAGGACATCGCCGATGCGATGATCCTGTCGCGCCTGTTCGAGCGCCTGTTCGCCGCCGGAATCGTGCTGGTCGCAACCTCCAACGTGCCGCCCGACGAGCTCTACCGCGGCGGGCTGAACCGCAGCCTGTTCGTACCCTTCATCGCGGTGCTCAAGCATCATGCCGACATCGTCCATCTCGAGGCGGCGACCGACTACCGGCTCGGCAAGCTCGCCGGCACGCCGGTCTATGTGACGCCGCTCGGGTCTGCCGCCAGCGCGGCGCTCGACCGGCTGTGGCAGGCACTGACCGGCACGGAGCGGGGCGAGCCGGCGGCACTCTCCTATAAGGGGCGGCGCATCGTCGTGCCTGAGGCCGCGCGCGGCGTGGCCCGCTTCGCCTTTGCGGATCTCTGCGAACAACCGCTCGGCGCCGGCGACTATCAGAGGATCGCGCTCAGCTTCCACACGCTGGTGGTCGACGGCATTCCGGTCATTGGCGGAGAGCGGCGCGACGTCGCCCGGCGGCTGATCCTGCTCATCGACACGCTCTACGACCACCGGGTCAAGCTGATCGCCTCGGCGGCGGCGGAACCGGCGGCGCTCTATGCGGCGACAAGCGGCGAGGAATCCTTCGCCTTCCGGCGCACCGTCTCGCGGCTGATCGAGATGCGCTCGGCGGCCTATCTCGGCGCCGCGCACGGCTTGGTCGCGCCGGCCGACGGCTGACAGCCGGCTGACAGGCG
>CAVUOD010000004.1:0-140553 GCA_963743015.1 uncultured Alphaproteobacteria bacterium
GATTGACCGCATGTGCCTGGAGAACTGCACGGTCTCCAGCGACAATGCCGCAGCGCCCGAGTTCTGGGGCTCATGGAGCCAGAACGTCGGCAGTTGGACCGGGCAGCCCAACCCGACGATCATGCCGGTCCGCTACGAGGACATGCTGTCGGCACCCGAGCTGGTGTTTCGGGCGGTGGCCGAGTTCTTTCAGCAGCAGCCGAGCGACGGACAGCTTGCCGCCGCGATCCGCGCATCCTCCTTCCAGCACCTGAAGGAAACCGAGCAACGCTCCGGCTTTCCCGAAACCATCCGGGACGGCCAGACGTTCTTCCGCGAAGGCCGCGCCGGACGCTGGCAGGAGGTTCTCGACAAGGACCAGATCCGCCGCCTGGTCGGCGCCCACCACGTCCAGATGGGACGTGTCGGCTACATGACACCCGACCTCATGCAATACGCCCCGGAGAAAGCCTGATGATCGTCACCGACCCGCGCAATCCCAAGGGCATCGTGTGGATCGCCTCCTATCCGAAGTCCGGCAATACCTGGATGCGCGTCTATCTCTACCACCTGATGCGCCTGATGAACGGGCTGCCGCGCGCCGAGAACGATCTGCACGCACTCGACAAGGCGAGCACCTACGAGGCCCGGCTGGTCGGCCTGTTCGAGGAAATGATCGGCAAGCCGCTGGCGACCGCGACGCGCTACGAGGTGGCGATCATCCGCCCGCAGGTGCATGCGGCCATCGTCCAGCGCACCGGCAGCGTCTCCCTCGTCAAGACCCACGCCGCCCTCGGCCAGCTCGGCAATATCCCCACCCACAACCTCGCCGTTTCCAGCGGCACCATCTACATCGTGCGCGACCCCCGCGATATCGCCATCTCGCTGGCGGCACATAACGGCTCGACCATCGACGCCGCCATCACCGACATGGCGACGCCATCCTACGGCACCCAGAACAGCCCGGACGCCGCCTTCGAAGTGTGGGGCTCGTGGAGCGAGAATGCGCTGAGCTGGACGGACAAGCCGCACGACGCGGTGCTGGTCGTGCGCTACGAGGACATGCTCGCCGACCCGACGCCGACCTTCACCAGCGTTGCCACCCATCTCCGCCAGAAGCCGACGCCAGAGCAGATCGCCGAAGCCATCGAACTGTCCTCGTTCAAGGAGCTGCGCGACGCCGAGATCGCCGCCGGCGACTTCCGCGAGCGTTCGGAGCGCGCCGACCGCTTCTTCCGTGAGGGCCGCGCCGGCGAATGGCGCGAAAAGCTTACCCCCGAGCAGGTGAAGCGCATCGAGGACGGCCACCGCGACATGATGATGAAGTTCGGCTACCTGACGAACTGAACCACCTCGCTCATGGCGGGGCGCAACCCCGGATTTGATCCAGCAGCGCCTCGGACCATGAGGGCCCATCCTTCGCGGGCCGCCTTCGGCAGGCTCCTCACGATGAGGGCCCGCATTCGCAGGTGCCTACGGCCGGCCGGTGCCGACGCCTTCAAGTGCCCGTCTGGCCATGAGGATGGCGCCGTCGACGGCGTCGGCTTCCGGCTCCACCAGGAAGGGCAGCAGAACCGGCGGCAGCCACGGGTAAAGGTGGGGGAAGATGCCGCCGATCATGGCGACGGCCGGCGCCCCCAGGTCGAGCAAGCGGTTGATCATCCGCGCCGCGTCGGCCGCCGCCTCGAGCAGGATGGGGACCGCCAGCGCATCGCGATTGTCGGCATGGCTGAAGACCCGCGGCGCGAAGCTGCCGAAATCGCCGGGGGTCGCGGTACCGGCCCAGATCACCATCTTCTGCGGGTCGTGGTCGAAGACCGACAGGATGTCCTCGGCCAACGGCGTCATCGGCGCCATGCCCTCAGCCGCCCATATCGAGCGGCGCAGGGCCGTGCGGCCGATCGCCATGCCGCTGCCGTCGTCGGCGATCTCAGCGCCCCAGCCACCAACCGTTATGCGCTGCCCCGCGACCATGCCGGCGCCGGCGGCGCCGGTGCCCAGAATGAGGATCGCCCCATCCCGTCCGCCGAAGGCGCCGAGCCAGGCGGCATAGGCGTCGGTGTCGACAACCATGCTGGCGAAGGGATGCGGCCACTCATAGACCGCCCTGAGGTCGGCATCCTGCTGGGTGCCGGCAAGACCGAGGCCTGCATGGATGCGGCCGAGATCCGCCTCGCCGAGACCGGCGACCTCGAGCGCCTGGTGGCAGGCGGTCATCACGCCGTTGAAGGCGGTTTCGCGCAGGCGCGCATTGGCGGCTCCCCCTGCGCCTTCGCCGAGAAGCTGGCCGGACGCATCGCGCAGCCGCGCACGGCAGCGGCTGCCGCCGCCATCAACGCCGATGAAAAGGTCCTCCGCCATGTGCCTGCAAGCCCTGCATTCGTTTTGCCTGCGCCCCTATAACACAGGAGGCAGGGGTGGGGAGGATAGGAAAATTCCTAGGGGTGGAGCTCAGCCGATATTCCCCCGCCGTCTTCCTCCGGCTTGACTGCAGGACCGAGCGCGGCCTACCCGGCATCCCTTGGAGCAGATCGTCAATCGCGGAGAGCGATCCTCCCGTCTCGCGTCGCTCGCCGGAGGATGGCGGGGAGATGACCAGGCGGCGTTTCGCCGGTCAGACCCGCTCGAAGACAAGCAGCGTGTAGATGCCCAGTGGCTGCAGGCTCTTGCGCTCGATCTCGTTCATGCCCTTCTGGCCGAGCACGCGCTCGACGGGAAATTCCGGGTTCCAGCCGAGCGAGGCGGAGAAGCGCGACAGCCACTTTTCGAAGGCGGCGCGCGGGCCGCTCTCGGCGGAGAAATGATTGGCAAGCACGATGCGCCCGCCGGGCTTCACCACGCGCACCGCCTCGGCGAGCACGGCCATCGGGTCCGGCACGACGGTGATCAGGAACATGGCGACCGCGGCATCGAAACTCTGGTCGGGAAAGGCGAGCCTGGTTGCGTCCATCTCGCTCAGGTTCTCGACATTGGCGAGCTTGCCGGTCTTCACGCGGTTGCGGGCGCGGGCCAGCATGTCGGGGCTGAGGTCGATGCCGGTGATGCGGTGTTCCGGCTTGTAGCGCGGCAGCGCCAGGCCGGTGCCGACGCCGATCTCGAGGATGCGCCCCGGCGGCAGCGCGTTCAGCACCGCCATGGTCCTGCCGATCGCCGCATTGGTGATGACGCCGAAGATGGCGTCATAGACCGGCGCCCAGCGGGCATAGGCGGCGACGATGTGGGCGTCGTCGAGGTTGGAGCTCACCCGGCGGCCCTCAGACGACGGCGGCGGGCGCCGGCCCGGCAACCAGACGGCGCAGCGCCTGCTCGGCCACGCCGGTACGCTCGGTCCGTTCGATCCAGCCGCCGCCGAGCACGCGCGAGCCCGGGCCGTCGTCCTCGTAGAAGACGCAAGCCTGGCCGGCGGCGACACCGGTTTCGCCATCGGTGAGGTCGACAAGGATGCGACCGTCGACATGGAACAGGCGCGCCGGCATGGGCGGCCGGGTCGAGCGTACGCGCGCCATCAGCACGAGCCCATCCGCGGGGATATCGGCAAGCGGCATGTCGCCCAGCCAGTTGACCTCGCGCAGGTGCAGCCGTCGCGTCGCCAGCGCCTCGCGCGGCCCGACGATGACCCGCCGCCCGACGGGATCGAGGTGGATCACATAGAGCGGTTCGCCGATCGCCACGCCGATACCGCGGCGCTGGCCGACCGTGTAGTGGATGATGCCCTGATGACGGCCGAGCACGCGCCCATCAATATGGACGATGTCGCCCGCCTCGCCGGCGCCCGGCTTCAGCCGCTCGATCACCTCGGCGTAGTGGCCCTGCGGCACGAAGCAGATGTCCTGGCTGTCGTGCTTGTCGGCGATCGCCAGACCCAGTTCGCGCGCCGCTGCCCGGGTCTCGGCCTTGGTCATGGTGCCGAGCGGAAAGCGCAGATAGTCGAGCTGCTCGCGCGTGGTGGCGAACAGGAAGTAGCTCTGGTCGCGGTCGAGATCGGCCGGCCGATAGAGCGCGTGGGAATTGCCGCGCCGGCGGCTGGTGACGTAGTGCCCGGTCGCCAGCGCCGCCGCGCCGAGCTGGCGGGCGGTATCGAGCAGATCGTGGAACTTGACGATCTGGTTGCAGGCGACGCACGGCACCGGCGTCTCGCCGGCGATGTAGCTCGAAGCGAAGCCGTCGATGACGGTGTCCTTGAAGCGCTGCTCGTAATCGAGAACGTAATGCGGGATGCCCAGCGCCTCGGCCACCCGGCGCGCGTCATGGATATCCTGGCCGGCGCAGCAGGCCCCCTTGCGGTGGGTCGCCTCGCCGTGGTCGTAGAGCTGCAGCGTGACGCCGACCACGTCGTAGCCGGCACGCTTGAACAGGCCCGCCACGACGGAGGAGTCGACGCCGCCCGACATGGCGACGACAACGCGCGTCCGCTCCGGCCGGCCCGGAAGATCAAAATCTACAGACATCGCCGCTGCTATCGGTCGACCTTTGTTGGCGGGCGGCTACAAGGCGGCCGCCGGGCGCTCTCGCCAGAAGAACCGGACCGGTCAAGGAGGTCCGCTCTGGCCGGGGTGACTATAGTGGTGATCGGCCCGGCTTCAAGGCCGGATTTGCTCCGCGGGCCCGGCATTTCGCGGCAAACGCTATGAAAAGTCTTACCGATTTGTTGCCCTCCGTTTAGGCGAATTTTAAGGCCAGCCGGCTAGGCTTACCGGGCAATTGGTCAGGTCGAGTAGAGCGTAAAATGACCGAACAGATGCGTCCGCGCGTGAAATATGTCATCGGGCCCGACGGGAGTCCGTTGACCATCGCGGATTTGCCGCCGCGCAACACCAAGCGCTGGGTGATCCGCCGCAAGGCGGAGGTTGTCGCCGCCGTCCGCGGCGGCCTGCTCAGCCTTGAGGAGGCTTGCGCCCGCTATACGCTGACGGTCGAGGAGTTCCTCTCCTGGCAGCAGTCGATCGAGGAGCATGGGCTGGCCGGCCTGCGCACCACCCGCATCCAGCAGTATCGCGGCTGAAAATAGTGAATAGTGAATAGCGAATGGTGAGAGGATCTGCCTCCATTCGCCATTCGCCATTCACCATTCACCGCCTTCACATCTCCACCGCCTTCCCCCGCTCCGGCACCAGCACTTTCGTCTTGGCGCCCGCCATCTCCGCGATGAACTTGTCGGCCGTCGGGTCGAGAAGGCCGAACGTGGCATAGTGGCAGGGGATCGCCGTCTCGAACTTGAAGAAGCGCTTGCAGGCCATCGCCGCCAGCTTCGCCCCCATGGTGAAGCGGTCGCCGATCGGCACGATGCCGATCTTCGGGCTGTAGATCTCGTCGATCAGCGCCATGTCGGAGAAGATGCCGGTGTCGCCCATATGGAGCAGCGTCTTCTCGCCGGGTGCCATCAGCACGATGCCGCCGGGATTGCCGAGATAACGCCCCGTGCCGCCGGGCGCATCGTCCGATGAGGAATGCCAGGCCGGCACATAGGCGACCGAGAAACCGCCGAAGGCAAGTTCGCCGCCGTGATTGATCGGCGTCGCGTTTTCGACGCCCTTCGCCTGGAGGAAATCGCAGACTTCCGGATTGGCGACGAGCAGCGCCCCGGTTTCCTTGCAGATCTCGATGGTCGAGCCGATGTGGTCGTTGTGACCGTGCGAGAGCACGACATGGGTGGCGCCGGCCCAGGCCGCCTGCGGATCGCCCTTGAATGTCGGATTGCGAATGAACGGATCGATCATCACCGCGGCATCGGCATAGTCCACGCGGAAAGCCGAATGGCCGAACCAGGTCAGTTTCATGGGTCGTGTCCCCTGTTTCTTCTTGAACTTGTCAGCCCCACCGGCCAATCTGGCGCGCGTGACGGCCAAAGCAAACCCCGAAGAGGCACAATGAGCGCCATCGACAGCGGGACCGACCTCGCCGCCTTCGCGGCCGCCCTGCCGCCGGCAGGCGCGCTCATCGGCCTCGACCTCGGCACCAAGACGATCGGCCTGGCGCTCTCCGACACGCGCCGGCGGATCGCAACGCCGCTTTTCACCATTCGACGCAGCAAGTTCCGGGCGGACGCCGCAAAATTGCTGGAAGCCGCAGCGGAGCACGCCGTCGCCGGGCTGGTGCTCGGCCTGCCGCTCAACATGGACGGTTCCGAGGGCCCGCGCGCCCAGGCGACCCGCGCCTTCGCCCGCAACCTCTCGCAGCTGACCGCGCTGCCCATCCTCTTCTGGGACGAGCGGCTGTCGACCGCCGCCGTCACCCGCACGCTGATCGACGCCGATGCCAGCCGCAAGCGCCGCGGCGAGGTGGTCGACAAGATGGCGGCGGCCTACATCCTGCAAGGCGCGCTCGACCGGATGGCACGCTGAGGGAGTACATCCACCCCCACCCCCGTCATCCCCCGACTTGATCGGGGGATCGCTTTCGGCAAGTTCGGCGTTTCGTCGGATATGCAGTACCGGCGGAAAACGATCCTCCGGTCCCGGCTTCGCCGGGCCGAAGGATGACAGAAGAAGAAAGGAAGGACAGCGGCCATGACTATGAAGACGCGCAAACTCGGCAGCCACGGCCTCGTGGTCTCGACCATCGGACTCGGCTGCATGGGCATGAGCCAGGCCTACGGTCCGGCGGACGAAGCGGAATCGATCGCCACGCTGCATCGCGCCATCGAACTCGGCTGCACCTTCCTCGACACCGCCGAGGTCTACGGGCCGTTCAAGAACGAGGAGCTGCTCGGCCGTGCGCTTGCCGGCCGCCGCGACGAGGTGACCATCGCCACCAAGTTCGGCTTCCGCTTCGACAACGGCAAGCAGGTGCCCGGCACCGACAGTCGCCCCGAGCACATCCGCGCGGCGGTGGAGGGTTCGCTCAAGCGGCTGAAGACCGACCACGTCGATCTCCTCTACCAGCACCGCGTCGACCGCGAGGTGCCGATGGAGGACGTCGCCGGCACCGTCGCGGATCTCGTCGCCGAGGGCAAGGCGCGCTATTTCGGCCTGTCGGAGGTCGGCGTCGCCAATATCCGCCGCGCCCACGCCGTCCATCCGGTCTCGGCGGTGCAGAGCGAATATTCGCTGTGGGAGCGCAACCTGGAGCCGGAGATCATCCCGGTGCTGCGCGAGCTGGGCATCGGCCTTGTCCCCTTCTCGCCGCTCGGCCGCGGCTTCCTGACCGGCGCGGTCAAGCGCGCCGAGGAGTATCCGCCGGACGACTTCCGCCACCGCGACCCGCGCTATCAGGGCGCCAACTACGACGCCAATGTCGCGGCGGCCGGCAAGGTCCACGAGATCGCGGCAGCCAAGGGCGTGAAGCCGGGACAGATCGCGCTCGCCTGGCTGCTGCACAAGGGCGAGGACATCGTTCCGATCCCCGGCACCAAGCGGCGCAAATATCTGGAAGAGAACGTCGCCGCCACGGAGATCGCGCTCGACGCGGCCGAGATGGCGGCCCTCGACGCCGCCTTGGCTCCCGACAAGGTCTCGGGGCCGCGCTACAGCAAGGAGCGCATGGTGACGGTCGACCGCTGAGCCGGTTCGTGCTCCGTGGCGCCCCGGCCTCCGGGCGGACATGCCAGCCGAGCGCCGCACAGCGCCATTATTGTCAAGCATCGCGCTACCAGGTGCCTGATTGGCAGGGCCGAAAGGGTTGTCGATTCCCGGGCGCAGGCATGCGAAATGGTGCACTGCTGATCCGGGACCATGCAACTCATAGGTCTCCCGTTCTCGCGTGCGATCCGCACCGAGCTATGAACCTTTCAAAGAACGTCTCCCTCTGCCCGAAGGCATAAGGGGGTGGCGGGCGCCCGGCGAATGCCGTGCGGTATTCCGCGAAAACTGGGGCGCTCGCCCGAGCGCCCGCCGCGGCGATTTTATCCCGTCTCCCGGCAGGCTCTTTACCCCGAAGGTAGATGGGGCTCAGGCCCTTAAGGCCAGCCGGTCGCAAGACCGACGATCCCGCCGGGAACGCCCCGCGGGGGAAAGGTCGGAAGCCTCTCCCGAGCGGGGGCACCGCTCCGCTCCCCCCATGAAGTTCCGGTCGACACGGGACCCCTCTTCGGGAGCGGACAAGCGCATCATCTCATGGGGTCACATGGCCGGGGACAAGTTCTTTGTTATCCCCGGTCGGGCGAGCGGTGGGAGAATGGAGCGCCGTCACTCCTCCGGGCAGAGATAATTGACGAAGGCGCGGGCGTCGAAGCGCGAATTGAGCATGCCGTAGGTCGTGCGCCACGGCTTGCCGAGGCGGGTCTCGAGGAAGGCATCGGCGATGACCGCAGGGAAGCGGCGCCTGAGCGCCGCGGCCGCCACCGTCATGGCGAGCTGCTCGGTGAGGATACGGGCCGCGCCTTCGTCTGCGAGCGCCACCGCGGTCGCCGCGCGCAGCACGTTCAGCGTCGATTTCGCCGTGTTGCCGAGCGCATCCTCGATGGTGCTGAGCACCGCCTCTAGCGGCTCCGACGATTTGCGCAGGACCCGCATCACATCGAGGCAGAGCACATTGCCGGTGCCCTCCCAGATGGCATTGACCGGCGCCTCGCGATAGAGCCGCGGCAGCCGGCTCTCCTCGACATAACCATTGCCGCCGACGCACTCCATCGCCTCGGCAATGACCGTCGGCGCGATCTTGGTGACCCAGTATTTGACCGCCGGGGTCATCAGGCGGGCAAAGGCGGCCTCGGTCGGATCGTCGTCGGCGCGGTCGTAGGATTCGGCCAGCCGGAAGGCGAGCGCCGCCGCCGCGACCGCATCCAGCGCCATGTCGGCAAGCACCCGCGACATCAGCGCATGGTCGATGAGCAGCTGGCCGAAGGCGCGGCGATGGCGGGCATGGTGCGTCGCTTCGGCAAGCGCCAGCCGCATCAGGCCCGCCGATGCCACGGCGCTGTCGAGGCGGGTCAGCGTCATCGTATCGTTGAGGGTCTGCACTCCCTGCCCCGGCTCGCCGATCAGCCACGCCACCGCCTCGTCGAACTCGGCCTCGGCACTGGCATTGGAGCGGTTGCCGAGCTTGTCCTTGAGGCGCATCAGGCGCATGCCGTTCTTGCGGCCGTCGGGCAGCAGGCGCGGCACGAAGAAGCACGACAGGCCGTCGATCGTCTGGGCGAGCACCAGGAAGGCATCGCTGGTCGGCGCCGACAGGAACCACTTGTGCCCGGTCAGCCGCCACATGCGGTCGCCGGCTTCGATCGCCTGGGTGTTGTTGGCGTTGAGATCGCTGCCGCCCTGCTTCTCGGTCAGCCCCATGCCGATGGTGACGCCGGCCTTCTCGGTCACCGGCCGCACCGAGGAATTGTATTTGCGGCTGCGGATGAGCGGCAGCCAGCGATCGGTGAGCGATCCGTTATGGGCGAGCGCCGCGACCGCGCCGTTGGTCATGCTCATCGGATTGATGTGGCCGGCCTCGACCTGGGTCGCCATGTAGATGCGCGCCGCGCGGGCGACGGCACGCACGCTGGCTTCCTGGCCGTCGGCGTCCCACACCGAGCAGGACAGGCCGGCCGCGACGCTGCGGCGCATGAGGGCGTGCCAGGCCGGGTGGAACTCGACCGTGTCGATCCGCACCCCGGTGGCGTCGTGAGTTCTTCAGAATCGGCGGGAAAGCGTTGGCAATGCGGCCAAGTTCGAAGGTTTCCGCTGTGCCCCACTGCGCCCCGAACAGGGTCAGTTCGTCGACGACCGCCATCGGCAGGCCCTCGACCAGAGCGCTCAGACCCGGGTCGCTGGCAAACAGGTTCAAGCCGGTTAGCGGTGGCGACTGGTTGATGATTTCGTGTGTATCGGCTGACGCAGCCAAGTGTCCCTCCAATCGCCGCAAGGCCCCGGCGGCGATTCGCCCTGTTGACTAACCTAGCACGCAGCCGCGCGCCACGCTTGCGGGACTACGCGACTGCACCGTCTGCGAATACGCGCCTGCCTGAAGCCCCTTACGCCGCAGCCGTGCCGGCAGGGCGGGGAATGCGCACGCCGGGCGCCGCATGGAAGTCGCCGCCGTTGAGATCGGCAATGAGCCCGACCAGTGGCTGGAAGATCAGCACGCCGACAATGCTGATCATGTTGACGAAGGCCACGGCCGTTCCGACCACCGCGTTCGACTGGCCCTCCTTGGCCATGGCGAAGGTGAGCATCTGCAGCCCGCCGAACCGGCGACGAACGCGAACAGGAAGAAGAGCGAGGAAATGGCAAAGGCCATCCAGGCAGCAAGCATGTATCCTCGCTTGCCCAGCGCCGTCCGGCGCAACGCCCCCACTCTAGCGTTGAGGCCCGCCGGCACAGCGCCCTGCCGGTTGCCGCGTCGGGAGGCAGCGCATAGTCTGCCGGCAAAAATACGGGGGTGAAGTGCCATGCCATTTCCTGTCGGTGCAAACGAACTGGTGGCGCTTCTCCTCGGCTACCTCCTCGGCTCCATTCCCTTCGGCGTGATCCTCACCCGGCTCGCCGGTCTCGGCGATGTCCGCGCCATCGGCTCGGGCAATATCGGCGCCACCAATGTGCTGCGCACCGGCAACAAGGCGCTGGCCGCCGCGACCCTTCTCGGCGACGGCCTGAAAGGCACGGCAGCCGTGCTCATCGCCGGTGCGTGGCTTGCGCCCCAAGGCGCACCCATGCCTGCCCTGGTCGCCGGCTTCGGCGCGTTTGTCGGACATATCTTTCCGGTGTGGCTCGGCTTTCGCGGCGGCAAGGGCGTTGCCACCTATCTCGGCGTGCTCCTGGGGCTGGCCTGGCCGGTCGCCATCGGCTTCGCGATCGTGTGGCTGGCTGTTGCCGCGATCTTCCGCTTCTCCTCGCTTGCCGCTCTCACCGCCAGCCTGCTGACACCCATTGCGCTGTTCGCCACCGGGCGGCATGCCATGGCCCTTCTTTTCGTCCTGCTCACCATCATCTTGTGGATACGCCACGCGCCGAATATCCGCCGCTTGGTGGCCGGCAGCGAGAGCCGCATCGGCGAGAAGAGATGACCGACACGGCGAGCGCACCGGGCCTCACCCGTGAGCAGCGGCTGGCGTGGCTGCGCCTGATCCGCAGCGAGAACATCGGCCCGGTCACCTTCCGCGAACTGATCAACCACTTCGGCGGGGCCGCGGCGGCGATCGCCGCCGCCCCCAAGCTGGCCGAGCGTGGCGGCCGGCGCATTCGCATCGTCGACCAGGCGGAGGCCGAACGCGAACTGGCGACGATCGAAGCCGCCGGTGCCCGGCTCATCGCGCTCGGCGAGGCCGACTATCCGCCGGCACTGCGCGATATCGAAAGTGCCCCGCCGCTGATCGCCGTGCGTGGCTCGACCGACTGTCTCGCGCGGCCGACGGTGGCCATCGTCGGCTCACGCAACGCCTCCATCGCCGGGCGCAAGATCGCCATGCAGATCGCCCGTGGCGTCGGCGAGGCCGGCTTCACAATCGCCTCGGGTCTCGCCCGCGGCATCGACGCAGCGGCGCATGAAGCGGCCCTCACCTCGGGCACCGTCGCCGTCTTCGCCGGCGGACTCGACCGCCTCTATCCGCCGGAGAATGTCGCCCTTGCGGACCGCATCATCGCTTCGGGCGGCGCCCATCTGAGCGAAATGCCCATGGGCTGGGAGCCACGGGCGCGCGACTTTCCACGCCGCAACCGCATCATCTCCGGTCTGTCGCTGGCGGTCGTGGTGGTCGAAGCGGCCAGCCGGTCGGGCTCGCTGATCACCGCCCGCCGGGCTGCCGACCAGGGGCGCCTGGTCTTCGCCGTGCCCGGCTCGCCCCTCGACCCGCGCTCCGGCGGCACCAACGCCCTCATCAAGGAGGGCGCCACTCTGGTCACCTCGGCCGCCGACATCACTACCGAGATCACACCGATGCTGGCGCGCGAGACCGAAACCCGTCCGCTCATCGCCGAAGGCGAGGCCATATTGCCGCCGGTCGATGCGGGGACGAGTGAGCGCGAGCGCATCGCCGCCGCCCTCGGCCAGGCACCGGTGGCGATCGACGAGATCATCCGCTTCACCGGCCTGCCGCCGGCGGTGGTCCATCTGGTGCTTCTCGAACTCGATCTCGCCGGCCACATCGAGCGCGTCGCCGGCGGCCGCGTCCAGCTCACCGCCGGCTAGCATTGTCCGATGCCGAACGGTCCGGCGAAGGCTCAGGCGCCTTCACGCCGTTCGGTCTGCTTCTGCACGCTTGCCGCCGCCTCGTCTTCCACCATGGCAAGCAGGTAAGCCAGGAAACCCAAATTCGCCTTGGCGGCCAGGGTGCGTAGCTCACGCGCTATCAAGGAGATGTACTGCGCCGTATCGTCGCCGCCTGATTGCGGCGGATTGCTCAATGTCATGCGGGCCCCATGAACACTTCAGGCGAACTCGGCCTTTGGCCGAATACAACTTATAGTTGCAAGAATACAACTATATTAACCAGAAGGCGTAATCATTTACAAGCTGGCATTCTTACGCATCGAATCCGCCGGAAGCATTGCGCCGACAGTGTCGGCATCCCATGTGTGCCGCCAGCGGCTCAGGCCGATTTGCAACCGGGCGTGCCCTTGCCGGGCTTGAGTTCGATTGACAGGCCAGACCATTTCTGGAATGTCCCAGCCCGAGCCGGCCGGGGGCCGTGACGCCGGGAACTTTCGGCGCGCCCCCTGAAGGTATTTCTTTTCAAAGGGTTAGAGCTTTGGCTCAGGCCCCGCAGCCCGCGGCATCAATGAACCTCGTCATCGTCGAATCCCCCGCCAAGGCGAAAACCATCAACAAGTACCTGGGATCGGGTTACCAGGTTCTTGCCTCCTATGGCCACGTCCGCGACCTGCCCTCCAAGAACGGCTCTGTCGATCCCGAGCAGGACTTCTCCATGCTGTGGGAGGTGGACGGAAAGTCGCAGAAGCGCCTCTCCGACATCGTCTCGGCGATCAAGCAAGCCGACCGGCTGATTCTCGCCACCGACCCCGACCGCGAGGGCGAGGCGATCTCCTGGCACGTGCTCGAGGTGCTCAAGAGCCGCAAGGCGCTTGCCGGCAAGCCGGTCGAACGCGTCGTCTTCAACGCCATCACGCGCGACGCCATCCTCGATGCCATGAAGCACCCGCGGGCGATCGACGCCGCGCTGGTCGACGCCTACCTGGCCCGCCGCGCGCTCGACTATCTGGTCGGCTTCACCCTCTCGCCGGTATTGTGGCGCAAGCTCCCCGGCGCCCGCTCCGCCGGCCGCGTTCAGTCGGTGGCGCTCAGGCTGGTCTGCGACCGCGAAAACGAGATCGAGATCTTCAGGCCGCGGGAATACTGGTCGGTCGCCGTGACCCTGGAGCCGCCGAACGGCGGCCGCTTCGTCGCCCGCGTCGTCGGTGCCGACGGAGCCAAGCTCGGCCGCCTCGACATCCCCGACGAATCCGAAGCGAAGCGCATCGAAGCGGCGCTGAAATCCGGCGCCTACCGCGTCGATTCGGTCGAGGCCAAGCCGGTCCGGCGCAATCCGCCGCCGCCCTTCACCACCTCGACCCTGCAGCAGGAAGCCTCGCGCAAGCTCGGCTTCTCGGCCTCGCGCACCATGCAGGTCGCCCAGCGCCTCTATGAGGACGGGCTCATCACCTATATGCGCACCGACGGCGTGCAGAGCGCGCCGGAAGCGGTCAGTGCCGCCCGCGCCGTCATCGCCAAGCGCTTCGGCGATCGCTACCTGCCGGAGAAGCCGCGCTTCTACCAGACCAAGGCGAAGAACGCGCAGGAGGCGCATGAGGCCATTCGCCCCACCGATCTCGGCCGCACGCCGGACCAGGTGCACGGCCACGAGGCCGAACAGGCGCGGCTCTACGAGCTGATCTGGAAGCGCATGACCGCCAGCCAGATGCAGGCGGCGGAGCTCGAACGCACCACGGTCGAGATCGCCGCCGGCAGCGACGGCAGCCCGGTCAACCTGCGCGCCACCGGCCAGGTGGTGCGCTTCGACGGCTTCCTCACCCTCTATCAGGAAGGTCGCGACAACGGCGACGATGAGGACGAAGGCGGCCGCCTGCCGCCCATGTCGCAAGGCGACCGGCTGACCGAGCACGGCATCGAGACCGCCCAGCACTTCACCGAGCCGCCGCCGCGCTACACCGAAGCGACGCTGATCAAGAAGATGGAGGAGCTCGGCATCGGCCGCCCCTCCACCTATGCCGCCACGCTCGCCGTGCTGCGCGACCGCGACTATGTGCGGATGGAGAAGAAGCAGCTCATTCCCGAGGACAAGGGTCGTCTGGTCACCGCCTTCCTCGAAAGCTTCTTCAAGCGCTACGTCGAATACGACTTCACCGCCGATCTCGAAGAGAAGCTCGACCAGATCTCCAACGGCGACCTGCTGTGGAAAGAGGTGCTGCGCGAATTCTGGCGGCAGTTCTCCAGCGACGTCGACCAGACCAAGGACCTGCGCGTCTCCGAAGTGCTCGACCATCTGAACGAGCTCTTGGGCCCGCACGTCTTTCCGCCGCGCGCCGACGGCGGCGATGCGCGCCAGTGCCCGTCATGCGGCAACGGCAAGCTGTCGCTCAAGGTCGGCAAGTTCGGCGCATTCGTCGGCTGCTCGAACTATCCCGAATGCCGCTACACCCGCCAGCTCGCCGTCGCCACCGACGAAAACGGCAATGGCAGCGAGAACGGCGACGGCACCAGGCTGCTCGGCCAGGACCCCGAGACCGGCCTCGACGTGACGTTACGTTCAGGTCGCTTCGGCCCGTATGTACAGCTCGGCGAACAGGGCGACGACAAGCAGGTCAAGCCCAAGCGCTCGAGCATTCCGCGCGGCTGGAACCCGGCAACCCTCGACCTCGACCAGGCGCTGGCCCTGCTCGCCTTGCCGCGTGAAGTCGGCTTGCATCCCGAGAGCGGCAAGCCGATCACCGCCGGCATCGGCCGCTACGGCCCCTTCGTTCAGCATGACGGCACCTTTGCAAACCTCGACTCGGTCGAGGAGGTCTTCTCCGTCGGCCTCAACCGCGCGGTGACGCTGATTGCCGAGAAGCTCGCCGGCGGCGGACGCCACGGCGGCCGCGCCGCGCCGAAGGCATTGAAGACGCTCGGCGACCACCCGCAAGGCGGCGCCGTGACGGTGCGCGAAGGCCGCTACGGGCCCTATGTCAATCACGGCAAGGTCAATGCGACGCTGCCCAAGGACGTCGATCCGCAGCTGGTGACACTCGAACAGGCGCTCGAACTCATTGCTGCCAAGGCCGGCAAGAAGCCGGCTGCCGCCAAGAAGAAGACAGCCGCCAAGAAGGCACCGGCCAAGAAGAAGGCGGCGGCAAAGGCCGCACCGAGGCAGAAGCGACGACTACCCGAACCCACGGAAGGCTGACGGCGGGGCCCATGGGCGGACCGACGGAGCGCACGAACAACGGCTCGCAGACACCGTCGCCCCGAACGCCGTCGGTGGAAGGTCTGCGCCGTGAAATCGTCTCGCTGCTGTCCGCCGGACGCAAGGAAGATGCCTTGCGCGCCTGCACGGCCGCGATCGAGCGGATGCCGGCCATCCCCGGCTTTCACCTTTTCAAGGCGGCGTGCCTGCTCGATCTCGGGCGCCACGAGGAAACCATCCGGGCCATCGATCCGCTTCTCGCCAATGCGGGCACGCGCTCGGCTCCGGCTTTCACCATCCGGGCGCAGGCCCTGTGGCAGGTGGGACGCGAAGCCGAAGCGATCGAATCGCTCAAGGCGGGAATCCGGCTGGCCCCGCACGATCATCACATGCACGAGCTTCTCGGGCGCTATTGCCTGACCCTCGGCGAATTCGATGTCGGCTGGCGCGAATACGAACATCGCCTGGCACGTCTGCCCAATCCGCGACAGGACGTCAGGCGCTGGGCCGGCGAGGACCTCAAGGGGAAGCGATTGATCGTCATCTCCGAGCAGGGTTTGGGCGACACGCTGCAATTCCTTCGCTTCCTGCCGCAGCTCGGCCAGCGCGGCGCCGCGCTGACCGCAGTCGTCCAGCCGTCCCTGATCGCGCTCGCCCGATCGGTCGATGCCGACATCACCTGGACCGACGATCTGCGTGCGCCGGGCACGTTCGACCTGCGCACCGACCTGTTGAGCCTGCCTTTGATGCTCGGTACGCGCCTGGAGACCATCCCGCAGCGCATCCCCTATGTCAGCGCGGATGCCGCAAAGGTCGCCGCCTGGGCAGAAGTACTCGGCCGCGACGGCTTCAGGATCGGCCTTGCCTGGCAGGGCAGCATGGGCCCGATGCGCGACGACACGCGCTCGATTCCGCCCGCCCTGTTCTCCGCCCTTGCCGAGAAGCCCGGCGTGCGGCTCATCAGCCTGCAGGGCATCAACGGCCTTGAACCGCTTGCCGGTCTGCCGCAGGACCTCACCATCGAGCGCCTCGGCACGAAGATCGAATCCAACCCCGACGGCATCGCCGAAATCGCTGCCGCCATGGAAAATCTCGATCTCATCATCACATCAGACACAATGATCGCGCATCTTGCCGGCGCGCTCGGCCGTCCCGTCTGGGTCGGGCTGAAGCGCGACGCCGATTGGCGATGGCTGCGCAACCGCACGGATTCCCCCTGGTATCCGACCATGCGGTTGTTCCGCCAGGAGCGGGCCGGAGACTGGCCCGCCGTCATCTCGGCCATGGCTGCGCGGCTGCAAGAAGAAACGACACGAAATTGAGCAAAGACAAACAGAACGGCCGGCAGAAGCCCGGCCTGCCTACCCGCGAACAGCTTCTCGCCTTCATCGCCGACCATCCCGGCGAGGCGGGAAAACGCGAGATCGCCCGCGCCTTCGGCATCACCGGCGCGGCACGCATTCCCCTGAAGGCCATGCTCAAGGAGCTGGCCAATGAAGGTTTGGTGGAGCGCCGCCACAAACGGCTGAAGCGCCCCGCCGACCTGCCCTCGGTGACGGTTCTGGAACTGACCGGCCGCGATGCCGACGGCGAGTTCCTGGCGCGGCCCGCCGAATGGTCGGATGCCGATGGCGGCCCGCCGCCGACCATCATCCTGGCGGCAACGCGCGACCGGCGCGGGCCGGCACCGGGCATCGGCGACCGCGTGCTCGCCCGACTGACTCCGACGGCCGAAGACGGCAGCATCTTCGAAGCGCGCGTCATCAAGCTTCTCGAGAAGAAGCAGGTCGCAGTGCTCGGCGTCGTGCGCGACCTCCCCGAGGGCAGACAGATCGAGCCCGTCGACCGCAAGCAGCGCGTGATGATCCTCGAGGCCGACCCGACCGGCAAGGCGAAGGAAGGCGATCTGGTTTCGGTGACCGTGGTCGGCTCGTCCCGCTACGGCCCGGCCCGCGCCCGCATCGCCGAGGTCATCGGCTCGATGAAGAGCGAGAAGGCGGTCTCCATGATCGCCATCCACGCCCACGGCATCCCGCATGTCTTTTCGCACGCGGTCCTCGCCGAGGCCGATGCCGCCACGCCGGCGACCATGGATCACCGCGAGGACTGGCGCCAACTGCCGCTGGTCACCATCGATCCGCCCGACGCCAAGGACCACGACGACGCGGTCCATGCCGAAGCGGACGCAGATCCCAAGAATCCCGGCGGCCACATCGTCACCGTCGCCATCGCCGACGTCTCCTGGCATGTGCGCCCCGGCAGCGCCATGGACCGCGAGGCGCTCTCCCGCGCCAACTCGGTCTATTTCCCCGACCGCGTCGTGCCCATGCTGCCCGAGCGCATCTCCAACGACCTGTGCTCGCTGCGCGAGGCCGAAGACCGGCCGGCGCTCGCCGTGCGCATGGTCTTCTCGGCCGACGGCCGCAAGCTGTCGCACCGCTTCCACCGGGTGATGATGCGTTCCGCCGCCAAGCTCTCCTACGCCGAAGCCCAGGAGGCCTTCGACGGCCGCGCCAAAATGCCGGAACCGCTGGCCGCCGCCCTTGCTTCGCTGTGGACGGCCTATCAGAGCCTCAAGCGCGGACGCGACGAGCGCGAGCCGCTGGAGCTCGACCTGCCCGAGCGCAAGGTGCTGGTCGCACCCGACGGGTCGATCGACCGCATCGTCGTGCCCGAGCGGCTGGAAGCCCACCGCCTGATCGAGGAGTTCATGATCCAGGCGAACGTGGCCGCGGCCGAGACGCTGGAGGCGCGCAAGTCGCCGCTGGTCTACCGCATCCACGATTCGCCCTCGATGGCCAAGCTCGAGGGCCTGCGCGACTTCCTCAAGTCGATCGAGCTGTCGCTGCCCAAGGGTGGCAATCTGAGACCCGCCCAGTTCAACCGGCTGCTCGACCGGGTCGAGGAGACCGAGAACGGGCCTCTGCTAAGCGAGGTCGTGCTGCGCACCCAGGCCCAGGCCGAATACAGCCCCGAGAACATCGGGCACTTCGGGCTCAACCTGCGCCGCTACGCCCACTTCACCTCGCCCATCCGCCGCTATGCCGACCTCATCGTCCACCGCGCGCTGGTGCGCTCGCTGAAGCTCGGCCCCGGCGGCCTGCCCGACGGCATCGAGGGTGAGTTGCCTGAGATCGCGGCGAAGATTTCCGCCGCCGAGCGCCGCGCCATGGCGGCCGAGCGCGACACCATCGACCGGCTGGTCGCCCACTGGCTTGCCGACCGCGTCGGCGCCACCTTCAACGGACGCATTTCCGGCGTCACCCGCGCCGGCCTGTTCGTCAAGTTGAACGACACCGGCGCCGACGGTTTCGTGCCCATGCGCTCGCTGGGTTCGGACTATTTCCACTACGACGAGGCGCGTCACGCGGTGATCGGCACGCGCTCGGGCGAGATGCACCGGCTGGGCGACGCGGTCGAGGTCGAACTGGTGGAAGCGGTGCCGCTGGCCGGTGCGCTGCGCTTCGAATTGCTCAGCGAGGGCCGTGTGCTGCCGCGCAAGGAGCGGCCGGAACCGAATGCCGGGCGCGGGCGCCAGAAGCGCCGCCCGGCATTGGCGAAGGACAACCGCAAGAAGCCGGCGCGCCACCGTTAGGCGACGATTCCGTAGCCCGGATCGGGCGGAGCGCAATCCGGAACGGCCGTTCGCCCCGCATTTCGCGGGCGTTTTTCCGCCGGCGCACCGACGATGCGCCCCGGTGGCTCCGCGCCGGCTACCCCCGCGACACGCTGCCGCCGGCGCTTGATCCTGACGGGCCGGCCGCCTACTTTGTAATTACTTCAGGAAACGGCGACAGAGGCGACCATGCCCGTTGAGATCACGACACCGGAGGCGGAAGAGCCGCGCTCGCGCTGGCAGTCGGTCAGGCGCGGCTTCGCCTGCCGCTGCCCGCATTGCGGCGAAGGCCAGCTTTTCCGCGCCTACCTCAAGCCGGTCGAGACCTGTTCGGTGTGCGGCGAAGACCTCAGCCATCAGCGCGCCGACGATTTTCCGCCCTACATCACCATGGTTCTGACCGGCCACATCCTCGTCCCGCTGATGTTGACCGTGCAGATGTTCACCGATTTCTCGGTCACCACCTATCTCGCCATCTACCTGCCGCTCACCGTGATTGCGGTCTTCGGGCTGATGCAGCCGGTCAAGGGCGCGGTGATCGGCCTGCAATGGGCGCTGCGCATGCACGGCTTCGACGGCCGCGCCAACCCGGACGCGCCGCCCGAAGGCTTCATGCCGGACGCATCGTCCTGACCAAGCCAATGCTTGACATTCTGGCCGCCAAACCTACTGTGCCGGCCAATCCCTGAACGTCCGAGGAATGCGTCATGGCCAAGGCCACCACCATCAAGATCAAGCTTCTCAGCTCGGCCGACACCGGCTCGTTCTACGTCACCAAGAAGAACTCGCGCACCAAGACCGACAAGATGGTGATGAAGAAATACGACCCGGTCGTGCGCAAGCACGTCGAGTTCCGCGAGACCAAGATCAAGTAGCGGGCCGCCGCAATCGGTCGCAACCCAGGAGTGTAGAAGCGCCCTGCGGCGTCGTGCGACAAGACTGCAAGTGCCGGACCTGGAACGAAAAAAGCACCGCTTTCGCGGTGCTTTTTCCGATTCTGGCGGCATCAAGACCGGCCAGGAAAGAGTGGCCGGTCCAGAACGGGTTTGTACGAGGAGGCCACTCAATCCGTTCTGGAACCGGCCGACCCCGCGGACCCAGGAGATGCGGCGGACCTGAGCACTCCGCAGGGTTTCGGTAATCTCAAAGCTGTCACAGAAGAGCCGACTGCGCCGAAATATCGCCCTGCCCCAAGACGATCACCCGGCCGGCCTCTGCGATCAGGCAACACCAACATACCGCCAACCGCGCATTTGACCAATCGGCCAACTGAAAGTTTTACGCAAAACGCATTTCTTAGTAAAGTATTAGCGTTAATTCTTTGGCTTAAGAATTCCGTTCAACCATAGCGCGTCAGGCGGCCGCGGCGACCACGCGATTGCGTCCGTGGCGCTTGGCGAGATAGAGCGCGGCATCGGCACGCTTGACCAGTTCGTCGGCCGTGTCGTCGGGAGACGACAGCGAACAGATGCCGATGGAGACGGTGACGCCGATGCTGGCTCCGACCTCTCCGGTGGCAAAGGCCTCGCCGGCGATCTTCTGGCGCAGACGCTCGCCGACAAGCAGTGCGAGCGCGGCGTCGGTGTCGGGCATGGCAATCACGAACTCTTCGCCACCAAGCCGGCAGGCGAGATCGATGCCGCGCACGGCCTTGCGCACGCGGCGCGAAAATTCGCGCAGCACTTCGTCGCCGGCGGCATGGCCGTAAGTGTCGTTGATGCTCTTGAAGTGATCGATGTCGAGGATGAGCACCGAGAGCGGCCTCTCGCGCGCCGACGCCTGTTGGACGAGCGTCGCCAGATGACGCTCGAGGTAGCGTCGGTTGTGCAGACCGGTGAGACCGTCGGTGACTGCCATCTCCATGGTCGACTGAACGCTGTCGCGCAAACGATCGGAGAAACGCTTGCGCCGGATCTGGGTGCGCACCCGCGCCTGCATCTCGTTGCGGTCGATCGGCCTGACGAGATAGTCGTTGACGCCGAGGTCGAGCGCCCGCATCAGCCGGACATTGTCTTCCGGATCGACGACCACGAGGATCGGCAGGGCGCGCGTGCGGTCGAGCGAGCGCAGATGCGAGCACAGCCTGAGCCCGTCGATCTGCTTCAGGTTGAGGCTGATGACGACCAGGTCGCAATCGCCTTCGGCGGCGCGAAACAGCGCTTCCTGGGGGTCGTCCTCATGGTCCACCTGGCACAGCGGCACCAGCGCCTGCTTGACGCGGTCGACGGTTGCCGGCGAATCGTCGACCAGCAGAACCTTGCCGCCCTCTTCCACCAGGCTGGTCGGATCGAGCACGTCCTCCAGGCCGAGTTCGCTCGACGTGGCTGCCCGCATCATCAGCTCGTCGGTCAGCGTCTTCAGCCGCACCAGGCTCTTGACCCGGGTGATCAGCGCAATGTCGTTGACCGGCTTGGTGAGAAAATCGTCGGCGCCGGCTTCGAGCCCGGCCACGCGGTCGGACGGCTGGTCGAGCGCGGTGATGATGATGACCGGGATCTGTGCCGTGCGCGGATTGGTCTTCAACCGCCGGCAGACTTCGAGGCCGTCCATTCCCGGCATCATGACATCGAGCAGGATGATGTCGCACTGGCCCTGCTCGCAGATGGCGATCGCCTGCGGCCCGTTGGTAGCTGTCACGACCTCGAAATATTCCGCCGCCAGCCGCGCCTCGAGCAGCTTGATGTTGGTAACGATGTCATCGACGACGAGGACGCGTGCGGTCATTCGGGCGGCCTTTTTTCACGCGTCGCCGATATAGGATTTGACGGTCTCGATGAACTTGGCGACGGAGATCGGCTTGGACAGATACGCTTCGCAGCCGCCCTGACGGATGCGCTCCTCGTCACCCTTCATGGCGAAGGCGGTCACCGCGATCACCGGAATCGCCCGCAGCTCGTCGTCCTCCTTGATCCATTTGGTCACCTCCAGCCCGGAGACCTCCGGCAGCTGGATGTCCATGAGGATCAGATCGGGCCTATGCTCGCGCGCAAGGTCAATCGCCTCGAGCCCGTTGCGGGTCTGCACGATGTCATACCCGTTCGCCTCAAGCAGGTCGTGAAAGAGCTTCATGTTGAGTTCGTTGTCCTCAACGACCAACACGGTCTTCGCCATCGGGGTGATCCTGTGATCGGCATGCCCCCTGTGAAAAGTGACAGGGGCAGCGATTCCGGCTCTCTTCAAAAATCTAAGACCCATTTGTTTCGGAAACGCAAATATGGCCTTCAAAAAACGAACGGATTCCGGCCGCGAAAAGGCTGAAATGGTGGCCATCGGCGCGCTCGCCTTCCTTGCCTCACAACCCGAGGCGGCAACGCGCTTCCTGCGGCTCACCGGCCTGCGCCCGGAAAGCCTGCGCAACGCCGTCGCCGAGCCCGGCTTCCTCGCCGGTCTGCTCGACTATTTTCTCGCCAACGAGGCACTGCTCGTCGACTATGCCGAGGACGCCGGCATCGCGCCGGAAGAGATCGTCCGCGCGCGGGCTGCACTGGAACAATGACTGAAAATCAAGCAGGCACGATACCCCTGGTGCTCGACGGCTATACCGATCTGCCGCCGGGCAAGATCGCCAATGTCGTCACCTATCTCGAACGCAGGCCGCCCGCCGCGGCGCCGGCCCCCCTGCCCGGCTTTGCCATCCGCCACGTCGAGAAGCCGGGCCTCGCCTGGTATCGCGACCTCTATCGCCGCATCGGCGAGAACTGGCTGTGGTTCTCCATGGCGGTGATGCCCGACGACAAGCTCGCCGCCATCCTCAACGACCCGGCCACCGTCGTGCTCGCCCTCGAACAGGACGGGCGCGCCACCGGACTGGCCGAACTGAGCTTCGCCATCCCCGGCGAAGTCGAGGTCGTCATGTTCGGGGTCGTGCCGGAGGCGACCGGCACCGGCGCCGCCCGGGCGCTGATAAGCGCGGCACTGGCCCAAACCGTGCGGCCGGGCATCGAGCGCGTATGGCTGCATACCTGCAGCTTCGACCACCCGGCCGCGGTGCGCTTCTATCTCGGCCACGGCTTTCGCGCCTTCAAGTTCGCCATCGAGGTCAGCGACGACCCGCGCCTGACCGGCCACCTGCCGCGGCACGCGGCGCGGCACGTTGCGCTGATCGATCCGGGTGAACGGAAGGAGGATTGAAGTCGGCTTGCGCCCGTCTCTAGCGGGCCACTGCGAGGCCGCGGTGCTGGCCGGCGTGAGCGGTGCTCTTCTCGACCATGCCGTCGCGCTCGGCGATCGCTTCCGCCTTCTCCAGCTCGGCCACTGCCTCGTCGCGCTCGGCCACCGCGGCGGCAAGCTGCGCCCTGAGATCCTCGGCCGAGGTCTTGAGATTATCGCGCCGCTGCATCGCCGCCTTGGCGAAGGTCGGATAGGCGAAGTGCCCGACATCGTGGATGCCCGAGCGCTCCTGCTCGGCGAGAATCTGGTCGTCGAGGTCCTTCGCCATCCGCTCGAACTCGGCGATCATTGTCTCGATCTGTGCCACCTGCCGCTTCTTTTCGTCGGCATGGAACCGCTTGAGACGGATCAGACTGTCGCGCGACTTCATTTCCAGAGCACTCCTTCGGGCTTCACGAGAGGCGCCGGTTTTCGATGCCTGCCACGAGCGGATTCGCTGAGGCGCCCAAGCCGCGGCACCGGTCGCTAACCGTTCGTTTACTTCTCGCGTTAATCATGGCTGACGATGGTTTAATTCGCGGTAAACCGAACCCATCGGATTTTGTCGGTGAACCGTGAGTCTTCTGAATCACTTAGGCGCGTTTGTTCAACGTGGTTAACGAAGTGTGAAGAAATGGAACTCGCTACCAGCTCGACGTCCGGCGCAACTTGTTGCGATTCAACGATTAAACAGCTTGTGCCGGCAAAACAGAGTTTGTTAACCATTGGTTGGTAGCGTTTCGAATCGGGGTTAACCGTTCCTTCGTGCCGGCGGCGTTGGGGCCGGTGCGCCAAGCCCGGAAAGGCCAGGGGGATTGGCATGCGTGTTCTATTAATCGAGGACGACAGCGCCACTGCGCAGAGCATCGAACTGATGCTCAAGTCCGAGAATTTCAACGTCTATACGACCGACCTCGGTGAGGAAGGTGTCGACCTCGGCAAGCTCTACGACTACGACATCATTCTCCTGGATCTGAACCTGCCCGACATGTCGGGCTACGAGGTGCTGCGCACGTTGCGCCTGGCGAAGGTAAAGACCCCGATCCTCATCCTCTCCGGCCTCGCCGGCATCGAGGACAAGGTTCGCGGCCTCGGCTTCGGTGCCGACGACTACATGACCAAGCCGTTCCACAAGGACGAACTGGTCGCGCGCATCCACGCCATCGTGCGTCGTTCCAAGGGCCACGCCCAGTCGGTCATCACCACCGGCGACCTCACCGTCAACCTCGACACCAAGACCGTGGAGGTCAACGGCCAGCGCGTGCATCTGACCGGCAAGGAATACCAGATGCTCGAGCTCTTATCGCTGCGCAAGGGCACGACGCTGACCAAGGAGATGTTCCTGAACCATCTCTACGGCGGCATGGACGAACCTGAACTGAAGATTATCGACGTGTTCATCTGCAAGCTGCGCAAGAAGCTCGCAGCCGCTACCGGCGGTCAGAACTACATCGAGACCGTATGGGGCCGTGGCTACGTGCTGCGCGAGCCGGACGAGCACGAGATCCGCGAAAGCGCCTGATCGGATTGCCGTCCGCGCCTTTCACCCCCCATGGCGCGGAAACATGCGAAAGCCCCGCTACCCTCCCGGCGGGGCTTTTGCTTTATGCGGGCAAGGCAAATGGTGAACGGTGCGCGGCAGCTCTCCACACCCACCAGTCGCTGATCGCCGCCCTACAGCAGCCCGACCTCGTGGAGCTTGGCCTCGACCAGCGTGCGGTCGAAAGGCTTGAGGATGTAGTCGTCGACGCCGGCCCTCAGCGCCTTGGCGATCTGGGCGACGTCGGCCTCGCTGACGCAGTAGAGCACCTTGGGATCGCGCCCGTGGTCGAGCTTGCGCAGGCTGGCCACCACCTCGATGCCTTCCATGGCAGGCAGGTGCCAGTCGAGCAGGATCATGTCGGGCATGGTGCGCCGGCACATTTCGATCGCCTGGCTGCCATCCTCGGCTTCTGCCACGGTGAAGTCGAAGCCCTCGAATATGCGCCGCGCGACCTTGCGGACCACGCTGGAATCATCGACGACAAGGCAGTGTTTCATGGCCTTCCCCGCAAATTGCGCGGGCCGCGAAAGCGGCCCGTCAAGCGTGGATGGTGACAGTCTACGGCGCGATGGTTAACGCCCCGTGACAGGCGCGGACCGGCCGCGTCATGCCCCGGCTGTCGCCTCGATGAGGACGTCTTCGCCCTCCAGACGCGCCGATATGGACATGCCGCACGATCGCGCCAGGGCGCCGGTGTAGTAGGCCTGGACGACCTGGGCGTCGATCGTCAAATCGGCGATATCGCCCGGCACCAGCTTTTCGAATGCCGCCGGCACCCGCGCGCTGGGGCCGGTCGAGCGCAGGAGGAAGCGCGCCGGCGATGCCGAGGGGACGTTGACATGGATGGTGCCGCCGCGCGGCACCGCCGCATTGGCCAGCAGGATGAGATTGAGCAGCAGCTTGACCAGGTTCTTGGGCATGAGCACGCGCGGCGCTTCCCAGGAGAACTCGGCCTTCTCGCCGTCCATGTAACCGGTCGCCACCTTCTGGGCGTCGCCAAGGTCGATCTCGGCACCGGCCGAACCGGCCGCGCCAAAGGCCAGCCGCGCGAACTGGAGCTTCGCCGATGCCTGGCGGGCGCTGCGCTTGATCAGGCTGTTGGCGAATTCGCGCATCTCCTCGCTGTTGTCCTCGTCGAGGACTTCGAGGCCGTTGATGATCGCCCCGACCGGCGAGATGATGTCGTGGCAGACGCGACTGCACAGGAGCGCGGCAAGGTCGAGCGCTTCGAGTTCGACCCGTTCGGTCATGGTCCCTCCGAGCCAAGGCAGATCCAACAGCGCCGGCGAATCAAGCCCCACCGGCTGGCGCTCAGGGGATACACTGGGCATTCGCCCGTGCCAACCGGGCCGTGCGGCGATTCCGCCACGCCGCGGCCGTCACCGTGCCCACATTTCGTCTAGAATCCGTGCGATTCGCGCGCTCGCCAGACCAGCCTCCCCGGGAACTAGAGGGAACCCGTTATGACCGCGTTCTTCCGTACCGCCGCCGCCGCACTCGCGCTTGCCGCCACCATCGCCGTGGCACCGGCAATTGCCCAGCAAAACGACGGCTACGGGAGCCCGGCACCGGCCGCAAATGACACCTACGGCGCGCCGCCCCCGCCCGCCCCCGGCCAGAACGACGCCTATACCAGCGACGAACTGGTCCGCGAGGGGCACACCTTCTTCGGCGAGGTATCGGAAGGGCTTGCCAGCGTCATCGAGCGGGCGGTGAGCCAATACGGCCTGCCCAACGGCTACATCCTCGGCCAGGAAGGCAGCGGCGCCTTCGTCGTCGGCCTGCGCTATGGCGAAGGCACGCTCTTCACCCGCAATGCCGGCCAGCACAAGGTCTACTGGCAGGGGCCGACCATCGGCGCCGACGTCGGCGGCAGCGGCGACCGGGTCATGATGCTGGTTTACAATCTGCCCTCGGTCGACGCGGTTTATGACCGTTTTGTGGGCGTCGCCGGCTCGGCCCA
The DNA here is from genome assembly GCA_963743015.1 of uncultured Alphaproteobacteria bacterium. Classification (GTDB taxonomy): domain Bacteria; phylum Pseudomonadota; class Alphaproteobacteria; order Rhizobiales; family Kaistiaceae; genus CAVSRC01. The sequence continues at coordinate 26,510 of CAVUOD010000004.1, forward strand.
CATCATCGCCGGTTTCGGCATGACCGCCCTCGGCCGCGATGGAATCTATGTCGTTCCCATCATCTCCGGCGTCGGCGCCCAACTCGGCGTCAATTTCGGTTACCTGAATATCACCCGCCAGCCGACCTGGAATCCCTTCTGATCCGCGGTTTTTAACCGCCCCGCCAACCTCTGTGACCGGACACATTGCCGTCCGGCCCGCAATCGCATTTAATCGGCGGTAACATGGCGTCGCCATGATCCCCGCCGCGACGTGTCGGGGTGCGTCGGGCGGCTCGGAGGCTGGGTCTTGATTCAGGCGGCAATGTATTTCGCGCTTGGCCTGTTTACGGCGGGCCTGCTGGTGCTTCTGGTTGCACCTGTCGTCTGGCGGCGGGCGGCGCGCCTGATTCGCGCCCGCATCGAGGCGAGCGTCCCGCTCACCCGCGCCGAGATCAACGCCGACCGGGATCGTCTGCGCGCCGACTTCGCCATCTCGACGCGGCGGCTCGAGGTCACCCAGGCCCAGCTCAACGAGAAGCTTGTCGCCCAGTCCGCCGACCTGACCCGCCGGCAGGAGCAGATCGCCGAACTCACCGGCACGCGCGACGAACTGACCGCCAGCGTCGCGGAACTGGAGGAGCGCGTCTCCGGCCTCACCACGGACCTCACCGAGACCCGCTCGGAGCTGGCCAGCGCCCGCACCGCCATCGAACACCGCGACAGCGAGATCAGCGAACGCGTCGCCAGACTGACCACGACCGAGGAACAGCTCGAAGCCAGCCGTCAGCAGACCGCCGAACTGAGGCTGGAAATGGTCGCCGGCAACACGCAGATCGGCAATCTCGAGGACCGCGTCAGCGAACTCGCCGCCTCGGAGACGAGCCTCACCGCCGCGCGCGACCAGCTCACCACCGAACTGGCCAGCGAGCGCGAAGCACTGGCGGCAGAGCGCCGGCGCGCCGCCGACCTCGAAGCGAGCCTGCAGGCCCTGCAGACCGAGCGGCAGGAACGCATCGCCGAGATGGAGCGGCGCAGCAACGAACTGAAGGGCGTCGAGGCTGCGATCGCCGCCGAGCGCGTCCAGCGCGAGGCGCTTGCCGCCGAACTCGCCGTCGAACGCGACAAGCTCGCCGCCGAGACCGAGCGCGCCGACACCCTTGCCGCCGAGGTCGCGGCGCTCGTGCGCGAGCGCGCCGAACAGCAGCAGAGCCTCGCCGAGACGGAAGCCAGGATTCAGTCGCTGGCCGGCGAGATCGACACCGAGCGCGAGCGCACTGGTTCCGCCCACGGGCGGGCCGAGGGGCTGGCAGCCAGCCTCGATGCGCTCCACAACGAACATGCACGCCAGAAGGACGAAGTTGCGCGGCTGACCGCGGAGGCACAATCGCTGGCCGCCGAGATCGCCGCGGAGCGCGAGCGCACCGGCGCCGAGCGCGGACGCGCGGAAGGGCTGACGGCGGACCTCGCCACCTTGCAGGCCGCCCATGCCGAGCAGAAGGCCGACACCGCCCACCTTGCCGACGAGTTGCTGACCTTGTCGGCCAAGATCGCCGCCGAACGCGAACACGCCGCGGCGCGCGCCGCCGAAGCCTCGGCCGTCGCCGGCGAGCGCGACCGCCTCGCCACCGAACTCGGCAAGCGTGTGGAAGAAATCAAGGCGCTCAACGCCGAGCTGTTCGAGGATGTCCGCCTGCAGGAGGACATGGAGAAGCGCCTGCACGAGACCGAGATGGCGCTGTCCGACGCCAAGGCCGAGCTTCTCACGCTGCGCATCCGGCGGCAGACCGACGCGGCCGTCGGCAGCGACCACCTGCGCCAGACGCTTGCCGGCAGCGAAGCCGACAAGAAGACGCTGGCCGAGCAGTTGACGGCGCTGCAGCGCGACCTTGCCACGCTGCGCGCCGAGAACGTCGAGCTGCGGCGCAGCTCCGTCGGCGCATCGGCCGGTGACCATCGCGAGAACCACGAACTGCGCGAGCGGCTGAACGAGATCGCCGCCAATGTCGTCCGCCTCACCCAGACGATCGCCTCCGGCGATGGGGCGACCCTGGCCGCCGCGACAGACGGCAACGGCAATGGCCACGCCGCCGGGCGGCAGGCGCAGCCGGTTCCGGCTGCGCCGGAAAACGGTGAGCCGGCGACGGCCGCCGGCGACGGCCCGACGCTTGCCGAGCGCCTGCGCGCGCTCCAGCACGCCGGCGCCCGCCACTGACCGCCGGCCGCGGCGATCGCCTCTCCTGCCGCACTATCTGACCGACGGGCTCATCCACTGCTGGCGTTTCTTTTCGCCGATCAGGCAATCCACCTGCGGCGCCGTCCGCAGGGTCTCGGCCGCCGGCATCAGGCGCGGGCCGAGGCCTGAAATCTCAAGCACCAGCTTGCGCCGGATCGCTCTTTCGAAGCCCGTCACATCGTCGACCGTGACCATGAAGGCGCCGGTGCCGCCGATCACGCAATCCCGGTAATAGGCATCGAGATTGGGGATGTTGTACAGGCTGTAGGCGCCGTAGGACTTGAGCACGATGGGCAGGCCGTTGATGGCGATCCCCTGCTCGACCACGGCATCGCGCATCGGCGCCACCGGCGGACCCATATTGTTCGGCCCGTCGCCGGAGACATCGATGACCTGGCGGATGCCCCGTGCGCCGCTCACCGCAAACAGACGCGCCGCGGCCTCCAGCCCGCCCGAGATCGACGTGCCCAATTCGCGCGTGATCGGTACCTGCGCGAGCGCTGCCGCAAACGCCTCGGCCTCGTCGCGGCTGCCGACGATCGTCCACGGCACCAGCACCTGCTGATAGGACGGCCCCGACCATTCCATGTAGGTGACGGCGATGCGGCCGGCGAAGCCCGAGCGGATCGCCTGGATCACCTCCGGGTGGCGGAAGGCCGCGACATAGCCGTCGCGTTGCAGCTTCTGCTCGTCGTAGTCCATGGAGCGCGACACATCGACGGCGAGCACCAGCTCCAGGTCGACATCGACAATGGCGGCCGCCGCCGGCCCCGCCGGGCAGATGAAACCAAGGGAGCATGCAAGAATCGCGAAACGGTTCATGCCCGGCCTCCGGCACCCGTTCGTCGCCCCCGCGACCGGAATCGTATCGCCGTCCGGCCGGGCGTCAAACGCTTTTGCCGGGGCGGCGCTGGCGGACCGTCCGCGGCTTGCCGTAGCCGGCCTGGCATGACAGCATCGATTCGGCCCGCAATCGCGACCAACGCCATGCCACGCAAGCCTGCCTGGGCGTCCCTGCCCGACGACGAGCTTCTGCAACTGCGCATCAAGGATCTCGGGGTGCGCATCGAAGGCACATGGCTGGAAAGCTGCCTGGCGCGCCTCGACGAAGAGTTGGAGAGCCGCAACATCCGCGCGCGGCCGCATACATGGCTGTCGGACGAGTGGTTCAGCCCCGACATCACGCCCGGCATCGCCATCCCCTTCTACCTCGCTCACCCGCGCCTGATGCGCCTGGAGCGCCGCATGATCCTCGAGGTCGACGGCGGCAGCCCGTCCGAATGCCTGCGCATCCTGCGCCACGAGACCGGCCACGTCGTCCAGCACGCCTATCGCTTGAGCCGCCGTCGCCGCTGGCAGCAGCTCTTCGGCCGCTCCTCGACGCGCTACCCGCGCTACTACCGGCCGAACCCGTCGAGCCGCAACTTCGTCCAGCATCTGCGCCTGTGGTATGCACAGGCCCATCCGGACGAGGATTTTGCCGAAACCTTCGCGGTGTGGCTGAGCCCGCGCTCCAACTGGCGCAAGCGCTATGTCGGTTGGCCGGCGCTGAAGAAGCTGGAATATGTCGACGAACTGATGACCGAGATTGCCGGCGAGAAGCCGCTGCTCACCAGCCGCACGATGGTCGATCCCGCTCAGCCGCCTCACGCGGACGCTCGCCGAGTACTACGAGCGCAAGCAGGCCGCCTATCTGGTCAGGGCGCCGCAGACCTACGACCGCGACCTGCGCAAGCTGTTCTCCGATCGTCCCGAGGATGCCGACGCGCCGGCCGCCTCCACCTTCCTGCGTCATAATCGCGCCAAGATCCGGCAGATCGTTTCCCGCTGGACCGGCGAGCACCAGTTAACGCTGGATTCGCTTCTCAACGACATGATTGTCCGTTGCCGCGAATTGAAGCTCAGGGCCGCCGGCGACGAGGATCAGTTGCGCATGGACTTCACCGTTCTGTTCACCGCCAAGACCGTGCTGTCGCTGTACGGCACCGGCCGGCGAAAGTGGTTCGCCCTATGAAGCCGTTGCGCGTTCTGGTGCTGCTGCATCCGGAGCTGATGCCCCCCGACACGATGGAAGGCCACAGCGAGCAAGAGATCAACGTCTGGAAGACCGAGTACGACGTTCTCTCGACGCTGCGCGCCTCCGGCCACGACGCCAGGCCGCTCGGCGTGCAGAACGAATTGCAGCCGATCCGCGACGCGGTCGAAAGCTGGAAGCCCGATGTGGTCTTCAACCTGCTCGAGCAGTTTCACGGCGAGACCGCCTACGACCAGAACGTCGCCAGCTATCTCGAACTGTTGCGCGTTCCCTATACCGGCTGCAACCCGCGCGGCCTGATGCTGGCGCGCGGCAAGGACATCTCCAAGCAACTGCTCGCCTATCACCGCATTCCGGTGCCGGCCTTCGCCGTCTTCCCCATGAACCGCAAGGTGAAGCGGCCGAAGCGCCTCGCCTTCCCGCTCATCGTCAAGAGCCTCAGCAAGGATGCCTCGGAAGGCATCTCGCAGGCCTCGGTGGTGAACAGCGACGAGCGGCTGGTCGAGCGCGTCGGCTTCATCCACGAACGCATCGGCACGGCGGCAATCGCCGAGCAGTATATCGACGGACGCGAGCTTTATGTCGGCGCGCTCGGCAACGACCGCCTGCGCGTTCTGCCGGTCTGGGAGCTCGAATTCGCCAACATGCCGCGCCGCGCCCGCCACATCGCCACCGAATGGGTCAAGCACCGCACCGACTATCAGGAACTGCGCGGCGTGTTGCAGGGGCCGGCGGAAGACCTCGCACCGGAGGTCGAGTCGCGCATCATGCGCCTGGTCAAGCGCATCTGCCGGGCGCTCGACCTCGACGGCTATGCCCGTATCGATTTTCGCCTGTCGCCCGAGGGCGTGCCCTATTTCCTCGAGGCCAACCCCAATCCCGAGATCGCATCGAGCCAGGAATTCGCCCAGGCCGCGCTCTCCGACGGCATCCCCTATCCCGAGCTGATCAACCGCATCCTGGCGCTCGCCATCCGCCGCGCGAAGGTAATGGGCTGACACGTCCCCCGGACGCGATGCAGCGCGCAACGGTGCATCGCAGATCAGGGGCCTCCGCGGTGCAGGGGTCCCGGTTCTGCAGCGCATCACTCCGTGCTGCGCTGCGCCCGGGACACGGCCTCACCTACCCGCGGCCACATAGGGCATCTTGGTAGCCATCACCGTCATGGTCAGCACATTGGCGGAAAGCGGCAGGCCGGCCATGTAGACGACGGCATCGGCAACGGCCTGCAGGTCCATGCGCGGCTCGGCCTTCTGCGTCATGTCGGCCTGCAGCACGCCCGCCGTCATCTTTTCGGTCATGTCGGTGGCAGCGTTGCCGATGTCGATCTGGCCGCAGGCGATGTCGTAGGGTCGCCCGTCGAGCGCCGCCGACTTGGTGATGCCGGAAACGCCGTGCTTGGTGGCGTTGTAGGCGACGGCATAGGGGCGCGGCACATGCGCCGAGATGGAGCCGTTATTGATGATGCGGCCGCCGCGCGGCTCCTGCTCCTTCATCAGGCGGAAGGCTGCCTGCGTGCACAGGAAGACGCCGGTGAGGTTGGCCGCGACCACCTTCTGCCAGTCGGCGAAAGCGAGGTCTTCGAGCGGCACCGCCGGCGCGCTCATGCCGGCATTGTTGAACAGCACGTCGAGCCGGCCATAGGTCTCCCTGGTCCTGGCGAAGAGCGCAGCGACCGAATCCGGATCGCCGACGTCGGCGGGCACGGCCAGCGCCGTGCCGCCGGTCTCGCGGATGGCCCGGGCGGTCGCCTCGATCGGCCCGGCCCGACGCCCGGCCAGGACGAGGGCATAGCCGGCCCGCGCCATCGTCATCGCCGCCGCCTTGCCTATGCCGCTGCCGGCGCCGGTCACCATTGCGATCTTGCCCGTGGCCATCTGTCCGCACTCCGCTGCTTCCGAAAAACCCCGTTCCACCAGCGTGATACCGGCGGAATCGGAATCAAGTCTTTAGCCCACGCCGGGACTTTCGGCGAGCGCTGCGCAACCTAGAGGAACCTGACGCAGATCGGCGTCCCCGCCTCGACCACGCTGCCGGTCGGCTCCAGCGCACCGGTCGCCGGATCGACGCGGAACATCACGACGTTGTTCGAATCCTGATTGGCCGCGGCGAGGAAGTCGCCCTTCGGGCTCAGCGTGAAATCGCGCGGTATGGCTCCGCGCGTGCTCTCGTGGCCGATGAGCGTCATGGTGCCCCGCTCGGCATCGAGGGCGAAGATGGCGATCGAGTCGTGGCCGCGATTGGAGCCGTAGAGGAAGCGGCCCGACGGCGCCACCTGCACCGCAGCGCAAGTGCTCTCCCCGGCATAGCCCTGCGGCAGCGTCGACAGCGTCTGCAATTCGCTCAGCCTGCCCCGCGCCGCGTCATAGGCACAGGCGGTCATCGTCGAATTGAGCTCGTTGATCAGATAGGCAAAGCGCCCGTTCGGATGGATCGCGAGCTGGCGCGGGCCGGCACCCGACGTCACCTCCAGCGACGGCTGGTTGGGGTTGGGGATCAGGATGCCGCGCTCCGCGTCGAGCGCGTAGATCATGACGCGGTCGCAGCCGAGATCGGGCACCAAGACATGGCGGTTGGTGGCGTCGATCTCCACCGCATGGGCATGCGGCCCCCTCTGCCGCCCGGGATCGACGCTCGATCCCTCATGCTGGACAACGCAGCTCGCTTCCATCAGCGAGCCGTCCGCCGCGAGCGGCAACACGCACACGCTGCCGCTGGCGAAATTGGCGACCACCACACAGCGGCCGGTGCGGTCGACCATCAGGTGGCACGGGTCGGTGCCGTGGCTGGCGACCGTATTCAGCCAGGTCAGCGCGCCGCTCTCCGGCGCGATGCGGAAGGCGCTGACGGCACCGCTCGCCATGCCTTCGTATTCCTTGAACTCATTGACGCAATAAAGGAATTTCCGTCCGGGATCGAGCGCCAGATAGGACGCGTTGCGCACGCCCTCGGTGACCCCGGCCGGCTCCAGAGCGCCCGTGGCCGCGTTCAGGCGGAAGCGATGAATGCCCTCGCCCAGGCCCTGAACCACCTGACCGGTGCCGAACAGGATCGGTTCGCTATAAGTGCCGACATAGACCAGATCGCCTGCCATGATCTCCCCGCTGATGTGGCAACGCGGCTCGTGCGCAGCCGCCAGAGCCCGCACGCAGGCCTCGTCGCGCCTCCTTGCGGAGGTTATTCGACGCGCTGCCCAGATTGAACATGAGTGGTATCAATTGATACAGACTTGCTATCGATCGCCAGAGGGCGCGCCGATGAACGACGAGCATCGCCCAGGCCTGCTGCTGGCGCGAAGACGACCCAATCCGATCCTCGACGCCTTTCTCGACGTGGTACGCAAACACCGGACGATCGAGCGCGGCGCCCGATCCGCCCCGTCGAACCCCGAGAGGACCCGCCGTGGCTAGTGCACCCGAATTCGTGAGCGAAGCGAAGATCGCCGACGGCGCCCCGGAGGCCTGCCGCTTCCTGCTTGCCAGCGCCCACGAGTCGACCGACGCCGCCCCGTACCTGATCGTGATGCACGACTCGGCGGCCAACCGCCTGGTAGAGGCGAGCTGGATCCCCGGTCGTGGCACGCTTGTCCGCGCTACCCCGCTTGCTGGCGATATCGGCAAGGATATTACCTCGGCCTGCATCGCCGGCGATCGCCTGGTGGTCTCGGATTCGGGCGACACCGTCCACGCCATCGACCGCTATGCCGGCACCGTCTCACCCCTCACCAACATCGCCGGGCCGGCCGTCATGACGCCCGACGGACGGACCCTGATCGCCGCCGCCGATCGCGGGCTGCTGACCGTGGGCTTGTGGGCCGGCGCCAAGGGCAGGCCGCCCTTTGCCGCCGGCATCGAGCCCTTCGCCCTGCGCGCGCTCGATCACCCGGGCAGCATGCTCCTGCTCCCCGACGACGACACCAATGCCCTCACGCTCGTCATCGGCTGCTACGGTTCGCTCGAAATCGCCAGTTTCGCTGCCGGTGCGCCCCGCCACCGCGAGCCGTCGCCCGTCGATTGGCGCACGCTGCCGGCAACCGGCCTCACCCACGATTCGATCCTGCTCGCCTGTCCGCCCGCGATCGTGCCGGCACCAGGTGGCCCGCTGGTCTATGCCACCGACGACGGCGCCACCGGACTGATCGCCGTCGATGTCCGCATCGGCACCCTCACCCCCTATCCACGCAACGGCGGACGATACGCTTCGCTGCGTTCCGCCCTCGCCTGCCTCGATTCGAGCGCCTGCCTGGTCACCGAAGGCGACGCGGCGACCTTCCTGTGGTTGCCGGGCTCCGATCCGGTCCCCATCGCCCTGCCCGCCGGCAGGCCGGTTGCCTGGACACGCGAGCGGATGCTGGTGATGGATCACGACCGTGCGCTCCTCAGCGATGTCGCCATGCCGCCCGCCCTGCCGCGCGCTTGACAGGACTCACCGGCGCCGACTAAGGCCCCACGTCGCCATTCTTTTCGTGTCCGGGGGGACCCATGATCCGTTTTTCCGCCAATCTCGGCTTTCTGTGGCCGGACCGCCCCCTGCTCGAACGCATCGCCGCCGCCGGCCGCGCCGGCTTCAAGGCGGTCGAACTGCACTTCCCCTATGACACGCCCGCAGCCGCAACCAAGGCCGCCTGCGCCGAAGCCGAGGTCAAGCTGCTCGGCATCAACACCAATATCGACACGCGCCCCGACGGCCATCTCGGCCTTGCCGCCGTGCCCGGCCGCGAGGCGGACTTCGCCGCGCTCATCGACCAGTCGATCGCCTATGCCGTGGAAGCCGAGGGCACGGCGGTCCACGTCATGGCCGGTCGCGTTGCCGAGGCCGACCGCGCCGCCGGCACCGAGACGCTGGTGAACAACCTGCGGCTTGCCGCCGAAAAGGCCGCGCCGCACGGCCTCACCATCCTCATCGAACCGCTCAACCCGTACGACAATCCCGGCTACTTCTATTCGACGATCGAGCCGGCGGTCGCGGTGATCGAGGCCGTCGGCGCCTCCAACCTCAAACTGATGTTCGACGCCTATCACGTCGGCCGCGCCCAGGGCGACGTCATCGCCCGCCTCCGGCGGGTCTGGGATCACGTCGGCCATGTGCAGATTGCCGCAGTGCCGAGCCGCGCCGAGCCCGACGAAGGCGAACTGAACTTCCCGGCGATTTTCGCGGTGCTCGAAGAGCTTGGCTATAACGGCTGGATCGGCGTCGAATACAAGCCCCGCGACGACACCGGCGCGGGTCTCGCCTGGGTCCAGAAGCTCGGCGTCGCGCTGTAAGCGGGACCACCACCCAGCGGCGTTCTCGCCGCATTGCCAGGCTCAGGCGCCACCCCGCGCGCCTGTTGGCAGGACGCGCGCGCGAAGGAAGTCGATCATCACCCGCACCTTCCGCGGCAGGAATGAGCGGCTCGGATAGAGCAGCCACGCGCCAGTATCGAACTCAGTCGCGGCGCAGTCGTAGTCCGGGAACAGATCCACGAGCGTGCCGCAGGCAAGGTCCTCTGCAACAAGCCAGTCGGGCAGCAGCGCAGGACCGAGCCCGTCGCGCGCCGCATCGCGCAACAGCAGGGCACCGGAGATCAGCATCCGGCCCGACACCGGAACCGCGAAGGTCTCTACCGACCGCTTCCCGCCTCGCTTTCTGAACAGCCATCGCGTGCGGAAATCAGGCAGCGCGAAACGCAGGCAATTGCAGCGCTCCAGGTCGGCGGGAGAGCTGATGGGGCCGTGTCGCTCAAGATACCGCGGCGCGGCACAGACGTGGTAGTGCGTGCTGATGAGCCGGGTGCTGATCAGCTCGCCCTCGGGCGCGGCTGCCAGACGAACCGCAAGATCGATCCCGTTGGCAAGGAGATCAAGGTTGCTGTCGGTCGGCAGCAGTTCGATCGTGACGTCCGGATAGAGCTCATGGAACGCGCCAAGATGGGGAAGGATGCACACCTGGGCGAAGGCAACCGACGCGGTGAGCCTCAGCGTGCCCGACGGCGAGGTGCTCCCGTGCCCGGCTTCGTCGCGCGCCCGGTCGAATTCTTCGAGCAACGGAGCGATCCGATGCAGGTAGCGCTCGCCTTCTTCGGTCGTGCTGAGCGCGCGCGTGGTGCGCTGAAAGATCCGTAGGCCGAGCTGATCCTCAACCCCTGCTACCGTCCTCGACACCGAGGATGGGTCGACCTCCAGCACGCGCGCTGCGGCAGCGAGGCTGCCGAGCTGCGAGACGAGAACGACTGTCTTGAGTGCTTCGATATCCATTCCTGCGAAATTCGCATGAAAAACGCGCCGATGCCAGTTTTCCTGCAATATTTTCATTCTGGCACGATCGGGATGGTCGGGCGCCGCACGCGGCCCGAACCACCCCGATGGCACTCAGCGAACGCGGTTACATCATCGCCGCGAAGGACCGTTCAACCGCCTTCTGGTCGTCGCGCCAGGCGGCGTGTACCTGCGCCGCGGAAGCCGGATAGACGTCCTCGCGACCGTTCTCGATTGCGTCAAGTACGTCGGACACAACCGCTTCGGGGCTGTCCTTGGGCGCTTCGACGCCGGCCAGCATGTCGGTATCGATCCCGGCGGGGAAAGCGTTGACGACCGCCACGCCCTTCGGCGCCAGATAGGCCCGCAGCGACATCGCCACCGACCAGGCTGCCGCCTTGGACGCATTGTAGGCCGAGAAGCCGGGAGCGCTGACGAAAGACAGCAGCGTCAACATGTTGGCGACGGTACCCCCGCCATTCGCCTCAATGACCGGAGCGAAAGCGCGAGTGGTGTCGAGCAGGCCGGAGAAATTGACGGCCATGTCGCGGATGATCGCCTCGCGGGTCACCTCGAGCGCGCCGCCGAAGCTGAGCGCGCCGGCATTGTTGATGAGCAGCGTGACGTCGCTGGCCGTACGCGCGGCTCTGGCGATGTCGTCGGGCTGGGTGACATCAAGCTGCAGAGCGGCCACGCGCTCCTTGTCGAACGCGAGCGTCTTGGTCAGCGTGCCAACGTCACGCGCGGCCGCGTAGACCTTCTTTGCGCCGCGGTCGAGCAGTTGGCGGACATAGACCTGACCAGCGCCGCAATTCGCTCCGGTGACAAGAGCAATACTTCCTTTGATGTGCATGGGGTTCGGCTCCCGTGTTGCATTGAGGAGCCGTAGGTATTTCGACGGTGCCGGCTTTTAAACACGCGCTTTTTCATCAGGCTCGTGCCTAATGCGCACGAATGGGCCGCCTGCCCAACCCGCGCCGTCGACTGACACGCAACCGTCATCCGCCCGTCAACAGGCCTTCAAGCGCGCTTGAAAGACTGCGCGCCTGAGGGGAGCGAGTGCCCCTCCCTTTCCCTTTTACCCACACGCCAATCGTCCACTCGCGGGGCGACGAAAGATTGACGGAGGTTACATGTTCTCCAACTGGAAGCGATCGCTTCTGGCGACGACGGCCCTTGTCCTGGCCGGCTCGGCTGCCGCAGCGGCAGATATCGAATTCACCCCGGTGCCGTTCGCGGCGACCGACGCCGACAAGCGCGCGGTCTTTGCGTCCGAGAGCGTCACCATCGGCGGCCAGAAATACCCGATCGGCTATCACGTTCTCGCCCGCAGCGGCGACAAGATCGGCGACACCGTCTACGCCACGCTGATCGACAAGGACGGCAATCCGGTGAAGAGCCCGGACGGCTCCGTGCATATCTCGGTCGACGCGGACTTCTCCTCGCTGCTGCCGGTCGGCAACAAGCTGTTCAACGTCACCCACTTCGAATCGCGTCCCGGCGCCATGTATCTCTCCGAGATGGAGCAGGCCGACGACGGCACGCTGACGATCAAATCGACCAAGCCGATCGACTTCTCTTCCGTCGGCGGCCTGTGGGTGCCGTGCGCCGGTTCGGTCACCCCGTGGGGCACGCATCTCGGCTCCGAGGAGTATCCGCCGGACGCCCGCGCGGTCGAAGAGGCCAAGTCGATGGACGACATCGACAGCTACTACAAGCCGATGATCCGCTATGTCGGTCTCGACCCGGAAAAGGCGACGGTCGAGGAGTTCAAGGCCGGCTTCAAGCCCTATGACTTCGGCTATCCGACCGAGATCACGGTGAAGGAAGACGGCTCCTACACGGTCGCCAAGCACTACGCCATGGGCCGCGTCGCGGTGGAACTGGCCAAGGTGATGCCCGACCAGAAGACCGCCTACATCTCCGATGACGGCACCAATGTCGGCCTCTACATGTTCGTCGCCGACGAGGCGGGCAAGCTCGACGCCGGCACGCTCTACGCCCTCAAATGGCACCAGACCTCCGGCGAAGGCGCCGGCGCCGCCGACGTCTCGTGGATCGACCTCGGCCACGGCAACAGCGCCGACGTCGCCAAGGCGCTTGCCGACGGCGTCAACTTCTCCGACCTGTTCGAGGCCGCCAAGATTGCCGACGACGGCTCCTGCCCGGCCGGCTTCTCGCCCTCGAACGCCGAGGAGCGTTCGGAGTGCCTGAAGGTGAAGCCGGGCATGGAAATGCTTGCCTCGCGCCTCGAGACCCGCCGCTATGCCGCGATGCTGGGCGCCAGCATCGAGTTCCGCAAGGAAGAGGGCATCACCTTCGACCCGGCCACCAAGACCCTCTTCGTCGCCATGTCGGAAGTCGAGCGCGGCATGGAAGACAATGCCAAGGGCGGCAAGCCGACCACCAAGTACGACAAGGGCGGCAGCAACGACATCCGCGTTGAGGCCAATGCCTGCGGCGCGGTCTATGCCATGCCGGTCGGCACCGATGCCACCATCGGCTCCGACTACGTCGTCAAGTCGACCAAGGCGCTGGTTGCCGGCAAGCCGACCAAATATGCCGACGACAGCCCCTATGCCGGCAACACCTGCGATGTCGACGGCATTGCCAACCCGGACAACATCTCGTTCATGGAAGGCTACGACACGCTGATCATCGGCGAAGACACCGGCTCGGGCCACCAGAACGACGCCATCTGGGCCTACAACATGACCTCGGGCAAGCTGACCCGCATCTTCTCCACGCCCTACGGCTCGGAGACGACCTCGGCCTACACCTACAACAATGTCGGTGGCCACGGTTACATCATGGCGGTGGTTCAGCACCCCTATGGCGAGTCCGATGAGGACAAGCTGGCCGATCCGGCCGACGCCCGCGCCTATGTGGGCTATGTCGGTCCGCTGCCGGCTCTGACCAACTAGGCGGTCAAGACCGCATGTGCCGGCGGGCCATCCGGTCCGCCGGCCTTCTCCATTTCGCTGCCTTCACGCCGACTTCGAGCGCCGGGAGAAACCGATGCCGCGCCGGACCGTCCTTTTCCTCCTCGCCATGCTCGCACCGGCGGCCGGCCTTGCCGATGACCGGCTCGGCGCCCCGCTCGACAACGACACCGCCTTCATCCCGCCGCAGTGCTACACCGATACGCTCGACGCCGACGGCATCGCCCACAATCCCTGCTTCACCTGCCATGTGAAGAGCCGCGCGCCGAACTACATCAACGATTCCGACCTGCAGCTCTCCTATGCCTTTCCCGCCCCGGCGCTGGCCAATCCCTGGACCAACCTGTTCGAGGACCGTCGCCGGCGCATCGCCGCGATCAGCGACGACGACATCCTGAAATACATCCGCACCGACAATTATCTGACGCTGGAGGGCACCATTCGCCTCGCCAGTATCCTTGCCGCCCCACCCAAGAACTGGGACGCCGATGGCGACGGCAGGTGGAGCGGCTACGTTCCCGACGTCTATTTCCGCTTCGATTCTGACGGCTACGACCTGGCGCCCGACGGCGGCCGCACCGGCTGGCGCGCCTTCGCCTATACGCCGCTGCCGGGCAGCTTCTCGCCGGCTTCGCGGCTCGACCGACGACGTGCTCATCCGCCTGCCCGCCGCCTATCGCGAGGACGCCGGGGGCAGGCCCGACTGGACCGCCTACGCGGTGAACCTCGCCATCGTCGAGGCGCTCATCCGCCGCGCCGATGTGACCATCGGGCCCGTCAATGAAGCCGCTTATGGCGTCGATCTCGACAAGGACGGCGTGCTCGCCACCGCCGACCATGTCGCCTTCGACTGGGCACCGCTGGAGGGCCGCACCATGTCCTGGGTCGGGCGCGCACGGACACTGCCTGCCGGCGAGGCGCCGCTTGCCGCCGGTCTCTATCCGCTCGGTGCCGAGTTCGTCCACACGGTGCGCTATGTCGATATCGAGGATGCCACCGGCGCAGTGCGCATGTCGAAGCGCATCAAGGAACTGCGCTACATGAAGAAGACCGTCTGGCAGACCTACGCCGATCTCGAGGAAGGCGCGCTCGCCGAGATGAAGGAGGATCACGACTTCCCCGACCGCCTGCCGAACTTCGACGGCAATGCCGAGACCGGCCTTGCCAACGGCACCGGCTGGCGTCTGCAGGCCTTCATCGAGGACCGCGACGGCGATTTGCGCCCGCAGAGCTTCAACGAGACGGTGTTCTGCGCCGGCTGTCACGGCGGTCTTGGCGTCACCGACGATTCGACCTTCGCCTTCCCGCGCAAGCTCGCCGCCCCGATGGGTGGCTGGTTCCACTGGAGCCAGCACGGACTGGCCGGCATCCCCGACCCGGTCGGCGCCGACGGCATCGGCGAATACGCGCGCTACCTGAAGGAGAACGGCGCCGGCGACGAATTCCGCGCCAATCGCGAGGTCATCGACGCCTTTTTCGATCCCGCCGGCAAGCCGAAGGAAGACATGCTCGCCAAGTTGCGCGCCGACGTCGCCGCCCTGCTCTATCCGTCGCGCCGCCGGGCCCTCGACCTCGACAAGGCCTATCGCGCCATCGTCGAGGATCAGGACTATGTCCGCGGGCGCGACGCCACTGATTGCACCGGCCGAGAACGTCCACCGCGAAGTGGAGCAGGACGAGCCGACCGGCATCGCCGAAGCCGTGGCCTACTAGCTCTGCGCGAGCTGGTTCCCGGTCGGCGTCGCCACATGGACGGTCATCCTCCGGCTCGCCCGGAGGGCAACCACCGCAAGCACGACGATTGTCATTGCGCGAGAGAGCGATCCTCCAACCTCGCTCCGCCCGTCGCGGGATGACGCTCATTGTGCCGCAGGGAACCAGCCGGCCGCGTGCACCGGCTTGATTTTGCCCGATTTTTCCTGCTCTTGCCTGATCCTGCCAGGCCGGCGGCTATTGTCATTCGCCGGGAAGACTATCTATCCTGATCGCTGGCCAATTCGGGGAGGGAGCGTTGAGCGTCGACGCACCGGCTGAGGTAATCGACGTTCGTCCGGTCCACCGCGTCTCGGACGACACGATCTGGGGCGAGGCCGCCCGGCAACGGAACATCTGCCATGACGCGATCCGCCGTGTTCTCGACGAACGCGGGATCGAGGCGCTGGTCACCCGCTCGGCCAACGGCATCTATCCGGCATGGGTCAAGGTCGAGGCCTGGCTGCCGCAGAAGGCCGGCGCGATGCCGTCCACCGCCGACCCGCGCCTCAGGACCACGCTCGAGCTGAGCTTCGCGGTCAGGCCCTATCGCGAACATGCGGTGACCACCTCGGCCGTCGCCCGCATCGGGCGGCGCTCGGTCGCCGTTGCCGAGCGCCCCGGCTTCACCGCCGACGACGCCGTTGCCTGGGTGCTGTTACCCTCGGCGCCGGGAGCAAGCCGCGGGCCGCGCGCATCTCCGATTTCATCGCCAACGTCTTTCTGGCGATCATCCCCTTCGCCCGGCCCCGCTATGCCAACCGCATCCTGCGTCCCTTCCGCAACGTCATGCCGGTCGCGCTCCCCTGGCTGACCGCCCTTGTCGGATTGGTGCTGATCGGCGGCGCTGCCTTTCAGATCGACTACGAATTCGGCCCATCGCCGCGAGAGACGACAGAGCTTGCGCTCGGCGCACTGATGCTGGTCGTCGCCCTGGTCATTGCCCGCCGGCGCCGGACGATCGTCTCGGTCATCGACCGCCCGACCATCCCGCCGCGCTATCTGCTGCGGCTGGACAGCTGGCACGCCGTCATCCCCGAACTCGGTCCGGTCGTCGAAGAGGTCAAGCAGCGCTTGACGCAGAAGCTCGCGGCCTTCGCCCCGAGCGGCTGTCACCACCGAGACCGAGCGCTACGGCTTCCGCTCGCCCAACGGCTATGACGAACGCGATCGTCTGGTCATCACCAAGGGCCAGGGCGTTGCCCATCTCCACGTCTATCGCTTCGCCGGCGACGTCTTCGTCGGCTGGGATTCCTACATCAACTGGGCGCAATGGGCGGAGACCAGGCCGGTCTCGGCTCGCGTCGCGGCCGGCCGGAAGACCGAGTATCGCGGCCTCGAACCCGGCCTCTACGTGCCCAACGAATATGACCTGATCGATCTCAACAGCCTGATCGAAATCGTCCATCGCTGCGTCAGCGACGTGCTGAAGGCGATGATGGAGGAGCACAAGATCGACCAGGAAGTCGATTTCAACATCATCCGCGGCGATCGCGACAATGCGCTCGACCGCGACCGCTACGACCGCCGGCGCAAGCAGCGCGCAGATGGCGATGGCACCCCCCGCCGCCGCTGGCGCGTGAGCTGAGGCCGGTCTTGCACATCCTCACCATTCACGGTGACAGGCAGCCGCTCAGGCAGGGCGTGGTCCGGATCGACTGGCCGCGCCTCGAATTCGACCGCACCCACCCCTCCGCCGGCTTGCACCGGCGCTTCCTCGAACTGTTCTGTCAGGCCGCCGACCTCTGGCAATCGCTGCCCGTCGCCTCGGCCTCTGTGCACATGCGGGTGTCGCCGCGCGAGCCGCCGGCAAGCTGGCACGCGATAGCCA
The DNA here is from genome assembly GCA_963743015.1 of uncultured Alphaproteobacteria bacterium. GTDB lineage: Bacteria > Pseudomonadota > Alphaproteobacteria > Rhizobiales > Kaistiaceae > CAVSRC01. The sequence continues at coordinate 43,521 of CAVUOD010000004.1, forward strand.
CCGGTGCGACCGAGGAAGCGCCGCTGCGTCTGGCGATGGCCGCCTTCATGCGCCTCGACGGCATGGACGGCGCCACCGTGACGGCGCCGGTGAGCGCCGACGACTACGAGGCGGCCTTCATCGCCGCCGACGACGGCTGGCTGACCTTCGACCGGCAGCCGGCGGAAACCTCCGCCGGCGGCCAGGTATTCGCCGGGATGAGCCTGTTCGCCTGCCTCGCCGACCTCTTCGCCAAGGCCATGACGCTGGGCCATACGGTCGACTATCAGGCGGCGCTGATGCCGCTCAGGCCGAGCGCCGAACTGATCCGGCGGGTGATGAAGTCGGCCGCCTTCCTGGGCCGCGAGACCGCGGCGCCACCGGCGCTCGTCGACCGCCAGAACGCCATCGCCCGCGATCTTGCGGCGGCGCGCTATCTGGTCGAGGAGGCGGTGCGCATCGACGCGCCAGGCCAGGACTGGCTCGAGGACTACCTGGCCGCCGCGGCGGCGCGCGCTCTGCCTTTGGCGGCAGCCGACATGGCCGCCGGCGTTCTGCCGCTCGACGAGGAGCGGGCAAGCGCGCTCGCCTATCACGTCCATCCCGACGCGCTGCTCGCGCGCCGGCGATGCCGCCGATGCCCTCGAATCGGTCGACGGTTTCATGGCGCCGGCCGCAGCCGCCGCGCGTCTGCGCTGCGAACCGTTCTGGCGCACCGCCGATTACGACGCCTTGCGCCCGCTCGATTCGCCGATCACCGCGCTCTTCTCGACGCTGAGCGCCCGCTCGCGGCCGGGGCCGGGCAGCGCCGGTTCGGGCCAGGCCCCGAATGGCGGCGGCGGCAATGGAAACGGCGGCAACGGCGGCAGCGGACCGTTCATCTTCGTCAGCTACGCCCACAGGGACCGGGCGCATATCGACCCGATCCTCGCCGGGCTCGCCGGAGACGGCGTGCGGCTGTGGATCGATACCGAAATCCATGTCGGCGAGGAATGGGACACGCGGCTGGAGACGCAGCTCACCGCCTGCTCCGGGCTGATCGCCTTCGTCTCCGACGACTACGCGGCGTCGAAGCATTGCCGGCGCGAGCTGAAATTCGCCGACGCGCTTGACAAGCCGATCCTGGCATCGTCCTTCGGCACGGCGCCGCTCTCCGGCGGTCTCGGCTACATCTTCGCCTCGCTGCAATTCGTCGCCGGCAAGGAGGCCGATGTCGCCGCCGCGCTCATCCGCGCGATCCGGCAGAAACTGCCGGAAGTGATCGTGACCGGTGCCGGCCGGGGCGCGTGAGGAGTCGGGATGGGAAACGCAGTCGTCTTCCAGATCGTGGAAATTGTCCTGGCGCTGCTGGTCGTCGTCGCGCTGGTGCGCATCTATGCCGCCGCCGTTCGTCCGCTGTTGCGCAACTGGCGGCTGGCCCGCCGCGGCTTCGCCTCCGAGCCCGCCTATCACCGCGAGCGCAACATCCTCCACCTGCTCTTCCGCATCGTGCCGCTGCTTGCCGTCGTCGCGGTCCTGGCGGCGATCGCCATACCGGCCTATCAGGACTACGCCAACCGCGCCCAGTCCGCCGCGCGCGATCACGAGCGCGTCGCGGACCTTGCTGTGATCCAGAAGGCCCTCGCCAGCTATTACCTCGACCACGGCGCCTATCCGGTGAGCGAAAGCGAAGCCTATGACGAGCCCACCTTCACCGCCGTGCTCGATCCGCTGATCACCGGCGGCTATCTGCCGAGCCTGCCCAACGATCCCAGCGGCGCCCCCATCACCTTCGTCTATCAGACGACCGCGAACGGCACCTATTATTGCCTCGGCGCCAATACCGAGGGCGTGCCGCCGCCCTCCACCTGCGACACGACCACGCTCGGCAATCCCCTCGACACCAACTACATGGTCGGTCCCTGACCATGCTGTCACGCCGACGAAAACTGGTATCGCGACCTCAAGCACTCGCCCTATCGCCTGCGCTTCGAACTGCATCCCGGCGGCGAATACATCACCATGTTCACCGGCGCCTATGACCGGGCGCGCATCCTGGCGCGCAGCGCCCTCGGTTCGGACGAGGTGATCGCCATCGTCGCCGGCAATCCGGACGCGTGGCGGGGGGACTGGGCGACGAAGCGCTACGGGCGCAAGCGCAAGAGCCCCTTCGCTCCGCTCGCCGACATGGGCGTCAACGTCGAGAAGCCGCTCGCCACCTGGTATACGACTCCCCATCCGCACCACGACGACACCAAGGACTGGCGCTGGGAACACCGCGCGCTCGCCGTCACCTGGGAGGAGGCGGACATCCTGCTGTGGAGCAATATCGGGCAGTGGATCGGCATCCGCCCGGTGGCGCCGGTGCTGACCACCCTCATCAATCGCGAACGCGAGATCGCGGTGCTCGCCTATGATGATCGCGGCATGGAAATCACCGCACTTGTCCCCGAAGAGCTCACCGCGCTTTACCGGCATTTCGACGCCTGGCTGCTCGATTACGAACGGCCGCGCATGGCCGAGGTCTTCGGCCCGCCGACCAGCCGGACCGCAGAGCTAGTCCCCCTTGAAGACGAACTCCGGCGCGATGCTCTCCGTCATCACCACATGGCCGTTGGGCAGGTCGTTGCCGTCGAGCTTCCAGGCGATCTCCTCCGGCGTCAGCTTGTAGCCTTCCCAGCGCCTGATCAGACGGGCCCTCAGCTCGGCTTCCGGCACGGCGATCATCACGGTCGTGTCGAACAGGCCGTGCAGCGACGACCACGGCGCCTGCGGCGAGCAGCAGATAGTTGCCCTCGACGATCAGGTGGCGCACCGAAGACGGGATCATGCGCGCTCCCGCCCGCGCAATTTCCAGATCGCGGTCGAACACCGGCACGGCGATCTCCGCCTCGCCGTTCTCCTTCAGCCGCGCCAGCATGTGGGCGAAGCCGGCGACATCGAAGGTGTGCGGCGCGCCCTTGCGCGGCCGCCAGCCGCGCGGCACCAGCACCATGTCGTCGAAGTGATAGCCGTCCATCGGCAGCACGGCGGCGGCGCCCTCTTCGTCCGCGTTCAGCCGCTCGACCAGCCGTTCCGCCAGCGTCGACTTGCCGGAACCCGGCGCCCCGGCGATCGCCGTGATGCTGCGCGCCGCAGAACCGCGCTCGCGCACCACAGCGACGAGACCGTCAAGATCAAGCATGGTCGCCATCGAAACTCCCTTGTCGCATCACGCGAAGCCACACGCGCACAACGACCGAAGGTCGAAAATGCGCACCGACTGCCCCCTTTCCGCGCGACCGCTGGGCAACAGCCGGAGCCGGGATTATCGTGAAGGGTTGCTGTGGGCAAGCCGCAGAAGCGCAACGTTTCACCAATGGGAGGAATGCCTTGTCGAGACTGGGCGGCAAGATTGCCATCGTTACGGGCGCAGGACAGGGAATCGGGGAAGGAATCGCCCGCAAGTTCGCTGCCGAAGGCGCCCGCGTCATCGTCGCCGAACGCGATCCGAAGACGGGTGCGGCGGTTGCCGGCTCGCTGCCCGGCGCGCGCTTCATTCATACCGACGTCGCCAGGGAGGAGTCGATCGTCGCCATGGTCGCCGAGACGGTTGCGACCGTCGGCGTGCCCGATATCCTCGTCAACAATGCCGGGATCGCCGTCTTCGACGAACCGCTCAGCCTGAGCGCGGAGGAATGGCATCGCTGCTTCTCGGTCGACCTCGACGGCGTCTGGTACTGCTGCAAGCACATCCTGCCGCATCTGCTCGACAAGGGCGGCGGCGCCATCGTCAACATCGCCTCCGTCCACGCCTTCCAGATCATCCCGCACACCTTCCCCTATCCCGTCGCCAAGCACGGCGTGCTCGGGCTGACGCGGGCGCTGGCGATCGAATATGCCGGTCGCGGCGTGCGCATCAACGCGATCTCGCCGGGCTACATCGATACGCCGGTCAACGAGTGGTATTTCTCCACGCTGCCGAACCCGGCGGGCGCTCGCCGGGCGGCCGAAGACCTGCACCCGGTCAAGCGCATGGGCCGCGCCGACGAGGTTGCAGCCGTCGCCACGCTGCTCGCCTCCGACGAGGCGACGTTCATGATCGGCGCCAACATCGTCATCGACGGCGGCATCTCCATTCGCTTCCACGACGCGTGAGGGGAGAGGCGAAGGACCACGTTATTCCCGGCAAGAACAGCGCTGCGATTGACGAGAAAAGCTGGACGACAGCGCGATTGTTCTTAAGTTCTGCCCTGCAGGGCTTTACTGAACTGCAATGGCGGAGAGACGGACTGTGCTCGAAAGATTGATCGACCTGATTTACGAAGCCGCGGCCCAGCCAAGTCTCTGGCCGGTCGTGCTTCAGCAGATCAGCGATCTTGTCGGTGGTGTGGGCGGTGTCTTCATCGTGCCGGCAGCGGGCGCGTGGCTTGCCTCGCCCAAGCTCGTCGACATGGTCTCCGATTTCACCGCCGAAGGGTGGGCGACCAACAATGAACGCACTCGTCGCCTTCTGGCCGCCAAGCATCCGGGCTTCGTCACCGACGTCGATGTGTTCAAGCCTGAGGAGATTCCCAAGGATCCGGTCTACCGCGATTTCTTCCTGCCACGCGGCTACGGATGGGGCGTCGCCACGGTCGTCGAGATTCCCTCCGGCGACGCGGCGGTCATCCATGTCGAGCGCGAGTTCACCACCGGACCGGTCGAGCGCAAGTTCGTCGACATGCTCGACGGGCTGAGGCCGCATCTCGCCCGTGCCGCCCTGCTCACCTGCCGGCTCAATCTCGAGAAGGCGCAGGCGACGGCGGCCACGCTGCAGATGCTCGGCCTGCCCGGCGCCGTGCTCGACAGCAGCGGGCGCATCGTGGCTGCCAACGAGCGCCTGTCGCAGCTCATTCCGCGGATCATCCAGGATCGCCAGTCGCGCGTGTCGCTGGTCGACGGCAACGCCGACGCACTCCTGGCACAGGCCATCCGCCATATGACCGGCGTGGCGCGTCCGGTCAGCTCGATCCCGATCCCGGCGCGCGAGGACATGCCCGCTTACATCGTGCATGTGGCGCCGGTGAAAGGCGAAGCACAGGACGTCTTCGGTGCGGCGACGACGATGCTGGTCGTCACGCCGGTGGAGCCGCGCGAAGTGCCCACGGCCAATGTGCTTCAGGGGCTCTTCGACCTCACCCCCATCGAGGCGAAAGTGGCCAAGCTCATCGGCGACGGCAAGACGCTGTCCACGGTTGCGCGCAGGCTCAACCTGTCCGAGGAAGGCATGCGCCGGCAGATGAAATCCGTATTCGCCAAGACCGGCCTAAATCGACAGACAGAACTGATCCGGCTGTTGCGCGACGTCTTCTAGTCCGCCCGCCATCTCGCAACGGCACGATTTGCCCATTTCCTGTGCAAATGGCGGCGTTACGCCTGCTATTTCTGCAAGGTTCCCAGAGGATTCTTGGCTAATCATGAAAGGGTGAGTGAAGACGAATCCCGTGGGGGCAATGGATAGTCTGCTTGCTCATCCCTCGCGCAACCTGGTCAGGGTTGCGGCTTTCATGGTTGTGGTGTGGACCGCCGCGACGATCGGCTATGTCGAGGCCGGATGGAGCTTCCAGGACGCGCTCTACATGGTGACGCTGACGGTCTTCACCGTCGGCTATGGCGAAGTCCATCCGATCGACACGCCGTTCCTGCATTTCATGACCATGGCGACGATGGCGCTCGGCTGCACCGGCATGATCTTCTTCACCGGCGCACTCGTCCAGTTCTTCACCTTGCGGCCCCTGCAGGCAATCATGGGTGAGAGACGCATGCACACCGAAATCGACAAGCTGGAAAACCACGTCATCGTCTGCGGCTTCGGCCGCATCGGAGTCGAGCTCGCCAAGGCTCTGCATGATGGTGCCACCGCCTTCGTCATGATCGAGCAGAACGATCACAAGGCGGCACAGGCGCGCGACGCCGGCTATCTGTGCATCGAGGGCGACGCGACCGCACGAGGCGACGCTGGAAACGGCCGGTATCGCACGGGCGCGCATCCTCGCCACCGTGCTCCCCAACGATGCGGCAAACGTCTTCATCACGCTGTCGGCCCGCAACCTCAATCCCGCCATCCAGATCATCGCCCGCGGCGACGCCGTCACCACCGAGAGCAAGCTGGTCCATGCCGGCGCCAACAAGGTGGTACTGCCGACCCATATCGGCGCCGAGCGCATCGCCGAGATGATCCTGTTTCCGGAGACCGCGCGCTTCATTTTCGAATCGGGGCACATGCGCGAGCTGGAGCGCACGCTGCGCAATCTCGGCCTCACCATCGAGGTGGTGGTGGTGCCGGAGAACGGCGCCTTCACCGACCTGACCATCGAGGAGATCGAGACGCGCGCCCGCGGCTCGTTCTTCATCGTCCAGCTCAACCGGCGCGAGGGCGAGGCGATCACCGAGCCCGACAAGAGCCTGCGTGTCGCCGCCGGCGACGGTCTGGTTCTGGTCGGGCGCAGCGGCCAGGCGATGAGCGCCCAATTCGCCGCCCCGCGCGAGCGCGTGCGCGCCGGCCGCATGATCTTCTGACCGCGCCTCTATCGTTCGAGGTTTTCGCCGATCCGGCGCAGGACATCGGCGGCGGTCGCAAGGTGATCCGGGCTGAAGCCGGCGAGCACTTCGTGGCGCAGCTGATCGACGATGCGCGCGGTCGCTTCAATCATCGCGCCGGCTTCCACGGTCAGCGCCAGCGCCTTGGCCCGGCGGTCGTCGGAGAGCGGCTGCCGCTCGATGAGCCCCCTGGCCTCGAGGCTGTCGAGGATGCGCACCAGCGTCGACCCTTCGATCTTCAGCTGCCCGGCAAGTTCCCGCTGGGTCGGAGGCTGGGCGCTCCGCGAGATCTGCAGGAGCGTTTCCCAGCGCGCGACCGTCAGCCCGGCCGGTTTCAGCCGCTCGTCCAGCCGCGCCCGCCATTTGCGGCTCACCTGCGCCAGTTCCGTTGCAAAGTTGCGCTCGACAGGCATATAGGAAGCATGCTTATAGATAGGACGCTAACGAATTGCGTAGCATCCACGCCAGCGAAGGGCAATGGGGGTCTTGGTGTACAGGAAAGTTCTGATCGCCTTTGACGGATCGGAGGACAGCCGCGCGGCCCTGACCGCCGGCGCCGAGCTTGCGGCGCGGTTCAAGGCCGAGGTGGTTCTGCTTGCGGTGCTCAACACCGGCATCGACCTCGCGGCGGCCGAAGCCTATGCCAGCGGCAGCGCCGACGAGGAGCAGCTTGAGCAATCGACGGCGCTTCTCGACGAGGAGAAGATGCGCCTGCGCCAGAGCGGCCTCACCTGCACGACGATGGTGGCCAACGGCAATCCGCCCGAGCAGATCAACGAGAAGGCCCGCGAGATCGGCGCCGACCTGGTGGTGATCGGCCACCGGACCCACGGCCTGTGGTCCCGACTGGCCAACGACGCCGTCGGCGTGAAGCTGGTCAAGGACCCGCCGTGCAGCATCCTCATCGTTCCGCCGCAGCATTGATCCGCGCCGGCCGCGGTTTTGTCTGAAGGCTATGCCCCGCCGCAGCTGTGTTGCGAATCCGGCAGCGACCAGGTGCCGCCCGTTCGCGCGTCGAGACCGTAATAGACCCGGCCGCGATCGTCGTCCCGCGGACAGTCGCGCGGGACCGACACGAGACACATGACGACCGGATCGCCCGCCTTCGCATCGTAGAACGCGCTGACCGCATCGTAAGACACCTGCCCGCCATCGTTGGTGAAGCGGACGGCGCTGCCGGCACCGGGATCAGCGCCATTGAACGGCTCGCCGAAGCGCGTGGTGATCTCGGCGATATGGGTCATGGCACAGTCGCCGATCTGCTGCGGGATCGGCTGATCCCGGTTGAGCCGTGTGCTCTCCGCAAACGCGGCCGCTTTCGCGCCGATCAGGGCGTCGACATAGGACACAGGCCAGGAGGCGGTGCCGCCATAGGTTTGCAGCGCATTGACCTCGACGGCAGCGATGCACGCCTCGTCGGTGCCGCAGTTGTAGCGGTCATCGAGCAGCCATTTGCCGATCGCCCGCTTGCTCTCAGCGAACTCCGGCACGAAATCCGCATACGCCCTGGCAACCAGGACATCGATCCGCGACAGATACGGGTTCGCACATATCGTCCGCTCGTCGGCGCTCGCCGCCTTGGTGCAGTCGAACGACGGTCCGGGATTCGACGCCGCCTGCGCCACCGGCGGACCGCCGACCATCAGCATGACCAATAATGCCGCCACCGCACATCCGCAGACGATCGATGGGAACCCAAGTGCATCAGCGGCGCCGTATCCGGCCGTCATCGATGGCAAGCGCATCTTCACCTCGCCCAACAGGAAAGCCGGCACACGGTCCTCAACGCACCCGAGCACGTCCCGGCCGCCCGATATTTCCATCAGTTCCCGAGCGTGATCAACCGCCAATTGCCGATCTCGGCTCTCCACGATTGTCAGACGGCAGACAGCCCGCGTAGAAAGCCTCGTCCCGAAGCCGCGCGACGGTGTGCGATGACAGTCTGTTTCGATATCGGTGGATCGACCATCAAGGCAGCGCTGGCGCGCTCGCCCGAGGACATCCGGCCGGTCGGCAAGCGCGACACGCCGGGCGACGACTTTGCCGCCTTCTGCCGGGCGCTGGCGGAACTGGCGGACGACGCCGGGGAAGCTGGGTCGCCGCTGTCGATCGCCATCGCCGGCGTGGTCGATCCGGAGACCGGCAGGATCAAATGCGCCAACATCCCGTGCATCGACGGCCGCCGGCTGGCCGACGATCTGACGGCGGCGCTGGCACGCCCCGTGCGGGTGACCAACGATGCGGACTGCTTTGCGCTCGCCGAGGCCGCTTCCGGCGCCGGGCGCGGCCACCGGGTCGTCTTCGGCATCATCCTCGGCACCGGCGTTGGCGGCGGCGTGGTCGTCAACGGCCGCCTTGTCGAGGGCGCCGGCGGGTTTTCCGGCGAATGGGGGCACGGCTCGATCGTGGCGCGTCAGGCCGGCAACCCGCCGATCGACATTCCCTGGTTTGCCTGCGGCTGCGGCTTGAGCGGCTGCGTCGATACCGTCGGCGGCGCCCGCGGCATGGAAAGGCTGCACCACCAGCTCACCGGCACGACGATGAAGAGCCGCGCGATCATGGACGCCTGGCGGGCGCACGAGCGGCAGGCGGTGCGCACATTCGACTGCTATATCGACTTGGTCGCCCAGCCGCTCGCCTTCTCGATCAATGTGCTTGGCGCCGATATCGTGCCTGTCGGCGGCGGCCTCGGCAAGGAGACCGAGCTGATCGCCATTCTCGACCGCACCGTGCGCCAGCGCGTCCTCCGCCGCACCAGCGAGCCGCTCGTCGTCCCCGGCCAGTGCGGCGGCAATCCGGCCTTCATCGGTGCGGCGCTGGTCGCCGGGAAGCGCGCCGCGTGAGCCGGCGCATCCTCGAAATCTGCGTCGACGGCGCCAGCGGGCTGGCGGCGGCCATTGCCGGCGGCGCCGACCGCATCGAGCTCTGCTCGGCGCTGGCGCTCGGCGGTCTGACGCCGGCCGCAAGCCTGATGCGCATGGCAGCCGCGGCACCGGTGCCGGTGCATGCGATGGTCAGGCCGCGCGCCGGCGATTTCGTCTTCGGCGCGGCGGACATCGATCTCATGCTGGCCGACATCGACGAGGCCCACGACAGCAGGGCTTGCCGGCGTCGTCCTCGGCGCCAGCCGGCCCGACGACCGTCTCGACGAGCCGGCCTTGCGGCGCTTGCACGATCATGCCGCCGCGCTCGGCCTTTCGACCACACTGCACCGCGCCTTCGACCTTGCGCCCGATCTCGAAGCAGCGCTCGAGAGCGCCATCGGCCTCGGCTTCGACCGCGTTCTCACCTCCGGCGGCGCGCCGACGGCTGTTGCCGGCCTCGACCGGCTTGCGCAGCTCCATGAGGCAGCGCGCGGCCGCATGACGCTGATGCCGGGTTCTGGAATCCGGACCGATACGATCGGCACGGTCGCCCGGCATCTGCCGGTCACCGAAATGCATGCCTCCGCCTCCGAACCGGCTGAAGCCTCCTTGCGCCTGGGCGCGCTTGGATTCGACAGTGCCGCACAGCGCCGAACCTCGGAGCGGATCGTCCGCGACCTGCACGACGCCTGGCGCGAGGCCGCGACGGCCAGCAGCAGCCTCAACTCAAAGCCACCCATCAGCAGGATCGCTCTCACCGAGAACAACCTGTTGAGGCTCCACAGCTAGAGCGTTTCTTGGTCAGATAGAATCGTTCCGACGGAGCGATTTTGCGACAGGATCAAGCCGGCGGGTGAAGGTCGTACCCGGGGTACGGCCGAGACCGACGGCGCCGATACTGGTGCAAAAGCGCCGTCCCTTCGGGTTTCCGACCGGCAGGCGCCCGACGCCGATCCCGGCTCGACCGATGCCCGGCATCGCCCTTCGCCGGTCTCGACGCCGGATCGCTCCGCCGGTCGAGAAACGGAACTGCTTCTATCCGACCAAGAAGCGCTCTAGGACAGTTTGACCGGCCGCTCGGAGAAGCGCGCCTCGCGCGGAGAGACCGTATAGGACTGCGGCCTTGTGAGGATGCCGTAGAGCTCCGGCCGCCGCCCGCGGATCCAGCGCCGGCCCGTCGCCAGCGGCAACAGGTCCAGGTCGAGGTCGGCGACCACCATCTTGTCGCGCGCCGCCCACGTCTCGCGGAGAATGCGCCCGTAGGGATCGATGATCATGGCATTGCCGGTCCGCACCTCGCCATTGTCTTCGCCAACGCCGTTGCTGAACACGACGAAGAGCCCATTGTCATGCGCCCGGGCGGGCAGCCAGCGCATGAGCCAGCCGCGGCCCTTCGGTCCGCGAAATTCGCGCGCGATTGCCTGCGCATCCGTGTGGCGATTACGCCAGACCGCGACATCGATCAGTCCCATCGCATGCGGACTGCGCGATGCGCAGCCGCCGGTCTGGTGCGGAGCGAGAAGCACGTCGGCGCCAAGCAGCGCCGTCGCGCGGACGTTCTCCACGAGGTTGTTGTCCCAGCAGATCAGAACGCCAACACGCACGCCCCAAGGCGTGTCGAAGACGGTGTAGCGATCGCCGCTGCTGATCTCGTCGTGCTCGAACGCATGGAGCTTGCGATGAACATGGACATCGCCGTTGGGCAGCGCAACGAGATAGCTGTTGAACAGCCTTCCGTCGTCCGCACGCTCGAGCAGCCCCGCGCCGATTCCGATGCCAAGCTCTGAGGCGAGGCGGCGAAGCTGTCCGGCGGACTCGCCATCGCTCGCGCGCTCGCTCAACTGGTCCAGTTCGGCCCGGCTGAGCCCGGGCACGTGCCAATAGCCGCAGATGCACATCTCGGGCATGGCCACCAGCGCGGCGCCCTGTCTGGCGGCCCGCTTCGCGAAAGCCGCTATCCGGCCCATGTTGTAGGGCTTGTCGCTTGCCCGATGCTGAAACTGAACGCTGGCAACCCGAACCACATTGGCCATCGCATTCCCCCGCTCGTCGAATTGCGCGTCGGCGCAGCCGGCATCTTGCCACGCCGAGGCGGCCGGCATCATACAGGGCCTTGCGCATCGAGCGGCCTCACGACTGATATCGTCGGGAAACCTTTCGCGGAGTCATATCCGCCACACGATGTCGAAACCGCCTCGCGCTCAAAAATTGCCGATTGACTTTGCTAGCCGTCGTACCAAAATCAGTGTTGTAGGTTCCACAGACAAAGGAGGAACCATGGCGCCACCTGAGATGCATTGCCGCCATGATCGCTGCGGACGACGTTCGGGCTTCAGCGTAGCGGCATTGACGAACGGCTTGCCAGGAGCGGCCTCTTAGGGCCGCATCAGTGAGGCAAGGCCCAGCTTGGCCGCTCCTTGGCAGGTAATCCTGCGGTTCAATATTGCGCCTGTCGGCCCACGTCATTTCGGAAGAATGGCTGTGGGTTTTTTGTCGGCCGCACGGAACCAGACGCGCCGGCAGCCCCACTGAAGATTTCTCCGAGCTTCGAACCGGAGACTGCGGCATCGCTATCGGTCACGGCCGGCATGCCATGCCGAAACGCAGTCCGACCGACCGGCATGCCGATTCGTCGTCAGCCGTGCAGTTGCACTGCTGTAGCGTGCGCTCCGAGGCGGCTCTCACACGCCGCCGGAATGGACCACCTGGTAGTAGACCTTCTCCAGCTCTTCCTTGTGCTGAGCCTCTTCGTTGGCAAGGAAGGTGAAGGCCGTTTTGAGCGCCCCTTCGGGAGCGGTCTCGGCAAGCTCGGTGTACTGCTCCATCGCCGCGGTCTCGCGCAGCAGCGCGTATTGCAGGACCGCCTGATCGTCCGGGTCGGGGCCGAGATCGGGCGTCTGCACGCAATCGGAGAATTTCCCGTCCGCCACGGGCCTGGCAATCTTCTCCTCCATGTGCCCGATCACATCGGGGTCGGCGGCGAGCTTGGTGAACAGATCGACGTGGCCCTGTTCCTCCTCCGCCAGTTCCTCGGCCAGCCAGCGCAGGTTCTTCGATACCTTGGGGACCAGCGCCTTGTAGAAATCGCGCGCCACCACCTCGAACTGCGTGGCCGTGTCCATGATCTCGCGCACGGTCGTCACACCGGTCAGCTTTTCCTTGTTGGCTTCGCTGCTCATGTCAGCGTCTCCTTCCTGGTGGTGAGCATGGCGCTCACCGATTTGGCGACACGGTGACCGTCCGCCACCGCATGGACGACATCGGGACCGGAGACCGCGTCGCCCGCCGCCCACAGCCACGGCTCGGACGTGCGGCCATCGGCATCGATGCGGACGCGTCCGCGGTTCCATTCCAGCGCCTCGGTCAGCGCCTTGCCCAACAGCGAGATGTCGGCGGCCTGGCCGATGGCCTCGATGACCATCTCGGCCGGATGCACCATCTCGTCGCTCTCGTCGTATTTCGGCGCGAAACGGCCCTCTTCGTCGAAGATCGCCTTGCACTTCCAGGTCTTCAAGCCGGCGACCTTGCCGTCCTCGACCAGGATTTCCTGGGGCCCGCGCGCATCGTAGATGACGCAGCCTTCTTCCTGCGCCTCCTCGACCTCTTCGCGGTCGGCGAGGAAATGCGCGAAGTCTTCCAGCGCGGTCACGGTCATGCCGACCTTGCCGTATTTCTGCTTCTGCAGGCGGGCCATGGAGCGGGCGATATCCATCGCCACGTTGCCGCCGCCGATGACTGAAATCTGTGCCGGCACCGGCACTTCCTCGCCGGCGGTGATCCGGCGCAGGAGGTCGATTGCCGCTTCCGCCTTGTCGCTGCCCGGCACGCGGGTCGAGCGGCCCTGATGCAGGCCGATGGTCAGCACGACCGCATCATAGGCCTGCCTGAGCTGGTCGATGGTGATCTCGCGGCCCACCCGCATGTTGCAGCGAATCTCGACGCCCATGGATTCGATGACGGAGATCTCGTGGTCGAGCACGTCGTAGGGCAGCCGGTATTCGGGGATGCCGTAGCGCATCATGCCGCCGGCCTTGGCAAGCGCCTCGAAGACGACGACCTTGTGCCCCTGGCGGGCAAGATCGAATGCGGTGGTGAGGCCGGCCGGCCCGGCGCCGATGATCGCCACGCTCCGGCCGCTCTCCGCCACGTCGGGCTTCTTGATGAGGTCGAAATAGCGCTCGCGCGGCACATTGTCGGTGATGGCGCGCTTGAGCCAGCGGATGGCGATGGCGTCGCCCTCATGCAGCGCCGCGCAGGAGGTCTCGCATTTGTGGGTGCAGATGCGTCCGCACACCTGGCTGAACGGATTGGTCTCGTAGAGTAGCTGGAGGCCGCCTTCGAAGTCGCCCTCGCGTACCTTCTCGATATAGTCGGGAATATCCATGTGGGTGGGGCACGTCGCCACGCACAGGCCGCACTGGACGCAGCGGTCGGCCTCGATCGCCGCTTCGGCCTGGGTGAAGCCGGCGACGATCTCGTCGAAGTTGCCGAGCCGCTCTTCCGGCTCGAGCATGCCCATCGGCGCGCGCTCGATGCCCGAGAGCCTGCGTATGTCCTCGCGCGCGTATCCCTTCTCCTCGTCGTCCCACGACTTCTTGTCGACGCCGGGAATGAAGCGGAAGGCATCCGGATCGCTGTCCACCCAGGTGTATTCGTTCGACATGGTCAGCGAGCCGGTCATGCACACATCGACGCACAGCGCGCACCAGCAGCAGCGGCCGTAGTCGATCATCGGCCTGAGGCCGCTGTCGCCGGGCTTCGGATCGGAGACCGGCACCATGTCGATGGCTGCGTTCTGGCAGATCGTCTCGCACGAGCCACAGCCGATGCATTTGGTCAGGTCGTTCTGGTGGAAGCCGCGATAGCGGTCCGCGGCCTCGCGGTGGAGCGGGTCCTTGATGGTGACCGGCGTCTCGAGGGCGTGCTTCCACGCGGTGTATGGGGACAGGACGTCACGCAGGGACATGACGCATTACCTCTCGATTTCCGGCGGATAGGTGTGCAGCGAAACCATGAGTGCCGCCACGTCGGAGATGTTCGTGCCGGGGATCAGGTGCTCGAGCAGCGCCATCGCGTGGGTGTAGGATGGTCCGCGCACATTGACCCGGCGGGGATAGCCGCAGCCGTCGGTGACCAGGTAGTAGCCGTATTCGCCGCGCGAGCACTCGCCCTTGATGTAGGTCTCGCCGCGCGGGATCTTCCAATGCAGCACATTGGGGATCTTCGCCATGACCTCGCCCGTCTTCGGCATCTTGGCGAGGATCTGGCGGATCAGCGAGATCGACACCTTGATGTCGCGGAAGCGCGTCAGCGCCCGGTTATAGATGTCGCTGACATCGGCCGTCGGCACCGCGAAGTCGAGCTGATCGTAGACCAGATAGGGGCTGTCCTTGCGCACGTCCTTGGCCACGCCCCCTGCCCGCGCATTGGGACCGGTCACGCCATAGGGCTCGAACAGCTTGGGGTCGATCACGCCGACGCCCTGGGTGCGGCGCTTGAACACCGCATTGCGGAACATGACCTTCTCGGTGTCGTCGAGATAGCGCTCGGCGGTCTTGAGGACCCCTTCCATGCGCTCGGTAAAGCCTTCCGGCAGATGCGCGCGCACGCCGCCCGGCAGGATGAACATGTGATAGATGCGCGCCCCGGTGAGCTCCTCGAAGCGGTCGAGCATGATGTCGCGGACATAGGTCAGCCACTGACCGACCACGCCGAGGCCGAGGCTGCCCGACTGCCCGCCCATGTACATCATGTACGAGTTGAAGCGGCCCATCTCGAGGATCAGCGCACGGATCCACTTGGCCATCTCCGGCACCTCGATGCCGGCAAGGTCCTCGACCGCGGCCGCATAGCAGTATTCGTTGAAGTCGGGCTCGGGCACGCAGACGCGGCAGACGATCGGAAAGACCTGGATGAAGGTCCGCCGCTCCATCAGCTTCTCGAAGCCGCGATGGAGATAGCCGACATGGGTCTTGCCCTCGACCACCTCGTCGCCGCACACGGTCAGCTCCACCGACATGTTGCCGGTGATGCCGGGATGGTTCGGGCCCTGCCAGAGCTTCAGATACTTGCCCGTCTCGAGATCGATCTCGAGCTTTCCGTCGGGACCGACAGAGGGATATTGCGAGCGGTCGGTTTGCAGGTTGAGCTGCATCTTACTTCGCTCCTTGCGGCACGCGGTCCGGATAGAGATGCTTCTTCATGTGTTCGCGCGGGTCGTGCGTCTCGCGGCCCGGCCGCTCGCGATAGGTCTGCTGCGAGTAGCCGAGCGAGTCGAAATCGCGCCGGTAGGGCGGCAGGTCGGTCCAGCCTTCGAGGATGAATTCCTCGTTGACCCGCGGCGAGCCGGGGAAGTCGATGCCGAACATCTCCTTCAGTTCGCGCTGATAGGTTTCCGCCGTCGGCCACAGGTCGTGGATCGTGTCGCCGGTCGCCTTGCGGCGATCAAGCATCACGCGCAGCGCCAGCGTCTGGTCGGCCTGGCGGTTGTTCATCATGTAGGTGAGCTGGAACTTGTCCTCCTCGATCCAGTCGACGGCGGTCAACAGGACGAGATGGGTGAAGCCCTCCACGTCGCGCAGTTCGACGAGGATGGCGCGCAACTCGTCGCGGCGGACGGTCACGAAAGCGAGGTTGGCGCGCTGGAACTCCGCCGGCTCCAGGCGGTAGCGTTTGCCAAGTCGGTCAAGCAGCTCTTTCATCGTGCTCACCAGCTATAGTCCGGCATATCCCAGTCCTTGATCACGGCCTTCTGGTTGGCCTTGTACTGGGCGAAATTCTCGGCGTACTTGTTGGCGCCTTCGGCCTTGCCGGCGCGAATGATCTTCTTCAGTTCCACGAAGCCGGCGAGCAGCGCCTCGGGCCGCGGCATGCAGCCGGCGATGTAGAGATCGACCGGCAGATAGTCGTCGAGCCGCTTGATGGTGTTGTAGCTGTCCCAGTACATGCCGCCATTGATGGTGCAGGAGCCAAGGCCGATGACGTATTTGGGCTGCTGCATCTGCTCGTAGGAGCGGATGGCACGCTTCAGCGTCTTCACCGAAAGATAGCCGGAGATCATCAGCAGGTTCGATTGCCGCGGCGTCGGCCGCCACTGGACGCCGTAGCGGTAGGCGTCGAAGCGCGGCGTCATCAGCGGACGCATCTCGATGGCGCCGCACCCCGTGCCGAAGCCGAGGATCCACAGGCTCTCGGCCCGCGCCCAGTTGTAGAAGTCCTCGACGATCTTCGAGTAAGCCTTGGGATGGACCTTCGGCGGAGCTTCGCAGAAGTAGTCCTTCAGCGGCTCGATCTCGATGGTCTGGCCGTCGGGCGTCTCGACCGTACGGGGCCTGAGCTCCTCGCGCAGCGGGATCTGCTTGTCGACGTTCTTGAGGAAGTTCGGATCGACGTGTTTCATCTCGTCACACCACCAGGATGGCGAGGACGCCCACGGGCAGCCCCCACTTGAGGAAGAAGCGAATCGATTGCTCGACGCGGAAGCGCGGATGGACGACTCCGATTATCGCCGAGATCATGTAGAGGCAGAACACCTTGATCGCGAACTCGCCCCAGTTCGTCGCGCCGCCGAAGAACAGGTTCATGTAGACGACCGACTTGGCGATCGGGAACAGGTTCCGATTGGTCTGCATCAGCGCCAGGTAGGACGAGTGGTATTCGGTCGGCGGGCCGATCGGAATTTCCTGCGGCGCCAGCACCACGTCGAAAGGCGAACGCATCATCGTGCCGACGAAGGAGAACATGGCCGCAAGCGTCGTCAACGGCGCGGTGAACAGCGTCCAGTTGAAGATCGAGCCCTGCTGGGCGGCGACGATCTTGGTGATGTCGAGCGTGCCGTAGTGCAGCGCCATGGCGAAGACGGCGAGCGCCAGTGGCAGTTCCGCCATGGTCACCTGGGAGAGGCCGCGCGAGACGCCGATGGCCGAATAGGGATGGCCCGACTCCCCGGCGCCGAGCGCCATGCCCAGCGTTCCGAAGAAGACGAAGTAGAGCGCCAGGATCAGATCGCCGGCATAGGAGAAGTTCTGGTTCCAGCTCGAGCCGTAGATCGTCGGCACGAACAGCAGGAGACCGATGCCGCCGGTCAGCCGGAAGACCGGGCCGAGATAGTACATCACGCCGTGGGAGATCTTCGAGCGCAGCGCGAAGTTCTTGAACAGGTCGATGTAGTTCTGCCACACCGGGATGCCGTAGCGCCCGCTTGCCCGCGCGCCGATCTTGCGCACGATCGCCGTCATGATCAGTCCGTAGTTGAGGACGATGAACAGCGTCAGGAGGGCGTAGGGGATCTGGATCCACTCGAACTTCATGATACGCCTCCCATGGCGATCAGATAGACGGCGATGACGAAGAAGAGCACCTGCACGGCATAGGTCTGGCCGTTGCCGGTGTAGAGCCTGCGGCTGAACTCGGCGGTGCCCGCGAGCGAGTCGGTCACGCCGTTCCAGAAGGTGGTGACGACCGGTGCCTCAAGCAGCCCCATCGCCTTGCGGTAGGGCGCGAAGAAGTTCCAGGCAAAGTGCGTCGTCTGCGGCTTGAACGGCCGTTCGCCGGAATAGACGATGTTGAACTGCTTCACCCACTGCGCGTTGTGGTTCATGCCGATCAGGATCGCGAACACCGCGATGAAGATGACCGCGATCACGATGATGATCACCACCGGGTTCCAGTAGCCGTAGGCCGAGATGATCTCGCGCCCCTGCCAGACAAGCGGGTGATCGTTGAAGATGGTGCCGATATAGCCATCCACCTTCTGCAGGGCCATGCCCGGCAGGATGGCAAACGCGATGAGGAAGGCCACGTACATCATCTGCGGGACGAGCAGCCAGACCGGCGCCTCCTTCAGCTTACGGTGCTCGTCATGGAGCTGGCCGAGGAAGACCGTATGGATCAGGCGGAAGAGGTAGAGGAAGCCCACCGGACCGGCCATGAAGATCAGGATCAGCGGCAGCTTCTGCCCGGCATCGAGAATGGCCTGGTAGAAGATCCAGCGCCCGCCGAAGCCCGACAGCGGCGGCACGCCCGACATGGCGATGATGCCGACCAGCACCGAGACGAAGGTGAAGGGCATGAGCGTGATCAGCCCGCCCATCTTGTACATGAGCTTGGTGTGGGTACGCTTGTAGACGCCGCCCACCGCCAGGAAGAGCATGGATTTGTAGACGTAGTGGTTGATGACGAACATCAGCGCCAGCAGCCAGCCGAGATGGGTCATCAGCGCCAGGCCGAAGACCGCGTAGCCCATCTGCGAGATGGACGAATAGGCAAGCAGGCGCTTGGCATCCTCCTGGAACACCGCCAGCACCGCGCCGATGAAGGCCGACAATGCGCCGATCCACACCAGCACATGGGTGAGATCGATCCCGTAGAGCGTCTGGTGACCCATATGGGTGAGCAGCAGCCACAGGCCGAACAGACCGGCCTTGAGCAGGATGCCCGACACCATCGGCGAGACGTCCGTTTCGGCTTCCGCGTGCGCCCCGGGCAGCCAGATGTGCAGGCCCATCGAGGCCGTCTTGGTCATGAAACCGACGGCAAGCAGGACGAAGACGAAGGGCGCCACCGCGGCCGGCACCTTGGCAAGTCCTTCCAGGGCGAACGGCTGCACGCCGCCGGCGGCGATCGCGAAACCGCCCAGCAGGGCAAACGCTCCGCCGAGCGAGAACAGGATGTAGGACAGCGCATGCGGCTCGGAGAGCTTGCCGCGCAGGATCAGGAAATAGGACCCAACGGTGAGCACCTCCCAGGCGGCGAAGAAGGCGAAGCTGGTCTTCGCTTCGATCAACAGGGCGAGACCGCCATACATGAGCATGGCGGACGGATAGAAGCCGATCCGGCGGCCGTCTTCGGTGAAGGAAGCAAGGAAGATGACCGCGCCGCCGATCAGCATGATGATCGCGAACAGCGTCTGCACCGGATCGTAGCCCGGATAGCGGAAGGCGAACCACGCCACCAGCCCGGCGATCGCGATGACGTTCTTTACCCGTGCCGGCAACACGTCGAGCGGCAGGAAGGCGAGTGCAAACAGGACGGGGATTGCAGTCAACAGGTTCAGATTGCCGCTGAGCGCCCCCCAGACGAAGCCGAGGACCCAGCCCGCCGCCAGCGCCGTGACGACCGGCGCGCCCTTTGAGCGCGTGCACTGCGCGCCAGTGCCCATCTCGCGTTTGATCGCATAGCCGAACCAGCGGAACATGTAGCCAGCCTCGATCAGCGCACCGACGAGGATCAGTGCGATCACCGGCAGCCGGTCGGCGGCGACCAGCGCATGCGCAAGATTCCATTTGGCATAGAAGCCCGGGAAAGGCGGCAGGCCGACCAACATCGCGACGAATGAGGCGAAGGCGAAGACCAGGATGGGTTGGGCGCGCAGCGCGGCCCAGTCGAACAGCGTGCGCCCGCGCACGAAGTCGGACAGCCAGAACAGGCCGGCCTTGGCCACCGCATGGGTGACCAGGATGCCGCCGGCGACAAACAGGTAGTTGTCGCCGAGGATGTCGCGCTGGCCGATGACGGCGAGCACCAGGCCGATCTGGCCGACCGAGGAATAGCCGAGAAGCCGGCGATCGTTCTGCTGCGACAGCGCCAGCACATTGGCGCCGAGGAAGGTCACCAGCCCGACGCCGGTCGCCATCGGCAGCCAGGCAGGGCCGGCCGCGGCAAACAGCTTGTCGGCGGCGAACAGCGCCGCCGTGCCGGAAGCGGCGGAGAAAAGCGCCGAGAAGCCGGGATGTGCCGATTCGTAGATATCGAGCGCCCAACCGTTTGCGGGAAACGGCTTGAGCTCGAGCATCAGGGCGATGAGCACCAGGAACAGCGCCAGCGACGGGCCATAGAATTCCATCGGCTGGGCGGCGATGTCGTCGATATTGAGCGAGCCGTTGGCGTGATAGGTGAAGATGATGCCGATCAGCAGAAGCACCGAGATCACCTGAGCCACGATCAGGTACTTGAAGCCGGCGGCGATGGCGCGGCCGTCTTCCGACAACAGCACCAGGCCGGCCGAGGCGATCACGATCAATTCGACGAAGACGAACAGGTTGAAGACGTCCCGCGTCATCACCAGGCCGGACAGCGCCATGACCAGGACCAGCAGAACCGCCATGGCGCGCTGGCCGCGCTGAATGAGCGCGTCGTGCATGGCGATTGTCGACAGGAAGCCGACGATCGTGATGACCGAGAGCAGGGCCGCCTCGGTCAGGCCGATGCGCAGATTGATGGCGAAGGGCGGTGGCGTGCCGGCGGTCGTGATGTTGACCGGCGCGGCTGCGCCGAGGGCCAGCGCCACCGTCCACGACACGGCGATGATGGCCATGACGGCGAGGATCAGCGCCGTGGCGAGGTAGGCCGGACGGGTCTGGTCCTCGCGCAGAAGGCCGAGAGCGAAGGCCCCGCCGAGCCCGACGACGATGAGGAAGAGGGCGCTTACCATTTCAGGTCTCTGAAGTCGGAGATGTCGAGGCTGCGGCCCCTGCAGAAGAGCTGGTAGGCATAGGCCAGCATCAGCGCGGTGATCCCGAGGCCGATGACGATTGCGGTGAGCACGAGGGCCTGCGGCACGGGGTCGATGATCCGTGCGGCAGCGTCGGCGGGCGCGATCGTGTCGAGGATCGGCGCCGTCCGGCCCGGGAGCACGCCAACCGCGACGAGCACGACATTGACCCCGGTATCGGCCACGGTGAACCCAATGATCATGCGGATGATGTCGCGGTTGGTTAGCGCCCCGTAGAGGCCCATGAGGACGAGGATGAAGCCGGTGGCCAAGGCGATCTGGATCATGCCGCATCCCCCGTTTCTTCGAAGCTCTCGAGGATGGAGGAGAACTCGGCTCCGACCTTGAGACCGATCAACACGTAGATGAGCGGAATGGCGCCGGCCGACAGCAGGCTGCCGAGGTGCCCCAGCGGCAGGAATCGGTTGTCGAGGAACCCGCCCGCCAGTGCCATGCCGGCAAGGCCGACCAGCACATAGAAGAGTCCGGAACTGCTTTCGGTGCGCGAGATGACCCCGTGGCTGAAGCGCCGATCGGGATCGGCCAGCAGCATCAGCAGCACGCCGGAGGCGAGCACCGCGCCGCCCTGGAAGCCGCCGCCGGGGGTCAGGTGCCCGTTGACGAAGACATAGGCGCCGAACAGCGCGATCAGCGGCACCAGCAGGCGCGCCCCGGTATTGAGGAGCTCGCCCGAGGGCAGGACGCCGGAGCCGGGCGCACAGGGCTGCGCACGCACCTGGCTCAGAACCAGCCCGATGATCGCGGCGGTGAGGAACAGGACCGTGACCTCACCCAGCGTGTCGAGGCCGCGATAGGTGACGATGATCGCGGCGACGATGTTCTGGGCGCCGGTCTCGCTCACGGTGTTCTGGGCGTAGTAGAGCGCCGACCGGTTGAGGCTGGCATCGGGTGCGTAACCCGTCAACAGCACGAAGAAGGCGCCGCCGAGCAGAATGAGGAGGATCAGGACGATGGTGTGGCGCGTGCTCATGACCGCCTCTCCCGGCGCATGCGCCCGAGCACGAAGAAGAAGAGGAAGGTGGTCAGCCCCGATCCGATCGCCGCCTCGGTCATCGCCACGTCGGGCGCGAAGAGCAGCAGGAACAGGACCGAGGCGAACAGGCTCACGAGCCCGGCGGCAAGCACCGCGGTCACCCGTTGGGTGGCGAACAACGCCACCGCCGCCACGCCGATCATGGCGACCGCCAGAATGAGGCTCATCGGCAGAACAAGCGCGCTCATGCGAGGTCTTCTCCGTCTTCGGCCAGCCGGTCGGCATGCGCCACCGGGGCAACCCCGGCGCGGTGTGCCGCGCGGGCGAGGAACTGGCTCGACAGGGGGTTGGTGAACATCACGAACAGCACGATCAGCAGAAGCTTGATCGACCAGCCGGGCACGATCAGCGCCACGCCGACCAGCGTCAGCAGCGTGCCGAGCGTGGTTGCCTTGGTGCCCGCCTGGATGCGGGTATAGGTGTCGGGCATGCGGAACAGCCCGAGGCCACCGAGCAGCAGGAACAGCGTTCCGGTCAGCAGCAACAAGGCGCCGAGAAGCGAAACGAGGCCGGTCATTGCTCGCCTCCTTCGAGATAGCGGGCAGCGACGATCACACCGAGGAACGACAGCAGGGCGTAGACCAGCGCGACATCGAGATAGATCTCGCGGCCGGATGCGAGCGCGACGAGCGCGATGCCGGTCAACGAGATGATGGTCAGCGTATCGAAGGCCACGACCCGGTCGACGGCACGCGGCCCCGCGACGAAGCGGTAGAGCGCCAGGAAGAAGGCGACCGCGACGGCGACCCCGGCGAGGGTCAGCAACAGATCAGCCATACATGACCTCCAGATAGCGTTCGAAGCCGGCGGCGATCGCGCGGGTGGCCGCGTCGACTTCGGTCGCCTCGGCAACGACCCAGTGGATGTAGAGCCACTCGCCCTTCATCTCGACGGACAGCGTGCCGGGCGTAAGCGTGATGGAATTGGCAAGGAGCAGCCGGGCGATCGGATTCTTGAGACGCGTGCGCACCCGCACGATCGCCGGCCTGACCGGCAGGCTGGGCTTCAGCACCAGCGTCGCCATGGCCAGGTTCGCCTTGATCAGCTCAAAGAGGAAATAGCCGACGTAGAGAACCGTGGCGACGAGCGAGGCGGCGGTGAAGCGGTAGCCGGAGAGGTAGGAAAGGTTGGTGCTGAGCGTCAGCGCCACGAGCGCGGCAATGACCGCGCCGATCACCACCGATTCGATCGAAAGCGAAGCGTTGAGCAGCAGCCAGAACAGGAAAAGCGTGGCGAAGAGCCCGATCGGCTTGGCCGTTGCACCCATGGAATTTGTCCCCATCCTCCAGCCGGGCTGAGACCGATGGGGCGGTCAACGGGGCTGGTGAGCTTCAATCTCGGAGGGGAGAGGAACATACATTCGAATATTGCAATTTGACCTCGGACAACTCGGAGGCAGTTTTTTTTAGAGTCGTTAGAAGAAGCGGTGGCGGTTTTCGGCCAAAGGCGCACGGCGCCGGGAAACCACGCGTCTCTTTTGGGGAGAACGCTGCGTGGGTGATTCGCCGGCCCGGCCGGGCCCGCGGGGCTCACCCGGCGCCGATGCCCGCGCTCAAATGCGCCTGGAGGTGGCCGGGTCGAACAGGCTGATTCCGGTCTCGCCAAAGGCAAGGAAGCAATCCACACCATGCCGGATGCTGACATGCGGCTCGATGCGCGCCGTGACGATGGCCTGGCCGATGCGCGCGGTTACCAGCTTTTCCGGTCCGGTGAGTTCGACGTCATCGACCACCGCATGGAGCGCGTTCGGCTCGCCCTCCCCGGCCAGCTTGATCGCCTCCGGCCTGATGCCGATCACCACCTTGCCGTCGGCCGCGACCTGGCCGGCCAGACCGGCCGGGAGACTGATCGTCTGCCCGCTTTCCGACAAGGTGGCGACGAGCGCCGAACCGGTCCGCTCCACCGTCGCCGCCAGCGTGTTCATGGCCGGCGAGCCGACGAAACCGGCGACATAGAGATTGGCCGGCCGGTCGTAGATCTCTTCCGGCGTGCCGATCTGCTCGACGCGCCCGTCGCGCATGATGGCGATGCGGGTCGCCAGCGTCATCGCCTCGATCTGGTCGTGGGTGACATAGACGACGGTGGCGCCCAGCATCTCGTGCAGGTGACGAAGCTCGCCGCGCATCTCCATGCGCAGTTTGGCATCGAGATTGGACAGCGGTTCGTCGAACAGGAACACCGCCGGATCGCGCACCAGCGCCCGCCCGATCGCCACGCGCTGGCGCTGGCCGCCCGACAGTTCGCCCGGCCGGCGGTCGAGCAACTTGCCGATCTGCAGGATCTCCGCCGCCCGATCGACCGCCTTGTTGCGCTCGTCGGCCGGCACGCCGCGCATCTCGAGGCCGAAGCCGATGTTCCGCCTGACGCTCATGTTCGGGTAGAGCGCATAGGACTGGAACACCATCGCGATGTTGCGGTCCTTGGGGTGGACGCCGACTACCGAGCGGTCGCCGATGCGCACGTCGCCGCTGGTCGGCTCCAAGAGCCCGGCGATGATGTTGAGCAGCGTGGACTTGCCGCAGCCCGACGGCCCGAGCAGCACCAGGAACTCGCCGTGGGCCAGCGACAGATCGATCCCCTTGAGAACCTCGACGCCCTCGAAGCGCTTGCTGACCCGGTCGATTTGCAGCGTGCTCATAGGCTGTAACCTTCGGAGATCATGGCCACCCCGGCATAGCTGCGGGGAGCGGTGGAAATGGCCGCGGAAGCCGTGCTGACGCCGCGGCGCACCGCATCCTCCAGGGCCTCGTCGCGCGCCGTGGCGAACAGGAAGCCGGCATTGAACACGTCCCCTGCCCCGATCGTGTCGATCACCGCCACCTCCTCGGCGTCCACCCGGATGATGCCATCGGCCCGGCTCGCCGCGATCGCCCCGTTCGGACCGCGCTTGACCACGACCTCGGCGTTCCGGTCCGCCATCAGATCGAGCAGGGCGCCGGCAGCATCCTCGACGTCGCCAGCCCCGGTTGCCGCGCAGGCCTCGACTTCGTTGAAGAGCGCATAGCGGCTGCGCGCGAGCCAACTCCTCGCCTCGGCCCGCGTCGCCGCGCTCCAGCCGCGCGGCGGCCAGCCCGTATCGAGCGCGATGTCGATGTCGTGCTCATCCGCCCAGGCGGCGAGCATCTGGAAATCCCGCTCGATGCCGGGCAGCAGGAAGACGCCGCACATGAGCAGGATGCCGCCGGTGAGCGCCGTCGCGTCGAGACAGGTCAGCACATCGTCGCCGCTGAAGTCCGCCAGGTGCCCGCGGGTCGTGATGAAGGTCCGCTCGCCGTCCGGATGGGACAGCCCGACCGAATAGGTCGTCGCCACCGGCGCCACCGGCCAGCGGGCGGCGGCATCGCCGAACTCGTCCTTGAGATATGCGCCAAACCGGTCGTTGCCGAGATTGCCGGCGGCCTGGAAATCCGCGCCGAGCGCACGCCAGGCCAGCACCACATTGCCCGCCGCGCCGCCGGGCCGCATCTCGTCGTGATCGACGAATATCTCCGTACCCGGCCTCGGCCACGGCGCCAGCGTTCCCATGATCAGGTCCACATTGACGTTGCCCGCAACGGCGAGTGGTCGCATGGCGCTACTCCGTCCGGGTGATCTTGGTGGAGCGCCGCGGCGTGCCAACGTCGGCGACGCGCCTTGCGGCAAACTCCAGCATGAAGCGCTGCATGGCCGGCAGCATGGCGAAGGCCGCAGCCAGTCCCGACGCCCTGGGCGAAGCAAGCGTGATCGCACCATCGACCGGCGCCGCGCCCGAACTGTCGAAAAGCGCCACGGGAGAACAGGCTTCGACAGCCGACTGCGCGGCGCCGGCAATGAGCCCGGCCCCGGGCTCGTCGCTGCGCACCAGTGCAACGCCGATATCGGGACCGAGCATTTCCAGCGGTCCATGCCGGAACTGACCACCTTCGAGGGCAAAAGCGGGAGAGCGCGACAGCTCGGTCAAGCCCAGCGCCAGCGCTTCGGCGACGCCTTGCAAGACCCTGCCGGAACAGACGACGGCATTCACCTCGGCGAAGGCGTCGACCGCCGGGCTCACATCGGGCGCCGGCGCCGCCGTCTTCAGCACCGCCAGCGCCGGCGCGGGGTCGACGCCAAGCCGGGCAAGCACGGCCAGATGCAGCGCCAGGGTCACGGTGAGACTGCGGGTCGCCGCAAAGGCAATTTCGACGCCGCCGGCGGCAACCAGCGAGGGAACCGTCTCGGCAAGCAGGGACCCGCCATCGAGCGTCATGCCGAACACGTTGCGACGCTGCGCCTGGTTCAAGAAAAAGCGGCGGACTTCGGCGCTCTCGCCCGACTGCGAGGTGACGATCACGGCCCTGTCGGCGATGGCCAGCGGCGCGGTGAGCTGCTCCGAGAGAGGCAGCGCAATCGTGTCGATGCCAAGGCCGCGATAGAGCGGCTCGACGATGCGCGCCGCCGCATGCGAGGCACCCATGCCGAGCATGAGCAGGCGGCCGGTCGATCCGATCGCTTGCGCCGCCGAACTCGCCTGGGCGCCCGCCCCCTCGAACGAGGCGATCGCATCGTTCGACTGGCGGGCCATTTCCCGCTCGATGGCCGCGCGCCCGCCGCCGATCTGCCCGATCACCGCGCCACTCATCCTTTCACGCCTCCGTGGGTCAGACCGGAGATCAGCGCGCGCTGCATGACGAGGCCGACGAGCACCGGCGGCAGTGCAGCCAGCACACCGGCGGTGGCGATCAGGCCGTAGTCGGCGATGCGTCCGCCGGCGAGGTCGGCGATGGCCACGGTCAACGTCTTGGCGCGCTGGTCGGAGGTGAACAGCAGGGCATAGAAGAATTCGTCCCAGGCGAGCAGAAAGGCGAACAGCGCCGTGGTCGCCACCACCGGCGCGGCCAGCGGCAGCATGATAATGCGGATGGTCTGGTCGAGCCGCGCTCCGTCGATCATGGCGGCGTTCTCGATCTCGCGCGGGATCGAATCGAAGCCCGACTTCAACAGCCATGTGGTGAACGGCGCCAGGATCGTCAGATAGACCAGCGCCAGGCCATAGGTGGTGTTGAGCAGGCCGAACCAGGCAAGCCCGCGGTAAAGCGGCACGGCGAGCGCCACCGGCGGCAGCATGTAGGTGGCGATCACCGCATAGAGCGACCAGCCGACGCCCTTGAAGCGCGACACCGCCCAGCCGGCGGGAACCGCGACGATGAGCGCGGCGATCGAGCCCATGGTGGCAACCATGAGCGAATTGCGCAGGGAGGCCATGAACGCTTCGCCGGTGCTGTTGACGGCGAGCCGGGTCAAGGTGACATAGCGCGAGAAGTCGACCACCTTGGGCCACCAGTGGAGCGGCCGGGCGCTGAGGTCCGGCGGCGAGGAGATGCTCATCAGGAACAGCCAGACGAGCGGCGCCAGGACGAAGGCGGCAAGCACCAGGGCCGCAAGGTGGATGGCAATCGTTGCCAGTGTGCTGCGGCGTTCCATCAGGCCCTCACCGCGCTCCGCCGGATGGCGGTGATGTAGAAGGTCGCCAGGACCGTGATGATCAGCGTCACGATGAGCGCCAGCGAGGCGCCCGAACCGGCACGCTGGTAGGAAAAGGCCTCCTGATAGACGAGGATCGACAGGCTGCGCGTCGAATTGGCCGGACCGCCGCGGGTCATCACCCAGATGATGTCGAAGACCTTGAAGCCCTCGATCGTGCGCAGCACCAGCGCCACCATCAGCGGGCCGGCGAGATAGGGCCACAGCACGAAACGGAAGCGCGACCATGCGCCGGCGCCGTCGACCACCGCGGCAGCCTTGATGTCCTTGGGCACCGCCTGCAATGCGGCCAGCCCGATCAGGGCGACAAGCGGAAAATTCTTCCAGGCGTCCGCCACGATCAGCGAGGCCATGGCGGAAGACGGCTCGCCCAGCCATGAGCGATAGTCGCCAATGATGCCGATCTGGGTGAGCAGCGAATTGAGCGCGCCGTATTCGGGATTGTAGATCAGCCGCCACAGCGTCGCGTTGACGATGGTCGGCAGTGCCCAGGGCAGGATCATCATGGCGCGCAGCGCCGTGCGCCCCCTGAATTCCTGGTCGAGAAGCAGGGCGGCGAGCACTCCGAGAAGCATTTCGAGGCCGACCGAGATCAGCGCGAAGGTGGCCGTGGTCGCGAGCGCGTGGCGAAAGGGATTGCCGGTCAGCGCCTTGTGATAATTGTCCAGGCCGACATAGTCGGTGGTCGTGCTGATCAGGCGCGCATTGGTGAAGGAGAGATGGACCGTGTCGGCGAGCGGCCAGCCGATGACGGCGATCATGACTGCCAGCAGCGGCAGCATCAGCAACCAGGCCCTCAGCGATGTCCAGCGGCTGCTCACCTGTAAAGGTCTCCCCCGTCCGGGAGGCCCGGTCGTTCCGGTCCGCTCCCGGCCACACGATACGTCTGTATCTCGGCGAAATGGAAAGGGTTCGATGGCCCGGGCAAAGGTGGGCGGCGCCCCGAAGAGACGCCGCCCACTGCAATCATCGTCCTACAGCCCGGAATTCTCGGCTGCGGACTTGAGCGCCGCTTCGGGCGTCTCGGATCCCAGGATCGCCTGCTGGATCCCGACCTGCAGGGCGTTGGACAGCTCCTGATAGTTCGGGGTCGTCGGGCGCGGGAACATCAACGGCAGGGCCGTCTTGGCCGCGGCAACCAGGCTCTCCTGGCCGGCCGTCACCGCCGGGTCGTCATAGGAGGACGCCCAGATCGGCAGGCTCAGCTTGGCATAGGCGTTCTGCACCTTCTGCGAGGTCATGAAGACGATGTATTTCCACGCCTCGTCCGGATGCTTGCTCTTGGTCGTGATGCCCAGGCCCATCGAGCCGTTGACTGCCGAGGCCTCGCTGATCCCGGCAACGCCGGGGGCCGGAACCACGCCCACCTTGCCGGCGACCTTGCTCTCCTTGGGGTCGTTGGCGAGGTTGTACATGTAGGTCCAGTTGAGCGCGAAGGCGGCTTCGCCGTTCTGGAAGACGCGGCGCACATCCTCCTCCAGGAACTCCTTGGAGTTCGGATTGGTGATGCCGTCCTTCACCGTCTGCACCATGTATTGCAGCGCCTTGAGGCCGCCGTCGGTCTGGAACGCCGGCTTGCCCGCGTCGTCGAGGAACTTGCCGCCATAGGCATCGACCAGCGTGGTGTAGTCGCAGATGGCTGCCTCGGCCTGCGCCCAGCTCCAGGCGATCGGCGTGTCGAGGATGCCCTTTTCCTTGATCATCTTGGCGTCCTGGGCCAGCTCGTCCCAGGTCTTCGGCGGCGCCGAAATGCCGGCCTTGGCCAGCATGTCCTTGTTGTAGAAGAGATACTTGGTGTCGAGGATCCACGGCATGCCATAGCGCTGGCCCTTGTATTCCACCGTGGTCCAGGCGCCCGGCAGGATGCCCTTGTTCATGTCGGGGGTGATGCGGTCGGTGACATCGACCAGCACCTTGTTGGTGGCGAATTCGGCCGGCCAGATCACGTCGAACAGAACGACGTCGTAGCCGCCCGAGCCCTGGGCGAGCAGCGTCTTGTCGCGCAGGCCCTCATAGGGAACGAATTCCAGATTGACCTTGATATCCGGATTGGCCTTCTCGAAGTCGGCCGTCATCGCCCGGACATCGCTTTCGCTGTACGCGGCCTGAGCCATGAACAGCGCATTGATCGTCGTCTCGGCCTTTGCCGGCGTCACTGCCGCGAGACCGGCGATCGCCGCGGCTGCTACCGACATGCGTAGCATTGCTGACATTTAATCCCTCCTGTTCGCACCGTGGACCGCCTTGCCACGCCCGCCTTATGAGCGGGCTCCACTGTTCCCGTCCTCAGACAGCCCAGTTGTTAAATCAATTGTTTTGACTTAACTTGCCAACTCTAGTGGAGGAGCGGCGCAAGAGTCAATCGCATGGACAAAACATCGGAAAACCGGCCAATTCGGGCGCGCGCCGGGACAAATCTCGGAGGCGCCAGCGCCCATAACCGGCGCGTCGTCATCGATGCTCTGCGGCTGAACGGCGCCCTGTCGCGCGCCGAGATCGCCCGCTCGACCCATCTGACGCCCCAGGCCGTCTCCAATATCGCCCAGGAACTGCAGGCGGCAGGACTGGTCGCGGCCGGCGATGCGATCAAGCTGGCGCGCGGCCAGCCGGCGATCCCCTACGCCCTCGTGCCCAATGGCGCCCTCGCCATCGGTCTTCACATCGACCGGCACTATGCCCGCTGCGTCGCGGTGAATCTCGTCGGCGAAGCCCTCATCCGCCTGGGCAGTCCCCTGCCCCCCGGCGGTCCCGTGACCGGCGTGCCGGTGGTTCTCGACCTGCTCAAACAGACCCTCGACCAGATCGACGGCATCGCCGACGACGCCGCTGCGCGCATCGTCGGCCTCGGCATGGCCATGCCCGGACCGTTCGGGGTCGAGCGCGATCAGACCGATGAATGGATGATGGCCGCGTGGCAGGACTATCCGCTGATCGAGACCGTCACGCAGGCGACCGGTCTCAAGGTCAGGCTGGTCAACGACGCGACCGCGTCGGCCATCGCCGAGAGGCTCACCGGCGTCGCACACGGGCTGAGCGACCTCGTCTTCATCTTCCTTGGCTACGGTCTCGGCGCCGGCATCGTCATCGATGGCGACGTTTACGAAGGCGCCCACGGCAATGCCGGCGAGATCGGTGAGATCCTGATGCGCCTGCCGGGTCCCGGCTCGGCACCGCTTGGGCCCACCACGATCCCGACGCCCGTCGAGCACGATGCCTCGCTCGCCTCGCTGGCACGCGCGCTCGACGTGCCGGCCGGCGAGCAGGACATGTTCGATGCGATCGAAACCGCGCTGGCGGCGAAGGACCCGCGTCTGGCCCGCTGGGTCGACGTCGCCGCCCAGCAGCTCCGGCGCAGCGTGCAGATCGTCAAATCGCTGTTCGATCCGGAGACCGTCATCATCGGCGGCGAGGCGCCGATGGGGCTGCTGACGCAGCTCCACAAGAAGATGATGCCGCTCCTGCCCTCGGTCTCCGAGCGCTCCAACCGCACGCGGCCGCGTCTGGTCGTCGGCACCGCCGACCGCTGGGCGGTGGCGCTGGGCGCCGGCACCGAGCCGATCTCCCGCGCCTTCGATCCGCGCTTCTCGGCGATCCTCAAATCCGCGAAGGCCTGAGCCCCCGCCGCCGGCGGGGCCAACGGCCTCAACGCTGCGCGTCGTCGGAAACCGAGCGCACGGCGTGCTGCCAGCGCGTCACGATCTCATCGCGCGCGGCTTCGGACAGTTCGGGCGCGAAGACACGCCCGTGCGGCGAGAGGATCGCCACCCCCTCCTCCTCCGTCCACAAGCCGCAGGCCACGCCCGCCATGACGCCGGCGCCGGCGGCGCTGAGCTCGGCGATCTCGTGCCGGCGCACCGGGCGGCCGAGCAGGTCGGACTGCATCTGCATGAGCGTGTCGTTATGGGTCGCGCCGCCATCAACCGACAGGCGTTCGAGGGGGTGGCCGAGGTCGCTCTCCATCGCAGCGAAAACGTCGCGGATCTGAAGGGCGATCGCTTCCAGCGTGGCACGGGCGACCTCGGCCCGGGAGGTTGCGAGAGACAGGCCGGAAATGGCAGCGCGGGCACGGTCGTTCCAGTGCGGGGCGCCGAGGCCGGCAAAGGCCGGAACGACAGTCGCGCCGCCGTCGCTCTCGACCGTCTCGGCCAGCGCGGTCAGGGCTGCGACATCGGCCAGGCCGAGGAAGCTGGCCATCCAGGCCGCCGCCTGGGCGGAGACGGAAATGTTGCCCTCGAGCGCATAGGTGGTGCGCGTCCCCCGCCGCCAGGCAATGGTCGTCGACAGGCCGCGATTCGAGAGCACCGGCGTGTCGGTCACCGTCATCAGCGAGGAGCCGGTGCCATAGGTCGCCTTCACCTCGCCCGGCCGGCGGATGGCGTGGCCGAAGAGGGCAGCATGGGAATCGCCCAGCATGGCGTGGATGGGGATGCCCGCCGGCAGGCCGCCTGCGCCCGATGTCTCGCCAAAGCGGGAATCGGAGTTCATCGCGCTCGGCAGGATCGCCGCGGTCACGCCGAACAGCCTGCACAGCTCCTGATCCCATTTGCCGGCGGCGATATCGAAAAGCTGCGTGCGCGACGCATTGCCGAAATCGGTGGCATGGACGGCACCGCCGGTGAGATTGAACAGCAGCCAGGAATCGACCGTGCCGGCGCATAGCTGCCCGGCGGCGGCACGCTCGCGGGCTTCCGGGTATTCTTCCAGCAGCCAGCCGATCTTGGCCGCCGGAAACATCGGATTAAGCGCCAGGCCGGTCTTGCGGGCAACCATCGCCTCCACCGCCGGGCTGCGCAGATGATCAATGCGCTCGGCGGAACGGCGGCACTGCCACGTCACGCAGGGGCCGATAGGCGCGCCGGTCTCCCTGTCCCAGAGAAGCACCAACTCGCGCTGGTTGGAGATGCCGATGGCCGCGATCTCGGCGCCCTGCCCGACCTCAGCCAGGCAGCCGGCAATGGCCTCGACCAGCGTGCCCCAAAGCGCCTGAGGCGACTGCTCGACCCAGCCCGGCTGCGGATAGGCGACCGGCACCGGCACGCCGGCCGAAGCGACCACGGCGCCGGTCTCGTCGATCAGCAGCGCCTTGCTGTTGGTCGTCCCCTGATCGATGGCAAGAACGCAGCGTAGCATCGCCTAGCCATCCCTGGCAGCAATGACCTCACGGACGGCCTCGGCGATGCCGTCCGCCGTCAGTCCATGTTTCTCGAACAGGTATTCGACCGACCCGGTCGGCATGAAGCCCGGGAAGCCGAGCATGCGCAGATGGGTCGGACGATGGGTTGCCACGAACTCCGCCACCGCACCGCCGAGACCACCGCGCACGGAATGCTCCTCCACCGTCACGATGGCACCCACTTGCGCCGCGGCGCGGATGGCATCGAGATCGAGCGGCGCGATCGACGACATGTTGACGACGCGCACGGACAGCCCGGCAGCGGCAAGCCCATCGGCGGCGGCGAGCGCGCGGACGACCATGACGCCGTTGGCGATGATGACGGCATCGCCGCCTTCGCGCAGCACCTCCGCCCGCCCGATCTTGAATTCGGCGCCGGCGGGGCGCGGCAGTTCCGGAACCGGGAAGCGGCTGACGCGGATAAAGACCGGGCCTTCCATTTCGGCGGCGGCTTCCACGGCGCGCGTCGTCTCCCACGGGTCGGACGGAACGACGATGGCAAGGTTGGGCAACAGGCGCAGCCAGGCCATGTCCTCGATGGAATGGTGGGTTGCGCCGAGTTCGCCATAGGCGATGCCCGGCGACTGGCCGACGAGCTTCACGTTGGTGTTCGAATAGGCGACATCGACCTTGATCTGTTCCAGCGCGCGAGCGGTGAGGAAGCACGCCGCGGCACTGACGAAGGGGATCTTGCCGCCATTGGCGAGCCCCGCGCCGATGCCGACCATGTCCTGCTCGGCGATGCCGACATTCACCATGCGCTCGGGAAAGCGCTTCTTGAAACCGGTGAGCTTCGACGAGCCGACACTGTCGTTGACGACGGTGACGATGCGCTGGTCGCGCTCGGCGACGGCCTCCAGCGCCGCCGCGAAAGCGTCGCGGCAGTCGAAACGGTCCTTCACTCCACCCTGCGGTGCGCTCATGCCTGTTGCAGCTCGTTCATCGCCTGGTCGTACTGCGCCCGGTTCAGCACGCCATGATGCCAGGACACCTGGTTCTCCATGAAGGAAACCCCGCGCCCCTTGATCGTGTGCGCGATCACGCACAACGGCTTCCGGCGGGAGGGGTCGGGCGCAAGGGCAGCAAGCAGGGCAGCGTGATCGTGGCCGTCGACTTCCGCCACGTCCCAGCCGAAGGCGCGCCACTTGCCCGCCAGCGGCTCGAGGGCGTTGGTCTCGGCGACGGTCGCGCCCTGCTGCAGGCCGTTGCGATCGATGACAAGTGTCAGGTTGGCAAGCTGGCGGTTGCCGGCGGTCATCGCCGCTTCCCAGTTGCTGCCCTCCTGCAACTCGCCATCACCGGTGACGATGAATGTACGGAAATCGGCCTTGTCCATCTGCCCGGCAATGGCAATCCCGACCGCGATCGGCATGCCGTGGCCAAGCGGCCCGGTATTGGCCTCGACGCCGGGAACGTAGTTGCGGTTGGGATGACCGTTGAGCATCGACATTGGCTTCATGTAGCTGGCCAGCATCTCGAACGGGATGAAGCCCGCCTCGGCCAGCGCCGCATAGAGCGCGCCGGTGCAGTGACCCTTGCTGAGGATCAAGCGGTCGCGGCCGGGATCGCGCGGCTCGCGCGGCATCGTAGCGCAGCACGCCGAAATAGAGCGTGGCCAGGATGTCGGCGACCGACATGTCGCCGCCGGGATGGCCGAGCTGCGCCTCGAACGCCATGGTGAGCGCACGGCGGCGGATGCTCGCTGCCTTGTCGCGCACCCGAGCGACCCGCGGATCGGCCGCTGCGCGCATCACCTCGGTTGCGTCGGACAGACCGCCGGCCATGATCACACCCGGAAAACGGGATGGAGATAGCCGCCGTATGCCGGATCGGCTTGGTGATGGTAGGTCGGCCAGTCGAGATAGCGCGTGACCGCCTCGCCAAGGACCGCCGCATGGTGGCCGCGCACCATCGCGACGTGATGCTCGAAGCCGTTCTGCGCGATGAAGCCGAGCAGCGAGCGCAGCCGCGCGACCTTGGTCACGGCGATGCCGCCGTCCATGCCGTAGGGATCATCGGTGAACTCGCCCTCGCCGACATAGCTTTTCAGCGTCCCCTGGCGATCATCGGAGGAGACGCGGAAGAAGGTCATCGAACCGGCCTTCACCTTGCCCTTGAGTGCGCCGAAGCAGCGCTCGTGGGGCACGACGGTGCCGAGAATGTCGAGCTCGGAGATCTCCGGTTCGACGCCGAAGAAGCTCTTCGGGTAGTTGGCGCAGTGCGTGCAGACGCACTTGTCGGCTTCGTTGGCGTAGTTGTTGTTCCAGTCGAGGATCGCCGAGGGCGCACCGGAGGCAAGCGCCAGCGCATACATCGACACGGCGCCCATGACATCCACCTCGCAGGCGCTCGGCATCAGCTTCTCGCCCATCATGCTCATGGTGACGCAGGTGGCACAGCCGAAATTATCCTGCAGGCTGCGCCAGCACTGGATGGCGCTGGCGTCGCATTCGTTCTCGGCGATCCAGCGATTGACGCTGACGGTCCATTTCGCCTGCTTGACGATGTTCTCACGCTTGATATGCGCCGGGATCTTGCCGTAATCGGCGATCTCGTCGAGCACCGCCTTGACCTCGGGCGCATCGTCCTTGAGGGCGCCCGCCGCGCCGACGATCTCCGACAGGTCGACGGTGACCACCGTCATGCCGGACAGCTGCAACAGCTTCTCGCTGTAGCGCATGGTCTGGAACGGCGCGGTGCGCGCGCCGATGGCGCCGATGCGGGCGTGGCTCAGCCCGCGCACCGTCCGGCAGATGCGCCCGAAGCGCTCGAGGTCCGCCCCGAATTCCGCGCTGTCGACATCGACCGTATGGCTGGTCGTGTCGGTGAACGGGATGCCGTACTGGTAGAGGTTGTTGGTCACCGACAGCTTGCCGCAGAAGGCGTCGCGGCGGCTGTGCACGTCGACCTTGTCGTTCTCGTCGTTGCTCGCCTGGATGAGCACCGGCACGGTGAGGTCGCTCAGGCGCAGCGTCTCGATGACGGCGATCTCGTCGCCGAAATTCGGCAGCAGCACCACCAGCCCGTCGATCTCTTCGCGGTGCTGGCGGAAGAAATTGGCATAGCGCTGCGCGTCCTGGCGCGACTGCACGGCACCGTTCTCGGTCTCTCCGGCGGGCAGGATGAGCGGCTCGATCTTCAGCCTGGCGAGCTGCGCCAGCACCTGCTCACGCGCTGCGACCGCAACGGTCGGATTGAAAAAGGCGCGGCTGCCGACGATTACGCCGAGGGTCAGGGGTTTGTTGAATGGCGAGGTCACGGATCGACTCTCCTTCGCATGCCGGCGCCGATCGCCCGACGTCGGGCAGATATACTATCGTTTTCGATTTTTGTCGATTTTTTTCATTTTATTACGTTTGCGCCTGGAGCGCCAGGCGGTGGTGCATGCGCTGCTGGACCTGGTCGAGCACGACCGCGGCGATGATCACCAGGCCCTTGATGACCATCTGCCAGAACGAGCTGACGCCGAGCATGACCATGCCGTCGCCGAGCACGCCGATGACGAAGGCGCCGATCACCGTACCCCAGATCGTGCCGCGGCCACCCATCAGGCTGGTGCCGCCGAGCACGGCGGCGGCGATCGCGTTGAGCTCGAAGGTTTCGCCGGCGGCCGGATGCGACGCGACAAGTTCCGAGGCGATGATCAGGCCGGCGAAGGCAGCGCAGAAGCCGGAGATCATGTAGACGGCCAGCTTGATCAGATTGACGCGGACGCCGGACAATGCCGCGGCGCGCTCGTTGCCGCCCACCGCATAGACGTAGCGACCGAACGGCGTGCGCCCCGCGATATAGGCCGCCACCAGCGCGAACACCGCCATGGCGTAAATGGACAGCGGAACATGGAGAAGCTCGCCGGCGCCGAGGATCGGGAAGCCCTGGTTGCCGAGGTCGGCCGTGCCGACGAGATTGGGGAAAGTGCGGCCATTGGAAATGAGCAGGGCGGCGCCGCGGGCTATGTAAAGCGTGCCGAGCGTGGCGATGAACGGAGCCACACCCAGCTGCGTGATCAACAGCCCGCTGAACAGGCCGATCCCGACGCCGACGGCAAGCGCGATGAGCATTGTCTCGATGGCGCTCGGATAGATGGTGAAGCCGAGCCAGCCGACATGAATGCCCTGGGTGAGCATCGCGCCGGCAACCATGCCGGAAATGCCCACGATGGAGCCGACGGAAAGGTCGATGCCCGCGGTCAGGATGACGAAGGTCTGGCCGATGCCGAGGATGGCGTAGATCGCGACATGCTTGGCGACGATCAGCAGCGTTTCGATATCGAGGAAGTTGGGCGCGGTGACGCTGAAATAGGCGAAGACGACGGCGAGCGCGATCAGCGTGCGCAGCCTCATGATGAGCAGCATGAAGGAATGCTGCCGTTGGCGCGACTGGGCGGGGGTGGACACGGCTGTGTCTGGCGCGGTCACGATGCTTGCTTCCTGTTCTCGCCGGTGAGGTGACGCAGCCCCTCTGTCGAGGCTGCGATCACTTCGGCTTCGTTGGTTTCGCTCGGACGGAAATCGCCTGTGATCCGGCCGGCCGACATGACGACGATGCGGTCGGCGGCGGTCATCACCTCCTTGATGTCCGAGGTAGCGTAGACCACGCCGATGCCCTGCTGGGCGAGCGCCCCCATCGTGCGGAAGACCTCGGCCTTGGCGCCGACGTCGATGCCGCGGGTTGGCTCGTCGAACAGGATGACACGCGGCTCGGTCAACAGCCCCTTGCCGATCACCACCTTCTGCTGATTGCCGCCGGAGAGCGCCGAAACCGGCACTGTCGGCGAGGAGACCTTGATCGAAAGGTCATGGATCGATTGGCTGACGGCCTTTGCCTCGGCGCCACGATTGATGATCCAGCGGCGCGCGAAGCGCGCAATGCTGGCCATGGTGAGGTTTTCGCTCACCGACAGCAGCGAGATGATGCCGTCGCGCTGGCGGTCTTCCGGCACCAGCACCAGACCGCGATCGATGCGGTTGGCGATGCTGGCACCGGTGATGTCCGTACCCGTCAGCACGATGCGGCCGGAGGTGGGCGCACTGGAGCCGATCAGACATTCGAACAGCTCCGACCGGCCCGCGCCGAGCAATCCGTAGATCGCCACGATCTCGCCGGCACGCACCGAAAGCGAAACGTGGTCGAGCACGAAACCGCCGCCCGGGCGCGGCAGCACCAGATCGTCAATGACGAGCAGCGCGTCGCCGGCCGGCGCATGATCCGTGGCCGGTGCCGTCTCTATGTGCCCGACCATCTGCCCGATGATCCACGGGACATCGATATCGGCAACCTTCGCTTCGGCCTGGAAATGGCCGTCGCGCAGAACCGTGACGTAGTCGCCGATGCGCATGATCTCCTCGAGACGATGGGAGATATAGACGACGGCGACGCCGCGACGCTTGAGATCGTTGATGACGCGGAACAGGGTCTCGACTTCGGTGCTGCTCAGCGCCGAGCTCGGCTCGTCCATGATGAGCACGCGCGCTTCGCCGGCCAGCGCCTTGGCGATCTCGACGATCTGCTGCTCGCCGATCCTGAGGTCGTCGACCAGTTTCCGCGGGTCGATGGGATGGTCGAGTCGGGCAAGCAGCTCGCGCGCGAGCGTCGCCTGGCGGGCGCGGTCGATGTCGATGCCGAAGCGGGTCGGCGCGTCGACGAGCAACAGGTTCTCCGCCACGGACAGGTTCTGGCAGAGGTTCAGCTCCTGGAAGACGATTCCGATGCCGTGACGGGAGGCGTCGCGCACCGAGCGGATGCTGACCGGCTTGTCGTCAAGCAGAATGCGGCCGAGAGTCGGTTGCTCAACGCCGGCGATGATCTTCATCAGCGTCGACTTGCCGGCACCGTTTTCGCCGATCAGCGCGTTGACGGCGCCGGCACGAATGCTGAAATCGACATCGGCCAGAGCAATGGTGCCGGGATAGACCTTGGTGATCCGCTCGGCCCGCATGATGACCTTGTCGGCGGGCGCAGCTGCCGCAACGGCGCTCACTGCGAGTTTCCTCCGACGGAGAGCAGCACCGGCGTGACGGTGAGCGGCGCGCTGCCGGACGGCGCCGTCGCCGCGCCGGCAAACGAGACGGTCTTGCCCTTGGCGTCAGCCATCTTCTTGGCCAGGCCTGCCGTCGCCTTGTCGTTCAGCGCGCGTGACACCTCGGCATAGTCGATCTGATTGACGAACTCGCCGAAGGAGATGAACGGCATGCCGTCTCTGATCGCGGTGCCGAAGATGACCGGACCGATCTGCAGCACGACGTCGGTCGGTTTGCCGTCGACGGTCACTTCAACCGTCGCGGTGCCGTGGCGCGAGGCAACATCGACCGCGGTGACGGTCCCCTCGCCCTTGACAAGATAGGTCCATGGCTGGCCTTCGCCGGCGCGACGGCCGTACTGCTTGCCGGCGGCGTCGGGATCCTTGGCGATCGCCGCGAGTATGGTGCCGACGTCGATCGGCGCCGTCTGCATCACCGGGATCACCTTCGCGTCCCAGTTCTTCTCGACGTAGGTCTTGGCGTTGAACGCGCCGCCGTCGGCGCTCTTGTCGCTGTCGTATTTTATCTTGCAGCCTGCCACGCCCGACACGGCAATTGCCAGGATCGCGACGACCGAAACCAGACGTAGTCTCATGACGCCCGCCGATGCCTCTGCCCCAGACGGCCGCCGCCGTCAGATGGTCCAGCCGGAATCCACGCGCTTGGCGGCGCGTGGATTCCTCGTGCGCTGATTCAACTACTTCGCGAGAGTGAAGTTGTTGAGTTTGGCGGCATTGGCCTTGGTGATGAGGACGCAGTCGATCGACTGCTTCTCGGGCTGCGACGCCTTGCCGTTCTTCAGGTATTCGTCGGCCTGGACGACGGCCAGCTGGGCGATCTCGAATGCCGGCTGCAGCACGGTGGCGGCGATGTTGCCGGCCTCGATCTGGTCGCGCACGTCGTTGCTGCCGTCGAAGCCGACGACAACCACGTCCTTGCGCCCGGCGGCAACCAGCGCCGCGGACGCGCCCATCGCCATGGTGTCGTTGCCGGAGATGACCCCCTTGATGTCGGGGTTGGCCTGGAGGATCAACTCCATCTTCGAATAGGCCTCGGTCTGATCCCAGTTGGCGCTCTGCCGCGCCACCATCTTCAGATCCGGGTATTGGTCGATGATGTCGTGATAGCCCTTCGAGCGGACGCCGGCATTGGTGTCGGATTCCTTGCCGACCAGTTCCGCGAAGTTGCCCTTCTCGCCCATCAGCTTGACGAACTCCTCAGCGCCGAGGGTGGCACCCTGGTAGTTGTTCGAGACGATCTGCGCGACGGCAACGCCGGTCTTGTTGATCTCACGGTCGATGAGGAAGGACGGAATGCCTGCATCCTTCGCCTTCTGGACGGCCGCGATCGACGCATCGGCGCCGGCATTGTCCAGAATGATCGCCGCGGCCTTGCGGGCGATCGCCGTGTCGAACAGCTGGTTCTGCTTGTTGGCATCGTCGTCGTGGACGAGCACGAGCGTGTCGTAGCCGAGTTCCTTCGCCTTGGCCTCGGCCGCGCTGGCTTCGGTGGCAAAGAACGGATTGTCATGCGACGGAGTGATGATGGCGATCAGCTTGCCGTTGCCCGCAGCCATTGCGGGAACCGCCGATGCCGCAAATGCAATCACGGCCGCGGTCGCGACCTTGCTGAGCAAATGCATGTGTTCCTCCCAGAGAACCATTGGGCCCTGCGCCATGAGCCTGCCTTTTTTGCGCGCCGGCATGTTTAGCATTCCGGTGCCGATTTCCAAACTAATTTTTTTCTTTGTTTTCGGTTTTTTTCGTTCGCAAGCCCGACCATCGCCGGCGCGACGCCGCGGCGGGGCCTTCGCATGCGATCGCCACGGGCAGCCGACCGACGTCAGCCCCGTCGGCCCCGATTCCCGGGGATAACCGGCCTGTCGTTGCGCGACGCAGGCGCCTACTGAGCGATGACGATCTCGATGCCCATCTTCTCGATGGCGCGCCGATCCTCGTCGCGGATGCCGGCATCGGTGATCAGGCGATTGACCAGCGTGAACGGCCCGAGGACCGCGAAGGACATGCGGCCGATCTTGGTGGAATCGGCCACCAGGATGATCTCGCGTGCCGCTTTGATCATGGCGCGCTTGACGTAGAGGTCGGCAAAGGCCGGGAAAGTCAGGCCGGCATCGAGCGAGGCCCCGGCGGTCGCCAGAAACAGCTTCTCGGCAAAGATGTTCTCGAAATAGCCGGCCGATTTCTCGCCGCTCAGCGACAGCGTCGGCGCCTTGAACTGCCCGCCGGGCATGTGGATCGTGCAGGAGGGGTTTACGCCCAGGATCAGCGCGATGTTGAGCGCGTTGGTGATGACGTGCAGATCCTGCCGTTTCATCAGGTTTCGCGCGACTTCCGTGGTCGTCGAGCCGGCATCGAGAATGATCGTCTCGCCATCGTTGACAAGCGCGGCAGCGACGCGGCCGATGGCGCGCTTGGCGTCCATGTTGACCAGATGATGTAGCGCCAGGGCCTGCACCTGCTGCGGCATGGTGGCGAGGAACGCGCCGCCGTGCTCGCGGACGATGTAGCCTTCGCTCTCAAGGCGCTCGAGGTCCTGGCGGATG
Source organism: uncultured Alphaproteobacteria bacterium (assembly GCA_963743015.1). GTDB lineage: Bacteria > Pseudomonadota > Alphaproteobacteria > Rhizobiales > Kaistiaceae > CAVSRC01. The sequence continues at coordinate 84,707 of CAVUOD010000004.1, forward strand.
GTCGGCTCGGAGACGCTGAACGCCTCGCTCAGCACCCGGACGCGGGCGCTGCCTTCCTCCTGCAGCCAATCGAGAATGCGCCGGCGACGCGTCTCGGCAAGCAGGTTGCTTCCCCGCGGACGTTTGGCCACCGCAGAAGCACCGGAGGCGGCTCTGCCGCGACTGGACCGCGCTGATTCGCCCGTGCTTTGCATACTTCTTTCCTACCACAAGCCGACCGTGCGCCAACGCGCCACCGAGGGCAGCGGCCGCCTCCCGCGCGCCTGCCGACCAACCGCCATAGCCGTGGTTGCCATTGCAGTTGGACGCAGCACAACCGCGCGAACTCTCCATCTATGCGCCAAAATGAAAAATATCGAAAGAATTCTTAGGACAATACACCCTGACTTGGTCCGCCGGGTGTTTGCGATAAATCCGCGCCCTCGCCGGCCACGTGACTTCAGCTTGTGCCAGTCCACCGGCAGCGGTGAATGATCGCCGCAGATCGGGGTGAGCTTGCCAAGGCCATAGCGCGGAACGTTGTCAGCCCGCCGCCATGTTCCTCGGCTTCCAACCCTCGGGCAGGCGGCTGAGGATGATGAGGCTGAGGATGTCGTCCTGGGTCACTTCGCCGATCGGGTGCATGCCGACATTGACGCCGTTCTTCATCACCATCACCCGGTCGCACAGCTCGAACACGTCGTGCATGTCGTGGCTGACAAGAAAAATGCCGATGCCCTCATCGCGCAGCTTGCGCATCAGGTCGTCGACCATCTGCGTTTCCGAGGGACCGAGGGCGGCCGTCGGTTCGTCCATGATCAGGATGCGGGCATTGAAATACAGCGCGCGCGCAATGGCGATGACCTGGCGCTGCCCGCCCGACATGTTGCGCACGATGTCGGTGATATTCTTGAAATGGGGATTGAGGCGCTGAAGCACCTTGCGGGCCTCGCTCTCCATGCGCTTCTTGTCGAGCGTACCGTATTTGGTCTTGAGTTCGCGCCCGAGGAACAGATTGGCCGGCGCGTCGAGATGATCGGCCAGTGCCAGGGTCTGGTAGATGGTCTCGATGCCGAATTCCGCGCCTCGATCGGGGTGCTGATCTCGGCCTTGCTGCCTTCGATGAAAATTTCGCCGCTGGTGCGTTCCATGGCGCCCGAGAGGATGCGCATCAGGCACGACTTGCCGGCGCCGTTGTGCCCGAGCACGCCGACGATCTCGCCGGGATGAAGGTCGATCGACACATCCTCGACCGCATGGACGCCGCCGAACTGCTTGAAGATGTGCTTCATCTCCACAAGCGGAGTCGAACCGTTCTTCATACCTGCTCCCCTATTGCGCGCTCGGAGATATCCGGCCGAGGCCGGCATCGAAATAGGCGGCAAGAACATTCGAGATGCGGCCAAGCGACAGGTCCTCGGGCCGGTTGCTGGCCCCGGAGCGGACGCTCTCGTAACACTCCGGCAGATATTGGCTGATCACCGCATCGGGCACGCCGCCGGAAAGATTGCCGAGAAGCCGCTTGTGCGCTTCGGCTACCCTGGGATGGCCGAGATAGTAGCGGGCGCGGTCGGAATAGCTGAAGATCAGCTTGTAGGACACCGCCGCTTCGTCGCCGGCATAATAGCTCTTCCAGTAGTCCGGTTCGGCCCGCATGGTTTCGGTGAGCACCGCCCGGAAGTTCGACGGCCGGGCGGGATTGGCCTCGCGCTCCGCCGCTTCCAGCGCCAGAAGGCTCTCGCGCAGGGCAAAGGTCAGCCACGGCCCCACCTTGAGAATGTAGAAATGGTTCTCGACCAGCCGCCTGAGATTGGCCGGCGACTGGTAGTCGGTCGAATGGGCCTCGAAGACCATGCCGTCATGGCGGCGGATGACCTCCCTGAGCCCCTTGTCGCCGGGATAGTTTTCGACGGCGTCGTCCGAAAACTCGACGCCCGGCTGCACGACGAGCCCGACGACCCGCGACCAGGCGTCCTTGAGCCCGGCGTCGAGAAAGGTGCTTTCAAAGACCTGCAGGGTGCGTTCGGCGTCGGCCGGCGAGGTCGGGTGCATCCCCTCCTCCTCCACGGCGCCGCCGGGCGTCGGCACCTCGGTGCCGATGATGTAGACCGGCGGCGTGGCGGAGACATGGGCTTCGCAGATCTTGGCCAGCCGGGCGCAGCGGTTCGCCACCACCTCGTCGGAAAGGGGCGCGCTGTCGTCGGCGCACACGAAGCTGGCGTCGAGGTGAATCTTTTCGTAGCCGGCCGAGACATAGGCGGCCATCAGCGTTTCTGCTTCGGACATGGCCGTTTCGGCCGGGCCCTTCTGCCAGCGATTGGGGCCGAGATGGTCGCCGCCAAGCAGGATGCGATCCTTGGGGAAACCTTCCCTGTCGGCAAGCGAACGAACCATGGCGACGAAATCCGCCGGCTTCATGCCGGTATAGCCGCCATATTGATCGACCTGGTTCGAGGTCGATTCGATCAAGGGCAAACTGGTCCCTGTCGCGGGCAACGCGGAACAGCGCCCGCATGACGTCGGGATGGGCCGAGCAGACCGAGACGGCGACGCCGGAACCGTCCGTCCGGTTCCGCTGGAGCGCAACCAAAAACTCTTCTTGCGCCGACATATTCAACTCGCTCTGCCCTTTTCGGCCCCAGGCGGCGTTCGGGGCGCCCCGGCAAAGGCGCGCCCCGAACTCTTCTTGCACAGATTAGTAGAGAACGTTCTGCGCTTCCGGAGAGTCGATATTGTCCTTGGTGACAATGACGACGCCGGTGTTGATGAACTTCTCGACGGTCTTGCCGGCAATGATGTCGCCGAGGGCCTTCACGCCGAGCTCGCCCATCTGGTAGGAGCCCTGGACGGCGATGGCATCGAGGGTGCCGTCCTTGACCATGTCCTGCAGGTCCTTGTTGCCGTCGAAGCCGACCGCCTCGATCTTGCCGGACTTGCCGGCCTGCTGGATGGCGCGGCCCATGCCGACAGCGGTCGGCTCGTTGGCGCCGAAGATGCCGACGAGGTCAGGATTGGCGGCCAGAACGTCGGTGGTCTGGTCGAGGGCCTTGGCCATCTGGGCCTCGGAATAGTAGGTCCCGACGATCTCGAGCTTGGAGTTCTTCGCGATATAGTCCTTGAAGCCGCCGACGCGACCGATTTCCGAACCCACGCCCGCGACATAGGACATGACGGCGATCTTGCCGGTGGTGCCGGCCTTCTCGATCAGCCGCTTGGCGCAGAGCTGACCGGCCGCGTTGTTGTCGGTGGCCAGAAACGACTGGTAGTAATCCTTGGCGCTGTCGGCCAGCATCGAGTTGATGATGACGACCGGAATGCCGGCTTCATGGGCCGCCTTGACCGGCGGGATCAGGGCTTCCGGATCGGACGCCGCCAGAACGATGCCCGCGACCCCGCGGTTGACGGCGTTCTGAACCATATTGACTTCCTCGGCCACCTGCGTCTCGGCGGCGGGTCCCTGGAAGGTCATGGTGTAGCCCGGCAGCTCCTTGATGGCCGCCGAAGCGCCCTTGTTCACGTTCTGCCAGAAGTTCGAATTCGTGGTCTTGACGATGACCGCGATTTCCTTCGACTGGGCCATTGCCGGGCCAGCCAGACCTGCGACCATGCCGACGGCCATGAGGCCGAGGGCCAGTTTCTTCACAGTATGCGTCATGACGATGTCCTCCCGTTGACGACGCTACAAATATCGGCGTGACGCGCTATCTCCGGTTCCGCAGGTAGTCGATATAGACGGTACCGATGATGACGCAGCCGATTATGATCTGCTGAATGAACGACGAGACGCCGTTCATGTTCAGACCATTCCGGAGTATTCCGATGACGAAGGCACCGATCATGGTGCCCGAGATGGTGCCGACGCCGCCCATCAGCGAAGCACCGCCGATCACCGATGCCGCAATGGCGTCGAGTTCGTAGGCAGATGCCTTCATTGGGCTGGGCGGTGACCAGGCGCGACATGAGCACGATGCCCGCCAGGCCGGCCATGAGCCCGGACAGGCCGTAGGCGAACATCTTGGTGCGCTCGACGTTGATGCCCGACAGGCGTGCGGCTTCCTCGTTGGAGCCGACGGCATAGATGTGCCGCCCCACCGGCAGCTGGCTCAGGATGAAGGCGACGACGATGGCGACCAGAACCAGCAGCACGACCGGGTAGGGAATGCCGGGAAAGACGACATGCGGAAGCCCGTTGGCGCCCTTTTCCAGGGTGCGGAAGAAGGAGCCGTTGCCGAGCACGCCGAACGCCTCGCCCAGTTGCGAAACCGGCGCGGCGCCGGTCAGTTGCAGCGCCGTGCCGCGAGCGATCAGCGTCATGCCGAGCGTGGCGATGAACGGCGCCAGCTTCATGCGGGTGACCACGAAACCGTTGATAAGCCCGCAGAAAGTGCCAATCACCAGCCCGGCACCCATGGCGGCGGGTACAGGCCAGCCTGCCTTGACCAGAAGGGCGGCTCCGGTGCCCGCCAGGGCCAGAACCGAGCCGACGCTAAGGTCGATGCCGCCGGTGATGATGACGAGCGTTTCACCGACCCCAAGAAAACGATCGAGGTGGTCTGCAACGCCACCGTGATACCGTTGTTGACCGTGAAGAAGGCGTTGGCGGTGACCCCGAAGATCGCGATCAACACAATCAGGCCGGCCAGTGCAGAGAATTTCTGCACCAGATCTTTGCGCCGCTGACTGGTCAGTCGGACCATTTCGACGCGTTCGGCGCTGGCTGCGCTTGTGCTGCCGTCGCTCATCTCAGACCCTTGACCCTCGTCCCCTGCGGCGCCCTTGCCCGATCGCCCAGCGCCGCAGCGCGTGCTCGTTCATCCCGCCAGTGCCGTGGTCGGCTGCCGGTAGCTCTTCAGATAGATGGCGCGCATATCCGCTTCGGTGGGCTTCACCGGATTGGCCGTGTGGTCCGGAAACGCCATGGCGTGCTTCAGAACCGGATCGAGATCGTTCGGCGAAATGCCGAAATCGTCCATGAAGCACCTGAGGTTGATGCGTTCCAGGAAGGTCGCGATGACGGACGAGAAGGAGCGTGCGGCTTCCTCGTCAGTGCCGCTGCCGCCGAAGATCCGCGACACATTGGCGAACTTCTCCACCGCGCCCTTCCACGTGAAATCGGCGAAGGCCGGATAGATCAGCGCCAGGGATTCGCCGTGGCTGACCTGCGGATAGTGTCCGCTGATCGGCTGGCCGGCGGCATGGGGCAGCGTCGTGCCGACATTGGCCAGGCAGATGCCGGCCAGCGTATCGGCCCAGGCGAGCTGTTCGCGCGCCTCGAGATCCGCGCCGTTGTCGATCACGCGCGGCAGATAGGTCGCCACCCGCTGGATCGCATCGAGGGCGAGCAGGTCGACATAGGGCTGCGCGGTGTCGTTGATGTAGGATTCGAAAGTATGGGTGAACACGTCGAACCCGGTCGCCGCCGTCACCTTGGGCGGCAGGCTCAACATCAGTTCCGGATCGATGATCGCGGCCCGGCACAACAGGTTGTCGTTCCACATCGCGGACTTGTCCTTGTCCGCAGTGTTGGTGAAGACCGAGACCTTCGAGGTCTGGGTTCCGGTGCCCGAGGTCGTGCTGATGGCAACGATCGGCAGCGTCGCCGAAGTCGGCGCCTTCTTGTAGTAGAGATAGTCCCAGGCCGTGCCCGGATGGGTCGCGGCCACCGCGATGGCCTTGGCCGTGTCGATGGCGCTGCCGCCCCCCATGCCGAGGCAACCGTTGACCCGCGCCTCGCGCGCCCGCGCGGCACCTTGCTGAATGGCATCGAGCGTGGGATTGGGCGAAACATTGTCGAATTCGACGAAGGTAACGCCGGCCCGCGTCAGCGATTCGCGCACGTCCTGAACCAGGTCGGGAATGGCGGCGCGCAGGCCGGGATCAACAACGAACAGCACGTGGTCGGCGACGGCCTTGACGACGTCTCCGGTGCGATTGCGAGAGCCGTTCCCGAAATGCAGTCGCGTCGGCTGGTAGAAATTGAAGCTCTTCATGACGGTACCTCAGTCGGCAGATGTCTGCTCAAGTCTGGCGTTCCTGGAAATTCCTTCACGTCCGCCAAGGCGCGGTTGCCTTCCATCAAACCGACTACGGCGGCGGGCAGCGCCGCCGCGGCATCGGCGAGCCCCCGGGCTTCGCGTCGGGGCGCTGCCCAGCGCAGTGAGAGCGACGAAGGTTGCGTAGAAGCAGTCACCGGCGCCGGTTGCGTCGACGACGTCGACGACGTGACCGGGGAGCGACAAGAACTCACCGGGCATGAAACAGGCGCAGCTCGCACCGCCCTCTTTCATCGCGACGCGCCCGGCGCCGGCTTCGAACACCCGAATTACGGCCTCAGCCTCGGAATCACCCGGAAACGGACCCGACATGTCGTCGCTACTTGGGAGGATAAAGTCTGTTCCGGCGAGGGCTTTACTGATCATGGACGCGCAATCGGGGTTCGATGCGATTGCTCTGCGGATATTGGGGTCGTAGGAGATCCTGCCGCCGCCGGCGCGCACGGCGTCGAACAGCGTCGGAATTGCCGCGGCCATTTTCGGATCGCCGGGCGACGACCCGGACACGCGCTCTTCGCGGCACGCGAACGCGACCGGGAGTTCTCCGGCGACGAGCATGGTGGACAAGGTCGACATGGATGTCTCCCGGGTTCGCCGCTAGCTCATCCAGTTTCCGCCGTCGACATTGAGCGTCTGCGCCACGACGTATTCGGCGTCGTCGGACGCCAGGAATACCGCAGCACCGGCCAGATCATCCGGGAAGCCCATACGTCCATAGGGAACGGCCAGTCCGACCTGACGCTTCTTCTCGCCGATGGCGAGGTTCTCGTATTGTGCGAACTTGGCATCGACCTCGTCCCACATCGGCGTGTCGACGACGCCCGGCGCGATGCCGTTGACGCGGATGCCGTCCTTGATCAGGCCGAGCGCGGCGGACTGGGTCAGGCTGATCACCGCCGCCTTGGAGGCGCAATAGACCCCGACCAGCGCTTCGCCGCGCCGGCCGGCCTGGCTGGCCATGTTGATGATGCGGCCCTTGGTGCCGTGCGCAATCATGCTGCGCGCCACGGTCTGCAACGTGAACAGGAGCCCCGCCACGTTGACCGCGAACACCCGGTCATAATCCTCGCGGGAAATCTCGACGATCGGGGCCAGGGTGAACAGCGCGGCGTTGTTGACCAGAATGTCGATCCGGCCGAATTCGGCGTTGACCTTCTCGACCATGGCGTCGATGGACGCCTGCTTGGTCACATCGAGTTCGATGGCCATCGCGCCATCGAGGCCGTCGGCCGTCTTCTTGGCTTCGGCGAAATTGATGTCGGCGACCACGACCTTGGCGCCTTCGGCGGCAAAACGCTGGCAGAATGCCCGCCCGATGCCTTGGGCACCGCCGGTGATGATGGCGACCTTGTCCGCAAGCTTCATGCTCATGTGAGCACAGCCTCCCTAGTTTGGTTCCTCCATTCGATCGCCCGGCCTGGTTCTTGTTCTGCCGTGACAATCGCTGCGCGCAGCATGCCGGTTCGTTGGCACATCCAGCTTGGCGGAGCGCAATTGCTGGAACGCAGCCTATCGAAAATCGTGGTTCTGCTCAAGCTAAATTGTATTAGCTAAACGTTTTAGCTCGGATTATTGGCGATTTTTGGCCGAAAAGACATTTTCACAGGCGGGGCAAAAAGAATGCGCGGCCGGCCGGCAGACGGCGACGGCGCATCAGGACCTGGGCGACGACTCGATCAATTCGTAGGGCGCGAAATGAATGTGGTCCTGGTTCGCGTCGAGTCCGTTGCGGTAGAGAGAGAAGGCCGTCGACATCATGCTTTCGGCGTTCTGGCGCACACAGACAAAGTCGAGATCGACCGCTTCCATGAACGGGTGGTAGTCGAAGACGGCATAGCTCACCGCGCGGCACCGCTCCCGGTCTTCGCGGAAATAGAGCAGCAGGCCTTCCATCACCGCCAGCGAATTGACGAAGATGCCGGCGATCTTCTCGTCGCTCGCGAACAGGTCGGCAAACACGTCGCGCACGCGCGTGGCATCAAACGGGGTTGGCACGAACGGCTTCTCGACATAGGCGCGGGAACGCGCCGCCAAAGCGGCGAGGAAACCGTCGAGGCGCCGTCGCGTCACCGAGTGGTTCCGCATGCCGCCTACGAAGTAGACCTTGCCGTCCTTGTGTGCCGCCTCGATGCGGTCGAGCAGGCGTTCGGTGAGGACCTGGGCGGCGGCGAAGCTGTCGGTGGTCACCACATGGCCGGCTCCGCCATGAGCGTCGATGACAATCTGCTTGAGCCTGGCGCGCTTGAGGGTGTTGCTGACCTCGGTGATCGCAGCCGTATTCGCGGTGAAGACGCAATCGACGTTCTGCGAGATGAAATAGTCGATGGCGTCCAGCTCCTCGGTCCTGTCGTGATGCGTGGCGATGATGAGCGGAAACAAGCCGTTGGCGCGCGCCAGCCGCTCAAAGGCCTCGGCCATGCCCGAAAAGAAGCGGTGGGTCAGCGTCGGCACCATGATGGCGACGATGTTGGATTTTCCCGATCTGAGATTGCGCGCATGCAGATTGGGCTGGTAGTTCATCTCCCGCGCCGTCTTCAGGATCTTCTCGCTGGTTTCGGCTGAAATGCGGAATTCCTCGGCGCGGCCGCTGAGCACCATGCTCACCGTGGTCACCGAACGGCCGGCCGCCAGCGAAATGGCCTTGATGGTTGGGCGGGCGCCCGCCATGCAAATCACCTTCTCATCGTGTCGCGGCGCGGCTCAGCAATCCGGCGGCAACGCTTAACCGCGACGGGGGAGCCCACCCGACGGATGCTCGATCGGTCCCGCGACGGCGCCACAGTGTCTTGGGGATGGCAGCGCAGCGCAAGCCAAAACAAGGCAGCAGAGCCCCATCCGCCAAAAACGACGCCGCACGGCCTGCCCGGAAGAACCGGCCGGCCGGCTCGCCAACCCACATCGGACATGGGCCGGATGTCCGAAATCGCCGCCGAGGGAGCCATGTGCCGATGAACCGATCCGCCAGCGGGTTGCCCTGTTTCTTGGCCGCGTCGCCGCTCCTGCCCTGTCCAATCTCTAACGTCACCTGCATTGCCGATGCGTCCGGCACGCCGCGATCAGGCAAATGTCAGCTGCACTTTGACCGACCGTGATCGATCAGTCGCCGCTTCGAACGCCTCGCCAACGCGCTCCAGCGGATAGCTGCCGGTAATCACCGGCCCGACATCGATCGCATGACTGTCGATGAGACGCACGGCTTCGGCAAATTCGGCATGGAACCGATGCGTGCCCTTCAGTTCCACTTCCTTGCCGACAACCAGATTGATCGGAACGGGAAGGTCACCGGCAACGCCAACCTGGACGATCGTGCCAAGCGGTCTGACCGACTGGATGGCGGAGCGCACGGCAGCCAGCGCCGCGGAGCATTCGAAGACCAAGTCGAAATAACCCTTGTCTTGTGCATAGGCATCCATGGCCGTGGCATCACCGGCGACGTTGATGGTTCGCGTGGCGCCCATCCTGGCGGCAACCGCAAGGGTTGTCTCCTGGACATCGGTCACGACGATTTCGGCCGCCCCGCGCTGGCGGGCGACAGCGATGCACAAGGCACCAATCGGGCCGGATCCGGTCACGAGCACGCGCTTGTTTGCCAGCTCGCCGGCACGGTTCGCCGCATGGACACAGACCGCCAGCGGCTCCGAACAGGCGGCTTCCGCCAGGCTCGTCCCGGCGCCAATCGGCAGGCATTGCTTGGCATCGACCACGATAAGGTCGCGGAACAGGCCCTGCTCGTGTGGAAAGCGCAGCGCCGAACCGCTGAAGCGCATGTTGAGGCAGTGCTGGAAGGCGCCCTCGCGACAGAACCGGCATTCCCCGCACGGCCGGCTCGGGTTCACCGCCACGCGGGTACCTTCCGCCAGACCGAGGACGCCGGGCCCCACCGCCACAACGGTCCCTGCCGCCTCGTGACCGAGGACGATCGGCTCGCGCACGCGGATCGGGCCGAAGCCGCCATCCTGATAGTAGTGCAGGTCGGAGCCGCAGATGCCGCCGGCACCGATCGCCACCAGCACCTCTCCGCTGCCCGGATCGCCGACTTCGTCGGTCTCGACACGGAGATCGCGCTTATCGTGGAGGCGGCAGACGCGTGTGTGCATAAAGGAGCCTAGCGAAGGAGCGTCGAGGGCAGCCAGGTCGCGATCGCTGGAACGTAGGAGACCAGCAGCAGCACCAGGATATTCGACAGCAGGAAGGGCCAGATCGCCTTGACCACCGGCATCAGCGGCAGGCGGGCGATGTTGGCGCAGACGAAGAGGCAGACGCCGACCGGCGGCGTGGTCAGCCCGATCATCAGGTTCAGCACCGCAAAGGTGGCAAAGTGCAGCGGCTCGATGCCGACCTGCTGGGCCAATGTGAGCAACGGCACGAAGAGAATGATCAGTGCCGCGATCGTCTCCATGAACATGCCGACGAACAGCAGCAGGATGTTGATCAGCAGGATGACCAGATATTTGTTGTCGGTCACCGACAGCACGGCCTTGGCGATCGCCTGCGGGATGTGCTCGGCCACCAGAATCCATCCGAACACATTGGCGAATCCGACCAGGGCGAGGATCGCCGCCGAAGAGACGGCGCTGTCGATCAGGATCTTCGGCACCGCCTTGAGCGGCAGTTCGCGATAGACGAAAGCTCCGACCACGAAGGCATAGACGCTGGCGATCACGGCCGTTTCGGTGGGCGTCGCGATACCGGTCATCAAGCCGCCGATGATGATCGCGGTCATGGCGATGGCCCAGAACGCGCTGGCGAAGGAGGCGGCGAGTTCCCTGAAGCCCTGCCAGGGCTGGCGCGGAAAGTCCTTGCGCACGGCGACGATATAGGCCGCCACCATCATGGCGAGGCCCATCAGGATTCCGGGCACGGCGCCGGCAAGGAACATCTTGCCGACCGAAATGCCCGACAGTGCACCGACGATGATCATCGGAACCGAAGGCGGGATGATCGGCCCCACAGTCGACGACGCCGCCGTAACGGCGGCGGAAAAATCGGCCGGATAGCCGGCCTTCTTCATGCCCGGGATCAGCATGCCGCCGATCGAGGCCGCGTCGGCGACCGCCGTCCCGGAGATGCCGCCGAACAACATCGAACCGGCGATGTTGGTAAGGCCGAGGCCGCCGCGCGCCCAGCCGACCAGCGCATTGGCAAAGCGTACGATGCGCTCGGTGATGCCGCCGCGATTCATCAGATTGCCGGCAAGGATGAAACCGGGAATGCACAACAGCACGAAGACGTCGATGCCGGCGTACATCTTCTGCGGCATCACGACGAGTGGAATGCCGGCGGTGAGAAGATAGGCCATCGAGGCCAGACCCAGCGTCACCGCGACCGGGATGCCGATGGCAAGACCACCGATGAAGACGACGATGAGGACGGTGAGGCTCATTCGGAGCCCCCGAACGGATGCTCGGGCCGACCGTCTGACAGGCCGAGCAGCATGTTCACCACCCGCACCAGCGCAAAGATGAACAGCGAGCCGATCAGCACCAGCATGCTGACATGGATGAAGTCCATGCGCCAACCGAGCGTCGGGGATGTCTGCAATGCACCAATCGGCGGTGAAGCTCCAGGCCGGCACCAGCAGCATCAGGCAAAGGCCGGCGGTGGCCGCCGCACCGACGAGACGCAGCCACCACGGCCAACGGCCCGGCAGCGCCTCGCTGAGGATATCGACATTGACCAGATCCCCGGTGCGGAAGGAGAGGCCGACGCCGAAAGCCGCAAGAAAAAGCAGGGCAAAGCGGGTGAGTTCTTCCGTCCAGACCGGTGAATCGGAAAAGGTTCGGCCGAGCACCTGAACCAGGACGGAAAAGATCAACACCGAAAAGGCGAGGCCGACGGCAAGCCGGCAGACAAACACCAGTGTGGAGACGATGCGGGTCATTCTGCGCCAACCTGACGAGACGAGGCGGAAGAAGCACGGCGCCGGCCGCCATGGACCGGCGCCGCCATCCATGGTCAGTCGGCGAACAGGCCTTTGACGATATCCTTGATCTCGGGCTTGACGTTGGCAAGCACGGCATCCTTGGCCTTGGCGGCAAAGGCGGCGCCGTCGACGTCGACGAAGGTCATGCCCTTGTCCTGCAGCTCCTTGGCGAGGTTCTGCTCGTCGGTCATGAACAGGTCACGCTCGTAGGCCTGGGCGCGCTTGGCCGCTTCCATCACCGCCGCCTTGTCGGCGTCGGAGAGCTTGTTCCAGGTGATTTCGGAAATCGTGAGATAGATCCACGAGCGGACGTGCTCGGTCTTGTTCACGTATTTCTGCACCTCGTTGAAGTTGGCCGACTTGATCAGCGCCAAAGGATTCTCCTGGGCGTCGATCGTGCCGTTCTGCAGGGAGGTGAACACCTCGGAGAAGGCCATCGGCGTCGGGCTCGCGCCGAGCGACTTCCAGACGTCGACGAAGAGGGGCACGTTGGGCACGCGCAGCTTCAGCCCCTTCAGGTCGTCCGGCGATTTGATCGGGCGATTGGAGGTCAGATCGCGCGGACCGCGCGGGAAATAGGCGATCGGGCGGATCTTCGCCTTCTCGATGATCTCGGCCTTGATCTTGTCGCCGATCGCGCCGCTGGCGACCGCATCCATCTGGTCGAGCGTCTTGTAGGCATAGGGCACCGCCAGCAGAGCGGCCATGGGCGCCCAGTTCTGCAGGCTCTCACCGGTGATCGTCATGTCGACGGTACCGAGCTGCATGCCGTTGATGAGATCCATCTCCTTGCCGAGCGACTCGTTGGGATAGACCTGGACCTCGATGCGGCCATTGGTCAGCGCCTTCAGTTCCTCGCCGAACTTCAGCGACGCCAGGTGCCAAATGTCATGTTCGTTCGCGAGATGGCCGAGCTTGAGCGTCATCTCGGCGGCATGCACCGATCCTGCAAGCAGGCTGGCGGCGAATGTCGTCAGCAGCACTTTGCCAATTCTGGAAATAGTCAGCATGTCTTTCCTCCCTTGCTGAACAACTGCGTCTGGCCCGCAGACTACCCCTCTGCGGGTTCGAAGAATTCCGGCCTGTTTTCCGCCACGGCCGGCAGGGTCTTGAGTATTTCGCGCAAGTGCGTGCGCATCGCCGCCTCGGCCGCCAACGCATCGCCGGCCGCGATGGCATCGACGATTGCCTCGTGCTGTGCGACCAGCGTTTCCATCGGGAATTGATGGAGGGTCAGATAGCGAACGCGATCCATCTGCGACTTGACGGCTTCGATGAGGTTGCGGGCGTATGTCTTGCCGGCAGCCTCCGCCAGTGTCCGGTGGAACCGCTCATCGAGTTCCATGAACCGTTCCTGATCGTGCGTGGCAGCCCTCTGCTGGGCGACCAGCTGGTCGCGCAACTCTTCCACCAGACCCGCCACGCGCAACGTGGCGACCTCCTTTGCGATGTCGGCCTCGATCGCTTCGCGCACGAAGCGCGCGTCGAGCACTTCCGACATGGTGATCTTGCGGACGAAGGTGCCGCGCTGCGGGCGCACCTCGACCAGCCCCTCAACCGACAATTTGATGAGGGCTTCACGCACCGGCTGGCGGCTGACTGAAAATTCCGCCGCGATCTGCGGCTCGTTCACGCGCGCGCCCGGCGCGACCTCGTTGCGGATGATGCGCTCGCGCAGGATGCGATGAATCTGCGGGCCAACCGAAGCCCCCGCATCCAACTTGCGCCGCGGATTCTGCTGGAAATTCATCGAATCCATCCCCGCCTTTGGCCCCACTATATACAGACTAGTATACTAGTCAAACTAATCGAATGTCGGTCTGAAGGTCTGCGTGCCAATCAATGCGGCCTGCCCGAGCGGCAGTGGCCGCGCGGCGCTGGCGCACGATCGCCATCGCGGCTGACGCGCCGGCCGGTCGGGACCTGGGAGGACCGCGTGAAGATCACCGGACATTCGAGCGACCACGGTATCCGGCCCCCGGAGGCCCCGATCCGGCACAGCAATGGCGCCGATTGGAGCCGGTTCGTGCGCACGGTCGTCGAAATCGACACGGACGAAGGCATTTCCGGTCTGGGCGAAGCGGGCGGCGGCAGCGAGAGCGCGGCGATCGCCTGAAGCACCTTCAAGGCGGTGTCCGATCAGGCCGGCGCCCGACGGCACAAAGCCCATCGAGCTCGTCAGCCTCGGTCCGGACCCGCTAGACAGATCCGCTCGGCGCGGGCGGAAAGCTGATCCTTGCCGTCAGACCGGAACTGCCGCAGGCATCGGTGAGAGCCAGCGTGCCGCCGAAAAGCCCGGCGATCTCGGACACGATCGAAAGGCCGAGGCCGGCCCCCTGCTCGCTGCCGCTGGTGTTGCGGGCGAAGCGCTCGCGAACCCGGTCGCGCATGGCCGGCGGAATGCCCGGGCCATTGTCCTCGACTTCGAGCACGACCTTGCCGTCATGTCGCGCAACCCGGACCGTCGCGCGGCCGCCGGAACCGGTGTAGCGGACGGCGTTCTCGACCAGATTGGCGAGCATTTCTCCGAGAAGCATCGCATCGCCGCGCACCACCGCTTCGCCATCGGCCTCGACGCCGAGGTCGACGCCGCGCGCGGCGGCCTGCCGAACCTGGTCGGCCACGATGCTGCGGGCGAGTCCGGCGAGATCGGTCGTCTTGTGGGTGAGCGCCTCGGAGGCTGCCTCGTCGACACGGGCAAGAAGAAGCAGCTGCGAGAGTATCCGCTCCGCATGCGCCGCGGCGCGCTCGGCGTTTTCGCCAGCGGCATGCGCTTCGGCAAGCGTCTTCGCGCGCTTCGCAAGCGCCAGTTCGGTGCGCACGATCGCCAAGGGCGTGCGCAGTTGATGGCTGGCATTGCCGGTGAAGTGACGCAGTGCCTCGAGCGCGGCGGCAAGGCGCGCCATGAAGCCGTTGATGGTAGAGACCAGACCGCCGACCTCCCGCGGCACCCGGTGCTCGATCGGCCGCAGGTCGTCAGGCGATCGCCGGCCGATCGCGTTCTGCAGCCGGTACAGCGGACGCAGGCCGGCGCTCACCGCCAGCCAGACGATGATCGCAGCGCTGACGATCAGCACGCCCTGGCGCGCGGCGGAGCGCAACAGGATGTCTTGCGACAGGCGCTGTCGCGCATTGGTGGTCTCCGCCACGGTGACCCGGAAAGGGATGGAACTGAGACCGGTCGAGGCCGCTCCGTTCAGCACCGCGACGCGGATCGGCTCGTTGCGGAAGACGGCATCGCGGAACGACATGCCGGTGCGCAGGTCCGTGCCGCCCTCGGCCTCGGGCAGCGCCTTGTAGCCGGTAATGAACGTGCCCGGCGGGCCATCAATGCGATAGAAGACCCGGTCCTGCGCCGCCGAGGTCAGCATGTCGAGCGCGACATAGGGGATGTCGACCTCCAGCGCCCCATCTTCACCAACCACGACACGCTCGCCAATCGCCTGCGCCGATCCGGCGAGGACCCGGTCGGAGACCTGGTCGGCCAGGATGCGGGCGGAACGGTAGGTCTCGGCAAGAGCGGCGATGCCGATCAGCACCAGCGGCACCAGCAGCCAAAGCAGCAACCGGCGACGCAAGGAATAGGGCGTGGTCGGCGAAGCGGTCACGTCGGCTGATCCTGCTGCAGGTAGTAACCAAGG
Source organism: uncultured Alphaproteobacteria bacterium (assembly GCA_963743015.1). GTDB lineage: Bacteria > Pseudomonadota > Alphaproteobacteria > Rhizobiales > Kaistiaceae > CAVSRC01. The sequence goes on from CAVUOD010000004.1 coordinate 100,303, forward strand.
CCGCGGGCGACCTGGATGGTCACCCCCACCGGGGAAAGCTTCTTGCGCAGGCGGCTGACATATTGCTCGATGGCATTGTCGCTTACCTCCTCGTCGAAGGCGGACAGCAATTCGACAATCTGCTGTTTGGAGACGATGCGGCTATTCGACAGCATGAGCGTCTCCAGCACGCTGAGTTCCCGTGCCGGCAAGTCGATGGGTCTGCCGCTGCAGGAAAGCAGACGGGTATTCAGATCGAGCGTCAGCGGCCCGTATTCGGCCATCGCCGATCCCAGCCCCGCGCTTCGCCGTAGCAGGACCCGAATGCGCGCCTCGACCTCGCTCACGTCGAACGGCTTGGCGAGGTAGTCGTCGGCACCGAGATCCAGCCCGCGCACGCGCTCGTCGAGCGCGCCGCGCGCGGTCAGCACCAGGACCGGCGTGTTGTCGTGCCGCCCGCGCATGGCACGCAGCACGTCGAGGCCGTCCATCTCCGGCAGGGTCAGGTCAAGGACGACGAGATCGTAGCTCTGGGTTGCTATGACGGCATCCGCGGAAACGCCGTCCTGCACGATATCGACGGCATAGCCGCTGCCTTTCAGGACCTTGCCCAGCCCGGCAGCCAGAGCCTCGTTGTCCTCGACAACGAGAATGCGCATCACTTTCCTCCCGTGATCAGCCTATCTCCGGCTGATTTGCTTGTGAATGCGCCTGTCGGGGGGCATGGTTGAGCGATGACGGCCAACCGTTTCGTCATGGCTGCAGCCCTCGCCGTCGGCTTCTCCGCCGGGCAGGCCGCGGCGGCGGTCTACCCGGCCCTGTCGGGCGAAGCGCAGGCGCGCACGGTGCTGGTCTATTCGGCGCTCGACGAAAACATCGCGGTGCCGCTGATAAGGGCGTTCCAGAAGGCCAATCCGGCCCTCACGCTCGACTACCGCGAACTGCAGACGATCGAGATCTACGACCGGGTGATCAGGGAGACCGACGCCGGCGGCAAGACCGCGGACGTGGCGATCTCCTCGGCGATGGATCTGCAGGTGAAGCTTGCCAATGACGGCTATGCCCGTGCCATCAATCCAGCCTCGGCCGCATCGCTGCCGCGATGGGCGATCTGGCGCAACACCGCCTTCGCCCTCACCTTCGAGCCGGCGGCGATCGTCTACAACAAGCAGGCCTTCAAGGATCGGCCGCCACCCAAGACCCACGGCGAGCTGACGCAATTCCTCAAGGATGCCGGCAACGATTTCTACGGCCGCATCGGCACCTACGATATCGAGCGCGCCGGCGTCGGCTTTCTCTTCCTCGCCCGCGATCAGGAGCACTATCGCAACATCTGGGACCTGGTGAAGGCGATGGGCGCGGCCGGGGTCAAGCTCTACTCCAACTCCTCGGCCATCCTCGAACGGGTCGCCGACGGACGTTTCGCGCTCGGGTACAATATCCTCGGCTCCTATGCGGAGGCGTGGGCACAGACGGCACCCGACCTCGGTATCGTCCTGCCCTCGGACTATACGGTGGTGATGTCGCGCATCGGCCTGGTGCCGGAGGCCGCCGCGGCACCCGATCTCGGCGAGCGCTTTCTCGATTTCCTGATGTCGGAGGACGGCCAGCGCGTCATGGCGCGTGACGTCCACCTGCCGGCGATCAATCCGAAGGTCCGCGGCGACGACACGATCGGTGCGATGCAGGCCGCGCTCGGCGCCCAGTTGCGGCCGGTCCCGGTGAGCCCCGGCCTGCTGGTCTATCTCGATCAGGTGAAGCGGGCGCACCTCATCAAACGCTGGAACGAGGCGCTGACCGGCCAATAGACGCTGCTCCGCACAATTCAGTTTTCGCGGTGCAGCGTCAGCTTCGTGTCAGTTTCGTCCCCTCAACTCGACCAAGCGCCGCCGTTCGAGCGGCCGAACGAGTATGGGGGAGGACAATATGAAGAAGCTACTCGGCCTTGCGGCCGCATTTGCCATTCTGGCGCCGCTGTCGGCCCAGGCGTTTGAACCGGACGCCACCGAATGCATCGCACCGGCCGGCGCCGGCGGCGGATGGGATTTCACCTGCCGCCAGGTTGGCAAGGCGCTCTACGATCTCAAGATCGTGCCTTCGCCGGTTCAGGTGACCAACCTCTCCGGCGGCGGCGGCGGCGTTGCCTACGCCGAAGTGGTCAACAAGCGAAACAGCGACAACAACCTGATCGTTGCTGCCTCCTCGGCGACCTCGACCCGGCTCGCCCAGGGCGCTTATCCCGGCAACACCATGGATCAGGTGCGCTGGGTCGGCGCGATCGGCTCCGACTACGGCGTGATCGCTGTCTCGGCGAAGTCGGATATCAATTCGCTTGCCGCCCTGATGGACAAGATCAAGGCCGACCCGTCGTCGATCGCCTTTGCCGGCGGTTCGGCAGTCGGCGGCTGGGACCATCTGAAGGTGCTGATCGCGGCCAAGGCGGCGGGCATCGACGACATCCGCAAGATCAAATACGTCGCCTTCGAGGGTGGCGGCGAGGCGATCACCCAGCTCCTCGGCAACCATGTCCAGGCGTTCACCGGCGATCTGTCGGAAGCGCAGGGCTTTGTCGAATCGGGCGACATCAAGGTTCTGGCGGTGCTGGCGCCCGAACGTCTGCCCGGCGATTTCGGCAAGTTTCCGACGGCCAAGGAACAGGGCATCGACGCCGTCGGCGCCAACTGGCGCGGGTTCTACGTGCCCGGCGGCATGTCCGACGACGCCTATGACTTCTGGGTGAGCGCGATCAAGAAGGTCTACGATTCGGCAGAGTGGAAGAAGATCATGTCCGACAACGGCCTGATGCCGCTCAACGCGTCCGGTGCCGATTTCCAGAAGTTCGTCGCCGATCAGGTGGCGGCGACCACCGCGATGTCCAAGGAGATCGGTCTGATCAAGTGAGGTGCGCCGCCTTGACGGGCGCCGACGCCGCGTTGACAGTCGTTCCATGAGCGATCGCGTCTTCGGCGTGTTCTGCGTTGTGCTTGCCGGATTCTTCATCTGGCAAGCAACGCAGATCCAGACCGGCTTCATCGTCGATCCGATGGGGCCGCGGGCCTTCCCGATTGTCATCGGCGCGACGCTGGCCCTTGCGGCGATCTATCCGATCGTCAGACCCGACCGGCACGTGGAGTGGCCGGCGCCGGCACGTCTCATCGAGATCGCGTTCGCGGCGGCCCTGATGTTCGCCTACGCGCAGGTCCTGCCGGAATTGGGATTTGTCGCCTCGACCGCGATCGCGGCGGCACTGCTCAGCTGGCGACTGGGCTCGAAGCCGGTAACCGCGGTCGTCGCCGGGATCAGCATCGCGATCCTCATCTACGTCATCTTCCACATGATCCTCGGGCTTACGCTTGCCCGCGGTCCCTGGGGGTTCTGAGCCATGGATACGCTCGCCGCACTGGCTCACGGCTTCGCCGTCGCCCTGACGGTGCAGAACCTCGGCCTCGCCCTCATCGGCTGCTTCATGGGCACCATCATTGGCGCCCTGCCCGGGCTTGGGCCGTCCAATGGCGTGGCGATCCTGATCCCGCTTGCCTTCACGCTCGGCCTGCCGGCAACGCCGGCATTGATCCTGCTGACCAGCGTCTACTACGGCGCCATGTATGGCGGGCGCATCTCGTCCATCCTGCTCAATATCCCCGGCGACGAGCCGGCGCTGATGACGACGCTCGACGGCCACCCGATGGCACGCAACGGCCAGGCCGGCGAGGCGCTCGCTCTCTCGGGGATTGCTTCGTTTGCCGGCAGCTTCGTCGCCACCTGCGGCCTGGTCTTCCTGGCACCGCTGCTCGTCAAGCTCGCTCTGCTCTTCGGACCGGCCGAATATTTCGCCCTCTACACCCTGGCCTTTGCCACGCTCGGCGGCATCGCCAACCGCAACCAGGCGAAGGCGGCCATTGCCGCCGCCCTTGGCCTCGGTCTGGCGATGGTCGGCGTTGACCACCAGACTGGCGTGCCGCGCTTCGCCTTTGGCAACGTCTATCTCTATGACGGCATCGATTTCCTGGTGGCGATCGTCGGCCTGTTCGCGATTTCGGAAGTCTTTCTGTTCCTCGAGCACAAGGGCCAGGGCAGCGCCAATTCCGGCCAGTTGAAGCTCGGCCGGATCACGGCGCCGCTGTCGATGATCCGCAAGTGCCTCCCCGCCATGACGCGCGGTACCGGTCTCGGCTTCCTCGCCGGGGTGCTGCCCGGCGCCGGCGCCTCGCTCGGATCGTTCATCGCCTACACTCTGGAGAAGCGCATCTCCAACCGGGACGGCACCTTCGGCAACGGCGACCCGCGCGGCGTGGCCGCACCCGAGGCCGGCAACAACGCCGCCGCCGGCGGCGCGCTCGTGCCGATGCTGGCGCTCGGCGTGCCCGGCTCGGGGACGACGGCGGTGCTGCTCGCCATGTTGCTGGCCCTCAACATCACGCCCGGGCCGCTGCTGTTTCAGTCCAATCCGGACGTCGTCTGGGGTCTGATCGCGGCATTGTTCATCGCCAATGTCATGCTGCTGTTGATGAACATTCCGATGGTGGCGATCTTCGTCCGGGTGCTGCTCATTCCGCCGCGCTATCTGATGCCGGCGGTCGCCATGATCTCGTTTGTCGGCATCTACGGCATTTCCGGCTCGACCTTCGATCTCATGGTGATGGTCGGCTTCGGCATCCTCGGCTATGTGCTGCGCAAGCTCGATGTGCCGCTCGTGCCGATCATTCTTGGCGTGCTGCTCGGCAACGAGATGGAGAAGAATCTCCGTCGGGCGCTGACCATTTCGGATGGCGACCTGTCCATCCTGTGGGGCTCGTGGCTGGCGATCAGCCTGTGGGTCATCGCCATCGTCGGCTTCTTCGCGCCGATGATCATCGGCCGCTATTTCCGCATCGGGGTCGACCGGACGACGGATGTCGTCGAGGCCAACACGGACTGAACGACTGACTGGGCGAGCGCTCGCGGCGCCGCGTCCCGTGATGCGCCAGCCCGGAGTCGGCAGTCGGTGCATCGCGGATTGATCCGTATCGGCTTGCGACCCAGGCGCACGCGGCGTGGCGACTGTTTGCCCTCGATCCCTGCCATTGCCGTCCATTGTCAGAGGCATTGCACCCCGCCCGGCAAAAACGCGTTGCATGCCGTGCTCCGGGGGTGAACGCTGAAGGGAAAGAACGACGAAGATGCCATGCCCGGCTGGATTTGCCATGACCGCAGGTCTTGTCGCCCTTGCCGCAATACGGGGAAATCGAGCAAGTTCGGTCCTGGCGCGATCGAAACGGAGGGAAGAAGGTGCAGACTGGAGGATCGGCCGCACTGGTGACCGGGGCGGCATCCGGCCTGGGCGCGGCCACGGCGCACTGGCTGGCGCGCGACGGCGCGAAGGTCGCCGTGCTCGACCGCAATGCGCCGGCCGGCGAGAGCCTTGCCGCGGAGATCGGGGGTGTCTTCTGCCTCTGCGACGTGACCGAGCCGGCGAGCGCCGAGGCGGCCATCGCCAAGGCCGCATCGGCCCACGGCCCCGCACGCATCCTCATCAATTGCGCCGGCATCGGAACGGCGGCGCGCATTGTCGGGCGCGACGGGCCGATGGCGCTCGAAGCCTTCGAGCGTGTTGTCAAAGTCAATCTGATCGGCACCTTCAACATGATGCGGCTCGCTGCGGCAGCCATGTCGACGCTCGCCGAAACCGAGACCGGCGAGCGCGGCGTCATCATCTCGGCCGCATCCGTGGCCGCCTTTGACGGCCAGATCGGCCAGGCGGCCTATGCCGCAGCGAAGGGCGGCATCGTCTCGCTGACGCTTCCGGCGGCACGCGAGCTTGCCCGTTTCGGCATCCGGGTTCTGGTGATCGCCCCCGGCCTCTTCCGCACGCCGCTGCTGGAGGAACTGCCCGAGGAGACGCAGGCGGCACTGGGGGCATCGATCCCCTTCCCCGCCCGGCTCGGCGATCCGCAGGAGTTCGCCGCACTGGTCGCGGCGATGATCGCCAACCCCTATCTCAACGGCGAGGTGGTGCGCCTCGACGGCGCCCTGCGCATGCCGCCGAAATAGAGCGAATAGGGAGTAGCGAATAGCGAATAGTGGCTGGCTCCTCCTTCCCTATTCGCTACTCGCTATTTCGCTATTCGCCGCTTCACCCGCCTTCCCTGTAGGCGATCACCCGCGGTGAGCCCGCGTAGATCTCTTCCACCACGTCCGGGTGATTGGCGATGACGGCGCGCTGGTTGAGCGAGCCCTTGTCGGTGACCTCGCCCTTGTCGATGGAAAGCGTCCCGCCGAACAGGACGATGCGTCGGACGAGCGTCGATGAGCCGGTGCTCTCGCGGGCGAGTGCCGCCAGGCGCACGCCGAAATCGGCGCGCACGCGATCATCATCGAGGATATCGGCAACCGGCGTGTCGTCCGTCGTTCCTGCTGCCAGCACGCGGCAGGCGGCAAGATCGGGGATGACGATGGCGCCGACGAAGTCGCGGTCGAGGCCGGTGATCACCGCGTCGCGCGCCAGGCCGCCGAGCGCGTCGACGAGCTGGGTGCGCAGCGCCCCGGCATTCACCCAGGTTCCGGTGTTGAGCTTGAAGTTCTCGGCGATGCGCCCGTCGAAATAGAAGCCTTTCGACGCGTCGTCGGGGTCGACAAAGCGGAAGGCATCGCCGAGGCGATAGAAGCCTTCCTCGTCGAATGCCTCCGCCGTGCGCTCCGCATCGCGCCAGTAGCCGGGCGTGATGTTGGGGCCCCTGAGACGCGCCTCGAGCTTGCCATCGACCGGAACGAGTTTCAGTTCGAGACCGCGCGCCGGCAGGCCGATATTGCCGGCGATGCGCTGGTCGACCGTGCACATCATGGAGAATGGCGCAGTCTCTGTGGAACCGAGGCCGGTCACCAATAGCACGCGCTTGCCGGTCGCCTGCACGGCCAGACGCTCCAGCGCGTCCCAGGTGTGCTGGCCGAGACCGGCGCCGGCATACATCATCATGTTGAGACGACTGAAGAAGCGCTGCCTGAGTTCGGCATCCTCTTCGAGAAAGGGGATCAGCTCCTCGTAGCCCTTGGGCACGTTGAAATACCAGGTCGGCGAGACCTCGCGCAGGTTGCGCACGGTCTTGCCGATCGCCGCCGGGGTCGGGCGGCCGTCGTCGATATAGAGCGTGCCGCCGTTGTAGAGCACCATGTTGAAGACCTTGTTGCCGCCGGCGGTGTGGTTCCACGGTGCCCAGTCGAGAACGATCGGCGGCTCCTCGCCCATATAGGCGAAGCAGTCGCGCACCATCTCCTGATTGGCGGTCATCATGCGCTGGGTGTTGATGACCGCCTTCGGCGTGCCAGTCGATCCCGAGGTAAACAGGAACTTGGCGACGGTGTCGGGCCCGACATTCTGATGCGCCGCATCGGCGGCGCCGGTGGACGCACTTATCTCGAGATCGGCAAAGGCAATGTTGGTGCGCCCCGGCAGCGGATTGGCGAGCGTGACGATCGGCGTCGGTGCCGGGACGACCGACCGAATCGCCGGGCCGAAGGATTTGCCGTCGGCGGCGAAGACCAGGCCCGGCTGCAGTTTTTCGACAATGCCGCGCAGCTTCAGGAAATCGTGCGAGACAAGAGAATAGGCCGGCGACACCGAGGCATAGGGCACACCGACATATTGCGCGGCGAGCCCGAGCAGCGCGTGCTCGATGTCGTTGCCGGACAGGATCAGCAGCGGATGGTCGAGCGACAGGTCGAAGTGAAGGAGCGCTTCGCCAATGCGGCGCACGCGCTCGAAGGCTTGCGCCATAGGTGACCGTGCGCCAGTCCTCGCCACCGTTGCGGTCGGCCAGGAAGATTGTATCGGGCGTGGCACCGGCATAGTGCACGAGCCGGTCGGTCAGGCGTGGCGGGAAAGCCGGCAAGTCCCCCGCCTGGCGCACCAGGATGGTCCCGTCCGACCGCCGGTCGACAAGAATCTCGGGTTCCCAGAAACGAACCTTGCGCAACGGCGCCGCCTCGATGGCGGCGACGTCCGGAACGGCGATTGCCAAAATGCGTGTCCTCCCACGCGCGCCGGGCGTGCTGGCTGCAAGTCCGCACCGGCCCCCCTTCAGGCCGGCCCGGCAACGCGCCCGACACGATCATCTTGCCATGCGGCGCCGCATTTCGTCCACTAGGAAACTAATTCGCCATGCGCGACACGGCGTCGCAGGCAAGCGATGCCCCCATGATCTTGGTGCAGACCGGCGGCTCCGGCTATAGACAGGCATCGCGCCGCCGATCGCAACAGGACAGGGCAATTGAAATCAGCCTTCCGCCGTCACCCGGTTCTCGTCTCGGCGTTCGTTCTTTTCACGCTGCTCGCGCTGTTCTTCGCCGGCCGCCTGGCCACGCGGGCGGTCTACTGGTCGACCCACCAGAACCAACCGGTCGCCGAATGGATGACCGTTGGCTACATCGCCCATAGCTGGCACCTCGACACGCGCGAACTCGAGGCCGCGTCGGGTCTGCCGCCGCCTGCCGGCCACCCGCTGACGCTCGGCGAAATCGCCCAGCAGCGAGGCGTGCCGGTCAGCCAGATCATCGCCGCCGTCGAAGCCGCCATCGCCAAGCTCCAGGCCGACAAGACCAGACGCAGGACACCGTGACCGACTGGCTTCTTGGCCTGGTGCCGCAATACGGGATCTACCTTCTGGCGGTCGGCACCTTCTCCTCGTGCCTGGCCCTGCCGGTTCCCGCCTCGATCCTGATGATCGCTGCCGGTGGCTTCGTCGCCTCCGGCGATCTCTCGCTTTCCGGCAGCACCATGGCCGCCTTAGCCGGCGCGATGTTCGGCGATCAAGCGGGCTATTTCGGCGGCCGCTTGGGCGGCGCCCGCCTGATCGAGCGGCTCGGATCGCGGGCCGTCCCGGTCGCCAAGGCGACCGCCTTTCTGGCGGCGCATGGCGGCATTGCCGTCTTCCTGTCGCGCTGGCTGGTGTCGGCGCTCGGCCCCTATCTCAACGTCGCCGCCGGCGCCGCCGGCCTCCCCTGGCTGCGCTTCACGGTCTGGGGCCTCATCGGCGAGGCTGTGTGGGTAGCGATCTATGTCGGCGCCGGCTTCGCCTTCTCCGGCAACCTGGCGGCGGCCTCCGGCATGGCTTTCGATCTGTTGGGAATCATCGGGACCGGAGCCGTGGCGCTGGGGCTCGGCTACTGGCTCTTTTTGGTGCTCCGCGCCGAGCACTGACCTCGCGCGACCGCATCCGCCATTGGCGGCGCAGCCCCATGCACCGGTCCCTGCGACCGATTCATCTTGACAGGGGATCGTGCATTTCGTCCACTCGGAAACAAATTTGGCCGGCTTGATTACTGCCCGAAAGCCGGCTGAAACACCGCCAGAGCTAAATGCGGCAGAAGCGGCCATGGGAGGAAGCTCGCGCCTTCGATGTCCAAGCCGCTCGTCACCTATGCCTGCGAGGGCGACATCGCGCTTATCGGCCTCAACCGGCCGGAGAAGCGCAATGCCATCTCCGACGCGATGGTCGAGGCGCTGGCCGAGGTCGTCGAGCGCGCCTCGGGCGAGGCCAAGGCCGCCGTCATCCACGGTACCGGCGACCATTTCTGTGCCGGGCTCGACCTCGCCGAGCACATCACCAAGACCCCGATCGAAGGCATCCACGGTTCGCGACGTTGGCATGCCGTCTTCGACCGCATCCAGCGCGGCACCTTCCCCTTCGTCGCCGCCCTCACCGGCGCAGTCGTCGGCGGTGGGCTGGAACTTGCCGCCTCGACCCATATCCGCGTCGCCGACACGACCGCCTTCTTCGCCCTGCCGGAAGGCCAGCGCGGCATCTTCGTCGGCGGCAGCGGCTCGGTGAAGGTGGCGCGCCTGATGGGCGTGGCGCGCATGACCGATCTGATGCTGACCGGACGGGTGCTCGCGGCCGAAGAGGCCGAACGCTGCAATCTGGTGCAATACGTGGTCGAAGCCGGCACCGCGCTGGCAAAGGCGAAGGAGCTTGCCCGCGTCGCCGCCGGCAATGCGGCCCTATCCAACTACGCCATCATCAATGCGCTGCCGCGCATTCAGGACATGGCCCAGGACGACGGCCTCTTCGTCGAATCGCTAGTCGCTGCCTTCACCCAGACCAGCCCCGAAGCGAACGAGCGCCTGAAAGCCTTCCTCGACAAGCGCGCGGCCAAGATCGTCGCGCCGCGGAAGGGGTGAGCCACCGGTGACGCGCTACGAGCAGATCGACCCGCCCGCACCCGCAACGGCCGGTGACGTCGCGTTCGGCCCGCTGACCGGGCTCGCCGGCTTCATGCTGCGTCTGGCCCAGCTTCACCTCTTCGAGTCCTTCTTCCGCGATTTCGGCGCACGCGGCATCACGCCCGGCCAGATCGGCATCCTGGTCGCCATCGGCAACAATCCCGGCGTGCGTCAGGGCGTACTCGCCGATGCCCTGCGCATCAAATGGTCGAACATGGCCAAGATCATCCGCCTGTTTGAGAGCCAGGGCTTGATCGAGCGGCGCGTGCCGGAAAGCGACCGGCGTGCCGTCGAGCTGCGGCTGACGGAGAAGGGCCGCATCGCTGTCGACGAAACCGTTCCGCAGCTCACGGTCAGCGACACGGCGGCGACCACCGCGCTGACCGCACGCGAGCGCGACACCCTGCTCCGCCTTCTGGCGAAGCTGGCGCAACCGGCGAGGGCGCGATGAGCATCGACCTCGACGAAATCGTCGCCATCGACATCCACACTCATGCCGAGGAGCCCTGCGGCACGCACGCGGACGACGGCTATGACGATTTTCAGGCGGCGATGACCGCCTATTTCCGGTCGCCCCACAAGCATCCGCCGACCGTGCCGGAGACCGCCGCCTATTACCGCGAACGCAAGATCGCCTGTGTCATCTTCCCGGTCGATGCCGAGCGCGAGACCGGTTTTCGCCGCTACAACAACGAGGAGATGGCGGAACTCGCCGCCCAGTTCTCCGACATCATGATCCCCTTTGCCTCGATCGATCCGGCCAGGGGCAGGGCCGGCGCCCGCGAGGCGCGGCGGCTTGTCGAAAAATTCGGCATCCGCGGCTTCAAGTTCCACCCGACCATGCAGGGCTTCTTTCCGAACGACCGCAGCGCCTATCCCCTCTACGAGGCGATTGCCGAGGCCGGGGTCCCGGCGCTCTTCCACACCGGGCAGACCGGCGTCGGTTCGGGGCTCCGCGGCGGCATGGGCATGCGGTTGAAATACTCCAATCCGATCCATCTCGACGACGTGGCGGCCGATTTTCCGGACATGCCGATCATCCTGGCGCACCCTCCTTCCCCTGGCAGGAGGAGGCACTCGCCGTCGCCCAGCACAAGCCCAACGTCTATATCGACCTCTCCGGCTGGTCGCCGAAGTACTTTCCGCCGATCCTGGTGAAATACGCCAACTCGATCCTCAAGCACAAAGTGCTGTTCGGCTCCGACTGGCCGGCGATCGCACCCGACCGCTGGCTCAAGGATTTCGCGGAGCTCGATATCAAGCCCGAGGTCCGGCCGCTGATACTGAAGGAAAATGCAAGAAGCCTGCTGAGGCTTTGAAAGGGAGGGAAATGACATGAGCCGCAAGTCGCAGTCCTGGACCGGCAACGCCGGTCCGCGCATGACCCGCCGTACCTTTGCCGCCGGCGTCGGTGCCCTTGGCCTCGTCGCCGGAACGGCCCCGTTCAGCATTGCCCGCGCCGCCGGCGGTCCGCTCAAGGTCGGCGTCATCCTGCCGCGTTCCGGCTACATGGCCGGCATCGGCCAGGATTGCCAGCGCGGCGTCGATATCGCCGGCCCGATCCTCAAGGATCTCGGCTATCCCGATCTCGAGATCATGAGCGGCGACACCGAATCGAGCGTCGATACCGCCCGTTCGCGCGCCGAGCAGCTCATCGGCGACGGTGCCCAGCTTCTCGTCGGCGCCTTCGATTCGGGCGAGAGCGCGGCCATCGCCCAGGTCGCCGAACAGAAGGGCATCCCCTTCGTCATCAATATCGCCGGCGCGCCCGACATCACCGAGCAGGGCTACAAATACGTCTTCCGCAACTTCCCCGCCGCACCGACCATCCTCGGCGATGCCTTCGCCAACCAGATGGAACTCTTCGGTATGACCGGGGCCTCGCCGAAGACGGCGGTGTTCCTGCACGTCAACGACACCTTCGGCACCGCCATGGCCAAGGGCGTCGGCGTCGTGTCGTCGAAGTTCCCGCTGCCCTACAAGATCGTCGACGAGATCGCCTACGACCCGGCGACCAAGGACCTGTCGGTCGAGGTGACCAAGGCCAAGGCCGCCAAGGCCGACGTGCTGCTGGTCGTCAGCCGCCTCAACGACGCCATCCTGATGACGCGCGAGCTCATCAAGCAGCGCTGGACGCCCGAGGCCGTGCTCAGCATGGGTCCGGGCTGGTACGAGGACCAGTATCTGAAGACGCTGGGCAAGTACGCCGACGGCCCGATCAGCTTCGTGCCCTGGTACGACCCCAACAAGAAGCTGAGCCAGACGCTGGAAGCCGCGCTCGCCAAGGCTGACCCCGGCGTCAACCTCAACACCAACCACATCTTCACCTTCGAGGCGTTGATGGTCGCCGCCGACGCCTACAAGCGTGCCGGCTCGACCGACCCGAAGGCGCTCACCGAGGCGATCCGCACCACCAACATCACCGACAACGCCAGCATCGGCCCCGGCATCAAGTTCGACGCCAAGGGTCAGAATGCCGGCGTCAAGGACGGCGCCATCCAGAACCGCGGCGGCAAGCTGGTCACCGTCGCGCCCAAGGAAGCGGCGAACGCCAAGCCGGAATGGCCGATGAAGCCATATAATCAGCGCTAGACGGTTCGACGAACGAACCCGGACTCCGGCCGCGACCCGCGGCCGGAGCGGTTCTTTAGGGACGGGCTGTGCCTGCCGAAGTCTATCTCAACGTTGCCGTCAGCGGCGTATTGACCGGCCTGGTCTACGGGCTGATGGCGCTCGGCCTGTCGGTCATCTTCGGCGTCGTGCGCGTGGTCAACTTCGCCCATGGCGAGATGATGACGATCGCGATGTACATCGCCGTTACCCTGTTCGCCACCCTCGGCCTCGACCCGCTGATCATGCTGGTGCCGATCGCCGCGGTGCTCTTCGCCTTCGGTTATCTTCTGCAGCAGCGCGTCATCAACGCCTTCATCACCCGGCCGGAGACGTCCCAGTTCCTTCTGATGATCGCCATCGCGATCATCATCTCCAATGTGCTGCTGATCATCTTCGGTCCCGACGCGCAGGGCGTGCAGACCGCCTATTCCTATGACAGCTTCGCCATCGGCGCGCTGATCATCGACGCCACCAAGCTCTATGCCGCCGGCGTGTCGATCGTCGTCGCTGCCGGGCTCTACGCCTTCTTCCGCTTCACGCGCATCGGAACCGCCATACGCGCCTGCGCCGACAACCATACCGGCGCGCTGGTGGTCGGCCTCAACGTCCAGCACCTTTATGCGCTCACCTTCGGCCTTGGTGCGGCTTGCGTCGGCGCTGCGGGCACCATGCTCGTCCTGCTCACCGACGTGACCCCGGCGCTCGGCCCTGCCTATACGCTGCTCGCCTTCATCATCGTCATCACCGGCGGGCTCGGCTCCATGCCCGGCGCGCTGCTCGGCGGCATCCTCATCGGCCTCACCGAGGCGATGGCCGGCCTGCTGTTCACGCCGTCGGCAAAGAGCATGTTCGGTTTCGCCATCCTCGTGCTGGTTTTGCTCTTCCGCCCGCAAGGCATCCTCGGCAGGAAGGCCTGAGACGATGGGGCGGTTCGACCTTGGCCTTTCGCCGCGCAACCTGATCCTGCTCGGACTGCTGCTGGCCGTTCTGATCGTCACCCCCTGGTTTGCCGGCGATTATTTCATCACCATCCTCATCCTCATCTTCTATTTCGCCTATGTCGGCCAGGCGTGGAACGTGATGATGGGCTTCGCCGGCCAGCTCTCGCTCGGCCATGCCCTCTATGTCGGGCTGGCGGGCTATCTCGCCGCCCTGCTGTTCAAGGATTACGGCATCGGTCCCTGGCTCGGCTTCGTCGCCTCGATTCCGGTGACCATGCTGGCCGGTGCGATCATCGGCTTTCTGGCACTCCGCTTCGGCGTCACCGGCGTCTATTTCGCCATCCTCACCATCGCCTTTGCCGAGTTCGCGCGGATCGGCTTCGATCATCTGTCGATCGTCAACGGCTCCGGCGGATTCTTCCTGCCGGTCGCCTCGCAGCAACACGTCGACCTCTGGTCGCTGCGCGGCCCGCCGATCATGTTCTATTACGTCATGCTGGCGGCCGCGGTGGCCGCGCTCATCGCCTGCCGCCTGATGCTCAACAGCCGCATGGGCTACTACTGGTTGGCGATCCGCGAGGACGAGGAAGCGGCGCGCGCCGTCGGCATCAACACCTTCGCCTACAAGATGACGGCCGTCGTCATCTCTGCCGGCATGACGGCCTTCGGCGGCATCTTCTACGCCTTCTATTACAACAACCTGTTCCCCGAGCAGGTCTTCCACATCTCGCGTTCCATCGAGCTGATCGTTGGTCCGATCATCGGTGGGCTGGGCACCCTGCTCGGCCCCATCATCGGCGCTTTCCTGCTCACCGGACTGGCGGAGAGCCTGAACGGATTGCTCGCCGCCGTCGGCATCGACATTCCGGGCGCCAGGCAGGTGCTTTATGGCGTCTGCCTGTTCATCGTGATCGTCGCACTGCCGGGCGGCGTCTGGCCGTGGCTGGCGCGCCACCTCCGCCTAACGGGGGGTGGACGGTGAGCGCACTCCTCTCCCTCGACGGCGTGACCAAGCGCTTCCGCGGTCTGGTGGCGGTGGACGAAGTATCGCTGGAGGTGGAAGAGGGCGAGATCTGCGGCGTGATCGGCCCCAACGGCGCCGGCAAGACGACGCTCTTCAACATGATCGCCGGCGTCTTCGAGCCCGACGGCGGCGCGATCGTCTTCGACGGCCGGCGCATAGACGGGCTTTCCGCCGACAAGGTCTGCCGGCGCGGCATCGGGCGGACATTCCAGCTCGTCCGCCCCTTTCCGGGGCTCACTGTCGAGGACAATGTGATTGTTGGCGGGCTTCTGCACCGCGCCAGCGTGCCGGCCGCACGCGAGCGCGCGCATGACCTGCTGCGCCGCCTCGATCTCTTTGACAAGCGCCACCAGAAAGCGTCGTCTCTGACGCTGCCCGATCGCAAGCGGCTGGAAGTGGCGCGGGCACTTGCCACCGATCCCAAGCTCCTGCTGCTCGACGAGGTGATGGCCGGCCTCAGGCCCACCGAGACCGACCGCCTGGTCGCGCGTGCTGAAGGCACTCAACCAGGACACCGGGCTCACCATCGTGCTCATCGAGCACGTCATGCGCGCGGTGATGGCGCTCGCCTCCCACATCGTCGTGCTGCACCACGGCGCACTGATCGCCGACGGACCGCCGGAGACGGTCGTACGCGACGCCGCCGTGATCGAATCCTATCTTGGCGCGGAGGCCCCGGCATGATCCTCGGCGTCGAAGGACTCGACCTTTTCTACGGCGACGCGCAGGCGCTCGATGGCGTGTCGCTGGAAATCGAGGAAGGCACCGTCGTCGCCATCGTCGGTGCCAACGGTGCCGGCAAGACCTCGCTCATCCGCACCATCGCCGGCATGTACCGGCCGGCGCGCGGACGCATTCTGTATCGCGGCGAGGATATCGCCGGTTGGCCGAGCCACCACGTCTGCGATCTCGGCATCGGCCAGGTTGCCGAGGGCCGTCAGGTGTTCCCGACCCTGTCGGTCGCCGAGAACCTCGCCATGGGCGCCATGCTGCCGCGCGCCCGCGCTGACCGCCACCGCAATCTCGACCGGGTGCTGACCATGTTCCCACGCCTGGCGG
Organism: uncultured Alphaproteobacteria bacterium; assembly: GCA_963743015.1. GTDB lineage: Bacteria > Pseudomonadota > Alphaproteobacteria > Rhizobiales > Kaistiaceae > CAVSRC01. Next base: position 116,114 of record CAVUOD010000004.1, read on the forward strand.
AGCGTCGCCGTCAGCCGGCCGGCACGCTGTCCGGCGGCGAGCAGCAGATGCTCGCCATCGGCCGCTGCCTGATGGGATCGCCCGATCTCATCATGTTCGACGAGCCTTCGCTGGGCCTCGCCCCGCTGGCCGTGCAGAACGTGCTCAAAACGATTGGCGAGCTCAATGCGACCGGCATCACTTGCGTGCTGGTCGAGCAGAACGTCGCCGCCTCCCTCAAGCTGGCGGCGCAGGCCTATGTCATCGAGAACGGCCGGGTAGTGCTCTCCGGCACCGGCGAAGCGCTGCTCCATGACGACCGCGTTCGCCAAGCCTATCTCGGCGCTTAGCCGCCCGTGAGGCGCAACGCCGGCTGCGAGCCGGGTAGCCATGATGGCGCGATTCTTCCCGTCGTCCGGCAAAGATCGCGCCGAAGAAAGCTGTGGTGTTGCGTGATTGCGGGCAGCAAATCCGGCCACCTCAGCCGCGCTCTTCGAGCACCTCAGAGCACGCCGCATCGAGGCGCTCGCGCCACAGGCGATCGAGTGCCTCCATCTCACCATTGTTGAAGAGGTCGCCGCGATAGAGCCAGACAACCTCCATCTGGTCGCCCTCCTCGGTCACCTCGCAACCGAGATCGAAGCGGGCGGTTCCGGTGGAAAGCAGATGCATTCGGATCGAGAGACCGGGATAGGCAAAATCCGGCATCGGATGGTTCTGGAGCGCGAACCGGACATCGAAGACGGGATTTCGGCCGGGAATGACATCTTCGCCGAGCGCTTCCACAAGTTTCACGAAGGGCAGCGCCCGTGCGAACGCGTCTGCCGTATCGTCCTGTGCGGCAGCGACATGGTCGGCGAAAGCCAGGCTTCGTCGTACATCGCCACGCAAGGGTACCAGACCCGCGAAACTGCCCATCGTTCGTTTCGTGGCGTTTCGCGACCGGTTTGCCACGGGCGTACCCACGAGAATGTCCTGCGCACCGCGCCACTCGGCGAGTGTCAGCCTGAAGGCGGCGAGCAGGGTCGAAAACAGCGTGGCGCCGCACTTGCGCGCAGTCCTGCGCAGGCGGTCGGCACGGTCCGCCGCAAGCTGGGTCCTGAAGCGTCGGCGTCTGCCGGCTGGTTGTGGTGGTGCATCGAGGAGGCGTGGTGCGCCGGTGAGTTTCATCTTCCAGAACTCACTTCGCGAGCCGACCTCATCGACAGTCCAGAACGATCGCTCCCTTGCGGCCCATTGGCTGTATGCCTGTTGCACCGGCGGCAGCGTTGACCCATGTCCGAGCAACACGTTGAAGTAAGCCTTCCACAGGTCTTCCATGAACACGCCGATGGTCCAGCCGTCGGCGATAGCATGATGGATCGTCAGCACGATGACGAAATCGTCGCGATCACGTTCGATGACGTGGACGCGATAGAGCGGTCCGCGCGCAAGGTCGAACGGTTCGCCGAAGACGGCTTCGGCTGCTTCCTCGATCGCGATTGACTGACCCTTGAAATCCGACGCCGCGTCCGCACGCAACACCGGCGGCATTTCTTCGCGGATGAGCTGCACCGGTTCGATGCGTCCCGGCAACACCGAAAGCCTGAGCACCTCCTGTCGAGCCGTGACTTGGCCCAGCGCCTGTTCGAGGAGCCGCCAACGCAGGGGTCCCCGCACGAACATGAGGCCGCCGATGTGGTTGGAAGGATCGCCTGCCGGATAGGGTGCCGCGTACCAGAGTTCCTGCTGCGTCAGCGACAGCGGCTGGAGACGTGCCCGGCCACTCTGCAGCCACTCGCGCAAACGCTGCCGTCCGTCGTCGGTCATGGCTCGAGGCGCTGGTCGCTTTCTGCGGCGCCCGTGAGTGATATGTCGTCCAGGACGGTTTCAACGTCTTCGTCGGAAAGGGCGTCAACGTCCAATTCACCGTCGCCGTTCGCTGCCGACGATTGGGCTTTCGACATCGGCGTTGAACGCACCGAGGGGCCGCCGCCCATGTGATCGTTCAGCAGCTTCACGATCTGGCCGATGGTCCTCGCCCGCATGAGACTGGAGGGCGGCAGCGAAATGCCAATGCTGCTCTCGATCAGGTTTTCCGTTTCCACGGCCATCAGGGAGTCGAGGCCGAGGTCGGTGAGCGGTTCGTCAAGCCGCAGAGATTCCGGCTTCACCCGGAGCACCGAACCGACGATGTCACGCACGGCGTCAGTTACGATCTGCTCTCGCTCTCCTGGTGCCGCAGCTTCGATCTGCGTCCGCCAATCGCCGGCGGTGCTGCGCTCTTCGTCATCGAAGCCGCCGGCCAAGACCGCCTCGAGCAGCGGGCTATCCTGCATGCCGCGGAAGAACTGTCGCCACTTCTGCCAGTCGATTCGAACGGCGAGTGCCTGCGGCACATTGGCGTCGAGCAAGGCTTTCAAACACGACACGACCTCCGCAGGTGAAAGTGGGGTCGTGCCCTGACGAGCCAGGAAATCACCCACCCGCTCGTTGCGGGCGACATAACCTTCGCCACCGAGTGCCCCCCAGTTCACCGAAAGGCCCGGTAGCCCCAGCGCCCGACGATGATGGGCCAGCGCGTCCAGGGCGGCATTGGCCATCGCGTAGTTGCCCTGTGCAGCATTGCCGAGCACGGACGAGGCGGATGAGAACATGACGAAGCAGTCGAGTTCCTTGCCACGGACGGCTTCGTGGAGGAGCCAGGCACCGCGGGCCTTCGGATCGAAAACAGCACGCATGCGAGCCGGTGTAAGCTCGCTGATCGGCGCGTCATCGATGACCATCGCCAGGTGAAATACGCCCTTGAGTGGCACGCCGCTGGCGTCGATGGCCGCCATGATGCGGGCCACATCAAGGGCGTCCGATATATCGGCCGCAAGTGCCACGACCGCGACGCCGCGGGCCTCCATTGTCTTCACAAAGGCTTTTGCTTCGGCCGAGGAAGCGCCGCTTCGGCCGGTCATGACCAGATGGCGCGCGCCGCTTTCCACCAGCCACGCAGCCAAAACGCGCCCGAAACCGCCGAAGCCTCCGGTGACGAGATAGGTTGCCGACCGGTCGACGACGAACGGACGGGTGAGCGACTGGGCGCGCCGCACGATCATCGGTTCAGCAAAGGCAATAGCGACTTTGCCAACATGCTTGCCTTGCGCGATCAGCCGAAACGCGGCGTCGGCGTTTGCGGCGGGGACCGACCGGAACGGCAGGGGAACCAGAATGCGCTGGTCGAGAAGTCCGGCGATCTCCGCCAGCAGCTTGGCAGCAATGTCACTCGCGGGGTTGTTGAAGATCTCGTCCATGGCCACGACATGGAGCGAAGCATTGCTCCTGAGCGGCCGTAACGGCACGCGGGCATTCTCGTAGATGTCGCGTTTGCCGATCTCTACGAAGCGGCCAAAAGGAGCAAGGCAAGCGAGGCCCATCGGGATCGCCTCAGCCGCCAGCGAGTTGAGGACGACATCCACGCCCCTGCCGTCCGTAAGCGCCATCACCGCTTCAACGAAGTCGGCGCGGCGCGAATCCACCACGCGGCCTACGCCGATGACATTGAGCAGGTGCCGCTTGGCTGCGCTCCCCGCTGTGGCGATCACCTCGGCGCCGAGATGTTTGGCAATCTGAACGGCAGCCATGCCAACCCCGCCGGCGCCGGCATGTACCAGCACCGTTTCTCCCGGCTGGACGCGCGCGACGTATTTCAGTGCATGAAGGGCTGTCATGAAGACCACGGGAATTGTCGCGGCCTCTTCGAAGGAAAGCCCGCCGGGAATGATCCTCAGGTCGTCGGCCCTTGCGATGGCGCGTGTCGCGATCCCGGACATGGTGATCCCGAACACCCGGTCTCCCGGCTCAAGACCCGAGACGTCGCTGCCGACCGAAGCAACCACACCGGCGATCTCATCGCCGAAGACGCGGCTATCGGGAGTCTCGCTGGGATAAAGTCCGAGCGCCTTGAGGACATCGCGAAAATTCATCCCGGCCGCTTTGACATCCACGATCACATCCCTTGGACCGCACGGCGGAAGATCGAATGGCACGAAGTGCAAGGCATCAAGCAGGCCGCGCTCGCTGGTATCGAGCCGCAGCGGCACCGACGGGCTCTGGAGCCTCTCCCGGCGGTCCACGCGACGGCGGATACGCTGCACGTAGCGGGCTTCGCCACGGTAGGCCACCTCGCGTTCCATCGAGTCGGCGTTGAGTTCAAGCCAGAGCAGATCGTCGTCGTTCATCGATCCTGAAACCGGCAGATCGACATTGCGGCAACGGAAATTCGGATACTCGGTCTGCACGACGCGCATCAGCCCGATCACCGCCGCCTGGCCGACATCGATCGGCAGATCTTCGTGGCCGGCCGGTTGCGCGCCCCGGGTGACGACGTCAATTCCGATTGCCGCGCCCGGCAGGATCTCACCGAGCGCTTGCGTCAGGTGCAGCAGGGCGTTGGCGGCGGGCGATACATGCTCGGGGGAAGCTCCATCGAGGCACCACAGGAAGACGATCCTTTCCGGCGGCATCTCGGTGCAGGCGGCAATCATTCGGTGCCAATCGTCCGGCTTGTCGGCATTCAGCACGAAGCCGTCGCGGACGGCGCCAAAATGGCCCCCCATCCGGGCGAGCCGGCAGCTGTGACCGACCGAGGTCAGGCGCTCGGCGAACCGGTCGCCGACCCCTCCACTGTCCGCCAGGATCAGCCACGACTTGGGTTTGACGATGGCATTGTCCGCCACCGGCTCGGTCGACGTCCCGTGCCCAGCCTTCTTGCGCGCAATCAGGCCGATCTGGAATTCGCCGCCCTCGGGGCCGCGCAGACCGGGAAGCGAGCGAACCTCATCGAATGCTTCGGCAAGCACAGCTTCCCATTGGGTGCGCTCAAGCAACGGCTGGTCGCGGCGCAAATCCCAATCGGAGAATTGCCACCAGCCGCTCGTCAGCCCAAAAACCAACTCGCTCCAGAGCTGCGGCGTCGCCACTTCGAGGAACATCAGCGTCCCCCCGGGAACAAGTAGTTCGTTGATATGACCCAGCGCCTTGCGGATGTCGCTCACGGCGTGGAGAACATTGGTCGCGAGGACGATGTCGAAGGAAGCCGGATCGAGGCCCTGCTCGGCGCAGGGACGTTCCAGATCGTAGGTCTTGGTGACGACTTCGGGGAACGCGGCGAGTTTGCGGCCGGCGGCGGCGAAGAAGCCAGCGGTAACGTCGGTGAACACGTATTCGTGGATGCCACGCTCCAGTGAGGGCAATAGCTGGGCGGCCAATCCGCCGGTGCCGGCGCCAACCTCGAGGATACGCAAGCCGCGCCCGTGGGGCTGATTGTCGGCGATGACCGCCACCGCGCGGGCAAAGGCTGCAAGCCAATGGCTGGTGGATAGGCCGTCGCCGTAGAACTGTTCGAGAAGGTCGGGCCCGGCGCCGGCGAAAAGCACCTGAACGGCGTCCTTGTCCCCGCGAAGGATAGAGGCAAGGTCATCGCTCATGGACTCCGAGAGCAAGGCCTCTGGCAGATGGCCCGGATGATCGCGGATGAAGTCGCGAAGCGCGCCAGCCGCGTTCTCGGAGACCGAAGCAAAATCGCGGCCCGGCGCATAGAGGTCGCCGTCGCGCGTGACGAGGCCGCGGCGCTCGAGCGCCAGGACCAGGCGGCCGAATGCGCGTCTCAGGGGTTCGGCCACAGCCAACGTCTCGGCCGAGAAAGACCGGTTTGCCCCCATCCCGATCAGCGCCCTTGCCACATGGCCGGCAGCCAGGTCGTCAAGGTCAGCGATGACGCGTTCGAGATTGCCTCTACCACGCAACGCCACGACCTCGTCGAGCGCATCGTGCATGACCTCATAGAGGCGGGACATTGGCACGGGCGCAATATCGCGCCGCGGCAACTGTGAAAGCTGGCGTTCCCAGCCGACGTGGTAGACGAAATCTTCGTCGCCTGAGCCGCGGGCGTTCTCTACCGTGACGGCGCGAAAGCCTTCGACGCGGATGCAGGGATTCCCCGCGCTATCGAAGATGTCGATGCCGCCTTCCAGGTAGGCGTCGTTTATCGCGCTGACCCGGGCGGTTACGCGGGCGCTCGGGCCGGGCGAAGCCGATGTAAAGAATGCGCGAAAAGCGAGCCGGCAGGCGCACGCGGTTCTTGCCGGGTTCCATCTCCGCCGCACCGGCGGAGAAGACCTGCAGGGCTCCGTCAAAAATAACCGGATGCGCCGGATATTGCCGGTAGCGCTTGAGCGCCTCGTCCGCCAGTGCGATCCGTCCCGCGGATACGCCTTTGCCGGAGAAGAGCTCGCGCACGGGCTGGAACTCCTTCCCGTAGCGCAGGCCACGACCCGCCATATAGTCATAGAATTCGATGAGCGACCGAGATGCGAGGCCGTCTGGTCCCGGCCACGAAGCGTCGGTGAAATTGGTGTCGGTGCGTTCCGAGCGGATCGCTCCGACGACATGGGTCGACCAGCCCGAATTGTCGCCGATGCGCGAGGAAATCTCGAAGGTGCGCTGCACCGGGTCCACGGTGAGCGTCATTGCGACATCACCATGTGCCTCGGGTATCAGGAGAGGCTTGCGGATCTCCAGATCCTCGATGACGAACGGTTTGCCGTCAAAGAGCTGGACGCCGGCTTCCACGACCATGTCAACGAACCCCGCGGCGGGAAAGATGACGTGGCTGAACACCCGATGATCCTCGAGAAACGCCATGTGCCGACGGTCAAGGCGCGCGATCCACGTCGGCTTGGCAAGCGGGAGGCGGGTATCGAGGAATCCGATACCCCCGGATGCAAGGCGCGCGTCGCGCCAGTCGGCTGCTTCTTTCCACCACGATGCGTTGTCCCAGGCGTAGCGGGGGAGCGGTACGACCTCGCGCGATGGCGTCATGGCTGCGAAGTCTATAGCGACGCCCGCGAGGTGAAGTTCGCACGCCGCTTCCACCGTCGCCTGGTGCTCACGCTCTCGTCGCGTTGAAGCGATGACGGTCGCCTGGCCGCCGCGCACGGCCAGACACTCCTGTATGGAGCGGACCAACGCCGGGTGGGGCCCGATCTCGAGCCAGACATCCACCGATCTGTCGGCCATGGCACCGATGGCGGTCGCGAACTGCACCGGACACCGCACGCTGTCGGCCCAATGCTCGGCAGTCAGATCGGTGCCTTCAATCAACTGCCCGGTGACCGTGCTGAAAAGAGGCACCTCGGTCGGACCTGGAGCGAGACCGGCCAGTTCGGCCCCGAGCATCTTTGCGGCGGGCTCCATCATGGGACTGTGGAAGGCGTGGCCCACCGGGACCAGCCGCGCGAAAATGCCGTCTGCTTCGAGCTGTTCGGAAATCCGCTTCAGGCTCGCGACAGAGCCGGCCAGAGTCACGGACCGAGGTCCGTTGAACGCCGCAACGCTGACCGAATCGTCGTGCATTCCCGCTATGGCGAGGGCTTCCTCGGCGCCCAGCCCGACTGCCAGCATCCCCCCGCCGAGGCCAGCGCAGCTTTCCATCGCGCGCCCCCGAAGCACGACGACTTGGGCCGCCTGGTCAAGCGTGAGCGCACCGGTGACGTGCGCAGCTGCGACCTCACCGACGCTATGACCGGCAACGAACGAGGGATGCACGCCGCGTGACCGCCACATGGCAGCCAGGGCGACCTGCATGGCGAAGATCGCAGGCTGGGCAATCTCGGTCCGGCTGAGTTGCGTCTCTTCCTCGGGACGCGCCAGCTCTTTCAGCAGCGAGAAATCGGCCCACGGCTTCATGGCCTCCGCGCAGGCATCGAGCGTTTCGCGGAAGGTCGGCTCCATGGCCACGAGTTCGCGGCCCATGCCCCACCATTGAGGGCCCTGACCGCTCATGATGAATCCGACAACAGGAGATGTTCTGCGTTCGATCAGCGGGCCGTGGCGCGCCGTTGGATTGGCGGTCCCTTCTGCGAAATCCCGCAAGGTATCCGCCGCCTCCTTGGCGGAAGAAGCCGTCAGCGCCAACCGGAAGCGATGATGATTGCGCCGCACGCCGAGCGTATAGGCGAGTGCCGGCAAGGACGTAGCCTGTTCGCTCGTGACAGATTGGTCGAGCCAGTCGGCGAGGTGCGCCGCGGTTTTCATGAGCGCTGATTCCGATCGAGCCGAAACAACCAGCGGCCAAGACCGCTGTTGGCCAACCACAACAGCGGCTTCGCGCTGTGGTGGTTCACTCAGCACCAGATGGGCGTTCGATCCGCCAAAACCGAAAGAGTTGACCCCGGCAATGCGCGGCTTGCCGCTTGTCGCGAAATCCTCGACCTCGGTCGGCACACGCAGATTCAGCGCCTTGAAATCGATGTTCGGATTGGGCTTGGTCAGGTGCAGGTTGGGTGGGATCTTCTTGTGCTTCAATACCAGGGCCGCCTTGGCCAGGCCCGCGATCCCCGCGGCCGTCTCGAGGTGGCCGATATTGGTCTTGACCGAGCCGATCGTGAGTTGGTTGTCTGCGGCGCGATCCCGGCCAAGGGCCTTGCCCAGGGCGCTCGCTTCTATTGGGTCGCCAACAGCCGTTCCGGTGCCGTGCGCCTCAACGTAACCGATATCCTTGGGGTCGACTTCGGCATCGCGGCAGGCCGCTTCGACGAGCGCCGCCTGCGCTTCGGGATTCGGCAGAGAGATGCCGTTGGTATGTCCATCCTGATTGACCGCCGATCCGATGATCACGGCGTAGATCGGGTCGTTGTCCGCCACAGCCTGGGACAAGGGCTTCAGCACAACCATGCCGGCACCCTCGCCGCGGGCAAAGCCATCGGCTGACGCGTCGAATGCTTTCGATCGCCCCGCGGCAGAGATCATGCCGGCCTGAGAAAACCCGATGAAGCCATCGGGGGTAATCATGACGGTGACCCCGCCGGCAAGCGCGATCGGACACGCTCCTGACCAGATACTCGCGCAAGCAAGATGTACGGCCGTCAACGCCGATGAACAGGCCGTATCGACCGCGATGCTCGGTCCTCTGAGGTTCAGGCAATAGGATATGCGGTTGGCGGCAATGCTGTGCGCACTACCGGTCGGCGTATAGGCACTGATGCCGGTGCGATCCCAGGGGCTTCCTTGAATCACCTGATAGTCGTTGTGCGAAATGCCCACAAAGACGCCCACGTTGGGGCCGCTTGCGAAGTCGAGAACTTGCCCTGCATCTTCAAGTGCCTCCCATGCAGTCGTCAAAAGGAGCCGCTGCTGCGGGTCGACATAGGGAGCTTCGCGAGGCGAGATGCCGAAGAACTGCGGATCGAACTGATCGAGTGCCTCTATGAAACCGCCATGCCGCGAGAAGGTCTTGCCGGCGATACCCGGTTCGGAATCGTAGAAACGGCTCACATTCCAGCGATCCGGCGGCACTTCGCGGACCGCATCGCGTCCATCGATGAGCAACCGCCAGAACAAATCTGGATCGTCCGCTCCACCGGGGAACCGGAAACCCATTCCAGTGATTGCGATGCCGTCTTTGCGCATTCGGCCCCCAAACGCATCAAGCGCAGCTCTCGGGTGCAGCGTCGTTAGGGCGAACTATCGGGCCGCGCAGTTCGACGCCTCAACCGACCCGGCACATTGTTCACCGAAACGCACTGGCTAGTCGAGTACCGCGACAATCGGTCCGCATGAACTGAGCTGCCATCCGCGCCTGTTCGTCGGCATTGCGGCGGTCGGGACGGTTGGCACGGCAATGCCGAATGGCTGGCGGACCGACAGCGCTTGCCCCACGTTGACCGCGGTCGCGCGCACGGCGATGCCGAAAATCCACGGCGTTTCGGGGGGCCAGACATCGGGATTGCGACCGCGAACGGTGCCGGGAGGCAGGGAGCCCGGCACCGCACGCATTTTTCAGGCCGACTTCGGGTCGCCGGCGTTGGGGCCGAAGTGCTTGAGCATGACCAACGGCTCGATGCGGCTGAGATTGGTGATCTGCAGACCGGCTTTGGCCGACGGCTCGCTGACAAAGTATTCGTCCGCCGACAGCGAACCGTAGCGCAGCATGATCGCCGTTTCGGCATCGAAGATGCCGACCTTGCCGTGACCCTGGGTGAGGATGCAGCCATAGGCGGCGGTGTCGCGGATGGTAACGCTGGCGCCCGGATAGACCGTCAGTTCCTTGGCGGCGATGTAGCCGGTGTTGTAGACGACCCACTTTTCGACATGCTGCTCGCTTTCCGAGGCGATCAGCGGCGGCCGGAAATAGGTCTTGCGATAGGACGGGTCGACGTTCTTCTCCCAGTCCATCAGGCTCATGACGTAGTCGAGGTCTTCCTTCTGTTCCTCAGGGCAGTTCTCGACCAGGAACTCGTACGGGTAGACCTCGTGGTTGACGATGTTCTCGTAGACTGAGTTGACGTCGCTGTTCCACTGCGGCTCGTAGGTGAGGTAGGACCCCGGGGCGTGGACGACGCCCGGCGGGGTGTACCAGCCGGTGCCGAGCTGGATGCGATAGGCGCGCGACAGTTCGGTGACGCGGTTGTCGGTCTCGCGATAGATCTCGAGCCGGGCCCGCACCTCCTCCTTGGTCATGTCCGGGTCCCAGCCGAAATAGGTGTGCGGGAACAGGCCCGGATGATTGTTGAGCTGCGGCGGGAAGTAATAGGCCTCCGGCTTGCCCTTGCGGCCGACCCGCCGGGCATCCTCGTCGTTCAGGTGCAGGTGCAGGAACAGGGGGGCATTGTAGTCGAAGAATTTGGAATACATCGGCCAGGTGCCGAACTTCTCCTTGAGTTCCGCACCGATGATTTCGGCTCCCAATTCCTCGATCGCGTCGCGGAACAGGAACTTGTCCTCCGCCCGTCCGGTCGGATCGACATAGCTCATGCCTTCATCCGGCGGCGCCAGCGGGCCGTTCATGGCGGCGATCACCGAGGAGAACCAGCGCTCCTTGATCGAACCGCGGGCCGTGCCGAGGGCGTAGTAGTCGTCGGGATGCAACCGCAGGCGCTTGCCGGCCGAGGAGAACCGGCGGGGAACGAAAACCGGGGCAAGACGCAGCACCCCTTCACCTTGTTCGAATGCGTTTCTTATTTTTGCGGACATGGTCACAACAACCTCCCAATGGGGATGTGCGAATGACGGGAAATGCGGGTTTCAGCCGACACTGGTGTCTTTCGAGAGCATCTGTCGATCCAGGCCGCGCGGGTCCGTCCGTCGGGGCACCATCGATGCTGCGTCAGGTGGTGCGCTTCCGCGATTTGGCGAACGTATCGAAGGCGACAGCGAGCACAATGATGAAACCGATGATGATCTGCTGGATGTACGAGGAGATGTTCATCAGAACCAGGCCGTTGAGCAGGACGCCGATGAGCAGCGTACCGATCACCGTACCGAAGATCGTGCCAACGCCGCCGAACAGGCTGGTGCCGCCAATGACCACCGATGCGATCACCGTGAGTTCGTAGCCGGTACCGGCAACCGCTTCGGCGGAATTGAGCCGTGCCGACAGAACGAAGGCGCCAAGCCCGGCGAAGAAGCCGATCAGCATGTAAACGCTGAGAATAATGCGGTTCACGTTGAGGCCGGAGAGCCGCGCCGCTTCCGGATTGCCGCCGACGGCGTAGACCTGGCGGCCATAGCGGGTGTAGCGCAGCACGATATGGGCGGCGATGGCGCAAAAGAGGAAGAGGATAACGGGCACCGGGATAATCCCGATTTTGCCCTGCCCCCACCAGACGTAGGACGAATCGAATCCGCTGATCGGCCCGCCGTTGCCAAACAGCAGCGCCGCACCACGCCACGCCGACATTCCGCCGAGGGTGACGACGAAGGGCGGGACTTTCAGCCGCGTGATCGCAAGGCCCTGGAAGAAACCGCCGGCAGTGCCGATCAGGACTGCCGCGAGCACCGCCGCTCCCCAGCCATAGCCGAGGATTTCTTCACCCGAGCCCACGGTGAAACGATTGGCGAGACCGCCCTTCGCGACCGCCGCAGCAACAATGCCACTAAACGCCAGCAGCGAACCAACCGACAGGTCTATGCCGGCGGTCAGGATGACAAACGTCATGCCCACCGCGAGGAGCCCGACGATCGAAACCTGACGCATGACGTTGAGCAGATTGAACGGACTGAGGAAACGTGGTTCGCCGATGGCAAAGGCGGCCATCAGGACGATCAGAAAAATCAACGGCGCGAATCGGGCAAGAAACCCGATCACGTCAAATCGCGCTGTCCCCGTTGATTCGGTGTGGCCTACCTCAGCCATCCCAGCTACCCCTCATACCGCTTTCGCGCCCAATGTCATCATTGTCATCAGCTTTTCCTGGGTTGCCTCGGCGCGGTCCGATCTGGCCGGTGACCCGTCCCTCGCGCAGCGTGACGATCCGGTCGCTGATCGTCAGCACCTCCGGCAGTTCCGACGATATGGCGACGATCGCGATCCCCGATTGGGCCATCTGGAACAGAAGATGGTGCACCTCGACCTTGGCACCGACATCGATGCCTCGGGTCGGCTCATCGACGATCAGCACTTTGGGGCGAACTGCGAGCCAGCGAGCAAGCACGACCTTCTGCTGATTGCCGCCAGACAGGTTGGCGACCAGCTGGTCGGCCCCGGTCATGCGGATGTTGAGCGCGTGTTGAAACTCGTCGACCAACTCCAGTTCAGCGCCCTCGTCGACGAAGAACCCCCATCGGCTGATCCGAGGCGAGAACCGCCATGCTGAGATTCGCGCGTACTGCCAGCGACAGGAACAGCGCCTGCTGCTTGCGGTCCTCGGGGACGAGCCCGATGCCGTAACGGATCGCGTCTTCCGGCGAGCGGATATGGGCCTCGGCGCCATCGACCAGAATGCGACCGCTGTCGAAAGCGTCGGCGCCAAAGATCGCCCGCGCCATCTCGGTGCGGCCGGCCCCGACCAGCCCGGCGACGCCAAGAATCTCGCCGCGGCGAACCTCCAGATCGACATTATCGAGGACCGTCGCGTGCGGATCTTGCGCGTTTCCGCGGCGGCTGAGCGCCTCGACTTTGAGCACGACGCCACCAAGCTTCGGCCGTTTCACCACGGGCGAAGAATTCGTTGATTTCACGACCGACCATAAGGCGGATCAGGTCGTCGATGGTGGTGTCGGCGACCGACCCGGTGCTGACCTGTCGCCCATCACGAAGCACCGTGTACCGGTCACAAAGCTTCATCACCTCCTCGAGGCGATGAGTCACGAAGATGATGCTGAGCCCGCTTGCCCGGAGATCGCGGATGATACGAAAGAGCTTCTCGACCTCGGCGGCACTCAACGCCGAGGTGGGCTCATCCATGACAATCAGTCGCGACTCCATCGACAGGCCGCGCGCGATCTCGACCAGTTGCTGCTCGGCCACGCTCAGATCGTGCACGAGCGTCATCGGATCGAGTTCGAGCCCCAGCCGGCTGGTGATCGCTCGGGTTTCGCTGGCCAGTTTGCGCCAACTCACAAAAGGCCGCGGTCCCGGTTCCCGCCCGATGAAAACGTTCTCTGCGACGGTGAGGTTCGGAGCCAGCGTCAGTTCCTGGTAGATCGTTACGATACCAAGCTTCTGAGCGTCGTGCGGCGTGCGCAGCGTCGCCGGCTTTCCTGAAAAGACGATGGTACCGCTGTCTTGCTCTTGCGCGCCCGACAGGATCTTCAGGAGCGTCGACTTGCCCGCTCCGTTTTCGCCAAGGAGAGCATGGATTTCTCCTGGACCAACCGAGAAATCGACCGAATCGAGCGCCGTCACGCCGGGAAAGCGCTTGGTGATCCCGGTCATCTCGAGAATCGATTCAGACATTCACGTGCAGCGGACCTGTGCGCTGGGAAACAGGCGCGCGCAGCATAGTTCCCCCGCGCGCGCCCTGCTTCAGACTTCGGACTACTTCACCTCGCCCAGACGCTCGGCCTGATTGAGGTTGTCCTTGGTGATCGCGATCGGGGTCAGCAGCGTGACCTTCTGGGCCGGCATCTTGCCGTCCCTGAGGTACGACACGAGCGTGTCGAGGGCTCCCGGTGCTCTGACCACCCGGCATCTGCTCGATGGTGGCGGTCATGTTGCCGTCGCGGATCTGGCCGAGAGCTTCGGGCAGAGCGTCAAAGCCGATCAGCGCGACCTTGCCGACGAGGTTGCGGGCCTTCAGCGCTTCGAGCGCGCCCAGCGCCATGTCGTCATTGGCGCATACGATCACGTCAGGCGGGGTGGTCATGCCGTCGAGCGCCGACTCCGTCATCGACATGCCCTTCGACCGATCGAAAGCGGCCGTGTCCTCAAACACGATCTTGTACTTGTCCTTGGCGGTATCGAGGACGTTGTGCAGGCCCTTGTTACGGTCGATGGCCGGGCTGGAGCCCGACTGCCCCTGCAGATTCATGATGGTGGCGCCATTCGGATACAGCTTCATGATGAGCTGACCCTGAGCTTCGCCGCCCTTCACGTTGTCGGCGCCGACATGGGCAAGGATGCCCGGCACTTTCTCGACCCGGCGGTCGATGGTGACGACCGGGATCTTCGCGTCAACCGCTTCCTGGAGCGCGGGCGCCAGAGCATCGACTTCGTTCGGGCTGATGACGATGCCGTCAACGCCCTGGGTGATCGCCGCTTCGACGTCCGCCGTCTGCTTCGGTGACGAACCCTGGCCGTCGGCCCCCACGATCTCAATGTCGCCAAGCTTCGTGGCTTCGCCTTTGACCGCGTCGAGCATGTGCACGAAGAACGGGAAAGCCATATTCGGCAACGAAACCAAAATCTTCAGCTGTTTTCCAGCCGCTTCGGCGGGTGCGCCAAAAGCCAACGCTACCGCGACGGCGCTGCCGAGCAACGCCATCTTTCCAAATCTGCGCATTTTTCTTCCTCCCTATGCCCACTGGGCTCAATTGGTCGATGCCCGAATGTCAAGCTTGGTCCATGCCCGAAGCCCGTCAATTCACCGCAAGAGCGCGAACGTCGTGCGACTAAGCCGCAGTGCGCGGTGGTTGACGAGCGGCTTGGTGTCGTGCACCGAATTTGGTGGTCGCACGGAACGCCCGCACGACCAATACGCCGGCGATCACGCTCTACGAACAGATCGCCTTCGAGGCGCACACGGCGCCGAACATCGCAGTGGCGAGGATGGTTGACGGCAACGCGGCAACCCGATCACCGCACTGTCCAGCCACCGTCGATGAGAATGGTGTGGCCGGTGATCAGCGAGGCGGCGGGCGAGGCCAGGAACACCACCGCGCCGGAGACTTCGACCGGCTGACCGATGCGGTGGAGCGCGGCGATCCGCTCGATCGTATCGGCGCGGAAATCGGGATCGGAGAGCGCCGGTTCGGTACCAGGCGTCTCGATGAAGGTCGGGGCGACGCAATTGACGTTTATCCCGTGCCTGCCCCATTCGACCGCCATGCAGCGTGTCATGTGGGCGACCGCGGCCTTGGACAGGCAATAGACCGACTCGCCGGGCAGCGCCACGACGCCCGCCTGCGAACCCATATTGACAATGCGCCCGCCACCCCCGCGCGCGATCATGTGCTTGGCTACTTTCTGCGCGACGAAGAAGGCGGACTTGACTGTCACGGCGATGGTGCGGTCGAAGGTCTCCTCCGACACGTCCTCGACCGGCCCCTCCTCGCCGCCGCCGACATTGTTGACCAGGATGTCGATGCGGCCGAACTGTTCGATGGCGTGGTCGACGGCGGCATAGGCCTGCTCGAGATCAAGCACGTCCATCTGCAAGGGCAACGCCCGCCTGCCCATCGCCTCGATCTCCTTGACCAATCCGCCACCGGTGTCCACGTCGCGCAGGCCGAGCACCACGTCGGCACCGGCATTGGCGAGCGCCAGCGCGATCGCGCGGCCAAGGCCGCGGGCGGCGCCGGTCACCAGGGCAATTCGGTCGGTAAGGTCGAAGCTGGGCAGGTCGGTCACAGCAGATGTCTCCGCATCATGGCAATCCGGCGCGCATTCCGCGCCCCCGCTGGCTCAGGCGACTTGGCGCATGACGCCGCTCCACAGGCGAAATCGATCAAGGGTGTATAATCCCACCCGGCGCATTTGACACCGGCCGGCGGTTTGCCGAGACGGGACGCCAGTCAACCAGTTGACGCATCGCCAGCCGATGGTTTCTCGGTCGATATTTGGTCGGCCCTGTCCCAACATCAGAGCTAAATGATTAAAAAATTGGCGCTCCCTTGGGACTCGAACCCCTGTTTTCGCCGTGCGAGCCAGAATGCAGTCAACTGCGAACCTTTCCTCCGAGTTGGTGGGTAGGCCAGGCGTCCGGCTTTCTTGGACCTGAAATGACAAAAATTTCAATATGATATGGTACATTGAGGTGGCCCGTTGACGGATGCGTCCTGGAGGATGGTCTTGCTAGATCGAGATAGGCCACCTCCCCCCTGGGCATCGGGCAAAAGGCAAGGGCCACAGGGGTCGTGATGGATCGCGGGGGGACTTGGTTCGACAATGATGGACAGCCAAATCCTCTACTACGCAATCACCTCAATCTCCCCACGGCGCTGGCACCGGACACGCGACAACGACCGGTTTAGTGTCGCTCCGCTTGTCACTCGGCCGCGACAGCTCCTGTCTCGTCGACTGTTACCTCCTGCAGGCGCCCCGTATGCACGTCGAAAATAAACCCGCGCACGGGAACATCCTTCTCGATCCAAGGATGCGATCTGATCATGGTGATTTGCGCTTTGGTGTGCTCCTCAGGGTCTTCAAAAGAGAAGAACCGCATAGGGGCCGGCGTCGCATCTCCGGTCAACGCGGAGAGCCTGGCGTTCAACTCCTCGTCCGTGAAGGTCGTGAACCCGCAGCCGGTGTGGTTGAGAAGCATGATCTCGCGCGAGCCGAGCACCCGCGTGGAAACGACCAGCTCTCCCAAGACATCATCGGTCACAGCCGGTCCACCGGTGCGTATGACGTCCAGATCCGCGTTCTTCAAACCCAGAATCCCCTCCAGGTCCGAGAGCCGCGGATCCATGCATGTCACCACCGCGATCTTGGGATGCGGATGCCCCCCAAGGCTTGGATCATATCTCCGGGCGTACTCCTCGTTACCTTTCAGAGCCTTGTCGATCATGCTCATGATATCCTCCATGCCTGAGCGGCCGTTTCGCATTGCGTCCTTGCAGCACGTTTGAGCGCTCCACCCGGCTGGACTTGAATGCTTGCGCCCTCGAAAAGGAACGCGCCAGCCAGATGGGCCAAGCTTCCAGGCGAAAATCACACGGAAGATCTGCGCCGTATTCCGCGAATGAAGCGCGAGTTGCGGGAAACGATCACTTCCCTTGGATCCGCGCGGCGCGTCGGCGACCAGCTTGTCATGTTTCGATGAATTCCTGTTCGCGACCGGGCTTCACGCGAAATCGAACAAGATTGTAAGCCGGCGTCTTCTGGTCTCCCTCCGCCGTTCAGCGCGCCTTGGCAATCGTCCGCTGCAGCGAGTTCAGCGCCGTGAGGTAAATCTCCGAGAAGGTCGGGAATGGCTGGATTGTATCGCTCAACACCTCAATCGGCGTGCGTGCGCGGATCGCCAGCGTTGCCTGCTGAAGCCACTCGCCGGCCTCAGGGCCGAGAGCGTAGGCGCCGGTCAGTCGCTCGCCATCACTGAGCAGGGTCATGAAGCCGATCGCCTGGTCGTTGGCGCGCATATATGTCGCTGTCTTGGCGATATCCGCGAGTCGCGTCGTTGCGCTGAAGGTCGCTTCGACCGCGCCGACCGCCGCCGCCTGTGGATCGGTGAAGATGACGCGCGGCACTGCCTCGTAGTTCGCCTCCCGCGGCTTGCCCAGAATGTTGGCGGCAGCGATGCGGCCCTGGTACTTGCCGACATGGGTCAGCAGCCAGATGCCGGTCACGTCTCCAATCGCCCAGGTGCGGTCTGCCACGCGCATGTGGCTGTCGACCGGCACACCGCGCGGGTTTGCTTCAACGCCAATGGTCTCCAAACCGATGCCGTCAACCCGCGGGCGCCGGCCGGTAGCAACCAGTAATCTGTCGCCGCTGACGACGCCGCCCCCTTCGACTTCGAGCGCGTAGACGTTGCCGTCACGCCTCGCGGAGACAACGCGCGCGCCGAGAATGAGTTCGATACCGTCACGACGCAGCACCTCGGCGAGCTCCTCACCGAGCGCAGGTGGTTCCCGCGACAGAAGGTGGGGCCCGCCTTCAACCAGCACCACCTCGCCCCCGAGACGGCGCACGGCCTGTGCCATCTCGACGCCGACCGGGCCGCCGCCGAGCACGACAAGCCGGCGCGGCACCGCCTTCATCCCGGTCGCCTCGCGATTGGTCCAAATCCCCTCGAGCCCCCGAAGGCCAGGAATCGGCGGAATGACAGGATCCGAACCTGTCGCTATGACGACGTGATCGGCAGTATGGCGGACACCGTCCACGTCCACGACGCCGTGGCCCTGCAGCCGCCCGCGTCCTCGGATCAGTGCAATGCCGCGGTCCGTGAGCCAATGCTGCTGGCCGGCGTCGGAGTAGTTGGAGACCATGTAGTCGCGCCACGCGAGCGCCGCCGCCGTATCGACTCGTGCGATCGCTGCGGCGTTGTTTGCGGCATGTGCCGCCTCGCCGGGGCGCAATAGCGTCTTGGACGGTATGCAAGCCCAATAGGAACACTCGCCGCCGACAAGCTCGCGCTCAACGATTGCGACCTTGAGCCCGCCGTCGGCGAGAACGCCGGCGCAATGTTCGCCGGGTGATCCGCCGCCAATGATGATCACGTCGAAGTCAGTGCCCATGGCAGTCTCTCTCCGCTCCCTCGATAGCGACGAGCACGCCGCGCCAAGCCACATGGTATTTCAACGTGCTGCCGATTAGCCGTAAGGGAAGTCCGGCTTGCTTTGCCCAACTTCTATAATGTAGCCGTCGGGATCGCGAATGTAGCAGCGCGTCTCGCCGTACTTGTCCTTCGGCTCCGTGATGAACTCGGCTCCCCGCCTTCGCCAGAGGTCGTAGCACGCCTGAATATCGGCGACGCGGATATTCATGAAGCTGTTGACCTAAATCGGGGTCAGCGGGGACGCTGAGCGTCACTGTCGGTTTGTCGGGTGTCGGACCACCGCCGACATTGACGATGAGCCACGTGTTCGCGATTTGGATGTATCCCGGCGCGCCATTGCTGTCGCCTCTGCTCAGCACGCGACCGCCGAAGACTTTCTCGTAAAATCGCGCCGATCGTTCTATGTCGGCAACGGTGATGAAATGTGCGACGGTGATCCCTTCCTGCGGCGGCATCTCATAGCTTTTCTGTTTAACTTCTACTTCGCTCATGCTCGCCTCCAAGGTGATTGCGTGCTCGCCTCCAAGACCACATAAGCCCTTCACAGGGACCTGCCTATCGCACCAAGGTGTCGTCCATACCTTGGTATTGCCATCTGAAAGGGGGCGGCCGCGCGCTAGCGGTTAAGCTTCTTCGGCCCACTCACAAATGGATTGCCGCGAACGTAGAAGCGCAGCGGTCGATCGGCCGCTCGCGAAAGCCCGATCCGCGTGCTGATGCCAATTTCAGGAACGACATAGTCGTCGTGCGCGATCCACAATGGCCCCGTCCGGCAAAGGTCAATGCCGTCGAGATGACGATCAATATCGAGCGCAGCCGTGAGACGACCGGGCCCTCGCGTCAGGTCCCTGATGTTTTGAAGGCCGCGATTGCGCTGCATCGCGGGAATACCGTCCGACGGTTCGAGCGCCCTGATGAGGGCGCCAGCACCGACGCCAACGGTCTCGCTGGATACATTGAGCATCTGAGACGTGCCATAGGCAAGATAGACATAGGCGTGCCCGGGCGAGAGAAAGAGTGCGCCATTCCGTGATGTCCTGCCCGCATAGGCATGACCGGCTGGATCACCCACGGGATAGGCTTCGGTTTCGACGATACGTCCGCTCAGCGTGCCCTCGCGGTTTTTTCGAACCAACAACTTTCCGATCAGGAATCGGGCGAGCCGCACCGTATCGAGCGGCAGCTCCGACCGCACCAGCGCCCGGTAGCCATCCGTCACTGGTTCTTTCATGGAGCGCACAGACTTTTTCGGTTTGTCCGCATCGAGACTACGGGAGGGCGCGCTTTGTCGTCGAGATTCTTCCAGCCGCGAGATGCTCGTCGATCAGTCGTTGACGAAGCGAATCGTAGATCGGCGGATTATTCAGCAGGCCGGCGACCAGCATGGCCGCAAGGCAGGCAACCAGCATCGGCAAGAGGGTCGTGAATGCCGCGGTCATTTCGATCGCGAGAACGATTCCGGTCACTGGCGCACGGACAACCCCGGAGAAGAACGCTGCCATGCCGACGACGGCAAAGGCCTGTGGCTCGATGGCGAGCGCCGGGAAGGCCGTCGCGAACAAGCCCCCCGATAGCGACCCAATCAGAGCACCAAGCGCCAAGAGAGGCGCGAACAGCCCGCCGGGTGTCCGTGCGGCGTAGGACACCGGCCCGAGACAGAATCGAATGGCGAAGGCGAGCGGTATTCCTCCCGCGACGGCCGCGCCAGCAAGAGCGAGCTGAGACAGGTTGTTGCCATCACCAATCAGTTCGGGCGCAAACCAACCAATCACACCGACGATCGCGCCGACGACCGCAGCCTTGGATGCGGCGGGCCAGTTGTCGAGCGCAGATGCCGCCCGCAAGGCAAGCATGATCAGTCGGTTGTAGAGTACGGCTGCCAAGCCCGCCACAGCACCAAGCGCCAGATAAAGCGGCCATGTCGCCGCAGCGGCGTATGGCAGCGGGCCGGTCGCCGCAGTCACCTGTCCGGAAAGAGCGACGTGGAGGATCGGGGCATCGCCGAGCAACAACCTTGAAACCAGAATTGCCGTCGAGGACGCGCCGAGGCCCGCAATGGCGACACGAGTCTCAAAGTGGCGAAAGAGTTCCTCGAGCACAAAGACCGCGCCTGCAATCGGTGCGTTGAACGCGACAGCGATGCCGGCGCCCGCTCCCGCGGCCACCAACGCTTGCACGTCTGGCCAGGTCCGGCGAAATGTTGTCGCGATCAAACGAGCGCTGACGGCGCCCATTTGAACGCCGGGCCCTTCCGGCCCCAGCGCGGCTCCGGCCCCGATCGACAGAATTCCACCGACAAACTTGACGAGCAATATTCGACGCAGCGGTGCGGTCGGCAATTTGCCCGCCAACGCGGCCTCGACTTCGGGAACACCGCTTCCCGAAGCATAGACGGAAAACTGTCTCACCAGCCACGCGGCGACCGCCATCGCGGCCGCGCATCCGCCAATCGTTACCAACAACCCGGCGGGTCCGATGTGATGCGCTTGGTCGACCAAGGCCTCGCGCAGATGCGTGGCGGCGATCAAAGCCAACCGGAATGCCGCGACGAGCAACCCGGTGACGGCGCCGACCGCAATCGCCAGGAAGGCAAGCAGCAGGAGATCGCTTCGCCAATGCCTTACGTTGGTGCCCATAACCAATTCCGCTGTGCGGCTGGTGCGCTCTTTTTCGATGCAATCAGCGCATTTGTTGACGTGCTCTTGCACCTGCTTGCGCGCTGCAAACCCGCGCCAGTAGTTTGCGCCAAATCCTTCGATGGAATCTATTGGACGAAGGTCTCACCGAGCTTCGCCGCCGACCGAATTGGCGCTTACGTTCACACTCCCGGGCTGAGTTCCACAAGCTCCAGCCAATCGGCGTGATCCAGCCAGCTCGCGACGCCTTCCAATTCGCAGAAACACCGCGCCGCAACCTCCCATGCAGTGTCGCGGCTACGCACTTCGAGATTGATCGTTCGTTGGCAAATCTCCCTGCGATGGCCCGTGTCGTCGTAGACCACTTTTGCGAATTTTGCCCTGAACTGTGCCATCGCATCACCTTCCGCACCAAACATCAGACCTGACAGACCTTCACCGGTTTCACCCGCAAAGTGGACGTCGTTCAGTCCCCTCGAGCATTGAAATGGCCGGCCTCAGCA
Organism: uncultured Alphaproteobacteria bacterium; assembly: GCA_963743015.1. GTDB lineage: Bacteria > Pseudomonadota > Alphaproteobacteria > Rhizobiales > Kaistiaceae > CAVSRC01. The sequence continues at coordinate 137,918 of CAVUOD010000004.1, forward strand.
TTCCGCGCTGAGGCCTGATCCATTTCCTTTGGTTCGGGCTTGCCGGTCACTCACGACGAGGCGCGAGGCCAGGGCCCCTGGCGCTGCTGGTTGGCCAGCCAAAGCTGATAGGCCGCGAGTGCTGCCACGACAGTGCCCAGGATCACATATGACCAGGTCGCTCCGATATTGGCTTGGAAGCCGAACAGCCATGGCGAAATCGCGACCCACAGTCCCAGTGTCAGGTTCGTCCACTCCTCCCAGGCGGCGAAGCCGGTCAGCGCGCAGGTCGCATTGAAGGCGACCAGCCCGCCGACGATCCAACCATTCCACTCGACTGCCTGCGTGGCCGGAACGAAGATCCAGGGAAAACTGAACAAGATCACGCCCAGAACGAGGTTTGTGCCGTCGATCCACGACCGCGTCCTCGGTTGCTTCTGCATAATGGTATCTCCTTCGTCTCGCTGACGCTCAACTCGGTTCGCATCTACGCCCTTGACGGATGCGTCACGTCGCCAAAGGGCCTCTTTCGGTGCTGAAGCGCTGGCCACACGATTGCCGAGAAACGACGCACATATGATGCGAGCCAAGCTCGGCGCCCTGTAAGCATCACGCTACGTGTCGAACCTATGGCGCCTGCTCCCGCAGTTCTTTCCCGATCGGGCGGTTCTTTGGTGAAACGCGCGGACTTTTTGCGGGTGCTCGCATCGAGCGCCATGGAAACGTGCTCTTGGGTACCGGTGCTTTCCGACCCAGTTCACGTGCGTCAATTGCACATAGATGCAACGAACCGAAGGTCTACGGACGCCAAGCATCGACGACGCAGCGCCAACGTGGAACACGGCATCGGCGATCGATGGCAGGTTTCACCAAGACGCGCGTTGATCGTGAAATACGCGCGCCGTCCTCCATGCGAGCGTGGTGGCGTCGTCAATTGGACGACCACGGATCGAAGGAGATCGTCACTGCAATTGTGGAGGTTGCCAGTTCGGTGGACTAGCGCCTCATCAACGAGGAAGCGCACCCTCCCTGCGCTTCCCCACCGGACCACCAGCACGCGCGCCCGCCCCCCCGAAAAGTGTGCTGGTGGTCCTCCAACGGCAAAGCCGGCACGCTGGTAATGCCGCCCAGCCATCCGGAGAAAGAGAGCAAGGGCGATACGCACCGCGCAAGGGCGTCATAATCGCGCAACATCCAGGGGGCGACGATGTCAGACGGGAAGAACTGCCGTGAAAGAGGCCCCCACGGGGGCCGGGGAACCAGCGTTCTACGTCGCTCCTTCAAGAGGACAGATCCGGCCCCCATGGCAACGGCGGCGCCACGCATTCGGCGACTCGCATTCAATTCGGCGGAAGACCGTTGAAAAATGCGATTGGTCGGTGAGCCCGCAGGCCAGCGCGATGTCCGCGAGTGCATCGTTCGTCGTCCGCATGAGCTCTTTGGCGCGCTCGATCCGGCACCGCAAGATATAGCCGTGAGGCGCGATGCCGAATGTATGGCGGAACGCGCGGCTGAAGTGGCTGGGGCTAAGCCGCACGGCTTCGGCCAGCGCTCTCACGGACAGTTTCACGTCGAGGTTCTCTTCGATCATCGCCTCGGCACGGCGCGCCTGCCAGGGGGCAAGCCCACCGCGATTCAAGGTTCCACTTGCGCGCGAACCGCCCTCGTCGTCCTGAGCCAGGATGGCGGCCGCCAGGCTGATACAATACTCGGCGTCGCCTGGACTCTCCGGGAGCGCCGACCGCGCATCGTTCAGCAGCTGCACCAATGTCCCACGGGCATCCTGGCCCATCGGCGAATTCAGGCTGGCGATTTGAGGTATCTGTTTCACGATCTCGTTCCTCGACATCCGCTGATTGATCGTGAGATCAATTCATCCCTTGCCCTCGCCCCAGGCATCCGGCTCACGCGAGCCGTATTCGAAGTTTCATGCCTGTCTGCGTCCAAATTGCCTCGGCGGCCGGCTCAGCTCCATTGGACGAACGTGTCGCCGATACCTTTGGACAATGCTTGCCGTGATTGGAGTCTGGCGCGTCGCAGCCGCTAACGCGTTTGAGCGGCGCTTACGGACTTCGGCAGTTGCCAGTGCTCGGGAGATGCATGCGGCGGTAGCCGCCGCAGAGGCCGCGCCATGAAGCGGGCACATTCGTCGTCGCGGTCCCCGCCTCGAGAAAATCGAGCAAGCCGTTCACGGCTTCTTTCCCGGAAGATCCCGATACCAAGGTATCATAGACCTTGCGGACACAACGGCGTCTAGTAAAGCAGCATCCATGCTTCAATCAGTTGGATTTGAACCTAGGGTCTTCTTTTGTCCGTCCGCACAGGAACCAAGAGCAAAGGCGCCGTCCCCGAGCCTTGCGGACCGCGCGTGGTCATCGTGCGCTTGACGACAAGGGAAGTCGGCGACGCGACGTTTCCCGTTCCCCCGGCCGATTGTCCGAAAGCAAATCCGGCGTCCAATCTCGTGACGCCGTTCGAACCCCTTTCGTGACCTGTCATGGGAATCGACGATCCGCGCCCGCTCGTTTCCGTCGTCGACGACGATAAATCCGTGCGCGAGTCCCTGCCGGATCTGCTGAGGGAATTTGGTTTTTCTCCTGAGGCATTCTCTTCGGCAGACGAATTTCTCAAGTTCCGGCTCCCTGGAGCGAACGAAA
>CAVUOD010000005.1:0-113688 GCA_963743015.1 uncultured Alphaproteobacteria bacterium
TCTCCGGATCAGGCTGCACCGTCTTGGTATCGATGAAACGGAAAGTCGGTTCCCACTTGACCGAACGCTTGCCGTCCTTCTCGGTGACGGTCACTTCGAGATCGACCGGATCGAGATAATTGGCGTCGGTCGAGGTCTCGACATAGGCCGTGACGCCGTCATAGGCGGTCATGAAATCGTGGTCGTGACCCGACATGATGACATCGAAAGCGTGGCTCGCCACCAGCTCGCGGTCCTGTTCGTGGCTCGCATGGACCACGCCGACGACCAGGTCGGCGCCAGCGGCCCGCGCTTCCTTGGCGCCTTCGACCGCGGTCTTGACGGTGCCGCCGAACTTCCAGTCGCCCGGGCTGGAGAGCTCATTCGACGAGTCCAGCGCCACCGGCACGAGCGCAACCTTGAGGCCGCCGACCTGCTTCATCATCGTGCCGCCGAGCGCTTCGATCGGCGAACCGTCGGCGCGGGTGATATTGAGCGCCGCCCACGGATATTTCGACGCCTTCACGTTGGCGATAAAGCCCTCGGTGCCGAAGTCGAACTCGTGGTTGCCGGGCACGGCGATATCGAAGGGCACGATATTGGTCAGCTCGACCGTGTGGGCGCCCTTGTCGAAGCCGGAGAGCAGCGAGGGCGAGAACATGTCGCCGTCGAAGACGTAGATGGTGTTGGGATTGGTCGCCTTCTCCGCCTTGGCGACTGCGTTCATGCGGGCGAAGCCGCCGCGTTCCTTGGTCACGCCGAAATCGTAGATGTCGCCGACGCCGAGGATCGTCAACTTGACCATCTCGGCCGCATGGGCCGAGACGACTAGCCGTGGCAGCCAGCATTGCCGCCGCGCCGAATGCGACGGCCAGTCTTGTCATGCGCATCATCGTGTCACCTCCTCATCGAACCGCATGCCGGCCCCGCCGGCCGGCGCACGAGATACCGGATTAGCCCGGTTCTGGTGCAGTTTTCTGACAGCCGCCGGTGCGCCACGAGCCGGCCGCCGGAACTCTCACTCCGCCGCCGCCCGCACGCCGCCGGCGAGAAACGCCTCGCGCCGCGCCGCTGCCTCCGGCAGCACGCGCTTGACCGCGTCCGCCTTGACGTGGCCAAAGCCGCGGATCTTTTCCGGGTAGCGGGCCAGCGCCACCGCGAGATGGTGGTTCTCGGGCGCCAGATGCGCCCGGATCGTCGTGAGCGTCGCCTCGTATTCGGCCAGCAGCCGCCGCTCCATGCGCCGCTCGGCCGTATGGCCGAACGGGTCGAGCCACGAACCGCGCACTTTGCGCAAGCGCGCCAGCAGCCGCAGCACCCGCATGAGGCCCGGCCCGTAGGTCTGTTTCTTCAAATGGCCCGTCGCCTTGTCGCGTTTGGCGAAGAGCGGCGGCGCCATATGGAATTCAAGCTTTCCCCAGCTGTCGAAGGCACCTGCCAACTGGCGCTGGAAGGAACCGTCGACGAACAGGCGCGCCACTTCGTATTCGTCCTTGACCGCCATCAGCCGGAAGAGGTTGCGCGCCACCGCTTCGGCGAGATCGCCACGGCCTGGGGCCACGCGGGTCTCGGCCTCATGCATGGCGGCAACCGCGTCGGCATAGCGCTGGGCATAGTGCTCGTTCTGGTAATCGGTGAGGAAACGCGTGCGTCGGGCCGCCAGCTCATCGACGCTCTGTGCCGGCGGCGGCTTGCGCCGGCCCGACCGCTCGGCAGCAATTCCTGCCACCACCTCGGGCGCCACCGCGGCACGCCGGCCCCAGCCAAAGGCGGCCCGGTTCATCGCGACGTCGACGCCATTGAGTTCGATCGCCTTGAGAATGGCGAAATGCGACAGCGGTACCGCGCCGGCCTGCCAGGCCAGTCCGAGCATGAACATGTTGGTGGCGATGGCGTCGCCGGTCAGCGCGGTGGCGATCTCGGTCGCCTCGATGAAGCGGCTCCGGGCCGCCCCGGCCCGCGCCGTGATCGCCTGCACGATGCGCCGCATGGGCAGGGTGTAGTCCGGATCGTGGGTGAAGGCACCGGGATAGGTCTCGTGGGTGTTGACGAAGACCGCGGTCTCGCCCGGGGCGATCGCCGCCAGCGAACGCGCCGAGCCGGCGACCACCGCGTCGCAGCCGAGCAGCAGGTCAGCGCCGGCGGCAGCAACCCGCACCGCCTTGATGTCCCCGAGTGCAGGCGCGATGCGCACATGGCTCATCACCGGCCCGCCCTTCTGGGCAAGTCCCGCCATGTCGATCACCGCCGCCGCCTTGCCTTCCAGATGCGCCGCCATGGCCAGCAGCGCCCCGATGGTGACGACGCCGGTGCCGCCGACACCGGTGATGAGGACGGCATAGTTGCCGGCCAGCATCGGCAGGCGCGGCGGATCCGGCAGGTCCGCCTCGTCATCGTTGAGCACCGCGGCTTGTCTTGCCATGGCGCCATGCACGGTGACGAAGCTCGGGCAGAAGCCCTTGAGGCAGGAGAAATCCTTGTTGCAGACGGACTGGTCGATGGCGCGCTTGCGGCCGAACTCGGTCTCGACCGGCTGGATGGCGACGCAGTTCGACTGGATGCCGCAATCGCCGCAGCCCTCGCACACCAGTTCGTTGACGATGATCCGCTGGTCGGGATCGGGATATTGCCCGCGCTTGCGCCGCCGGCGCTTCTCGGCGGCACAGGTCTGGTCGTAGATCAGCACCGAAACGCCGCCGATTTCGGTAAGCTTGCGCTGGACCGCATCGAGATCGTCGCGATGGTGGACCGTGGTGCCCGATGGCAAGCGGCCGGCGTAGCGCTTCGGCTCCTCGCTCACCACGACGACCTTGCGGGCGCCCTCGGCCACCATCTGCGCCGCGATTCCCTCGACCGTCGGATCGCCGTCCGGCTTCTGCCCGCCGGTCAGCGCCACCGCATCGTTGAACAGGATCTTGAAGGTGATGTTGACCTTCGCCGCAACAGCCGCGCGCACCACCAGCGAGCCGGAATGGACATAGGTGCCGTCGCCGACATTCTGAAACATGTGGCCGCGCGTCGAGAACGGCGCCTCGCCGATCCAGTTCGCCCCCTCGGCCCCCATCTGGGTGTAGCCCTCGGTGTGCCGGTCGGCGACCCGCTGGACCATGTAGTGGCAGCCGATGCCGGCATAGGCGCGCGAGCCCTCGGGCACGACCGTGCCGGTGTTGTAGGGGCAGCCGGCGCAGAAATAGGGCGTGCGCTCGGCGACATCGTGGATGCCGGCAAGCACGTCCTGCGCCTGGCGGAGCGCCGCCAGCCCCCGCGCGAGCGGTTCGTCGTGCCGCCCGGCCAGGAGACGTTCGCCGATGGCGATGGCGATCTGATTGGCGTCGAGCGCCCCCTTGGACGGGAACAGCCACGCCCCGCTCTCGTTCTTCTTGCCGAGCACCGCCGGCTGGTTGGCGGTGCCGTAGAGGATTTCCTTGACCTGACCCTCGATCAGGCCGCGCTTCTCCTCGACCACGACGATGGTCTCGAGACCCTCAGCGAAACCGCGGATGGAGTGCGGATCGAGCGGCCATGTGCAGGCCACCTTCAACAGGCGCAGACCGAGATTGGCGGCGCGCACCTCGTCGATGCCGAGTTCGGCGAGCGCCTGGCAGACGTCGAGATAGCTCTTGCCCGCGGTGACGATGCCGATGCGTGGGCTGCGCCCGCCGGAGAGCACCATGCGGTCCGGCGCATTCGCCCTGAGAAAGGCGATCACCGCCGGGATCTTGAACTCGTGCAGGCGTTCTTCCTGGGCGAGCGGATTGTCATGGGTGCGGATCGCCAGCCCGCCGGGCGGCATGCGGAAACCGCCGGGGATGACGGTCGCGACGCGGTCGAGCGACCCGTCCACCGTGGCGGTCGATTCGACCGTGTCCTTGACGCATTTCAAGCCCACCCAGGTGCCGGAATAGCGCGACAGGGCATAGCCGAAGAGGCCGTAATCGAGGATCTCCTGCACGCCCGCCGGGTTCAGCACCGGGATCATGGCATCGACGAAGGCGTATTCGGACTGGTGCGCGGTGGTCGAGGATTCGCAGGTATGGTCGTCGCCCATGAGCGCCAGCACGCCGCCCCAGGGCGAGGTGCCGGCGAGGTTGGCGTGGCGCAATGCATCGCCGGAGCGGTCGACGCCGGGGCCCTTGCCGTACCACAGGCCGAAGACGCCGTCGAAACGGCCCTCGCCGCGCAGTTCCGCCTGCTGCGCGCCCCACAGAGCGGTGGCGGCGATATCCTCGTTGATCCCCGGATTGAAGACGATGCCCGCCGGCTGCAACACGTCAGCGGCACGCCATAGCTGCTGGTCGAGGCCGCCCAGCGGCGAACCGCGATAGCCGGTGACATAACCGGCCGTGGCGACGCCCTGGCGCCGGTCGCGCGCCTGCTGCATGAGGAGCAGGCGCACCACCGCCTGCGACCCGCTGACCAGCACCCGCTGCCTGGCGAGATCGTACTTGTCGTCAAGGCTGACGGCGGCAAGAGCCATCGCGCCCTCCTCCTTCCCCTTCGGGCTGGCGGCCATTGACGCCGACCGCAGGGGCAACGTCAACCGAAGGGCGGCACGGCGCCCCGATTTTCGCCCGAATTTGGTCCGATCAAATGCTTGTCCCCGCGCCCCGGGCCTGGCAACGGCGCGGCGGTTCGGCGCTTGCCAACGCCGCCCATCCGTCGCAGTTTGCCGGCAGAGACGAAGGCCGGCACAACCCGGCAGGGGACGCTTATGGGAGTTTTGCTGCGCATCAGCAGAGTGATCGATCGCGCAACAGCATTCATCGGACAATCGGTTACCTGGCTGATCCTGCTGTCTGTCCTGGTCAGCGCCGCCAACGCCACGTCGCGCAAGCTTTTTTCGCTGTCGTCAAACGCCTGGCTGGAACTGCAGTGGTACCTGTTCGCCGGCGCCTATCTGCTCGCTGCCGCCTACACGCTGCAGCGCAACGGGCACGTGCGCATCGACATCATCTCCAACCTGCTGCCGCGCCGCATCCGCGACTGGATCGACATCTTCGGCCACGCAGTGATGCTGCTTCCGTTTTCGGTTCTCATGGTCTGGGAAATCACGCCATGGTTCGTGGAGTCCTACCGGATCGGAGAGGTGTCGGCCAATTATGGCGGCCTCATCCTGTGGCCGGCCAAGGGCTTGCTGCTCGCCGGCTTCTTCCTGCTCGCCGTCCAGGCGGTCTCTGAGATCATCAAGCGCGTCGCGTTCATGCAGGGGCTGATTGGCGACCCCTACGAGCACGACACGGCGGTTCCGCCCGAATAAGCGCCATGGCCGAGTTCATCACTGCCAATATGGCGCCTCTCATGTTCGCCTCGCTGGTGATCGTGCTGCTGCTCGGTTACCCGGTGGCCTTCGCCCTCGCCTTCAATGGCCTCGCCTGGGGCCTGGTCGGCATCCAGCTCGGCCTCTTTTCACCGACCTTCTTCCAGGCGCTGCCCGACCGCCTCTATGCCGTGATGAGCAACGACACGCTGCTTGCCGTGCCGTTCTTCACCTTCATGGGGCTCGTGCTTGAACGATCGGGCATGGCGGAGGATCTGCTCGACACCATCGGCCAGCTGTTCGGCCCGGTGCGCGGCGGCCTCGCGCTCGCCGTGGTCATCGTCGGCGCCCTGCTCGCCGCGACCACCGGCGTTGTCGCCGCCTCGGTCATCGCCATGGGGCTTATCTCGCTGCCGATCATGCTGCGCTACGGCTACGACCGGCGCTTCGCCACCGGCGTCATCGCGGCATCCGGAACGCTGGCGCAGATCATTCCGCCGAGCCTGGTGCTGATCGTCATGGCCGACCAGCTCGGCCGTTCGGTCGGCGACATGTATTCCGGCGCGGTCGTTCCGGGGCTGGTCCTCTCCGGCCTCTACCTCGCCTACGTCATCGGCGTGACGGCGATCTTCCCCAACGCGGCACCAGCACTGCCCAAGGAATTTCGCACCCATCACGGCTTCCGGCTTGTCGTACGCGTCGTCGTCGCCCTGATCCCGCCGCTGGTGCTCATCTTCCTTGTCCTCGGCACCATCTTCATCGGCCTGGCGACGCCCACCGAAGGTGGTGCCATGGGCGCCGTCGGTGCGCTGGTTCTGGCGGCGGTCAAGGGCCGACTCAACTGGACGATGCTGCGTCAGGCGCTCAATTCGACCACCAAGCTGTCGTCCTTCGTGCTCTTCATCCTCATCGGATCGCGCGTCTTCAGCCTCACTTTCTTCGGCGTCGACGGACACCTGTGGGTCGAGAAGCTGCTCACCGGCCTGCCCGGCGGTCAGCTCGGCTTCCTCATCGTCGTCAACATCCTCGTCTTCGTCCTCGCCTTCTTTCTCGATTTCTTCGAGCTCGCCTTCATCATCGTGCCGCTGGTCGGCCCGGCCGCCGAGCATCTCGGCATCGATCTCATCTGGTTCGGCATTCTGCTCGGCATCAACATGCAGACGGCGTTCATGCATCCGCCGTTCGGCTTCTCCCTCTTCTTCCTGCGCTCTGTCGCCCCCAAAAACCCCTACATCGACCGCATCACCAATGCCGAGATCGCACCGATCACCACGGCGCAGATCTACTGGGGAGCGCTGCCCTTCGTCGTGATCCAGGTGATCATGATCGGGCTCACCATCGCCTTCCCCGGCATGGTCACGCGCTACAAGGCCGAGAGGTCCACGCCCCGCCCGCCAGGCTCGAGATCCAGGCGCCCGATTACGGCAGCGGCGCTCCCAATTTCGGCGGCAGCGGCAGCGGTCCCAATTTCGGCTCGGGCAGCAGTGCACCCGCACCATCCACCGGCGGTCCGAACTTTGGCGGCGGCAGCAGCGCGCCAGCGCCATCCACCGATGGCCCCAACTTCGGCTCGGACAGCAGCGCCCCGGCGCCAACCACCGGCGGCCCGAACTTTGGCGGCGGTAGCAGCGCGCCAGCGCCATCCACCGATGGCCCCAACTTTGGTTCGGGTGGCAGCGCCCCGGCGCCGTCGACGGACGGACCCAACTTCGGGCAATAGAAAAGGGCCCCGGGTTTCCCGGGGCCCCGATCCGCAATGGCCGCGACGCAGGCTACGGCTGCAGCTTGCCGGCGCGCTGCTCGGCGAACATGAAATTGTCGAAAGCGCCGTCGGTGATCTGGAACCAGAGATTCTCCTCGTTGCGGAACGCCCGCATCGAATCGTACATCTCCTTGAAGGACGCGTTCTTGGCACTGAACTCGTCATAGACCCCGACGGAAGCGTCGAAGCAGGCCGACATGATCTCGTCGGAGAACCTGCGCAGCTGCGCCCCGTTCTTCACCAGCTCGCGCAGCGCCCCCGGATTGACCGCGTCGTAGTGCGCCTGCATCTCGGAATTGACCACGGCGGAGGCCGTCTTGATCGCCTCCTGATAGGCCTTCGGCAGCGAATTCCACTTGTCCAGGTTGATCAGCGTGAAGAGCGAGGCGCCGCCCTCCCACCAGCCCGGATAGTAGTAGTACTTTGCCACCTTGTAGAAGCCGAGCTTCAGGTCGTCATAGGGACCGACGAACTCGGTGGCGTCCAGCGTGCCCTTCTCCAGCGCCGGATAGATGTCGCTGGGAGCGATGTTGGAGGGGATGACGCCGAGCTTGGCAAGCACCGCACCGGCGAAGCCGCCGCAGCGGAACTTGATGCCTTTGAGATCGTCGAGGGTATTGATCTCCTTGCGCCACCAGCCGCCCATCTGGGCGCCGGTGTTGCCGGACGGGAAGCCGATCATGTTGAACTTGGCGTAGAACTTGTTCATCAGGTCCAGGGCGCCGCCGTAATACCACCAGGCATTGAGCCCGCGGCTATTGAGCCCGAATGGCACCGTGCAGCCGAAGGCGAAGGTCGGATCCTTGCCGTAGTAATAGTAGGTAGCGGTATGGCCCATCTCGACGGTGTCGTTCTGCACTGCGTCGACGATACCGGCCAGCGGCACGATCTCGCCGCCGGCGAAGGGCTGGATCTGGAATTTGCCGTCGGTCAGGTCGTTGACGATCTGGGCCGTGCGGGTTGCGCCGTCGTAGAGCGTATCGAGGACCTTCGGGAAGGCCGAAGTCAGGCGCCACTTGATTTCCGGCATCGACTGGGCAATGGCCGGCGCGGCGATGGTCGTTGCGGCAGCACCCCCTGCGGCCAGGCCGGCCTTCTTGATAAACGAACGACGATCCATAAGTGCATTCACTCCCTGGGTTGCTCCGGTGTAGACAGCCACCCGCCTACCGGACTTGACATTCGCGCTTTACCGACGCTTTCACCCGAAAGCTGTCAAGCGGGAAGGTTTCGATGATTATCGACATTAATCAGGACGCCACAAGCATGACGGGACCCGCTGCCGGACCACCGCTGATCCTCGTTCCCGCCGACACCAGGCCGGGCGACGGCTATGTGTGGCACGGCGCGCCGGAGACCTACCTCTCCGCCGTCGTCTACAGCTTCGGTGCGATCCCGCTGATTCTGCCGTCTCTCGCCGAGGCATTGGATCTCGATGCCGTGCTCGGACGGGTCGACGGCGTGCTGCTCAGCGGCGCCCGTTCCAATGTCCATCCCGAGCGCTACGGCGCCCCGCCGGCACCGAACACAGAGCCGCACGACCCGCACCGCGACGCGGTGACCATGCCGCTGATCACAGCGGCATTGCGCCGCGGCATGCCGCTCTTCGCCATCTGCCGCGGCATGCAGGAACTGAACGTCGCACTCGGCGGCAGCCTGATCGCCGACGTCCACGAAGAGCCGGGGCGCAGCGATCACCGCGCACAGGCTTCCGAAGTCGCCGACATCCGCTACGCCATCAGCCATGAGGTGACGATCATGCCGGGCGGCGTTCTCGCCGGCATCATGGGCAGCGACACGATCCGGGTGAACTCGCTCCACCGCCAGGCCATCGGGCGCCTGGCCGAGGGGCTCGCCGTCGAGGCCACCGCGTCCGACGGCACCATCGAGGCGGTGCGGGTGGAGGGCGCCGCCGGTTTCACTCTCGGTGTGCAATGGCACCCGGAATACTGGGTACGGACGGACGCGCCCTCGCAGAAGCTTTTTGCCGCCTTCGGCGCGGCGGTGCGCCGCTATCGGGCGGGTCACCCGGCCGACGCCTCGCCACAATGAAGGCAGGGCGCCGCCGCAGACATATGCGACGGCGCCCCCACGCGCCCCCCAAGCCAGGGACCTGCCGGTCAGGCGACCAGCGGCTTGAAGGTCGGATGGCTCTCCATCCAGCCGGTCCGTGCGGCCCAGCCGTCGAGACCCCAGCTATGGCCGGCGTGCTTGATGATCAGAAAGAACAGAACGCCGGCATAGACGATGTGCTCGTCGATGAGGAAGTTGTTGGCATTGCTGATGTAGGGGAAGTTCATGTGTGCGGTCCAATAGACCAGCATCAGCATGATGCCGAAGGATGCGCTCATCCGCACCATCAGGCCGGTCAGCAGCGACAGGCCGATGAGCAGATGTCCGTACTCCACCAGGAACGTCAGGACCGCTGCAATGCCCGGCCCGGTGAGATGCGAGTAGAAGGAATGGAACGTCTTGGTGCTGTTCAGGAAGCCGGCCACGCTCCAATCCGGCACCAGTACCTGGTGCGAAGCCGCATAGAGGAATGTCCACGCCATCGCCAGCCGGAAGAAGACGATCAGCGCCCGTTCAATTTTGGTGTCGGTCATGGTGACATCTCCACCTGATCTTGATGATGATGCCGGCTTCGGTAGGCGCCGCAGGCCAGCGGACGATCGTCTTCGGCGGGGCCGCCATGACGTCTTCCGTCATGACGGTCGGTGGCCGTAGGGCGATCCGACGCGGGCCAATCTAGCGGCGGCGACGAGCCCCGCTTTGATCACACTCAAATTAGAAAAATGCTAAGTGTTGACCAGCGAGCCGCCGAGCAGGACGAGCCCGAGAACCAGCACCGCTGCGGCCGCCAGGATCTCGGCGACGCGCACGACGCGCCCGGTCACCGGCGAATCGATGCCTGCCAGCCGCACCGCCACGCTGCGGGCGGAAACCGCCAGCACCGCGATCGACGCCACTGTCAGGCCGGTGCCCAGGGCCATGACGAAGGTAGCGGCGACGCCGGCCAGGAACAGGCCCTGCGACAAGGCAAACACCAGCACGATGATCGCGCCTGAGCACGGGCGCACGCCGACCGCCAGGATCGCCGACCACGCCCGCGACAGCATCTCCAGGAACGAACCGGCCGGTCCCGCGACGGCAGCACCGCCATCCGCGCGTGCATGGTCGTGGTGGTGATGGTCATGGTCATGGTCATGGTTCGTGGTGATCGTGCCCATCGTGGTGGTGATGGTCATGATCCTCATGCACATCGTCGGACACACCGACGTGATGATGGTGATGATGATGATGGTGGCCGCCGCCGAAGGTCTTCGACCACAGAAGCCAGCCGCCGACCATGGCCACCAGCGCGTAGCTCAGCGTCTCGAACCAGTCGGTCGCCTTGGTCATGGTGACCGCAGTGACATGAAAGATCACCGCCGCGATGCCGACGATCAGGACGGCGCTCAGCGCCTGGACGAAGGCGGCCATGAAGGAAAGTGCGATGCCGCGTTTCGCCGTCTCGCCCGAGGACACCATGTAGGCGCTGATCACCGCCTTGCCGTGGCCCGGGCCGGCGGCATGGAAGACGCCATAGGCGAAGCTCAGACCGAGCAGCAGCCACACCGCCCAGCCGTTCGCCTTGATGTCGGAGAGGGCATGGGTGAGGCCCTTGTAGAAGATGCTCTGGTAGTAGGCGACGCGCACGAAGAACGGCCCCAGCGGACCGCCGAAGCCGGCGCCGCCGGACGAATCGGGCGTGGCAATGCCGAAAGGACTGGCCGCGTGCGCGCCACCGGCGACCGCCACCAGCAACAGCAATCCGACAACCAGCGCGAGACGGATCCGCGTCACCTTCATCGCGCGCGCCTCAGATTGCGTTGCAGGAAGAAACCGGCCACCGCGATGCCGGCGGCGAACAGAACGGCAAGCACGATCGCGACCACCTCGCTCATGCCCGATTCACCGGTCGCCGGCTCGGCCTTGGCGGCCGGCATCGGCGCCGACGGCGGCGCGCCGGCGGCACCATCGTTCTCGTGGATCACCAGTTCCGGCGGAGCGGAGGGCGCGGCCGCGGCCGGTGCGGCCGTCTGCGTCGCGTTCCCTGCCGGTGTTGCGGCGATATCGGCAGGCGTCAGGTTGCCTGCCACCTCCTTCGCCGCGGCCTGCGGTGCCGGCTCTGCCGAGGGCGCAGGAATCGCCGCCGGCGCGGAGGTGTCGGCAGCCGGCGTGCCGTTGGCACCCGCCATCACCGCCGCGAACGGGTCGACGGCCGTACCGCTGGCCTCGCCCGGGCATTCCAGCGCGATCAGATTGGCAAGGCCCGCGGCGGCATCCTGCAGTTCCGGCGGCAGGTCGTGCTGGTCGACGGGGACCGCCGACAGCTCCGCCATCGTCTTCGCATCCAGCATGTGCGGCGGGTGATACGCGGCCTTGCAGCCGGGCGGCGCGTTGGTGAGCGTCACTGCCTTGTGCTCAGGGAAGGTGAAGGCGACGAAGTATTCCGGGTCGAACACCTCAAGCGTCGCCTTGCCGTGGATCGCCACCGGCTTCTTCAGCGGCAGCGTGTAGAACAGCGTCAGCCGGCCGCCATGGAACTCGAGCCAGTATTCGGTCGGCGGCACGAAGGGATACGATTTCTTTCCCTGCCTGAGCCAAGTGAAGAAGCTGTATTCCTTCAGCGAATCGACATTGACCTTGGCCAGCGGCTTCAGCTCGGCATCGCTGAGCTTGCCGTCGTTATTGGCGTCGAGGCCCTGGATGGCGAAGGCGGTGAAGGCTTCGTCGAACTGCCAGATGTGGCGGACGGCGGTGATCTCGCCGCGCCTTGTTGAAGACAATCTCGGCGCGGGCGTCGACGAAGACATGCGGATGCGCCGACGCCGGCCCCGCCGCCGCGACGACCAGCAATCCGGCGATGGCAATTGCGATCCGACGAACGGCGATCAAGGCGCGGCCCTTCCCCTGGTCAAGGACTTCACGGCGAATGCGGCCAATTGGCGGCGCGATTTGCGCTGTGCGGCGAAACGACGCGATGGGAATGGTCGGCTTCACGCCGGCGCCGTCAGGCGCGCTTCGGTCTCGGCAAGCGCCTGTTCGATCTCGCCGACCCACGCCGCGTCCTCGCCGCGCTGTTCGCGTCTCTCGCGGATGAGCCGCAGGTTGCGTGCCGTGGTTGCCGGCTCCCACGGCTCGCGCACGATCGCCAAAGCGCTGGCCGCGTGATCCGCCGCGGCGTCCTGGTCGCGGGCGAGCACCGCCAGCTCGAGCAGCGTGGCATGGTCCCAGTAGTCGCCGCCGCCGTCTCCCTCCTTGCGCACCCGTTGCTGAGCGGAATAGCGCACGACCGGAAGCATCTGGGCGAGTGCCTCGCCCGGCTTGTCCTCCATCTCCATCAGCGTCACCGCATTGATCCCCGGATAGGGGTCGCGCCAGTCCGCCTCGAAGCCGGCGCGGTAGGTATCGATGGCACGCTTGAGGAAGCCGCGCGCCGCGAAATCCTGACCGGCCTTCTTCGCCGCTTCCCACTGGTCCTTGTAGACGCGGCCGAGCAGACCGTTGGTCTCGCTGCTGGCGCCATAGTCCTTGATCACCTCGCTGAGCACCATCTCGGCATCCTTGTGCCGGCCGACACGGTTCAGCGCGAAACCCAACTGCTCACGGATCATGCGTGCCTTCTTGAGCTCCGGCGGCATGCGCTCGTAGAGGCTGATCATCTCCTCGCAGCCTTCGGCGTTGCCGACGGCGCGAAACGACAGCATGAGATCGACCGTGATGCCGGCTTCGACATTGCGCAGCTCGTTGAGGTTCGGATCGGCGGCGACGGCGCGCACCGCCTCGAGCCCCTGGCTGCGCGCCTCCACCAGCCGCTTCTTGTAGTCCTGAGCGATGGCGACGCGATCGCGAAAGACATCCGTCTTGATGTGATCGACCTCGTTGCGCGGCATGCCGTCGATGAGCTGGAACAGCGGGCTGTCGTCGTGTTCGTCCTCCAGCGACGAGCGCAGGCGTTCGGAAATCCGCTGAACGTCACCGGCAACGTCGGTGAGCCCGCCGGAATCGTCCATGTGGTAGGGCGTGCCGCGCTGCGAGGCGACGTCGAAGGGCAGGTTCGTCCCCTCGGCAAAGACCATCACCGTGCTGCGCGGCCTCAGCGCATGGCGGATGCCGAGCTCGTAATAGACATTGGGATTGGCGCCGGTCACGTCGGCAAGGGCAAAGTCGGAGAGCATCAGCCGCTCATACATCGGCTTGTGGATGGTGCCGCCAACCTGCTCCTGATCGGCGCGGATCACCTCCATGCCCGCTGCCGTCACCGCCGGGGCAAGGATCTGATCGTAGACCGCATCGAAATCAACCGTGCGTCCGCTGCCGTGAGGCTTCCGCCCGAACGGCATCAGGATGAAGCAGAGTGGTTTCAACTGGCTCACATTTCCCCCCCATGTGTCCAATTGGCCGGAAGGGCCAGCTTAGCAATTTTCTGCCGCGATCACCTCATCCGGCGAGAATCTTGCGAGCCAGGGCGATCAAGGCCCGGTCGCGGCCGGGCGGACCGATCAGCGACAGGCCGAGCGGGCAGCCCTTCACGGTCATCAGCGGCAGCGAAATCTGTGGGAATCCGGCAAGGCCTGCGATGCACAGCATGGAGACCGCCCGCCCTCGGAAGCCCTCAAACGCCGCTTCGCTGGAATCGTCCGGCGGCGCGATGCCCGGCATGGTCGGCAGAACGATGACGCCGTCGTTGCCGACGAGGTCCGCCACCCGCCGTGCCGCAACCGTGCGAAAGGCAGCCGCTGCGTCATAGGCCTCTCTCGTCACCGCCCGCGCCGCCGCGAAACGGGTGACGACCGCCGGATTGAGGGCCGGCTTGCGGCTCTCGATCCAGGCACCGTGCGCGCGCCAGGCATGCCAGCCCTGCATGGTGCGATAGGTGTCGTACCAGCGCGACAGGCCCTCGCCTTCCGCCACGGCCACGCCACCGTTGGATTTCAGGTGCGCGGCCACGCGCGCGATTGCCGGCGCCAGGACCGCCGCGTTGTTCTCTTCGGCAAACAGTGCGCAGGCATCGTCGGCGACCACCATGCGGGTCAGCGGCGGACCAGCGACGTCGTCGCCGAGCAGCACCGCGCCGACGCGTGCATAGATGTCGGCGTCGCGCGCGAACCAGCCGACCGTATCGAAGATCGCTGCCAGCGGCATGGTGCCCGCAATGTCGATGCGCCCGAAGCTCGGCCTCAGCCCGATGATGCCGCAGAAGGAGGCTGGTCCGCGCACCGAGCCACCGGTGTCGGAGCCGAGCGCGAAATCGACCAGTTCCGCCGCCACCGCCGCCGCCGAGCCAGAGGACGAGCCGCCCGGCACGCGGCCGGGCGCCGCCGGGTTGATCGGCGTGCCGTAGTGCTCGTTGCGCCCGTCGAGGGAGAAGGCGAGTTCCGCCGTATGGGTCTTGCCGACGAAGGCGGCACCGGCGTCGAGCAGCGCCTTGACACAGGCGGCGTGCTGCATCGGCACCGGATCCTCGGCGGTCTTCTCCGGATTGCCGCAGCCGGTCGGATAGCCGGCGACGTCGAATATGTCCTTGACCGCGAAGCTCAGCCCGGCGAGCGGGCCGGACGCGGCATGCGCCACCGGCACGTCCGGGTAATCGACGAAGGCATGGACGGGATCGGAAGGGATGAGCATCGGCACGTCGCCTCTATGTGGGACAATCTCAGGCCGGCACGGAGCCTACCGCGCCGCCGCCACCCCACCTACACCGCGATCGCCGCGCCGTCTGAGCGCGGGTCGCTGGCGCCGAACAGGCGGCCGTCGGACCGGCGCATGATGGCGCCGGCATGGCCGAGACCTTCCGAATAGGCCTCCGGCAGCACGGTCACCCTATGGCCGGCCCGCTCCAGCGCCGCGATCAGATCGGGATCGAAGCGGTTCTCCATCATCACGCCGACATCGTCACCGCCCCAGCTCCGCCCCAGCCGCCAGCGCGGCGCGTCGATGGCATCGCCGGGGTCCATGCCGAAGCGGGCGACGCGGGTGAACACCGCCGACTGGAACTGCGGCTGCCCGTCGCCGCCCATCGAGCCATAGGCCATGACCCGCCCGTCGGCGAAACGGGCGAAGGCCGGGTTGAGCGTGTGGAACGGCTTGCGGCCGGGCTTCAGCGGGTTCACCGCGCGTGCGTCGAGCGAGAAGCTGACGCCGCGGTTCTGCCAGGTGATGCCGGTGCGCGGCAGCACGACGCCTGAGCCATATTCCCAATAGGTCGACTGGATGAAGGAGACGGCAAGCCCGGAAGCATCGACCGTCGCCATGTAGACCGTATCGCCGTCGGCACTGCCGCCCCACGGCGCCGCGTGCTTGCGGTCGATCTCGCCGACTTCCCTGTCGAGCCAGCCGGCTTCGAGGAAGCGCTTCACGTCGCCGCCGAAGGCCGGATCGGTGACCTCGGCGTCGCGCACGATGAAGGCGCGCTTGGTGGATTCGATCAGCCCGTGGATATGGTCGAAGCTCTCGCCGCGCTTGACCTTCAGGCGATCGAACAGGCCGAGGATGATCAGCGAAGCCAGCCCCTGGGTCGGCGGCGGCGCATTGAACAGCGTGCAGTCGTCGAGCTTGAGCGACAGCGGATCGCGCAGCCGCGCCTCGTGGCGACGGAGATCGTCGCGCGTCACCGGGCTGCCGACCGCCTCGAGGTCGGCGGCGATCTCGGCGGCGACATCGCCGCGATAGAAGTCGGCGAAGCCGGCATGGGCAAGCTGATCGAGCGTATCGGCGAGGCGCGGCTGGCGCCACGGCGTGCCGATCTCCGGCGCCTTGCCGTCGGCCAGGAAGTGCTGGGCAAAGCCCGGAACGTCCTTCAGCGTTTCGACATTGGCCACGGTCTTGCGCCACTGCGACGGGCTCACCGGCACGCCCGCGCGCGCATGTCCGATGGCATCGCCGAGAAGATCGCGCCGCGACAGCCGCCCGCCGAGGCCGGCGGCGGCTTCCATCGCCTGTCCCCAGCCCGACACTGCGCCGGCAACGGTGAGCGCCGCCAGGGCCCCCGCGTGACGGCAGTTCGTCATAGCCTTCCTTGCGGTAGCGCTCGATGGTCGCCAGCGACCCGGCCGCACCGCAAGCGTCGATGAAGCGCACCGGCCTGCCGGGCTCGGCGATGAGCATGAAGGCGTCGCCGCCGATCGAGTTCATCTGCGGATAGACCACCGCGATCGTCGCCGCCGCGGCGATCATCGCCTCCACCGCATTGCCGCCGGCGCGCATCACCTCGGCCGCCGATTCCGCCGCCGCCCGGTGCGGCGCCACCGCCATGCCCTTCTCGCCAACCACTGTCTCGTTCATCTGACGTCCCATGCCCCGTGATCCACGCGGACTTTTGCCGGTTCGCAGCGGTATTGCCAATGGGGCTTGACATGCAACCATTCAGTTGCATAATGAAGTCCATGGATGAGGTGTTCAAGGCGCTGGCCGATGCGACCCGCCGCGAGCTGCTCGACCGGCTGAGGGCCGAAAACGGCCAGACGCTCGGCGAACTGTGCGAGCGCATGGCGATGAGCCGTCAGGCGGTGAGCAAGCACCTCGCCATCCTCGAGGCGGCCAACCTCGTGGTGACCGTGCGGCGCGGCCGGGAGAAGCTGCACTACCTGAACGCAGTTCCGATCGGCGAGATCTACGACCGCTGGATCGGCAAATACGAACGCTCGCGCGTCGCGGCCCTGGCCGATTTGAAGCGCGCTCTTGAGGAGAAGGACGATGGCGAAACCTGAGTTCCGCTTGGGCCGCCCCCTGCAGGAGACCATGGCGAAGGACGGCTGGCGGCCGCTTCTCGCCAACCTCGTCAACACGCTCGAAGGAGCCGGACAATGAGCAGCACGTTCGTCT
Organism: uncultured Alphaproteobacteria bacterium; assembly: GCA_963743015.1. Lineage (GTDB taxonomy): Bacteria > Pseudomonadota > Alphaproteobacteria > Rhizobiales > Kaistiaceae > CAVSRC01. The sequence goes on from CAVUOD010000005.1 coordinate 16,869, forward strand.
ACGTCACCTACATCCGCTCGACGCCGCAGAAAGTTTGGGATGCGCTGCTGAAGCCGGAATTCACCCGGCAGTACTTCTTCGGGGTCACGATGGATTCCGACTGGAAGGTCGGGTCGCCGTGGAAGATGACCCACCCCGACGGCACCGTCAGCGACCGCGGCGAGGTGATCGAGAGCGATCCCCCGAAACGCCTGGTCCTGAAGTGGCGCAACGAGTTTCCCAATCTCAAGCCCGAGGGCTTCACCCGCTGCAGCTTCGACATTTCCGCGGAAGGCGATCTGACCAAGCTGCAGGTCGTCCACGAGGCAGACATGGACAATTCCAAGACGATCGCTGCGGTGTCCGGCGGGTGGCCGAAGATCCTGTCGGGCCTGAAGACGCTGCTGGAAACCGGTACGGCGCTCGATGCCCCGCGCCGGAACGACACCACCGCCTGAAGCAGCGGAACCGCCTGCCTCCTCGTCTTCACTGGCGGCCGGAGCGTTGACCGCCCGGCCAAGCGACCCGCGCGGGCGCGAACTGGACTGTTGTCAAACGTGAGAAGGAGAAAACGATGACGACGCACCTGACAGCGACCCGCGACGAATGGCTGGCAGCACGGCTCGACCTGCTCGAAGCGGAAAAGGAATTGACCAGAAGGAGCGACGCGGTCGCCCAGCAGCGGCAGGCGCTCCCCTGGGTGAGGATCGACAAGGACTATCACTTCGACACCGATGACGGGTCCGCGTCGCTCGCCGATCTGTTCCGGGGACGCTCGCAGCTCATCGTCTACCACTTCATGTTCGGGCCCGATTACAAGGCCGGCTGCCCGTCCTGCTCGTCGATCGCCGACGGGTTCAACGGCAATGCCGCCCATCTCATGAACCACGACGTGATGTTCTGGGCGGTGTCGCGGGCGCCGCTGGCCAAGCTGCAGGCGTTCAGGCATCGCATGGGCTGGTCGTTCCCCTGGGCGTCATCATTCGAGAGCGATTTCAACTTCGACTTCGCCGTCGGCCTGACGGAGAAGCAGCAGCGCGAGGACGGTGCTGAGTACAACTACCGGCGCGAGGCACCCAATCCCGACATCGGACGGAAGGGTCCTACCTTCGCCCCCGCGGCCCAGGCCGGGACCGACAACGCCACCTTCCTGCGCGAACGGCCCGGCATGAGCGCCTTCGCGATCGAGGACGGCACCGTCTATCACACCTACTCGGCCTATGCCCGCGGGCTCGACGGCCTGTGGGGCGTGTACCAGTGGCTCGACCGCGCCCCGCTCGGGCGCAACGACACCGGCTACTGGATGCGCCACCATGACAAGTACTAGGTCGCTCCCGGCGAGCGTCGCCGCCCTTGCGGCGACGCTCGGGCTGGCCGCCGTGTGCTGGGCCGTCGTGGTCCGCCGGATGGGCGGCATGGACATGGGCGTCATGGCGCCGCGCGGCCCCTTCGCGCCCTTCCTGGTGATGTGGATCGTGATGATGGCGGCGATGATGCTGCCCGGCCTCGCCCCGACGCTATGGCGACACGCCCGGGCCGGCGGCCGTGCCCATGACGTCCTGCTGTTCGTCGCGTCCTATCTGGCGGTCTGGGCCCTCTTCGGCCTGCCGGTCTACGCGGTCTATCGGCCGCACGGCACGCTGATCGCCGGTCTGATCACCATCGCGGCGGGGCTCTACGAGCTGACGCCGCTCAAGCGCGCCTTTCGTGCGCGTTGCTGTCGCGACCGGTATTCCGGCTTGACCTTCGGTCTCTGCTGCATCGGGTCGAGCATCGGACTGATGCTCATGCAGGTGTCTCTCGGCATCATGAGCATCGGCTGGATGGTCGTCGCCTCCATCCTCATCGTCGGCCAGAAGCTGCTGCCCGCCGAGGGCGTCGATCGACGTGCCGGTCGCCCTGGCAATCTTTGCGCTCGGCGTGCTGATCGTCGTCGCGCCGTCGTCGGTGCCCGGGCTCATGCCGGCAATGCACCCCGTTTAGCGCCGCCGCGCCGGGGCGACGCCGAATTTTTTCGCGCGCACCGCAAATCGTTCTTGATTGTGAAACCTTTTGGCCCTACCTACCGCGCTGCCCAAATTCGCACGTGCCTGTGGTCGCATGATGTCCGAGGGCGAACCGCCGGGAAAGATCCCGGGCGCTTCGAAGGACGCGGCTTAAAGCAACGACGTAGCGGGCTTTTTTGGTCTCTGCCGGCTTTCCATCAGCCGGGGTTACTGAAGAGGCATCTACTCATTGCCGGGCGTGCGGATCGGGCTTCTCCCGCTCCAAGCGAAGGCAGCGAAAGACCGGACAGCCCTGTCCGCTCTTCGCGACTGCCACCCGCAAACCAGCCGGATAATCCGGCAAACCGGGACGCGTGTCTCCGGATCGATCGTCTCCACATCGATCGTCCGGTGGCGGGCCGACCGGCGGTTTCGCAACATGATCTCGCTTGGGGAGAGCCCGAGAATGACCGACCGTATCCGCGACTTCCTGCGCCACCGACGACCCGAAGGCCCCTGCCTCGTCGTCGACCTCGATATCGTCCGCGACAACTACCGCGCCTTCGCCACCGCCATGCCGGACAGCCGCGTCTATTACGCGGTCAAGGCCAACCCGGCGCCGGAGATCCTCGAACTGCTCGCCGGCCTCGGCTCCAGCTTCGATTGCGCCAGCCTCGCCGAGATCGACATGGCGCTTGCCGCCGGCGCAACGCCCGAGCGCATCTCCTACGGCAACACCATCAAGAAGGAGCGCGACATCGCCGCCGCCTATGAGCGCGGCATCCGCCTCTTCGCCGTCGATTCCCGCGAGGAAGTCGAGAAGATCGGCCGCGCCGCGCCGTCGGCCCGCGTCTTCTGCCGCATCCTGATCGCCAATGACGGCGCCGAGTGGCCGCTGTCGCGCAAGTTCGGCTGCGCCCCGAGATGGCCGTCGATGTGCTCGAGCACGCCCATCGCCTCGGCCTCGACGCCTATGGCGTCTCCTTCCATGTCGGCTCGCAGCAGCCCAATCCGGAAGCCTGGGACTTGGCGCTTTCCGCCTCGGCAGAGATCTTCCGCACGTTGGCCGAGCGCGGCATCCGCCTGCGCATGGTCAATATGGGCGGCGGCTTCCCGGCGAAGTACCTCAAGCAGATCCCGGTGGTGCGCGCCTACGGCCAGGCGATCTCCGATGCGCTCATGAAGCACTTCGGCAACCGCATCCCCGAGACCATCATCGAGCCCGGCCGCGGCATGGTCGGCGATGCCGGCATCATCAAGGCCGAGGTCGTGCTGATCTCGCGCAAGGCGGCGGACGATCCGACGCGTTGGGTCTATCTCGACATCGGCAAGTTCGGCGGCCTCGCCGAGACCATGGACGAGGCCATCCGCTACCCGATCAAGACTCCGCGCGACCGCGACGCCAAGAGCCCCTGCGTCATCGCCGGGCCGACCTGCGATTCGGTCGACGTGCTCTACGAGAAGGTGCCCTACGAGCTGCCGGTGTCGCTGTCGATCGGCGACGAGGTGCTGATCGAGGGCACCGGCGCCTACACCACGACCTACTCGGCCGTCGCCTTCAACGGCTTCGAGCCGCTGAAGTCGTTTGTGATCTAGGAACCATCGTCAGAGCCCCCTCACCCGGTGCGCTTCGCGCACCACCCTCTCCCGCGAGGGGAGAGGGTTGGGATGCGCGGCGCCGCCACAGCGAACCCTCTCCCCTCGCGGGAGAGGGTGGCGAGGCCGCAGGCCGAGCCGGGTGAGGGGGAGCTGACCCAAAAGACTCGCACTGCGAGCAGAAACGAACATCTGAGATGATCCACTTCGACAGTGAACGTCCTGCCGACGCGCTCGCCCGCGAAGCCCTGCTCGACCGCGCCATGGGCCGCGAGCGGCTGTTCAAGCCGTCCGAGCGGCTGCGCCGCGGCCGTGAACCCGCCGAGGGACTGGCGCTGGTCGCCCGCGACCACGCCGGCAACCTCGTCGGCACCGTGCGCCTGTGGCACGTGCACGCAGGCGACACCCCTGCTTTGCTGCTCGGCCCGCTCGCCGTCGATACGGCGCTGCAGGGCGACGGCATCGGCGCCGGCCTCATGCGGCTGGCCATCGCACGCGCCAACATGATCGGCCACGCCGGCATCATCCTGGTCGGCGATCCCGAATATTACGCCCGCTTCGGCTTCACCGCCGAAGCGACCACCGGGCTGATCATGCCGGCGCCGGTCGAGCGGCGACGGTTCCTCGGTCTGGAGCTGAAAGCCCACGGTCTGGCGGACGGCTCCGGTCCGGTCACGGCCACCGGCAAGCCGCTCACCGGGCGCCTGCCGCTGGCGGCCTGACGACGTCTGCGCCGGAAACTTGCGGCAAATGCTGGGGTCGCGCGCCCGCTGCGCGGGCGTTTGCCCATGCAACCCGCTTCCCGCGTATCCCCGGATCGCCAATCACGAGGCAGGTGCGCCGACCGGCAAAGAGTGATAGTGTTTAGATCGTGTCTAATCACCGGTCGCGGCGGGACCCCTGCCGAAGGCAAGCTCGCCGACGAGACCGTGTCGCGGGCACGGCAATGGGGGCGCGCTGTTGCTAATTAATGATTAGCCAACAAAACTGGGGAGATAATCCATGCAAAGATTGCTAATTTCGGTTGCGGCGGTGGCGCTTCTTGCAACGGTCCAGTCCTCTTTCGCCGCCGAGGATCTCCAGGCCGGCGCCGATCTCTTCAATGACAATTGCGCCATTTGCCACGGCGCCAAGGGACAGGGATATCCGCAGTCGGTCGTCCCCGACGGCGCCGTGCGCATCAAGAAGCTGGCCGGTGATTCCGCCTATTGGGACTTCGCCGTCTTCAAGACCGCCGTGGTAGACGGCAAGGATGACCATGGTCGGCCGATGCGGGTCATGCCCGTATTCGGGAAAGTCGGGCTCTATGAGCCGCCGGGCCAGATGCTCACCGACGCGGACCTCCACAACATTCAGGCCTACATGAAGACCTTCGGCCCCCAGGAATAGGGCGCACGGGGACCGGCGTCGGCAACAAGATTGCCGCTTGGCGCCTGTCCGGTTTGCTGAGGGCAACGGGACAGCATCGGCCTTTGCCGATCGTCTGACGCATTTGAGCACGGAAGCGTCCGGACCCGCACGCGGGTTCGGCGCGTGTCTGTGCGTCAGGTGCATCATCGGGCGCTTTCGCTCGGTTGGTCCGCACAATAGCGACGACAGCAATCTCGGCGTGCCGATTGATGAGCCTCCCCATCAATCCGCACGCCGCCCGCGCCCGCAGAAAACGTATTCGTCAAAGCATCTGGCGCCGGCTCTTCCGGAAGCGCGACCGATCCCGACCGCTACACAACCGTGGCCTCCGGCGGATGACCCGCGTCGGACGGATATTTGTAGAACCAGATCTGGTACATCGACACGAACCACTGAAACGCGAAGCTCAGCCCCATCAACACGCCGCTGACGATGATGATCCAGGCGAAGCCGGGATTGAGCTTGGTCAGGTACCACGAGCCGATGTCGGTGATCATGGTCAGGAACGGCACGACGATGACGGCCGCCTTGAACCACACCGGACGGATGTAGGCGTGGCTGAAGATGATCCCGATGGTGAAGAAGATGAACGTCATGCCGAACAGATGGATGTGCGAAACGCGCACCAGCGTGGCGAGGCTCATCCCGGTGTCGGGCTTGGCGTATTCGGCGAACTTCTCGAAGGTCGTGAACAGGGGAGCGCCCGGCTCGGTGCCGTCGTGACACCGCAGGCACCGGTTCTCGAGGATCGGCTTGATATTCTTTTCGAATTCCGCCTTCTGGGCTCCGTCGGAGGCCCAGTCCATGATGGCCCGGCGCTCCCTCGAAGGGGCCATCCCCATCATCGGCCCTGTCAGCGCCACTTGAAGGCGGTTGCTGGCCTGGTTGCCGCTATAGGCTATGGCGATGTCGTTGGCATTGATGCCCGGCTTGCCGTCCAGCCCGGCGTGGGTCGTGTAGACCTGGATCATTGCGAAGACGTAGCCGAATCCGAGCGTGATCAGCGTCGCCGTGAACAGGGTGCGCAGACTGAATGGGAATTCGCTGTAGTGAAAGAACATGCGGTGAACTTGTTGCATTGCCGCAGCATCCCGTTGGCATGATCATCGACCCTTTCCATTTATAAACTGCCGCGTCCGTATTGCGCCACCGCGAACCGTTCTCAGCTGGCCGCCTTGGCCTCCCGGCATCCGCCCTTGCGCACACTGGCCGGGGCCTTTCGGCGGGCGTGAGCGCGACGATTCCGCGAATCGCCAGCGTGGCGGTCGATCTCTGGTTGGAATAATTCGGCTCCGTTGACAGAGATCAACATCGGGCACACCCTCGTATGTCCATTCTTGAATTTAAGGGCGACTTGCCGGGAGGATTGATGATGAGACGTTGGATTCTTTTGTCAGTCGGCGTCGTCGCAGGAGGCTTCGGGCTGGTCGCATCAACGACACTGTTCCCGGTTCCGCAGGCCTGTGCCCAGCAGACGCAGGTGAGCTATGCCGAGGATATCGCGCCGATCTTCAAGGGATGGTGCGTGTCCTGCCATCAGCCGGGCGGCGAAGGCTACGAGCACAGCGGCTTCGATGTCAGGACCTATCAGGGCGTGATGAAGGGCACCAAGTTCGGGCCCATGGTCATCGCCGGCAAGCCTGACGAGAGCAGTCTCATCGCGCTGATCGACGGCACCGCCGGGATTCGCATGCCCTTCCGGCATAAGCCGCTTCCCAACTGCCTGCGCCAGAACATCTGGAGCTGGATCTTCCAAGGCGCCAAGAACAATTGATGCGGTTGCGTTGACGGCTTCGCCCGCGAGGGCAACGGCCGGCGTGCCCGGTCAGCCCACCGCACGTCGGGCAGCGGCCGCGCGGCTGAACACCACCCCGATAGCGGCGCAGGCGAGCGGAAAGACCAGCCCGTAGCCGGCCACGCCGATCATCCGCCAGTTGAGATTGCCGACGGCCGGACCGAGCGAGCCCGACAAGGCACAGCGCACCGGCCGCAAGCAGACCGGTGCGCGCCGCGATCGCCGGCCCGCTCCCCCCGAACGCCGGTGCCGCGAACAGAAGCGCCAGACCGAAGAACAGGTGCCAGGCGACAAGCTCGATGGCGTAGAGCAATGACGGCCAGGTCCAGCCGAAGATGAAGCGGTAGTCGGGCATGGCGGCGGGATCGATCTGCCGTCCGGCGGTGAGCTGGACGACATGCACGGTGATGGTCAGCGCCGCCATGACCACCATCCACAAGAGAGCCATCAGCGCGGACAGGCGCGCTTCGTCGGGGGCGCACCGAAAGACCGTGGCGAAAAGCGCGACCTGAAGGACGCCGGACAGGGCGGTGAGGACTTCGGCCGCCGCCAGATAGGGCTCGACCGGGACGCCCGACGCCACGCCGCCGGCGAAGAGCGTCGCGATATAGACGGCGTAGAGGACGGCCAGACCCCAAGCCAGCCACGCACCGGCAAGCAGCGTCGTGCGCGGGCCGGTCATCATGGCGGCAGGACCAAAGCGGCGGACCGCTGGTCAGCCACCGAGCGTCTTGCGGCGCGCGGCATAGTCCATCTTGTCGATCTCGCCGCGGGCGAAGCGCTCCTCCAGGATTTCCAGCGCCGTCTGCCGCTGCGCGTTTCCGTGATGATGCGCCAGGCTCCTGCCGTCGAACCAGCGCGCCGACAGCACCACCAGGAAGATGATCACGCCCCAGAAGAGCACCATCGTCAGGCCGCCGCCGCCCATCATGCCGCCACGGTCAAAGCCCCACATCCAGTCGCCGCCGGGCCCCTGTGCAAAGGCCGGCCCGCTCCACAGGGCGGCGGCCAGACCAGCGCTTGTCAGCCATTGCCTTGTCGTCATCGTCGCAATTCCTTCGTCGGTCCTCCCGCCGGGGGCGCAGATTGGCACCGACCCCCCGCCGGGGCTTTGTCGCGGATCAAAAAGAGTGTCGGGCCGCCGCGTCAGGCGCCCGGTTCCGGCCCCTGCCTTTGACAAATCCGCCCAGCCCAGCTTGAACGGGCGCTGAGGTGCCACCACCGCGCCCTTGCCGGCGCGGCCTTTGGGCGGGGCGAAACGCGAATGGACAGGATTCGCGAGTTCCTTCAGCAGCGGGTCTTTCCCAATCTGCCCTATCCGCACTTCATGGGGCTGGCGCCGCTCGACAGCGTGCTTGCCCTGCTCTTCCGCGCCCGCCCGAACGTGCCGGTCGCGCTGTGGCCGCGGCTCGCCGTTCTGCTCTTCTTCTCGGCGCTTTCCTCGATCCTCAACCTGCCCGAGCGGCTGGCCATCGCCGCCTGGCTGAAGCTTCCGCCCGCGCCGGCTGGCGCCGCACGAGGCGCCGGTCTTCGTGCTCGGCTATTTCCGTTCCGGCACCACCTGGCTGCAGACCCTGCTCTCGCTCGATCCGGCACTGCGCTCGCCGATCTGGCTCGAGGCGCTCTCGCCGCACACCTTCGTCATCACCTGGACGATCCTGCGCCTGCTGCTCGCACCGTTTCTGATGCTGGTGCGCATCCGCGCCGTCTCACCGCTCGGCGCCACATTGCCGGCCGAGGACGATTTCGCGCTGTGCAACTGGGCGCGCTGCTCGCTCATCGCCGGCCGCGCCGTGCTGCCCGAGCAGCAGGACTTCTACAATCGCTTCCACGATTTCGAAGGGCTCACGGCGGAGGAACGGGCGCGCTGGGAACGTCATGAACTGGCCTTCGTCGGCAAGCTGATGCTGGTCGCCAAAGGGCGTCGGCTGCTGCTCAAGTCGCCCAGTCACACCGCCCGCGTCCGCCATCTCCTGCGCCTCTTTCCGGGCGCCAAGTTCATCCATATCTCGCGCCCGCCGCGCACCGTCTTCCAGTCGAACCTGGCGCTGGTCAAAGGCCTGCAGGATACCTTCCGCCTCTCCCCACCCATCGATGCCGACGCGCAGGAAGAGATGATCGTCACGGAATATCTGGCGACCATGGACCGCTATGTCGCCGACCGCGCACTGATTCCGCCAGGCGACCTGGCCGAGCTGCGCCTGCAGGATCTTGCCGCCGACCCGCTCGGCGAACTGACGCGCGTCTATGGTGAGCTCGGCCTCCCCTTCAGCGACGCGTTCCGCGCCCGGCTGGTCAAGCGCCTGAACGCGCCAAAACCGCGCCGGCCGCTCGACCACCCGCCGCTCACCCCGGCGCAGGAGCAACGTGCGGCGCGGCTCGACCGCCTCGGCCCGCTCTTCGGTCACGACCGTCCGCCGATCCCACGCGCTGACGAATCTCCTGCCTCATCCTGAGGAGGTTGCCGAAGGCAACCCGCGAAGGATGGCCGCATCGCCCGCGCCCTTCGGTGAGGTCTGGAAAGTCAGTGCGAGGCGCCACCCTTGACGACGCAGTCGGTTGACGCCAGACGGTCGGCAAAACGGTCGGCAATCCACGCCACCGCGTCTTTCGCACTGACTTTGGCGATGACCTCGTGGGTGCCGCCCGGAACCGAGAAGTAGCGGACAGCGACGCCCTGATTGCACAGCTTGATGGCGAAGTTGGTGGTCACCGGCGGATCGACGATCTTGTCGTCGCTGCCCTGCGCGATGAACACCGGCGGCCACTTGCCGGCGTGATTGCCCGGCGTGCTCTCGCTCAGGTAGGTACTCCACGGAACAATCCTGGCAGGATCGCCCTTGAGGAACCCCCTCCCGATCTGGGCATAGGCCGAGGCATCGACGAGCAGATCGGCGAAGCCGGAAACGCATTGCGCGCCGATTTCGCCCACCGGCTTGATGGCGCGCTGCTGCACCACCGAGGTCAACGACGCATCGAAGACATGCGACCACGACCACAGGCTGAGCGCTGTCAGGATCTGTCCCGCCGTCGTGCTGAGATCGTCGTCGAAAAGCTGGGCCAGTTCGCTAGCCGGCGCCGCCGCAGCAATGCCGACGAGATCGAGTTCTGGCGCGTAGGTGCGGGCAAGTTCGCCGGTCCACAGCGCCGCATGGCCGCCCTGCGAGTGGCCCCAGACGGCGAAGCGGTTGCCGGCCTGGGTGAGCGCGCGGGCGGCACGCACGGAATCGAGAACCGCGCGGCCCTCGCTGATCCCTACGAGATAGGGATGCTCGCCGGCCGTACCGAGACCGGGATAATCGGTGGCGACGACCACATAGCCCTTGTCTACCATTTCGGTGAGGCCGGCGATGGTCGGCATGACCTGATCAAGCAGCAGGGAGGGCGCGCATTTGCGTGCAACGCCGGTGGTCGGGTGCGCCCAGGCGACGATCTGCCGTCCATCGGCAGGCGGCGGCTTCGTCGGCATCACGATCACGGCCGAGACCGCGATCGGTTCTCCTGCCAGTCCGGTCGAGCGATAGAGGACGCGCGCCGCCCGCGCGCCCCAGGGCGCGCCGGCAAAGGGCTCTGAGCGGATGACGCTGCCCGGCGGACCGGGCAGCATCTCCGACGAGATCTCATAGAACGAATAGGGTTCCGCAGAAGCGGGCAATGGATTGAGCCAGGCGCAGGCAAGAGCCGCAAAAACGCAGCCCGTCCCGGCCAGGCGACGGCAATGAATCAGCATGGCAGGCGGCCTTCCACCAGACAGACTAGACCGGACAGCGGCACAGCCCCAAGCATCGATCTGCCGCGCTGTTAATACTTTGCGAAGCGTGCCTGCGGTCTTTTAGGCGAAGTGCGCCCCCGGCAGGCGCCGCAGATTACGGCGAGGACGACATCAGCCCCCCAGCGCCGCCTGCTCGGCTGCGATACGGTCCATCAGCGGATCGAGCTTATCCAGCGCCTCATCGGCGGTCGCGTTGCGCGCCCTGAAGTGGGCGATCGGCTCCTCGAAGATCGTCTTGAGATCCCCGGCGCAGGTGAAATCGCCCGCAACCCGCTTCACCTTGCTGTTGTCGAACAGTACCGGCCAGCTCTTGTCGCCGACAAGCGGCCCTTCCCATTCCGGATTGTAGCGCACCAGCGTGTCGGTCGGCACATGGATGATCTTCGCCTCCACCCCGAGCCCGGCGGCAACGGCCCGGGTGATCTGGTCCCAGGTGAAGGCGCGGTCGTTGGTGATGTGGAAGTCCTCGCCAAGCGCCTGCCCGTTGCCGAGCAGCCTGACGAAAGGCACGGCGAGATCGGCCGAACGCGTCAGCGTCCACAGCGACTGGCCGTCGCCGTGGACGATCACCGGTGCGCCGCGCAGGAGCCGCCGGGCGATGGCATCGCGATCGCCGACGGGGAATGGCAGGCCGGTGCGCAGCGTGTGGCTCGGCCGCACGATCGTCCAGGGCAGCGCCGATTGCTCTCTGAGCAGCGTCTCGCAGGCGATCTTGTTGCGGCTGTATTGCCAGTAGGGATTCTCCAGCGGCGTCCTCTCGGTGATGACGTAGTGCCGCGCCGGCTTCTGGTAGGCCGAAGCCGACGAGATGAACACGTACTGACCGGTCCTGCCGGTGAAGGCGGCGATGTCCTTCCTCATCTGCTCGGCCGTAAAGGCGCGGAACTGACAGACGACATCGAACGTCCTGTCGGCGAGCGCGGCATAGGGCGCCGCGGCGTCCATGTCGCCGGCAATGCCCTCGACGCCGGCCGGGCAGAGGAACGTCCGTCATGCCGCGATTGAGCACGCTGACGTCGTGGCCGGCGGCCACCGCCTCATGAACGCAGGGCAGCGAGATCTGGCCGGTGCCGCCGATGAAGAGAATGCTTGCCATGGGATGCGTCCTCCCGGATGCGATTGTGGTGATCAGTCCGCGAGCCCGCGCTTCCTGAGCAGCGGTTCGGTCGACGGCATGCGCCCGCGGAAGGCGGCATAGGCCTCGGCCGGGTCGCGCCGGTAGCCGGCCGAATAGATGGCGTCGTGCAGGCGCTTCGCCGTTTCCGGATCGAAGATGTCGCCGGCCTCGACGAAGGCCTCGAAGGCGTCGGCATCGAGCACCTCCGACCACAGATAGCTGTAATAGCCCGAGGCATAGCCGTCGCCGGAAAAGATGTGCTGGAAGTGCGGCGTGCGGTGACGCATGACCACCGTTTCCGGCATGTGGATGCGTGTGAGCGCGTCGCGCTCGAAGGCGAGCACATCGACATCGTCGCTATCGCCGACGAGGTGCAGATCGAGGTCGACCAGGGCCGACGCGGTGTATTCGACGGTGGCGAAGCCCTGGTTGAAGCGCCGCGCCGCCAGCACCTTGTCAAGCAGCGCCTCGGGCATCGGCTCGCCGGTTTCCGCATGGAGCGCGAAGCGGCGCAGCACGTCGGGCTGCTCCAGCCAGTGCTCGTAGAGCTGCGAGGGCAGCTCGACGAAGTCGCGCGCCACGCTGGTGCCGGAGATCAGCGGATAGGTCACGTCCGAGAGCAGGCCGTGCAGGGCATGGCCGAATTCGTGGAACAGCGTGCGCGCATCCTCGAACGAGATCAGCGTCGGCTTGCCTTCGGGCGCCTTGGCGAAGTTCATCGTATTCAAGACGATCGGGCGCACTTCGCCGGCAAGCTTGTGCTGGTCGCGCAGGCCCGACATCCAGGCGCCGCTGCGCTTGGAGGAGCGCGCGAAATAATCGGCGAGGAAAAGCCCCACGAATTTGCCGCCCTTGCCCGTCACCCGCCAGACCCGCACCTCGGGGCGATAGAGCGTCAGGCCCTTCAGCTCCGCGAAGGCGAGGCCGAACAGGCGTGAGGCGACGTCGAAGGCGGCGGCGATCACATTGTCGAGCTTGAGATAGGGCTCCAGCTCCGCTTCGTCGAAATCGAACTCGGCCTTGCGCCGCCGCTCCGCATAATGGCGCCAGTCCCAAGGCGCGAGGCGGAAATTGTTGCCCTCCGCCGCGACCATCGCCTGCAGCGCCTGCTCTTCCCTCGCCACGCGGCGCAGCGCCGGCTCCCATACCGCATGGAGCAGCGCGGATACCGCTTCTGGTGTCTTGGCCATCGAATCGGCCAGCTTGAAATGGGCAAAGCTCTCATAGCCCATCAGCCGCGCCCGCTCGTTGCGCAGCCGGACGGTCTCGGCGATCAGCGTCGCGTTTTCCTTCTCGCCGCGCTTCACCCAGGCCTGGAACGCCTTTTCGCGGAGATCCCGACGGGTGGAGAATTGCAGGAATGGTTCGATCGACGAGCGCGACAGGGTGATGACGTATTTGCCTTCAAGGCCGCGCTCGCGCGCAGCTTCCGCCGCCGCCGAACGCACCGAGGCCGGCAGGCCATCGAGATCGTTCTCGCCGAGCGCCAGATGAAAGCCGTTTTCGGCGGCGAGCACATTCTGGCTGAACTGGGTACCGAGCGCGGCGAGCCGCTCGCCGATTTCGGCCAGCCGTTTCTTGCCCGCTTCGTCGAGCGCCGCGCCCGCGCGCAAGAAGATGGTGTGATAGCGGTCGAGCACCTGGCGCTGCTCGTCGTCAAGGCCGAGCGCGTCGCGCGCCTGCCAGAGCGCGTCGATGCGCTTGAAGAGCGGCGCGTTGAGATAGATCGCGTTGCCATGGCGGGCGAGCAGCGGCGCGATCTCGCGCTCCACTGCCTGCAACGCCTCGTTAGTATCGGCCGAGGCGAGATGGAAGAAGACCGCCGCCACCCGTTCGAGGTCGAAGCCGCTTGTCTCCAACGCGATAATCGTGTTGGCGAAATCGGGGGGTTCCGCCGCCGCGGCGATCCGCTCGACCGCCTGCATCTGCACCGCCATGGTGGCGTCGAAGGCCGGGCGGAAATGCTCCGGGGCGATGCGGTCGAAGGGCGGCAGGCCGAGGCCTTCCACCACGGTTGGAGAAGCGGGTTGTCGCTGGGCAAGGTCATGGGCGGGTCCGCACGGCAGGAGAGACGGGAGGAAGCCTGATATAGCCCTCCCCGCCCGCGCTTTGTAGCCCGCCGTTCAGTTCACCCCGCCGCCCTCGCCCGCCAGGCGCTCGGCCATCAGCGTCACCGCGGCGTCACGCTGCGGATCGCGGCCGGCGGCATAGCGCACGTCGAAGGGCACCGCCACGTCCGGCTGGACCGGATTGGCTTCCAGATGCCGTCCGTCGACCAGCACGTCGGCGACCGCCAGTTCCAGCAGGCTGTCGTCGGGGAGAGAATAGGCCGTGCCGGCCAGCACATTGCCGGCGGTCGGCGCACCGACCAGCGGCACGCCGTTCTTCTTCAGCGAATAGGCGAGCACCTCCATGCCGCTGCGCGTGCCGCTATCGATGATCGCCACCACCGGCTTGTGCCAGCGGAAGGTGACGATGTTGCGCGTCCCGTCGCGGTCGACGGCTACCATGTCGGCGGCGCCGCCGACGAAGGTTTCGGCCGCATCGCCCGGCGCCCCGCCCCACTTGCTCCTCAGGTCGAGCACCAGCCCGTCGACGTCCTTGAGCCGCCCCTTGCCGAGCTCGTCGTAGAGGATGCTGGTCACCTCCTCGCGCGTATAGGCCCACAGGCGGATATAGCCGATGCTGTGGCCGCCCCGGTCGAAGCGCGTCGACGCTGTCCGAGATCGCCTTGACGAAGAGGTCGCCCGGCTGGATGTCGGCGACCGGAACGTCGATGGCAATCGGTGCCGCGTCCGCCGCGCGCCGCACCATGAGATGCGCCGTTGCCCCGGCCTTGCCGCGGAACGACCCGATCTCGGCAAACGGCGCGCCGTCCACCGAGACGATCTCGTCGCCCGCGAGCAAGCCGGCCTTGGCCGCCGGGCCGCCGTCATAGACGTGGGTGACGAAGCGCTTGCCGTCGATCTCGGCGCTGGCGATGCCGATGCCGCCATAGGTCACCGCGCCCCGTGGAGGGAACAGCCGGCGCATGTCGCGGCGCATCGCGAAGCGGAACACGTCGGCGAGTTCGTAATAATCCACCTGGTCTTGCGTGTAGCGCCCGGTATGGGAGGCGTGCAGGCCGTCGAGGATGAAGGAGACCGCGTCGTTGACCGATGCCCGGGGAAGCATCCTTGAGGTCGGGCATCTGGGCGACCGCCAGCGCCGCCGCCGCGTTGAACTGCGCAAGCTCCGCCGGCGCGAAGAAATGCTCATTGACCAGGTCGACCGTGCGGTCGAAGACCGCATTGCCGGAACGCGGCGGCGCTTCCGCCGCCGCTGGGGCCGCGAATCCCGCGGGCACAAGGATGAGCAGCGCGGCAAGCGCCAGCCTGTGTCTGGTCATGGACGGGTTCCCTCCCGGCAGCCCCATGAGGGAAAGCTAGGGGCGGAACATGGCGGGCCAAGGGCGGCCTGTCGGCCGCGGGTTGACTTGCGGGGCCGATTTCCGCCAATCACAGGCCTAAGCATTCCTGCGACGACTTCCCACCCGAGGAGAGACGCGATGGCCGAATGGCCCGTCTACGGCACAATCGACGGTCCCATCGTCATGATCGGCTTCGGCTCGATCGGCAAAGGCACCCTCCCCCTGATCGAGCGCCACTTCGAATTCGATCGCTCGCGCATGGTGGTCGTCGACCCGGATGACGGCGTCCGCCCGCTGCTCGACAAGCAGGGCATCCGCTTCGTCAATGCGAGCTGACCCCGGAGAATTATCGCGAGGTGATGACGCCGCTCCTGACCGAAGGCGGCGGCACCGGCTTCTGCGTGAACCTGTCGGTGGACACCTCGTCGCTGGAACTCATCCGCCTGTGCCGCGAACTCGGCGTTCCCTACATCGACACCGTGGTCGAGCCGTGGCCCGGCTTCTACTTCGACACCTCGGCCGAGCCGGAAGCGCGCACCAACAACGCGCTGCGGACCACCGTGCGCGACGAGAAGCGGAAGAACCCCGGCGGCACCACCGCCATCTCGTGCTGTGGCGCCAATCCCGGCATGGTCTCCTGGTTCGTCAAGCAGGCACTGGTCAACCTGGCAGGGGACCTCAACCATCCGGTCACCGAACCGGCTCCCGACGACCGCGAAGGCTGGGCGCGGCTGATGCGCGACCTCGGCGTCAAGGGCGTCCACATCGCCGAGCGCGACACCCAGCGCTCAACCAAGCCGAAGCCGCGCGACGTCTTCGTCAACACCTGGTCGGTGGAAGGCTTCGTGTCCGAGGGCATGCAGCCGGCCGAGATGGGCTGGGGCACGCACGAGACATGGCTGCCGGAGAATGGCCGCCTGCACAAGCTCGGCGCCCAGGCCGGCGCCTACCTCCTGCAGCCCGGCGCCAACACCCGGGTGCGGACCTGGTGCCCGACGCCGGGACCGCAATACGGCTTCCTCGTCACCCACAACGAGTCGATCTCGATCGCCGATTTCTTCACGCTCCGCGACGGCGACACGGTCACCTACCGGCCGACCTGCCACTACGCCTATCACCCGGCCAACGATGCGGTGCTGTCCCTGCACGAGGTCTTCGGCAGCGCCGCGCTGCACGAGACGGCGCAGCACATTCTCGACGAGAACGAGATCGTCGACGGCATCGACGAGCTCGGCGTGCTGCTCTACGGCCACGCGAAGAATGCCTACTGGTTCGGCTCGCAGCTCTCCATCGAGGAGACTCGCGCGCTGGCGCCCTACCAGAACGCGACCGGCCTGCAGGTGACCTCGGCCGTGCTCGCCGGCATGGTGTGGGCGTTGGAGAATCCGGATGCCGGCATCGTCGAGGCCGACGAGATGGATTACAAGCGCTGCCTCGCGGTGCAGCTCCCCTATCTCGGTCCGGTCAAGGGCTATTACACCGACTGGACGCCGCTCACCGGCCGCCCGGCCTTGTTCCCCGAGGACATCGACCCGAGCGACCCCTGGCAGTTCCGCAACGTGCTGGTGCACTGAGCCGCGAGCAGCTCTGAACCGGCCCTAATGGCGGCTGGCAGCCGGCCGCCCCGGTGCGATGTCCGCAGCCATTCCGCCGGCGCCGCGCACGCGATCACGGCCGTCGGCCTTGGCCGCATAGAGGCGTTGGTCGGCGATGGCGAACAGCGATCTGAGATCGGTGGCATCCTCCGGCGCCGTCGCCACGCCGACGCTCACCGTGATCGGGCCGGCAATGCCGGCGATCGACAGGCTGGAGACGCCCAGCCGCAGGCGTTCGGCCGCCAACACGGCGGCGGCATGCGGCAGCCCCTGACACAGCACGATGAACTCCTCGCCGCCGTAGCGGTAGACGCGATCGTCGACGCGCGTCGCCGCGTCCAGCGCGCGCGCAATATGGCGCAGTGCCTCGTCGCCGACCGAGTGGCCGTAGCGGTCGTTGATATGCTTGAAATGATCGACGTCGATGACCAGCAGGCTCGTCGGCCGCACCGAACCGGCGGTGCGCAGCTCGCGCGGTCCG
The DNA here is from genome assembly GCA_963743015.1 of uncultured Alphaproteobacteria bacterium. Lineage (GTDB taxonomy): Bacteria > Pseudomonadota > Alphaproteobacteria > Rhizobiales > Kaistiaceae > CAVSRC01. Next base: position 34,008 of record CAVUOD010000005.1, read on the forward strand.
TCGCGGTCGAAGCGGCCGCGGTCGAAGACCCCGGTCAGCGCGTCGAAGCCGCTCTGCCGCAGCAGCGCCTCGTAGCGTTCACGATAGGTGAGCGTCTCGAAGACATCCACCACCCGGCGACCGACCAGGCGCCCGCCTTCGCCAAAGCGCAGGTAGAGCCCGGCGAACACGGCATAGACGGCCGCGGCTCCCATCTTGGCGATCCAGCCGCCATAAAGCACTTCCGCCGGCGCCCCGACATAGAACCACAGGGCCGTGTAGAAGCCGAGCTGATCGACGGTCAGGACCGCGGCCGCGCTGATCAGCACACGCAGGATCACCCGGTTGCCGAGCCAGGCGCCCAAGCGCTCGTAGACGAGGATGATGAGGATCGAATCGACGAAGAGCAGCGTCGTCCCCCACACCATCAGCCAGCCCGTCTGGTCCAGGAAGGTAAGATCGGGGACCTGGCCGGGCACCGCCACCGGCACATGCAGGCGCAGCAGCAGCACCGCACTGACGATCAGCAGATTGCCGAGAAAGAGCCCGTAGATCGGCTGGCGCACGACGGCTGCGTCCTCGCGGATATAGACCACGAGCAGCATGACCAGCTTGCCGGAGAAGAGCACGATCGACCCGGGAGAGACGACGAAGCCGCCGAGAATGGGGACGTAGAGAACCGCGGCGAGGTAGGTCTCGAGGAAATGCATGGTGCCGAGCGCGGTGAAGAACACCCCGATACCGACGCGGTTACGCGCGCGGAACAGGGCGCTCATGGCGACGAAATACAGCGTCGCCTCGGCCAGCAGCAGAGCGGTATTGCTCAGTTCACCCATGCCAGGTCGCAGTAAGTCTGATTCGCAATATCGGCGAGACTATCCGGCGCCGGTTACCAAGTGGTTGGCGGCGTTTGTGCCGGAATCAGCGCGGCGGCCCTTGCCGGCCGCCAAGGCCGGGGCGCGGACGCGTCGCGTTTTGGCAGGTGACGGGAGCGCCGCGGCCCCCGGATGCGACCCCGAGCCTCAGTCGGCTATGTCGACGATTCCGGCGGCTCCCTCTTCGGTGCCGAAGGCCAGCCGCGTGCCGCCGGCATCCCAGGCCAGCGCCGATACCGGGCCATCGCCCGGACGGCGCAAAAGCGCTTCCTCCGAATCGGCGAAACGCACCGCCAGCACCATGCCGTCGCGATAGCCGACCGCCACGATTTCCTTGGATGGATGGCAGGCGACACGCGTGACCAGCTCCTCGCGCGCGCCGAGTTGCAGCGGCTGCCGCCCCATCGGCCCGTCCTTGTAGTGGAACGGCCACAGGATCGCGGCATTCGCCCCCGACGAGGCCAGGAACCGCCCCTTCAGCGACCAGGACAGCGACTTGGGCTTGGCCGGATAGCCCGACATGGCCATGTCGCGACCGTCGTCCAGGCGCCAGCCATGCAGGGCATTCTCCTGCATGACGGTGACGAGGTTGCGTCCGTCGGGCGCGAAGGTGACGCCGATATGAGCACCCTTCCAGGCAAGCGACGTCGACTCGGCCTCGGTGCCGACCCACCACAGGGTCACGCCCTCGTAGCGCGCAACCGCCAGGCGCAAGCCCTTCGGCGCAAAGGCGATGCCGCCGACGGCGCGGTCATGGTCGAAGGTCCGCTCGCGCCCGTCCGCCAACCGCACAAAGGCCTGGCGGCCAGCGGCGAAGCCGACCGCGCCAGCCGGGCCGGCGGCGACATGGTCGATCCACTTGCGTGGGCGTTCGGCGAGCTTGATCGCCTTGCCCGTCGCATCGACGGCGGCAACCAGCCCATCGTCGCCGCCGGTGATCAGCAGCTTGCCGTCGAGCGACGGCGTCGCGGCAAGGATGGCGCCTGCGTGGACGCGCCCCCCTTCCGCCGCGGGCCCGGTCACGCGGCGCACCGTGCCGTCGCCCAGAGCATAGACCGCCGTCTCGCCGAGGAACGCTGCCTCGACGACGAAGGCTCCGAAGGGGAAGTCCTGGATGGTGGGCATCAGATGAGCAGTCCGCAAAAACCGATCGCGCCCGCCTTCCTCGCCGCCCCGCTCGACAAAGGCAACCCTTTATTTAAGCCGGATTCTTCTGACACCAACGCCAGGCATCGATGATCTCGGAACAGAGCAGATCGACATCGGTCTCGTGCATGGCATAGCCGATCACCGACGCCCGAATGATCTTCCGGCCTGCCCACACGCCGTGGGTCGGATAGACCTTTGCCCGCTCCTGGACCCGCGCCAGCACACGCGTGGTCTGTGCGTCGCCGTCAGGCCCGCCTCCACAGGCGACGGCGACCTGGTTGGAGTGGATCTGGTTCAGCACATGCAGTCCCGGCTCCGCCGCCAGTGCATGCGCAATCCGCTCGGCCAGACGGCAATGCCGGGCGACCAGTTCGCGCACGCCCGAGCGGCCGAGATGGCGGAGAATCGCATAGCTCGGCACGCCGCGCGCCCGCCGCGACAGTTCGGGCGTCGAATCCGACGGCTCCCAGTGGCCGGTGGTTGCCGGCAGATAGGCCCCGCGCGCAGACATTGAAGCGACCAGCGCCGCCCGGTCGCGAACGATCACGACACCCGCATCGTAGGGCGCGTTGAGCCATTTGTGGAGATCGACGGCCCAGCTGTCGGCCTGCTCAACGCCGGCCAGCCGGTGCTGAAGCTCGGGCACGGCCGCCACCCACAGGCCGAAGGCGCCATCCACATGCACCCAGCCGCCGCGCGCGTGCACCAGCGGGATCAGTTCCGCGAACGGATCGAATGCGCCGGTATTGATCTGGCCGGCCTGGAGGATGACGAGCGGCGGCGCCGTGCAGGCGTCGAGCGCCGCTCGAAACGCATCCACCCGGATCCGCCCTTCGCCGTCCGTCTCGACCCGGACCGGGTATTCGGCGCCCAGGCCGGCGTAGCGCAAGGCGGCAAAGGGAGCCGAATGGGCATCCTTGCCGATCAGGACAGGGAATGCCGGTGCTCCGAACAGTCCCTTCTCCTCGACGTTCCAGTCTTGCGCGGCAAGCAGAGCGTGCCGGCCGGCCATGATGCCGACCATGTTCGCCACGGTCCCGCCGGTGACGAGTCCCGCACCGCTTTCCGGCGGCAACGACAGCAGGTCGATCACCCAGTCGCAGACGGCACGCTCCATGCCGGTGATCGCCGGCGTCTCATAAGCCGTGCCTGCATTCTGCCCCCAGGCGGAGACGAGAAAATCGGCCGCAACGCCGGCCGGATGCGAGCCGCCGAGGACGAAGCCGAAGAAGGTCGGCGCCGTCATCTGATGCAGGCCGTCTTCGGCATCGTGGACCATCTGCCGGATGACCGCCTCGGCCGGCATGCCGGCTTCCGGCAACGGCTTGCGGAACCGTCGCTCCGCCTCGTCGGGGCCGATGAGCGGCCGGGCGGACGCTCGGGAAGCTTCAGCCGGTAGTCCAGCGCGGCGTCATAGGCCGCCTCGAAGGCGGCGGTCTCGTCGCCGGTCATTCCCGGCGGAAGCCGATTCTTCTGGTCCATCGCAACCTCCCAACGCCCGAGCCAGCGGTCTGGCGCCCGTCGGCTGGGCGCGCCCGCAATCTGTACTCGACCCCGGTCGCAGTCCAGTGACGGAAATCACGCGCACCGATGCAGGGTTCGCCCCCCTCGGCCGCCGGTGCGGCGACGCTCACGCCATGCATTTCTCGAAGTCGGCGCGGATCAGCTTCTCGTCGAGATGGCGGCCGATGAACACCAGCCTGCTCTGGCGGATCTCGTCGTCCTTCCACGGGCGCTGGTGGTTGCCCTCGATGATCATGTGGACGCCCTGCACGACATAGCGCTCCGCATCGTCCTTGAAGGCGAGGATGCCCTTGAGGCGCAATATGTCCGGTCCCTGTTCCTGGGCGGTCTGCTGGATCCACGGGAAGAACTTCTGCGGATCGAGGTCGCCACCGCGGAGCGATATGGAGAAGACGCCCGAACCCTCGATGTCGTGGTGATGATGGTGGTGATCGTGGTCATGGTCATGATCGTGATCATGATGGTGATGATCGTGGTCGTGATCGTGGCCGGCGTCGTCGAGGAATTCCGGATCGAGCGTCAGGATGCGGTCGAGGTCGAAGGCGCCGCGGCCGAGCACCCGATCGAGCGGAATGGCGCAGCGCTCGGTGCGATGGATGAGCGCGTGCGGGTTCATGGCGCGGATGCTGCGCTCGACGCTGGCAAGCTCGTCCGGGTCGACCAGGTCGGTCTTGTTGAGCAGGATCACGTCGGCAAAGCCGATCTGCTCCTGCGCCTCCGGGCTGTCGGCGAGGCTCTCGGTCAGGTGCTTGGCGTCGGCGACGGTGACCACGGCGTCGAGCTTGGCCCGGGCGCGCACGTCATCGTCCATGAAGAAGGTCTGCGCCACCGGCACCGGGTCGGCGAGCCCCGTGGTCTCGACCAGGATGCCGTCGAAGCCGCCGGGCCGCTTCACCAGCCCCTCGACGACGCGGATCAGATCGCCGCGCACCGTGCAGCAGACGCAGCCATTGTTCATCTCGAAGACCTCCTCGTCGCTCTCGACGATGAGGTCGTTGTCGATGTTGATCTCGCCGAACTCGTTGACGATGACGGCGTATTTCTTGCCGTGGTTCTCGCTGAGGATGCGGTTCAAGAAGCGTGGTCTTGCCGGCGCCGAGATAGCCGGTGAGCACCGTGACGGGGATCTGGGTTTCGGGCATCAAAGGTCTCCACGACGGGTCAAGGCCGCCGGTTTCGATTGGTTGCCGGCTGATATAGGCGATGGCTGCAAAGAATGCACCTGGCGGAGGCGTTTCTTAGGACTACCGGTTTTCCCTACGCGCCGGTTAAGCGAAACCCTTGTTTTCTGCGGGCCTTGTTAAGGTGGCTGGACCACAGCGCGAACGAAGCGCGTCCAAAGCGCGGATGGTCCGGCGCGCCGCCGGGCCGCCCGGTTGCCGCGACGATCGGTCCGCTACCTTTTGGAACGTCTCTAGGAACTATGTTGGCCACATGGACAGTCTGGCAAGCACATCTGGCGCCGGGAGTGTCGCTTCCGCAGCACCGGCGGCGGCGACTTTCGCGCGTCCCCCGGCGGTCGCTCGTATCGACGGGCCGGTGAGCGCGGCGCTCGTCGCGCTGGGCGCGGTCCTGTGGTGGACGAGCCGCTATCACGCCGCCCAGATGCCGGTCTGGGGCCCCTGGGATTTTTCCTGGGGCTGGTACCTGGCCGCCGTTTTCGGCGCTGTGGTGGTACGCCACCGGGCTGATGGCCATGCCCCGCGACGAGCGCCCCGCCTGGTGGCGCACGCTTCGCCTATGTCGCCGGCATTCTCGTCACCTACGCGGTCCTGCAGACCCATTTCGAGTATCTCGCCGAGCACATGTTCTTCCTCAACCGCATCCAGCACGTGGTCATGCACCATGTCGGGCCGTTCCTCATCGCGCTCGCCTGGCCCGGCACGGTGCTGAGGCGCGGCATGCCGGCCTTCCTGCACCCGATCATCGATGCGCGGCCGCTGCTGGCCGTGATCCGCGTGATCCAGCAGCCCTTCCTCGCCTCGCTGCTCTTCGTCGGCCTGGTTGCCCTGTGGCTGATCCCGCCCGTCCATTTCCGCGCCATGATCGACCCCCAGCTCTATGCCGTGATGAACTGGTCGATGGTGGTCGACGGCCTGCTCTTCTGGTCGCTTGTGCTCGATCCGCGGTCGAAGCCGCCGGCGCGGGTCTCCTTCGGCGGCCGCATCGCCATGACGCTCGCCGTCGTGCCGCCGCAGCTCCTGATCGGCGCGATCATCGCCTTCTCCACGCACGACATCTACAATTTCTACGCCTGGTGCGGCCGCATCTATCCGTCGATCGACGCCATCTCCGACCAGCAGCTCGGCGGCGCCAACATCTGGATTCCGCCGGCGATGATGAGCGGCGTCGCTCTCCTCCTGGTGCTCAACGCCTTTCGGCTTCACGAAGAAAGACAGGAACTGGAGAGGATCGATGAGGAAGACGATGGCATCACTGTCAAGGCCGCGTGGACCGGCTAGGCGGGCGATCCTGCCTGTGCTGGTGCTTGCCTGCCTGGCCGCGGCGGCTCTGTCGCCGCCGGTCGCCGCCGGCGCGGCGGATCTCACCCTCTCCGACGGCTATATCCGCATGATCATCCCGGCGCGCCCCGCCGCCGGCTATTTCACGCTGGCCAACAACGGCGACAGCGGCGGTGAGCCTGGTCGGCGCGTCCTCACCGGGATGCGGCTCGGTGATGCTGCACCAGAGCAAGTACGGTCAACGGCCAGGAAACCATGGTGCCGGTGAAGAGCGTCGACTGTCGCCGCCCATGGCAGCGTCAGCTTCGCGCCGGGCGGCTATCACCTGATGTGCATGAAGCCGGCAGCGACGCTGAAGCCCGGCGCGAACGGTGCCGATGACGCTGCACTTCGCCGACGGCGGCACGCTCTCCGCCGACTTCCCCGTGCGCGGCGCCACCGGGCAGTAGGCCGCCGGCTCAGATCATCTGCAGGATGCGCTGGAAGAAGCCCGGCGGGTTCGCCTGATCGACCAGCCGGGCGAGATCGGCCGCCGCGCCGTCGATATCCGGCGTTGCCGTCGCCATCGACGAGATCAGCAGGCGGACCTTGCCGGTCTGGTCGAAGACGTAGATCGCCGAGCAGTGGGTGACGGCATAGGGCTGGTCGCCCTTGGCCGGCGTCACCGAATAGGCAACGCGATAGCGCTTGGCGAGCGCGGCGAGCTGGTCGGCGGTGCCGCGCAGCCCGACCATCTGCGGCGCGAAGGCCGCCGTGTAGTCCTTCAGCACCGGCAGGCTATCGCGGTTGGGATCGACGGTGACGAAGAGCACCCGCACGTCGTCCGCCTTGTTGGCCGAGCTTCTTGAGCATCAATGCGACGTTGGACAGCGTCGTCGGGCAGACGTCGGGACAGAAGGTGTAGCCGAAATAGAGCAGCGTCACCTTGCCCTTGAAGTCGGCCGCTGTGACCGTCTTGCCGGTCGCGGCGCTGGTCATGGTGAAAGTCGAGGTCCGGCATGGCGCCGGTCAGGTCGGTTTCGTGCCACCTGGCATTGGCATCGCCGTTGCACGCCGGCAAGCGCCAGCGCCCCGGCGATGGCCAGCGAGGGCAGCGGTCAGGCGCAACCGCAGACGCGGACGCGGCATCGTCAGATAAACGTGTCGGATCATCCGGCAGCCCTAGCGTCTCGACGCGCGGCTCATGCACCCCAAATTCTCGTGAGGGCGGCGATCTGACGCGGCTGCGCCGGCTCAGGCCGCGCGGCGGCTCGCTCAGCAGATCCTCAAGATCGAGCCACTCGGTCTTCATCGCCAGCGAACCGTCCGGGTTGTGCGGCCATTCCTCGCGCGGCCGGTCCCAGTAGAGCTCGACGCCGTTGCCGTCCGGATCGCGCAGATAGAGCGCCTCGCTGACGCCGTGGTCGCTGGCGCCGTCGAGCGGCCAGCCCGCCGCGATCAGCCGGCGCAGCGCGTCGGCGAGCGCCGCCCGCGTCGGATAGAGGATGGCCGTGTGGTAGAGCCCGGTGGCGCCGCGCGGCGGCGGCGAGCCGCCCTTGCTCTCCCAGGTATTGATGCCGAAATGGTGGTGGTAGCCGCCGGCCGAGAAGAAGGCCGCCTGGCGTGCCGTAGCGCTGCCGTCAGCTCGAAGCCGAGCACGCCGCAATAGAAGGCGAGCGAGCGCTCGATATCGGCGACCTTGAGGTGGACATGGCCGATGCGCACGCCGGGATCGATCGGCCTTGCCGCCGCCTCCGCAGGTTTTCTGCAAGCTTGGTATCGGACATGGTCCGCCCCTCCGTTAGACGCAATTTGGAGAATATAGGGAGCCGCCGCGCCGCGGCGAGCGCGGCGCGGGCGATCACATTCGTCAGGCGACGAGCTTCCAGGCGCTCTGGAAGCCGGTGCCGAGCGGACCTTGCAGGGTGATGCCGAGCAGAGCGAGCCCCTCGAGCTGACGCGCCCGCTCCAGCTTGCCGACGTCGATGCCGCGCAAGCCGCCGGCCTCGACCAGGTCGATGACCCGCTTCTTGGCAGCCGCGTCGTCGCCGGCGACCAGCACATCGAGCTTGTGGCCATCGACGGCGCCGACTACCAGCGTGCCGGCAAAATTGGTGTTGAACGCCTTCACCACCTTGCTCTTGGGCAGCAGGTTGGCGATCTCTTCCGCGGCGCTCTTGCCCGGCGCGGTCGCCAGGCCGTCATAGGTGTCGTTGAGCGGGTTGGTGATGTCGATCACCACCTTGCCGGCGAGCTTGGCGGCATTGGCCGCAGCGAAATCGCGCGCCGCGGCGAAGGGCATCGCCAGCACGATGACCTCATTGGCAAGCGCCGCTTCGATCGTGGCGGCAACGGCTTCGGCGCCGGGCTTGCCGCGCCCTGAGTTCCTTGGCCAGCGCCGTGGCCTTGACCTGGTCCTTGCCGGCCACCGTGACGGAATTCCCGCCGGCGACGAAACGGGTACCGATACCGCGCGCCATGTTGCCGGCGCCGATGATGCTGATGTTCATGTGCGATCCACTCCTCTGATGCCGGTCGCGTCAGCGACCGGGCATGAGCGCCATATGACATCGCTCCACAGATATGATAATCCCCGCGCAATGAGAGGATGATTTCCAACTGTAGTGTGAAATCCCATGCTCGACCGCATCACCGGAATGCAGGTCTTCGCCCGGGTCGCCGCCTTGGGAAGTTTTTCCGCCGCCGCGCGGGCGCTCGGCATGTCGCCGGCCATGGCGACCAAGCACGTCGACGCCCTGGAGGACCGGCTCGGCACCCGACTGTTCTTCCGCTCCACCCGCAAGCTCACCCTGACCGAAGCCGGCCAGCGCCACCTGCAGGCGACCGAGCGCATCCTCGCCGAGATCGAGGAGGCCGAGGCCGCGGCGGCCGAAGATGTGGTCGAGCCGCGCGGCACGCTGAGGATCAACGCGCCGCTCTCCTTCGGCCTCCGCCAGGTCATGCCGGCCATCGCCGATTTCGCCGCGCTCTATCCGGCGCTCACCATCGACATCGCGCTCACCGACCGCTTCGTCGACCTGATCGACGAGGGCTGGGACATCGCCATCCGGCTGGGGACCTTGCGCGATTCGAGCCTCATCGCCCGGGCGCTGGCGCCGATCCGCGTGGCGCTGTGTGCCGCGCCGGCCTATCTCGCCGCCCACGGCACACCGACGACGATCGCCGACCTCGCCGATCACAACTGCCTCGGCTACACGCTGCCGACGCCCGCCAATGCCGGCCGCTGGATCTTCGGCGGCGACGGGTCGATCGCCGTGCCCGTGCGCGGCACGCTCATCGCCAACAACGGCGACGCGCTGCGCGAAGCCGCCATTGCCGGCCAAGGCCTGATCTACCAGCCAACCTTCATCCTCGCCGACGACATCCGCGCCGGCCGGCTGGTCCCGCTCACCCTCGACGAACCCATGCCGCGCGTCGGCGCCGCCCATGCGGTATATCCCGGCGGCCGCCAGCCGGCGGCCAAGGTCCGCACCCTGATCGACTTTCTCGCCGCGCGCTGGCGCGATGCGCCCTGGGACCACGACCTGCCGCAGGCCGACGGCTAGCACGACGCGCCCGGCGCCTCACGACCGCAGGCAGGTGCCCGTGGTCAGGTAGTGGTTCATCCGCCTTTCCCAATCCTGCATGAATTCGGCATAGGCGGCTTCGGTGAAACCGTCGACAAAGGCATCGCCCTTCTCGCCGAGGCTGGTATGGGTGAAGGTGATGCGTGCATTGGCGCCTTCCGGCGCTTCATCGACCTGGATCGACAGGCGGGTCGCCGTCAGCCCGGGCGTGAAGCGGACGAAGGCGATGAAGCCTTTCTCCGGTTCGTAGTCGGTGACGTACCAGTGCGTGTCGCCGTCCTCCGACGCGGTGATGAAGACGCAGTCTTCCTCGGCGACGCCGGAATTGCTCACCACCAGTGACGGGTCCCAATCCTCCAGCCAGTCGACCTCGCGCACCGGGCAGAGCAGCGGGAAGACCGCTTCCGGCGGCCCCTTGAGCGACTGGCTGTAGCTGCGGCTGACCCGCTTCGGCGGGACGACCTTCATGGCGTATCTCCTTCGGTCAGGTTGTGGCTGTCGGCGGCGGTCAGATCGAGCTCATAGACCGTCTTCAGCCCTTCGATCTTGGCGAGCATCTCGGGCGAGAAGGGCGGCGCCTTGCCCTCGAAGGCGTGCAGCGCCAGCCCCTCGACCAGTTCGGCCACCGGAATCTCCAGCAGCTCGGCAAGGCCCTTGAGCACTTTGAGAATGCGTTTTTCCAGGCGCAGCCCGGTCTGGACCCGTTCGATCGCTTTCATGCAGTCTCGATACTATCTTGGTACCATGGTGTCAATATATTTGGCCCTTGGGAAATTTTCCTCCTCATGCCTTGACTCTGATAGATACTGATCATTAGCTAATTAGCTACTGTTCGTACCCAGAAGAAGGATGAGCCCGATGACCGCCACAGTCTCCACCTCCTCCGCCCGCACCGCGTTCGCCCTCGCGCCCGACCTTCACGCGGCCGGCGCCGGCAGCCCGGCAGCGGCGCGCCCGATCGAGGACCATTTCCTCGACCGCCCCGGCGGACGCATCGCCTATAGCGACCAGGGCAGCGGACCGCTGGTCGTCATGGCGCCGGGCTTCGGCGATCTCAGGCAGGAATACCGCTTCCTTGCGCCGAAACTCGTTGCCGCCGGCTATCGCGCCGTGACCATGGACCTGCGCGGCCACGGCCGCTCCTCGGTTGGCTGGGACGACCACACGTGCGCGGCGCAGGGCAGCGACATGCTGGCGCTGGCCGCCGATCTCGACGCCGGCCCCGCGGTCCTCATCGGCAATTCAATCTCCGGCGGCTCTGCCGCATGGGCCGCAGCCGAGGCGCCCGACCGCATCGCCGGTCTGGTGCTGATCGATCCCTTCGCGCGCAATGTGCCGATCAGCTGGTGGAAGGCGGCGCTCTTCAGGGCGGTCATGCACACCGCCTTCGTCGGCCCCTGGGCGCCGGCCGCCTGGGGTGCGTACTACGCCTCGCTCTATCCGACCCGGAAGCCCGCCGACTTCGACAGCTACAAGGCCCGACTCGTCGCCAGCTTGAGAGAGCCCGGCCGCATGGCCGCGCTGCAGGCGATGATGCGCACCGGCCGCGACGATGTCGAAGCGCGCCTCGGCGCCATCCGCGCTCCCGCTTTGGTGGTCATGGGTTCCAGCGATCCCGATTTCGACGATCCTGCCGGCGAGGCCGCCGCCATGGCCGGGCTGGTCAAGGGCACAGTCGCCATGATCGAGGGTGCCGGCCACTATCCCCATGCCGAAATGCCCGAGGTGACCGCACCGGCCATCCTCGATTTCCTGGCGCGGGTGACGGCACGCTGATGCCCCGCGCCGGCCTCACCTCCGACCTCGTGCTCGATGCGGCTGCAAAGATCGCCGACGCGGATGGACTGCCGGCGGTGACGCTGGCCCGCCTCGCCGGTACGTTCGGCGTCCGCCCACCCTCGCTCTACAAGCATGTCGACGGGCTCGACGCCATTCATCGCGGCCTGGCGCTGCGCGGTCTCGAGGAAGCCACAGCCCGCTGCCAGCGCGCCACTGTCGGCAAGGCACGCGATGCGGCGCTCTTCGCCTTCGCCCGTGCCTATTGGCAGTTCGCCCGCGACCACCCGGGGCTCTATGCCGCATCGGTACGCGCCGCCAGACCGGGTGAGAATGACATCGCCGCAGCCGGCGAGACGCTGATCGGCGTCGTGCTGGCGGTGCTCGCCGGCTACGGGGTGAAGGGCGACGATGCGCTCCATGCGACGCGAGGCTTGCGCGCCATCATTCACGGCTTCGTTTCGCTCGACGCCATGGGCGCCTTTCGCCTCAAGCTCGACCTGGCCAAATCCTTCGACCGGCTACTCGAGACTTTTGCACAGGATCTGGCGGCGCGTGGCGCGAGCGTCGCCTAACCAACACTGTGAGGTGTTCTGATGCTCATCCGCGACGAAGCACCATCGGATGAAGCGGCCATCGAAACGGTGATCGCGGCCGCGTTCCGTGACATGCCCTACAGCCAGCAGACCGAAACCTTCATCATGGCGGCGCTGCGCCGCGCCGACGCGTTGGCGGTGTCCCTGGTCGCCGAGGAGTCCGGCCATATCGTCGGCCAGGCTGCCTTCTCGCCCGTCAAGATCGACGGCCAAGCCAGCGACTGGTACGGCTGCGGTCCCATCTGCGTTGCGCCCGAGCGCCAGCGTTCCGGTATCGGCAGCGCCCTCATGGAGGAAGGCCTCGGTCGTCTGCATCACCTCGGCGCCGGCGGTTGCATGCTGGTCGGCGATCCCGCCTGGTACCAGCGCTTCGGTTTCCACAACGAGCCGCGGCTGACACTGGAAGGCGTGCCGCCGGAGGTGTTCATGATCCTGCCCCTCGGCAAGGCGGTTCCCGAAGGCAAGGTCGCCTTCCATCCCGCTTTCGCGGCAACTGCCTGAATTTCTCCTAGGCGCAAGGATCGACTTCGCCTATTGCCCTCCTCGGCAGCCGCGCCCGCGGCTGTCGGGGATCCCAGCGAGCCGCCACCGCCTTGCCGCCAACCACCGATACGCGCACCAGCCCGGCGTGGACCGCCGTCGTCCTCGTCCTCATGCCGGTCATGTTCGCCTCGAACCTGGTCATCGGCCGCGCCGCCGTTGCCACCATCGAGCCCTTCACGCTGGCCTTCTGGCGCTGGCTGATCGCCACCCTGATCATGGTGCCGATCGTCGCCGGCGCGCTCAGCCGCCACGCCCGCGAGCTGTTGCGCGCGGTGCCGCTGCTGCTGCTGCTCGGCGTTCTCGGCATGGTGATTTGTGGCGCCGGCGTCTATGTCGGCCTGCGCCATACCACGGCGACCAACGGCACGCTGATCTACACCACCTCGCCCGCCTTCATCGTGCTCCTTGAGATGGCCCTCGGCCGCCGGCCTTTCTCGCTACTGCAGTTCGCGGGTATCGCACTGGCCACCTTCGGCGTTGCGGTCATCGTCTCGCACGGCGATATCGCCAGTCTTGCCGGACTGAGCTTCAATCCGGGCGACGTCGTGATCCTTGCCGCCGCCGTCTCCTGGGCGATCTACTCGATCCTGCTGCACGACCGGCGCCTGCAGGCCCTGCCCGGCCGCCTGCTCTTTGCCGCCATCGCCTTGAGCGGCACGCTGGTGCTTACGCCGCCATGGCTGTTCGAAGGGTCAATCCACGGCTTTCTGCCGGCGACGACAAGCGGCTGGGTCGCCGTCGCCGCCATCGCTGTCTTTCCCTCGGTGCTGGCCTTCCTTGCCTATCAGTGGCTGGTGCGCGAGGTCGGCGCCATGCGCACCGGCATGGCGCTCTATTTCCTGCCGGTCGCCGGCGTCGCCATGGCTGCCATCTTCCTCGGCGAAGCCGTCCACGGCTACCACCTGGTCGGCACGCTGCTGACCATCGGCGGGGTGGTTCTGGCGACGCTGTCGGGGACGCGCCGTCAGGCGCGATAGATCTCAGGCGAGCGCCGGCGCTTCGCGCTCGGCCAGCGTCCCTTCACTGTCGACCGCCCAGCAGGCGACCTCAGCATCGCCTTTCGCCTCGAGCCCCGGCCGGTCCTTCCTGCACCGATCGAAAGCGTAGCGGCAGCGCGGGTGAAATGCACAGCCCGCCGGCGGCGCGATCGGCGAGGGCAACTCGCCTTCCAGGCGGATGCGCTCGTGCCGCCGCTCCGGATCGGCGACCGGCGTCGCCGAAAGCAGCGCCCGCGTATAGGGGTGCATCGGATTGTCGAAGATGGCGTCACGCGGCCCGTATTCGACCGGCCGGCCGAGATACATGACCATCACCTCGTCGGCCATGTGGCGCACCACCGACAGGCCGTGGCTGATGAACAGATAGGCCAGGCCCAGCGTCTGCTGCAGCTCGACCAGGATGTTGAGCACCTGCGCCTGCACCGACAGATCGAGCGCCGATACCGGCTCGTCGAGCACCAGGATGCGCGGATTGAGCATCAGGGCGCGGGCGATGGCGATGCGCTGGCGCTGGCCGCCGGAGAACATGTGCGGGTAGCGGTCGTAGTGCTCCGGCCTCAGACCCACCCGCCGCATCATCTCGACGGCCGCATGGCGCCGGTCGGCGCGCGACATCTCCTTGCGGTTGATGACCAGCGGCTCCTCCAGGATCGAGCCCACCTTCTGGCGCGGATTGAGCGAGCCGTAGGGGTCCTGGAAGACCATCTGTACATGGGCGCGCATGGCGGCGAGCGTCTGCCGGTCCTTGCTCGCGATCAGCCGTCCGTCGATGGCGAAGGTTCCCGCCGTCGGCGGCTCGATCATGGCAATCATGCGCGCCAGCGTGGACTTGCCGCAGCCCAATTCGCCGACCACCGCCAGCGTCTTGCCCGCCGAGAGCGTGAAGCTGACGCCGTCGACCGCCTTGAGCGTCAGCGGCTGCGTCAGCGGTCCGCGCTTCACCCGATAGTACTGGGCGAGGTTGTCGGCCTGCAACACCAGGCCCGTATCGGCCGCCGCGCTCATGCCACCGCCTCGGCGACCGGCCCCGGATGGCCGACCGGTCGGCCTTGGGCGAGCGGATAGTGGCACAGCGCGAAGCCGGCCTTGGCGCCCTGCTGCGCCGGGACCTTCTCGTGGCAGCGGCTGGTGGCGAACTGGCAGCGCGGCGAGAACAGGCAGCCGCTCGGCCGGTCGTAGAGGCCGGGCACGACGCCGCCGATCGACGGCAACGTGCGCCCGTCGGCACGTTCCGGCAGCGAGGCCAGCAGCGCCGCGGTATAGGGATGGTGCGGGTCGGCGAACAGCTCGCCGACCTTCTGCTCCTCGACCTTCTGCCCGGCATAGAACACCGCCACCCGCTCGGCGGTCTCCGCCACCACGCCCATATCGTGGGTGATCAGGATCAGCGCCATGCCGGTCTTCTTCTGAAGGTCGACCAGCAGGTCGAGGATCTGCGCCTGGATGGTCACGTCGAGCGCCGTGGTCGGCTCGTCGGCGATCAGCAGCTTTGGATTGCAGGCGAGCGCCATGGCGATCATCACCCGCTGGTTCATGCCGCCGGAAAGCAGGTGCGGGAACGCCCTCAGCCTGTGTTCCGGCTCGGGAATGCCGACCGCGTTGAGCAGTTCGATCGAGCGGCGGCGGCGCTCGGCCTTGTTGAGGCCGAGATGGAACTTCAGCGCCTCGCCGAGCTGATAGCCGATGGTAAAGCACGGATTGAGGCTGGTCATCGGCTCCTGGAAGATCATCGCCATTTCCTTGCCGATGATCGAGCGCCGCTGGCGCGGCGTCATCGCCGTCAGGTCGTTGCCGTCGAAAGCAAGGCGATCGGCGGTGACCGTGGCGGTCCACGGCAACAGGCCCATGACCGCCAGCATGGCCACCGACTTGCCCGAGCCGGATTCGCCGACGATCGCCTGCACCTCGCCGACATCGACGGTCAACGACACTCTGTCGACGGCGCGGAAGGCGCCATTGCTGGTGGCGAATTCGACGGTCAGGTTGCGGATCTCGAGGATGGGCATGTCAGCTCCGCCTCAGCTTGGGATCGAGCGCATCGCGCAGACCGTCGCCGATCAGGTTGATGGCAAGCACCGTGGCGAGGATGGCGAGGCCGGGGAAGGTCACCACCCACCATGCCCTGAGGATGAACTCGCGCGCATCGGCCAGCATCGTGCCCCATTCCGGCGTCGGCGGCTGGGCGCCCATGCCGAGGAAGCCGAGCGCCGCGGCGTCGAGGATGGCGTTGGAGAAGGACAGCGTCGCCTGCACGATCAGCGGCGCCACGCAGTTCGGCAGGATGGTCAGGAACATCAGGCGCAACGGCCCGGCACCGGCGATGCGCACCGCCGTCACATAGTCCTTCGAGCGCTCGGTCATCACCGAAGCCCGGGTCAGGCGGACGAAGTGCGGCTGGTAGGAGATGGCGATGGCGATCATGGCGTTGAGCAGGCCGGGGCCGAGGATCGCCACCAGCACCAGGGCCAAGAGCAGGCTCGGGAAAGCCAGGATGACGTCCATCACGCGCATGATGACGACATCGACGGCGCCGCGCATGAAGCCGGCGATGAGGCCGATGACGATGCCGCCGACCAGGGCGAACGCCACCACCACGATGCCGATGAACAGCGAATAGCGCGCCCCGAAGATAAGGCGCGACAGCATATCGCGACCGATTGCGTCGGTCCCCAGGATGAACTGCCACGAGCCGCCCGGTTCCCACACCGGCGGCGTCAGCAAGTTGTCGCCAAACAGCTCGTCGGGCCCGTGCGGCGCGACGAAATGGGCGAAGACCGCCGCCAGCACGATGGTGCCCAGGACCACCAGACCGATCACCGCACCACGGTTCTCGGTGAAGTACTGCCAGATTTCCTTGAGCGGCGCCGGATGCAGCGTCTCGGGGCCGGCCTCCTCGTTCTCGGGCCCGCGTTCCTCGGTCGGGAATGTTGTCTCCGCCATCGTCTACCTCACATGCCTGATGCGCGGGTTGACGATGCTGTAGACGACATCGACCGTCAGATTGACCAGCATCACGATGACGGCGATGAGCAGCAGGCCGCCCTGGACCACCGGATAGTCGCGCCGGAAGATCGAATCGACCATCCACTTGCCGACCCCCGGCCAGGAGAAGATGGTCTCGGTGAGGATAGCGCCGGCCATCAGCACGCCGACCTGCAGGCCGATCGTGGTGACCACCGGGATGAGGGCGTTGCGCAGCGCATGCACGCCGACGACCCGCCACGGCGGCAGGCCCTTGGCGCGCGCCGTGCGCACATAGTCGTCGCCGAGCACTTCGAGCATGGCCGAGCGCGTCTGCCGCGCGATCACTGCCAGCGGAATGGTCGACAGCACGATCGAAGGCAGGATCAGGTGCGACACCGCCGACTGGAAGGCGCCCTTCTGCCCGGAGAGCAGGCTGTCGATCAACATGAAGCCGGTGACCGGCTTGAAGAAATACATGAGCGAAATGCGCCCCGAGACCGGCGTCCAGTGCAGCCAGCCGGAAAACACAATGATGAGCAGCAGCGCCCACCAGAAGATCGGCATCGAATAGCCGACCAGCGCGGCGCCCATGGTGACGTGATCGATGGTCTTGCCGCGCCTGACCGCCGCCACGACGCCGGCCGGCACACCCACGAAGACGGCGATGATGATGGCGCAGATCGACAGCTCGAGCGTGGCCGGGAACAGCGTGAAGAACTCGCTGATGACCGGCCGTTTGGTGACGATCGAGATGCCGAAATTGCCGTGCACGAGCTGGCCGAGATAGACCAGATATTGCTGCCAGATCGGCAGGTCGAAGCCGTATTGGTGGAGCAGTTCGGCATAGCGCTCCGGCTGCAGTCCGTGCTCGCCGGCGAGCAGCAGCACCGGGTCGCCCGGCAACACGCGCACAAAGGCGAACGCGACAAAACTGACGCCGATGAATGTCGGAATCAGCAATCCGATACGTCGTATGAAGAACCCCAGCATATCCCTATCCGGTCGCCCGACCCGTCATGGCACTTCACGACAGGACGTACAAGCTGCAGCGGGCACGGCGATGTCGGGAAAAGGCCGGACGGCGCCGGGCAAGCTGCCCGGCGCCATATCGTTTTCGTCTGGCGAGACTAATTGCCAGCGATATCAACACCGTCGAAGCGGTGCGAACCGAGCGGGTCCATCTTGTAGTTGAGGACCGACTTGCTCATCGGCATCGTAACCAGCGAATGCGCGATGGTCAGCCAGGGGGCCTGCTCCTTGAAGATGACCTGGGCCTGCTCATAGAGCTTGGCGCGTTCCGCCTGATCGGAGGTCTGCACGGCCTTCTTCATCAGATCGTCGTAGGGCTTGTAGCACCAGGCCGAGACGTTGTTGGTGGTGCCAACGCTGTCGCAGCCAAGCAGGACGGCCATGAAGTTGTCCGGATCGCCGTTGTCGCCGGTCCAGCCGAGGATCACCGCACCGTCGTGCTTGGGATCGCCGGCAAGCTTCAGGTACTCCGCCCACTCGTGCTGGACGATGGTGACCTTGACGCCGATCTTGGCGAGGTCGGCCTGCATCAGCTCAGCCGTACGCTTCGCGTTCGGCATGTAGGGCCGCTGCACGGGCATCGCCCAGATCTTCATCTCCAGGTTCTTGACGCCCGCTTCGGCCAGCATCTTCTTGGCCGCTTCCGGATCGTATGGGTCGTCCTTGATCGCCTTGTCGTAGGACCACATGGTCGGCGGGATCGGGTTGACGGCAACCTGGCCGGTGCCCTGATAGACGGCGTCGATGATCGCCTTCTTGTTGATCGCCATGTTCAACGCCTTGCGCACCTTCGCATTGTCGAACGGCGCTTCGGTCGTGTTGTAGCCGAGATAGGCGATGTTGAGGCCCGGCTGCTGCATGACGGTCAGGCTCGCGTCGCTCTTCAGCCCCGCGATGTCCGCCGGATTCGGATAGGCCATGATCTGGCACTCGCCGGCCTTCAGCTTCTGCAGACGCACCGATGCGTCAGGCGTGATGGCAAAGACCAGATCGTCGATCGCCTGCTTGCCGTCCCAGTAGTCGGGGTTGGCCTTGAAGCGGATGACCGCGTCCTTCTGATAGGCGACGAAGGTGAACGGGCCGGTGCCGACCGGCTGCTGATTGAGCATCTCGGGATGCCCGTCGGCGAGCAGCTTGTCGGTGTATTCCTTCGACATGATCGAGGCGAAATCCATCGCCAGGTCCGCGATGAACGGCGCGTTCGGCGCGTTCAGCGTGAACTTCACGGTGTAGTCGTCGACCTTCTCGACGCTCTTGATCGCGTCCGGCATGCCCATGCCGACGAAGTAGTCGTACTGGCCGCCGGCGTAGTCGTAGTAGGGGTTCTTCTTGTCGAGCATGCGCTCGAAGGAGAACACCACATCGTCGGCGTTGAAATCGCGCGTCGGGGTGAAGTAGTCGGTGGTCTGGAACTTCACGCCATGACGCAGGTGGAAGGTGTAGACCAACCCGTCAGGCGAAACGTCCCACTTCTCCGCCAAGCCCGGGATCACGTTGGTCGTGCCGCGCTCGAATTCGACGAGCCGGTTGTAGACCGGCTTGGACGAGGCATCGAAATCGGTGCCCGCCGTGTAGAGGCCCGGGTCGAAACCCGCCGGGCTGCCTTCCGAACAATAGACAAGCGTTTTGGCGCTCGCGGCGCCGCTAAAAGCGGCGGCGAACGCGGTTGCCAAGAGAAGCTTGGTCACCTTCTTCATCATTCTGTCCCTCCTGAGAGCCGCCAGCGGGCGGCACTGAACAGTCCCGATCCGGTCTCGCTTATGCGATGGTTCCGAAAGGGTTGGCGCTAATCGAGCCGAGGCGCGCCGCGATTGCAAGGGGGCATCCGCGCGAAAATGCGACAGCCATGCTGACGCAAAAGAAAGTGATTATTTTCCCGCGACTTAGCGAGCGACCGTCACCCGCGGCTATTCGACATTGACGCTCTCGAAGTCGTGATGTCCGAGCGGATCGACCACGTAGTTCTTGACCGTCTTGGCAACCGGCACGCTGACCTTGGTGTGGGCGATGGTCAGCCACGGTTCGTCGGCGGCGAATACGTGCTGCGCCGTCTCATAAAGCTTCACCCGCTCGCCGGGGTCGGCCGCCTTGCGCGCGTCAAGCACCGCCTTGTCGAAATCGCGATTGCACCACTCGGCACGATTGGAGATGCCCACGGTGTCGCAGCCGAGCAGCGCACCGAGGAAGTTGTCGGGATCGCCGTTGTCGCTGGTCCATCCGAACAGCACCGCTCCGTCCCGGTCGGGCGCCGCCGTCTTCTTGATGAAGGCGCCGAGACTGTCGCTGACGATGTCTGCGGTGACGCCGGCCTTGGCGAGATCCGCCTTGATCATCTCCGCCATGCGCTTCGGATCCGGGTCGTAGGCACGGCTGACCGGCGGCACCCAGATCTTCATCTTCAGATCCTTGACCCCGGCATCCGCCAGCGCCGCCTTGGCGGCTTGCGGGTCGGCCGCGCCGTCGGGAATGACGCCGACATGCGACCACATGCTGACCGGCAGCGGGCTGTCCGCCACCGAGGCATCACCGCCATAGATGGCATCGACCAGCGCGCGGCGGTCGATCGCCTGGTTCAGAGCCTTGCGCACGCGCTTGTCGTCGAACGGCTTCTGCTGGGTGTTGTAGGCGAGATAGGCGACGTCGGTGGCCTGGGTCTGCATCACGTCGATGTCGGGATCGCTCTTCAGCCTGGCAACGATGTCGGGCGTCGGATCGGCCATTACCTGGCATTGCCCGGCGGTCATCATCCTGGCGCGGGCAAGCGGATCGGGATTGATGAGGAACGACAGGCGGTCGATCGCCGGCTTGCCGCGCCAGTAGTCGGGATTGGCCCGGTAGTTGATGCGCACGTCGGGCTGATAGCCGACAAACTGGAACGGCCCGGTGCCGATCGGCAGGCGGTCGAGGTCCTGCGGCTTCTTCGCCTTGAGCAGTTGGGCGGCATATTCCTCCGAAAGGATCGAAGCGAAATCCATGGCAAGGTCGCCGAGGATCGCCGGGTCGGGGCGGGCCAGCTTGATGCGCACGGTCTGCTCATCGACCTTGTCGATCGAATCGATCAGCGTCGGCATCGCCATGCCGTCGAAATAGGGCCAGATGCCGCCGGCATAGTCGTAATAGGGGTCCTTGCGATCCATCTGCCGCCTGAGGCTGAACACGACATCGTCGGCGTTGAGGTCGCGGCTCGGCGTGAAGAAATAGGTCGAATGGAACTTGATGCCCTGGCGCAGATGAAAGGTGTATTCGAGCCCGTTCTCGGACACGTCCCAGCCTTCAGCCAGGCCCGGCGCCGGCCGAGTCGTGCCGGGGGCGAACTCGACCAGCCGGTTGTAGAGCGCCTGCGAGGACGCGTCGAAGGTCGCGCCGGTGATGTGCGGAGCCGGATCGAAGCCTTCCGGGTTCTGCGCCGCGCAGAAGGCGAGGTCCTTGGCTTGGGCGGCCGCAGCCGCACCGGCGGCGAGCATCGCCACCGTCAGGATCAATGTCACAGGTTTCATGGGGTCTGATCGTTCACTGGCGGATTGAGTGGCCGGTTTGAAAAGCACTTTGGGGGGCGCAACATTGCACGGAATCGGTCAGCGACAAAATCGCGCAGCAAGAACCATGATTACCGGCCGCCCGTCACATCGAACAGGGCGCCGTTCACATAAGAGGATGCATCCGAGAGCAGCCAGACGATGGCTTCGGCGACTTCCTCGGCACGGCCGGCACGGCCGAGCGGCGTCTCGGTGCCCAGCCGTTCGGCGCGGCCCGGCTGCCCGCCGCTGGCGTGGATGTCCGTCTCGATCAGCCCGGGCCTGACCGCGTTGACGCGCACGCCGGACGGACCGCCTTCCTTCGCCAACCCGATGGTCAGCGTATCGAGCGCGCCCTTGCTGGCGGCATAGTCGACATATTCACCCGCCCCACCGAGGCGCGCTGCCGCCGACGAGACGTTGACGATCGCGCCGCCTGCCCCGCCCCGGTCGGTCGCCATGCGCCGCATGCCTTCGCGCGCCACCAGCATGGCGCCGAGCAGGTTGATCGCAATGACCATCATCAGCCGCTCGGTCGAAATATCGGCAAGCGGACCGGGCGGCCCCAGGACCACGCCGGCATTGTTGACCACGCCGGCGATCGGCCCGAACGCCTCGGCCGTCGCGTCGAACAGGCGGATGACGTCCTCCTCCCTGGCGACATCGCCCCTGACCGCCAGTGCCCTGCCACCCGCCGCGACCGCCGCTGCAGCCGTTTCGTCGGCCGCCTTGCTGTTCGACAGATAGCTGAAGCCGACCGACCAGCCGCGCGCCGCAGCCAGCCGCACCGTGGCAGCACCGATGCCCCGGCTGCCGCCGGTAACGACGATGGTCTTGCTCATCGTGGTCCTCCCTCCGTATCAGGCAAAAGCATCCACCGCGCGCCGATTGAGAGCAACCACCCGCGACGCAATACGGCTATGCCGGCGGCCAAGCTTTCAATTTGCCGGGATTCATCAGCCCATGGGGATCGGCAAGGCTCTTGAATTCCGGCTGCGGGGCGTCGGTGCGTTTCCATCCGGCATTGTCGAGCACATAGCTGTGCGGGTCGGAGACGGCACCGCCGATCGCCTCCACCGCGCGGATCACCTCCTGCAGACGCGCCGCGGAGCGATAGCGCAGGATCGGCAGGCTCGACACGAAGACACGGCCCCCGCGCCGCTGGAATTCGAGATGAAGCAGCAATTCGCCGGCAAAGGCGCGCTCCATCTCTTCGGCCGCCTCCATCTCCCGCCCTTCGGGAAGGCGGATCTGCAGATAGGTGATGGTCGGATCGATCTTCAGCGCATGCAGCGTGGTGTGGTTCCAGGTGTATTCGTAAAGCGGCGGCATCGACCCCTTGCCGTCGAAGGCGGCGTCCTCCGCTGCCGCCGCGCCGCGTTCATGGACGATGCTCCCGCCGTGATCGGCGACCATCTCAGCCAGCACCGGCGCCTGCGCTTCAGCCACCATGACGATCGCCATGGCATGGCCTTGCGGCACCAGCGGCGCCAGCCGTTTCAGCATTGGCGGGATCGCGGCATCGAAGACGCCGATCTCCTTCTTGGCGATGCCTTCGGCGGCGGCCAGCGCGTAGCCGAACCGCACCGCCGAACGAAGCGTCGGGAAGACGACGACACGCTCCGCCCACGGCTGCCACGGCGCCAGCGGCACCGCGACTTCGGTGATGATGCCGTTGACGCCATAGGCGTGCAGCACCTTGAGGATGTCGCGCCCGGTCAGTTCGATGACCCGCGGCTCCTCCTCCACCGTCACCACCTCGACGGCAAGCACCGCGCCGGGATCGGCGATCTGGCCCCAGGTGCACGAGCCGCAGCCAGCCGCGCCGCCGGCGATAAAGCCGCCGATAGTCGCCTGCTTGCGGGTCGAGGGGTGGAAGCGCAGCTCCCATCGGCCCTGTGCCGCATGGCGGTCGCGCAGCGCCTGGTCGATGTCGAGCAAGCGCGCACCGGCCTCGAAACGCCCCGCCCCCGGCGCAAAGCCGACCACCCGGTCGAGGCCGGTCATGTCGAGCACGACGCCGCCGTCGAGCGGCACCGCCTGACCGTAATTGCCGGTGCCGCCACCGCGCACCGTCAGCGGCACGCGATGCCGGGCGCAGGCCGCGGCGATGCGCTTGACTTCGTCCTTGCTGCGCGGCGCTGCGACGAGATCGGCGCGCCTGTCTTCGAGCAGGGGCTTGAGGATCGGCGAGAACCAGAAGAAGTCGCGGCTCTTCAGCTTCAGCGTTGCCGCATCGTCGGCGACGGCGATGCCGGCAAGGTCGGCCCTGAGCCCGGCGAGCCGCTGCGCAGCTACGGCGTCCATAGGCGCTTGACGTCGAAGCTGTGGACGTCGCGGCACAATTCGGCGAAGGCCGCCGCCTGATGATCGACCACCGCCCTGCCCTTGTCGGCGGTTGCCATGGCGGCATTACCGAGCGCGCCTTCCGGATTGAGGTCCTGCGCCTTCCAACCGAACTGCACCGGCCCGTGGCCACGCAGGTGCTTGAATTCGTCGATGAAGGCAAGCTGGTTCGAGCGGAAGTCCTTGGCATTGTCCATGCGCACCAGGTCGGCCCTGAAATGCAGCATGATCGAGGTCTCCACGTCGCCGCCGTGAATGCCGTAGAGCAATTCCTCCGGCGCCGTCACGCCCTCGGGCAGACCGAAGCGCGACCACGCCGTCGCCACCACCAGCATGTCGTGACGCACGCGCAATTCGCGCGCCACGATGTCGACCATCGGCACGTTGCCGCCGTGCGAATTGATGAGGATCAGCTTCTCGATGCCGGCGCGCTTGACGCTGTCGCCGATCTCCAGCCACAGCTTGGTCGCCGTCTCCCAACTCGCGGTCACCGTGCCCGGCGAGGAGATGTGCTCGTTCGACTTGCCGATGGCCTGAACCGGCAGAAAGGTCACCGGCAGCTCGTCAGGCAGAAGCTCGATCGACCGCCGCACCATGCCTTCGGCGATGCAGGTGTCGGTATAGACCGGCAGGTGGGGTCCGTGTTGTTCGATCGCTGCCACCGGCAGCACGGCGATCCAGCCTGAGGTATCGCTGTCCGCGAAGTCGCGGGTGGTCATTTCGGCCCAGTAGCGAGAGGGAAGCATGGCAGGCAGTCCGGTCGGGGTTCAGAGAGGCCGCCCATAATGGACGCGCCGCCGCCGCCACCGCAATGCCCCGGCTGCTTATGCAGCCGACGCCTTGGTGCCCGGCCGCTCCATCAGGGCCAGCGCTTCCCTCAGCGGCATCGGCCGGCCGGTAAGGAAGCCCTGCACTTCGGTGCAGCCTTCGGCCTTGACCCGGTCGAACTGCTCGCGCGTCTCCACGCCCTCGGCGGTGGTGACGATGCCGAGGCTGTCGCACAGGCCGGTGACGGCGCGGATGATCGCCAGCGAGCTGCCGTCGGTGTTGATGTCGGTGATGAAGCGCCGGTCGATCTTGATCTTGTCGAAGGGGAAGCTCTGCAGATAGCTCAGCGACGAATAGCCGGTGCCGAAATCGTCCATGGAGATGCGCACGCCCATGGCGCGCAGCCGATGCAGTATCGTCAGTGTCGCTTCGCTGTCGGCAAGCAGCGTCAATTCGGTGATTTCCAGCTCGAGCCGGCTCGCCGCCATGCCCGAACCGGCCAGCGCCGCGATCACCGACTGCATCAGGTTGACGCTGCGGAATTGCGCCGGCGAAAGATTGACCGCCACCTTGACCGGAGACGACCACTTCACCGCGTCACGACAGGCCTGCTTCAGCACCCATTCGCCAATCGGCACGATCAGGCCGGACTCTTCGGCAAGCGCAATGAACTCGTCCGGGTAGACCAGACCGCGTTCCGGGTGGGACCAGCGGAGCAATGCCTCGAAGCCGCTGATCGCATTGGTCTCCAGGTTGAACTGCGGCTGATAGAACAGCTCGAACTGCTCCGTCTCGATGGCCCGGCGCAGATCGAATTCGAGCGTGCGCCGGGTCTGCATCTGGGCGTCCATCTCAGGCTCGAAAAAGCGGTAGATTCCGCGCCCGTCGGCCTTGGCACGATAGAGAGCCATGTCGCCGGCCTTGGCCAGTCCGGCGGCGTCGGTGGCGTCGGTCGGCGCCAGCGCGATGCCGATGCTTACGCTGGTGATCACCTCATGCCCCTCCAGCTGGTAGGGCTCGCTGATGACGTCGATCACGCGTTGAGCAAGAACCCGAGCGCCTTGCGGCTGCTCCGCCCCGACCTGCATGATGGTGAATTCGTCGCCGCCCAGACGCGCCACCGTGTCGCCGTCGCGCACGGCGGTCATCAGACGCTTGGCAGTCGCCATCAGCAGGGCATCGCCGATCGCGTGCCCCAGCGTCTCGTTGACGTCCTTGAAGTGGTCCAGATCGAGACAGAGGAGCGCCACCTGACCGGTGCGGCCGACGCGCACCAGCGCATCCTCGACGCGTTCGCCGAGCAGGATACGGTTGGGCAGGTCGGTCAGCGCGTCGTGATAGGTCATATGGGCGATCTTCGCCTCGGCCTTGCGCCGGTCGGTGATATCCTCATGGGTCGACACCCAGCCGCCGCCCTCCATCGGCTTGTAGAACATGCTGATGATGCGGCCATCGTGAAACTGGATGACATCCTTGAAGGGCCGGCCGCCGGCGGCGATATCCGCGATATAGTCGGCATATTCCTTCGGGTCGTTGCCGGGATAGTGGCCGATGTGGATGCGGTGCTCCATGATCGCCTTCAGCGGCGTTCCCGGCTTCGCCAGCTCCGGCGGCAACCTGTAGATCTCCGCATAGCGCGTATTGGCGACGATCAGCTTCTGTTCGGCATCGAACATGACCAGCCCGATCGGCATGTTGTCGACGGCCGAAAAGAACCGCTGCCGGTCCTGTTCTCCCGCCAAAGCGAGGGCGCGGGCCGCGGACGAGGCTCTCGCGGTAGCCCTTGGCCGCATCGATGAGCGCGCCGATCTCGTCGTAGCGCTCGCGCTCCTCGACGACAATCGCCGACGCATCGCCCGCATTCAGCCGACGCATCGCCTGGCTCACGCGGCGGATTGGCGCGCTGATGTTGCGGCCGACCCAGATGACGGTGCCGAATACGCCGAACACACCTATGGCGATCGCCACAATGGTCAGCCAGAAGGCGGTCAGGAAGGTGGTGTTGACCTGCCGCAGGGCTTCGCTGCTTCGCCGGTTGGAGTAGGTGATAAGGATGTCGATCCGACGCATGGCATGTTCCAGAATCGCGAAATTCGCGACCCCCGCGCCGGAGTTCTTGGCGGCGGTCTGGTCGGTCTCGACTTGCGCGGTCACACGTGCCAGATCAGTTTCGTATTCGCTCCACACACCGCGCAGGACCGAATACAGCAGATGCTCCTCTCCATCGTTCCCTGGGAGTGACTCGTAGGCCCGCCAGTCGCGCTCGAGCTTCTGGGACAACGAGCTGATCCGATCGGTGACGTGAACGTGCGGCCCGAGAGCGTCGTCATTCAGGCGCGAGCGCGCCAGCAATCCATATTCGGCCATCTCGGCCTTGATCTCGCCGAGCAGTTCGATGCGCGGCAGCCAGATGGTCGCGATCTGCCCGGCGGACCGGTTGAGGACGTGAAGATCGTAGAGCCCTGCGCCTCCCACGAGCACGACAAGCGACAGCGCCAGCCCGAGGCCCGCGAGCAGCTTGCTCTGGACGCTGAGATTGCGCAGCCACGTCATGTCGGCGCCCCGGACCTGACGTCGCCGGCACGACCCGGAGCGCACACGGCGAAGTCAGGACGTGACCCGCGCTGCAGAACGCGGGCGGGGGTGGACTTGGATGCCGGCAATGCGGCGGCCTTCAGGCGGAGCGCAAGGGGGGGTGTGACGGCAATGGCTGCCAACAGGGGCATGAAGGAACTCATCGGGTTCTCGCAACCGAGCGTACCCGCACATGTGCCGGAACGACGGCATCGATACTTTGTGCAGTATCAAACGTGAATGATTAAAGTGACTCTAATAGAATCTGTCCAAGCAGGCGTCCGCCGCGCGGAGAAGGCAGGAAATCCACGATATTTCTTCAGACGATTACTTAGAACCCCGGCGGCCGTGTTTACCGCGCAGAAACCACAATTTGGTTTGGTTAAGACGGGTCCTACCGTTTCCGGCGCCGCACCTCATGACGGCAGCCCGGTCCGGTGGCTCAGACAGTGGCGAGAAACGCCTTGGCCGCCTCGCCATGCTCGCGGCGCAGCTTCGCCACATCGATGCCGACCGGCTGCCCGTCCTCGACCTTCCACCTGCCGCCTATCATCACCCGGTCGGCGGCGTGGGCCCCGCACAGGACCAAGGCGGCAAGCGGATCGCCGGCACCGGAGAAGCGCAGTTCGTCCAGCGTGAAGAAGGCGAGATCCGCCTGCTTGCCGACGGCGATCGTGCCGATGTCGCTACGGCCGATGCAGCGGGCAGAGCCCTCGGTCGCCCAGCGCAGGACGTCGAAATGGGTAACCGCCGCGGCATCATAGGTCAGCCGGCCGATCATTAGCGCGTGCCGCACGCCCTCCATCAGGTTGGAATTGTCGTTCGACGCCGAGCCGTCGACGCCGAGCCCGACCGGGCTGCCGGCAGCTTCCAGCTCCTTGGTGCGGCACTGGCCGGAGGCGAGCACCATGTTCGACGTCGGGCAATGGCAGACGCCGACGCCGTGGCGGCCGAGATGTTTGACTTCGTCGTCGGTGAAATGAATACCGTGCGCCAGCCAGACGCGATCGGAGAGCCAACCGCATTCTTCCAGGTAGTCCACCGGCCGGCATTCGAAGTGTTCGAGGCAGTATTCGTTCTCGTCGCGCGTCTCGCCGAGATGGGTGTGCAGCCGGCAATCATGCCTCTCGGCCAGGGTCACGCTGTCGACCATCAGCCGCTTGGTCACCGTGAAGGGCGCACACGGAGCCAGCGCCACCTGCAGCATCGCGCCTTCGCCGGTGTCGTGATAGCGGTTGAGCACCCGCTCGCAGTCGGCAAGGATGGTGTCCTCGTCCTGCACGACGCTGTCCGGCGGCAGCCCGCCGTCCTTCTCGGACAGGTTCATCGAGCCGCGGTTGAGCGTCATGCGCACGCCGACGCGCGCCGCCTCCTCGGCCTGGATATCCATGGCGTCGTCGAGGCCGACCGGGAACAGGTACTGGTGATCGGACGAGCAGGTGCAGCCCGACAGCATCAGTTCGGTCAGCGCCAGCCTTGTCGCCATGCGAAAGGCGTCCGGCTTCACGTGTCTGGCCCAGATCGGATAGAGCGCCTTCAGCCAGGGAAACAGCTCCTTGTTGATGGCCGCCGGATGGGCCCGCGTAAGCGTCTGGAAGAAGTGATGGTGCGTGTTGATGAGGCCGGGGATGACCACATGACGGCTGGCGTCATGGACCTGATCGACCGACGCCGCCGGCTGTTTGCCGGTCGCCACCAGTTCGACGATCTTGCCGTCTTCGACCACAAGCCCGCCGCCGGCGCCTTCCGCCAGTACGGCAAGCGGTTCCTTGATCCACAAACGCATGCCTGCCGCCCTCACCTCTCCAATCAACGCGCGATACCGACCAAAGCAAGGGCTGCGCCGCTTGCGCTTCCCGTCACGGCGCGCCCACCGCCGTCGCCTCGACCTCGACTAGGAATTCCGGCCGGGTGAAGCCTGAGACGATGGTGAGCGTCGAGGCCGGTGGCGGATCGGCGACGAAGCGGTCACGCACCGCCATGTAGTCCTTCATGTCCTCGCGCCGGGTGACGAAGGCATTGAGCCGCACGATGTCGCCCATCCCGAGCCCCGCCTCGGCAAGAATCGCGGCGATGTTGCGGAAGCACAGCTCGGCCTGGGCCGAGACCGTGTCCGGCACCATATCGTCGGGGCCGACCCCCAGTTGTCCCGAACAGAAGACCATGGGTCCGGGCCGTGCAACCGCTATGCCGTGGCTGTAGCGACCGAACGGCGCACGGATGCCGGCAGGATTGAGTGGACGTGCCATCGAGGCCCCGGAATTGGTTGGGTCCCGACGCTACGATTGCCGGACGCCGCCTGACAAGGGCCGGGCAAGCGGAGGATAAAGTCAGACACTGCCGCTTTCTTGTGCAGATGGCTTGTCCTAGAGTGCCCGGCCCGTGGCACCGGGGAGCCGAAGGCTGCCGCTCCCGCGACGGCGCCACATGCGGCCGATGGCATACGAATTGCGACGACCTCCATTCGCGTTCACCGCGTGATCCGCGGATTTCGCAGGATTTGGTCAGGACTGGAAGAAACGAAGGCAACGTGGCGCATCACGCGATCGGCCACATCAACGGAAGGCGGAGAAGGGGAAATGAGCACTCTGAAGACCATGAGCCTTGGCCTGGCTGCCGGCGCCATGCTGGCGGCACTGGCCGGCCCGGCGCTCGCACTCGACGAGGTTTCGTTCGGCACCAACTGGCTGGCCGAGGCCGAGCACGGCGGCTTCTATCAGGCGGTTGCCGACGGCACCTATGAGAAATACGGCCTCAAGGTCACCATCGTTCAGGGCGGCCCGCAGGCGCTCAACCAGGCACTGCTGATCGGCGGCAAGGTGCAATTCTACATGGGCAGCGTGCTCGGTGCCTTCAACGCCCTCAAGGAAGGCGTTCCAGTAATCGAGGTCGCGGCGACGTTCCAGAAGGACCCGCAGGTGCTCATCGCTCATCCCGACGTCGGCGTGAAGACGTTTGCCGACCTCGCCAAGCTGCCGACCATCTTCATGGGCAAGGAAGGCTTCTCCTACTACTTCCAGTGGATGAAGGTCGCCTACAAGGGCTTCCACGACGAACAGTACAAGCCCTACACCTTCAATCCGGCGCCGTTCCTGGCCGACAAGATGTCGGCCATGCAGGGCTATCTGACCTCCGAGCCGTTGCAGATCGAGAAGCAGGGCGGCTTCAAGCCGCTGATCTTCCTGCTCGCCGACCAGGGCTACGATCCCTACTCGACCACTATCGAGGTCACCAAGGACTACCTCGCCAAGAACCCGGACATCGTGCAGCGCTTCATCGATGCCTCGACCATCGGTTGGTACAATTATCTCTACGGCGACAACGCTGCCGCCAACGCACTGATCAAGAAAGACAACCCGGAGATGACCGACGAGCAGATCGCCTTCTCCATCGCCAAGATGAAGGAATACGGCATCGTCGATTCCGGCGACACGCTGACTGAGGGCATCGGCTGCATGACCGACGCCCGCTGGAAGGAATTCTACGACAAGCTGGTCGCAGCCAAGGTGATCGACGCAAACATCCCGATCACCGACGCCTATACGACCCGGTTCGTCTGCAAGAAGGTGGGCATGGACCTGAAGAAGTAGCGGACGAGGGCCCCGGCGACGGCAATCCGACGCCGGGACCGCAAGCTGGATGGCGGAGCCGGCGCTCCGCCATCTTGATCGCATGGAGAACGACGGCATCGGCCGTCGCCGCCCGCGTCCTGGCGTTAAACTGGAGCAAGCCTTGAACAGCACTGTATTGCCGCGCGACATTCAGCCCTCCCCGCCACCCCGCGGGAACCGGCCGCTGGTGTCGCTCCACAGCGTCTCCAAGACGTTTTCCAGCGGCACCGTAGCCCTGCAGAAGATGTCGCTCGACATCGGCCAGGGCGAATTCGTCAGCCTGCTCGGCCCTTCCGGCTGCGGCAAGTCGACGGTGCTCAGGCTGATCGCCGGCCTCGGCGAGACCACCTCGGGCACCATCGACTGGCCTGCGGCCGACCACTACGACGCCGAGGGCCACCCGCAGAAGGAGATCGGCTTCGTCTTTCAGGAACCGACCCTGATGCCGTGGGGCACGGTCTTCGCCAATGTCTGGCTGCCGCTGCGCCTGCAGCGCATTTCGAAAGCCCAGGGGCGCGAGCGCGTCATGGAGGCCCTGCACATGGTCGGCCTCGACAAGTTCGCCGATTCCTACCCGCGCGAATTGTCCGGCGGCATGAAGATGCGCGTCTCCATCGCCCGCGCACTCATCACCAAGCCGAAGCTGCTGCTCATGGACGAGCCTTTCGCCGCGCTCGACGAGATCACCCGCTTCAAGCTCAACAACGACCTGCTCCATCTCTGGGAGACGTTCGGCTGGACGGTGATCTTCGTCACCCATTCGGTGTTCGAGTCGGTCTATCTGTCCAACCGCATCGTCGTCATGGCGGCGCGGCCGGGCCGTGTGGTCAAGGACATCGCCATCGACGCCCCCTATCCGCGCGAGGAGGAGTTCCGCACCTCCGCCGTCTACAACGACTACTGCCGGCGCACCTCCGAAGCCCTGCACAACGCGATTGAAGCGACCCACTGACCGCGATGACCACGCTTGAAGCCGAAAAGCCCGATTTCGCCACCGCGCCCCTCCACCAGGGCGAGGACGAAGCGCCGCGGCCGCCGCCGGCACAGAGCCGTAGCGAGCGCGCCGCGCGCATTGCCATCCCGGTCGGGATGCTCGTCCTGCTGCTCGTCGTCTGGCAGGTCTATTGCGACGCAGCCCATGTGCCGCACTACATCCTGCCGAGCCCGCTGCGCATCGCCCAGGCCTTCGGCACCGACTATCCGATCCTCCTGCCGGCCCTGCTGGTCACGCTCAAGATCACCTTCTCGGCGCTCGCCATCGCGCTGGTCGGCGGCGTCGCGCTCGCCATCCTCATGGCCCAGTCGAAATGGATCGAGCTGGCGCTCTATCCCTACGCCGTCATCCTGCAGGTGACGCCGATCGTCGCCATCGCGCCGCTGATCCTCATCTACACGCCCAATACCCAGACGGCGCTGCTCATCTGCGCCTGGATCGTCGCCTTCTTCCCCGTCCTGTCCAACACCACCCAGGGCCTGCGCTCGACCGACCACAATTTGCTCAACCTGTTCGAACTCTACGGCGCCAACCGCTGGCAGACGCTCATCCTGCTCAAGCTGCCCAACGCCCTTCCCTATTTCCTCGCCGGCTTGAGGATCGCCGGCGGTCTGGCGCTGATTGCCGCGGTCGTCGCCGAATTCGCCGCCGGCTCCGCCGGTGCCGGTTCGGGTCTCGCCTTCCGCCTGCTCGAATCGCAGTTCCGGCTCAACATCCCGCGCCTCTTCGCGGCTCTGCTTCTGCTCTCCTTTACCGGCGTGCTGATCTTCTTCGCCACCAGCCTGATCTCGCACCTTCTCCTCAGGAAGTGGCACGAAAGCGCCGTGCGTCGGGAAAACTAGGGTAGGGGCAAGAGGGGGACGCATGGCACGGGGCTTCGCCAGGATTCCAAGAGAGGCGCGCTACGTCCTCGCCAACGCGACGCTGCCGGCGGTACTGGTCGACGGCTTCACCGCCACGCCCGATGACGACGGCCTGATCGGCGCCGACATCACCATCCGCGACGGCTTGATCGAGCGCATCGACCCGCCCGGCCGGCGCACGCGGCTGCCGAAACTCGACCTCGACCGCGGCATGGCCTGGCCGTGCTTCGTCGACATGCACACCCATATCGACAAGGGGCATATCTGGCCGCGCCGCCGCAACCCCGACGGCACCTTCGCCGGCGCGCTGGAAGCGGTCGCGATCGACCGCGAGATGCACTGGCGGCCGCACGACGTCGAGCGCCGCATGGATTTCGCGCTGCGCGCCGCTTACGCCCACGGCACCGCCCTGTTGCGTACCCATCTCAATTCCGGCTCACCCGCAACATCTGGAAAGCTGGCCGGCCTTCGGCCGGATGCGCGCGAAATGGGCCGGACGGATCGATCTCCAGGCGGTTTCGATCTTCAGCATCGATCACTTCGCCGACGAAACCTATGCGCGCGAGATCGTCGATCTCGTCGCCGAGCACCACGGCGTGCTTGGTGCCGTCACCTTCATGATGCCGGGCCTCGACGCGCTCATCGAGAAGATGATGGTCCGCGCCGCCGAACGCGGCCTCGATCTCGACTTCCATGTCGACGAGACCAACGACCCCAACGCCCGCTCGCTGCGCGCCATCGCCGATGCGGCGCTACGCACACGCTTTCCGGGCAGGATCGTCTGCGGCCATTGCTGCTCGCTCGCCGTCCAGCCCGATGACGAGGCAAAGGAGACGCTGGCGCGAGTCGCCGAGGCGGGCATCGCCGTCGTGTCGCTGCCCATGTGCAACATGTACCTGCAGGATCGCACCGCCGGCCGCACGCCGCGCTGGCGCGGCGTCACCCTGCTGCACGAGTTCACCCGCCGCGGCGTGCCGGTGGCGGTTGCCTCCGACAATACGCGCGATCCCTTCTATGCCTATGGCGACCTCGACATGGTCGAGGTCTTCCGCGAGGCAGTGCGCATCGCCCATTTCGATCATCCCTTCGGCGACTGGCCGGCAACCGTCGCCCGCGCGCCCGCGGCAATCGTCGGCCGGCCGGACCGTGGCGTCATTGCTGCCGGCGGTCCGGCCGACCTGGTGCTCTTCCGCGCCCGCAGCTTCACCGAACTGCTCGCCCGCCCCCAGGCCGACCGCACCGTGCTGCGCGCCGGCAAGCCCATCGATCGCACGCTGCCGGACTACCGGGAGCTCGACGACATCATGGTGACCGCATGAGTGCCTACGACATCGACGCCCTGAAGAAAGAACTCGACGGCATCAAGGTCGAGGACCATCCGGCCATCGTCAAGCAGAAGAGCCGCGACTTCTACTGGTACTCACCGGTGCTCAAGCGCCAGCTCGACCACGTCACCGGCGACATCATCGTCTCGCCGAAGAGCGAGGCAGAGGTCGTGCGCTTGCTCAAGACCTGCTTCGAACTCGGCGTGCCCGTCACCCCGCGCGGCACCGGCACCGGCAATTACGGCCAGGCCATGCCGCTTTCCGGCGGTGTCGTGCTCAGCCTCGCAGACATGAATGCGGTGAAATCGATCGCCCCCGGCCGCGTCGTTGCCGAGCCCGGCGCCATCATCGCCCAGATCGACAGACAGACCCGCGCCGACAGCCGGCAGGAACTGCGTATGCATCCTTCCACCGCCGCTACCGCGACGATTGCCGGCTTCATCGCCGGCGGATCTGGCGGTATCGGCTCGATCAACTGGGGCGGATTGCGCAATATCGGCAATGTTCTCGGCATGCGCATCGTCACCATGGAGACCGAGCCGCGCGTGCTGGAACTCGAAGGCTGGGACCTGCTCAAGGTGATGCACGCCTACGGCACCAACGGCATCATCACCGAGGTCGATGCACCGCTTGACGCCGCCTATGACTGGATCGACGTCATCGTCGGCTACGACGACTACATGGACGCGGTGCGCTTCGCCGATCTCATCGCCAACGAGGACGGACTTCTGTTCAAGGAGATCGCCGTCGTCGCCGCACCGGTGCCGCACGACTATTTCCTGCGCCACCAGAAGTTTCTGCGCCGCGAGCACTCGGTCGTTCTGCTGATGGTCGCGCCGCATGCGCTGTCGCCATTCCTGGCGCTTGCCGCACGCGAGAAGGCCGAGATCCTCTTCCGCGCCGACACCGCCAGCCCTGAAGAAAAGAAGGGGCTGCCGCCGGTCTACGAGCTTGCCTGGAACCACACGACGCTCAGGGCGCTGCGCGTCGACCCGACCATCACCTATCTGCAGACCCAATACGGCTTCCCGGATCATGTGAAGACGATCGCGGCCCTCGCCGAGTTGCTCGGCGACGAGGTGCCCGGCCATCTCGAATTCGTCCGCTTCGACGGCAAGGTCTCCGCCGCCGGCCTGCCCATGGTCCGCTATTCGAGCGACGAGCGCCTCGACGATCTGGTCAGGATCCACGCGGACCACGGCGTCCCTGTTTTCAATCCGCATCGCTACACGCTGGAAGAGGGCGGCATGAAGAAGACCGACGCGGTGCAGCTCGCCTTCAAGAAGGAAGCCGACCCCAAGGGCCTGCTCAACCCCGGCAAGATGATCGCCTGGGAGAACCCGGATTTCGATCTGGATTCCGATCAGGTCTATCTCTTCCCCGGCCTCCAGCGGACGGCTGCGGAGTGAAATGCGCACGCTTGTCCTCTTCGCCCACCCGGTCGAAACCAGTTTCGCCGCGGCGGCGCATCGCACCATCGTCGAGACCCTGACCGCCGCCGGCCACGAGGTCGACGACTGCGACCTCTATGCCGAAGGCTTCAATCCGGTTCTCTCGCGCGAGGAGCGGCTTGGCTATCACGACGTCGAAACCTGCACCAAGCCGGTTCAGCAATATGTCGACCGCCTGCGCGCTGCGGAGGCGCTGGTGCTGAACTTCCCCGTCTGGAACTACGGCTACCCGGCGATCCTCAAGGGCTTCTTCGATCGCGTCTTCCTGCCCGGCGTCTCCTTCAGGCTCGCCAACGGCCGCACCTGGCCGAACCTTTCCAATATCCGCAAGCTCGCCGCTGTTGTCACTTATGGCGGCGATCGCTGGCGCACGCTGCTCATGGGCGACCCGCCGAAAAAGGTGGTCAAGCGCGCGGTGCGCGCCGTCTGCCACCCGCTGGTCAAGACCCGCTACATCGCCCTCCACGACATGAACCGCAACAGCGAGGCGGTCTGCGCCGCCTTCCTCGAGCGGGTGGCGCGCGAGATGCGGACATTTTAGACCCTTGACAAAGGTTGCGGGGGCTCGCGACCGTCACACAGCCTTCATGTTTATTGTTTAGGTCGCTAACTTCATGGGGTTCGATCACCGCCGGACAATCACGCACAGGCTCGCCCAGGCAGCACATGCCTATCGGGTGCGGGCGGGGAGTCAGTTGTCCCGCATCAACCTCCATTCCGGCCAGGAGACCCTGCTCAAGGCCCTTTCCGGCGCCGACGGCATGTCGATGAGCGACCTTGCCGCCGCCCTCGGCGTTCAGCCGCCGACCGTCACCAAGATGATCAGCCGGCTTGCCGCCCAGGATTATGTCGAACGCCGCCCCGCGCCGGGCGACGGCCGCCAGGCCCAGGTGTTCCTCACCGAGCGCGGCCGCGACATCATCGGGCAGATCGACAAGCTGTGGAAGCGGATCGAGAAGACGGCGCTGGCCGGCGTCGACGACAAGGACCGCAAGCGCCTGCGCAAGCTGTTGCGCCAGGTCGAGCGCAATCTCGGCACGGTCAAGGACGACCATGCAGCCGACGCCGACAATGACGACGGCGAGGGCGAAGAGACCGCCGTCGCGACCTGATTCGGCAATTCGGGGCCTGGCCGGCCCGGCGCGGCAATTGCTTCCCATCCCGACACCGGACTACGATCCGGACCCGACCATCCAGCCAGCAGGTTTCCCGTGCCGATCAAATTCGATTTTTCCAACCGTATTGCGGTCATCACCGGCGGCGCTCAGGGCATCGGCCGCGCCGTGGCCGAGCGCCTGCTCGACGGCGGCGCCGCCGTCGCCCTCTGGGACCAGGACAAGGCGCTGGCCGAAGCGACCGCTGACGAGCTGTCCGCCCGGGGCAAGGTCGTCGCTTTCGGCGTCGACGTCTCCGACGAAATCCAGGTGGACGACGCCAAGGCCAGGACGCTCCAGGCGCTCGGCCCCGTCGACATTCTGGTCAACAATGCCGGCGTCGCCGGCCGCAACGCCAATGTCGCCGACTATCCCATCGACGAGTGGGACCGCGTCATCCGCATCAATCTGCGCAGCCAGTTCCTCTGCTGCCGCGCCTTCGTCGGCGACATGATCGCGCGCGACTACGGCCGCATCGCCAATGTCGCCTCCATTGCCGGCAAGGAGGGCAACCCCACCGCCTCGTCCTATTCGGCCTCCAAGGCCGGCGTCATCGCGCTCACCAAATCGCTGGCCAAGGAGACCGCCGGCAAGAACATCTCGGTCAATGCCATCACTCCGGTGACCGCCAATACGCGCATTCTCGAGCAGGTCACCCAGGCGCACATCGATTACATGCTGTCGAAGATTCCGCGCGGCCGCTTCGTCACCGTCGAGGAGATCGCCGCCACGATCGCCTTCATGGTGTCGGACGAGTGCTCCTTCACCACCGGCTTCACCTTCGACATCTCCGGCGGCCGTGCCACCTACTGAAGCCGCCCCCTCGCCGGGCGGCGCGCCGGTCCACCACGCACCAGCAGGACATCGTTGGTGACGGCGCGCCACCTGCCGCTCACGCCCGAGGAGACGGCTGTCCGCGTGCGCGGCATCGCGCTCATTGTGGCCGCCGTCTTCTGCTTCGCCCTGCTAGACACATCGGCAAAATACGCCGCCAGTCACGGCGTGCCCTCGCTCGAAATCGCCTGGTTCCGCTACAGCGTCAATCTGGTCATCGCGGTTGTGGTCTTGCAGCCTTGGCGGCATTGGTCGGACTACATCACCAGACACCCATGGCTGCAGGCTTGGCGCGGTCTCTTTCTGCTCGGCGCCACCGTCTTCAACTTCTTCGCCGTCCGTTACCTGCCGCTGGCCACGACCGGCTCGATCATGTTCGCCGGACCCCTGCTCGCCACCGCCTTTGCCGGACCTGTCCTCGGCGAATGGCCGGGCCCGCGCCGCTGGGCCGCTGTCGCCGTCGGCTTCGTCGGAGTGCTCATCGTCATCCAGCCCGAGCCTGCCTCATTCAACCCGGCAGCCCTGCTCTCTGTGGCCTCTGCATTGAGCTACGCGGGCTACTCGCTTTCCACCCGCGTGCTGGCCGCCACCGACAGCACGGCCGGCATGCTGATCTATGCAGCCGCGCTGGCAACGATCCTGCTGACGCCGGCCCTGCCAACCATCTGGGTCACGCCGTCGCTCTGGCAGGTCGCCTTGGCCCTTCTCGCCACCGGCCTGCTCGGCGGTATCGGACACTGGTTCCTGATCATCGCCCATCGCGACGCACCGCCCACCGTGCTGGCGCCTTTCAACTACACGCAGCTGCTGTGGATGATGGGTTTCGGCTATCTGGTCTTCGGCAACCTGCCCGGTCCCGGCACGCTGATCGGCGCCGGCCTGATCGTCGCCAGCGGCCTCTATGCGCTCTACCGCGAGCGCATCCGCCGCGACCGCTGACATCATCTTGCGATCGTGCCGCCGACGGATAGACTTCCCGCCTCACCTTGCGGAGGCGTCCATTGGACAAGATCGACGTGATTGTCGCCGGCCAATTGCCGGCGAAGACCGAAAGCACGCTCGCCGCGACCTTCAAGATTTACCCGCTGGGCCACGCTGACGCGCTCCCGCCCGAGGTCGCCGCGAAGGCCCGCGGCATCGCCCGCGGCGCTCATTTCACCATCGATGGCGCGCTGATCGCAGCCCTGCCCAGGCTCGAGATCATCGCCAATTTCGGCGTCGGCTATGACGGCATCGACCTTGCCGCCTGCGCCGCGCGCGGCATCCTCGTCACCAATACGCCCGACGTGCTGACCGAGGAGGTCGCCGATACCACGCTCGCCCTGCTCTTGATGACGGTACGCGAGTATTCCGCCGCCGAGCGCTATCTGCGCGCCGGCAAATGGGCAAGCGACGGCCCCTACCCGCTGACCCGTGCCACGCTGCGCGACCGCACCGTCGGCATCGCCGGCCTCGGGCGCATCGGCGCCGCCGTCGCCCGCCGGCTTGATGCCATGCAGGTGCCGGTCGTCTATCACAACCGCACCAGGCGCGACGACGTCCCCCACCGGCACTATGCCGATCTCGCTGAGATGGCCAAGGATGTCGATACGCTGATCTCCATCCTGCCCGGCGGCCATCACACCGAGAAGCTGATCGGCGCCGCCATCTTCAAGGCGCTCGGGCCGCGCGGCATCCTCGTCAACATCGGCCGCGGCAGCGTCGTCGACGAGCCGGCACTGATCGCCGCTTTGACGGACGGCACCATCATGGCCGCCGGCCTCGACGTCTTTGCCGATGAACCGAATGTGCCGCCGACGCTGATGGCGCTGCCCAATGCCGTGCTCCTGCCCCATGTCGGCTCGGCCTCGCTCTACACCCGCGACGCCATGGGCCAGCTCTGCATCGACAATCTGGTCAGCTGGTTTTCCGCCGGCAAACCGCTGACGCCCGTGCCGGAGACGCCGTGGCAGGCGAAAGGCTAGGCCGTCACTTCGCCCACGTCCCGCCGAGTTCGTCCGCGATGTGGACGCGGATGATCTCCTCGAAGCTGGTCTCCGCCTTGAAGCCCAGCGCAATCGCGCGCTCGGGCGCGAAGTTGCGCGGCCAGCCGGCGACGATGCCCATGATCGTGGGATCCGGCTCATGGCGGATGCGCTTGGCCACCGCATCGCCCGCCACCTTGGCGAGCGCCGCGATCTGCTCGGCCACCGTCACCGACACGCCCGGCATCGACAGGTTGCGCCGCGCCCCGAGCCTTGACCCCTCCAGCCCCGCTGCGTGGATCAGGAAGCCGACGGCCGAGCGCGGGCTGGCATGCCAGTGGCGCACATCCTCGCTGACCGGCAGGATCGCTTCCTGGCCGGCGAGCGGCTCGCGAATGATGCCGGAGAAGAAGCCCGAGGCCGCCTTGTTGGGCTTGCCCGGACGCACGCAGATCGTCGGCAGGCGGATGCCGACGCCATCCATGAAGCCGCGCCGCGTGTAGTCGGCAAGCAGCAGCTCGCTGATCGCCTTCTGGGTGCCGTAGGAGGTGAGCGGCGTTTCGAAGAACTCATCGCCGATCGCCTCCGGAAACGGCGCTCCGAACACGGCGATCGACGAGGTGAAGACGACGCGTGGGCAATAGCCGTCGCCGGCCTTGCGGATCGCTTCGAAGAGCATCCGCGTCCCGTCGAGATTGACCCGGTAGCCCTTGTCGAAATCGGCCTCGGCCTCGCCCGAGACGATCGCGGCGAGATGGAAGATCACGTCCGGCCGCGTCGCGACCAGGCTTTCTGCCACGCCGGGCGCGGCGAGGTCGGCATCGCGCGTATCGACCCTGAAGGGCACACCGGTCGGTAGCGTCGGCTCTACCCAATCGACCAGATTGAGGCGATCGATGGCTTTGCCGGCAAGCCCGCCGTCCTTGATCAGCCGCTTGGTCAGCTTGGCGCCGACCATGCCGGAAGCACCGATGATGAGGATATGCATCGTCTTTGGTTCGTTGCCGGGTCTAGAGCGCGAAGCCGCCGTCGACGAGATGGATATGGCCGGTAGTGAAGGTGGATTCGTCGGAGGCGAGATAGAGCGCCGTCCAGGCGACCTCTTCCGCCGTGCCGATGCGCCCCATCGGCTGGCGGTCGACGAAGGCCTGGCGGATTTCCTCGACCGGCTTGCCCTGAACCCTGGCCTGTTCGGCGATGCGGCCGTCGAGCGACGGCGACTGGATGGTGCCCGGGCAGATGGCATTGCAGCGCACGCCCTGGCGGATGAAATCGGCCGCCACCGCCTTGGTCAGGCCGATCACCGCAGCCTTCGAAGCGCCGTAGACATAGCGGTTGGGAATGCCGCGCACCGACGAGGCGCCCGAAGCGACATTGACGATCGATCCGCCCCCCTTGTCCAGCATGCCCGGCAGGAAGGCATGGATCATGCGGTGCATCGACTTCACGTTGACGTCGAAGGAGAAGTCCCAGTCCTCTTCCGAGGTGGTCAGCACCGTGCCGTGGTGGACGAAGCCGGCGCAGTTGAACAGCACGTCAACCGGTGCGGTCGCTGCCGCAAACGCACGCACGGCCTCGCTGTCGCGCACATTGAGCAAATGGGTCTCGGCAACACCGTGCTCCTTGAGGTCCGCCATCAATTCAGGCTTCAGGTCGGTCGCGATCACATGCGCGCCCTCCGCCGCGAAGAGAAGTGCCGTTGCCCGGCCGATGCCCGCGCCGCAGGCGGTCAGTAACGCGCGCTTGCCCTTCAGTCTGTCCATGCTTCTGGTTCCCTTTCCCTTGTCATCAAACCCTGAATGCTGCGAGTTCTTGCTTCTGCGCGCCGGCTTCGTCGAAATTCTCCGGCTGCAGCCATGCCTCGAAGGCCGCTTTCATCGCCGGCCAGTCGCCATCGGTCATCGCATACCAGGCGGTATCGCGGTTGCGGCCCTTGACGATCATGTGCTGGCGGAAGGTGCCCTCATAGGTGAAGCCGAAACGCTCGGCCGCCCGTCGCGACGGCGCATTGAGCGCATTGCATTTCCATTCGTAGCGCCGGTAGCGCAGATCGTCGAAGACGTAGCGCGCCATCAGATACTGCGCTTCCGTGCCGGCGGCGGTGCGCTGCAAGAGCGGCGTATAGACGACGTTACCCATCTCGATCACGCCCATCGCCGGGCGAATCTCCAACAGCGTCACGATGCCGAGCGCCCGGTCGCTCGCCTCCTCGACGACGGCATAGGAAAACGGATCGAGCAGCACGGTGCGCTCGTCGACCCAGCGCAGGAAGGACGCCTCGTCGCGGAACGGGCCGTAGCCCATATAGGCCCAGATGTCGTCGTGCCCCTTGACCGCCATCCACAGCGACTCGGCGTGGCGCACGAGATCGAGTTTCTCGATCCGGCAGAAGCGGCCGCTGAGCCGCACGGCCTCGGGCCAATCCGCCGGTGTCGCGTCGACCACGTCGCCGATCGGCAGCCCCTCGATTGTCTCTGTCATGACCCGCGCCCCGCCGCATCGGCCGCGAACAGCCGGTCGAGTTCGGCGCCAGATGCCGCGTCCTCGAAGGCCGTGAACGTGCCGGCATCGGCAATTTCCTTTGCCGACTTCATGAAGCCGGCCCATGCCATGCGCGCCATGACGCCGCCGACGCTGATGCGCCGCACGCCGAGGTCGGCGAGAGCGGCGACAGTCAGTCCGCCAAGACCGATGGCGAGCACGTTGACGGGCTTGGGCGCGACCGCCTTGACGACCGCCGCAATCTGATCTGCGGTTTTCAAATGCGGCGCGTAGAGGCAATCGGCGCCGGCCTCGGCGAAGGCGACAAGACGGCGGATGGTCTCGTGGAGCGGATCGGGAAGGCCGATCACAAAGCCCTCCGAGCGCCCGACGAGCAGAGCCTCGCCACCGTCCGCATCGATCGCCGCCCGCGCGGCTCTGACGCGGTGGACCGCCAGGTCGAGGTCGTACAGCGCCTTTTGCCGTGGAATCTGATCCTCGATCGAAACGGCGGCGACGCCGGTCGCCAGGCAGCGGCGAACGCTCTCGGCAACCGCATCCGGCGAATCGCCATATCCATTCATGAAATCGGCGTTGAGCGGCAGGTCGCTCGCCTCCGCGATCGTGCGGATATGGTCGAGCATGAGATCGAGCGGCACGTCGCCATCGGAATAACCGAGGCTCCACGCCGCCCCCGAGCTGGTCGTCGCCAGCGCCTTGAAACCGAGGTGCTGCAGATAGCGCGCCGTGCCGACATCCCACGGATTGGGCAGTACAAAGCAGCCGCTCTCGTGTAGCGCCCGGAAAACCCGGCGTTTTTCGGAAACCGTCGCCATGATCCCTCCCCGTCCCGCCGCGACGCCGCAAGATGCGTCGAACAGGTTTGATTTCGCAGGTTTTATGCGCCTAATCTCCGGGCCAAATCAACGACAACCGGACGGGGATACGCCTTTGCTTCACACCATCGCCGGCTTCGACCGCATCGGCGAAGAGAACGCCTTCGCCGTTCTTGCCAAGGCAACCGCGCTCGCATCGCAAGGCAAGGACATCGTCAATCTCGGCATCGGCCAACCCGATTTCCGCACGCCCGACCATATCGTCGAGGCGGCGATCAAGGCGCTGCGCGACGGCCATCACGGCTACACGCCGGCAACCGGCATCCTGCCGCTGCGCGAGGCGGTCGCCGCCGACATCCATCGCCGTCTCAACGTCGAGGTGTCGCCCGATCAGGTGATCATCGTGCCTGGCGGCAAGGTCACCATGTTCGCCGCCATCCTGATGTTCGGCGAGCCCGGCGCCGACATCCTCTATCCCGATCCCGGATTCCCCATCTATCGCTCGATGATCGAGTTCACCGGCGCCAAGCCTGTGCCGATCCCGATCCGCGAGGAGAACGGCTTCGCCTTCTCGGCCGAAGAGACGCTCGCTCTCATCACGCCCGAGACCCGGCTGATGATCCTCAATTCGCCGGCAAATCCAACCGGTGGCGTCACGCCGAAGGAAGAGATCGACGCGCTGGTCAAGGGGCTCGCCCGCTTCCCCGACGTCGCCATCCTCTCCGACGAGATCTACGGCCAGATGACCTATGACGGGCTCGCCCACGTCTCGCTGCTCTCCTATCCGGAGATCCGCGAGCGCGTCATCCTGCTCGACGGCTGGTCGAAGACCTATGCCATGACCGGCTGGCGCATGGGCTATTCGGTATGGCCGGTGCCGCTCTACGATCGTGTCCGCAAGCTGGCGGTCAACGCCTGGTCCTGCGTCAACGCGGCCGCCCAGTATGCCGGTCTGGCGGCGCTCACCGGCCCGCAGGATTCGATTGGTGCCATGGTCGCCGAGTTCGACAAGCGGCGAAGAATAGTGGTCGACGGCATGAACGCGCTGCCCGGCGTCACCTGCGCCACGCCGACGGGCGCCTTCTATGCCTTCCCCAACATTTCCAAAACCGGCTTCAAGGCCAAGCCGCTCGCCACCGCACTTCTCGAAGAGGCTGGCGTCGCCGCCATCGGCGGTCCCGATTTCGGCATTCTCGGCGAGGGCTATCTCCGCCTCTCCTACGCCAATTCGGCGGAGAACATCACGCGCGCCATCGACCGCATGAGGACGTTCCTCGGCCGGAACACCTGAGGCTCAGCCGAGCCCCGGCACGCGCGCGACCAGCCTGCGGCAGTCCTCAGCGGTCATTTCGCGGTCGGTATAGAGGATATGATAGACGATCGGCGCCACCACCAGATCGATCGCCTCGCCGACGTCGAACGGCGTCTCGCCGCGTGCCCTGGCACGCTCGGCGATCACCGCGAACTGATCGTAGTTGTAGCGCCAGCACTGCATTGCGTTGCAGGCATCGGACGTGCTGGTCAGCAGATCGCGCAGCGTGCGCCGCCCGAGTTCCGACGACATCTCTTCCAGATATTGTTCCGCCCACAGCTCGAGATCGCCGCGCGTCGAGCCGGTATCGTCCGGATCGGCCATCGGGCGCAGCCGTTCCACGGCAACATCGGCGAGCAGGCCAGAGAGGTCGCCCCAGCGTCGATAGATCGTCGACGGCGTGACACCGGCTTGGGCCGCGATCTGCGGCACCGTCAGGTCCGATCGCTCGGTTTCCGTCGACAGATCCTTCACCGCCTGGTGGACGGCAGACTGGATGCGGGCGCTGCGGCCGCCGCTCCGCACCATTTCTTTGACGGCCATTTTCCCCTGATTCCTCCCGTTTTCCCGGGTATGAATTTTCTTAACGCAAAGATATTGCATTAAGTCCAATGCCAGTCTATATGGCGCTAACGCAATTCCTTAGCGTTAGACAGGATATAGCCATGACCGACGCGTCTGCCAATAGCTGCTGAGAATCCGCAGGGCCCGGGCGCCCCACGAAGCGCGGTGCCACCGTGATTCGCGCCTTGAACGCGTTTCCCGGAAACAGTACCCGGCCTCGACCCGCCAGACGGAAACGGGTCGCCCAACCGCCTCCGACAGACAAACATGCGCTCCGCTCAAGGGGCGCGACACGACATATTTGCGATTAATCGGAACACACCCATGACCAACGCCTCCGCCAACACGCCTTGCGTGGATCAAAGCCTGGACATCTCCGTCGAGCGCGCCGTGCCTGCCACGCTCTCCCGTCGTGCAGCCGTGACCTTCGCCTTCGCCGCCCTTGCCATCTTCCTGGTGACGAGCGCCGCGCCGACGCCGCTCTACCGCCTCTACCAGCAGGATTTCGGCCTGACGCCGCTGATGCTGACCGTGGTCTTCGCCGCCTATTCCTTCGGCCTGCTCGGCTCTCTGCTCACCCTCGGCAGCCTTTCCGACCATCTCGGCCGCCGCCCGGTGGCGCTTGCCGCCCTCGCCCTCAACGGGCTGGCTCTGGTCGTCTTCCTTTTCGCCAATTCGGTCGGCCTGCTCATCGCGGCGCG
Organism: uncultured Alphaproteobacteria bacterium; assembly: GCA_963743015.1. GTDB lineage: Bacteria > Pseudomonadota > Alphaproteobacteria > Rhizobiales > Kaistiaceae > CAVSRC01. Next base: position 78,762 of record CAVUOD010000005.1, read on the forward strand.
GCTCGTCCAGGGATTCAGCGGCGGCATCGCGGCAACCGCCATCGGTGCCGCCGTCGTCGACCTCAGCCCCAGGCGCGGGCCGACGCTCAACGCGGTGGCGCCGTTCATCGGCCTGACGGTCGGCGCGCTCGGCTCTGCAGCGCTCATCACCTTCGCCCCGGCGCCCGAGCACACCGTCTATGGCGTGCTGCTGGTCGTCACGCTCGCCTTGCTTGCCGTCCTTTGGCGCATGCCGGAGACCGCAAAGACCGAACTCGGTGCCTGGGCCTCGCTGGTGCCGCGTGTCCATGTGCCGCGCGCAGCGCGCAAGGCGCTGGTCGCCATCACGCCACTCAATGTTGCCGGCTGGACCCTCGGCGGCTTCTACTTCTCGCTGGTGCCTTCGCTGGTCCGCGTCACCACCGGCCTCACCTCGCCGCTTGTCGGCGGCGGCGTGGTCGCGGCGCTGACGGTCACCGCGACGCTCTCGGTGATCATCGTCCGCCGGTGGAACCCGCGCGCCACGCTGACCTTCGCCACGCTGGTGGTGGCCTCGGGCGTCGCCGTCATCCTCCTCGGCGTCCACATGCAGTCGGTTCTGGTCCTCATCGCCGGCAGCCTCTTCACCGGCCTCGGCTTCGGCGCCACCTTCTCCGGCAACATGCGCACGCTCCTGCCGCTCGCACTGCCCGACGAGCGCGCCGGATTGCTCGCGGCCTATTACGTGCAGAGCTATTTCGCATTCAGCGTCATGGCGATCATCGCCGGACTGGTCACGCCCTTGATCGGCCTGCCGGAGACGGCCTTCGCCGGCGGCGGCCTCGTCATCGTGCTGGCATTGGTGTCCTTCGGGCTCACCCGCTTGCATGGCAGCGGGGACGAACAGCAAGCCTGACCGCGTCGATGCCACGCAACCAGGAAGGCCGGGGCGTGTCGCCCCGGCCTTTCATATGCCGCTTCCGACGGCCTCCGCCTGCACCGAGGCGCTGATAGCCGCCCTGTGTTCCGCCATCGGCGCCGCACAGGCCGTGGCACGCTCGCGCATGGTGTCGATCAGCCAGCGCCCGGCCTTGCCCGGCATGCGCCCGCGCGGATAGACCGCGTGGATGCGGAACTCCGGCGCATTGTGCTGGGCGATGTCGAGCACTTTCAGCCGCCCCGCCTGGATGTGATCGAAGACGGCAGGCAGCGGCATGTTGCACCAGCCGAAACCGTCGAGAAGAAATTGCAGCCGCGTATTGAGATCGGCGAAACGCCAGGTGCGGTGGCTGATGATGCCGGCGCTGATGTTGGCGCTCACCGGCGAGCGGTCGGTCAGCACCAGTTGCACCTGCCGCTCCAGCACCGCGCGCGACAACGGTGCCTTCTCGCGGGCGAGCGCGTGGTCGGCCGCAACCACCGGCACCGTCGGAATGGTCACCACGAACTCGGTCTCGCGATTTTCCGTCATGATCGGGTGCGGCGGATAGAAGGCAATGCGCGCGGCCCCGTCGCGCAGCCGTTGCTCGGCCCCGCCGAGCGCCTCGGTGAAAACGGTGACCGGCAACAGCGGAAAGCGCTGCTGCAGCGCCTTGAGGCTATAGGTCAGCACGTTCATCGGGAACATGCTTTCCACCGCCAGCGTCAGTTCGGGCTCGATTTCCTCGGCGATGCTCTCGGCGCGCGCCTTCAACGCCTCGGCGCCGCGCAGAAGGTTGCGCGCGTCGTCGAGCACGACGCGGCCGGCATCGTTGAGCTGCGGCACCTTGCCGGAGCGGTCGAAGAGCGCCACGCCGAGGCTGGTCTCGAGTGCCTGGATGGCCTGGCTGACAGCCGACTGCACCCGCCCCAGCCGGCGCGCCGCAGCCGAGAAACTCCCGGTTTCCGCCACCGCTTCGAGGGCGCGCAGCTGGTCCAGCGTCATGGTGTCGAGCATGATCCATCACTCCATCTGATGGATGATAACATTATTTGGCCGATTTCCATGATGCAACCCTCTCCCTATCTGCCAGTCAGGACACGGGGTCCAGTTTTTCAGACGAGGGAAGCCATGAACCAGATCATCAATCAGCGGGCATTCGAATCCTCCGAAGTCGCCGACGGGCGCCTCAGCGCCGAGGCGCTCGACCAGCTTTTCCGCCAGGCCCGCACCCATAACGGCTGGCTCGAGAAGCCGGTACCGCACGCCCTTCTCGAAGAGGCCGTGGACCTGGCCAAGCTCGGGCCGACCGCCGTCAACGCCTCGCCCTTCCGCGTGGTGTTCGTCGAGAGCGAAGCGGGCAAGGCCCGCCTCAAGCCGACCCTGTCACCGGGCAATGTGGAAAAGACCATGGCCGCGCCGGTGACTGCCATCGTCGGCCATGACCTCGCCTTCCACGACCACCTGCCGCGCCTCTTCCCGCACATGGACGTGCGGCCGATGTTCGCCAATGACGAAGCCGCCGCGGCGCACGCCGCCAGCCAGAACGGCACGCTGCAGCTTGCCTATTTCATTCTGGCGCTGCGCGCCGTCGGTCTCGACACCGGCCCCATGGGCGGCTTCGACAAGGACAAGGTCGACGCAGAATTCTTCGCCGGCACACAGGTGAAGTCGAACCTCCTGGTCAATATCGGCTATGGCGACCACGCCAAGCTCTTTCCCCGCAGCCCGCGGCTGGCTTTCGACGAGATCGCCAGCTTCGTCTGACCCCCGTGGCTGCCTGGAGGCCGGGGCGTCCGCGCCCCGGCCTTTGCTATTGCGCCGACGCCGCGGCGATGAAGGCGGCAAGGTCCTTACGCACGGCCGAGTCCGGCTTGCTCAGTCCACGAAACGTCGCAATGTGGTCGCTGCCCTTGTAGGTAGCCACGACCACCCGCCCGCCGTGAACCATCACCGTGCGGGCGAGGCGATCGGTGCTTTGCGGCGTGACCACTGCGTCGGCATCGACCGTCATCAACAGCAGCGGCGGTTCGCTGCCGTCGATGAAATCGTTGACGTCGGTGCGATCGCGCAGTGCCTCGGGGAAAAGCTGCGGATAGGGAGCCTTCCGGCTGTCGCTCATATTGTAGGGTCCGGAGAGGAGCACATAGCCGGCGACCGTGTCGGGTGGAACGCCGGCGGCCGACAGATAGCGTTCGTCGGCAGCAAGCATGGCAGCATTGAAGGCGCCGGCCGAATGGCCGCCGATGAACAGCGGATGGCTGCCCCCGAGCTCGCTCAGCATCCAGCGGACATGGGCAACAGCCGCCGCGCAGTCTTCGACAAACGCCGGGAACACCGACCTGCGGATAGAGGCGATAGTCGGGAACCGCCACGATCATGCCGGCGGCCGCCAGCGACTCCGCCGTCGCCTTGATGTCCTGCCCGGTCGCCCGCCTGCCAGCCGCCGCCGTAGAAGAACACCAGGACCGGCGCATCGCCCGTCTGCCCCGCCGGCAGATAGAGATCGAGCTTCTGCCGATCGAGATCGCCATAAGGCACGCCCGAGGTCACCATCGCGGGTTCCGCCGCGGCGCCGGCTAACCCGGCAAGCAGCAGCAAAGCTGCCAACAGATTTCGCACCGGCTATCTCCCTGACGGCGCACCTGTAGCCGTCGCTGCCTTCTTCTTCGGCGGGGCGGTTCCCTCAAGTGTCACGAACGAGACGATCGCGGCGATCAGGCACCAGATCGCGCCGAAGACCATGGCCGCAGAATAGGCCGAAAGGAACGCGCTGACGACCTGATCGCGCGCCGCAGCGCCGGGGGGCGGGATGACGCCAAAGCGCGCCGCCGCCGGTGCCGTCCAGCCGAAGACGACACCGGCGGTGGCGCCGAAGATGGCGATGGCGAAGACGCCGGAAAGCCGGCTTGCCGCATTGCTGATGCCCGATGCGGCGCCCGACTTGCCGTCCGGCACCGCGTTCATCACCGCGGTGGTGAGCGGCGAGGCGGCCAGCGCCATGCCGACGCCGATCAGCACCACCGGCAGAACGACGCCGAGCCAGAGGTCCGGGACGACAAGCGCGAAGCCGAGCGAGCCGGCCCCGACCAGCAGCGGTCCGGCGACCAGAAAGAAGCGCGGCCCATAGGTGTCGGCGAGCGCGCCGGTGAAGCGCGAGAGAACGCCGATGATGAGGCCGAAGGGCAGCATGATGAGCCCGGTCGTGGCCGCGCTCAGCCCCCGCCGGTTGATGAGGTCGAAGGGCAACAGGAAGAGCACGCCGCTGAGTGCCCCGTAGAGGAACACGGTGACGATATTGACGCTGGTGAATATCTTCGAGCGGAACAGCGCCGGCGGCATGATCGGATTGGCCGCGCGCTGCTCGACGATCAGGTAGACGCCGAGGCCGACCAGCCCCGCCACGATCGCCGCCGCGATCACGAGCCCGCTCACCTGCCCCTCCGAGATAGCGCTGAGGCCGTAGGTCAGCGCGCCGAAGGAGGCGACCGCGATCACCGCGCCTGCCCAGTCAATCGGCCCCTTCGCGCCCTCGTCGCGGCTTTCCGGCATGTAGCGCAAGGCCAGCCACAGGGCCACGACGGCGGCCGGCAGGTTGATCCAGAAGGCGGCCCGCCACGACAGGAGATCGATGAGGAAGCCGCCGATCGGCGGCCCCAGCGCCGTGGTCACCGCCGATGCCGCGGCCCAGGTGCCGATCGCCTTGCCGCGGATGTCCTTGGGAAAGGTCGCCGAGATGATCGCCAGGCTCTGCGGCACCAGGAGCGCCGCGCCGACGCCCTGGATCGCGCGTGCCGCAATCAGCAGCGCGGCATTGGGCGCGACCGCGCACATGAGCGAGGCGACGGTGAAGACGACGATGCCGGCCAGGAAGACGCGGCGGCGGCCGATGCGGTCGCCGAGCCCGCCGCCGGTGAGGATCAGAGCCCCCAGCATCAGCAGATAGGCGTTGGCCACCCACTGCATCGCCACGATGTCCGCCGCGAGATCCTTCTGGATGGCCGGCACGGCAATCCCGACGACGGTCGAGTCGACGAAGGCCATGGCCGAGGCGATGGTCGTGGCCGCCAGGACGTAGCGCCGCACCGCGACCGGAGAGGACTGGTGCGCCGGCGGAACGGCGGCTTGCTTGCCGTCGGGGGCGAACGGTCTGTGGGTCATGCCGGCCTCCTCGGCGCGGTCCCTTGCCGTTGGGACCGCAGTTTAGAGTAACTGCAATATGCCCATGAGGCGACCGCCAGCACAGACAGGCCGCATGCAAGGCCGGCGCCAGTGGCCGACATCGCTTTGTCATCGCCCCCGTTATCCACTGAAGTCCCAGAGGCAACACTCGGCGCTTTCGCGCGCCCTCAGGCGGGCGCATGATCCTCTTACCGCGAAGGGACGTGGTCGAGTTCGACAAGGGCTAAGTCGAGCGTCTGAGGTCAGGTCCCGCGGAACCGCGCCGGCGCTGGGTGCAAGCCTGGAAAAGCCGGATGCCCCGCGGCGCCACGGAAAGGTTCATGGGCGCAGCAATGCGTTTCGTGATCCGGAACGTGGTCCGGGAGGAAGCCGAAAGGCTCAGTTCCGGACGGGACGACCACCGAGAGGTGGCGTTCCGGGTGATCGGTGGAAGTCCCCAGCGATGGGGTGCTGAAGCAGGTCACGCATCGGCTCGCTGCCGATGGCGCCGGACCCTCGGGTCTGGCTGCGATAGGCAGGCGAACGATCAGGGAGGCGTCGGTTGGGGAAACCCGAACGGCGCCTTTCCTGATTCCGCGGCCACGTGATTCCCCCGCACACGGTCCGCCCACGCCACCGCAGAAACGCGAAACGCCGCCGGCGCGGGCCGACGGCGTTCCTCTTCTATTACCTGACGCCGGCGCGCGACCGGCGCGAAAAGGCTAGACCAACTCGAGGCGGACGGCCTTCGGGCCCTTGCCCATCTTGTCCGGCTCGACCTCGAAGGAAACCTGCTGGCCATCGGCGAGATGGCTGATGCCGGCCTGCTCGAGGGCGCTCACATGGACGAACACGTCCTTGCTGCCGCCGTCCGGCTTGATGAAGCCGAAGCCTTTGGAGGAATTGAAGAATTTTACGGTGCCAGTCTGGCGCATGGGGAAGTCCTTTTCCCTGGTGGTCATAATAGGCGCAAGTCTACGCCCACGGGTCGTCGGCAGCTTGTTGATCGGGGAAAGGAAGCAAAGCGTCTTATCAAGACGGCCAGGGTAATCCCAAGTTCCGCGGAGAATTTCCTCCGCGCGTTTGTCCAGTCTCCGGGATACAGTGCCCGAACGCTAAAAATATGACTCGGAAACGCCCAGATGGCAAGGGTGCGGCAAATCCCCACCTCGGCGCCGAAGCCCGGGCGTCGGCGCCGTCCGCTTGCTGGCGGCCGAAGGCCGTGGCGGCCGCTTGTTGCCGTCAGTGATTGCCCTTATAGCTTCTTGCGTCTTTTCCTGCCATCCCGGGGTCATGCCATGCCGTCGATCAGCTCGTCCCGCGCGCTCGCCACCACCGTCTGGCCGCGCGGCGTCAACCGCGCCGTAAGAGGCCTCGTCCTGGTGCTCGTCGGCACCGCGATCCTTGCCATTTCGGCGAAGGTCAAGGTGCCCTTCTGGCCGGTGCCCATGACCCTGCAGACGCTCGCCGTACTGCTCATCGGCGCCGCCTATGGCTCGCGGCTCGCGGTGGCCACGGTCCTCGCCTACATCGCCGAGGGCATGCTCGGCCTGCCGGTCTTCACCAACACGCCGCCGGCCGTTGCCGGGCCGCTCTACATGCTCGGACCGACGGCCGGTTTCATCATCAGCTGGGTGCTGGTCGCGGCAATCGTCGGCTATGCCACCGACCGCGGCTGGGACCGCTCGGCGCTCAAGCTCGGCGCGGCCATGCTGGTTGCCGTCGCCGTCCAGTTCGCCTGTGGCTTCGCCTGGCTTGCCTGGTTCGCGCAGCTTCCCAGCGGCGCCGGCATCGGTGCGACACAGGCCTTTGCCGCCGGCGTCGCGCCCTTCCTGCTCGGCGACGCGCTGAAGGTCGTCCTCGCAGCGCTTCTCATCCCGGCAAGCTGGTCGCTGGTCGACCGCCGCCGTTAGGCGGGTTCACTCCCCCAGAGCTTCCACCAGCTTGGCATTGAGGCGGCCGAGCAGCCGCCCGAAGATTTCGCGCTCGGCCGGCTGCCAGTCGGCGAGATAGGACTGGACGCGCTCGTGGCGGAGCGCCAGCATATCGTGCATCAGCGCTTCGCCCTGCGGCGTTGCCGCGATCAGCCCGGCACGGCGGTCGGCAGGGTTCGGCGTGCGCGTCACCAGCGCCTTCCCTTCCAGCGCCGCGACTTGCCGGGTCATGGTGGAATCGTCGAGCAGCAGGATCTTCGCCAAGCCGCCGACCGTCTCCGCGCCGCCTTCCGAAAGTGTCCGCAGGATGAGGAACTCCGCCCGCTCGAGCGGATAGCGGCGCTTGCGCTGCAGCGCCTCCAGCGTGCGGTTGAGGAACATCAGCTCGCGCTCGACCGTCGCTGCATCGTCGTCTGCCCCCTCCCGGGCCTTTGCCTTGACCATTTCAGCTTTCCTCCTCTCCGGCGGCGGTCACCCCCCCTTGCGCGCCCGCTGCCGGCCATATATCTGTATCATACAGATATAAAATAAATGTCGACGAAACTGACGGCCGCTGCGTATCGCGGCCGCACTCTTTTCCGGAACATGCGATGTCTGAACGAAGCCGGCTTCTTCCGCCAGCCGAAATCCGTCTGGGCCACCGCCTTCGCCGCCATGGTCGGCTTCATGAGCATCGGCCTGGTCGATCCCATCCTGGTCTCCATCGCCCGCGGCCTCGACGCCACGCCCAGCCAGGTGTCGCTGCTGTTCACCAGCTATTTCGCCGTCACCTCGGTGATGATGCTGATCACCGGCTACGTGTCCACCCGCATCGGCGGTCGTGCCACCCTGCTCGTCGGCGCCGCCCTTATCGTCGTCTTCGCCGGCCTGTCGGGCACCGCCGGCTCGGTCCCCCAGCTGGTTGCCTACCGCGCCGGCTGGGGCCTCGGCAATGCGCTGTTCGTGGCCACGGCGCTCTCGGTCATCGTCGCCGCGGCCAGCGGCGGCAGCTATCTCGCCATCCTGCTTTATGAGGCGGCGCTCGGCCTCGGCATCTCGCTCGGGCCGCTGCTCGGTGCGGCGCTCGGCGACATGTCGTGGCGCTATCCCTTCTACGGCACCGCCACGCTGATGGCGATCGGCTTTGCCGCCGTCGCCTTCTTCCTGCCGCACCAGCCGAAGCCGGAGCGCAAGACGACGCTCGCCGACCCGCTCAAGGCGCTCGCCCATGGCGGCCTGCTCACCACCGCCGTCAGCGCCTTCTTCTACAACTACGCCTTCTTCACCGTGCTCGCCTTCGCCCCCTTCGTGCTGATGATGTCGCCGCACGCGGTCGGCCTCATCTTCTGCGGCTGGGGCATCCTGCTTGCCGTCTTCTCGGTTCTGGTGGCGCCGCGCCTGCAGGCGCGCTTCAGCGAGGTGACGCTGGCTGGCGCCTGCCTCGTGCTCTTCGCCGGCCTGCTCCTGCTCATCGCCTTCGGCACGCGTACCGATATCGTCGTCGCCGTCGTGCTCTCCGGCGCGCTGATGGGCATCAACAACACGGTCTATACGGAGATGGCGCTGGAGGTTTCCCACGCGCCGCGCCCGGTCGCCTCGGCCGGCTACAATTTCGTGCGCTGGTTCGCCGGCGTCATCGCGCCCTATGCCGCGCCCAAGCTCGCCGAACTGGCCGGACCGCAGGCGACCTTCACCGTCTCGGCCGTATCGGCGCTGGTCGCCATGGCGATCCTCTTCATCCGCCGCGACACGCTCGGCCGCTTCGGCCGCGCGGAGCCCATCCCGCCCACCGACTTGAAGTCGCCGAGGGCGAAGGGGCGGTGTAGGGCAGGCATGCGATATCCGGCAGGCGGTCGCGGCGGTCGCGCAATGGCTTGCCACGCTCTCCCATCGTCATCCTCCGACAAGCGGAGCGAGATCCGGAGCATGGCCTTCGGCCAGGCACAACGTCCGCCGTATTTGCCGCGGCCGATCCTGCGGTCAGGCAGAAGGATGACGCCCGTATTGGGGAGGCGCGTCAGGCCACCCGCACGCCGATCGCAATCGCCTCGTCGCCGAGCTTGCCGTCGGACAGGCTGCCGGCCGGCCGATCGGCGAAGTCGAGCGAGACGGCCAAGGTCTCGCTCTTCACCGTATCCAGATGCGCCCCGATGGCGTCGCTTCCGGCGGGTCCTGCCTTCACTACGATGGCGATGCGGTCCGACACGTTGAAGCCGGCATCCTTGCGCGCCACCTGGACGAGACGGATGAAGTCGCGCGCCAGGCCCTCGCGCTCCAGCTCTTCCGTCACGTCGGTGTCGAGCACCACCACGCCGGCATTGCCGTCGAAGGGCGCCGCTGCGATGCCTTGCTTGGGCTGGAAGCGCACCTCGTACTCGTCCGCCTCGATGCGGTTGCCAGCGACTTCCGCCGCGCCGTCGGGCAGGCGCGTCCACTGCCCGGCCTTGGCGGCGGCCAGAACCGCTTTCATCGCCGGCCCGAGGCGTTTTCCCACAATGCGCGGATTGACCACCAGCACCTCGGAACCGAAGGCGGAGGGATCGTCGGCGAAGGCCACGCTTTTCACGTTCGCCTCTTCGGCGATGACGCCCACCAACGGCGCAAGGATCGCGTGGTTCGGATGCGCAATGGTGAGCTCGGCAAGCGGCAGGCGGTTGCGCAGGTTCTTGGCGGTGCGCACCGAAGCGGCGGACGAGCACACCGCCCGCGCAAGGTCCATGCGCTGCACCAGATCGGCGTCGACGGCAAAGGCCGAAGCGTCCGGCCAGTCCACGAGATGCACGCTCGCCCCGTCGCAGAGCGCCCGGTGGATATGGTCGGCGAGATAGGGCAGGAACGGCGCCATGGCGCGCATCAGCGTCACCAGCACCGTATAGAGCGTGTCATAGGCGGCCGTCTTGTCGGCGTCCTTCTCGCTCTTCCAGAAGCGGTCGCGCGACCGGCGGATGTACCAGTTGTTGAGCGCCTCGATGAACGGCGGCAGCGCATTGCAGCCGCCGGCGAGATCGAGCCGGTCCATCGCCTGCTCGACTTTGGTGACCAGCTCCGCCGTCTTGCCGAGGATGTAGCGGTCGAGTTCCGCTTCGGCGCTCGTCACCAGCTTGCCCTTGATGCCGTCGATATTGGCGTAGAGGGTGAAGAAGGAATAGGCGTTCCAGATCGGCAGCATGACCGAGCGGATCGCTTCGCCGATCGCCTTGCCGTCCCGGGGCATGGCGAGGTCGCCACCGGACATTAGCGGCGACGACATCATGTACCAGCGCAGCGCATCGGCGCCGTAGGTGTTGAACATCTCGACCGGGTCGGGATAGTTCTTCAGCCGCTTCGACAGCTTCTGCTTGGTTTCGTCGAGAACGATGCCGTGACCGATCGCCGAGCGGAACGGCGCGCAGTCGAACAGCGCCGTCGACATCACCATCAGCGTATAGAACCAGCCGCGCGTCTGGCCGACATATTCAACGATGAAGTCGCCGGGAAAATGGCTGTCGAACCACTCCTTGTTCTCGAACGGATAGTGCACCTGGCAGAAGGGCATCGAGCCCGATTCGAACCAGCAGTCGAGCACGTCGCCGACGCGGCGCATGGTTGACTTGCCCGTCGGATCGTCCGGATTGGGGCGCGTCAGCTCGTCGATATAGGGCCGGTGCAGGTCCGTCGGCCTGACCCCGAAATCGCGCTCCAGCTCGTCCAGCGAGCCGTAGACGTCGGTGCGCGGATAGTTCGGGTCATCCGACTTCCACACCGGGATCGGCGCACCCCAGAAGCGGTTGCGGCTGATGTTCCAGTCGTGCGCATTGGCCAGCCAGTTGCCGAAGATGCCGTCGCGCACATGCGCCGGCATCCAGGTGATGCCCCGGTTGAGCTCCACCATGCGGTCGCGGAACTTGGTCACCGCGACGTACCAGGAAGGCATAGCCTTGTAGATCAGCGGCTGGTCGGTGCGCCAGCAATGCGGATAGTTGTGGTCGTAGGTCTCGTGGCGGAAGACGGCGCCCGCTTCCTTGAGGTCGCGGATGATCGGCTTGTTGGCCTCGAAGACGTTCAGGCCCGCATAAGGCGGCGTCTCGCCGGTGAAGTTGCCGGCAAGATCCACCGGATCGACCACCGGCAGACCCTCCTTCTGGCCGACGTTCAAGTCGTCCTCGCCGAAGGCCGGCGCGATGTGGACCACGCCGGTCCCCTCGCCCATCTCGATGAAATCGCCGGCGATGACGCGGAAACCGCCATTGGCCTTCTCGCCGGCGAAAAAAGGAAACAGAGGCTGATAGGTGCGCCCGACGAGTTCGGCACCCTTCACCGCGCCTACGTTGCGGTAACCCTCAAGCTCCGGCGCATAGGCTTCCACCGAGCTTTCGGCGAGGATCACCCGGGCGCCGTCCTCCTCCATCACCGCATAGTCGGCATCCGGCGCCACTGCCAGGCCGACATTGGAGGGCAGCGTCCATGGCGTTGTCGTCCAGGCGAGCAGGCGCGTATTGGTGTCGCCGTCGAGCTGGAAGCCGATGGTCAGCGCCGGGTCCTGGCGGGCACGGTAGGAATTGTCGAGCCGCGTCTCGGACTGCGACAGCGGCGTCTGCGCCGCCCACGAATAGGGCACGACACGATAGCCTTCGTAGACCAGCCCCTTGTCCCACAGCTGTTTGAAGGCCCAGATGGTGCTCTCCATGTAGGAGAGGTCCATGGTGCGGTAGTCGTTTTCGAAATCGACCCAGCGCGCCGAGCGGTTGACGTAATATTCCCAGTCGCTGCGGAACTGCATGATCGACGTGCGGCAATGCTCGTTGAAGCGCGCCAGGCCGTATTTGAGGATGTCCTGCCGGCCGTTGAGGTTCAGCTCCTTCTCCGAATGCAGCTCCGCCGGCAGGCCGTGGCAATCCCAGCCGAAGCGCCGCTCGACCATCTTGCCGCGCATTGTCTGGTAGCGCGGCACCATGTCCTTCACGAAGCCGGTGACGATGTGCCCGTAGTGCGGCAGGCCATTGGCGAACGGCGGACCGTCATAGAAGACGTATTCCGGCGCCCCCTGCTCGCGCCGGCGGTCGATCGAGCGCTGGAAGGTCTTCTCGGCCTCCCAGGCCGCGCCGATCGCTTCCTCGATGCGGGGAAAGCTCGGTGAGGAATCGGCGGACGGATAGACAGTCTTGGCGCTGGCCGGCGTGGCTGTGTCGTTCATGGCATCGTCTAGATGGTGCGGCGTCGCCGGAACCGCGACTCCTTGGAAATCGGGCGGATCGATACCGCCTTTGGCGCCGCTTCGCTACCCTCTTGGGCAGAGGCGCGCCTGCGGACTGGATGGCCGGCGGCCCCGATCGCGCGAGGGCTGCCTTTGGCAGCCGTTTCGGGACGAGCCACCCGGCCAATGCCGGGCTCTGACCAGGAGGCTCGCTTTCAGCTGACACCTTGGAACGAGACTCACCTCTCAGCCCCTGATGGAGCCGCTAACCCTTCGTTAATTGCATGGCAGATGTGACAAATTTGCAAGCTTGCCTATTATAAGGTCGCTTATTATATCACGGCCATGCAAAACACGGACATGCCTCCCGCCAAGGGCATCGGGCTCTTGGTCCACGATGTCAGTCGTCTCTTGCGCCGCCGGATCGACCATCAGGCGCAGGCGATTGGCCTGACCAGTGCCCAGTGGCGCGTGCTCGCTGCCGTCGCACGTGCCGAGATGAACGGCGAAGATCCGCTGCACCAGGCGACCCTGGCCGAAATGATGGATATGGAACCGATCACGCTCTCCCGTCAGATCGACCGCATGGAGGCGGCCGGATTGATCGAGCGCCGCCCTGCCCCCGTCGACCGGCGGGTCAAGCGCCTCTACCTGACCGAGGCTGCCGGCCCGCTGGTCGACAAATTCCGCAAGGTCGCTATCTCCTGTTACGACAATGTGCTGAACGGCATCAGTGAGGAAGAGATCGAGCTGGTCGTTGGTGTCCTGACACGAATCCGCGCCAACCTCGTTCATAATGCCACCCAGCCCGCGGGCGCAGCCGCCCACGCCGCACATTCCGATCACGCTAGCAACACAGAAGGCGTCACCTCATGAGTGCCGATGGGGGAAATCCGAACGCTCCGCAGCAGACAGCGGCGCCGTCCAGCATCACGCCGGAAGCGCCGCCGCCGAAGCCGCAAAAGCGCGGCAACATTCGCCGCTATCTCCTCATAGCGGCCGTGCCGGCGCTGCTGCTTCTGGTCGGCGGCTATTTCTGGCTGTCGAGCGGGCGCTATGTCTCGACCGACAACGCCTACGTCCAGCGTGATCGCGTGACTGTCTACTCCGACGTGTCGGGGCGGATCGTCGAGGTCGGCGCCAAGGAGAATCAGCCGGTCGCCGCTGGCGATCTCCTTTTCCGCATCGACCCGCAGCCCTTCCGCATCGCACTCGACCAGGCCAATGCGGCGCTTGCCACGGCGCGCCTTCAGGTCGCCCAGTATCGCGCCGCCTACCAGCAGGCTCTGGCCACGCTGAAGACCGCCGAGGACAACAACGACTACCAGGCCAAGAGCCTCCAGCGTCAGAAGGACCTGCTGGCCAAAGGCGTTTCGACGCAGGCGAATTTCGATTCTGCTGAGAACGCCTCCCGCGCTGCCGAGCAGGCCCTTTCGCAGGCCAAGCAGAACGTCGCCGCGACGCTGTCGGCGCTCGGCGGCAACCCCGAAATCGAGACCGACAAGCACCCGCTTGTGCTGGCCGCATTGGCCAAGCGCGAGCAGGCCGCGCTCGACCTCAAGAATACCGAGGTGCGCGCCCCGGCTGCCGGCGTCGTTGCCCAGGCCGACCGCATGCTGGTCGGCCAGTATGTCACGCCGTCGGTTGCCGTGATGAGCCTGGTCGAGACCGGTACGACGTGGATCCAGGCAAACTTTAAGGAAACCGAGCTGACCGACATGCGCGCTGGCCAGAAGGCAACGATCGAAATCGACGCCTATCCCGGCCGCACCTTCGACGCCACGGTTGCCAGCATCGGCGCCGGTACCGGCTCGGAGTTCTCGCTGCTTCCGGCGCAGAACGCCACCGGCAACTGGGTCAAGGTCGTCCAGCGCGTGCCCGTGCGCATCCGTCTCGACAACCCTGATCCCGGCGTGCCGCTGCGCATCGGCCTCAGCGCCTATGTCTCGGTCGACACCAAGAGCGCGCCAACCCACACGGCCGCGAATTAGCCGCCGATATCCGAGCAGATGCGATGAGCGGCACCGACGCGCACGGTCAGCCATTCAAGGAAGTGAAGCACCGCGGCCTGATCACCGCCTCGGTGATGATCGCCATGATCATGGTGATTCTCGACATGACGATTGCCAATGTCGCCCTGCCTCACATGCAGGCGAGTCTCGGCGCCGATCAGTCGACCGTCACCTGGGTGCTGACCTCCTACATCGTCGCCCAGGCGATCGCCACGCCGATCACCGGCTGGCTGTCGGACAATATCGGCCGCAAGAGGCTGTTCACCGTCTGCGTCGCCGGCTTCATCGCCTCCTCGGCCCTGTGCGGCACCGCTCTCGGCCTGAACGAGATGGTCCTGTTCCGCATCATGCAGGGCGCCTTCGGCGCGGCGCTGGCGCCGCTGTCGCAGTCGGTCATCCTCGACATCAACCCGCGCGAGCGTCACGGCCAGGCGATGGCGGTGTGGGGCATGGGCATCATGATCGCGCCGATCATCGGCCCGGTCATCGGCGCCTACCTGACCGACAATTTCAACTGGCGCTGGGTGTTCTATATCAACGTGCCGGTCGGCCTTGCCGCGCTCACCGGGGTGGTGCTGTTCATGCCCGATACGGTGCGCCGCTTCCGCAAGTTCGATTTCGTCGGTTTCGGCTTCCTCGCTCTGGCCATCGGCGCCCTGCAGATCATGCTCGACCGCGGCTCCGAGCTCGACTGGTTCAACTCACCCGAAATCCTCATCGAACTGGGCCTGGCCATCGCCGGCGCGTGGATGTTCCTGGTCCACACCGTCACCCACCGTGAGCCGTTCCTCGACCGGCGCCTGTTTATTGACCGCAACTTCACTTCGGCGCTGATCCTGATCTTCATCGTCGGTATCGTGCTGCTCGCCACCATGGCGCTGCTGCCGCCCATGCTGCAGAACCTGATGGGCTATCCGATCATCACCGTCGGACTGGTGCTGGCGCCGCGCGGCCTCGGCACGATGGCGGCGATGATGGTCGTCGGCCGGCTGGTCGGCAAGATCGACCCGCGCCTGCTGGTCGGCTTCGGCCTGTCGATGACCGCCTTCTCGCTCTATCAGATGACCGCGTTCGACATCGGCATGGACTACTGGCCGTTGATCACCTCGGGCATCACCCAGGGCTTCGGCCTCGGCTTCGTCTTCGTGCCGCTGACGACGGTCGCCTTCCAGACGCTCGATCCGCACCTGAGGACCGAAGCGACCGGCCTGTTCAACCTCGTCCGCAACATCGGATCGGCGATCGGCATCTCGATCATGGCGGCGCTGCTGACCACCAATATGCAGATCAACCACGCCGACCTCGTCGCCCAGATCAATCCGTTCAATCAGAACCTGTCGCTGTTGGGCCTGAACCCGGCATTGCTGGCGACGCCGGCCGGCGCCCAGACCGCGGCAATACTCGACGGTATGGTCACCCAACAGGCGTTGATGATCAGCTATCTCGACGACTTCAAGGCGATGTTCATCATCACCTTGTTCGCCCTGCCCCTGCTGCTCCTGCTGCGCTACAAGAAGCTCCCCCCGATGGCCGGCGCGGCGCGCAAGCAGGAAGAGCCGGCCATGGTTATGGCCGACTAGGCAGAGGCCTGTCGATCAGGAGCGCGGCAACCCCGGCTTCAGGACGAGCGAGTCGGCAGGCTCTGCGTCATCGTAGCCAAAGAACCCGACCCATTTGGCCAGGGGCTTCGTCTCGGCGCTGTTGAAAAGCTGACGGTAGCTGCGCCAGGTGGACTGAACGCCCAGGGTCAGGCCTTTTCGGACCTTTTCGTAGCTCGGCGTTGTCGCATGCCGGTTCTGCGCCGTCTCGGCAAACGCCAGCACGGTCGGGTGCCATTCGACGCCGAGGAACTGCAGCACGCGCCGCAATTCGGATTCGAAATCGGTGACGAGCGTCTCGTAGCGCACGTAGCAGACGCGTTCGTCTTCCAGCTTGAATTGGGTGAACCAGCGCGAAAGGGCGAAGTCGTAGAGCTTGCAGGCGCCAGCCAGCGTGCGGAAATTCTCCATCGCATCATTCGGCAGGAAATTCGTCTTGAAGCAGCTGAGGACCACGTCGCGCGGGTCGCGGATCGAGAAGATGTATCGCCTGCCGGAGAAAAGCTTGGCCTGAAGCGGAGCATTTGCCGAATCCAGGGGCATTTTGTCGATGACGATGCCGGCCTGCCGCTTCACGCGATGCTCATCGATGCTCCTGTAATAGATCGCGCGGGCAGCCAGCCCCGCTTCCTGCGGATCGGCCTCGCGATTGTCGGATTCCAGATGGCCGAGCGCGGTGAAATAGGACGGCAGCTCTTCAAGCGTCTCGATGTCCGGGTGCGCCGAAAGGGCATTCTCGAGCAATGTCGTACCCGAGCGCGGGAAACCGACCATGCCGAAATAGTTGCGATTGGGGTCGTCGGGCAGCGGTCCGTCGAGAAGCCGGTCGCTGTCGGCAACCCGTTTTACATATCGTTGCGCATTCACGTTGGGCTGGACCACGCCCGGCCGGGCGAAACGCCGCTCCTCGTTCATGCGCACATAGAAGCGGTAGGCCTCGTCATACTTGCCGAGCGCTTCGGCGGCCTCGGCGCGCACCATCTCGATGAAGGCCTGGATGAAGTTGTCCGGCGCCCGCCCGCCCTGATTGCCGAGGATCGCCAGCGTGGCGCCGGGCTGTCCTTCCGCCAGCTGAACGACGGCGGTGAAGATCGCCTGGATGGCCGGAAAGCACCCGGCCGTCTTCAGCGTCGCGACGCCCTTCTTGATCAGGGCGGTCTGGTTCGATTGCTTGAGCAGATTGAAAAGCCTGAACGCCGTCCCCTCGTTGGGCGCCATCATCACCGCCCGCACGGACCAGGGAAGCGCGGCGCGCCAGCCGCCGGTCTTCTCGGCCAGTTCGATGGCGGCGTTGAGGTGCCCGACCTGGCCGTCGCGCAGGAACGCATCGGCTTCCAGTCGGAGCTGGCCGGCCAGATCGTGGTCCAGGCGGAGCTGCATGCGCCGTTCGCTCAAATCGTCGGCAGCATCGAACGGCACGGCCAGGACCTCGCGCGCCCATGCCGTCTCGTCGTTATCCAGGAAGAAATCGAAGGTCCGCGACCGGACGGCGCCGCGATCCGACAGCGTGACGGCGGTCTTCCACAGAGCACGCGGCAGGATGCCCAAAGAGAGCAACTGGCAGAGACCGCCGATCCGCAGGATCTCGTCCTTGCTGTCGGCCAGGGTCTGGTAATAGCCGGGCAGCGCGGCATAATTCGCCGGCAGCAGAGACAGCTGCCCGATCACCGCCTCTGCCGGCGCGCCATCAAGATACCGGCCGGCCATCTCTGACTGTTCGGGCAAACCAACGACCTCTGGTCAACGCCATGTCCCGGCAGACAAGCCTGCTGATGTCGGCGCGGGCGGCAAATCTGGAACATCCGATCCGCAACGAACGGCGGCAGCACATCCGGCCACGTTCGTTGCGTTCGCGTGGGTGTCTTAAGACCAGAAGAGGCAACGCCGCAAGATGGCGGTCCGCGGGCGGCTCTTGTCACCCGTTCCGGCGCGCGACGCAAAAGCGGCCGACCTGACCTGGGACCGCCCGCCTACTCCCCGTAGGGGATCCAGATATTCTTGACCTGGGTGGCATGGGCGAGCAGCTCGCGTCCACCACCTATGCCGGCGTCTTCCCAGTGCCGCGCCACCGTCTCGCACCAGGTCTGCTTGAGGTTGCCGGCCGAGGCCTTCTCCACGGCTTCCGCCCCGTCCTGATTGCCGAAATACCAGATCGCGTCAACCGCGTCGTGCTTGGCCAGTTCCAGCGCCAGAGCGCGCTTGTCGCCACTGACGATGTTGACCACGCCGCCCGGCACATCCGAGGTATCGAGCACTTGATAGAAATCGGTGACGATCAGCGCCTGCGTCTCCGACGGCAGCATGACCACGGCATTGCCGGCGGCAATCGCAGCCCCCATCAGCGAGACGAAGGCGAGCAGGCCGGGCTCTTCCGGACAGGCGATGCCGACGACGCCGAGCGGCTCGTTCATGGCCAGCGCCAGACCGCGGAATGGCGGGCGATGCACCGCGCCCTCGTGCTTGTCGGCCCAGGCGCCCCACTGGAACAGGCGATGCACGGCAGCATCCACCTCGAGCCGCGTCTTGGCGCTCTTGACGCCGCGCAACAGCCGCAGCCGGTCTGCGAACTCGGCCGCCCGCGCATCGAGATTCTCGGCGATGTAATAGAGGATCTGCGCGCGATTGTGCTCCGAGGTTGCCGCCCATTTCGACTGCGCCTTGCGCGCCGCCTCGACCGCATTGCGGATGTCCTTGCGGTTGCCTTCGCCGACTTCGCCGACGAGCTTGCCGGCCGGCGATGCGACGCCGCGCGAATAGCCGCCGTCGGGCCGCGCCTGCTTGCCGCCGATATACATCTTGGCGGTGCGATCGATGCCGCCGCCGACCAATTGCAGCCCCATCTCGGGCTTGACCGGCGCCTTCTCGGCAAGCCGTTTCGCGCCCTTCATCCAGCGCGGCTTGGTGTAGGCGGCGACGCCTTCGCGCCCGCCCTCGCGGCCATAGCCCGATTCCTTGTAGCCGCCGAAACCGGCGGAGGCATCGAACAGGTTGGTCGAATTCACCCACACCACGCCGCATTTGAGCTTGGGCGCGATGTCGAGCGCCAGATTGATCGATTCCGACCAGACGCTGGCGGCCAGCCCGTATTCGGTGTTGTTGGCAAGCTGCACCGCCTCCTCCGGCGTGCGGAAGGTCATCTCGACCACGACGGGGCCGAAGATCTCCACCCGCGCCACGGTCGAGGCCGGCTCGACATTGGTCATCAGGGTGGGCGGGAAATAGCAGCCGGTGGCGGGCAGCGGTGCGCTCCCCTGGAAGACCTCCGCCCCTTCATTGACGCCCTGCTCGACCAGCTGGCGAATGCGCTCGAGCTGGATCGGCGAGACGATGGCGCCGACGTCGATCGCCTTGTCGAGCGGCAGCCCGACGCGCAGCGTCTCCAGCCGCGCTTTCACCTTGGCGACGAAGGCCTCGTGGATGCCCTCCTGCACCAGCAGGCGCGAGCCGGCACAGCACACCTGGCCCTGATTGAACCAGATGGCGTCGACCACGCCCTCTACCGCCGAATCGAGATCGGCATCGTCGAAGACGATGAACGGCGACTTGCCGCCGAGCTCCAGGGTCAGCGACTTGCCCGAACCGGCGGTGAGTTCGCGGATCCTGCGGCCAATCTCGGTCGAGCCGGTGAAGGCGATCTTGTCGACGTCCGGGTGCTTGACGAGCAGCTCGCCGGTGGCGCCGTCGCCGGTGAGCACATTGACCACGCCCTTGGGCAGTCCGGCCATCTCGCAGATTTCGGCGAAGAGCAGCGCCGACAGCGGCGTGAACTTCGCCGGTTTGAGCACGCTGGTATTGCCGAGCGCGATCGCCGGGGCGATCTTCCAGGCGGCCATCAGCAGCGGGAAGTTCCACGGGATGATCTGGCCGCAGACGCCGACGGGCATGCGGTCGGCAAGCTCCGAGTCCATCAGCTCGGCCCAGCCGGCATGATGGTAGAAGTGCCGCGCCACCAGCGGGATATCGATGTCGCGCGTCTCGCGGATCGGCTTGCCGTTGTCGATGGCTTCGAGCACGGCGAACAGGCGGCTGTGGCGCTGGATCAGCCGGGCGATGGCGTAAAGATACTTGGCCCGCTCGTGACCGGGCAGCCGCGCCCAGCCCGGCTGCGCCTTGCGCGCCGCCTTGACCGCTGCATCGACGTCCTGCTCGTTGCCGCGCGCGATCCGCATGATCACCGAATTGGTCGAGGGATCGCTGGTCTCGAGCCATTCGCCCGATTCCGGCTTCACCCAGGCGCCATTGATGAACAGCCCCGCGCCATCGCCGTGCTTGGCGATCCAGTCGCGTGCCTCCGTGTCGCTCTCGGGCGCCGGCCCGTAGTCCATTGTGTCGAGAATTTCAGCGACTGACATGGCTTCGCTCCCTGGAGGCGGACTCGTCCCGCCGATTTGCCTCAGACTACCGCTTTGCGCGGCGGGCTAAAACCGCCAAGGACTCTACCCGCCCAGCCGCTTGAGCGCTTCCCCTATCCACTGGCGCAGGTTTTCGTCCGTTTCCGTCGTCAGCGCCGCTTCCAGGGGCCCACGCGCCGCCGCCCCGTGCGTCTCCAGAGCCAGCACCACCCAACGCCGGGTTCCGGTATCGGCATGGCCGAGCCCCTTGGCCAACTCCGGCAGCAGGGCGCCGTCCACCTGGCCGAGGATGGTCGCATAGGTCTCCTGCGCCCGACCGATGTCGGCCTGGGCGTCGCCATCCCAGTCCGGTACCTCGGCGCGCTCGCGCGACAGCGCCGCGATCTCTTCGATGGCTTCGGCGACCTCGGCGCTACCGCACTGGCGGGCGACATCGGTCAATCGCTCGGCCGGCGTCGCGTCCCAGGGCGACAGCCCGTCGCGCGCTGCGATCAACAGGCATCGAACATGCGATACCGGAGCGTCCTCCGCCATCACGCCAGCGCGTGATGCTCGAAGGAGGCGTAGCGCCCGGTGACATAATATTCGAGCTGGCGCTCGATATCGGACAGAAGAGACGAGGCGCCGATGCGGAAGAGGCCCGGCTGCAGCCAGTCGTTGCCGAGCTCCTCCTTCATCACGAACTGGAAGCTCATGGCGTCCTTGGCGGTGGAAATGCCGCCGGCCGGCTTGAAGCCGACGATGTTGCCGGTCATCTCGCGATAGGCGCGGATGGCCCGCACCATCACCAGCGCCACCGGAAGCGTGGCGTTGACGCCCTCCTTGCCGGTCGAGGTCTTGATGAAATCGGCGCCGGCCATCATCGCCACCAGCGAGGCGCGGCCGACATTGCGCAAGCGTCTTGAGGTCGCCGGTGCCCAGAATCGTCTTCATATGCGCCGGCCCGCAGGCCTCCTTGAAGGCCTTCACCTCGTCATAGAGCGCCTGCCAGTTGCCCTTGAGCACATGTTCGCGGGTAATCACGATGTCGATCTCGTCGGCGCCGTCGGCGACCGACGCCCTGATCTCCTGAAGTCGCGTCTCGAATGGCGCCAGGCCTGCCGGAAACGCCGTCGACACGGCCGCGACCGGAATGCCGGAGCCGTCAAGCGCCGCCTTCGCCGTCGCGACGAAGCGGTGATAGACGCAGACCGCGCCGGTGGTGATCCGCCGGTCGGCGAGACCCAGGCCGTCCTTGATATCGGCGCGCAGCGGATTGCGTGCCTTGGCGCACAGCCGGCGCACCCGCCCTTCCGTGTCGTCGCCGGAGAGCGTCGTGAGGTCGATGCACTCCAGCGCCTTCACCAGCCAGGCCGCCTGATAAGCCTTCTTCACCGTGCGCCGCGTCGGCAGCGTCGCCGCCCGGCGCTCCACCGCCGACAGGTTGACGCGCACGCCGACCACCGGCTCCGGATCGAACGGGATGCCGGGATTATGGGGCTCACCCGGCGCGTTCCTCAGGTGGTGGATCGCGGCGGATTCACGAGACGAAACAGGATTTGACACGGGCCGCACTCTCTCTGTTGGCGAACAAATCTAGCCTATCGCCGCGCCAATCCGAAGACCTGCCGCACCATTGATGAAATCGAACCTATTTGCCGATGGCGGCAAAGTTGGCGTGGGCCGAAACCAGCCATTTTCCACCGACGCGCCGGAACACCGTCAGCCGCGGCGCCCTGGCCTGCATCGGCGCGCCGTCGACCGTAGCGTCGATGGTCAGGACATAGCGGACGACCATCACGTCACCCTCGCCGGTCGCAACCAGCTCGCCGATCGGCGGTGGCGCGGCAATCTTCGGCAGACCGCCGTCGAGATACTGCTCGCGGTCATAGGCAACGCCATTGTCGCGGACGAGCTGGAACTCCGGCGCGAGAAGCGCCGCCACACCGCTCTTGTCGCCGCTGGTCACTGCCGCGACCCATGCGGCGACCGCCTTGCTGCCCTCTTCCTGGAGCCCCGAACCAGCGGCACGGGCTTCTGCCGTGCCGAAGCCGAACGTGGCCAGCATTGCGAAGGCAGCGGCCAGGATCGTCAGCCTGCGTGTCAGTCGTGCCATGAGAGCCTCCCTGTTCCATGCCGCTTGGAGCATGGTTTGCCTCACCCGCCGATTAAGAAAACCCGGCAAATTCGCCAAGTCCAGCCCGAGCGGAGCGCTCTTGCCGGCTCGCCTGCGGCGCCTTATGCCACGGGACCAATCCGCACCCGATCGAGGAAACCGTCATGAAGCTCTATCACTCCACCACCTCGCCCTATGTGCGCAAGGTCATGGTCGCGGCCATCGAACTCGGCCTTGCCGACCGGATCGAGACGGTGCCGGCGACGGTGAGCCCGATCGTGCGCACATCGCCGGTGATCGCCGACAATCCGCTTGGCAAGGTGCCCACGCTGATCACCGATGACGGCATGGTCCTCTATGACAGCCGCGTGATCCTGGAATATCTCGATGCGCTGGCCGGCGGCGGGCTCATTCCGGCGCCGGGCACCGCCCGCTGGCAGGCGCTGACCGAACAGGCGCTCGCCGACGGCATGCTCGATGCCGCCCTGCTCGAGCGCTACGAGACGACGCTGAGGCCGGCGGAGATGATGTGGGCCAAGTGGCGCGACGGCCAGCACGACAAGGTGGAAAAGGCCCTCGACCGGCTGGAGCAGGCGGCCACCGGCTTCGCGGCCCGTATCGACATCGGCACAATCGCCGCCGCCTGCGCCCTCGCCTACCTCGATTTCCGCTTTCCCGATCTCGGCTGGCGCCAGGAGCGGCCGCATCTCGCCGCATGGTTTGCCGCCTTCGCCGCGCGTCCGGCGATGGCCGCCACGGCGCCGCACGGCTAGCGCACATCCTCATGGTGAGGTGCGCGCGACGCGCGCCTCGAACCGTGAGCCCATCCTTCGCGGGCCGCCTGCGGCGGCCGCCTCGGCATGAGGTCCCAGGGGTATCGCGCGGCGCTACTGCGCCTTTGCCGGCGCCGCCTTCGCCGGTGCCGGCTTGACAGTGGCCGGCGGCTGCATCGCATCGGCCGGCGGCCCCGGCTCCGGCGTCTGCATGGACGGAGCCGCGTCGTTCTGGCTCCCGCTATCGCCGGCACCGCCGCCTTCCTGGTCGCTCATCACACCCAGCGACCAAACGATGAGATCGGTCGCCACCTTGCCGAAGGCCTTGTCGATGGCGGCGGCGATCACCTCGGGCTTGGTGATGTCGCTCACCGGCACCTTCGCCTCGAATAGCTTGGCTTCGATCACCGTCCCGCCGGTGTCCATGACCTTGGCCATGAAGGCGACGTCACCGACCGGCGAGCCGATGGTCGACAGTTCGAAATTGCGGATGTTGATCTGCAGCTGGAAGTCGCCGTTGATCCCGCTGGCATCGGTGCCGACGCTCGTATAGCCGGCATTCTCGTAGCCCTGCACCAGACGCGACTGCGTGATCAGCGGAATGCTGTCGGCGAAGCGGAAACTCTCGAACGCCGGCACCAGGCCCTCGGGATTGCGGATCATGATGCGCTGGGTGTCGAGCGCGACGATGGTGGTCGGCGCCGTGATCGACAGCTGGCCGGTGGGAATCGCAGCGATATCGGGGAATTCGGTCGGCGCGGTCAGCTCGTAGCTCACGGTCTCCGGCTTGTTGCCGCCGCCGACGAACTTCTCGAGCCCCGACAGGATGGTATCGACCTTGTCGGAATTCTTCGCCAGCGCCGCCGCGAACGTGTCGATGCTGGCAATGGCGTCCTTCAGCGGCGTGGCGTTCTCCGCCAGAATGTCGTTGAGCCGGGTCAGCGCCTCGCGCGCCGATGCGCTCATGTCCTTGATCGCCTTGGGATCGGCGACCAGCAGCGGCGGCTCGCCGTTCTCGCCGGTCGGCGCCGCCGCATCCGCCGAACCGCCGGTCAGCGCCACCGTCGCCGTGCCGGTCAGGCCGCGGAAATCCATGCCGACATGGGTGTCGATGCGCACCGGCGTGCGGGCGTCAATGGCAATGCGCGCGATCACCAGGCCGGGATCAGTCGCCGACAGCGACAACCCGGTCACCTCGCCGACCTGCAGCCCGTTGAACAGGACCGGCGATCCCGGCGCCAGACCGGAAACCGAGCCGTTGAAGCTGACCAGATAGTCGGTGCGCTTGACCAGCCCGCCGGTGTTGTAGAGCCAGAAAATGAAGCCAACGACGGCAGCAACCACGACCAGCACGAACAGGCCGACGGTAAAATAGCGTGCGCGGATTTCCATGGCTTAGCGTCCGTCTATTGGTTGGTGTTGGCGGCGCGCCCGTTGGCGCGTTTGCGCCTGCCGCCGAAATAGGCCCTGACCCACGGATGATCGGAGGAAAGCAGCGTCTCCATCGGCCCCTCGGCCACGATCTTGCCATCAGCCAGCGCCGCGATGCGGTCGCAGGCGGTGTTGAGGCTGTCGAGATCGTGGGTGACCATGAAGACGGTGATGCCGAGCGTGTGCTGGAGCGTACGGATGAGCACGTCGAAGGCACCCGCCGCGATCGGGTCGAGACCGGAGGTCGGCTCGTCGAGGAAGACGATCTCCGGGTCGAGCGCCAGGGCGCGAGCCAGCGCCACGCGCTTGGTCATGCCGCCCGAGAGCTCGGCGGGAAGCTTGTTGGCGTCGTTGGGGCTGAGGCCGACCAGCTCCAGCTTCACCATCGCCAGGTCGTCCATCAGGTTGTCGGGCAGGTCGAGAAACTGGCGCATCGGGAACTGGATGTTCTCCCGCGCCGTCAGCGACGAGAACAGCGCGCCACCCTGGAACAGCACGCCCCAGCGCCGTTCGACCGAGCGCCAGTCGCGATAGCTGGCCTTGTCCGCGTCCACGTTGAGCACGCGGATCTTGCCCGAGCGCTTGCGGTTCAGCCCGATGATCGAACGCAGAAGCACGGACTTGCCGGCGCCCGACCCGCCGACCACGCCGAGGATCTCGCCGCTGCGCACATCGAGGTCGAGGTGATTGAGCACGGTCTGCCCGTCGAAGCCGGCGACCAGGTCGCGGACCGAAATGATGGCGTCGTCGCCGGCATCCTGGCTCATCGTCTCACCACCCGATTGCAGCGAAGAACATGGCGAACAGGCCGTCGAGCACAATCACCGTGAAGATCGACTTGACCACCGAAGTGGTCGTCTTGCGGCCGAGCGACTCGGCACTGCCTTCGACCCGCATGCCTTCCGTGCAGGCAATGACACCGACCACCATCGCCATCGCCGGCGCCTTGATCATGCCGATCAGGAAATCGTGGACCGAGACCGCATCGCGCAGCCGCAAGATGAAGATCTCCGGGCTCATGCCGCCGTAGAACCAGGCGACCAGTCCGCCGCCGATGAGCGCCGCCATGGAGCCGAGGAAGGTCAAGACCGGCATGGCGATGACCAGCGCCGCCACCCGTGGCAGCACCAGCACATCGGCCGGGTCGACGCCCATGGTTCTCAGCGCGTCGATTTCCTCGCGCATCTTCATCGAGCCGAGTTCGGCCGTATACGAGCTGCCCGAGCGGCCGGCCACCATGATGGTGACGAGCAGCACGCCGATCTCGCGCAGCACCAGGATGCCGAGCAGGTTGACGACATAGTCCTCAGCGCCGAAGCGGCGGAAATTGTAGATGCCCTGCTGCGAGATGATGCAGCCGACCAGGAAGGTCATCAGCACGATGATGCCGATCGCTTGAAAGCCGACGCGGTCGAGATGATGGGTGATGGAGGTCACGCGCGACCAGCGCGGACGTACGATCGCATTGCCGGCCGCCAGCATCACGGCGCCGAGCATGCCAGTGAGCTCGACCACTTCGCGGAGCGCGTCGAAGACCGCTTCGCCGACATTCTCTACCAGGGCGATCGGGCCGGCGCGCCGGCGGCGTGGTGCCGGCGCCTCGCGATTGGCCTCGCCGACCTCGTCGAGCAGCACGCTGAAGCGATCCGGCACCGAGGTGAGTTCCAGTGCGCCGCCGTTCTGGCGCGCCTGGCGCATCATGTCTTCCAGCAACCACGCGCCGAAGGTATCGAGCCGCTCGACCGCGGCAAGATCGATTTCGCCGGATTGCTCCGGTAAGCCGGCGACCAGTGTCTCCAGCTCGCGCGCAAAGGCGATGGTCCAGGTGCCCCCCGCCACAACCTTAAGTCGGCCGGCAAGTGTGCTCGTGGTGATCGACGGCTGCGCGGTCAATTGCGCCTCGTATTACCGCAATCCAAGGTCATGCCCGGTGGATCATACGGAGAAAGCCCGGAAAATCCATGCGCCGCGGCACTTATCCCGGCGCCAGCCTGGCGACCACAGTCAAATTATTGAAATCAAAAGCAATTTTCTCATTAGCCAAGTGCCCGGTTGGGGCCGTGCGCGGGCGCCCGCCACCCGGCCTCATTACAAGCTGGTCATCCACGGCGAAGTCGGTTGAATCGCAGCGCCCCCGTTCTAGATCGCTACGCATTCGTTCGCTCTGAACGAATCCATCGACAAACGGGACGTGTTCGCCATGCTTGAGTGGGATGAAGCTTCCAGACATCGGGCGATCGGCATCGTGCGCATTCTGTTCGGCGTCGTCTGGGCCGTCGACGCGCAGTTCAAATGGCGGCCGGATTTTCTCAACAATTTCGTCTCCTACCTGACCGGCGCCCAGCAGGGACAGCCGGAGGCGGTCAAGCAGTGGATCAACCTGTGGATCAACGCGGTCAACATCGATCCGGTCGTCTTCGCCCATGTGGTTGCCGTCGGCGAAACGCTGCTCGCCATCGCGCTGATCCTCGGACTGTTCTCGGACCTCGCCTATCTCGGCGGCATCCTGCTTTGCCTGGTGATCTGGTCGACCGCCGAAGGCCTCGGCGGCCCCTATGTCGCCGGCTCAACCGATATTGGCACGGCCATCATCTATGCCTTCGTCTTCGTGCTTCTGTTTCTTTCGCGCGCCGGCCTGTATTACGGTCTCGATGTCTATCTCGGCCGCTGGCTCGGCAAATTCGCCTGGCTCGCCTCCTTCCGTGCCGAACCGCAGCACTGACGTAAGCCTGCCGCGCTCCCGCGGCATCTGACGATGGAGGATGCACAGGATGCAGATCGCGGTCGTCGGCCTCGGGCGCATGGGTGCCAATATCGTGCGCCGGCTCATGCGCGCCGGCCACCAATGCGTGGTCTATGATGTCAGGCCGCAATCCGTGGCCGAGCTTGTCGGTGAAGGCGCCATCGGCGCGGCATCGACGATGGAACTGGCGGCCAAGCTGACGCCACCGCGCGCTATCTGGATGATGCTGCCGGCGGCCATGGTCGACAATGCCATAGCCGACCTCGCCGACCATCTGGCGTCCAATGACGTGCTCATCGACGGCGGCAACTCGCATTATCGTCGCGACATGGCGCGCGCAGAGGCGCTGCGCTCGAAGGACATTCACTATGTCGATGTCGGCACCAGCGGCGGCGTCTGGGGGCTGGAGCGCGGCTTCTGCCAGATGATCGGCGGCGAGGCGGCGATCGTGAAGCGCCTCGACCCAATCTTCGCCGCGCTCGCCCCCGGCGGCGAGGCACAAGCCACCACCGCCCAGCGTGGCTATCTGCATTGCGGTCCTAGCGGCGCCGGCCATTTTGTCAAAATGGTCCACAACGGCATCGAATACGGGGTCATGGCGGCCTATGCCGAGGGCTTCAATGTGCTGCAGAGCGCCAATATCGGACGCACGGCCGCGGAAGCCGACGCCGAGACCGCGCCGATCGAGAACCCCGACGCCTATGCCTACGACCTCGACATTGCCGACATCGCCGAGGTGTGGCGCCACGGCAGCGTCATTTCCTCCTGGCTGCTCGACCTGACCGCCGCCTCGCTGCAACAGGATCCTGGCCTTTCCGCCTTCCAGGGGCGCGTTTCGGATTCCGGCGAGGGCCGCTGGACAATCAAGGCCGCCATCGACGAGGGCGTGCCGGTCCCGGTCCTCAGCACCGCGCTTTACCAGCGCTTTGCCTCGCGTGGCGAAGCCGACTTCGCCGACAAGCTGTTGTCGGCCATGCGTTACCAGTTTGGCGGCCATTCCGAAAAAGGAACGGTGGAATGACTTGTCCGCGTCACCCGGCAAGCCGGCCCGAGGACCGGGCATGACCGGCCGCGCACGATCCGACGCGCTGGTCCTGTTCGGCGCCAGCGGCGACCTCGCCCACAAGAAGATCCTTCCCGCACTTTACGCCATGGTGCGACACGGCAAGCTCGACGTGCCGATCGTCGGCGTGGCGAAGTCGGACTGGACGCTCGATGACTTGCGCAATCACGCAAGCGACGCAGTGCGCAGCACCGGCACCTACGACGAAGACGCTCTCGGCCGCCTGCTCGGCCTGATGCGCTATGTCGACGGCGACTACCGCGATGCCGCGACCTTCGACCAGCTCCACACCGCACTGAAGGGATGCCACCGGCCGCTCTACTATCTCGCCATTCCGCCCAGCATGTTTCCCGCAGTCATCGAGGGACTTGGCCATTGCGGCGTCGTCGATGGCGCCCGCGTGGTGGTCGAGAAGCCTTTCGGCCGCGACCTCATGTCGGCGATGACGCTCGACCGGACGCTCTCCGGCGTCTTCCCTGAGGAGGCCATCTTCCGCATCGATCACTACCTCGGCAAGGAGCCGGTCCAGAACCTGCTCTATTTCCGCTTCGCCAATTCGTTCCTGGAGCCGATCTGGAACCGCAACTACGTGCGCAGCGTACAGATCACCATGGCCGAGAGTTTCGGCGTCGCCGGGCGCGGCAAGTTCTACGACGAGGTCGGCGCCATCCGCGACGTCATCCAGAATCACCTCCTGCAGATCGTCGCCATCCTCGCGATGGAATCCCCGATCAGCGACGACAGCGCCTTCGTCCGTGACGAGAAGGTGAAGGTGTTCAACGCCATCCGGCCGCTGAGCAAGACCCATCTGGTCCGCGGCCAGTTCCGTGGCTACCGCCAGGAGCCGGGCGTGGCGCCCGATTCCGACGTCGAGACGTTTGCCGCCCTGCGGCTCAACATCGACTCGTGGCGCTGGCAGGGCGTGCCGTTCCTCGTGCGCGCCGGAAAGTGCCTGCCGGTGACCGCGGTCGAGATCGTCGTCGACCTCCACTACCCGCCACAGACGGTGTTCCACGCCGATCGTTCGGCGCGCTCCAACTATGTCCGCTTCCGCCTCAGCCCCGAGGTGAGCATCGCGCTCGGCGCCCGTGCCAAGGCACCAGGCGAGGCGATGCGGGGCGTTGAGACGGAACTCAACGTCGTCCACCAGCCGGGCGAAGAGATGAGCGCCTATGAGCGGCTGATCGGCGACGCGATGATGGGCGACACCACGCTCTTCGCCCGCAAGGACAGCGCCGAAGCGCAATGGCGCATCGTCGAACCGATCCTCGGCGACAAGACCCAGCTGCATCTCTACGAGCCGGGCACCTGGGGACCGGGTGAGGCCGCCGACGTCGCCCGCGCGGCCGGTGGCTGGTACGACCCCGACGTCACCAACGGTGGCGGCCCTCGCCTCACGCCCCCGGCGAAACGCGGTTGAGCCGCCAGACCGCAAAATTGAGCAGGGAAGCGAATGACACCCAGGCAAGGTACGGGGTCATCAGCAGGGCGGCGGCGCCGTTCACCGAAGCAAAAGCGACGATCGTCGCCGCGATGCAAAGCCAGAGGGCGACGATGACGACAAAGCCGAGATCGGGCCGGTGCAGCCCGAAGAAGACCGGCGTCCAGGCGGCGTTGAGGAAAAGCTGCAGGGCATAGAGCGCCAGTGCCACCGCGGCACCGCCAAATCCCGCCGTCTGCCACACCAGCCATCCCGATAGCGCGATCATCACGTAGAGCACCGTCCACACCGGCGCGAACAGCCGGTTCGGCGGCCGCCATGACGGCTTTCGCAGGCGCTCGTACCAGTCGCCGGGCTTGAAGAGAACCCCGGTCGCCGCGGCCAGGAAACAGGCCGCAACGAAGCCGATGAGCATGGCGATCGACAGGAAGGTCATCCGAACGAGCCCTCGCGATTCCGATGGATCAGGATGCCGTTACCACCACGATGGCAGCGGCGGTGGAACGTCCCTTCTGGGCGTAGCTGTGGGCAACGGACGAATCGAAATACATGGCGTCGCCCTCGCCGAGTTCGACCTCTTCATCCTCGGCGCTGACGACGAGATGCCCCTTGAGGACATAGATCAGCTCCGCCCCGTTGTGCCGATGCGGCTCCGACCGATGGCCGTCGACGGGGAATTCGGCGAAGTAGGCTTCCATCTTCCGCCCGGTCACGGGAAAGTCGAGGCTCTCGAAGAAATAGGACGGCTCCTTCGCTTCCGGGTCATTTGGCAGGCGAAGGCGATCCTTCTTGCGCACAACCATCATCTGGCTGCGTTTCTCGGCTTCGACAAAGAAATGGTCGAGGCCCACGCCGAAGACGAGTGCGATTCTGAGGAGCGTCGGCAGTGTCGGGAAGAGCTGGCCGCGCTCGATCTTGGACAGCATCCCGGACGACAGGCCCGTGTGCTCGCCTAGCTGCACCAGCCCCATGCTCTTGCGACGCCTGAGGTCTCGGATCTTCGGTCCAATCCGATAGGCCTCCAGGCCGTTCACCAGCGTATCAGACAGCATGCGGTCCCTCTCTCACTTTCTCCTCAGTCAATCCATCATCGCATTATTCTCTCTAAATGAAAATGTATATTCCTATCACGATAATGTGAGTTTCAATAAAACTGATTTGCCCTAAATGCAAACTCACTCGGACGGACGAAAGGGTCCGCGGCCGACAGCCGGTCAACACGACCGGAATGGGAACAATCGGGACAAGATGGAGCACACGACATGAAGTTCGAAATTGCGAATTTGGCTGCCGTTGCCGCCATGGCGCTCGGAATGGCCGTGGCCGCTCCGGCCGCGAAGGCCGCCGAAAAGGACATCGTCGATACGGCGGTGGCGGCCGGCAGCTTCAAGACCCTTGCGGCCGCACTTGGGGCCGCCGGTCTGGTTGACACGTTGAAGGGTCCGGGCCCCTTCACGGTCTTCGCGCCGACCGACGCGGCCTTCGCCAAGCTGCCGGCAGGGACGGTCGATGAGCTTCTCAAGCCGGAGAACAAGGCGAAGCTCACGACCATCCTCACCTACCATGTGGTGCCCGGCAAGGTGATGGCGGCCGACGTGGTCAAGCTGACCGAAGCCAAGACTGTGAACGGCGCCATGGTGCGCATCAAGGTCGACGGCAATAGCGTGATGGTGAGCGACGCCAATGTGACGGCAACCGACATCGCCGCTTCGAACGGCGTCATTCACGTCATCGACAGCGTCATCCTTCCGCCCAACGGCTGATGATGGCCGGCGGCCCGGTACCGAACCCGGGCCGCCGCTTTCCTTTGCAAACACGGGATAGAAACCATGAAAGCGCTAAACATCCTCACACTCATTCTGCTGATCGTCGGCGGCCTCAACTGGGGCCTTGTCGGCGCGTTAAACTTCGATCTGGTCGCGACAGTCTTCGGTGCCGGCACGCTGCTCGCGCGCCTCGTCTACGTCGTCGTCGGCCTTTCGGCGATCTGGCAGCTCTGGCCGCTCTTTTCCGCCTTCGGGAATGACGAAGCCCCAGCCCTGCGCGGACACGCCGCGAAGTAAACCCGCCGCGTACCAGGCGGGCACGCTGCCCTCTCTCGGGGCGGCAGACTGGTCACATCGTCATCGGCGATGTGACCAATTTTCTTGGCAAGGCCCCCGAACGAAGGGTCTTCAGATCGACCGGACGTTCGGCCGATCGCCGCCTCGGCTTTCACAGCCGCAACGCCTGTCGCCGGCAGCGGGGCGGGATTGCCGTCGATTGTCCTGCCGTCCACGTCAGCGTTACCGCGTTACCGCGTTACCGACCCCGCAAGGCGGTATCGCCTCGTCCGGCAATCCGCAATCCCGTCAGCGCCCAGTGATGCCGGGGAAAATGAGGACCATGCCGAGCGCCACGATCTGCAGACCGATGAACGGCAGCACCGACTTGAAGATGTCGCCGAGCGTGATCTCCGGCGGTGCGACGCTCTTCAGATAGAACCCGGCCGGACCGAATGGCGGCGACAGGAATGCCACCTGCATGTTCATGCAGAAGACGACGCCGAACCAGATCGGATCAAGGCCGAGCCCCTTCACGATCGGCACGAAGATCGGCAACGTCAGCAGTGCGATGCCGACCCAGTCGAGAAACATGCCGAGGACGAACAGGATCAGCATCATGAGCAGCACGATCACCATCGGGTTATCCGAGATGCCGGTGAAGAAGCTGTTGACGAAGTCGAGGCCGCCCATGAGGTTGTACACGCCGACGATGGCGCTGGCGCCGATGCCGATCCACACGATCATGCCGCAGGTGGCCAGCGTCTGGACGACCGCGCCGCGCAGCAGCGCGAAGGACAGCTCGCCGCGGATCGCCGTGGACACGACCACGCCGGCAACGCCGACCGCCGAGGCTTCGGTCACCGAGGCGATGCCGCCGTAGATCGAGCCGAGCACGAAGGTGATGACCAGCGCCGGCAGGATCAGCCCCTTGAGCAGCCTGATCCTTTCACGCCACGGCATTTCGTTCTTTCCCAGCACCGGCGCGATGGACGGATTGAGATAGGCGCGGATCAGCACATAGAGGACATAGAAACCGGCCAGCATGAAGCCTGGGATGAAGGCGGCCGTGAACAGATCGCCGATGGAGACATTGGCGGTCAACCCGTAGACGATGAGCACGATCGACGGCGGCACCATCGTGCCGAGCGAGCCACCGGCACAGACCACGCCGATCGCCAGGTTGCGGTTGTAGCCGAGCCTCAGCATCTGCGGCAGCGCCAAGAGGCCGAGCAACACGATCTCGCCGCCGACGATGCCGCTCATCGCGGCCAGGATGACGGCGACGAAGATCGTCTGGATCGCGACACCGCCGCGAAGACCGCCGGCAATCAGCTTCATCGCGTCGAACAGATCTCGCGCTATTCCCGACCGGTCAAGAATGGCCGCCATCAGCACGAACATCGGTACCGAGACGAAGACGTAGGATGTGACGAAGGAATAGACGCGCTCGGTGATCAGCGGCACGGCCATCGGACCGAACCAACCGACGGCGAAGAACAGGGCGACAAACAGCGTCACGAACGCCAGCGGCATGCCGAGCAGAAGCATGCCGAACAGCATGGCGAACATGAGCAGGGTGCCGTCGGCAATCCCCAGCGAGGAAAGATCAAACATCGGTCTAGCGGCCCCGCCGTGCGTAGTTGATTGCCAGAATGAGGAACTGGATGGCCATGGCGATCATAACGACCATCAGGAAGGCCTTGAGCAGCGCCGGCGTCGGCGGATTCCAGGCGCTTCCGGTTCCTTGCAGGCGCAGTCTGCCACCTGGCGCCCACCAGGAGCGAGCAACCCACGTCCAACTCGCCCAGGCGAAGAAGGTCGCCGAGATCAGGCAGAGGATCGAGATGCCGATGTCGAAGATGCGGCGCCAGACCGGTGGCAGGGCGTTGTAGATCAGGACGACGCGGATGTGCCGATCCCGCGCCACCGCATAGAGGCCGCCATAGATGAAGGCCAGCGCGCACAGAAAGATCGTCGTCTCCGTCACCCAGATGGTGGGCGCGTCGAGCGCGTAGCGCATGAAGACTTCGAAGACAGTGATGGCGGCGGAGACGAGAAAGAGGCTCGCAACGAAGACGCCGCCCTTCTGAATGAGGCGCCCAAGCAATCCGGCTTCGGGGATGGCGCTTTCGTCGGCAAGGGTATGCGTCGGAAGAGCGTCTTCAACGTCGTCGGTGCCGGCGGATCTGTCGTGAGACATGTCAGCGGTCCCCTGTGTTGAACGAAGCCGGCGGGCGCCGCGCCCGCCGGCTTGAGAGACCTTAGTTCATCAGGCCGTTGTCTTTGAGGTATTTCGTCAGCACGTCGAAGACCTTCTGGGCGTTGTCCGACTTGGTGGCGACCTTCTTCCACTCGCCCTGGGCGATAGTGGTGAACTTGGCGCGCTCCACCGTCGACCAGTCGTGGATGTGGATCTTGCCACCCGCCTTAGCCTTTGCCACGGCCTCCTTGTCACGCCTGTCGAGCACGACGAGCTCATGATCGGCGAACAGATCGACCGACAGGGTCAGCTTGGCCTGAAGGTCCGCCGGCAGGCTGTCCCAGTCCTTCTTGCTGATCGCGATCTCGACCAGCGGCAACGAGTGGAAGCCGGGATAGACCGGATTCGGCGCGATATCATTGAGGCCCTGCGCCTGGTTGGTCGAGAAGACGGTGTAGTCGGCCGCGTCGATGACGCCCTTGTCGAGCGCGGTGTAGACTTCCGAGCCGGGAAGGTTGACCGGCGCGGCACCGGCCGCGGCGAACACGTTCGCCACCAAGCCTTCCGGCGCGCGGATCTTCAGACCTTTCAGGTCAGCGACGCCGTCGAGTGGCACCTTCGAGACCAGTGCTTCAAGACCCGGTGTCGTGGCGCCGATGAAGTGCAGGCCATAGGAGCCGTCGAGCTGCTGCATCAGTTCGCCGCCGCCACCATTGCGCATGAAGTCGAGCATGGTGTGCGGATCCGACCATGCACCGACCGGATTGGCGATCAGGCCGAAGGCCGGGTCCTTGCCGGAGAAATAGGAAACGTCGGTTATATGGCCGTCGAGAATGCCGGCAGCGATCGCGTCCTGCGTCTCGGCGTGTCCGACGATGGATTCGACGGGCAGAAGATTGATGGTGATCTGACCGTTGGTCATCTCACTGACGTTTTTCGCCCACTCCTGCTGCAGCACGAAGTTCGGGTTGCCGGCCGGGTCGCTCGACTGGAATTTGAAGGTGTAGTTCTGGGCCAGCGCGGTGCCGGCAAGCAGCGTCGCGGCAACGG
>CAVUOD010000006.1:0-6085 GCA_963743015.1 uncultured Alphaproteobacteria bacterium
GTCTGTTCTCACCGACACAAACTGTTCTCTTGCCAACACTCGCCGCATGACGTTTGATCAGGGTTCGCGTCGGTGGCGATTGCAAGCTGAACTGAACAAAGGCGTTCGATGTTGTGTCCGCCTGGCTTGGTCGTTTAGGCGTGACTTGGGCGACGAAGCCTAAGCGTCAATTGATATCGTGACTTAACACGTGACTTGGGGGACGACCGACATGACAATTCGATTTGCATTGTTGATCGCAGGAGCGTTGGCGTTGAGCACGTTAGCCCCGGTGGTTGCCGGGGCCGATGACGCCAAACCGAATACGTTGAGTGCCGCCGATCAGAGTGACATGAGCGCCAAGGCGACGCTGGCGAGCGGACTGATCACCGTCGGCCGGGCCAACAAGGACCCGCTGATGATGGCGGCGGCGGTGAAGCTGCTCTCCGAACTCAATTCGCCGGTCATGGATCCGGCTTCGGCCGGCGGCGAGCCGAAGAACTACGACGTGGCGGGGCTCATCGCGGAGGCCAAGGGCTACGCCGGCACGGACAAGACCGTCCTGACCGAGCTCTCGTCGATCAGGGAGCCAATGGCCGGTAACGAGCGGCGCTATTGCGTCTGGGCCTGGCAGTGCAACTACTGGGGCTATTGCGCCTATTGGTGGGCCTGCCGCTGACCGCATGACCTGTCGCAGGGCGGCCCGCTCCGCCCTGCGACCCTTGTGGTTCGAAGCGCGCTTTCGGCGCGCTCCTCACCATGAGGGCCTCATCCTGAGGTGGCCGCCGCAGGCGGCCCTCGAAAGGATCAGTGCCGCTCCACGAAGAATCGAGCACGCGCTTCTGGCCGGCCTTGTCGAAGTCGATGGTGAGCTTGTTGC
This sequence comes from uncultured Alphaproteobacteria bacterium, assembly GCA_963743015.1. Classification (GTDB taxonomy): domain Bacteria; phylum Pseudomonadota; class Alphaproteobacteria; order Rhizobiales; family Kaistiaceae; genus CAVSRC01. The sequence continues at coordinate 860 of CAVUOD010000006.1, forward strand.
CGTCGATCGAACCGATGCGGCCATAGCCGAACTTCTGGTGGAAGACGCGCTCGCCGACGGCATAGTCGGAGGTGCCGCCGATGACGCTCTTGGCGACCAATTCGCCCTCGATCAGGCGGGGCCCGGAGGCGAGCGGCGAGTCGAAGCCGCGCTTGCCGCCGCCGCCGCCCGCCTTCTCGCGGTTCTTCTGCGCCCGCTGCCAGCCGGGCGTGGCATAGGTGTTGGCGAAGGGATCGCGCGCATCGAAGCGCGAGGCGCCGTAGGCGCCGCCGCCATAGCCGCCGTAATCGGCATTCTCCTCGCGCACCTCGACATGGGCCTCGGGCAACTCGTCGAGGAAGCGCGAGGGGATCGAGCGATTGCCACAGCCCATGCATGCGGCGGTTGGCGGCGAAGTGGATGAAGGCGCGCTTGCGCGCCCGGGTGATGCCGACATAGGCGAGCCGCCGCTCCTCCTCGAGCCCCGCGCGCCCCTGTTCGTCGAGCGTGCGCTGCGAGGGGAACAGCCCTTCCTCCCAGCCGGGCAGGAAGACGACGTCGAACTCCAGCCCCTTGGCCGAATGCAGCGTCATGATCGAGACGGCGTCGTTGCCGGCCTCGCTATCGGTATCCATGACCAGCGAGATGTGTTCGAGGAAGCCGGTCATGGAGTCGAACTCCTCCATGGAGCGCACCAGCTCCTTCAAATTCTCCAGCCGCCCCGGCGCGTCGGCCGAGCGGTCGGCCTGCCACATCTCGGTGTAGCCCGACTCCTCCAGAATGATTTCCGCCAGCTCGGTGTGCGAGAGATGGTCGAGCTGCGCCCGCCAGCGGTCGAAGGCGGCCAGCAGGTCGCGCAGCGAGGCGCGCGTGCGCGCCGCGATCTCGTCGGTCTCGACGATCTCGGCGGCCGCGGCGGTCAAGGGAATGCCGCGCGCGCGGGCGCCGGTCGTGGAGCAGCTTCACCGTCGTCTCGCCGATGCCGCGGCGCGGCGTGTTGACGATGCGCTCGAAGGCCAGATCGTCGGCGCCCTGCGCCATCACGCGGAAATAGGCGAGCGCGTCGCGGATCTCCTGGCGCTCGTAGAAGCGCGGGCCGCCGATGACGCGATAGTTGAGGCCGAGCGTGACGAAGCGGTCCTCGAAGGCGCGCATCTGGAAGGAGGCGCGCGACAAGAATCGCGATCTCGTTCAGCGCCACGCGCCGGCGCTGGAGCTGCTCGATCTCCTCGCCGATGGCGCGCGCCTCCTGCTCACTGTCCCATGACGAGGCGACGGTGACCAGCGCCGCCTCCGGGTCGCGAGCCTCGGTGAACAGCGTCTTGCCGAGCCGCCCCTCGTTGTGGCTGATGAGGTGCGAGGCGGCGGCAAGGATATGCGACGTCGAGCGGTAGTTGCGCTCCAGGCGGATCACATGAGCGCCGGGGAAATCCTTCTCGAAGCGCAGGATGTTGTCGACCTCCGCCCCGCGCCAGCCATAGATCGACTGGTCGTCGTCGCCGACGCAGCAGATGTTGGCCTGCGCCCTGCCATCGACCGGCGGCTTCGCCTGCGCCAGGAGCCTGAGCCAGAGATACTGCGCGACATTGGTGTCCTGATACTCGTCGACCAGCATGTAGCGGAAGCGGTTGTGATAGTCGGCGAGCACGTCGGCGTTGCCGCGCAGAATGCTCAGCGGCTCCAGCACCAGGTCGCCGAAGTCGGCGGCGTTCAGCACCTTCAGCCGCGCCTGATAGGCGGCATAGAGCTTTCGCCCGCGCCCGTCGGCGAAGGCGCGCCCATCCACCTCGGGCACGTCGCTCGGCGTCAGCCCGCGGTTCTTCCAGTGGTCGATATGGCCGGCAAGCTGGCGCGCCGGCCAGCGCTTCTCGTCGATGCCCTCGGCCTGGATGATCTGCTTCATCAGGCGGATCTGGTCGTCGGTGTCGAGGATGGTGAAGTCGGATTTGAGCCCCGCCATCTCGGCGTGGCGGCGCAGCATGCGCGCGCCGATCGAGTGGAAGGTGCCCAGCCATTGCATGCCTTCGACCACGCCGCCGATCAGGTCGCCGACGCGGTTCTTCATCTCGCGCGCCGCCTTGTTGGTGAAGGTGACGGCGAGGATCTGCCAGGGCTTGGCGCGGCCGGTGGCGAGCAAGTGCGCGATGCGGGTGGTGAGCACGCGCGTCTTGCCGGTGCCGGCGCCGGCCAGTACCAGAACCGGCCCCTCGGTCGCCTCCACCGCTTCGCGCTGTTCCGGGTTCAGCTTTTCCAGCCAGGGCGTCGAGCGCCCGCCCGCCGCCCGCGCGGCAATGCCGCCCGGCCGCGCCTCGGGCGCGGTTATCCCTCCCCGTTCCGGGGAGGGGGGACCATGCGAAGCATGGTGGGTGGGGTCGCCCTCATCTGGATCAGGCGGCCCGCTATCGATGCGCTTTGCGGGATCGGTCATTGCCCCGGCGACTACCACGAATCTGAACGGAGAACACTATAGCAACAGATGGGGTGGCAAGGCGGGGATGGGGAGGGGGCGCGTGCGACCGGGACGGCGGCCACGGCGTTCATTGTGACAAGAAAAGCGCACGGATCGCCGTTTTCGCGGACATATGCCGGTCGCCCCGCGGATCACTTGCGCGGGAAACAAAAGCGAGCAATTCTCGCCATTCATGATCGTGAAGCTGGGATCTGCGATGCAGTCAGACGCAACCGGTACGTTTTCCAGCACATTCAAATGGACGTTTGCGGCGACCGGTTCGTTCGCTGCGGCGTTGGGCGGTGCGTTGCCCGCGGTGGCCGCCCCCCCTGGACAAACCACCAAGATCGATCCCGGCCGCTGGGCGGATGCGTTCAACGGCTGGTCAGTGGGTTTCGGCGTTGCCTATGATTTCTTCCGGGATCCGGCCCACGTCGACTCGTTCAACAGCTACTCTTCGCCCGAGTCGCCCACGCTCAGCGGCAACGATCCCTTTGCGGACGTCGATTTCGGCCGAGATTTCCGCGCCAACAACTATGTGTTCGGCATCTATGGCAATCTCTTCGCGGGCGAGAAGACGGGCGCGTTCACGAGCAGCGACTCGTACGCGCCGTCCGGCAGCCTGACGCTGAAGAGTGGCGGCGCCGTCACCGCCCGCGCGGGCTTCCTGACCAATCCGCAGACCCTGGTCTACGGTCTGTTCGGGTGGACCTGGCAGCACTACTCGGCCGCCGTCAGCGGCACTGACGACTCGTACAATCCGATTAGTGCTTCGGAATCGGGAGTCCTCAACGGACCGACGGTTGGCACCGGGTTGGAATTCCTGTTCCCGAACAATCCCAATGTGTCGTTCAAGACGGAATACCGCTACACCTTCTTCAATGCGCCCGGTCCGCTCAGTCCCGACGGCGGCCTCAACTACATCACGTTCGGTAAAGTCGACGACCAGACCCTGCGTTTCATCCTGTCGTTCAAGATGCCGTAGGCGTGCAGGGAACTGAGGCCTGGCGGGTAGCTTCAGGGGCTGTGCGGTGTTGAGCGTCGTCGAAGGCATTGCTGCTGCCGCCCGGCTTAACCCGGCCGCGCCGGCGCTGATCACTGGCAATCGATCGATCACGTATGGCGAGCTGCTCGAAGCGGTTGCACGCATCAGCAACCACTTCGCCGCCAGGGGCCTGCCGGCTCGCGCGAAGCTGTTCCTGAACATCGGCGACCCCGATCTCAGGCTGATCGTCACGATCGCCGCCATGCACGCCGGCTTCATACCGTTCGTTCTGCTGGAGATTGGCGAACTGGCGGAGCAGGTCGACTACGATTTCGTCGTGGGCGCGGCGGTGCCGCACCTGCCCGACCTCGCTTGCGACCTGACGATCGACCAGACCGTGCTCGGCGGGAAGCTCTCGGACGGAACGTTGCGCGAGTTCCCCGAACAGCCGGACGACGCGATTCTCTTCATCGGCGCCACGAGCGGATCGACCGGGCGGCCGAAATTGGTGGCCGAGACGTATGGCTGCTTCCGTCTTCGCGCCAGGCAGCGTGGTTCCCTGCCCGCCGAGGGGGATTTGGCTATCGGGCCATGGTACGGGCTCATGTACGGCGATCGCCTGCTCTGCACGTTGGGCGATGTCACTGCCGCTGGCCTGACGGCGGCCCTTCAGGCGCTGACGGTCGGGGCGGCGTTCCTGCGGCTGAACCGCGATCGCAGGGAGACGCTCAAGATCATCAACCTTTATGTCGCCAACCGGATCAAGACGACTCCGGGCACGCTCGGCGAACTCATGGACAACATGGAAAAGGGCAATATCGGTTGTCCGTCCGTCCGCCGGATCCAGCTGCTTGGCGGCCTCATTGACCGCCAGTTGATGGCCCGCGTCGCACGGCACTTCGATGCGGAAGTCTCCGTCGTCTACGGCGCCACTGAGATCGGCCGGATTGCGGGCGGCGTGCTCGATCCCGAGACCTTCGAGCCCGGATATGTCGGCGAGCTGTTCGCCGAGATGAAGATTGTCACCGACGGCACTCGCAGCGATCCGGCGCCGCTGACCGCAATCCGGGGCGAGGGCAGTACCTTCATCTCCTACTACGTCAACGGAAAGACCGTCCGGGCGGACGGGCCGTTCTACACATTGCCGGACCTCGGCTTCATCGACAACGGCCGCGTCTATCTCGTCGGCCGCGACGACGAGGTGCTCAACATCAGCGGCAACAAGATTGCCTACAGCGTCATCGACAGCGCGCTACGCGCCATGCCCGGCGTGCGGGACGTGGCGGTTATCAGCGCCGCTGGCGTGGGTGATCCGTCGGGCCTGGTTATCGGTGTTGTCGGCGAACCGGAAGCCGATCTTGCAGCGCTCGGCCGCCGGGTGACCGAGGTCGTCAAGGCGCCGGAAACGGCCGGACACGTCCGGCTGTTCAGGATCGACGAGATTCCGCGCAACAGCTTCGGCAAGACCGATCGCGGCCGTCTGACGGCCGCCTACCGGCTCGCGGCAGAAACGCCCTAGAAGCACTGCGGCGAGATCCTTCCGCTGTGGGGCGCTCTCCCGGACGTGATCGGGGAGGGGACCGGCCGTAGGCCCGCTCATGCTGCCGCGAGCGAAGCGAATTGCGAACTACGTGCTGGGACGGCTGACCCGAGTCTCGCTTCTCTACGATCAGGGAAAGAAAGAAGTCTATCCTCCCTCACTCACGCACGCCCTTATTGGTTCACATCCTCTCTCATGAGGGGCGTCTCCGGAGGCGTCTTGAGATGGGAGCGGGGTGCGGCGCACGACACAACACCGGATGCGACGATGGAA
>CAVUOD010000007.1:0-218348 GCA_963743015.1 uncultured Alphaproteobacteria bacterium
CAGTTGCAATTTAGTCGGGTTCTGAATCCATGAGCCACCATGATTCGGGAGATCATGGATGGCTGGCGGATCGGTTGAGACGACGCTGGAGCAGTGGGCGTCGTCGCTGCGGGATGTGAAGACGCGGATACGTCCGTTGTTCATGCAGGAGCGGGTCGCGAGATCGGCGGGCCAGTTCCTGGACGGGCTTCTGGGGAGCGAACCGCGCAAGACGGGCTGGATGCGGGCGGAAGCGGCGGGCGATCCCGGTCCATGGCGCCAGCAGGCGATCCTGGGCCGCGGGCGGTGGGACGCGGATGCGCTGCGCGACATTGTGCGCGAGTACGCGCTGGAAACGCTGGCTGACGAGGAAGCGGTTCTTGTCATCGACGAGACCGGCTTTCTTGAAACAGGGCAAGGCATCGTGCGGGGTTGCGCGCCAGTACACGGGCTCGGCGGGCAAGATCACCAATTGCCAGATCGGCGTGTTCGCCTCCTATGTATCGCGTCACGGCCATGCCTTCATCGACCGGGCGCTTTATCTGCCGAAGGAATGGACGGATGACCCCGACCGTCTGAAAGCGGCGCATGTGCCGGACGGTGTGGGCTTTGCCACCAAGCCCCGGATGGCGCGCAAAATGATCGCGCGTGCGCATCGCCGCCAAGGTACCGTTCTCCTTTGTTGCTGCGGACACGGTGTACGGTACGGGCGACATCGAGACCATGCTTCGTAAGGCGGGCAAGGGCTATGTCCTGGGCGTTGCCGCCAACCATGTGTTCCATTCCTGGGGCAAGAAGCAGCTGATCGGTGGCACCGCTGCTGGGATCGCCCAAAGCCTTCCCAAGAGCGCCTGGCAGCGTCTGTCGTCGGGCGAAGGAACCAAAGGTCCCCGCTTGCATGACTGGGCCTATCTCGATTTGGCCGACCTCGATGCTAGCGAATACAACAGCGCCCTCACCGGGGAGTGGACGCGCGGCCTTCTGATCCGCCGCAACATCGCCAACGGTGACCTCGCCTTCTTCTCCACCTGGTGCCCCAAGGGCACGCCGCTGGCAAAGCTGGTGTCGGTGGAAGGCCATCGCTGGGCGATCGAGGACAGCTTCGAGACCGCCAAGAACGAGTTCGGTCTCGATCACAACGAGACCCGCTCCTGGCATGGCTGGCACCGCCACGTCTCGCTCGTCATGCTCGCCTTCGCCATGATGGCCGTCATCCGTCATCACGCCAATGACGTGCCGCTCAAAAAAACGCTGCTGCGTCTTCCCAAGAAGCTTCGCTCCTGATCCGCTGGTCGGTTCAGGAAATCCGCCGCATCGCCATCAAACTCGCTCAACGCCGCATCCGACCCGCTCACATCATCGCATGGTCACTCTGGCGCCGCGCTCACCAAGCCGAAGCCCGACGTGCCCATCTCAAAAACAAAATGCAACTGTAATGCTAGGGTCAGGACTCATTGATCAGAGCCAGAAGATGACGGTTGCTGCGATGCAGATGGCGGAGAAGAAGGTGTGTGCGCATCGGTCGTAGCGGGTGGCAACGCGGCGCCAGTCCTTGAGCTTGGCGAAGAGGTTCTCGATCTTGTGGCGCTGGCGATAGAGGTCCTTGTCATAGGGGTAAGGCCGCTTGCGGCTGCGTGAGGACGGGATGCAGGGTTGGATGCCCCTGGCGGCGAGTTCTTGCCGGAACCAGGTGCTGTCATAGCCCCGGTCGGCAATCAAGCTGGTGGCCGGCGGCAGGGCGTCGAGAACCATACGCGCGCCCTTGTGGTCGCTCATCTGGCCTTCGGACAGGATCATGACGATCGGGCGCCCGTGGCCGTCGCAGACGGTGTGGAGCTTTGAGTTCAGCCCGCCTTTGGTGCGCCCGATACGACGGGGAACATCCCCTTTTTAAGAAGGCTCGCCGCGGTGCGGTGGGCCTTCAGATGGGTCGCGTCGATCATGATCCGTTCGGGTCTCGGACCCGCGCCGGCCAAGGCCACAAAGATGCGGTCGAACACGCCCATCCGGCTCCAGCGCATGAAGCGATTGTAGAGCGTCTTGTGAGGCCCATAAGCCTTTGGCGCATCCTTCCACTGAAGGCCGTTGCGGATCACGTAGACAATGCCTGAGACCACCCGCCGGTCATCGACGCGCGGGACGCCATGCGCCAGCGGAAAGAACCCAGAAATCCGCGCCATCTGGCGCTCACTCAACAAAAACAAATCGCTCATCACAGCCTCCTCCAATAGTGACTGTAAATCACACCTCAATCCAAATTAATAGGTCCTGAGCCTAGTCTTGCGGCCGTCTTATGACGCAGATGCGCTTCAGCAGCAGCCGCTTCCGCAGCCTACCCCATGCGCCGCAGGACGTTGGCGACCGTCTGGGCTTCCCAGCGACCACCGCGTGCTGTGGCGATGCCGCGAGCGTTCAAGGCACCAGCAATCGACCGTAGCGACGTAGCACCGGCAGCGCGGGCTTCGTGGATGGCGGGCGCGACGGCGCGTGCGAAGGTATCGGCCTCGCCCCTCAGGCGGGCGTGGGCGATCGCGCGGGCGTCTGCCAAGCGCGGGTTGCCGAGCGTGACGCCACGGTTCTTGGCGACCGCCAGAGCGGCCTTGGTACGTTCGGAAATCAGGCGGCGTTCCTTCTCGGCGAGCGCGGCGTACAAATGGAGCATGAACGGGTCAGCGTCGGTTCCCAGTTCGGCGACAATGAACGGCACGCGGTGCGCCATCAGGTTGGCGATGAACGCCACATCACGCGACAGCCGGTCGAGCTTGGCGACGACGACAGCACAGCGACCATGACGGCGGGCCTCGGCAAGCGCGGCGGCGAGTTGCGGGCGGCGGTCGAGCGCGTCTGACCCCTTGCCGGTCTCAACCTCGGTGAACGCGGCGACGACCTCGAAGCCCTCGGCCTCGGCGAACATGGCGACGGCCTGGCGCTGGGCATCAAGGCCAAGGCCGCTCTTGCCCTGCTCACGGGTGCTGACGCGGTAGTAGGCGACGATGGGCTTCGACATGGCCTAGTCCCTCCTGACCCTTCCTGTCAATAGTTATACCACCGTTTAATGTTTTTACAAACGCCAATTTATCCCGCAAACCCGGCGCTAGGCGAGCGCCGCAAGCCGTATAACCCGAAGTCCGTCGCCTCGATGCTTGCAGTCTGAATGGGGGAGGGAGCGAGATGAGAGGAGGCAGGCGGGCAATAGGGCGAGCAGGCCTGCGGCTTCAGTCGGCTAACACGCTGAGTTTGTGTTCGCGGAGTTCGACGAGGATGTGAGAAAGGGATCTTAGCTTGCCCTCGACTTGTTGCCAGTAGCTGTTGCCGATGAAGTCCCGGTTGGGGAGCGCATAAACATAGGCTGGGGCATTCCTGAAACGAGCGGCGCACTCTTTCCCTAGGCTTTTTGTGAGGAAATCGGTGACCGCCTCGGTCCATTGCGGAGCGTGCGTCGCAATCTTCTCGAGGTCGTTGGTCTTTTCGAAGTCCCGCGCAATCCCACTCCCGGTATCGAGTAACGCGGAAATTGCGTCGATGCTCGATTGCAGCTGCTTATTGTGGGTTTTCCTCAGGATTGCCACGTCAGTCCATCCTACGCGGATACAAGTGCCAACGCTCGCTACTGATCTGATAACACTAAGTTATTTAGGACGGGTTGAAAAGCGAGTACAACTGACAACTAAACAGACATGGTTCATAGGCTCAGGGCGCAGGGTATTGCCCTGGTGCCGGCGTCCGCGCCTGATTTCTTCACCGAAGACACGCCGACCGCCGTTCTGGTGCGCCAGGTGCTGGGCGCCATCGCTCAGTTCGACAAGGCGTCCACCGTTGCCAAGCTCGCGGCGGCCCGGAAGCGCAAGCGGGTGGCTACCGGCAAGTGCGAAGGCCGCAAGAGCCTAGCCGAGCTGCAGCCCGATGCCGTGGCGTTTGCCCGTCGATTGCGCCGGCGGCGTCCGAAGGGTGGGCAGCGGAGCCTGCGGGAGATCTCGGCCGAACTGGCAGCGGCAGGCCACGTCAACGAGCGCGGCAAGCCGTACAACCCGAAGTCAATCGCCTCGATGCTGGCGTCCTGACGAGCCGCTCCTACTTGTTTTCCTTTCCCTCGGAACGGCGGCCTGTAGCTGACTGACGGACCTAGCGCGAGATTTTTCTCAGGTGATCACGCCAAGCTCGTCAGCCACGGCCGCTATGTCGCTTTCCAGATGCCCGAGGTCGCCGTGACGAGGATGCTGTTCGCCGACATCCTGCGGCTGATCGCCGAACTCCGACCGCCACCTGATCCTGCGCCGACGTGAGCGGCCCGGTGGTCATGCCGTTCCGGCAAAACCAAGGGAGAGGTCCGTCTTGCTAACGGAAAACAGAGCCGTCAGCGGCCGGAGAGGGCCACGCATGACGCCCGCGGCAGCATCGGCCGGCTGCTACAGTCATCCAGATTGCCGCAGGGAGCCCAAATGGCTACTCTGACGCTCGAAACTGGCGTTCATCTGGCGGATGTCGGGAGAAATGGTGGAGCGCAGCTTCGCCCATGTGCTCGATCGCGGCGGCATGCGCCGCGCGTGGTTGCGCGGGCGCGAGAACGTCCACAAGCGCTACCTGATCCATGTCGCGGGGTTCAATCTCGGCGTTCTGATGCGCGCTGTTCGGGTGCGGGGACTCCCAGAGAGGCCGCGAACACCAAAGACGCGCTTCTGTTCGTCATTCAGACCGATGTCGCAGTCGCAATCATGATCATCGCCGAGATTGACCGCGAAATGGCATTGCTCGCCATCGTCGCCGCCCCAGAGGCAGATTGATCAAACCGCGACTTCGTCACCGCGCTGCTAAACGCCCCCCGCGACCCCGGTCCGGACTGGACCAATCCCGTTTCGAGAGGTCACCAGCCGGATGCTTTCATTTCCTGTCATGCGGCCAAGAGTTCAGGAACTCCCGCCAGGAATTCGCGGGCAGGGCTCATGGGGCTCATAGCCCATGGCGACAGCGTGTCGTGGTGCCGGATGATGGCGTTCGACCAAAAGAGAGGTTGGCGGTTGCCGAAGCGACGGGCAGGGAGGGGTGCGCGGGCGCGGTGTGACGTTGGGGTTGGGGGCCGCGACACCCACAGGGCACTGATGCCGCCAGCGCACCCGTCAGACTGTCCGAAGGTTGCCTATCTCGCTTCGACGAGCCGCCGACTGTGCCGCAGCAGTTCGGTGATGATCTGCCGATCTCGGATCGCTTCCGCTGTATAGCGGCCGTGCTTGAAAGCGTTCCGATTGCCCTTGGGCGCGCCCCCGCCCGCCCCGTGCATCCGGCAGACGGCCTTACCCCTGACCGCCGGTGACCGGCGGATGTCCGCTCCGCTTCGAGGTGGCTCAGCATCTCGGTGCCCGAAGCACAGGGGAGGGATGGGGTTCGGTCACCGACCAATACGCGCGCGAGGATCAACCTAAAGCCGCCACACGCACAACCGATGTCCGAGTTCGGGGGATTACCGGACTTCGTGACCAGCCATCGAGACTTTGCTTATTGACCCGTTCCGGACTTCCGCTGCCCACAGCCAATGGCTCTGGCCGAATGGGGTCGGCCACCGGCATACAGGTTGATTGTTTCCGCCCCGTCCTCGGCTGCCTGGCTTTCAGATTTCGGTGTCCAGCATCCGGTACCCCACACCCGGCTCGTTGAGTATGAAGCGGGGACGCGCCGGGTCGTCGTTGAGCTTGCGCCGCAACTGGCTGACGAAGACGCGCAGATATTGCGTGTCGTTCTCGTGCGCCTTGCCCCAGACCTCACGCAACAGTTGCCCGTGGGTGAGGATGCGGCCGGCGTTGCGCGCCAGCACGCTGAGCAGCTCGAACTCCTTGCGCGTCAGCTTCACCGGCTCAGCGCCCAGGTGCACTTCGTGTCGCGCCAGATCGACGGTGAGGTCGCCGACAGTGATCGTCGCTGGCTCGTCCTTTGCGCCGTGCGCGCCGCCCGTGCGCAGCAGCGCTCGGACGCGCGCCAGCAGTTCGGCGATGCCGAACGGCTTGACGACGTAGTCGTTGGCGCCAGCGTCGAGCGCCGCCACCTTCTCCGCCTCCGCCTGCCGGACGGAAAGAATCAGGATGGGAACGGCCGACCATTCGCGCATGCGCCCGATGACCTCCTTGCCGTCGAGATCGGGCAGGCCGAGATCGAGGATGACGAGATCGGGCGTGTCGGTGGCGGCGTGGGCGACCCCCTGTCCGCCCGTCGCCGCTTCGCGCACGCGAGAAGCCATTCGCCTCGAGAGCGATGCGCAGAAATCTTCCTGATCTGCGCCTCGTCGTCGACGACAAGGATGGTTGGCCCGCTCATGTCTTGAAGACCTGGCGGTCGGCCAACGGCTTGGCTGAAGCTGAGCCGGCGTCCGATAGCGGCAAATGAATCACGATGCGTGTGCCAATGCCGCCGTCGCCAGGCGCTGCGGCGATTGTCCCCCCGTGCGCCTCCAATATGCCGCGGCTGATGGCGAGGCCGAGGCCGGTGCCCTTGCCTTGCCGGTCGCCCTTGCCCACGCGATAGAACAGGTCGAAGACGCGCTGGCGGTCGGTGGCGGCAATGCCCGGCCCCTGATCGTCGATGGCGAAGGTGATCCCGTCGTCGACACGTTCGCCGGAGACGGCGATTGCCGAGCCGGCCGGCGCATATTTGCCGGCATTGTCGAGGACATTGACGAAGGCCTGTTCGAGCAGCACGGGGTCGCCCTTGATGGCGGGCAGCAGCAGGGGCACATCGACAGTGACCCGGAAGCCATCCAGTTCATGCGTCAACTGGCGCACGGCGCGACCGACAAGCTCCCGCGGCTCGATCCATTCCTTGTTGAGCTGCAGCGCTCCGTAGCTGATCCGCGTCATGTCGAGCAGGTTCTGGACGTAACGGTTCAGCCGCTCGCCCTCCTGCCGGATCGTCTCTGCGAGCTGGTGCCGGCTCTCGGCGCTGATCGCCTGTTCCCCTTCGATCAGCGTCGTTGCCGCACCGATGATCGACACCAGCGGGGTTCTCAGGTCGTGGCTGACCGATGACAGCAGCGCCCCGCGCAGGCGTTCGGTTTCGGACAGGACACGGCTCTCCTCGATGTCGGTCGTGAGCTGTGCGCGCTCGATGGCGACTGCCACCTGATCCACCAGGGTGTCGAGCAGGCGGCGGTTCTCAGAGTCGAGTTGCTTGCCGCCCTCGAAGGAAACGCCCAGGACGGCGAGCGGACCCTGTGCGGTTCTCAGCGGCAGGAACAGCCATTTGGACGATGGCAGCGTCTGCGAGCCCCAGCCGGCAGGCTCGCCATTCTGCCAGGCCCACTTGGCGGCGCCCCAGTCCCTGACCTCCAGTTCATCCTCGGGCGGATAGGAGCCCGCGATCGACAGACCGCCGTCGTCGCCCGGCCGCAGGACCAGCGCCTGGCATTGCAGCGTCGATGCGACATGGTGAACAGCGGCCCAGACGATGTCGTCGAAGGAGGCGGCGCCGGCGATCTTGCGGCTGAACTCATAGAGGTTCGCTGTGCGCTGCGCGATTTGGCGCTGTATGGCGATCTGCAGGCGCAGCCGCGCCGCGAGATTCCCAGTGAGGACGGCGACCGCCAGGAACAGCAGCAGCGTCAGGACGACGCTGCGATCGGCGATATGGAAGCTGAAGTAGGGGCTGGTGAAGAAGAAGTTGTAGGTCAGGAAACTGATCAGGCTGGCATAGATCGACGGCCACAGGCCGAGCCGCGTTGCAACCAGCAGCACCGCAGCGAGAAAGACGAGCGAGAGACTTTCGACCGGGAATTCCCGGTTGATGACGAAGGCGATGGCGGCGGCGACGATCACGGCTGTGGTCGCCCAGAGGTAGTCTTCGGGGTTCCGCTCCGGGTTGGGTTTTGGCGCAGTGATGATCGACCGCCGCATTTTCTCTGCCGCCGGCGATACCACCGTGACCTCGAAATCCTCGGCGCGACGCAGGATCTCTTGGCCGACCGACTGACGCATGAACCAGGCGGCAAGCCGTCGCTGGCGCGGCCGTCCGATGATGATGCGACTGACGTTGCGCACGCGCGCGAAGTCGAGAAGCGCGTTGGCGACGTTCGCCTCGGCATTGAGCGTCACCACCTCGGCGCCGAGCGACTCGGCCAGCCGCAGCGCCTCGGCAATGGCATCCTTGGCCGGTTCCGGCAGGTTTGCCGAAGCCGGCGTGACGACGCTGACGGCAATCCAGGCGACACGGGCCCGCTCCGATGCCCGCTTTGCCGTGCGCACCAGAGCGGTCGCAGCCGGCGACTCGTTGATGCAGACGAGAATGCGATCGTGAGTTGGCCAGGGACCTGTGATCGCATGGCTCTTCATGTGCGCGGTCATCTGCGCATCGACGCGATCGGCGGCGACGCGGAGCGCCAGCTCACGCAGGGCGGTCAGGTTGCCCTTGGAGAAGAAGTTCTGAATGGCGCGCGCGATCTGGTCGGCGACGTAGACCTTGCCCTGGCGCAGGCGCGTGATCAGCTCCTCAGGCGGCAGGTCGATGAGTTCGATCTCGTTGGCGAGTTCCAGCACCTTGTCGGGAATCGTCTCGCGGACGCGCACGCCCGAAATGCGGGCGACGATGTCGTTGAGGCTTTCCAGGTGCTGCACGTTCAGGGTCGTGTAGACATCGATCCCGGCGGCGAGGAGTTCGTCCACGTCCTGCCAGCGCTTCGGATGACGGCTGTCGGCGGCGTTGGTGTGCGCGAGTTCGTCGACCAACGCCAGCTGCGGCCTGCGCGTCAGGATGGCGTCGATGTCCATCTCGGTGAGCAGGCGCCCGCGATAGGCGACGCGCTGGCGCGGTACGATCTCGAGGCCTGCTAGCAACGTCTCGGTCTCGCCGCGGCCATGCGTCTCGACGATGCCGACAACCACGTCCGTTCCGTCGGCCTGGCGGCGACGGGCATCCTCAAGCATCGAATAAGTCTTGCCGACGCCGGGCGCGGCGCCGAGGAATACCTTCAGCCGGCCGCGGCCTTCCTTCGCCGCTTCCGCCAGCAGAGCATCCGGTTCGGGTCTTGCGTCAGTGTCGGACATGGTGCACCCGCCGTGCGGCGGACTATCCGCCCGGAGCGGGCAGCCTGTCGAGCGCCAGGTTGAGCAGAAGAACGTTGACGCGCGGTTCGCCAAGAAGGCCGAACGTGCGCCGCTCGGTGTGTTGCCTGACCAGCGCCCGCACGGCGGCCGGGTCAAGGCCGCGCGCCGCGGCGACGCGCGCCACCTGGAACTCGGCGGCGGCCGGCGAGATGTCCGGGTCGAGGCCGCTGCCCGAGGCCGTGACCAGATCGATCGGCACCGGCGGCTCGCCGGCGTGGCGCCGAGCGCCGCCAGCCCGGTCCTTCACCGCCGCGATCAGCCTGGCACTGGTCGGGCCGAGATTGCTGCCGCTGGAATTGGCGGCGTCATAGCCGTCGCCGGCCGCCGACGGCCGGCCGTGGAAGTATCGGTCGCCGGCGAAGGTCTGGCCGATCAGCGCCGAGCCGATGACATGGCCGTCGGCGCCGCGGACGAGGCTGCCGTTCGCCTGCTGCGGGAAGATCAGTTGGGCGATGCCGGTCACCGCCAGCGGATAGGCGAGGCCGGTCAAGAGCGTCATCACCACAAGCATCATCACGGCGGGGCGGATTTGCGAAAGCATGGACGTTGCTCCTCAAGCGATCCCGAGAGCGTTGACGACAAGGTCAACGAGCTTGATGCCGACGAACGGCACGATCATCCCGCCGAGCCCGTAGATGAGCAGGTTGCGGCGGAGCAGGCTTGCCGCCGTCGCCGGCGCGTAGCGCACGCCGCGCAGCGCCAGCGGCACCAGCGCGATGATGACCAGCGCGTTGAAGATCACCGCAGAGAGTACCGCGCTCGCGGGACTGGCGAGATGCATGACGTTGAGCGTGCCGAGTGCCGGATAGGCGGTGACGAAGATCGCCGGCAGGATGGCGAAATACTTGGCGACGTCGTTGGCGATGGAGAAGGTGGTCAGCGCGCCGCGGCTGATGAGGAGCTGCTTGCCGATCAGCACGATCTCGATGAGCTTGGTCGGGTCGCTGTCGAGATCGATGAGGTTGCCGGCCTCCTTCGCCGCCGGCGTGCCGCTGTTCATGGTCACGCCGATGTCGGCCTGGGCGAGTGCCGGCGCGTCGTTGGTGCCGTCGCCGCACATGGCGACCAGGCGGCCGCCGGCCTGCTGACTGCGGATCAACTCCAGCTTCTTCTCCGGTGTCGCCTCGGCGAGAAAGTCGTCCACGCCGGCCTCGGCGGCGATCGCCGCCGCGGTCAGCGGGTTGTCGCCGGTCACCATCACGGTGCGGATGCCCATGCGGCGGAGCTCGGCGAAGCGCGCGCGGATGTCCGGCTTGACGATGTCCTTGAGGTGGACGACGCCGAGAAGCTGGCGGTCGCGCGCCACCACCAGCGGCGTGCCGCCGGTGCGGGCGATCGCCTCGACGATGCGGCGGAGCGGGGCCGACTCCCCGGCCTCGCACCAGGCCAGGACCGCATCCCCGGCACCCTTGCGGAGCTGCGACCCGTCGGCGAGGTTGGCGCCGGACATGCGGGTCTGGGCGGAGAACGGGATGAAGACGGCGACGTCCGCGTCTGCCCGAATACCCTGCTTGCCGGCGAGATCGACGATCGACTTGCCCTCCGGCGTCTCGTCGGAGAGGGAGGCGAGCAGTGCGGCCGAGACCAGCACGCGCCGGTCGATGCCGGGCAGCGGTTCGAAGGCGTCGGCCATGCGGTTGCCGAAGGTGATGGTGCCGGTCTTGTCGAGCAGCAGCGTGTCGACATCGCCGGCAGCCTCGACCGCGCGCCCGGACTTGGCGATGACATTGGCCTTCACCAGCCGGTCCATGCCGGCGATGCCGATCGCCGAGAGCAGGCCGCCTATGGTCGTGGGGATCAGGGTGACCAACAGGGCAACGAGGAAGACCACCGGCACAAAGGCGCCCGAATAGACGACGAAAGGCTCCAGCGTCACCACGACGATCAGGAAGATGATCGTCATGCCGACGAGCAGGATGTTGAGCGCGATCTCGTTCGGCGTCTTCTGGCGCTCGGCGCCCTCGACCAGCGCGATCATGCGGTCGAGGAAGCTTTCGCCGGCCCTGGCGGTGACGCGCACCTTGAGCCAGTCGGATACGAGCCGCGTGCCGCCGGTGACGCTTGAGCGGTCGCCGCCGGCTTCGCGGATCACCGGCGCGGACTCGCCAGTGATCGCCGACTCGTCGACCGAGGCAACGCCCTCGATCACCTCGCCGTCGGCCGGGATCAGGTCGCCGGCCTCGACCAGCACCACGTCGCCGACGGCAAGGCCGTGGCTCGACACCAGTTCGAAACCATTGGCGCTGGCGAACATCAGCCGCTTGGCTGGCGTCTCCGCCTGGGTGGCGCGCAGCGCATCGGCGCGCGCCTTGCCCCGGCCTTCCGCCATCGCCTCGGCGAAATTGGCGAAATAGACCGTGAACCACAGCCAAGCCGCGATCTGG
Organism: uncultured Alphaproteobacteria bacterium; assembly: GCA_963743015.1. Taxonomy (GTDB): domain Bacteria; phylum Pseudomonadota; class Alphaproteobacteria; order Rhizobiales; family Kaistiaceae; genus CAVSRC01. The sequence continues at coordinate 11,444 of CAVUOD010000007.1, forward strand.
CCGACGACGGTCTCGTTCGGCGCGTGGATGAACAGCCCGCGCAAGAAGAGGACGGTCGACAGCACCGCGACGACCTCGGTGACGAACATCACCGGGTTACGGAAGAGCGTGCGTGGATCGAGCTTGCCGACCGCGGAGCTGAGCGCAGCGCGCGCGATCGACGCATCGAAGAGGCCAATCTCGGTTTTGCCGTGCATGGTGGTCTGCCTAGAACGTCTGGCCGGCGAGCATGGCGAAGTGCTCGGCGATGGGGCCGAGGGCCAGTGCGGGGAAGAAGGTCAAGCCGCCGATGATGAGAACGACGGCGACCAGAAGGGTCACGAAGAGCGGCGTGTGAGTCGGGAACGTACCGGCCGACGCCGGCGCGACCTTCTTGGCAGCCAGCGAGCCGGCAATGGCGAGCATCGGCACGATGAAGACATAGCGCCCGAGCAGCATCGCAATGCCTTGCATGGTGTTGTGGTAGGGCGTGTTGGCGGCGAAACCTGCGAAAGCGGAGCCGTTGTTGCCGGTTGCCGAGGAATAGGCGTAAAGGATCTCGGAGAGGCCATGCGGACCGGCCTGCTGGACCGAGGCCAGGGCGACCGGCAGCACCGCGGCGAGCGCGCCGAAGCCGAGCACGCCGACCGGCATCACCAGGAAGGTGAGGATGGCGAGCTTGACCTCCTTCGCCTCGATCTTCTTGCCGAGATATTCCGGCGTCCGCCCGACCATCAGCCCGGCCAGAAACACTGTCAGCACGACGAACAGCAGCATGCCGTAGAAGCCGGAGCCGACGCCGCCGAAGACCACCTCGCCGGTCTGTATCTGCAGCATCGGCGCTAGCATACCGAGCGGCGTGAAGCTCTCATGCATGGCATTGACCGAGCCGTTCGAGGCGGCGGTCGTCGCCGTCGCCCACAAGGCGGAATTGCCGACGCCGAAGCGGACCTCCTTGCCCTCCATGTTGCCCGCCGACTGGTCGATCGGCAGCGACGAGAGCTCCGGATTGCCGCCGATCTCGGAGCCATAGGTGAGCGCCAGCGCGCCGACGAACAGGACCAGCATGGCGGCGAGGATCGCCACGCCCTGGCGCATGTCCTTCACCATGCGCCCGAACATGACACAGAAGGCGGCCGGGATGAGCAGGATGAAGACCATCTCCAAGAGATTGGAGAGCGGCGTCGGGTTCTCGTAGGGATGTGCGGAGTTGGCGTTGAAGAAGCCGCCGCCATTGGTGCCGAGCTGCTTGATGGCGAGCTGCGAGGCGACCGGGCCCTGCGCGATGGTCTGCTGTCCGCCCTCGATCGTCGTCGCGTGGACGTAACCCGCCAGGGTTTGCGGCACGCCCTGCCAGACGAGGAACAGCGCCGCGATGATCGAAAGCGGCAGCAGCACGTAGAGAACGCCGCGCGTCAGATCGACCCAGAAATTGCCAACGTCCCTGGCCTGGCGGCCCGGCGAAGCCGCGGATGACGGCGGCGCCGACGGCGATGCCGGTCGCCGCCGAGACGAAGTTCTGCACGGTCAGCCCGACCATCTGGCTGAAATAGGACAGCGTCGTCTCGCCGCCGTAGGCCTGCCAGTTGGTGTTGGTGACGAAGCTGACCGCCGTGTTGAAGGCGAGGTCGGGCGACATCGGCCCAAAACCCTGCGGGTTCCACGGCAGCAGGCCCTGCAGACGCAGGACGGCGTAGAGCACCAGCCAACCGACAAGGTTGAAGATGAGGACGGCCTTGGCATAGGCGGTCCAGTGCTGGCCGCCTGGCGTCGCGCCGACGCCGGAGGCGCGATAGAGCAGCCGCTCGACCGGCGCCAGCGCGGGCGTCAGCCATGTGCGCTCGCCCGAGAAGACGCGCGCCATGTAGGTGCCGAGCGGATAGGCGAGCAGCAGAAGCAGCGCGCCGTAGATTACGAATTGCAGGATGTCGCCGGCCATGGTCGTGAACCGTCAGAACCGTTCGGGGTGGATCAGCGCGAGGACGAGATAGACGAGGAGCGCCGCCGCGACGGCACCACCGAGGATCAGCTCGATCGCCATGGCGCCCGCCTCAGAGCCGCTCGCAAGCCCGCACGAGGAGCGCGCCGGCCGTAAAGAAGGCGATCACCAGCAGAATGAAGAGCACGTCCAACACGCCCATTGCCTCGCGCTGATCAGTCCGGCGCGGGCTAGATGGAACTGTCGGGCGTCAAGGGGCTATTCGATTCTCGGTGCCGCGGCATAAGGGCGGCGTAAAGGTACCGACGGCGTCGCCAAGTAACACTGTTTCGGTCTTTTGCACCGCTGCGTGCCGCACATCAGCTTCACAGGCGCGCGCAACGCACGCGTTTCGAAACAACCCGGAACAACTCGTCCGGTTGTGGCGCATCGCGGACGTGGTTCAAAACGTCGCTTGTCCGCAGCGGGCCTTAAGCGGACCGTGTCGCAGTCGTGCTTGCTCGCCAGATAGAGAAGTGTCGCTCCGTCATTGACCAGCGTGCCGGTGCAGGTGAGCGTCTTACCTGCCGGGCAGACGTAGACATCGCCGCCGTGATCATAGGCGAAGTCCTCGCGCGCGAATGTCCCGTCGGTTCGTGCTGACCTGTCGAAGACCGGGATGTGCGGCTCGATCCCGCGCTCATGGACCAGCCAGCCGAGCATCTCGGCCGAGCCGTAGGCACTGTCGGCGGCGAGCCGCTCGGGATAGAGCCCGAAGCGCTCTTCGGTGCGTTCGATCATGATGCGTGCCGCGCCGACCTCCGCTTGCCTGATCGCCCGGCTCGCCTCGACATCGACGATGATCGCGTTGTCGAGATCAATCAGGTAGTTGGTGGCGTAGGCGAAGAAGGCGTGCCCCTTCAGGGCACCCGTCCACTGCGCCGCGGGGTCCGAGCGGGAGATGAACTTCGGTCTCACCTCGCTGGCCGCGCCCCAAGCTGCGTCGTCGAGCGTCTCGAGATACTCTCGGACCGATCGGCGTGTGCGTGCCATCGCTTCCCAGTCGACGTCTTCGGATCCTTCCGCAGAACGCTGCTTGTTGGCATCGGCTTTGATCAGGCTGGCGTCGACTGCGAACCCATCTCCGCCAACCAGCCCCTCCGCTATGCAGCGCCGGACGACCGTCTCAAATACCTTGCGCAGCAAGTTGCTGTCGCGGAAGCGACCATGCCGGTTCTTGGAGAATGTCGAGTGATCCGGCACGTCGCCGTCGAGGCCAAGCCGGCAGAACCAGCGATAGGCGAGGTTGAGGTGCACTTCCTCGCAAAGGCGGCGCTCGGAGCGGATGCCGAAGCAGTAGCCAACAATCAGCATCCGGAGCATCAGCTCGGGATCAATCGAAGGCCGACCGATCGTGCTGTAGAAGGACGCAAGGTGCCGACGCACCCCCGACAGATCAACAAAACGATCGATCGACCGCACGACATGATCACAGGGCACATGCCGGTCGAGTGAGAAATCGTAGAAAAGCTCGCTCTGCTCGACCTGCCGCGGTCCCATCATCGACTCAATCCCTCCGCCTCGATCGGAGTCGACTGAATCAGCGCACCGCAGCCCGTGCAACAGCCACCTTTTTCAACAAAATCGGAGCGAAGCGGACGTGGTTCAAAACGTCGCTTATGTCCGCACTTGGGGGCTAACGGGTATTGCTCAAGCATTGTCTTGGAGAATCATGCGATGCCGATACAGAATCCAAAGGAAGCCATCATCGCAAACGCGCTGCTCCATCGGATGGGCACTGGCGAAGAGCCGAGCGTTGACGTCCTGGCCGCTCAACTGAATGAAATGCTGCTCCGCGTCGACCTCGTGACCGCGATCACCGGAACTCAGTGTCCCGACCATCTATCGCCAAATGGCATCGGGCGAGTTTCCCAAGCCTTACTGCATCACCCATTCGAAACAAGGGGCCAAGGCCTGGCGTCTCACGGAGATCATCGCCTGGATCAACGGCCGAGAGCGCGTCAAGGGAAGCGGGCTTGAATGAGTATGGATGCGCTGGCCGTCCCACCCGAGGCAGCTAGTCCCCTCGTTACCTTGCCAGGTAACCCGTTGGCCACGCCCCGCGGGGAAGCCCGCACTGACAGCGGCGGCGCCTCTTGGGCCGCTGCCGATGCAGCCGACACATCCGAAGCCGCGGTAACAGCAGCGACGGTGGCGCATGTTGATGACAAGAATCGCGAGGGCGTAGTCGCACGCAAGCCGACGCCCACCTGCTGGCCACCACTCATGTCGGGCCCGGGGGTAACCAAGTACGATCGCCAAACCGGCGAACCGTACTTCGAGCCGAGGCCCAATCCGTGGGCATCTTCCGCTGATGCTACGGCAACCTCTTCGCTGTCGGTCCGCATCTCGTTCGCCGACGTGCCGCACCGCCAGTACCTCTACGGTGTCGATGCGGTACGCGGCGAGATCACCGTGCTCGCCTCTCCCGGCGGTGTCGGCAAGTCGTCGTGGGCTTTGGCGATGGCGGCGTCCGTAGCGCTCGGCCGCAAGCTCCTTGGTGCGACCATCTTCGGCAGTGAGCTGAAGGCAATCTACATAAACGCCGAGGACAGCAGGACGGAGATGCTCCGGCGCCTTTGGGCATTATGCATCGAGCACAACATCCCGGAACATGCCCTCACCCAGCTGACCCTGCTCGGTGCCGGCAATCCCCAGGTGCAAGGTCTGTCGTTGCTGCGGACGGAGAAAAGCGCGTCGGTGCTTGACGAAGCTGGCATTCGCTCCATGGAAGCCCTCATTGCATCTACGGGCGCTGACCTTGTGGTCCTCGATCCGCTCGTAGCGCTCTGCGGCGGCGACAACATGAACGACAACGCCGTCATGGCACAGGTGATGCGGGCGATCAAACGCATGGCCGCCAAGTTCGATTGCGCGGTGCTTATCATCCACCACACGAGAAAGGGCGGTGACTTGGCGAGCGCGGACGCGATCGGCGGAGCGTCGGCGATCGTCAACCTCGCCCGCCGGGCCATCATGCTCATGCCCATGAATGCGGATGAAGCCAAGCTCCTGGGTGTCCTGCCGACCCAGCGGTGGCGGTACCTGAAGGTGATCCCCGCGAAATCCAATCTCGCACCACCATCATCTGAAACCGAATGGTACGAACTCCGCTCGGTAACGCTGCCGAACGCCGAACCGCCTACCTACCCGAACGGTGATGGTGTCCAGGCCATTGTGCGCGCGACGTTACCTTCGCAGGTAACCGCGCAGCACGGCACCGATCATCTCAAAATCCGCCAGGCGATCGTCGAACTCGTCGATGCCGGCAAGGTGGTTGATGGACAGGCCGTTCCATACAGCCCGAACATCAGCGGCGCGGCCAACGCGCGAGGACTGATCGACGATGCCGTTGCGGCCGCTGACCAAGCTGTCGGGCACGTGATGGCAGCGGAAGACCTGAGGGCAGTGGTGGAGCGGGAAATCCGGTCGCTCCGGCAGGAGGGTGTCCTGGTCGACCAGGAGATACTCAGCGGTCGTTTCCGGCGTGGCCGCGGTCTGTCGGTGGACTGGGATCGCATCACCTGGGCGAAGCAGCCTGCTGCAGCGGAGCCGGCGGCAGCCGCAGAGCCCACCCCAGCCGCCCTGCCGGAGGCGGCCTAATGAGTGCGGTGGTCAATTGGTTAATCGACTGGTCAATCATTGACCAATCTGCCGGCAGGCGGTGGTGGTCAATGCCTCCCCCTTTAGGGGGAGCATTGCCGCCCGCCCCAAGCAATTGCCATCGGCCACCGCGGCTGCAGCCGCAGCCGAAGAGGCCCCACGCGTGCCACGGCGGTGCCGCCCCCAAGACGCTGCCGAGTCGACCGCTCCGAAGCTTTAACGCCTGGTGACGCGACGGCAGCAGACTGAACGATCCGATAGACCGCCCCCCGCCCGATGCCTACGGTTTTGGCGATCTCGGTCGGCGTACGGCCTGCCCCGTGCAGCTGCTGCACCTCGGCCGATTTCGCGCGTGCTGTGGGCTTTCGACCCTTGTACCGCCCTCCGCCTTGGCCTTTGCGATGCCCTCCCGCTGCCGCTCCGGCATCATTTCCCGCTCGAACTGCGCGAGACGGCCATTTATCGGAGGTCTAGCGCAGACGCCATTCAATGGTTGCGCGTGGGTTCCGCTCGCACCCCTGACCATCGGTGAACGCCTCGTCCCGTGATCGCACGCGAGGCGTTTTTGGGTCCTGTTTGGGTCCCAAGCACTTAGCTTGCCACGAAAATTTACGAGGAAACTCAAATAAGTGCTTGTTTTGTTTGGTGGGTGTACACGGACTCGAACCGTGGACCCGCTGATTAAGAGTCAGCTGCTCTACCAACTGAGCTATACACCCGCCGTGCCGGCGCGACGCCAGGGCCGCGCGACCGGCCGATCTACTATCAAAGCCCCCCCGGCCTGTCCAGCTTGACGGCGCCGTCCGAACCGCGGCTCCAACTGCTTGATCGCAAATGAAAAATCCCGGAGCCGCCGGGCGCCTGCTGGCGCACTCGGGCGGCAATCAGCTGCGCGGCTGCTTGAAGATCTGAATCTTGTGCTGGTCGATGGCCAGATAGCCCTCCTTGACCAGGGCACGCAGCTGCTTGTTGACCGCTTCGCGGCTGGCACCCAGCATCTGCGCGATGGCGCCCTGGGTGATGTCCAGCTCGACCACCGCCATATCAGCTTCCACCCGGCCGTGGATCACCGCGATCTGCTGCAGGAGCACCAGCAGGCGGTGGCGCAGATCGTGGAAGATCGCCTGGTCGAACTGGGCATTGGTCGAGCGCAGCCGCTCGCACAGCGTCAGGATGATCTGGCGGGCCAGCTTGGGCGTGCTGTCGAGCAGCTCCAGAAAGGGCCCGCGCGGGATGACCACCAGCTTGGCGTCGGTCAGCGCCGCCGCGCCGGCACTGCGCGGCAGCCCGTCGAGCAACGCCATTTCGCCGATCACCTCGCCTTCCTCCGACAGGAACACCGTCGCCTCGCGCCCGTCGTCGGCCGTGATGTAGATGCGCACGATGCCCAACACCACGACATAGAGCCCGTCGGATTCGTCGCCCTGGTCGAAAAGCACCTCGCCGGCGGCAAGCGTCCTCTCCCGGGCGATGCCCGCCAGCCGGCGGAGATCCGCCTCTTCGAGCCCGTTAAACAGCACCGTCCGGCCAAGCTGGCCCGCAAGGTCCTCTATTGGCATAGCCTTCGCCTCCAGTCACTTTTGCTACCACCGGCAGCCGGCGATGGCGAGCACGATGACGCTTTGTCCCGGCCGCCCGAGCCATGTATCAAGCAACGAATCGCCCCCGCACCGGCGCGGGGACCGGACCGGAACAGGAGCGTCGGATGGACCTTTCGCAAGTGACCAATCTGGGCACAGTCACCCTGACCTGGGCGACCCAAATCACGCCGCGACTCGTCACCGCACTCATCATCCTGGTGATCGGCTACTACATCGCCGGCTGGGCGGCGCGCGGCGCCCGCGGCCTGATGACCCGGGCCAACCACTCCGACATGACCATGGTACCGGTCGTCAGCGCCGTCGTGCGTTACGGCATCCTGATCATCGTCGTCGTCGCGGCGCTCGGCCAGCTCGGTGTGCAGACCACTTCGGTGCTGACCGTGCTCGGCGCCGCGGGCCTGGCCATCGGCCTCGCTCTGCAGGGGACGCTGTCCAATATCGCCGCCGGCATCATGCTCCTCTGGCTGCGGCCGTTCCGCGTCGGCGACTATATCGAGATCGCGACCGTCGCCGGCACCGTCGAGGAGATCAATCTGTTCCATTCGCGGCTCAGGACCTGGGACGGCATCTACAAGTTCGTGCCCAATTCGCAGCTGTGGAACACGACGCTCACCAACTATTCGCGCAACCGTACGCGCCTGGTGCTGATCGAGTTCGGCATCGCCTATGAGGATGACATCGCCACCGGCCGCAAGGTGCTGACCGAGCATGCCAAGGCCCATCCGGACGTACTCGACGATCCGCCGGTGGCAGTAGTGCCGCTGTCGCTCGGCGACAGCTCTGTGGTGCTGCAGCTGCGCGCCTGGTCGACCACCAGCCGCTTCTGGGACACCCGCTGGGACCTGACCCAGGGCGGCAAGAAGGCGCTCGAGGACGCCGGCATCACCATCCCCTTCCCGCAGCGCGTCCTGCACTGGCATCCGGATTCCGCCCCGCCGCCGGGCAGCGAGGCGGCGTGACGGAAATCAGCGCTACACCGCGCCGCGCTTGATCGTCGAGGGCGCCCGCCACGGCGCCGTCATCGGCACGCCTTCGCGCCGCGCCCGATGCTGGCGCGGATCGATGGTCTGTTCGCGCTCGGTCGAAAGCCGGCCGCGGCCGGCGAACAGCGCCTGCAGCGCCGGCCGGCTCTTGACACCGAACAGGCGATAGAGGGCGATGACATATTTGTGCAGGGTCGACGGCGACAGGTTCATCTCTCTGGCGACCTCCGCCTCGCTGCCGCCGGCAAGCAGCAGGCGCAGGGTCAGATGCTGCCGCGGCGTCAGCTTCATCACCGGGCTGGTCGAATCGGCGAGGCGCGCGCCGACCAGCGGCATCAATTCCGCCGCAAGGATCCGCAAGAGGCGCCGGTCGCGCGCGCTGAAAGGTGGCTCGTCACTGCCCCGGATCATGCTGATCATGTTCCAGCGGTCCTCGTCTGCCTGCCCGATCTGCGAGATGGCGACGAGCTGATCGCCAAGGCGCGCCGGACCCATGTAGCGCCGATAGGTGTCGCTGCCGAAATAGGCATCGTGTCCGAGCGCCGCCACCGCCGAGGTAACCATCAGCGGCCCCTTTTTGCTGTCGATGACGGCACGCAGCGGATCGGTGCGGTTCGCCCCGTCCAGCTCGTAGCGGACGAAGGCGAGCTTCTGTTCCGGCGTCACCCAGCCGCTGTCGATCACGTGCAGGGCATGCGCTTTGACCGGATCGTACATGCCGACGAACTCGCCGCTGATGACGATCGGCGCCTTGAACAGGGCGCGCACGCCGTTGGCCAGCCGATGCCGCCAGCCATCGGGATCAGCCGCGACCTGCAGACACAGGTCCAAGATGACGTAGACCTGTCGCAGGTCACGTAGCCGCAGCATTGTCGCCCCCATGCCCGCGTTACCGCAATAGACGGTCTATAAGTAAGAATCCCCGTTGGCGCCAGCCTATTCAGACAGCGCCACCAGACGGATTACTTGTCTAGATTCCATTCGTATAAGTCACGTGCCAGCGCGCAGCGTAACTAATCAGTCCATGTCGCTATCGGATATGGGCAAAATTGCCCCCGATCGGTCCATTGTCGGCGAATAACGAAGCTGCTTGTATTCGAGCATTGGAAATATCGGGGCTGGACACTCGGGGGGCATTCTCGTGCTGCATCTGGGGGGCGTCACGCTCGGTCTCGCGCTCATCGCGTCGACCGCAGCCTGGGCAGGTTTTGAAACACCGGTCACGCCGCAGGACGGCAATGTCGTCCCCGGCACCGGCGACTTCAACTGGACGGCGCTCACCCGCCTGTTCGTCGGCTGGGACAGCAATGTCGAGCTCTATGCCGATGTCGATGCACCGGGCAATCCCGCGCTCGGCGGCACCTTCGGCGGCGCCACGCTCGACCTCGCCTTCACCAAGATGCTGGCACCCAACCTCACGCTCGGCGGCGATTTCAGGGCCGATGTCCTCGGTTATGTCGACACCATGCCGGCGGCGTCCATCCCGACCTACGGCACGCAGAGCGATTACGACATCGTCGCCGCCCAGCCGACCGTCTACCTGAGATACAAGACCCGGATGCCCGACGGCACCGATGTGACGTTGAACAGCGCCTACAGCTTCCGCACCGAGAAATCGAAGAACGAGAAGGGCCTCGCCGAACGCAGCCACCAGTTCATGACGAGCGTCAGATTCGACCCGTTCGCCCTCTGGGCCTTCGACCTTTCGGCCGTCCACACGTTCGACGATTTCAACGACATCTACCCCGCCGACCCGCTGAGCGACCGCGACGGCCAGTTCACCGAACTCGCCGCCGCGGCCACCTACAGGGTGCACAACCTTCCCCTGCTGCAGGCCCTGCACGGCCGCATCGCCTATCAGAAGAACGAGGCCAACGGGATCAACTGGTCCTATTCCGGCGTCAAGTTCTCGGCGGCTGCCGACCTCCACTTTCACGGCCCCTTCGACGGCAACCTCTGGCTCAGCCTTGCCACCCGCGATTACGCCGGCAATTTCTCGTCGCAGGGCTACAACCGGCGCACCGAGGACATCACGACATTCGGCGGCCAGTTGCTATGGCACCTGCACCCACGCGCCACCGCCGATATCAGCGTCAGCCAGATGTTCGTCGGCAGCAACGACCCCACCCTGACCAGCAAGAACACGCGGCTCACCGCCGGCGTCACCATCAGGTTGAAGTGAGGACCGCGACGATGCTCAAGGCAAAGCACTGGCTTGTCGTCCTGGTCCTTGCAGCCTTCCCCCTGCTCTCGGCCGTGCCGGCCGAAGCGTTCATATTCTGCCTGCTGTTCGGCACCTGCGACTACGGCGACGACTCTGGCGGCGGCGGCGGTGGTGGTGGTGGTGGTGGTGGTGGTGGTGGCGGCGGCGGCACCAACACATCAACGAACTACCGCACCAAATTCCAGAACGCATTGCAGAACACGCAGAATCTCGCCGGCGACGTCGCGCAGGATGTGCGGGCCCTCGCGCACTGCAATCCCGAAGTCGCCGCGAGCTTTTCAAACATAGAGAACGACCTGAACGATTTGCAGACAAAATATGCCGCGACCGAGGCCAAGTTTGAGCAAGCCAGGTCCGCCGGCGATTTCGGCGCGCAAACAGACCTAAGTCGGGGAACCTCCGTCCCTGAGGTGAATGGCGTTTCGACCTTCTACACGCTCTACAACATGGACACCCAGATCGATCGGGAACTGACGGCACTCAAGCATCAGGTCGAGGCCGAACTGCCCGAATGCCAGCTCACGGTGCTGGACAATCCCGGGAGCAACAACACGCTCGAAGCGATCGTCACGCCCGACAATACGCCTGGCCTTGGCAGCCTGGGTGGCTACGTGCCGCCCCACCCTTGAGCCGCGACCAGCAGCGCCTGTCCACAGCCATCTTGCGGCTGTCACGAGGCTGTAATCCCCCGGTCATCGGCGCACCGTAAGCGGCCCTGTTTCCTTGCCTTTCCGAAACAGGGGATTTGTTTCATGACCGTGACCCGCGCCGGCCTGCTCGCCGCCGTCTTCCTCGCCGTGCCCGTGGCGCTTCATACCGAGAGGTGAACGAGCGCACCGATAAGATCGCCAAGCTCTTCGAGATCACGCTTGCCGGCGCTTCCGACATCCTCGGTTCCAAGTGACCAGCCCGGGCCTCGAGCAGAGCGACGATCTCGCTGCCGTCGGCCTCGCCGCGCTATCCGGGCAAGATCGAAGGCCCGTCGCTGACCGCGGACGGCAATCTGTTCATGATCAACGACAACGATTTCGGCATTGCCCGGCGATTCCACCGAGATCGTCATTGTCGAAGGCAGCGAAATCGGCCCACGCTAGGGCCGCTTCCCGCTCGTCTCCACGAAGGCGGGCACGAACGGAGCAAGTCATGAGGCCGCATGTGCAGACGGCCGCGCCCATGCGGTGCGGCCGTTTGCATGGTCTTTGCGCGTTGTCCGGCCTGGCAACCGCGTTGCGGCAATCGGGACTGCCTGGCTAGCCGGCTCGAAAAACGGCCGCGCCCCGAGCGCGGCCGTCGCGATTCTACCTGTCGGCGTGGTCAGACCGTGGCGGCGGCTGCCTGCGAATGGATGCGCCCGCGCTTCAGCAGCAGCTTGTTGACCGCCGAGACATAGGCCTTGGCCGACGCGACCATGGTATCGGTGTCGGCGCCGCGGCCGGTGACCACCTTCTCGCCTTCCTCGAGGCGCACCGAGACCTCGGCTTGCGCATCGGAATCCTCGGTGACCGCACCCACCTGGTAGAGCTGCAGGGTGGCATTGTGCGGCGCGATGGCCTTGATGGCGTGGAACATGGCATCGACCGGCCCCTCGCCCAGCGCCTCCTTGGTGACGTGCTGGCCTTCCACGTCGAGCGTGACGATCGCCTTCTGCGGCCCGCCGGTGCCGGCAATGACGGTGAGCGCCACCAGCCGGATCGCCTCGCCCGCCTGGATCATCTCGTCCTCGACCAGCGCCGAGATATCCTCGTCGAAGACGTGCTTCTTGCGGTCGGCCAGGTCCTTGAAGCGGCGGAAGGCCTCTTCCATGGCGTTGTCGCCGAGTTCGAAGCCCAGCTCCTTCAGCTTCTCGCGGAAGGCGTGGCGGCCGGAATGCTTGCCCATGACCAGCGAGGTGGCGCGCACACCGACATCCTCGGGACGCATGATCTCGTAGGTCTGGGCGTTCTTCAGCATGCCGTCCTGGTGGATGCCGCTCTCATGGGCGAAGGCGTTCTTGCCGACGATCGCCTTGTTGAACTGCACCGGGAAGGCGGTGACCGCCGAGACCAGCTTGGAGGCACGCATGAGATAGGGCGCCTTGATGCCGGTCTCGTAGGGCATGACATCGCCGCGCACCCTGAGCGCCATCACCACCTCTTCCAGCGAAGCATTGCCGGCGCGCTCGCCCAGCCCATTGATGGTGCATTCGATCTGCCGCGCGCCGGCGCGCACGCCGGCCAGCGAATTGGCCACCGCCATGCCGAGATCGTCGTGGCAATGGGTCGAGAACACCGCCTTGTCGGAATTGGGCACGCGCTCCATCAGCATGCGCATGAGGGCGTAATATTCCTCCGGCACCGTGTAGCCGACGGTATCGGGGATGTTGATGGTGGTGGCGCCGGCATTGATGGCGGCCTCCACCGTGCGGCAGAGGAAATCGTGCTCGGTGCGGGTGCCATCCTCTGGCGACCACTCGACATCGTCGGTGTAGCTGCGCGCCCGCGTCACCGAGGAGATCACTGCCTCGTAGACCTGCTCCGGCTCCATCTTGAGCTTGTACTTCATATGGACCGGGCTGGTTGAGATGAAGGTGTGGATACGCTTGCGCTCGGCGTGCTGCACCGCCTCGGCCGCGCGGTCGATATCCTTGAAGCCCGCGCGGGCGAGACCGCACACGACCGAATTCTTGACCACCTTGGCGATCTCGGCGACCGCCTCGAAATCGCCGTTGGAGGCGATCGGGAAGCCTGCCTCGATCACGTCGACGCCCATCTCGTCGAGGATTTCGGCGACCTGCAACTTCTCCGAGAGGGTCATCGAGGCGCCGGGCGACTGCTCGCCGTCGCGCAAGGTTGTATCGAAGATGACGACGCGGTCCTTTTCCGGTACCGCCTTCTGGCTGGTCATATCTGGCAAGTCCTTCTCGAAATCCTGCCCGCTTGCGATCTCTCAGCGACGGGCGCGTGTTGGGATGGTGTTGTGGCAACGTCCCCCTGAGTGCCCGCCCGACAAGGAGCAGCCGACGCTCAGGGGCGTCTAAGCAGGAGGCCGAGAAGAAGGAGGCCGGAGGCCGGCACAGCCGACGGCGCGCCGCAAGCGGCGTCTGCGTCGGGCTGGCTGTGATCGCGATCGATCATGCACTCTGGCCTGGATGCGGCATCGCGGCGATTATCGCCGAAGCCGGTTAACGGGCCGTTCTTAACGGTTTTGGGCGGAAATGTCAATTCCCGGGATGACCACGCCGGACTTCGGGTCCCGCCGCGCCCGTTCAGGCGCGCCAATCGGTCGGCTGCGGGCCGTCATAACCCTCGATGATGACGATATCCGAGAGGGCCGACGCGGTCCGGTGGGTCTTGGCGGCCGCATACTCCACCGAATGATAGCAGGCCGAGGCCGTCGCCAGGTCGGCAAACTCGATGATCGCTATGCGCCCGCGAAGCCTTCCTTCGACCGCTTCCTGCTCACCGCCGCGCACCAGGAACCGTGCTCCGTACTTGCGGAAGGCGACGGCATTTTCCCTCAGATATTGCTTGTACCGCTCCGGGTCCTTCACATCGACCGATGCGACCCAATAGCCCTTTGGCATGGTGGTCTCCTGGCCTTTGCCAAAACAGGATGCATGCCCGGTCGCGCGGCGCAATATCCGACCTCCGCCAGGCCTCACGCCGGGGCCTCCCGCCCGGTGTGGCCGGCGATGAGACGCCGGATCTTTTCGGCGTCGGCCGGCGTCGCTGGGTTATAGACCACCAGGCTGAGGTCCGGCCGTCCGTCGACGGCGAAGGTCGAGAATTCCATGGCGATCGGTCCGGCGACCGGGTGATTGAGATTCTTGGTGCCCTCGCCATAGGAGCGAACGTCGTTGTCGGCCCACAGCTCAGCGAATTCCGGGCTCTCGCGCGACAGCTCCTCGACCAGCGCCTTGATCTCCTCCGTCGCGCCGGCGCGAGCCGCCTCGGCCCGGAAGACGCCGACGACGAAACCGGCGACCGCCTTCCAGTCGGCCTGGGCAGCGCGCACGCGGGGCTCGCAGGAACATCAGCCGCAATATGTTGCGCTTCTCGGGCGGCAGTTCACCGTAGTCCGTCAGCACCGAGGCGGCGGCCCGGTTCCAGGCGACCACGTCCCAGGTCGGCGTCTTGACGATGGCGGGGCTGAATCCGAGCGCATCGAGCACGCGCTGCAGCCGCGGCGAGACACCCTCCGGCGCGCGGTAGCGCACCTCGGGCGGCCGGCCGAGGCCCAGCAGGAAGAGGTGCTCGCGCTCGACGTCGGTCAGCATCAGGGCGCGGGCGATGCGGTCGAGCACCTCGGCCGAGGGCGCCCCGCCCCGCCCCTGCTCCAGCCACGTGTACCAGGTGGCGCTGACATGGGCGCGCTGGGCCACCTCCTCGCGCCTGAGGCCCGGCGTGCGCCGCCGCGTCAGCGGCAGTCCGAAGGCGGCGGGATCGAGTTTTGCCCGGCGGTCCTTGAGATAGGTGCCGAGTCGGTTGTCGTTGGTGAGAGCCGTGCTCATCCTGTTAGGCTTTATACCTGTATAAGATCACTCATTTACCCGGATAAATATAGACCGATATGCGTCTTCATCCAAACCATGATGGAGATGATCTCATGCGTGTTTTCGTGACAGGCGCCTCCGGCTTCGTCGGCTCCGCCGTCGTCCAGGACCTCCTCGCCGCGGGCCACGAGGTGCTCGGCCTCGCCCGCTCCGATGCCTCCGCCGCTGCGGTCGAAAGGGCCGGCGCCACGGTGCATCGCGGCTCGGTTGAAGACCTCGACAGCCTGAGGCGCGGCGCGGCGGCCGCCGACGGCGTCATCCACACCGCCTTCATCCACGACTTCTCGAAGTTCGTGGAGAACTGCGAGATCGACCGGCGCGCCATCACCGCGATGGGCGAGGTGCTCGCCGGCTCGGACCGCCCGCTGATCATCACCTCTGGCACCGGCGCAGCGCCCGGCCAGCATGTCGCGCGAAAGCGACAGGTTTCCGACCGACCATCCCAATCCGCGCATCGCCTCCGAGCAGGCGGCGGACGCGGTCGAGGCGATGGGCGTCAAGGTGATGTCCGTGCGCCTGCCGCAGGTCCACGGGCCGCACGACCACGGCTTCGTGCCGATCACGATCGCCATCGCCCGCGAGAAGGGCGTCGCGGCCTATGTCGGCGAGGGCAAGAACCGCTGGCCGGCAGTGCATCGGCTCGACGCCGCCCGCCTCTACCGGCTGGCGCTCGAGAAAGGCACGGCAGGCGCGCGCTACAACGCGGTCGGCGAGGAAGGCGTGACGCTGCGCGCGCTCGAGGAGGCGATCGGCCGGCATCTGAACATGCCGGTCGTCAGCATCACGCCGGAAGAAGCGGCCGACTATTACGGCTGGTTCGCGGCCTTCGCCGCAGATGGACATGCCGGCCTCGAGCGAGTGGACGCGGAAGACGCTGGGCTGGCAGCCGACCGGCCCCGATCTGATGAGCGACCTCGAAAACGAGGACTACTTCCGGACATGAGACGCGCCGGTGGGGGCGCCATGCCCCCACGGCCCTTAAGCGGTAAGGGAGAGGGTCGCAGGAATGGCCTCGAAGGCTTCCTCGACCCGGCGGATGAGCAGATCGCGACCGCCATGTCCGCGGATGCCTTGCCCACCCGTTCCGCGGCCGGCAACCCAGTTGCTGGCGCCGCAGCGCCACGCGCTGAGCACAAATTCACCCAGCATGCGGAAACGGACATCTTCCCGGCCATCGATGCCGAGCTTGCCGCCGAGAACGTCGATCAACTGCCTCTGTGCCCGAAGCGAAGCGAGTTCCGAATGGTCGTAGAGGACCGAGCTGCCTGCAGAAGCGACGATCCTCCGCGTGACCAGGAAGCGTTGGTCCCAATCGACCTCCATCCCACGCAGCGACGTGACGAGGACATCTCTCAGAAAACCGAGAATGTTCCCTTCGACGTCGCGTGCGCTGACGTCGTCGATATACGCCTCCCACAACTCGGTCTCGGCCGCGATGGCAACGTCTTCTTTCGAGGCGAAATAGCGGAAGAACGTCCGCTTCGACACTTCGACGCTGTCGACCAGCTCATCGAGGGTCGTTGCCGAGAACCCCTTCGCTGCGAACAGCTCAAGCGCCGCATCGGCGAGTGCGCGGCGGGTGCGGAGCTTTTTCCGCTCCCGCAGGGGCAGCGGGGCATCGGTGGCGGTGGCGGGTTTTCGCGTCTGCAATCATGCTTCAGGATAGCATAATGCTCTGCAGCCGCAATTGCCTCTTATAAAGAAACGCCACTAATTGACAAATTACTCTGAGAAGCGCATCCTTGGTGCATGTTTCATATCGCCTCAAGGACCGATCCCATGTCGGAAGCCCTCGTCATCGAAGGAAGCGCCCGAAAGGATCGCATTCCCTATCGCGTGGCACTGACCCTGTTGCTGCTCGCCTCGACACTCGCGGTGATGGCCGGTTCGGCCATCACGCCGGTGCTGGATGTCATGCGCGGCGATCTCGGCATCGATGGAACGGCGGCGGGCCTGATCCTCACCATGCACGGGCTCATCATCGCGATCGTCAGCCCTCTGGCAGGCTGGATGATCGACCGGTGGGGCGTGCGCCTGCCGCTGGCCGGCGGGTTGCTGCTCTACGGGCTCGCCGGTGGCGCGGGGATGGTCACCACCAGCTATTCGGCTCTGATCGTGAGCCGCGCGATCTTCGGCATAGGGGCAGCGCTCGTCTTTACCGGAACCACGGTGGCGATGCTGTCACTCTACAGCGGTGCGATCCGTGATCGGGTCATGGGCTGGCGCACCACGGCCACCAGCATCGGCGGGATCATCTTTCCCGTCATCGGCGGCGGACTCGCCGTCGTTTTCTCATGGCACGCGACCTTCGGCCTTTATGTGGTGGGCGTCCCCCTGGGACTCGCTGCCCTGGCTGCGATTCCCGAGACTCGCGGCGAAGCGCGCTCCCACCGGGACGGCGGCTCCGTGTGGACCGTGCTGCGGCGTCCGGCGCTCATCGGCGTTTTCTTTCTGGTCGTGACCCAGGCCATCATGCTGTACGCGCTGGCCGTCTTCCTGCCGCTCCGCCTGGGGGAGCTTGGCCACGGGGCGCCCGTCCTGGTGTCTGCCTATATGGCGCTGATGGCGGGGACATCGAGCATCGTCGGGGTCGCCTACGGATGGCTCGGCAAGCGCGTTTCCTATCTTGCCCTGTTGCGGCTGACCGCTGTGACCTGGATCGTCGCTTTTCTGATGCTTGGCACGTCAGGCGACCTCGTGGTGCTCGCCGGTGGGAGCGCAGTTCTCGGTATCGGCAACGCCCTCGCCTTTTCAACCACCTCCGTCCTGATCGACGAATACGTGTCGGAGGCCCTGCTTGGACGAGCCATGGCGGTTTTCAGCACGTGCATGTTTCTCGGCCAGTTCGTCTCGCCGCTGCTGCTGGGGCCGCTGATGGAAGCAACGTCGATTGCCGCCGGCTATCTCGTTCTGGCCGGCGGAGCCGCTGTCATTCTCGCGGTCCTGCTTGTTCTGCGCAGCAAGACAAAGGCTGCCGGAAACACGGAGCCCGGCTGAACAGCCTCGCGACCGCAGGAATCCCCTTGCCTAATTGAAGGCGTAGACGGCAAGCAACACGACAAGCAGCAGCAGCGCACCGGACGCCGGCCCGAGCGCGAACAGCCGCTGGACGAGCCCGGTATCGCCCGTCCGCCGGATATCCGCGTAGGTCTTGTGGATCAGGCCATTCAGCACCGTCAGTATGACCACGAAGACGATCTTGGCCCAGAAGAGCGTCGACAGGCTCGGCGCAAACATGAAGATCATGAGAATGCCGGTCGCCCACAGGACCGCCAGCCCCGTGCCGCTCATCATCGCCAGCGGCCAGCCCAGAGCCCGCAGGGTCTGCACCTGATCCTCAGGCGCCGAGCGCGCCCGTATCATGACCAGGGCACTGGCAAATCCGCCAGCCGCGCCAAGCATCAAACCAACAAAGTGCAGAAACAGAATGAAGCCGTGCATTGCCTACCTCCCGCACTTCCATTCGCCTCAGGAGAAGGTGTAACACGAGTCGACGCCGTCCTGCGGGTCACAGCTCAGACGGCGAGCGTGCCCTCCGCCACCACAACCGCATTGCCGCCGATGCGCACCGCCGAGACCTCGCCGCCGGCGACGTCGATCTCCAGCGTTATCTTGCTCGGCCGGCCCATCTCCAAGCCCTGCTCGATCACATGGCGATGGCTGCCGGAGGGCAGCTCGTCGAAGCGGTGGACGACGCCGGCGAAGGCGGCGACCGCGCTGCCGGTGGCCGGGTCCTCGGCAATGCCGTAGCCCGGCGCGAACATGCGTGCATGAAAGTCGCTGCCGCTGTGCTCGGTCTCACGGCAATAGAGCCAGACGGAAGCCATCGGCGAACCAAAGGTCCCCGACCATGCGACGAGGTTCGGCTTGGCGTTGGCCATGGCGTCGAGGCCGCTGAGCGGCACGAAGACGAAAGGCAGGCCAGCCGACCATGCACCGAGCTTGTGGTTCTCGAAGCCGATCTCGGACGGCCGCAGGCCGAGCGCCGCCGCCACCGCGTCCCGGTCGAACTCGGCTGGCACCGGCACCGGCAGCACCGGGACATCGAAGATCGCGTGCCCTGCGCGTTCGTCCTTGATGAAGACGCCGGCGCGGACCAGCCCGACGGTCTCCTCCAGGAGCAGCATCATTTCCTTGCCGGACCCGCCATCGGCCGCCTTGCGGGTGGCCAGCAGCACCGCCGAGCCGACGGTAGGATGGCCGGCAAAGGGCACCTCGCTTGCCGGCGTGAAGATGCGCAGGCGGGCGCTGTGGACCGGATTCGCCGCCGGCAGGACGAACACCGTCTCCGACTGGTTGAACTCGCGCGCGATGGCCTGCATCTGCGCCGCATCGAGCCCGCTGGCATCGAGCACCACGGCAAGCCCGTTGCCGGCAAGCGGGGTGTCGGTGAAGACGTCAAGAATGGCGTAGAGACGAGACAAAGGAATACCTGTCAATCATGCGGTGAACGCGCGCTTGTCGCCCGCCCGCGCCCACCGGTCAAGGTTCCGCCGGGGCCAAAGGCCACTGTTCGGCCGCTTTTCCAGTATTCAGCATCCGTTCATCGGCGTTGGCGCATGGTCGCACCCATGGTTGGCGGAACGATCCGCCGGTTTCCGGAGCAAGACGTCCATGAACAGGTTCGTTTCGGTCGCTTTGGCAGGTGCAGTGGCGCTTTCGGCCGTCGGCGTGTCCACCACCGGCGCCAGCGCCGACCGTTGGCACCATCATTACCAGCCGCAATACCGTCCGGCGCCGCGCTCCGACATAGGTCCGGCCCTCGTCGCCGGCGCAATCTTCGGTCTGGCGGTCGGCTCGCTGATGCAGCCTGAGCCAGCCTATCCGGCTTATCCCGCCTATCCGGCTTATCCTGCCTACGCGCCGCCGCCGCCGCCGCCGAACTACGCGGCCTATGCCGCCGAGCAGCACTATCAGTGGTGCGCGTCGACCTACGAGACCTACAACGGCGAGACCGACACCTGGTACGATTATCGCGGCGTGCCGCACCGCTGCATCAGCCCTTGAGGCGCGGCCGGCCGCACAGACTTTTCCCGGACGGGGGGCACCCAGAACGGGAGACGTGAGATGAAGAAACCTCTGAGTATCGCCCTGGCGGCAAGCATTGCGATTTCCGCGATCGGCCTGTCGGCCGCGCCGGCAGCCGCACGCAGCCGCCACAACGACGCCGCCGCGATCGCCATTTTCGGCGCCATCGCCGGCATGGCGGTCATCGCCGCGGCGAGCCAGCATCACCATCGCGACCGCGGTTATTATTACGGCGACTATCCGCCGCCGCCCCCACCGCCGCGCTATTACGGCGGCTACCGCGACTACGACCCGCACGTGGCCTGGTGCCTCGGTCACTACCGGACCTACGATCCGGCGACCAACACCTATTTCCGCAGGCCGGGCGTACCGGCGGTCTGCTACTCGCCCTACTAGTCACCGGGCGAATCGGACGCACCGGATCAGGCGGCGACTCCGGCCGCGGGCTGCCGCGACGAGCGGCAGCGCATCTCCACAGCAATACGGGGGAGGCAGAAGGAGAAACATCATGAAGAAATCGATCATCGCGGCCGGATTGGCGACCGTGCTGGCAGCAACGAGCTTTGCCGGCAGCGCCACAGCCGACCCGTTTGGCAGGTACCCTCCCCGCCAGCCCCAGCCGACCTACCACCACTACCGCCACCATCATCATCGCGACTTCGATCCCGGCCCGGCGATCGTCGCCGGAGCCGTGTTCGGCATGATCGGGGCGGCACTCGCGGACTCCTATCAACAGCCGTACTACGGCTATGCGGGCCCGCGCTCGCACACCGCCTGGTGCGAATGGCGCTACAAGACCTACAACCCGGCCACCGACCTGTTCTATGCGCGGCCGGGCGTGCAGGAATACTGCCACTCGCCTTACGACTAGGCTGCGGCACCGATAAGCGCCGTCCGGGCGGCCGCCCGGATGGCCGGTGTCTTGCGCAGCCTGCCGTGCGCCACGCCGCCACGCGCAGTTTCGTGAAACGCGCCGCCTCAGTCGGCCGGCGCCCCGGCGCCAGCCTTTCTGTGCCCGGCCCGCGCCCGCCGGTGTTGACGAACGGCGCCCGATACGACTTTGATCGCGCGTAGCCAGTCGAGCGGAGAGCAGACCAATTTCGGGGGGCACTGCGACTGATCCTGCCGGCGCGCCGGTCGCCGCGGCCCGGGTCCTGCGCCGGCTGCCGCGGTCGACGAAATACGCCTGCCGCGCCTGGGCTTCCACTTCCGCCTGCTGAGAGTCTTCGAGTACGGCGCGCGCCTCATCTCGATCGCCCTGATCGTCCCCTACCTCTTCCTGTCCTGGCAGCTCTACGTTACCACCGGGCGACCGGCCGCGGTCATCGCGGCCGCCGGCATCGCCGTCGTTTTTGCGTTCGTCGCCTACGTAACCTGGCGCAGCTTCGGCACGGTCAGCCTCCTGCGGCTGCGCAGCTACTTCGTGGCCGTTCCTCTGCTTCTCTACCTGACGGTTGCCGTCCTCTATCGCCTGAAGGCGAACGGCTGGCAGATTCAGAGCGTTCTGGTCATCGTCCTCGGTGCGTTGGCGCTGATCGCGCTTCCCTCGATCCTGGCCATCTATTTCCGGCGCATCCGCTTCGCCCGGCTGCTACGCGGCCGCGTCCGCCTGAAGGCGATCATCGACCCACGCACCGGGGCGGCCAGCCGCCGCCAACTGCCGCGCCGCCCACCACGGCAGCGTCGGAAGGCGTTTGCCTATCTCGGCGCGAGCCTCGTCCTCTTCTTCGCCTTCATGGCCTTCTCCGTCACGAGCAGCCAGTGGCAGGAGCATCCCCTCTCGTTCGTCTTCTCCTCCGCAGTCAGCCTGCTTGCCGGGTTCAGCTTCTTCTTCTTCGTCATGTTCCGCCGCCATTCGCAGCCGACCGCCGACGAAGCGCTGCAGGGCGATCGGCGAGCGCCATTTCTCTATCTGCGCTCGTTCGACGACGACTACGACAGCCACTGGCGACCGATGAAGTTCCTCCGCTTCTATCTCTTCCCGGTGTTCATGGTCTTCGACTATTCGCTCGAAGACCGTATCGCCCGCTTCTTCAGGCGCTTCGGTCCGCTGGTCGCCATCGGTTCGCCCAAGGAAAAGATGCCGGGGCTCGGCGCAGCGCGCGTGCTGCTTGACGACGCGAGCTGGCAAGCCGCAGTGCTGGAGTGGATGGAAGCGGCCGAAGCCATCGTGGTTCTGGCAGGCCGCACCGAATGGCTGGTCTGGGAGCTTCGCCAGATTCGTGAACGTGCGCTGACGAGGAAGGCGCTGATCATATTTCCGCCAGCCGGCCGCAAGGACGCCGCCACCCGCCTCGACACTGTGCACCGCGCTTTTTCTGGATCGCAATGGGAGGCAACGCTCGCCGGCGTGGACCGCCCCGCTTCGCTGCGTGCCCTGGTCCTGAGGAACGACGGCGGCATCGTCGTCGTGCGCAGCCGCAGCCGCTCGCGCGACGTGATCCTTGTCGCCACGATGGTTGCGCATTATCTGCTTCAGCGCCGCGGCGAGTGGGATATCGGCGAAAGCCAGGCACAGGCAGGCCCTGGCCAATCGGCCTGAGCGCGCCGGTGCAACGCCGGCCCGGCCTCAGTCGGCCGCCGGCGCTCCGGCGCCGGCGATGCGGCGCACCAGCGGCGCGATGGTCAGCCCCTGGACGATGATCGAGAAGATCACCACGCCATAGGTCGCAACCAGGATCGGGCCGCGATAGTCGCCGACCGGCAGCGACAGGGCGAGCGCTACCGAAATGCCGCCGCGCAGGCCACCCCATACCATCACCCGCACCGAGCCGGTGGCGAAGCGCCGTCTCAGCGACAGAAGCAGGACCGGCCCCGACACCGAGGCGTAGCGGGCGATCAGCACGATCGGAATGGCAATCAGCGCCAGCACGATCAGCTCAGGCTTGAAGGCGATCACCAGCACCTCGAGCGCGATCAACACGAACAGCACCGAATTGAGCAGCTCGTCGATCAGCTCCCAGAACTGGAAGAGATGGGTGCGCGTCGTCTCGCTCATTGCCGTGACGCGGCCGCGATTGCCCATGAATAGCCCGGCGACCACTACGGCAATCGGCCCGGACGTATGGACATGGAGCGCCAGGGCATAGAGTCCGGTGACCAGCGCCAGCGTGATCAGGATCTCGACCGGATAATCGTCAATCGTCTCCATCGCATGGACCGAGATGTAGCCGGCGACGATGCCGAGCACGGCCCCGCCGACCGCCTCGAACAGGAAGACCTCGCCGGCATAGACCAGACCGACGCTACCGCCGCCATGGCCCGCCTCGGCGCCCGTGCCCACGGCCAGGCCGAGAAGTACGGTGAACACCACCACCCCGACGCCATCGTTGAACAGGCTCTCGCCGGTGATCTTGATCTCCATGCTCTCCGGCAGCCGCACCGATTTCAGCAGCGACAGAACCGCCACCGGATCGGTCGGCGAGATGAGCGCGCCGAAGACCAACGCCCAGATGAGCGGCAGATGGATGCCGAGCACGGCCGCCGCGCCCCATGTCGCCACCCCGACGATGACCGTGGAGATGAGCACGCCGACGGTGGCCAGCAGCGCCACCGGCAGAGCCTCGGAGCGCAGCTTGCCGAAATCGACATGCAGGGCACCCGCGAAGAGCAGGAAGGCCAGCATGCCGTTCATCATCGTGTCGTAGAAATTGATCCGGGCGACCGCCGCGGTGAACGATTTCGAGAATGGTCGAGTTGGGCAGCACGTCGTCGACCACGACCAAAGCGAGCGAGGCGGCAAGCCCGAGGATGAGCAGGCCGATCTGATGCGGCAGGCGGATGAAACGCCGGTTCACCCAGCCGAAGACGGCCGAGAGGACGAGTACCAACGCCGCAATGTCGAAGAAGCTCAGCATGGCTGCCCCCTGCCCGTCTGACCAGCCGCTACGTTAGCCGCCGTCCATGGCAAAGACGAGGCTATTGCGCGAGCGTCTTGATCATGCGCGGCAGCATGCGGCCGGGGATCGATCCGGAGGGCGACTGCCCGATGATGTGCATCCCCACGCGTTCGTAGAAGGCTACCGCGTTGGGATCGGCATCGAGCGTCAGCCGATCCGCGCCGAAGGCCCCAGCGCGCGCTTCGGCATGGTGCCACAGTGCCCGCCCGACACCGACGCGCACGGTGCCGGGTTCGACGAAGAACAGCCGCACCTCGGCGGCACGGCCATCGTCCCTATCCTCCGGCACGAGTTGCAGGAGACCGACGATGACCTCGCCCGCCTCGGCAACCCACACCTGGCCACGTTCGATCGCTTCGGGTTGAACCGTAAGTTCGGCGCGGCAAAGCGCCATGAAGGCGTCGTCGTAGCCCCACAGCGCCTTCGAGCGCAGGGCAAGAGCGCTGAGCGCGGGCGCTTCCGACGGGAGTGCCCGCCGGATGCGAACGCGCTCCGCCACAGCTCAGTTCTTTTCCTTGTCGACCAGCTTGTTGGCGCCGATCCACGGCATCATGCCGCGCAGGCGGGCACCGACTTCCTCGATCTGGTGGCTGTCGTTGTTGCGCCGGGTCGCCTTGAAGCGCGCCGCGCCGGAGCGCCACTCCTGCATCCACTCGGAGGTGAACTTGCCCGACTGGATGTCGCCGAGCACGCGCTTCATCTCCGCCTTGGTCTGGCTGCTGATGATGCGCGGACCCGACACGTACTCGCCCCACTCGGCGGTATTGGAGATCGAGTAGTTCATGTTGGCGATGCCGCCCTCATAGATGAGGTCGACGATCAGCTTCACCTCGTGCAGGCACTCAAAATAAGCCATCTCCGGCGCATAGCCGGCCTCGACCAGCGTCTCGAAGCCGCCGCGGATGAGTTCCACCAGGCCGCCGCAGAGCACCACCTGCTCGCCGAAAAGGTCCGTCTCGCATTCTTCCCGGAAGGTCGTCTCGATGACGCCCGAGCGCCCGCCGCCAATTCCACACGCATAAGACAGCGCCAGGTCGTGGGCGTTTTCCGAGGCGTCCTGCTGGACCGCGATCAGGCACGGCACGCCGCCGCCCTTCTGGTACTCGCCACGCACCGTGTGGCCGGGGCCCTTGGGCGCGATCATGACCACGTCGATGGTGCTCTTCGGCTCGATCAGGGCGAAGTGGACGTTGAGGCCATGGGCGAAGGCAATCGCCGCCCCGTCGCGGATGTTTGGCGCGATGTGGTCGGTCCAGATATCGGCCTGCAGCTCGTCCGGCGCGCACATCATGATGAGGTCGGCCCAGGCGGCAGCTTCCGCCACCGATTTCACCGACAGGCCGTCAGCCTCGACCTTCTTCGCCGTCGCCGAGCCGGGTTTCAGGGCAATCGCCACTTCCTTGACGCCGGAATCGCGAAGGTTGAGGGCGTGGGCCCGGCCCTGGCTGCCATAGCCGACAATCGCGACCTTGCGGGCCTTGATCAGGTTGAGATCGGCATCCCGATCGTAATAGACGCGCATGAGCGTTCCCTCTTCGGTTTCGGGCTTGGCGCAGGCGGCCGGCTGGAGCCCTTTTTCATGGAAATCCGGGCGGTTCTAGCTGCCGCAGCAGTGCGGCGCAATGGCGGAAAAGAGCCGTGCCCGGCGCCGCCCGGCGAGCCCGGCGGCAGGGAACCGATCCGCCCGGGCTTTTGCGAGGGACGCGCGCCTATAGCTGCGGCGAGCGTGCGTCGTTGAAGGCTGCCCCGATGATCCGCCGCATTTGTTCGGCGAGGAAGCGCTGATCCTCTTCCGGCACATTGTCGAATGCTGCACCGCCGATGCTGTTCAGGGCCCGCGATTCGAGCACGTCGATGCGCTTGTCGAAATCCGTTCCGGCGAAGCGGCGCAGTTCCTTCGCCATGTCGCGGAATATGTCGTTGAAGGCGGCAACCGTGGCCCCGGCGAGCGCGGTGACCAGAAGTGTCTGTCGAGTGTTGTCTATCATTGTTGTTCCACGAAATGCCGATTGATGGGGCCGGGCCTCCTCGGCCCCATCAATCGTTCCCTGCACACGCCGACTCGCCGCTTGCACCGGGACGGGCTGCAGTCTGTCCCAGTGCCTTGGCTTTGAGTATACGCGGAGTGCTGCAGTCCGCCGCAAACAACCGCTCTTTCGCCGCCCTCGCCTGCCTCGACGCTGGCAAATTTGAGCAGCCCGACCATGGCTCCGGCAATCCCCCCATTTGGGGGGCGCGGCCTCTGCGATGCGACGATTCCACCTGCACCCTGTCCCGATAGTCCCCGTAATCCTCGCCTAGGCAGCGACCCTGTCGCTGTGCCGCGAATCCCTGACCGACGGCGGCGACGGAAGCCGCGCGTTGACCTCCGCAAGAATTGTCTGCGAGACCGGGAACATGCCGAGATAGACCGGCGCGCCATAGCGAAGGGTGCTGCCCAGAACGTCTACCTCGCAGCCAATGCGGCGATAGAGACGCAGCATCCTGTCATCGAAGTTGCCGAGGATCGACTCGATGCCCGCAGCAAGGGCGACACTGCCGAGCCCGGAGATGAGGGCGCGCGAAGCGACGATCTGGTCGCGGTGGCGCAGGCTGTCCTCATCGATGCAGAAGCGGGTGCATTCCCAGATCGTCGGCGCACTCAGCAGCGCTGCATCCGGCATGGTGTCCGAAAAGAAATCGGCAAGCACGGTTGGGCCGGTCGTCGGCAGCAGGCGGAGGCTGCCCCTGACTTCCTGCCCCGTCTCGTCCGTGTGGATCAGATAAACCGGGGCGAGATCGTCGAACCGGTCGCGCTCCCTGCCATCGACGACATCGACATCCCACTTCAGGCGCTCGCCGAAGACCCGCGCCCGCAGGCGGAACATCTGATCGATCAAACGCGCATGTTCGTGCGCATTGTACTCCTGAACCACCACGATCATCTGCAACGCTCCACACAAAACCCGGAAATCTGCGGCTGAGCCGGACACCGACACTCCGATGTCGACGTTGCCGCGGCAAGACCGATAACCCGGCAGCCCTAAGCCGACGTTTTCCCGATCGTTCAAGCTTGAATGGTAATCGAGCGTTTCGTCGCCGAAGCTACAGCTTCAGCAGGCCGAGCTTGATGGCACGGCTGACGGCTTGCGCCGAAGTGACGCAGTCGAGCTTGTGGCGCACCGATTTGAGGTAGCCGCGCGTGGTGTGGAAGGAGATGTCGAGAATGGCGGCGATCTCGCCGGCATCCTTGCCGAGTGCGGTCCAGCGCAGGACTTCCAGCTCGCGGGCGCTGAGATGCGGACGATCCTCGCCAAACACGTCGCGGATGACCCGCTGGTGGAGCCGGTTGGCGATCTCCACCAGCAACGGCATGCCGGCTGTGACGAAAGCTTCCCACTCCTGCTCGGTACGGGAGAAGGAGATCGAAAACACGGCGCGGTGGCCGTGCTTGCCGACAACCGGGATGGACAGCCCGAACGGCCCAACGCCGTGGGCAAGCGCATCCTGGAGGAAGGACATCTCCTCCGGCGTGCTGACCGTCAGCTCGCTCCACTGGAACGGAAGCGTCCGCTGGAATCCTTCGCGCAGGACCGGATCGACATCGACGTAGTTGTTCTGCAGGTACTGTTTGATCCACGAAGCCGGATAGGTGAGCCGGATGTAGGGATCGACCGACGGGCTCGCACCCAGTTTCGACGAGTGGTAGACGACGTGGTCGACACCCAGGAAATCGCGCAGACGTGCAACCACGACATCGATGTCGTCGGCGTCATCGACGATCGCGAAGGCGAGTGCCAGATAATTTTCGTCGGCCAGCTTCGAGGTCGTCGTCGTGCCCATGAATCCCCATCGACCTCATACGACCGCGTCAACCGCCCGAAGCGCCGAGTTCCTCCACTCGCCCCCCGAAAGCGCCAACGCGGTCCGCCATGCGCGAATATGAATACTCGCCCGCCCGGTTCTCTTTCAGCCGGTACCAACACGCCTGACGATCCTGTCAGTTTAGACCATCTCCGAGCGGCAGCAATGGTTGACGACACAGCCAACGCACTGACAGTGGAGTTCAACCGGACGTTACATTGATTGCATGACTTATTTGATGGCTGCCAGGAGCGTGTCGACGTTGCGGTAGAAAGACTTAGGATTGTCGAAGCCGATGATGCGGCCGACCTCGCGCCCCTTGGCGCGCAGAATGAAGGTCGGCACCATACGGATATCGGCGAGCTCCGGCGGCAGGCCGCGCCCGGCATTGACGCGGCGCATCGGTGCCGCGCGCCCTTGCGGACTGAGCCCATAGGAACGGGCGACGGTCGCGTCGAAGCGCATGCAGACCGCACAGCGATCGAGCTCGACCGCGATCAGCTCGGCAGCGCTTGCCACCGGCACCACGCCGGCAACCAGCATTGATGCCACCGCGATCGCCGCCAAACGCTTTACCCGGCCCATGCCACCAGCCCGCTGACGTTATCCATAGGATAGCGATGCTAGGCCCGAGAAGCCGACCAGGGCCTTATCGGCAAAGCACGCATTTGAGGCGAATTGTCGGGGGTTGTCGGCGTCGGCTCAGTCGAGCGCCTGCCAGCCGAAATCGAGCAGCGGCCGGGCGCGCAGGGCGAAATCCACGATCTTTTCAACCAGTTTCGGGCTCCTGATCAGGGCCTCGGTCAAGGGCTCCTCGACGATGAAGGATTTGAGGCGGATGACACCGTCGAGCGGCCCGCCCTTCAGCGCCTCGAAGCCGCGCGGGATGCGGCTGAGCTGGCTGTCGGTGTCGAAGGCGAGCTTGCCGGTCGCGAGTGCCTTCTCAACGGCCTTGAACCGCACCGGCCTGGCGGCGATCGCCTGGCGCAGCTTCAGGAGCTGCGCCGGCTCCGGCATGTGGAAGCCGGCGGCGACGAAACAGCCCTCCGGATCGATGTGCAGATAGACGAGGCCCTGCTCCATCTTGCGCCCGGAGCGGGTCAGCGTCGCGCCGCAATGGGTCTTGTAGGGGGTCTTGTCCTTGGCGAAACGCACGTCGCGATGAATACGGAAGACCGAGCGCTTGCCCTCCGCCTTGAGCGGAATCTTCCTGGCGGCGAAGGTCTCGCTGAGCTCGTCGAGCAGAGCCACCATCGGATCCAATACGTCGCTCTGGTAGAGCGTCCGGTTGTCCTCGAACCACGCCTTGTCCTGGTGGAACTTGAGTGCCGTGAAGAAGGCCAGCGCCTTCGGCCCGAAGCCCTTGAATCCCCCCATCTGCGCCCCCTCAATCGGCGAGGAACTCGCCGCTGACCAGATCGCGATAGCGGCCGCGCGGCTGGCGGCCGACGACGCGCAGGGCCAGCCCCTCCATCAGCCCCGGCAAACTCTTGTCGAGGCGCTCCAGCGTCTTGCGCACGCGGGTGATCTCGTCGCGCCCGCCGGTGCGGAAGAAGATGTCGTAGAAGTAGATGTCGAGCAGCGAGGAACGGGTGTAGTCGATCTCCTCGCCATAGCCGGCGACCCACAGCAACCGGTTGCCGATCTCCTCGCCGCGAATCTTGGCCGGCCGCATGATCTCGATCAGATTGTCGGCGTCGCCGAACTTGCACGAGCCGAACAGGACGCCCTTCAGCCGGTGCTTGCGGCTGCGATTGGCGTCGACGAAGGTGTTGCGCAGGAAGGTACGCGACAAGCCGGAGCCGTTCGGCGCCTCGATCTTGCCGATATCGCCATGGGCGGCGATGTAGAGGAAGTCGACGCCCGTGCCCGACGTCACGAAGCGCACCGCATCGCGGAAGGAACCGGCGCCGACGAAACGCTCATAGGTGAAGGCGTCTGAACGATCCTTGAGGGCATAGGACAGGAACTCGAACAGCGGCCGCACCGTGTGGTGCCCGTCGTCGAACCAGCGGGTCTCGATGACCCCCAGACCAAGGTTGCGCGAAGCCGCCAACTCGAAGTCCCTCCTTCGCCGGATACTGCCACGGATCGAAGGCCACACACGTCCGACAAACGGTCGCGGCTAACCCCTATTGAAACACGATAATACAGTAATATTAAGCTGTTGTGACGTTTTTTTAAGGTGTCAAAACTGCCCGAATGGGAGGCAATTCCGATCACTTTTTGAGGAAGTGAAAGACCGATGGAACGGCCGGCAGCGGGCCGCGGCCGACCCGAATTAGGCACGCCGCAGCGGGCCTTGGCAAGCCCTTAAAGCGTCGGAACATATGCGGAACACGAGATTGAGCGCAAGACGCGCCCCCGGCACGCCGCCGCGATCGCCCGTTATTCGAGGAAGACCGGGATCAGCGAGGCTGCGAGCAGCGCCGCCATCACCAGGTTGAAGATGCGGATGGAGCGCGGATCGGTGACGATCCGCTTCAGCCCCGTGCCGAAGAGCACCCAGGTGAATGACGAAGCCGTGCCGAGCACGGTGAATATCCCGGCAATCAGGATAGTGTTGAGCGGGAATGCGGTGATCCCGGCATAGGCGGTGACAGCGCCGATCGCCATCACCCAGGCCTTGGCATTGATCCACTGGAAGGCAGCCGCCTGGAAGAAGGTGAAGGGCCGCGCCCGGGCGTTGTTGCCGTGGACGCCGGCGGCGTTGGCAATGCGCCAGGCGAGATAGAGCAGATAGGCGGCGCCGGCATATTTCAGCACCTCATAGGCGATCGGAAAGGCGGCGAAGAAGGCGCCGAGACCGAAGCCGACGACAAGAACCATGAAGCCGAAGCCGAGCGGTACGCCGAAGCCGTGGGGAAGCGTGCGCCCCCAGCCAAAATTCAGCCCAGAGGCCATCAGCATGACGTTGTTGGGCCCCGGAGTGAACAGCGTGGCGACGGCAAAGACGACGAAGGCAGCGAGAAGATCAAGCGACATGAATGGGTTCAGCCGGTTGCCATGACAGCTGACGCAACCATGTCTCGTCGCCGCCCGCCAGTTGGAAGCTACACTCTTGGTTTCGGCCGACGCCAGAGGCCGCGAGACGACTTCGCGGCAAATCAGGCACAGATCATCGCAACCGGCTGTTATCATCCCGGCGGGCCGGTTGCCCCGGGCGGCGGCCGCGCTTGAGCCCTACCCTTCCTCCGCCCTGCGGCTGATGGCAGCGATGCCGGTGCGGCACACCTCGACCAGACCCAGCGGCGCCATGACGGCGATGAGCTGCTCGACCTTGGTCGACCGCCCGGTCACCTCGAAGATGAAATGGCCGACGGAGGCATCGACCACGGTCGCCTGGAAGGCGTCGGCGAGGCGCAGGGCCTCGACCCGGGCATCGCCCGTGCCGGCGACCTTGATCAGTGCCAGCTCGCGCTCGATCGGCCGGTTGTTCGACACTGTGAGGTCGGTCACCGTATGCACCGGCACCAGGCGGGCGAGTTGGTTCTTGATCTGCGAGATGACCATCGGCGTCGCCGTGGTCACGATGGTGATGCGCGACAGGTGCTTGGCGTGCTCGGTTTCGGACACGGTGAGGCTGTCGATGTTGTAGCCGCGCCCCGAGAACAGGCCGATGACGCGGGCGAGCACGCCCGGCTCGTTGTCGACGACGACCGACAGGGTGTGGGTTTCCTCCCCGCCCTTGGTTTCCTCGATGAAATAGGCCGAGGCCGGCGGTTCGCCGGGAGGCCGCAGCGTGGTGCTCTCCTGCGGTTTCTTTGCCACGCCCTTGCGTTTCCTTGCCACTTTCGCTGCCTTTTTCATGCCGATACCCGTTTGCCTGCCGGGGTCGCCCCCGATCCAATCCCGCCGTCTGTCGCCCTAGGTGTGGGCGACGACCGCATCCTCGCGATTTTCCACCACCATCCGCCCGCGTGCTTCCGCACCACCGGCCGGCCGCGGTGCCATCACCCATTCGGCGAAAAGCTTGAGATCGATATTGCCGCCGCTGAGAACCAGACCGACGCGCTTGTCGCGCAGCCGCTCGCGCTCCTTCAGCGCTGCGGCCAGCGGCGCGGCGCCCGCCCCTTCCGCCAGGTTGTGGGTGTCGGTCCAGTAGATGCGGATGGCCTCGGCGATCTCGTCGTCGCTCACCTGAACGATGCGAGAGACGCCCTGCCGGATGCAGGCAAGCGCCTGCTCGTCGGGCACCCGCGTCGCAATGCCGTCGGCGCGCGTGTTGCACGACGGCGTGGTGACCGCGCGGCCGGTGGCGAACGACAGCGCATAGGCCGGCGCGGCGCTGGCCTGAACGCCGACGATCTCGGTCCTGCGACCGAGCAGGTCGCGCGCCGTCACGCAACCGCAAATGCCCGAGCCCAACCCGATCGGCACATAAAGCGTGTCGAGGTCGGGCTCGGCCGTCATCAACTCTAGCGCGTAGGTGGCGACGCCGAGCACCAGGTCGCGATGGAACGAGGGGACCATCTCGTGCCCGTTGTCGACGGCGAAGGACTTGGCCTCCGCCCTGGCCGCATCGAAGTCGTCGCCGGCCTCGATCACCTCCGCGCCGAAAGCCCGCATGGCATTGTTCTTCTCGACCGAATTGCCGTGCGGCACGAAGATGGTCACCGGCACGTCACGGCGTTGCCCGGCAAAGGCGACCGACTGCCCGTGATTGCCGCGTGTCGCCGACACCAGCCCGGTCACGTGCGACCGTTCGCGCTTCATGCGATCGACATAGACCAGCCCGCCGCGCACCTTGAAGGCGCCGGTGACCTGGTGGTTCTCGTGCTTGACCACCACCTCCGTCCCCAGCCTCTCGGCAAGCAGCGGCCAGCGGCGTTGCGGCGTCGGCGACAGGACGTCGCCGACCAGCCGTTGCGCATGTTCCAGATCCTGCAAGGTGAACATGGCGCCCTCCCCGTGTCTCGCCTGCATCACACCAGCGCCTTGCCTTCCTCGCCGATCACGCTGCCGATCGTCTCCGGCGTCACCGCATCGCCGAGGATCATCTCGTTATGCGCCTTGCCCGAGGGGATCATCGGCAGGCAGTTGGCCAGCGCCGCCACGCGGCAGTCGAAGATGACCGGTTTGCGGATCGAGATCATCTCGGCGATGGCGTCGTCGAGATCGCCCGGCTTGTCGCAGTACATGCCGACCGCGCCATAGGCCTCCGCCAGCTTCACGAAATCGGGCAGCGAATCCATGTAGGAGTGCGACAGCCGATTGCCGTGCAGGAGTTCCTGCCACTGACGCACCATGCCCAGATACTGGTTGTTGAGGATGAAGATCTTGATCGGCAGATCGTGCTGCACCGCTGTCGACATCTCCTGCATGGTCATCAGCACCGAGCCGTCGCCGCCGATATCGACCACCAGGCTGTCGGGATGCGCCACCTGCACGCCGACCGCCGCCGGCAGGCCGTAGCCCATGGTGCCGAGGCCGCCGGAAGTCATCCAGCGGTTGGGCTCCTCGAACTTGAAGAACTGCGCCGCCCACATCTGATGCTGGCCGACCTCGGTGGTGATGTAGGTGTCCTTGTCCTTGGTCGCCTCGTAGAGCCGCTGGATGGCGTATTGCGGCATGATGATGTCTTTGTTCGGCCGGTAGGCGAGGCAGTCGCGCGCCCGCCACTTGTCGATCTGGCCCCACCACGCCTTGGCCGCCGCCTTGTCGGGCCGCGCCTTGATGCGCTTCCATTCGGCCAGCATGACCTCGAGCACATGCGCCACGTCGCCGACGATCGGGATGTCGACGTGGATGTTCTTGTTGATCGACGAGGCATCGATATCGACGTGGATCTTGCGCGAGCCGGGCGAGAAGGCGTTGACCCGGCCGGTGATGCGGTCGTCGAAGCGGGCGCCGATAGCGATCATCAGATCGCAATCGTGCATGGCGTGGTTGGCCTCGTAGGTGCCGTGCATGCCGAGCATGCCCAACCACTGCGGATCGGAGGCCGGATAGGCACCGAGCCCCATCAGGGTCGAGGTGATCGGGTAGCCGCTGAGCTTCACCAGTTCGCGCAGCAAGGCGACGGCACGCGGGCCGGAATTGATGACGCCGCCGCCGGTATAGAAGATCGGCTTCTTGGCCTTGGCCATCAGCTCGACCGCGGCGCGGATGGCACGCGGGTCGCCCTCGACGCGCGGATGATAGGTCTTGTGCGTGATCGCGCCGGGCGGAACGTAGGTGCCGATGGCGAACTGCACGTCCTTGGGGATGTCGATGAGCACCGGCCCGGGCCGCCCGTTGGTGGCGACGTAGAAGGCTTCGTGCAGGACGCGGGCGAGGTCGTTGACGTCGCGGACGAGCCAGTTGTGCTTGGTGCAGGAGCGGGTGATGCCGACGGTGTCGGCCTCCTGGAAGCCGTCGCTGCCGATGAGGTGGGTCGGCACCTGGCCGGTAATGCACACCATCGGGACGGAATCCATGAGCGCGTCGGTGAGCGGCGTGACCATGTTGGTGGCACCGGGGCCGGAGGTGACCAGCGCGACGCCCGGCCTGCCGGTCGAGCGGGCATAGCCCTCGGCCGCATGGCCGGCGCCCTGCTCGTGGCGCACGAGCACGTGGCGCATCGAATCCTGCTGGATGATCTCGTCATAGATCGGCAGGACCGCCCCGCCCGGATAACCGAAGATATCGGTGACGCCCTGGTCGATCAGGGCCTGGACGACCATGTTGGCGCCCGTCATTTGCCGGCTTTCGCTCTGCCGTTTCATCGCACTTCCTCACCCTTCGCATCTCACCCGGCGCCGCCCGGCACCGGAATTCATCACGCCCCGCCTGATCGATACCTCCGGTCCCTGTGGACCCTGGCCGGCGCCGGGGCGACGAAGGCCAGTCGTTTCGGCAATAAAAAAGGCCCCTGAAGGGCCTGTTTTCGCGCACCAGCTTTCCCGCGGCAACCTATGGGGTCGCCTCGCCGATGCGCGTGCCAAGTACGAGAATGGACTTCGTCGTCATGACCTCTCTAATAGGTGCGCCCGGTCACGAGGTCAAGCGCCGAGGCATTGGCCGCCCGCGGCCAATCGGCCATCTGGTTGCGGAACCAGGTCATCTGGCGCTTGGCGTAGCGGCGCGTTTCGGTGGCGATTTGCACCAATGCCTCGTCGCGCGAGAGCGCGCCGGCGGCATGCGCCATCAGTTCGCGCACCCCGATCGCCTTCATCGCGGGCAGCTCCGGATCGAGACCGAGAGCGGCCAGCGCCGCGACTTCCGCCATGGCCCCCTCCTCCAGCATGCGCCGCGCCCGTTCCTCGATGCGGCGGGCAAGCCTGGCGCGGTCGGGGGCGAGAACCATGCGGCGCGCCCTTGCCGGATCGACCAGCGGCGGGGCGGCGGCAACCCGGTGCCATTCGGCGAGCGACCGGCCGGTCGCGGTGACCACTTCCAGCGCCCGCAGGATGCGTGAACGGTCGCCGACGCGGATCGCGGCGGCGTCTTCCGGATCGAGCGCAGCGAGCCGGGCATGCAGTTCGGGCGTCGGCAGCCCCGTGCTTTGCGCCTGGATGGCGGCCCGCACATCGCCGGGAATCGCCGGCACGACCGCCAGCCCCTCGGTCAGCGCCTTGAAATAGAGGCCGGTTCCGCCGACCACGATCGCCACTGACCCGTCCCGCTGCGCCTCGCCGAGGACGGCCGCGACATCGCCGAGCCAGCGGCCGACCGAATAGCGTGTTGCTGCCCGCACATGGCCGTAGAGGCGATGCGGCGCTGCCGCCTCGTCGGCCGGCGGCGGCCGCGCGGTGAGGATGCGGAGGTCGCGATAGACTTGCATGGAATCGGCATTGACGACGATGCCGCCATGCCGCACCGCCAGCTCCAGCGCCAGCCGCGACTTGCCGCTCGCCGTCGGTCCGGCGATCAGGATGATGGCGGAACTGCCCATGCCGTCTCCAGATCAGCATCGCCGACGGGGGTCAATCGGTTATGCCGCACGCAAGATCGCCGTCAAACCCTTGGCATTGATGCGGGGAGCAGAATAAGTTGTTGGCAATCTTCGATCGTAAGTGCACCGAAGGGACGGGGTATAGCCATGTCAGACACGTACAAGTATCTCTTGCCGGAAGAGCGTATTCCGCGCGCCTGGTACAATATCGCCGCCGATCTTCCGGCCCCGCCGCCGCCGCCGCTCCACCCCGGCACCGGCCAGCCCATCGGGCCGGACGACCTGGCGGCCATCTTCCCCATGGCACTGATCGCCCAGGAAGTCTCGCAAGAGCGCGAGATCGAGATCCCCGAGCCGGTGCGCGAGGTCTACAAGCTGTGGCGGCCCTCGCCGCTGATCCGCGCCCGCCGGCTGGAGAAGGTGCTCGATACGCCGGCGCGCATTTTCTACAAGTACGAGGGCGTCAGCCCCCCGGGAAGCCACAAGCCGAACACGGCGGTGCCGCAGGCCTTCTACAACAAGGAAGCAGGCATCAAGAAGCTGACCACCGAGACCGGCGCCGGCCAGTGGGGCTCGGCGCTCGCCTTCGCCGGCGAGCTCTTCGGCCTCGAGGTCAAGGTCTACATGGTCAAGGTCAGCTTCAATCAGAAGCCCTATCGCCGGGCCCTGATGGAGACCTTCGGGGCAACCTGCATCGCCAGCCCCAGCGACACCACCAATTCCGGCCGCGCCATTCTGGCCGAGCATCCGGATTCGCCCGGCAGCCTCGGCATCGCCATCTCGGAGGCGGTCGAGATCGCCGCCCAGAACGCCGACACCAACTACTCGCTGGGCAGCGTCTTGACCCACGTCATGATCCACCAGTCGGTGATCGGCATCGAGGCCATCGAGCAGATGGAGATGGCCGGCTTCTGGCCGGACGTGGTCATCGGTTGTGCCGGCGGCGGTTCGAACTTCGCCGGTCTCGCCTTCCCCTTCGTCGGCAAGACGCTGCGCGAGGGCAAGAAGGTCCGCGCCATCGCCGTCGAGCCCGCGGCCTGCCCGTCGCTGACCCGCGGCGTCTATGCCTATGACTTCGGCGATACCGGCCACCTGACCCCGCTGGTCAAGATGCACACGCTGGGCTCGACCTTCATTCCCCCGGCGTTCCATGCCGGCGGCCTGCGCTATCACGGCATGTCGCCGATGGTCAGCCACCTGAAGGAGCTCGGCCTGATCGAGGCCCGTTCCGTGAAGCAGCTCGCCTCCTTCGAGGCGGCGGTCACCTTCGCCCGCGCCGAAGGCATCGTGCCGGCGCCGGAATCGAGCCATGCCATCCGTGCCGCTGTCGACGAGGCGATGCGCTGCAAGGCCGAAGGCAAGGCGGAGACGATCCTGTTCAACCTCTCTGGCCACGGCCATTTCGACATGCAGGCCTACACAGACTATTTCGCCGGCAAGCTCGAAGACCGCGAATACGACCAGGCGGCGCTGGAGCTGGCGCTCGCCGGCCTGCCCCAGGTCGCCGCGTAGTCCAGCGGTTGCAGGACAAGATAAGGCCCGTCGCCCGCAAGGGCGGCGGGCCTTTTTCATAGCGTGCGCCGCATAGAACTACCGGTCGGCATGATGGGTTTCCTTCCCGCCGAAGATGGATCATTCTCGCCTCGGGCGACCATCGTACCGAGGGGGTAGACGATGACATCCAGATCCATTCGCCTGCTAAGCTTTGTTTTGGGATTCACCGCAGCGGCGACGCTCGGCAACATGGCCTTTGCGCAAGATACCCTCGTCGCACCGGGCCTTATCATTCCCCACATGGACCCGGTGAACGGCAAGAAGCTGTTTGCCAGCAAGGGCTGCGTCGTTTGCCATCAAGTGCATGGCGTCGGCGGCACAGATTCGCCGTCGCTCGACATCTCCAAGATGGACCCGGTGATGAGCCCGTTCGACTTCTTCGCCAAAATGTGGCGCGGAGCCGACAAGATGATCGAGATGCAGGACAAGGAGCTCGGCTACCAGGTCAAATTCACCGGGCAGGAAATCGCCGATATCATCGCATTCCTCCACGACCGTGATGTCGAGCAAACCTTCACCGAGGCCGACATCCCCGACAACATCAAGAAACTGATGGAGGAGGACGAAGACTCCGGCGGCGATATGATGAAGTCGGGCGGCGGCATGATGGGCGGCGATGGCAACGGAATGATGGGCAAATAGACCAACCGCCGGCTTTGGATGGCCGGGCCACCGATAGGCGGCCC
The DNA here is from genome assembly GCA_963743015.1 of uncultured Alphaproteobacteria bacterium. Lineage (GTDB taxonomy): Bacteria > Pseudomonadota > Alphaproteobacteria > Rhizobiales > Kaistiaceae > CAVSRC01. The sequence continues at coordinate 49,229 of CAVUOD010000007.1, forward strand.
GTCATGATCACGCGCCAGAGGACACTAAGCGCCGCGAATCGCGCGGCGCCGCATGGGGGAAGGCCATGACTTCAGCCGCTGCTTCAGCAGAAGCGCCTTCGTCGCTGATCCGATTCCACTATCTGTGGTTCGTCGCCGCGGCTTTTGCCGTGATGGTGGCGGCCATCGTCAGCGGCAGCATCTGGTTCCTGAACTGGGTGCATGTGATGTGCGGCGTGCTGTGGACCGGCATCGACCTGTTCATGGGTTTCATCCTCGGGCCGATCCTGAGGCGCCTCGACCCGCCGGTGCGCAAGCAGATCCTGCTCAATCTGACGCCGCGCACGCTGTTCCTCATGCCGACGCTGGCCATCATCACCGGCACCGCCGGCTGGTTCCTGGCGGTCGACCTCGGCTTCACCCAGCTCCCCTGGCCACAGGTCGCCTGGGTTTATGCGGCACTGGTGCTGATTGCGATCATGACCGTGCAGGGCCTCGGCTACCTGCTACCCACCAATCTCCGCGTCTGCTTCGAACTGCAGAAGCCGCAGCCCGACGGCGCCCGGATCGGCAAGCTGATGGGCGGCTATTTCTTCGTCGTCGCCAGCCAGGGCGTCATGCAGGTGGCGATCATCGTCATCATGGCGAAATTCGTCTCGGGCATCTGACGCGAGCGGCTATTCGGTTTATTCAGACACCCCCGCTTTGGCGAAACCCTCCCTGATGCGCTCGGCATCGGCCGGATTGGTGAAGGGCAGGCGCGCCAGATGGCCGGCAAACGAGTATTTCGGACTGATCGCCTTCACCTCGGCCCAGACGCGCTGCGCCTCCTCGACCTCGCCGAGATGGCCGAGCGCAGCGACCAGCAGCCCGCGTGACAGGTCGGTCTTCGGCGACAGCCGGACGCGCTCGCGGAAGGTCGCTGCCGCCGTCTCGTATTTGCCGGCGACGAGATAGGCCGTCCCCAGGAAATGCAGCGTCTGGTGGCTGAAGCCGGGATCGAGCCGCATGGCTTGCTCGGCCAGCGGAATCGCCGCCTCAGGGTTCCCCGAATAGATCTCGACAAGGCCCAGCGTCCCCAGTGCGGAGGCATAGTTCGGGTTGACCGCCAGCGCCGCCTCCGATTCGCGCTTCGCCCTTGGCAGGTCTCTCGACCAGATCGCCATGACCGCCGCGACAAAGCGTGCGTAGGGCACGTTGGGTCCCTTCTCGACTGCCAGCGCCGCGAAATGGCATGCCCGCTCGAAGGCATCCGGCGCCCCCGTCCAGTGGTTCTGGAAGTCGAGATTGTGGGCCATCGCTAGGCCGGCGTAAGCCTCGGCAAAATCGGGGTCGAGTTCGACGGCGCGGCCGAGAAGCGAAACGACCTGATCGAACATTTCGCGGCTGCTGCGCTCCCCGAACAGAAGCTCGCGCGCCTTGAGGAAGAGGTCGTGCGCTTCCGGGCTGTCGGTCGGCGTATCGGCGATGCGCGCCGCCTCGGCCGGCGTCAGCTTGACCTTGAGCGCCGCGACGATGTGGTTGGTAACCTCGTCCTGCACGGCGAAGATGTCGGTCAGGTCGCGGTCGTAGCGCTCGGCCCAGATGTGGCCGCCACTCCCCGCATCGATAAGCTGGGCGGTGATCCTGACCCGATTGCCGGCGCGGCGGATCGATCCTTCCAGTACCGACTTGACGCCGAGCTCGCGCCCGACGGTGCGGATGTCGAAGGTCTTGCCCTTGTAGGCGAAGCTCGAATTGCGCGCGATGACCAGGAGCCCGGCGACCTTGGACAGGTCGGTGATGATGTCCTCGGTGATCCCGTCGGAAAAGTATTCCTGCTCGGGGTCGTTCGACATGTTGTCGAAGGGCAGCACCGCGATCGAGGGCGGTTCGGGCTTGGCCGGCTCCGCCGCTGCGGCCTTCGCCGGCGTCTGCGGCGATTGCGGATCGCTGTCGGGATGCCATTTCCACACCCGGATCGGCCGGGCGATGTTCTTGACCGGGACCTCGCCACCATCATTGAAGGCAACGTTGATGCGGTTGCCGACGCTTTCGTTGACGATCGACGAGACGCAGACGCCGCCGGGTTCGGCCAGCGGCTCCAGGCGCGCGGCGACGTTGACGCCATCGCCATAGATATCGTCGCCGTCGATGATGATGTCGCCGAGATTGACCCCGATCCTGAGCGTGATGGCCGGGCCTTCCGGCAGCTTCAGCACCTTCATCGCGCGCTGGATGGCAAGGGCGCACTTGACCGCATCGACGACGCTGCCGAACTCGACCAGCGTTCCGTCGCCGATCAGCTTGACCACGCGGCCCTTGTGCTCGGCCACGGCCGGGTCGAACACCGCCTCGCGATGATGCTTGAGCGCGGCCAGAGTGCCCGCCTCGTCGGCCCCCATCATGCGGGAGTAGCCGACCACATCAGCCGCCAGAATGGCCGCAAGCCTGCGATTTGGTGCCTCGTTTTCCGCCATCGGCAATTGGTATTGGATATCGGACCGCAGCGCCAGCGATCCAGTCCGGCCGCAGCCGCCGAAAAAAGCCATGCTGCGGTTTGAATCTGGCCGTGGGGCCGACTAAACAGACAGCCGTCGACCCCCACCCGGAGACATGCCCCCGTGCCCCTGATCCAGCCTTTTCGCGCGCTCCGCCCGGCGCCGGCGCGCGCTGCCGAGGTTCTCGCCCCGCCCTACGACGTCCTGTCGAGCGATGAGGCGCGGGTACGGGCCCAGGGCAAGCCCTGGAGCTTCCTGCATGTCTCCAAGCCGGAGATCGACCTCGACCCGGCAACCGACCCCTACGACGATGCGGTCTATGCCAAGGCCGCCGAGAACTTCCGCCATATGATCGCCGAGGGCGTGCTCATCCGCGATTCTGCCCCCTGCTACTACATCTACCGGCTCACCTGGCAGGGCCACGATCAGACCGGCATCGCAGCGGTCGCTTCCATCGCTGACTACAACGCGAACCGAATCCGCAAGCACGAGCTGACCACGCACGCCAAGGAGGACGATCGCGTCCGCCAGATCGAGGCCATCGACGCGCAGACCGGGCCGGTCATGCACGCCTACCCGTCGGCGCCGCAGATCGACTCGCTGATCGCCCGCTCGGCCGAAGGTGCGCCGCTGATCGACGTCACCGCCGACGATGGCGTGCGCCACCAGCTCTGGATCGTCGACGACACCAACACGATCGCCACCATCACCCGTGCCTTCGATGCGCTCCCCGCCACCTATATCTGCGACGGTCATCACCGTTCCGCTGCCGCCGCCCGCATCGCCGAGGCGCGCGGCAGCTCCAGGCCGGCCAGCCAGCATTTCCTGTCGGTGCTCTTTCCCCATCACGAGATGACCATCCTCGACTACAACCGCGTTGTCCGCGATCTGAACGGCATGAGCCCGGCCGAATTCGTCGCCGCGCTCGGCAAGGCCTACGAGGTCACGCCCGCCAATGCCCAGGTACGCCCGACATCGGCCGGCGAAATCGGCATGGTTCTCGACGACCGCTGGTACCGCCTGGCCATCCGGCCCGATCTCGTGCCCGCCGACCCGATCGGCCGGCTGCCGATCTCGCTCATCACCGGCAACATCATCGAGCCGCTGCTCGGCATCACCGACCAGCGCAAGGACAAGCGCATCGACTTCATCGGTGGCGGCCGGGGATTGGGAGAACTCGCCAGCCGCGTCGCTTCCGGCGAGATGGCCGTCGCCTTCGCGCTCTATCCGACCCAGATGGAAGATCTGATGGCGGTGGCCGACGCCGGCGGCATCATGCCGCCAAAATCGACCTGGTTCGAGCCGAAGCTCGCCGACGGCATGGTCAGCCACGTCCTTGACTGAACGGACGCGATGGAACCCCGCGTCCACATCGAAACCGAGCGCTTGCGGCTGCGCGACTGGATCGATGCAGATGCAGAACCCTTTGCTGCGATCAACTGCGATCCGCGGGTGATGGAGTTCTTCACGCGACCGCTCGACCGCGCCGAGTTGGACGCATTCCTGGCCCGCAACCAGGCCGGCATCGCCGCCGACGGCTACGGCCTCTATGCCGTCGAGGTGAAGCGGGGTGGCGCCTTCATCGGCTATGTCGGCCTCGCCCGGCCGACCTTCGAGGCCCACTTCACCCCGGCGGTCGAGATCGGCTGGCGGCTGGCCCGTGAGAGCTGGGGCCAGGGCTACGCCACCGAAGGCGCCCGCGCCGTGGCCGATCGCGCCTTCGGGGCCCTCGGCCTCGCTGCCCTGGTCTCCTTCACCGCCGAATGGAACCGGCCGTCACGCCGGGTCATGGAGAAGATCGGCATGACGCGCGATCCGGCCGACGACTTCCTGCATCCGCGCCTGCCTGCCGACCACAAGCTCGCCCGCCATGTGCTCTACCGGCTGAGCCGCGCGGACTGGCTGGCGGCAAAACAAAAGGGCGGCCCGCAGACCGCCCTTTGAACAAATCGTGCGGGCGACACCGGCTACTGGTCGATCGGCAGAACCACCCAGCGCTGGTTGCCATCCTTGTTCTGGACGGCGAGCAGCACGTTCTTGCGCCCGTCCGCCTTCATCGTCTCGATCACCCGCGTGATATCGTCAGGCGTGTTCACCGCCTCATGGGCGATCTCGATGATGACGTCGCCCGGCTGCATCCGCTTGTCAGCGGCCGGGCTGCCGTCGGCAACACCGGTGACCACCGCGCCGCCGGTGACCTTGTCGTCGATGCCGTACTGGCTGCGGGTATCGGGCGACAGGTCGGAGAGGGTCAGGCCGAGCGGCCCGGTCGAGACCATCGGCGCCGGCTCGGGTGCCGGCGTCGCATTGTCGCCGGAATCGGGCGGCTGGGCGGCAGCAAGCGTTGGCTTGTCGACCTCCTCGAGGCGGCCGAGCGTGACGGTGAGGTCCTGCTCCTTGCCGCTGCGCAGCACATGCACGCTCACCTGCTTGCCGACCGGCTTGCTCGCCACGATACGCGGCAGATCGTGCATGCTCTCGATGGCTTCGCCATCGAACGACAGGATCACGTCGCCGGCCTCGATGCCGCCCTCGGCCGCCGGCCCCTTGGCATCGACGCTGGCCACCAGCGCACCGCGCGGCGAGCCCTTCATCGACAGGCCCTGCGCGACCTCCTCGGTCACCTGCTGGATGCGCACGCCGAGCCAGCCGCGGCGGGTCTCGCCGAACTGACGCAACTGATCGACGACGCCGATGGCGATCTCCGACGGCACGGCAAAGCCGATGCCGATCGACCCGCCGGTCGGCGAAATGATCGCTGTGTTGATGCCGATGACCTCGCCGTCCATATCGAACAGCGGTCCGCCGGAATTGCCGCGGTTGATCGATGCGTCGGTCTGGATGAAGTTGTCGTAGGGTCCGGAATTGATATCGCGGTTGCGCGCCGAGACGATCCCCAGCGTTACCGTACCGCCGAGGCCGAACGGGTTGCCGATCGCCATCACCCAGTCGCCGACCCTGATCTTGCCGGAATCGCCGAACTTGACCGAGGTCAGCGGCTTGTCTGACTTGACCTTGAGCAGCGCCAGGTCGGTCTTGTCGTCGTGACCGACGAGCTTCGCGGTCAGCTTGGTGCCGTCGTTGAAATTGGCGGTGATCTCGTCGGCGCCCTCGATCACGTGGTTGTTGGTGACGATCAGCCCCGACGGATCGATGACGAAGCCGGAGCCCAGCGACTGAACCCGATGCGGGACGTTATCGCCACCGTTGTTGCCGTTGAATTCGTCGAAGAAGTGCTGGAACGGCGAGCCGTCGGGCAGCTTCGGCGCCGGCACGGCACTGCTCGACCCGCCAACCGTCTGCGACGTCGAGATGTTGACGACGGCATCGAGCAGCGGCGCGGCCACGTCGGCAACCGATTCCGGACCGCGCGCCGCGGCAGGCACCGACACGCATGCCGCGATCACGCCGACGGCCAAAGCCGCGGCCAGCCGAGACAACCCGCATGACAAGCAGGCCATGGACTCCACCTCCTGATCATGCCACCCGGCACCGCCCATCGGACGCTGCCGTCCGACGTCCCTGCGCCGGATGAACCTAGTCAATATGCTCGACCAATCATGCGCGAATTAGGGCGGAAAGGCGACAGCGATACGGCCGCCGTTCCGACACGAATGCGTGACGCGGGAGCGACCTACTGCCCGCTCGGCGCCGGAGCTGCCGCCGACGGCTTCGCCGCGGCCGGCGGCGGCGAGACCTGCTGACCGGCGGTCGGCGTACCGGCAGAATTGCCGAAATACTTGAAGAACTCGGAATTGGGCGACAGCACCAGCCGGGTATCCGAGGACTTCAGCCCCGCCTGATAGGCCTGCATCGACCGGTAGAAGACGAAGAATTCCGGATCCTTGCTGAACGCCTTGGCGTAGATCTCGTTGACCTTGGCCTCGCCCTCGCCGCGCAGCCGTTCCGACTCGCCGTTGGCGTCGGCGACGATCACCGTCGCCTGGCGGTCGGCCTCCGCGCGGATGCGCCGCGCCGCCTGCTCGCCCTGGGCACGGATCTCGGTCGCCTGACGCTGGCGCTCGGTCTGCATGCGCTGGTAGATGGCCTGGCTGTTGGCCGCCGGCAGATCGGCGCTGCGGATCTTGACGTCGATCATCTGGATGCCGAGCCCGACCGCTTCCTTGCCCACCTGCTCGGTGATCTTGGACATCAGCTGGGCGCGCTCGTCACGCACGAGCTGGATGAAGCTGGCGTCGCCGAGCACCCGGCGCACGGCCGAATTGAGGATGACCGAGAGACGCGAGTCGGCGATCTGCACCGAGCCCACCGACTGGAAGAACTTAAGCGGGTCGATGATCTTGTAGCGGCCGAAGGCATCGACCACCAACCGCTTCTGGTCGGAGGCGATGATCTCCAGCGGCGGCGAATCGAGGTCGAGGATGCGCTTGTCGAAATACTCGACATTGTCGATCAGCGGCAGCCGCCAGTAGAGCCCCGGTTTCTCGACGGCCTTTCGCGCCTGTCCGATCGGCGCCACCACCTCGCCGAAGCGCAGGACCAGCGCCTGCTGCGTCGGATCGACGATGAACATGCTGAGATAGAGCAGGAAGCCGATGACGGCGATGATGACGAGGCCGACGCCTCCGAAGATGCCGTGCCTCATTGCTGGCCTCCACCGGTCGAGCCTGAGCCGGAGCCCGAACCCGCCTTCTTGGTCAGCGCATCGAGCGGCAGATAGGGCACAACGCCGTTGCCGCCGTTCTTCTCGTCGATGATGACCTTGTCGGCGCCGCCGAGGACCTGTTCGAGCGTGTCGAGATACATGCGCTTGCGGGTCACGTCGGGTGCCGTCGTGTAGCTCTGATAGACCTGGTCGAAACGCTGCGCCTTACCCGTCGCCTCGGCGATGATGCGGTCGCGATAGGCGCTGGCCGCATTGGTGATCTGAGAGGCCTGGCCGCGCGCCTCCGGCACCACCTTGTTGGCGTAGGTCTGCGCCTCGTTCTGCACGCGCTCGGCGTCGGCACGCGCCGCCTGAACGTCGCGGAAGGAGGCGATCACCTCGGACGGCGGGTCGACCTTGAGCATCTGTACCTGGGTAATCAGGATGCCGGCCTTGAACTCGTCGAGCGTCTGCTGGATCAGCTTCTGCACGTCGCTTTCAGTGATCTGGCGCGCCTGGGTGAGCAGCGCCTCGACCACCGAGCGGCCGACCACCTCGCGCATGGCGCTTTCAGCCACCGATTTCACGGTGCCGTCCGGATTTTCCATGTTGAACAGGTAATCGGCGGCGTTGTTGATGACCCAGAAGACCGTGAAGTTGATGTCGACGATGTTCTCGTCGCCGGTCAGCATCAGGCTCTCACCGGGAACGTCGCGGCCGACGGCGCCCGGATTGCGGTCGTCCGACGTCGTGCCGATGGTGACCTTGTTCACGCGGGTCACCTTGGGCGTGTAGACCGTCTCGATCGGATAGGGCAGGCGCCAGTTGAGGCCCGGCGTGGCGTTGCGGCTGAAGGCACCGAAGCGCAGAACCACGCCCTCCTCGTCCGGCTGCACGCGGAAGGTGAAGAAGTAGTAGCCGGCGAGCGCCACGACCACCGCCAGAATGGCGATCAGCGTCAGCGGATTCATCTTGCCGCCACCGCCGCCGCCACCGGGCAGCACGCGCTTCAGGCGGTCCTGGCCGCGCCTGAGAAGCTCTTCAAGATCCGGCGGTGTCGAGCCGCCGCCACCGGTATTGCGCGGCCCCTGACCCCACGGGCCGCCATTGCCCTTCCAGCCACCGCCGCCAGTCTGATTTTCCCAGGGCATTGCGCTCCCTTCGAGAGGCTTGAAGACACGAACACCGTGCCGCGCGAACCGCCACTAAAAGCCGGCTCGGTTTATAGGCATCTTACCCCGCCTTTTCAACGCGATGCGGCGCGTCGCCCCGGAGCCCAATCCGGCGGCGCCGCTGACAGGTGGGGCCTCGCACCGGCCAAGTCAACCGGATTCGGCCGCGGCGATCCGCTCATAGACGGTGAACACCGTCGCGGCGCTGTCCTTTTCGCCCGCCGGCACCGGCTCGCGCCGGGTCGCGCGCCACACCATCGGGTCGATCGACGGAAAGCGGGTATTGCCGACCGGTTCTGCGTCGACATGGGTGATATAGAGACGATCGGCCGCGGCAATCGCCGCTGCATAGATCTCGCCACCGCCGATCACCATGACCTCGTCGGCGCCGGTTTCCGCCGCCACGTGCTGCGCTTGCACCAGCGCAGAATCGAGGTCAACCGCAACGATGACGCCCTCAGGGCGGAAACCGGCCCGCCGGGTCACCACGATATTGGTGCGGCCGGGCAGCGGCTTGCCCAAGGTTTCGAAGGTCTTGCGCCCGACCACCACCGGCTTGCCCATGGTCAGCGCCTTGAACCGCTTCATGTCGGTCGACAGCCGCCAGGGCATGCCGCTGCCGTCGCCGATGACGCGATTGGCGGCAACCGCCGCAATCAGCGAAATCCTCATGCCCCCATCTTTCCGGCAAGCGCCGCCAGTTCCAGCCCATCGAGCCGGCAGATGGTCCAGTCGTCGAGCAGCTGTGCGCCCAGTCCCTTGTAGAAGGCGATCGCCGGCGCGTTCCAGTCGAGCACCGACCATTCCAATCGCCCGAGCCCCTCCTCGCCACAGCGCCGCGCGAGGGCGCGGAGCAGCGCCGTGCCGGCGCCGGCCCGCCGCGCCTGCGGCCGCACAAACAGGTCCTCCAGCCAGATGCCGTGGCGGCCGCGGAAGGTGGAGAAGGTGTAGAACCACAGGGCAAAGCCGGCGACCACGCCGTCCACCTCGGCCAGATCGCAGAATACGCGCGGGTTTTCCGCGAACAGCGCCGCCGCGATGCTCTCCGGCGTCGATTCGACCGTATGGTCGAGCCGCTCATAGTGGGCCAGCGCGCCGATCAGCTCGGCGATCACCCCCTCGTCGCCCGGCCGCGCCGGCCTCAGTGACAGGCTCACACCGAAACTGCCGCCTTGATGTGCGGGTGCGGGTCGTAGCCGATCACCGACACATCCTCATAGACGAAGTCGAACAGCGAGCGGACCTCCGGATTGAGCACCAGCCGGGGCAGCGGCCGCGGTTCGCGAGCGAGCTGCAGGCGCGCCTGTTCGATGTGATTGAGATAGAGATGCGCGTCGCCGAAGGTGTGGACGAAGTCGCCCGGCTTCAGCCCGCTCACCTGCGCCACCATCATCGTCAAGAGCGCATAGGAAGCGATGTTGAACGGCACGCCGAGGAAGATGTCGGCGGAGCGCTGATAGAGCTGGCAGGAGAGCTTGCCGTCGGCGACATAGAACTGGAACAGGCAGTGGCAGGGCGGCAGCGCCATCTGGTCGACATCGGCCGGGTTCCACGCCGTGACCATCAACCGGCGTGAATCCGGTTTTGAACGAATCTGCTCAACCACTTGACGAAGCTGGTCAATCGTGCCGCCGTCGGGTGTCCGCCACGAGCGCCACTGCGCCCCGTAGACGGGGCCGAGGTCGCCCTTCTCGTCCGCCCATTCGTCCCAGATCGAGACCCCGTTCTGCTTCAGATAATCGATGTTGGTGTCGCCGGCGATGAACCACAGAAGCTCGTGGATGACCGAGCGCAGGTGGATCTTCTTGGTGGTGACCAGCGGGAAGCCGTCGGCCAGATCGAAACGCATCTGATGGCCGAAGACGGACAGCGTGCCCGTTCCGGTGCGGTCGGTCTTTTCAACGCCGGTGTCGAGAACCCGGCGCATCAGGTCGAGATATTGGCGCATGGGCTGATCCTAGCGCGATTCTGGGCGGCGGCGTAGGTGCCGCCCTCCCCTATTCCGCCGCTTCCGGCACCGGCTCGCCGCCACCGAGCGAGAACATGCTGAGCAGGAAGGCAACGATCGCGCAGCCGAAGATGGCGCTGACCATGGGCAGCACCGCGCCGTTGGACACCGCGCCCGTGATGCTGACCACAGCCATGGCGGCGACCAACTGCAGCGTGCCGAGCAGGGCCGAGGCCGTTCCGGCGCGGGGCCCATGCGCTTCGAGGGCGAGCACCGCAGTCGACGGGATGACCAGTCCCATGCTGCCGAAGGAGACGAACAGCAGCGCGATCAGCGCAAAGACGTTGTCGAGGCCAGCCAGCGTGAGGCCGAACAGGATGCCGGTCATCACCACATAGAACGTGACGGCGGCACGCACCACGCGCTTCAGCCCGAAGCGGCGCCCAAGCCAGCCGGTCGTCTGCGCCATGCCGATGAAGGCGACCGCATTGACGGCGAAGGCAAAGCTGAACTGGGTCGGGGTCAGGCCGAAATGGTCGATATAGACGAAGGACGAGCCCGACAGGAAGGAGAAGAAGCCCGCCATGCCGAAGCCGCCGATCAGGCTGACGCCGATGAAATAGCGGTCGCCGATCAGATCGAGATAGCCGCGCGCGACGCTGGCAAGATTGAGCGGAACCCGCTTCTCCGGCGGCCGCGTCTCGCCCAGCACGGAGAAATTGATCACCGCGCCGACGATGCCGAACACCGCGATGACGAAGAAGATCGCCCGCCAGCTTGCCAGCGCGATCACCGTGCTGCCGAACAGCGGCGCCAGGATCGGCGATACGCTGAACACCAGCATGATCAGCGACATCAGCCGCGCCGCGTCCGGGCCGGTATGGAGATCGCGCACGATGGCACGCGGGATGGTCATGCCGGCGCAGGCCCCCACCCCCTGAACGAAGCGGGCGGCGATCAACCATTCGATCGACGGCGCCAGGCCGCAGCCGATGGCGCCCAGCGAATAGAGCACCATGCCGAAATAGAGCGGCGCCCGCCGTCCATGGCTGTCGGAAATCGGCCCGTAGATGATCTGGCCGAACGCCACCGCCAGGAAGAAGGCGATGAGGCTGCCCTGCACCGCCGCGTCCGAGGCGTGAAAATCGGTCGCGATCGACGGCAGCGCCGGCAGGTACATGTCGATGGCGAAGGGGCCGACGGCTGACAACAGGCCAAGCACGATCGCGTTGCGCGCGAAGCTTCGATTCATCGTGGTGTCTTTCGGGAGGTGCAGACGGCTGCAACGAGTCGTCACCGGCTCATGCAACAATTTAGCGCGCCGGATGGTGCGGCGCAACATGGAGCCCGCGCAGGACAACGGACCTGCTGACAGCTTTGGGGCCGCAATCGGCCATCGCGCCCTGGCTCCGGCGGAACGGACGGCGGAGCGCCGTTTTCCGGGAGATCTGTCCGCGCCATCGCGAGCAACCCCCGGAATCCGTCGATGAACCGGGGATTATCGCCGGGGATCGGCTGAGAGCCTTTCCAATTCGACGCTCAATCCTTATATTCCGCGGTGCCGGAGCAATCCGGCTATGGCAATAAACGGCCATCGAAATAAACCCTGCGGACCCGGGGGCAGTACCCGGCGCCTCCACCCCAGCCCGTTGGTTCGCCTGAATCTGGCGGGTTGCGGCGGGGGCGAAATAGGATCGACGAGGGCGTAAAGGATGGGCTTTTGCCCGGCATGGTTCCGCCGTTATCGGGCCGAACTTATAGTTGCCAACGACAACTATGCTCCGGTGGCCCTCGCTGCGTAATGCGGCTCGGAAAACCGAAATCAAGCCCTGAGGGTTAGCACTTTCAGGCGGGGTTCGGAGGCACCTGGCAACAGAAGCCTCCACTAAATTTCACGAGACTGCCCGAATCTGCTGCAATATGGGCTGTTCTCGACGGGGGATACCGGGGTCCGGCCGCAGCTCATGGCAGAAGATCTGATCCGTTACGACATCCTCGCCCAGGACGCCCTGCGCGGGGTGATCCGCAAGGTTCTGTCCGAAGTCGCGCGCACCGGCCTGCCCGGCGAGCATCACTTCTTCATCACCTTCGCCACCCAGGCGCCCGGGGTCCGCATTTCGAGCCGCCTGCTTGCCCAGTACCCGGAGGACATCACCATCGTCCTCCAGCATCAGTATTGGGATCTCACCGTCAGCGAGCAGGCCTTCGAGGTCGGACTTTCCTTCAACGGCGTACCTGAGCGGCTGCTGGTGCCCTTCTCCGCCATCAGGGGCTTTCTCGACCCGTCGGTCCAGTTCGAGCTGCGCTTCGACGTGAGCGCGCGGCCACCCACGGTCGCCGACATCGAATCGCCGCTGGAAGCGGCGCCGCCGGCGAGCATCGCCGCACCGGACGACGATGCGGCGGCAGACGCCGATGCTGTCAACAAGGACGAGGGCGGAGCGGAAGCCACGCCGATGGCCCAGGTGGTCAGCCTCGACGCCTTCCGCAAGAAATAGTCCGCAAGCGCCTCAGGTCTTCTGCTGGCGCATGGCGGCCGCCAGTTCCTGCCCGACCCGTGTGCCCGTCTCGACATAGAAGCCGTCCATGACGCTGCTGAACGCCGCATACATGACCTGCGACGGCGGGCTCCCCAGGAATTCGGCGTAGGTCTTCATCTCGGCCGTCGAGAAGTCGCGATAGATGCGCTCGGCGGTGGCCAGCATCATGGTGCGTATCTGCTTGAGCAGAGCGCCATGCATCGCATCGATGTGCTGATTGGCCTCAGCCAGCTTGCCGGGATCGGGCGGCGTCGGCCCGTTCTCGGCCATCGCCACGGCCATGGCGCGCAGCAGGCTCTCCGACGAGCGCGTCGACAGCTCCGACGTGTTCAGCATCTTGTCGATATGCATGAACACGGCGACGCGCTCAGGGTCCTTGCGCGCCTCGGCGACCAAGGCTTGCGCATTGGCGCTGATCTCGTTCTGCACCTTCAGTGTGCCGCCGGCGATCTCCGCCTTGACGATGCGCGCTCCGAGATCGGAATCGAAGAAGGCGTTCATCGCCTTGACATCGTCGGCCGACAGCGAGGCGGCCAGCACCGTCTGCAGCTTGTCGAGCAGCTTGCTGCCGTCCATCGTATTGCCGACGATCGTCGCCAGCAGCGACACCGTACCGGAGGAGAACTGCGGCGGCGGCGAATTGAGGACGCCCTGGCGCATCTGCTCGCCGAGATCCTGGTACTGGGCGACGAGGCCCGACTTCTCCATCATCGTGCGCACGGCGGCCGCATCGGCGGCGAACGCCTGCGGGACGAGCAGGATGACGCCGACCACCGCCGCGCCGATCAGTCTGAGCCGTTTCATCACAAGTCTCCTTCCCGGGCCTGAGCGTAGCGGTTACCGCCGCTCGGGCAATCGCTGCCGTTGGTTAACCCTGATTTCAGGCAAACCGGTGGCGCCGATTTCTATGCGCGCATGACAGCTCGCCGAACGTCGCTGTCAGCGTATCGACAGGCAGGCCTGACTAGCTTGCCCGCGCAAACGCCGGGGACATTGCATCCGGGGCGTTTTGGTTTTGGTTCATTCTGGAGATTCAAAGTACATGAAACGCGCATTCCTCCTGACCGCGATTGCTTTCGTCGTTGCCAGCCCGGCCTTCGCTGCCGGCGGCAGCTGCAGCAAGGCCCCCAAGTCGGCCTGGCAGCCGCAGTCCAAGCTTGAGTCCATGCTCAAGGCCGACGGCCTGACCATCAAGCAGATCAAGGTCGAGAAAGGCTGCTACGAAGTCTATGCCACCAACAAGGCGGGCAAGCGGGTGAACGCGGCCTACAACGCCGAGACCCTGAAGAAGCTGAAGAACGCCGAAGCCGGCGAAGGCTAATCTCCAAACGCATTCCATAAAATGACAAGTGTTCGCGAAGACAGGTGGGTCCGTGTCTGGGACCCGTTCGTGCGCTTGTTCCATTGGAGCTTGGTGCTGAGCTTCGCGACTGCGTGGCTCAGCGCCCACTCCTGGGACGATCTTCACATGCTGGCCGGCTATGCCGCCGGTGGTCTGGTCCTGCTGCGCCTGATCTGGGGCTTCATCGGCACGCCCTATGCGCGCTTCGCCCATTTCGTGCGCTCGCCGCGGACCGTCATCGACTACCTCAAGGCCATCGTCACCGGCAGCGAGGCGCGCCACATCGGCCACAACCCGGCCGGCGGCGCCATGATCGTCGCCCTGATCCTCGGCATGGGCGCCACCGCCTTCACCGGCTACCTGCTCACCACCGACGCCTTCTGGGGCGATACGACGATGCAGCACCTGCACGACTGGTCGGCGCACGGTCTGTTGATCCTGGTCGCGGTGCATCTGGCCGGCGTCGCCCTGGCGAGCCTCCGCCACCGCGAGAACCTCGTCCACGCGATGATCGTCGGCCGCAAGCGTGCCGCGGAAGCCGAGGACATCGGCTAGGGCAGCGGCTCGCGGAAGCCGAACGTGAAGCCATAGCTGCACGAGTTGCCGCCGATTCCGCCGATGCTGGTGTCGAGATTGAACGCCGCCCCGCCGGCGAGCGCGAGGTCCACGCCGCCGGAAAGGCCCACGGTCGCCCGCGACAGATCGAGCGAATGCACGCCGCTGGCCGGCAGCGTGCCGCTCACCGTTTGCGCCGCCACCACGCTGCCGGTGACGCCGATATGCGGCGTGACCGCCTTGATGACCGGCCCGTCCAGCATGAAGGGACGGGAAATGCTCAGGCCCGTCGAGATCGACGTCTGTTCGCTCCACGCCGCCGCCGCCGCGGTGCCTCCGGAGTTGGTGTAGGCGCCCGTCGAAAAGCGCTCCCATGACAGGACGACGGATGGCGTGATGCTGACGCCGGGGCCGACGACGAAGGAGCGGTCGTAGTGAGCGTCGATGCGGGTGAACCCCGAATTGAAGCTGCCGGTGACGCCCGCGTGATTGATGTCGTGCGATGCCCATGTCTGGCTTGCCGAGACGCCGAAACGGCCGCCATCCGCAAGGCTGTAGGTGGAATAGACGCCGAGCCCGCCGCCAAGGCTGGTGAGCGTCATCGACGGCGAGGAATGGGTCGTGCTGCCGGCAAGCCCGGTGGCGAAGACGCCGACGTCGAGCTCCGGCGTGAACCCCATCACGGCGCCGCCGCTCAACGAGCCGGCCACGCCGTCGCCGCCGCTGAGGATGACGCCCTTAACCCGGGTCCAGATGTTTGACCGGCTTGCCGCCGAAGACGGTGTAGTGATCGCCGGCCACCGCCAACGGCATTCGGCTGCCGGCGCCCTCGTCGGCATAGGCCATCGGCCAGGGCACGTCGGCCGCAGCCGGATGCTCGGCCGGGGCGAAGTTGAGGTTGCCGCCGCCGCTGCCCTTGCCGTTGAGTATGTCTTCGATCTCGTTGACCTGGCCGAGGCCCTGGCAGAACGCCATCTGGCGCTGCAGGGTCTTCAGCCTCGCTTTCTTCGCATCCCGCACGGCAGGTTCCATCAGCCCGCCCGTCACCGGAACAAACAACCGGGCGGCTTCCACAAAGCGACTGCCTTCGTTCTCTGTGGACGTATCGGCCTGCTGCTGGGCAAGTACGTCCGCCGCTAGTTCGGTCTGGATCGCCTCCATCTCCAGTCGGGTGCTCTTCACTTCAGCGGCGGTGCACAACTGCAAATGAGAGCCCGGCAATTCGGGGCCCGTGGGGGTTGTCGTCTTCACGTGATTGCCGGCGTCGGTGAAACCGGAGTTGCCGCCGCTCCCCGTCGAGGAGGATGAACCGACCTTTGCGCAGGTGATGGTGAGCGTGATGGTGCCGGCGCCCACGCCGAGATCGAGATCGTCACTGTCGAAGTGGACGCTCGCACCGGTGCCGTCGACAGAGCCGGTGGTCATCGATGGCAGGGAGATTTTCGTCACGGAATCGGCACGAACGTTGCCGCTCGGCGTTGTCGATCCCGCGGCACCGCCCACCGTCAGGGTTAACCGATAGCCGTTCTCCACCGTCATGTGCCAGTCAGAGGCGCCCAGCGACTGCGTGAAGCTGGCAACGCCAATCGTCCCGGTGTGACCCGATCCGCACGTTTTGGCGTCAAAAGCAGTTTCGATCTCGGTCGCGACCGCCGGTGACACCATTGCGGCGATGACGGCGCACACCCCGATGACCAGCGCCAGACGCAACCCAAACAATCGCAACATCCACGCCCCCAGCCTGCCTGCGAAGGTCAGCCGCTGCCGCCGCCTGGCGACCGGCTGCCCTCTGGCCGGCACGCTTTGGCGGCACCACCACCCGGGTCCTGCGCAACACGTCACAGCGCTGCACAGGACCGCGGTGCGCCCCGCGCGCCCCGGAAGGCTTCAGCATCCGGCTTTTGGAGATCGAGGGCTTGGGCTGAGCGCTAGGCGGAAGCGCTACGCGGTATCACCGCAAATACCGCGGAATCCGGTCATGTCTTGCCGTCAAGCGCCGCCCTGAGGGCCGCCGCGCGCACATCGGACGGCGTCATGCCGTAGCGTTTGCGGAAGAGGCGGTTGAAGTGCGACAGGTCGCCAAAGCCGGATTCGAAGACGATCGTGCTGATGGCGTGGCCGGCAAGACGCGGATCGCTGAGCAGGCGATGGACGCGCGCCAGCCGCCGCTCGCGAACATGGTCGCCGAAGGTCGTACCCTCGCCGTTAAACAGCGCGCGGATATATTGCAGCGAAATGCCGTGGCGCGCCGCCACCCACCCGATGGAAAGGTCCGGCCGGGTGAGGTTGGCAGCGATATCCGCCTTGATCGCCGCCAGGCGCGCCGCGCGCAGACCACCCTTGCGCGCCTGCTCCACCGCGTCACGGTTTGCGCCGAGCGCCAGTGCGGCAAGGTCGTGGACGTGGGCGACGCATCGCGCCAGCGCCGCAGGCGACATCGCCCCCGCCTCGCGCGTCAACGCCACCACGTAGTCGCGCATCAGCCGTACGGCCGGCGTCGACGGCAGTCTGTTGTTTGACGCTGCGTCGAGATCGACGACCGCCGACGCCAGAACATCGCGCGGCACCGCAAAATTGACCACGGTGTTGGCGGCGCCCGGCACGTTGGCGATGCTGGCGTCCCTGGCCACCGTGAGGAACACCTCGCCGGGGCCGCAGAACGACTCCTCGTCCCCTTCCCGGCGCGCGCTCCAGCTTGCGTCGGTGACCAGGCAGAAGACGAGGTCGTCGGCACTGTCGGCCGCAAGCGGTCGCGTGCGGTGGGCGCGATAGCCGGAAAACCGTCCCCAGCCGATCGACAGGCCGGACAGCGCAAATGCCGCCGCGTCAACGACGAAATGACGCCTGTCCACCGGTGCGAGGTTAATCCTGGTGACCGGCGCCCAGATATCCTGGATTGCTGCGGCGCGTTCCCTGTCGGGGAACGCCTCGGACGAGAAGCGTGCCAGCTCCATGTTCCCAGCCCCCTGAGCTCCTGGTCGCATGGTCTCAATTGAAGCGTAGCGGCTTTGACCCCTCCCCGCCACCCACGGATCAGGCCAATGCCGACCGCAGCCGCGGCGCCTGCCGCCATGACCCGCGTGGCACCCACCGACGGGACGTGATAAGAGCCGCGCAACACCCTCCAGACACAAGCTTTCCGCCATGCCCAACAAGAAGCCAGCCACCCGCACCGAGACCGATTCCTTCGGACCCATCGCAGTTCCCGCCGACCGCTATTGGGGCGCTCAATCGGAACGTTCGCTCGAGAACTTCCCGATCGGCTGGGAGCAGCAGCCGGCGCCGATCGTGCGTGCTCTTGGGCTGATCAAGCGCGCTGCGGCCGAGGTCAACATGGATCTCGGCAAGCTCGACCCGAAGATCGGCAAGGCCATCGTCCAGGCGGCGCAGGAGGTCGCCGAAGGCAAGCTCGACGCGCACTTCCCGCTGGTCGTCTGGCAGACCGGTTCGGGCACGCAATCCAACATGAACGCCAACGAGGTGATCGCCAACCGCGCCATCGAGATACTCGGCGGCACCATCGGCTCCAAGACGCCGGTCCACCCCAACGACCACGTCAATATGAGTCAGTCGTCGAACGATACGTTTCCGACCGCCATGCACATCGCCTGCGCCGAGGAAATCGAGCACCGCCTGTTGCCGGCGCTTCAAGCGCTACGTAACGCGCTCAACGACAAGGCGCACGCCTTCGCGAAGATCATCAAGATCGGCCGCACGCACACCCAGGACGCCACCCCCCTCACGCTCGGACAGGAGTTCTCCGGCTACACCCAGCAGGTGGAGAACGGCATCGCCCGCATCGAGGCGACCATGGCCGGGCTGATGCAGCTTGCCCAGGGCGGCACGGCGGTGGGCACCGGCCTCAACGCGCCGATCGGCTTCGCCGAGCGCGTCGCCGACCGCATCGCCGCGCTGACCGGCATGAAGTTCACCTCGGCGCCCAACAAGTTCGAGGCGCTCGCCGCCCACGACGCCATGCTCTTCTCGCACGGCGCCATCAATACGGTCGCCGCCAGCCTGTTCAAGATCGGCAACGACATCCGCCTGCTGGGTTCCGGCCCGCGCTCGGGCCTCGGCGAACTGTCGCTGCCCGAGAACGAGCCCGGCTCGTCGATCATGCCCGGCAAGGTCAATCCGACCCAGTGCGAGGCGCTGACCCAGGTCTGCGTGCAGATCTTCGGCAACAACGCCGCGCTGACCTTCGCCGGCAGCCAGGGCCACTTCGAGCTCAACGTCTACAACCCGGTGATGGCCTACAACTTCCTCCAGTCGGTACGCCTGATGGCCGATGCCGCGATGAGCTTCACCGAGCGTGCCGTGATCGGCATCAAGGCGAACGAAGACCACATCAAGTCCCTGATGCAGCGCTCGCTGATGCTGGTCACCGCGCTGGCGCCGAAGATCGGTTACGACAAGGCGGCCGAGATCGCCAAGATGGCCCACAAGAACGGCACGACGCTGCGCGAGGAGGCCGTGCGTCTCGGTTATGTGACGGAAGCGGAGTTCGACCAGATCGTGCGACCCGAAGACATGATCGGCCCGAAATAGCTTGCATTCCAGGTGCCCCGCACCAACTATGCGCATACATTATGCGCATGGAGAAACGCATGCCGAACCGCCAATCCCGCCCCCGCAAGCGGGCGATGAACGTCTCCATTCCGCTGGAGCTGGCCGAGGAAGCCAAGGCCTACGGCACCAACGTCTCGGCGGTTCTGGAACGCGCGCTCGAAGCCGAGCATCGCGAGCGCCGGCGCGAGGAATGGCGCAAGGCGAATCGCGAGCAGATGTCGGCGTGGAATGAATGGGTCGAAGAAAACGGAATTCCGCTTGAAGAACTGAGGCCGTGGTAGCTGCCCGACAATTCGAGGTCTACCGTGTCAAAGGGCTCCGCGCCGAGGGCCCCGTGGATCTTGTCGTCATCCTCCAGCACGACCTTCTCGATCATTTGACCACCCGTGTCGTGGCCCCGCTCCTGCCACTCGACGAGACCTATGAGGTCGATCGCGTCGTCCCGGTCGTGGAAGTCGAAGGAATCCGGTACGTGGTCGCAATGCACCTGGTGGCGACGATTTCGGTACGCAATCTGGCTACGATGGTCGGCAAGCTCGATGCGCATGAGCATGCATTGAAAAGCGCGATCGACATGGTCTTCTTTGGTGTGTGACGCAATGTCGGCCGAAATCGTCAACCTCCGCCGCTTCCGCAAGCAGAAGGCGCGGGCCGAACGCGAAGAGGCCGCCGACGCCAACCGGCGCAAGCACGGGCTGACGGCGGCCGAGAGGAAGCAGCGGGACGCTGAGCGCGAGCTGGCGGCGCGAAACCTCGCCGCGCACCGCCGCGAGCGCGACGAAGAGTGATCCTCACCCCGTGAGCAAGCGCTCCATCACGATTGCCGGCCACCGCACCTCGATCTCGCTCGAGGCGCCATTCTGGGACGCGCTTTCCGAAATCGCCGCGGGCCGCAACACCAGCGTTGCGGCGCTGGTCGCCGGGGTCGACCGCGAGCGGCCGGCAGACATCAATCTTTCGGCAGCTCTCAGGATGTTTGCGCTCGACTGGTATCGCCGGTCATCGAAAGGCGGCGAGGCCTAGTATTTCGGCGGCGTGATCAGCAGCGGCCGGTCGGTCGGGATGATGCTGGGCACCAACGGCAACGGCGCGTTTCTTGGGCGCGGCTTGGCGACCGGCACCGTCGACACCGGCTCGGCAGCCACCGTTGCACCGCCGGGCGCCATGGCGGCACCCGATTTGGGCAAAGCCGGCGCCGGAATCTCGATCGGGCCGACACTGACCGCGTTCTGCTGGGCCCGCTCGGCCGATTGCCGGGCGGCCTGCGCTGCATCCGCCGCATCGGCCGCTTCGGCGCTCGCCGCCTGCGCCGCAGCGTCTGCCGTCTGGGCCTGCGCCGCGGCTTTCGCCGCCGCAGCGTCGGCGGCCTGAAGGTCGCGCGCAGCTGCCTTGGCCGCGGCCTGCGCCGCCTCGTTGGCTGCCGCCCCGGCAGCCAACGACTTCGCCGCCGCAGACGACGCACGCGCCGCTTCCGTGGCTTTCGCCGCAGCCGCCTTGGCATCGGCGGACGCAGCCGCCCGTTTCGTGGCGGCTTCCTGTGCGGCCTTGGCGGTGTCGTCCGCAACGGCGGCCAGCTTCGTCACCGTCTTTTCAGCGTCCGCCCTGGCGGCAAGCGCCGCCTTGGCATCGGCCTGCGCCTTGGCAGCGGCTTCAGCCGCGTCCGCCGCCGCTCCGCTCGCCGCCTTGGCCGCAGCCGCGGTCTTCTCCACCGCCGTTTCCTTCTCGGCGAGCGTGGCTTGAGCCGCGTCGCGCATCCTGGTGGCATTGTCGAGGTCGGCCTGCGCCGTCGCACTGTCCGTAGCCGCACGGCTGGCATTGGCGGCAGCGTTCTTGACCAGGGCTTCGGCGGCCGTCACCGCATCGCTCGCCGCCGCCGCCCGCTTCTCGGCTTCGGCCACGGCCATGGACGCGCTGTCGAAGGCAGTCTGCGCATCGACTTGCGCCTTGGCGGCGGCGTCGGCGGCCGCCTGCTTGGCGGCGACCTGCTGGGCGGCGCCGGCAGCCGCCCTCTGCATGGCCTGCGCATTGGCAATCGCATCGGCGTCGGCGCCCGGGCCGGCCAAGCTCTCCGCAAGCTGGGCGGCCTGCGCCGCCATCTTCGCCATGCTCGCCGTGTCGTCGGCGGATTTGCGGGCCGCTGCCGCGTCGCTCTTGGCAGCTTCGAGCCTGGCAGCGGCGCCGTCGCGCATCGCAGCCACCGCCGACAGCGCATCGGCGGCCGTCTTCGCCTCGGCATCGGCCTTGGCCTTGGCGGTTTCCGCAGCGGTTTCACCACCACCGAGAGCCGTCGCCTGCGATGCCGCTGCGTCGACAACGTCTCGTGCCGCCTTCACCGCTGCCTCGGCTTTCGCCAGATCGGCCTTGGCAGCATCGCGGGCCGCGACCGCGGCTGTGACGGCCTTGTCGGCTGCAGCCTTGTCGGCGGCCGTGGATTGCGCCAGGGCGTCCGCCTTGTCCGCGCCGCTCACCAGCGCAGCGGCCTTGGCGCTCGCCGCCTGCAGCGCCGTATCGGCGTCCGCCTTGGCCTGGGCAGCCCTGTCGGCGGCCGCCTTGGCATCGGCCTCGGCCTGCCTGGCATCGCCGAGCACCCGGCTCGCCTGATCGGAAGCATCGGCCAGTTGCGCGGCTTGTTTTGCGGCCCTGTCCGCAGCCGCCTTCGCCGCAGCCAGGACGGCCGCCGCCGCGTCGGCCTTGCCCGCCGCGTCGGTATCCGCCGCGCGCGCATCGGCCAGCACCTTGGCTGCGGCATCGGCCCTGCTCCGCGCCGCCTCGGCCGCCTGAGCGGCCTTGCCTGCACGCGCCTCGGTCAGCTTCTGCTGCGCCGCCAGACGCTCGGCCAGCGCCGTCAGCGCCTCGACGTGACGCTTCTCGATCAGCGCCTCGCGATTGACATGAAAGGCCTCGAGCGTGGCCGCCTGTGCTGCCGCTGCTGCCTTGCGCGCCGCCTCGCGCTCGGCCGCGATGCGCAGATCCTCGGCACGCTGGGCGTCGTCGCTCTGGAGCTTGTCGGCAAGCCGGCTCAGCCGCTGCTTCTCCGCGCGCGTCGCCGAATCGAGCGCGAGGATCTCTTCCAGCCGCGCCTCTTCGCGCCGGTTGAGGTACCAGGCGAGCTGGACCACGTCGAGCGAACGGCTGGGCGCCGCGAGCGGCCCGCGAAAGACGAGGCCGGCCCTGGGTTCGTCGCCCTGCACCTTGTTGTCGACCGGGTCGAAGCTGAGGGTCCAGTCGCTGTCGATCGTCATCGTGTTGAGATCGATGTCGGCGCCGCCCGAAACAGCCAGCCCGTCGGTCTTCACCACCAGATTCCTCAGCTGCACCGCGCCGGCGACAATGGCGAAGGCCCCGCTGGCATTCTTGAACGTCAGATCGCCGGCTTCGACGCTGTCGCCGAAGGCGGTACGCAGCGTGTCCTCGCTATATTGCTGACCGAGGTCGGAGAAGCGCACGATCGGCCGCACCGCATTGGGATTGACGTAGCGCGCCAGGCCATCGCGCACGCCGAGAGCGCCGCCGCCGGTCATGGTCGAGACGAGGCCGGCCGGCGAACGCCCGGTCGACTGGAAATAGGCGGAAAGATCGAGCGTTCCGGTGGCCACGGACCGGCCGTCACGCCGCCAGACGAAGGATTCCAGCGACGCGCCCTTGAGGTCGAAGCGGCCGGAGAAATTGACGTTGCCGTCGACATTGTGGATCGACATGCCGCCGGTCACGTTGCCGCCGGCAAGCTGGCCCGCCGTCAGATCGAGATCGATGCGCTGCGGCTGCAGCGCCAGCGTGAAGGCGGTGCCGGTAATGCCGAGACCGCCGGCATCGAGGCGATCCGCCTTGACCTGCAGCGTGCCACTGACCCGGCCATAGGCCGGCCCCGCAAACGGTGTCCGCGACCACGGCTCGGCCGCATCGCCGGTCGGCAGCGGCGCCGAGCCGAGACCGAGCGCGGCGATCCAGCCGAGATCGACCCGGTCGCTCACCATATTGCCGCCGATGCGCCAGCTGCCCGAACCGTCCGGCGCCAGGGTGACGTCGCCGCTGGCGATCGCCGGGCCGAGCGTGCCGTTCTTCCAGGTGAGGTGGACGCCGGCGCCCGACACCGACAGCCCGCCCTTGTCGAAGGCCAGTGCCGTGCCGTTGGCGGCGCCGGGAACGTCGAGCCCGGCCATGGCGATGATCGGGCCGATATTGTCCGCCTTGGCGCCGATCGTGCCGTCGAAGGACGGTGCGAGGTCTTCGCCGATCGTCAGCTTGCCGCGGGCATTGGCGACCAGCCCGGCAAGGTCGGTCACCACCACCGTATCGAGCCCCGTCGCCGGCACGCCCTTGGCCTGCACCTCGACATAGGCGCCGTTGTCCTTGGCCAGCGCCACGGCAGCGAGGCCGAACTGACGCGCGAAGCCGGCGCTGTCCGGCGAGTTCAGCGCCGCCTTGACCTCCGCCGGCTTGTCGCGCCAATGGGCGAAGCCGCCGGTGAACCTGGCCGACAGATTGAACGTGGTCGAGGCGGCGACGCCGTTTTCGACGGTGAAGGCGAAGCCGTTGCCGCCGCCGGGCGGCGGCGCCGTGATCCTGGCGGTCATCACCGCCTCGCCGAGCGCCGGCGCGGCGGCGTCGAGCCAGCGGGTGAAGCCGCTCGCCGGCAGGAATCGGTCGGCCAGCCGCGCCAGGCCGGTCAGCTTCGGCGCATCGACCATCACGTCGAGATGACCGCGCGGGTTGTCCGACAGGTCGTCGATCTCGCCGCTGGTCTTCTGGATCGTCGCGCCGGCGATATCGTCGACCGACAGCTTCACCACCTTCAGCACGTTCTTGGCATAGCTGGCGTCGATGGCCACCTTGCTGAGAGTGAGGTCGCTGAACACGAACGAGCCGGCCGAGACCCGGATCGCATAGGTGTCGGCAAGCGCGGTCGCGTCCGCCAGGTTGCGTCCGACAAGCAGCTCGGCGAGCGCCTTCAACTGCACGAAATCGACCCGATCAGCGTCGAGATCGGTGACGAACTGACGCTCGCCCGACCTGCGCGGGTCTTCGCCCCAACCGAAGTGGCCGGTGATCGTGGCATTGTCGATGCGCGCGACGACATGATCGAAGGAGACGCGCCCGGGCCCGATGTCGGCGTGGCCGGCCAGGTCGAACGGCGCCAGCAGGCGCCCGGCGCCCTCCTGGCTGTTGCCGCGCCACCAGGTGGCAAAGGTCGCC
The DNA here is from genome assembly GCA_963743015.1 of uncultured Alphaproteobacteria bacterium. Lineage (GTDB taxonomy): Bacteria > Pseudomonadota > Alphaproteobacteria > Rhizobiales > Kaistiaceae > CAVSRC01. The sequence continues at coordinate 73,613 of CAVUOD010000007.1, forward strand.
GGCTGGGCGACGGCAAGATGCGCCTCGCCGACGAAGCCGAATTTCTTCTGGGTGGTCATCAGGCCGCTCGCCGCGACCGTGGCCTGCCCCGGCAGTTTGGCGTTGAGCGAATCGATCTGCCAGCCGCCCTCGGCCGGAGCCGCGGTGAAGGCCACGTCCTCGATGATGCGTCCGCCGACCACGATCGTCGGCACACGCAGGCGGATGCTGCCCGGAATTTCGGGAACCGGAAGCCGGCTGAGCCAGGCGACGAGACTGTCGGCCGCCGCCGAAACGTCGACCGGCTGGCTCGGACCCTTGCCCAGCGTCCGGTCGAGGTCGATCTGTCGCGCCTCCGCCGTCGCCGCGAAGGACGGCGATTTGCCGAAATTGAGCGTCAGCGTGCCGGCGACACTGAGCGGCCGGTCGACCGGGCCGTTCGACAGCACCGCCTTGCTGATGTCGAGCCGGTCGGCGGTGAGCGCAAAGGTGCCCTCGCTGCGCCAGCCGGTCGGTCCGTTTGCCGCATCGTCGTTGCCGCTGCCGTCGTCGGCGGCCACCTGGCTGGCCGAATAGGTCCCCTGCCAGTTCAGCCCGCCCGCCGGATCGATGCCGACCGGACCGTCGAGGCTGAGCGTCATCGGCAGACGCGCCGGGATGACATTGGCCTGGACGCGGATCGTCCCGTCTTCGAGGACGCGCCCGGTGGACATGCGGACCTGGACCCGGCCGCCATTGTCGAGGTAGGAGCCGTCGATATGCCACGGCCCGGACAGCGCCCGCGCCGACATCTGCGCCGAGATGCCGTCGAAGGACATCTGCACGCCGGTCTGCGCATCGGTGTAGCTGAGCGCACCGTCCCTGATGGTGATGTTGTCGAGGACGACCTTGTCCGGATCGAACGGCTCGCGCAGCTTGACGCGGCTGAGCCAGGCGATCTTTCCGGCAGCATCGACCGCCACGTTGATCACCGGCTTCTCCAGCGTCATCGAAACGATCTTGATCTGCCCCTGCAGAAGCGGCATCAGTTCGATGACGACGTCGAAGCGTCCCACGGTCATCAGATTGTTGCCGTTCTCGTCGTCGACCTTGACGTTGGTAAAGGTCAGCGACGGCGACGGCAGGATGGTGGCGTGGGCGTCGCCCTCGACATACACCCTGTGACCGAGAATGCGCGACGCCTCGGCCGCGAAGTTGGCGCGATAGTCGTTCCAGTGGATGAACCACGGCACGATCAGCGCAGCGAACAGTGCGACGACCAGGGCGCCCCCGACGATCAGGTAGAGCCTGCTCAGTGTGGCCTCCGATACGGGTCCATCGCCGGTCAGCCCGGCGCCACGATCTTACCCGGGTTCATGATTCCCAGGGGATCGATTGCCTGTTTGATCGCCCGCATGACTTCGAGACCGCTGCCCTGCTCGATCCCGAGATATTTCATCTTGCCCTGCCCGATGCCGTGCTCGCCGGTACACGTGCCCTCCATCGCGATGGCGCGCAGGTTGAGCCGCGAGATCAAGCCTTCGCAACGCGCCACCTCGTCGCGGTCGTCCATGTCGACCAGCATCGTCAGGTGAAAATTGCCGTCGCCGACATGGCCGACGACCGGTGCCAACAGATTGCTCCGCTCGACGTCGGCGACCGTCTCGGTCACGCATTCCGCCAGCCGCGAGATCGGCACGCAGGCATCGGTGGCGATGCCCTTGCAGCCCGGCCGCAGCGTCAATGCGGCCCAATAGGCGTCGTGGCGCGCCTGCCACAGGCGCGTGCGCTCCTCCGGCCTGGTCGCCCAGACGAATTCGCCGCCGCCGCACTCCGTCGCGATCTCGCCGAAGGCTTCGGCCTGTTCCTTCACGGAAGCATTGCTGCCGTGGAATTCGACGAAAAGATGCGGCGTTTCTGGCAGATCCAGCTTGGAGTAGGTGTTGGTTGCTTTGACCATCAGCGAGTCGACAAGCTCTATGCGGGCGATGGGGATACCGCTCTGAATGGTCAGGATTGTGGCATTGCAGGCGCCCTCGACCGTCGCGAAGGGAAGCACGCCGCCGGCGATCGCCTCGGGGAGGCCGTGCAGCCGCACCACCAGCTCGGTGATGATGCCGAGCGTGCCTTCCGAGCCGATCATCAGGCGGGCAAGGTCGTAGCCGGCGGAGGATTTCTTGGCCCGGTTGCCGGTCTTCACCACCGCGCCGTCCGCCATCACGGCCGTCAGGCTGATGACGTTGTCGCGCATCGTGCCGTAGCGCACGGCATTGGTGCCCGAGGCGCGGGTGGCGGCCATGCCGCCAAGCGTGGCGTCGGCACCCGGGTCGATCGGAAAGAACAGGCCCTGGTCACGCAGGTAGTCGTTGAGCTGCTTGCGGGTCACGCCCGGCTCGACCACGGCATCGAGATCTTCCGGGTGGACGGCACGGATGCGGTTCATGCGGCTCATGTCCACCGACACGCCGCCATAGGGCGCGTTGACATGGCCCTCCAGCGAGGAGCCGGCGCCGAAGGCAATCACGGGCACGCCATGCGCCGCACAGATGCGCACGATGTCGACCACCTCCTCGGTCGTCTCGGGGAAGACCACCGCGTCAGGGGCCTGATTGACCAGCCAGGTGGTCGTGTGGCCGTGCTGGCGACGGAGCGCCTCGGAATCGGCATAGCGCTCGCCAAAACGCTGCTTGAGCAGTGGCAGCGCCGCCGCAATGCCAGCCTCGTTGCGCGCCGTGGCGTCGACTGCGAGCTGAATCGCCATCCTAAGTCCCGTATTCCTCAACGCTTTCCCCAAAACCGCGCCGGCAGGGTAGCAAATCGGGATTGCCAGCCAAAGCGATGAAATCGCCCGCCCGTCGCGGCGGAAATGAGGCCGCCGGGCGGAAGCGTCGGGGCGCGGGAACCGGGGCGTCAGCCGGTGTCGGAACGATAGGCGGTATCGACGACCAGCCTGCCACCAATGGCGCGCGATACACAGGCACACAGCTTGTCGCCAAACGCCTTCTGCGCCTCGCTGAAGAAGACGTCGCGATGGTCGATTGCCCCTTCGGCCTCGATCACATCGAGCGCACAGAGGCCGCACTCGCCGCGTTCACAGTCGGACAGCAGCTCGACCCCGGCCCCGCGCAGGGCCTGGAGCAGCGTCTCGCCGACACCGACGGTGACCTTGACGTCATGCCGCGGCACGAGGACCTCGAAGGGCTCCGGCGCGAAATGTCCGCTCGACCCGAAGGTCTCGAAATGGAGCCGCGTCGGCAGCCGCCCGGCATGAGCCCAGGCGGCGCGAACCGCCTCAAGCAGACGCATCGGCCCGCAGACATAGCAGACCGAAATCGGGACCGAGCGCGGCGACGGCTTCGTCCAGGTCGATACGGCTGCCCTCCTCGGAGATGTGGAGGGACAGGCGTTCGCCGAGACGCGCTTCAAGCTCTTCGACAAAGGCCATGTCGGCACGGCGGCGACCGCAATAGGCAAGCCGCATGGGCCTGCCGTGTTCGGCCAGCGCTTCGGCCATGCCGAGGATCGGCGTGATGCCGATGCCGCCGGCAATGAGCAGCGCTTCCGGTGCGTGCCAGTCGATCTCGAACAGGTTCTGCGGATTGGACAGCTTCAGCACCTGGCCGGGCTCCAGTGCGTGCATGTAGGCCGACCCGCCGCGGCTGTCCGGCGCCCGGCGCACCGCGATGCGATAAAGGCCGGCGTCGGTCCGGCCGACCAGCGAATAGGACCGGCTCTCGCAGCGCTCGCCGACCATCACGCCGACATTGATGTGGGCGCCCGGCCGCCACGGCTCCGTGGTGCCGCCCGCCGGAGCGATCTCGATGAGGCGGATCGACGGCGTCAGGTCGCGGACGGCAGCGATCCGTCCCTGCGACCAGTGGAGCGAGAATCGCATGGGTTCCTCCCCTCGACACGCGGCCGTCAGTCGCGCCGGCCGCTGATCAGCGCGGCGCCGGGAACCAGCGCCATCGCCTGCTTGCTTCTGAGCGCTGAACGCAGGTTGCGGCTGGCCAGCCGCGCATGTTCGCGCATCAGACTTTCCGCGCGCCCACCTTCGCGGGCTTCGATCGCCTCGATCACCGCACGGTGCTGGTCCTGCGCCACGGTGAGTACGGTGCGCGCCTCCGGCAGTGCCGACTGGGCCATGACGAAGCCGCTCGGCGAGGCGAATGGCTTGGCCGCGGCGCGCTCGATCTCGCGCTCCAGCGTCGGGCTGTCGGCAAGCGTGTGCAGCAGGCGGTGGAAGGTCGCGTTGAGAGCGATGTAGCGGGAGAAATCCTCAGAATCGAGCGGGCTCTCCGCCACCAGCTCGTCGAGCTCGGCAAGGCAGTCCTTGATCGGCAACAGCCGACCGGGCGCCACGCCGCGTTCGGCCGCGAAGCGCGCCGCCAGTCCCTCCAGGACGCCGCGGATCTCGATGGCGTCGTGAATGTCGCCCTCGCCGAAGGAGCGCACCGAGAAGCCGCCCGATGGAATCGGCTCCAGCAGCCCTTCCTCGGCGAGGCGGGCGAGCGCACTTCTGACCGGCGTGCGCGACACGCCCGTGCGCTCGACGATGGAAAGCTCCGAGATGCGTTCTCCCGGCGCCAGGGCGCCATCGAGGATCATCTCGCGGATGGTGAGCAGTGCCTTTACCGTCTGCGACCGCTCGCGGTCCTGGCCGCGGCGCCGTGCAATGGTCATTCGGCCGCCTCCGGGAACTGGGCGGGTTCTTCCGCCGCAATCATCCGGTCGATCAGGGTGCGCGCCCACATCGAGCCGGCGTCGATATTGAGATTGTAGAAGACGCGATCCGGATTCTCGTCCATGGCGCGCTGCTGCGCCTCCAGAACCACCTCGTCCTCGTGGAAGATGCCGGACACGCCCTCGCGCAGCTGCGTGGTCCGCGTCTGCTCGCCGAGCTTGTAGTTGCGCACGAACGCCCAGAAATAATGGCAGGAGCGTTCGGTTTCGGGCGTCACCGTGTTGAGCACGAAGCCGTTGACGCCCTGGCTGCGGTCGCCTTCCGGCGCGCCGGTGCCGGCCGGCGCCACGCCAACGTCGATGGCGATCGTCGCCGGCGCCTCGAAGCGGATGATCTGCCAGCGATCGACCTTGCCGGGCTTGCCGAGCTGCCCCGCCCAGAAGGGCGGCGCCTCGATATTGCGCATCCAGCGCGCGACCATGGCGAAGCGCTCCGAATGATGCGTCTCGAAGGGCGCCTCGGCCACGGCGTCGTTTCCGATCGAGGAGGAATGCACGAAGGTCTCGTGGGTCAGGTCCATGAGATTGTCGAGGACCAGACGATAGTCGCACTTGACGTGGATGGTCTTGCCGTCGCCGGCCCAGGCCGGGTCGTGATTCCAGTGCAGGTCGGGCACAGTGGCCGGGTCGGCGAGCGCCGGGTCGCCCATCCACACCCAGACGAAGCGATGGCGCTCGACCAGCGGATAGGAGCGCACGCAGGCCGACGGGTTGATCGTCTCCTGCGAGGGCATGAAGGTGCAGCGCCCGTCGGAATTATAGGTCAGGCCATGATAGCCGCAGACCACCTCGTCGCCGCGCAGGCGGCCGTGCGACAGCGGCACCAGGCGGTGCCAGCAGGCATCCTCGAGGGCCACCGGCACACCATCGCCGCGGCGATAGAAGACCAGGTGCTTGCCGCAGATCGTGCGCGGCAGCAGCGCGCGTTTCACCTCGTAATCCCACGACGCTGCATACCATGCATTCATGGGAAACGGCTTTTTCCCGGACATTTTCAGAGCTCCTCCCCAGAAGTCTGGCCAAATTGTATACATATTGCATTCAGCCGGGCAAGCCTGATCGTCTCCCCTTGCAGGATTCGGAATGCGGCACCGGCGACATCTGCTAGTGGATGACGCCGCCGCTTTTTTTTTGAAATCGCCCAGGAACGCCGATGCCGCCCACCGTCAACCGCATGATGACGCCCGCCGAATGGGCGCTGCTGGTCACCCTCGCTTTGCTGTGGGGCGGCTCCTATTTCTACATCGCCATCGCCATCAAGGTTCTGCCGGCATTCACCATCGTCGCCTTCCGCGTGATCGTGGCCGGCGCCCTGCTCTACATCGCCGTGCGCGTGACCGGCGCCGCCATGCCGCGCGACGGCGCCTCGTGGCGCGCCTATTTCGTCATGGGCTTCCTCAACAACGTCGTGCCCTTCAGCCTGATCGCCTGGGCACAGGGCCACGTCGCCAGCGGCCTGGCCGCCATCCTCAACGCCACCACGCCGCTCTTCGCCGTGGTGTTCGCCCACTACCTCACCGGCGACGAACGCATGACGCCCGGCCGCGTCGCCGGCCTCGTCATCGGTTTTGTCGGTGTGGTGGTGATGATCGGTCCGGATGCGCTGGGCGGTGTCAGCACCGACCTCGTCGCCGAGCTGGCACTGCTCACCGCCTCGGTGTTCTACGCCCTGTCGCCGATCTACGCCCGCCGCTTCGGCCGCGCCGGCCATGCGCCGATCGTCTCGGCCACCGGCCAGTTCGCCGCCGCGGCGGTGATGATGGTGCCGCTGGCTTTGTTCATCGACCGGCCGTGGACGCTGGCCATGCCGGGCCCGGCGGTGTGGGCCTCGCTGATCGCGCTGGCCGTCCTGTCCTCGGCGGTCGCCTACATCATCTATTATCGGCTGTTGAAGACGGCCGGCGCGGTCAATCTGCTGCTGGTCACCTTCCTGGTGCCGGTCAGCGCCATCCTGCTCGGCGCCGTCTTCCTGCACGAACGGCTGGCGCTCGCCGACTTCGCCGGCATGGGATTGATTGCCGTCGGGCTGGCGGCCATCGACGGCCGCCCGCTGAAGCTTCTGAGATTCAGTCGCGCCTGAAGCGCAATGCTCAGGCGTAGTGGTTGGAAATCACCGCATTGGCGATCTCGTTTGCCGCGATGACGCCGACGACGTCCTCGGCACGCGGAATGCGCGCCCGGTTGTTGACCACGATGCAGAAGTTGCGGTTGCGCCGGTTCATGCGGCTGATGACCGTGTTGAGGATGGCGGTATCCTGCGAGACGACGAAATTGTCCGCCGTGATGCTTTCCAGCGTCTGCCCGGCATACCGATCCGGCGTGTATGACCCGGCGGTCAGCCGCGCCACGCCGGCAATGCGCGGTCCGTCCGAGACGATGATATGGGCGCCCGGGCGCTCGGCGATCTTGGCCAGCGCATCGGCGATCGAGGTGGCGATCGGCAGGACGACGAAATCCTGGTTCATCAGCTCGCGCGCCTGGCGCACCAGATACATGTTGGTGTGGCGGTTGACCGGGATCGGCCGGCCGCGGTGGCGCAGCTTGATGGTGTAGATGTTCTCCTTGATCAGGGCCCGCCGCGTGCCGGTGGCCAGCGCCACCGCCAGCACCAGCGGCACGATGACGTTGTAGTCGCGGGTCATCTCGAAGATCATCACGATCGCCGTCATCGAGGCGCCGGTCGCCCCGCCGACGATGGCACCCATGCCGACGACGGCGAACTCGATGACCGAGAAGCCGGAATGGGGGAAGAGCGCGACGCCGAGCGAGCCGAAGGCGGCACCGAGCGTGGCGCCGATGAACAGCGACGGCGAGAAGATGCCGCCCGATGCGCCCGAGCCCAGGCTGACCGAGGTGGCGAACAGCTTGGCCACGAACAGGAGCGCCAGCAGCACCAGACCGGCGGTGCCGCCCTCGAGCACCGACTGGATGGTGGCGTAGCCGACGCCATCGGTCTGGCCGTGACCGGTGGTGCGCATGAAGGCGTAGAAGAGCACGCCGATCAGCACCATGCCGATCATGTTCTGCGTGTAGACATTGCCCGGCAGCTTGGGGAAAACGTCCTCGCACCAGGCAAGGAACTTGATGAAGGCCCAGGAGGCGACGCCGGCGGCCAGACCGAGCGCGCCGAAGCCGGCCAGCACCATCGGCGAGGTGATCGAGAAACCGCCGGGCAGCGCCGCTTCCGGCACGTAGAAGGCCGGGGAAAGCCCGAAGACGTAGCGCGCGATCGACGTGGCGGTGGTGGTCGCCACGACCACCGGCAGGAAGGTGCGGTTGCTGAGTTCCGGCAGGAGCAGCTCGACCGCGAACAGCACGCCGCCGAGCGGCGTGTTGAAGGTGGCGGCGATGCCGGCGCCGGCTCCGGCGGCGATCATCGTGATCTTCTGCCAGCGGGCCAGATGCAGCCGGCGCGCCAGCGTCGAGCCGAAGGAGGCGCCGATCTGGATGATCGGCCCCTCGCGGCCGACCGAGGCGCCGGTGCCGATCGACAGCGCCGAGGCGAACGATTTGATGACGGCGACGATGCCGCGCACGTTGCCCTTGTTGTGGTAGATGGCGAACATGACCTCGGGCACGCCGTGGCCCTTGGCCTCGGGCGCGAAGGTCTCCACCAGCCACACCACGATCAGCCCGCCGATGACCGGCACCAGGATGACGAACGGCCCCCACGGCGTCGGCGGGTCGAACACGTTGGCGTCGTAGATGAAGCTGAAGTGACCGAGGAAGAGGGCGTTGTGGATGACCGCGATCAGGTAGCGGAAGAAGACCGCGCCGAGCGCCGCGACGATGCCGATCACGAAGGCAAGGATGACGAGCGAGGGGAGCGAAATGGTACGGTCTTCCCCCTCGAACTCCGCGTTTGCGGCAGCCGAGGGCGTGAGGGGCGTGTCGGTCATATGGCTTTCGGAGGCGTCAGGAAAGTGGCGACCTCCTGCACCTTTGCCGCGATCCGGTCAAGGGCGGGATGGGGATTGCGGGGGACTGCCGGCGTTGCACGTCGGAACCAGGAGGGACGGTCGCGCTCGCCTCGACGAAAAGTCGAATCGCCGCCGCGGACAACGCCGCTCAAATTGAATCGTGAATTGCTGTGGCGCCGCAAAGTTTTTTGTGATAATATTTCACCTTGTAATCTAGAAGATTCTAATGAATCTTCTGAGCTTCGCAATTCCAGATTGCGCAGATCTCAATATTTTTTCAGCGCATTACATGTCTGGAATGGCAGGAAATACATAAGGCTGACCTATTGAAAGGGTGTTTACTCGTGGCTAATCCGTCTTCGCCGATTCCAACGGCGCCCGCCGCCGACTTCAGGCGGGGCGTCCAAGCGATTCGGTGGACGAGCCCGGGCAGGAAGACGCAGACGCGCCGGCAAGAGCGGTGCCGACACGACATTTCCAGGGGGAGCCCAGTCTCCCTGTCGCTCCCGCAGGACGTCGACCATGAGCCTCAGCTTCCCGAATCCGAGCCGCAGCTACGATGCCGACTGGCATCGCATCCGCTTCTGGGGTCATGACAGCGCCATCGAGGTGTCTTTCTTCATCGAGGAAGACGCGATCTTCGTCCTCTTTCCCAAGACGAAAAACACCGAGGAAGCCATCCTGGCCGCGTTCGACGATGCACGGGAGCGCATCTTCGCCGTTGCTGCCAAAGTCTACGCGCCCCGTCGACGCCGGAGTTCCTACACGCTGACCGGCGATCAGTTCTCACGGGCCGCCACCGCATAACCACCCGGGCAACGGTCGGGTCGCGCACGTGCACGCGACCGTTCGGCTCGCCCAGCGGCATTCGAAGCCGCGCAACCGAGGAAGGAAACGTCATGAATATTCCCATGGAAGTGAAACCCGCAGCCTGGGGTGCCATCGGCGGCGCCGTTGCCCTGGCGATACTCGGGTTCACATGGGGCGGCTGGGTGACCAGCGGCAGCTCCGCAGAAGCGGCGCAGCGAAGCGCCAACACTGCGGTCGTTGCGGCATTGGCCCCGATCTGTGCGATGCAGTTTCGCGACCAGACGGATGCGGAAGCCAAGCTCACCGAACTCAAGGCGCTGCGCAGCTACGAGCGAGCCGACTTCGTCGAGAAGGGCGGCTGGGCCACGATGCCGGGCAGCAAGACCGCCGTCCGCGGGGTTGCCAATTCCTGCGTCGAGATTCTGACCACCAGCACCTGAACGCGCCCGCGGCAATCGCGGCCCGCGCGTGGCAGCCGGCAATCAGGCGACCACAGATGAACCGACGAATTGTCAGTGCCGCGCCTCGTTGGCGTTCCGACCCTCGGACGATGGATCCCGCGGCAAGATCGTGACGACACGCACCACAATCGCCGAAGTGACATTCGCCCGACGCTTCACGATGGCGAGCATGGATCGGCCCTTTCCGCCGGGCACCTATGAAATCGAGATCGATGAGGAGGCGCTCAACACCGTCTCCTCCATCGCCCACCGGCGCACTGCCACACGCATCCGCCTGCCCAGCCCAGGGAAGACCCAGGTGCCGACCATCGATCAGAAGGACCGCGATGCCGCGCCGGCCAACGACGCGGCGACGGGCTGAACCGACACGAACCCATGCACCTCGACCCTAAGGACATATCGAGCAGCCGGCCGTGCAGCCTGAATCCCTATCGGCAGGCCGGCCGCTACAACGACCATCGACAGAGAAAGCTACCCACGTCATGACCGAACACAAATATTCAGTCGGAGAAACGATCATCTTCACAAACGAGGACCGGACGCGTACCGCCGCCACCGGCCACTACCGCATCATTGCCCGGCGCCCGGTCAGCGATGGCGAGCCGTGGTACGTCATCAAGAGCGACCTTGAACGTTACGACCGCGTCGTCGCCGAAAGCGACCTGCAATGAGCGCGATCGGCAAGGACGGCAAGGTGCGGGTCGCCTCCCGATACGTCATCGGCCGGCTCAACGATTGGCGCGGCACCATTGCCCGGCGGATACGCCACGCGCCGATCACGACGCGGCTGCACGACAGCCTGCTCAGGCGCCTGACCAGCGGCCGGCCGCCGATCGGCCTGCCGATCATCCTGCTGGCGGTACTGGCCGCCATCGCCTGGCCCCGCCCGGCCGCGGCCGCGGACTGCTTTCACTACGGACAGGTCGTGACGCTTTCCGGCCAGTATTTTGCCAAGGTCGCCCCGGCCGATGACGGGGTCGTCCGCGATCCGCTGAACGATACCGCGCGCCGCGCCACGCTTCTGTCGCTGGCCGCGCCGCTCTGCGTCAATGCCGACACCGTCAGCGGCGGCGTCCTGGCGGCGATGTCGGTGCAGCTGAACTGCCCCGCCGTTCATCCCGTCGACGGCAGCGAATTGTCGCTCAAGGGTCGCCTGCTCGGCGCCCATACCGGCAACGGCCAGACCCCGGTTCTGCTGATGTGTCTGTGAGGGGCGCGGCCGACCGGTAATCGCGGGCGCCTGCGGGAACCGAAGACGTGGATGGCCGGAGCAAGTCCGGCCATGACGATTCCCGTTCGTCACTGGCCGCTGCACTTCCCCACTTTCGTCAATCCGGCCCGCCATCCGGGCGCGGTCAGGCGCCGGGAGATTTGACGCGGCGCTTGTGCGTCGCCTCCCCGCCGCCATCCCGCTGCCTCGTCTCTTGCTATAGTGTGCGCGCTTCCAGATTTGTGCGGTCCGGCACGATGAGCCGGTTCCAGAGGGGCGTCGTGGCGGGGCCGGCCGGTTGCCGGAACAGGAGATTTCTGTCGGTGCGGCTGAAATTCTTCCTTGCGCCTGTCCTCGGCATTTTCGCCGTCGTGATCGCCTTCTCGGCCTCGCCGCCATCCCGGGCGGCGGGAGAGGCTTCGGACATTCCGCCGTGGCTCGCCGCCCATGTCGGCGACGGCAACGGCCAGATCGCGCCGGTGGTGCTCGAGCGGGCGCGGGCCTTCTACCTGCACAAGGTCGCCGCGGGCGCGGTCAAGAACCCCTGCTACTTCGCCATGGACGCCACGCGCCCCAACACGGCCAGCGACGGCAAGCCGGGACTGCGCTTCTACATCATCTGCGAGGCCAGCCAGTCGTTTCGCGCGATCTCGTCGGGCCACGGCGCCGGCCGCAACTGGCGCGGCCTGCCGAACTTCTCCAATGGCCGCATCTGCGCGAAGAACTTCGGCAACGCAGAGGGCTCGAGCCTGACCACCGGCGGGGCCTATGTGACGGCCGAGATCAAGAGCTCGTTCAAGGGCTATTACCCCACCGGGGCGCACCACAATGCGCTGCTGGTGCGTCCGTTCCTGCAGTTCGACGGAGAAGGCGACACGGCGAATGCCCGCGAGCGCGTCATCGGCGGCCACGCGGCGGTCGTGCTGCACCACGTCTGCATGCTGAAGGACCCGCAGAGCCCCTACGCCAACCCCGACGGCTATGTCCCGCGCGGGACGCTCGTGAGCTATGTCGGCGGCCGCAGCAACGGCTGCACGAGCTGGTCGCAGGCGAACGCCGACGCGATCATGGCGATGACCAGGGACGACCCGACGACGGTCTATATCTATCCGGAGGCCGCCGACATCGATGCCGTCGCCCACGCCGTGGCGGCCAAGCGATCGCTGGCCGCGCTGGGGCTCTACTGGGACGCCGCCTGCCTGAAGTCGATCGGCGCTCCGAAATTCTGGTCGGACGAGACGCTGGGTCCGCTCATCGCCCAGTACCACCGTGACCACCCGCCGCCGCCGCCGCGGCCCGTGCCGATCTGCAAGGGACAGTGAGAGCGCAGCAGCCCGGACACGAAAACGCAATCCCGCGCCGCATTGCGGCCGGGTGAATCAGACTTCCAAGAACGCCTCGCATCCCATTGAAAATGCGAGGGGATGGCGGGCGCTCGATGAGTGCCGCGTCGGTAGTCCGTTTGGTGGCGCTCACTGAGCGCCCGCCGCGGGATTTGAGCGGGGCCCCGTCTGGGTTGGCAGAGGCAGGGCTGGCACGTCGGCCGCCCGAAACCGCCACGGTGCCGGGGCCTCGGTTTCCCGGGCCGGTCTCACCGGTGGCTGACCCCTGCCCGCCTTTAGCGCCGCACCGTTTCAGGGCATTAGCGCACGGCGAGGTTTCCCCCACCGTCGACGGGCTTCCGAGCTCCAGTCCCCCCGTTTGCGAGACGAGAGGACGGGACACCGCGCCCCGCTCCACCGAACGAACGCCTCCGGACGGCGCCCCTCATCGAGCGAGGATGTCGATCAATATGAGGGCGGTTCGGGAGAGGGGGACAGATTTCTTTTTTTGGCCGCAGTGCCTGAGGGTGCTTCACCTCTCCCATGGGGAGAGGTCGCGAGCGTGAGCCGAGCAAGTGAGGGGATGTTGCCTCACGAGGGTCCGTACGCCCTCACCCCGCGCACCTAAGTCCCCCCGATCAGGTCGGGGGTCCTGAGGTGCGCGGCCCTCTCTCTCCCCTCGGGAGAGGGGGAACGTGCGTCGGGCGCAGCGAGAAGAAGGCGTAACCCGCGGCCTCGATGCCGCAAAAGAGAGTGGCGGAATAGGCTTCGCTATTCCACCCTACGGGCTGCAACGCACGTGAATCCCCCTGGCTTCGCGGGCACAAAATCTGGACAAGCCTCCGCTTGGACGGCATAGCGTGATGCTCCCGCCAGCGACGGAGGCCGCATGCCCGCATTTCTCCCCGGCGCCGTGTTCAGCGGCCTTGCGACGGTCGCCTTCGTGATCGTGCTCAGCCTGCGCGCCGGCAGGCCGCGCTTGCCGGTCTGGGCGCTCGCTTTGATCGCCATCGCGGCGGCCTTCGCCATCCCGTGGGCGCTCGCGCTCTCGGCCGCGGCGTGGCGCGCCACGCCGGCGCTGCCCGCTTTGCCCACCGTCACCTTCGACCAGGTCTTCATCGGCGTTCTGGTTGCGCTCGCCGTGCTCACCCTCAGCCATCGCCCGAACCGGCGGCCGCGCCTGCCGCTGTGGGCCGGGCTGCTCTCCGGCGCGGCCGTCGCCGCCCTGCTGCCGCCGCTCCTCGACATGGCGTCGGGCGCCTATCAGCGGCCCTCGCTGCGCGCCGACGTCAATCATTGCACGCGCGGCATGCTGGGCGAGATCCAGCCCCGCGAAGTCGCCAACATCTGCGACGAGCCGATCGCGGTCGGCCTGTGCCTGCCCGGCGAGACCAACCCGGCCCCTTGCGCGCAGACCGCGATCATCCAGCCCGGCGAGAGCGCGCGCTTCGATCCCGGTGACGCCACCCTGTCGTCGCTGCCGTCCAATCTCGATGGCCTGACCGTCGTCGCCTGCCGCCCGCCCGACCGGCCGTCGCGCATGCAAACCACGATGGGCCGCGGCTATGAGGGCGTGTGCCTGCCGGCGGCCTGAGCGGGCGGCTCGATCGGGGCATCCGGTGGGGCGACGCGCCCCGCTCCACCTCAAGATCGCCTCCTGAGACGCCCCTCATTCGAGCGAGGATGAGCGCAGTGTCTCGTGGGGGAATGGGAGGGGGGACAAGTATTTGATAGCGAGCATGATAGAGGAAGGGGAGCAGCTCGAGTGGGCAGTTGTGCGGCTGGCGAACGCCCCAGCCGCCACCTAGTAGGCTTGGAGCAGTCTCGCTATGTCTTCAACCGCGGACTGCGACGCGACTAGGTTCTCGTCCTGACGAATCCAAAGCTGGAATATAATCGGCATGAGCTGGCTTTTTGTTAGCCCCAAGTGGTTGCTAAGACCTTCGTACCAATCATGGTAGTTGCTTCCTTGGAGTTCCAAAGAGAATAGCCTCTACATCGTCTTTCCCAACAGCAGTCTCGAAGGCTTTTGGGTCGGCGATCAACAGGGAGCGGAACATCACCTCAATTGGCTCGGCTCCGGGCAGTAGAGCTGAATTGGCCTTCACGTCTTCGGGGATCTTACCTCGCATATCGCCGTCAAACAAACCTATGACCTTTACGACCCGGAAGCCCTCCGCAACTTCCCGTAAGATGCTGATTATCTTCCCTTCGCCTCCCCGTATGGAAATCTCCACTCGGCGAGCGACGCTGGGGCGCAGCCGTTCCAGCATTTGCTTACAGGCTGTCTTGAAACGCGGCGCTGGGGTGGATGGCCGGGTTCAGATGTGATTCCAAACGGTGTCGAAGCCTTTGGAGCCTGTCATGTGGACGCCGACCACCCGGCGGCAGCATAGCCGCGATCACCTGCGCTACGGAAGCGATCTGACGGATCAGGAATGGGCGATCATCGCGCCTTTCATGCCGCCACCGGCAAGGACTGGCCGGCCGAGGTCGTGGACGATGCGCGAGATCATGAACGCCATCTTCTATGTGCTGCGGGCCGGTTGTGCCTGGCGCTTGCTGCCCAAGGACTTCCCACCGATGACCACGGTCTACGGCTGGTTCCTGCGCTTTCGCCGCCAGGGCCTGTTCGAGACGCTCAACCATTACCTGGTCATGTTGGATCGCGAGCGGGTCGGGCGTGAACCTTCTCCTTCGGCGGCGGTGATCGACAGCCAGTCGGTCAAGACGGTCGAGGCAGCCGGGCCGAGAGGCTATGACGCCGGCAAGAAGATCAAGGGCCGCAAGCGGCACGCCATGGTCGACACCGACGGCCGGGCCCTGGTGATCCTAGCCCACCCGGCCGACGTCCAGGACCGCGACGGCGCCGTGCCACTCCTGAAGGTGTCACGAAGGTCGTTCCCCTTCGTTGAACGCGCCTTCGCCGACAGTGCCTACAATGCTGAGCGCGTCAGAGACGCAACCGTGATCGCCATCGAGATTGTCAAGAAAATCGCCGATCAGGTTGGCTTCCAGGTCCTGCCGAGACGTTGGGTCGTCGAACGCTTCTTCGCCTGGATCAACCGCAACCGGAGACTGGCCAAGGACTTCGAAGCCACTATCGCATCGGCCGACACCTTCCTCTACGCGGCCTCGGTCATGCTGCTCACGCGACGCCTGGCTCGATCAGCATGAGTTTCGAGTTCGAACTCTTAGCGAATTCAGATGCCGCAGCGTCTTCGACGAGAACTACGGCATCAACAGTTGGGAGGATACCGATAGTCTCCAGCAGGGCCAGTGGCGGCGGCCCGTCAACAATTCTCGTACCCTGCGCGTTCCTAAAAACAAAAGTTAGATTTTCATCGGAGAGTTCTTGGATAATCTGTGAGGAGTGACTCGTGCCCACTACCAACAACTCCTTTTCGACAACCGCTTGAGTCAAGAAGCTGCAAAGCGCCTTCTGAGACGCTGGCGACAAGTAACATTCCGGCTCTTCCAACAATACAAAAGAGCCGCGTGCTAGCCGGTCAATTGACCACCACAGAAAGAAGATTGCCAGTTCACCGCTTCCCATTGTACGGCTGTCATATCGATCGTTTCCCAAAGCGGTTTCGAAAAACGGAAATACGCGATCAGCACCTTCAATTTCATAAACGTTGATTGTCCTGTATTTTCGACGAGCCAGGAAGTTAATCGTCGCGAGGTCGTTGCCATCTAGCGAACGAAAACCGACGCCATTCAAAAGATCATCCAGATTGGAGATCGTTCCAACTAATTGCTGCTGGTATGCCACCTCCGAAGACGTATCTAGATGAAGCACGTCGACAGTCATGGGCTCACCGCCCACGATTTTGCCCGCCGCAAGAGTCACGTTCGATACTTTGGCTTCTGTTCCAGCGGAGAAGCTTAGGGAAGCAATACCCGCTGTAAGTCGCTGCGCGGCTATCGAACTTAGTGACGCCCTTGCCGGATCAGCTGCCGCCCAGATTGCTCGAAGCAATGTTGTCTTTCCAACGCCGTTCGGGCCAGAAATGATCGTCAGCGGCGAATGAAAAGCCAACTCCCCTTCACCTAAGCTGGACACCTCGAACTACTGGCGTCCGCACGACCGCTGGGTAGTGATGAGGTTCGGCACGGCCTGACGGGGCGATTACTTCAGTGTCGGCTGTTTCGGGCCGGCTCGGCGATGGTCGACCTGGGCGCGGCGGCAGCGTTTTGCGCCGCCTTTGCGGTCATGCGGACGCGGTCCGCCCCTCATGCCAGACGTAGCGCGTGAGATTGTAGGCGAGATTGACCATGCCGATCTTCGTCCTGGCCCGCGCCATGCCGATGGTCCGCACGAACAGGCCCATGCGGGCTTTCTGCTGCGCGAAGACATGCTCGACGAAGGCCCGGACCTTCGAACGGCGGCCATTGGCCCGTGCAGTTCGTTCGCTCATCGGCCGGCCCTTCGGCTTCTTGTGATGGATGTCGGAGACGTAGCCGTTCTTCGCCAGCCACGCCTCGTTGGTCTTCGAGCGATAGGCGGTGTCGGCCCACACGGTCGATCCGGTGTTGCTCTTGTCCAGCACGTTGCGAAGCTGCGCCCCGTCATAGGCCGACGCGCCGGTAACGGTGAAGCCGCGGATGAACCCGTGCCGGCGGTCGATCGCGGCGTGGTTCTTGTAACCGAAGGCAGGGACGGCGATGTCGCGCTGCTTCGTCTTTCCCGCCTCGTCGGTCTTGGCCTTGGAGAACTTCACCGTCCAACGCGCGTCGCGGTCCTTCTGCCTCAGCTTCGCAGGCTTGTCCTTCCAGGCTTCGGGGATCTTGCCCGCCTTGATGTCGGCCTTCTCGCCATCGCTGTTGCGCTGTTTGGGCGCCGCCACGATCGTGGCGTCGACGATCTGGCCGCCCATCGCCAAGTAGCCGGCCTTGGTGAGATGCCTGTCGAAACGGGCAAACAGGTTCTCCACCGCGCGGGCTTGGCCGAGATGCTCCCGGAACAGCCAGATCGTCTTGGCGTCCGGTACCTTGTCACCGAGCCCCAGCCCGAGGAAGCGCATGAAGGACAGCCGGTCCTGGATCTGGAACTCAGCCTGGTCGTCCGACAGGCTGTAGAGCGCCTGCAGCACCATCACCTTGAACATCAGGACCGCATCGTAGGGCGGCCGGCCACCTTTGGCACCGTCCGAACGTTTTAGCGCCTTGGCCAATGGCTTGCGGAAAACCTCCCACGGCACCACCGCGTTCAGCTTCTCCAGTGGATCACCGGCCTCGCTCAGCCGCACATAGCGCTCGTCAACGTCCCAGAACCCGGCCTGTCCTCGCATCGATCCCCTCCGCGCGATTCATTGCACCAAGTGAATCAAATCCGGCCGGCCACGGCGAGGTTCTTCGAGGTGTCCAGTTGAAGCGGAACGCGCGGCGGAAAATGCCTCCATGAATAAGGGCGCAGGCGGACGGTCGACAAACCTCGAGAAGAACAAGAGCCAGCTCAGAAGACTGGCCTTGTTCAACCGACGAGAAACTCCTGAACCGCGAGCTTCAGAGAACAGACTTATGCTGCGGAGAGAACGTTCTACGACATCGTGCGGAAAGTAATTTTTATTCCGAAACCGTTCCGAGATTAGAGCCTCGGTACCTTTAATACCGAGATTCCCACTCTCAAGAAAAAACAGGAGTCTCGCGATCACGTCATCGTAGGCCAATCGGGCGTTAGCAAAGCCAATCGCCGCCTTGTCGTTTCCGAGGTGCTCGAACGTGGCAACGATCTCTTTGAGCTGTTCGCGCGCGGGACCGTACAGAGCATTCCTCTGCTCGCCCGCCGTCAACATTGTGGGTTGATTTAGCCGATAAAATAGCTCGCTCGGCTCATCAGGAAGATAGTCTGTTATTCTAAAACAGCGAAGTGAATATTGGTCGATGTTGCGGCGAACAGAAATGTCCAGAGATCTATAAAATCTTCCGTGCAAAGCCGCCACATTCGGATCTTCTGGTGTGATGTGGCCATCTATTGCAAATTGCCCGTGCAAGAAATCCCTTATGCTTGCGAGTCGCTGCTGCCCATCCAATACCTCCATCCGATTTTCAGACGTCACGACTAGATGAATGGGTGGAATGGACCATCCTCGTATGATGGTGTCGATGAGCCGCTTCTTTTTTGTCGGCGACCAGACCTCCTGCCGTTGGAAATCGGGCTGTAGATCAATGTCATCGCTATCAATTCTATCGACGATCGTTCGCAGGTCCGGTTCCCAGGGAGCTAATTTCATTTCGCCCTCAAGACACTAGCCCGTTTTATTCACGGCGGGCACAGAGCGAGGCTGGCGGATGTAGCATAAGCTTTTGATGTGACGTAGGATTTCGGTTGCTGAAGCCAATCCTGCCCACCCAACCGCAGCTGCCACATCCGCCATGACCGACGATACAATTCCGCCGTTCTCGTTTCCAGCCGTGCGCTCGAAGAAGATCACGGCCGCCTTCGACGGTGGACGCGTGTCGTCGGACGGCGGCGTGATGCTTCTGGCCCAGGCCGAGCGTCGGCTCGGGATTGCCGACCGCCTTGCCGCGCTCCTTCCCGACCGGCGCGACCCGGCGCGGGTGCGGCATGCGATGGCCGACATGATGCGCGCCCGCATCTTCGCAATCGCTTGCGGCTATGAGGACTGCAACGACTTCGGACCGCTGCGGGCTGACCCGGCCTTCAAGCTCGCCTGCGGCCGCCTGCCCGATAGCGGCACGGACCTCGCCTCGCAGCCGACCCTGTCGCGGCTGGAGAACGCGCCGACGGTGCGCGATGCCATTCGGCTCACCTATGCCCTCATCGACCAATGGCTGGCGAGCTACGACAAGCCCCCGGCGAACGTCACGCTCGACATCGACGATACCTGCGACGTCGTCCATGGGCACCAGCAGCTGTCGTTGTTCAATGCCCATTACGACGAGCGATGCTTCCTTCCGATCCATGTTTACGACACCGCAACAGGTCGCCCGGTCGCCATCGTGCTGCGGCCGGGCAAGACCCCATCGGGCATCGAGGTGCGTGCCCACATCCGCCGGCTCGTGCGGCGCATCCGCGGGCGCTGGCCGGCAACCCGCATCACCATCCGCGGCGATGGGCACTACGCCCGGCCCGAGGCCATGGACTGGTGCGACGACAACGGCGTCACCTATATCTTCGGCCTGACCGGCACGCGCCCGCTCACCGCCAAGGTCGAGCACGTCGCCGAGGCCGTGCGCACCCGGCGCGCCCTCGAGAATGCCGATGTGGTGCGTGACTTCGCCGAGACCCGTCACAAAGCCAAGGGCTGGTCGCGCGAGCGCCGGGCGGTCGCGCGCATCGAAGCGACCAAACTCGGTCTCGACATCCGCTTCGTCGTCACCAACCTCGCTGCCATCAGCCCGCGCGTCGTCTATGAGACCCTCTACTGCGCCCGCGGCCAAGCCGAGAATCTGATCAAGGCGCACAAGACCCATCTCGCCTCCGACCGGACCTCCTGTCGACGCGCCGTCGCCAACCAGGTCCGGCTCGTCCTTCACACCGCCGCCTACTGGCTCCTGCTCGCCGTCCGCGACGCCATCCCCATGGTCCGCGATCTGGCCAAGGCCGAGTTCTCGACCCTGCGGCTGCGGCTCGTCAAAATCGCGGTCCGTGTCCAGGAAAGCATGAGCCGCATCCGGCTCTCCTATGCGGCCTGTCATCCCGAAGCCGAGCTGTTCCAGGGATTGGTCACCGCGCTCGCGCCACGGCCGCGCGGTGCGGCACCCTGATCAGCGGGGCAAGCGCGCCCCGACAAACTCAGTCCCAACCCTCCAACGCGTTCTTCAAGTTCCGTGCCCAGATGCGGTGAAAAACACGCCACGGCACCCCGCGTCCTCGCCCCAAATGGTCCATGCAGCCAAGCCTTCATGAATAGGATGGGCTAGTATACGATTTTGGGTGCCCGCTCGCACGTAGCCGCAACCAAAGTCTGCTAACCTTTACTACACAATTCAAATGGCAGGCGCATGGAACTGCCTACGCATCGCGCCAGGTGCGCCGCAAGGCCGTCTGGATTCCGGCTTTCGCCGGAATGACGAGAAAGGGTGACGCAGCGCTTGTGCGTTCCCCTCCCCCTCGCCATCCCCGCGCCCCATCTGTTGCTATAGTGTTCTCCGCTCAGATTCGTGGTAGTCGCGGCCCTATATGACCGATCCCGCCAAGCGCATCGACAGCGGGCCGTCCGGTGAGGACGACCCCACCCACCATGCTTCGCATGGTCCCCTCCCCGGCCTCTCCCCGCAAGGGGGAGGGATGGGGGTCGCTTCGCGGAGCGCGGACACAGCCGGCATGAGCGCGCCCGCGGCGCGGCCGGGCGGCATTGCCGCGCGGGCGGCGGGCGGGCGCAGCACGCCGTGGCTGGAAAAGCTGAACCCGGAGCAGCGCGCCGCCGTCGAGGCGACCGAGGGACCGGTTCTGGTTCTCGCCGGCGCCGGCACCGGCAAGACGCGCGTGCTCACCACCCGCATCGCCCATCTGCTCGCCACCGGCCGCGCCAAGCCCTGGCAGATCCTCGCCGTCACCTTCACCAACAAGGCGGCGCGCGAGATGAAGACCCGCGTCGGCGACCTCATCGGCGGCGTGGTGGAAGGCATGCAGTGGCTCGGCACCTTCCACTCGATCGGCGCCCGCATGCTGCGCCGCCATGCCGAGATGGCGGGCTTGAAGAGCGACTTCACCATCCTCGACACCGACGACCAGATCCGCCTGATGAAGCAGATCATCCAGGCCGAGGGCATCGACGAGAAGCGCTGGCCGGCGCGCCAGCTCGCCGGCCATATCGACCACTGGAAGAATCGCGGGCTGACGCCGGCCGAGGTGCCCGAGGTCGACGGGCGCGCCTTTGCCGACGGGCGCGGCCGAAAACTCTATGCCGCCTATCAGGCGCGGCTGAAGGTGCTGAACGCCGCCGATTTCGGCGACCTTGTGCTGGAGCCGCTGAGCATCCTGCGCGCGAATGCCGACGTGCTCGCCGACTATCACGCCCGCTTCCGCTACATGCTGGTCGACGAGTATCAGGACACCAACGTCGCCCAGTATCTGTGGCTGAGATTGCTGGCGCAGGCGAAGCCGCCGGTCGACGGCAAGGCGCAGGCGAACATCTGCTGCGTCGGCGACGACGACCAGTCGATCTATGGCTGGCGCGGGGCGGAGGTCGACAACATCCTGCGCTTCGAGAAGGATTTTCCCGGCGCCAGGGTGATCCGCCTGGAGCGCAACTACCGCTCCACCTCGCATATCCTGGGCGCCGCCTCGCACCTGATCAGCCACAACGAAGGCCGGCTCGGCAAGACGCTGTTCACCGACAGCACCGACCCGGACGCGGTGCGCGTCGCGGTCGCCTCGTCATGGGACTCGGAGCAGGAGGCGCGCGCCGTCGGCGAGGAGATCGAACAGCTCCAGCGCCAGGGCGTGGCGCTCAACGAGATGGCGATCCTGGTGCGCGCCTCCTTCCAGATGCGCGCCTTCGAAGATCGCTTCGTCACATTGGGCTTGAACTATCGCGTCATCGGCGGCCCGCGCTTCTACGAGCGCCAGGAGATCCGCGATGCGCTCGCCTATTTCCGCGTCGTGGCGCAACCGGCCGACGACCTCGCCTTCGAGCGCATCGTCAACACGCCACGCCGCGGCATCGGCGAGACGACGGTGAAGCTGCTGCACGACCGGGCGCGGGCGGGAAACATTCCGCTCACCGCCGCTGCCGCTGAAATCATCGAGACCGACGAGATCGCCGCGCGCACGCGCGCCAGCCTGCGCGACCTGCTTGCCGCCTTCGCCCGCTGGCGCACGCAACTCGCAACGCTCTCCCACACCGAGCTCGCCGAGATCATCCTGGAGGAGTCGGGCTATACCGAGATGTGGCAGGCCGACCGCTCGGCCGACGCACCCGGGCGGCTGGAGAACCTCAAGGAGCTGGTGCGCTCCATGGAGGAGTTCGACAGCCTCGGCGGCTTCCTCGAGCATATCAGCCTGGTCATGGACGCCGATTCGGAGGCCGGCAACGACGCCGTCTCGATCATGACGCTGCATTCGGCCAAGGGGCTGGAATTCGACGTGGTCTTCCTGCCCGGCTGGGAGGAAGGGCTGTTCCCCTCGCAGCGCACCCTCGACGAACAGGGCCGCGCGGGCCTCGAGGAGGAGCGGCGGCTGGCCTATGTCGGCATCACAAGGGCGCGGAAGCGCGCCCTCATCCATTTCGCCGCCAACCGGCGCATGCACGGCCTGTGGCAATCCTCCATCCCCTCGCGCTTCCTCGACGAACTGCCCGAGGCCCATGTCGAGGTGCGCGAGGAAAGCGCCGACTACGGCGGCTATGGAGGCAATGCCTATGGCGGCAGCCGCTTCGATGTTCGCGACCCCTTCGCCAACACCTACGCCACGCCGGGCTGGCAGCGGGCGCAGAAGAACCGCGAGAAGAGCGGTGGCGGTGGCAAGCGCGGTTTCGACAGCCCGTTGTCGTCAGGGCCGCGGCTGATCGAGGGCGAACTGGTGGCGAAAAGCGTCATCGGCGGGACCAGCGCCTACGCCGTCGGCGAGCGCGTCTTCCACCAGAAGTTCGGCTACGGCCGCATCGGCGCGATCGACGGCAACAAGCTCACGATCGATTTCGACAAGGCCGGCCAGAAGCGCGTGCTCGACTCTTTCGTCGAGAAGCACTGATCCTTCGAGGGCCGCCGACGTCGGGCGCCACGGGATGGGGCTCATGGGATTCGCCCCGTCATCCTCCGCGAAAGCGCAGGATGACGGAATGTAGCCCTACCCCGCCCTGATGCCCATCCGCGCGTTGCGGTATTCGTTGACCACCATGTCGGTGAGTTCGCCGACCGAGGTTTCCGAGGTGCGCTTGTCGAAGGTGATCGTGCCGTTCTCGATCAGGTTGATGCGGTCGCAGACGTCGAAGACCTGGGCGTAGTTGTGGGCGATCACGATCATCGCCACCTCGCCCCGCTCCTTGAGGCGCTGGATGAGGTCGAGGATCATCGCCAACTCCTTGGCGCCCATCGCCGCGGTCGGCTCGTCGAGCAGCAGCACCTTGGCCTTCTGGTAGACCGAGCGGGCGACCGCGATCGCCTGGCGCTGGCCGCCGGAGAGCTTGGCGACTTCCGCATCGACCGAGGGGATGTTGACGCCGATCTGGTCGAGCAGCGCCCGCGCGTGTTCGCGCATGGTCTTGCTGTCGAGGATGCCGAGCGGCCCGCCCTTCACCGCTTCGCGCTGCAGGAACATGTTCTGGTAGACGTTGAGCTGGTTGATCAGCGCCAGGTCCTGATAGACCGCCTCGACGCCGAGCTGGCGGGCATGGCTGACCGAGCGCAGGTGCACCGGCTCGCCGTCGAACCAGAGCTGGCCGCTCGACGGCTGGATGAAGCCGGTGATGATCTTCATCAGCGTCGACTTGCCGGCGCCGTTGTCGCCGAGCAGGCCCAGCACCTCGCCGCGGTCGAGATGCATGTCGATGTCCCTGAGCGCCGTGATCTGGCCGAAGGTTTTCGCGATGTGGTCGGCGCGCAGCACCGAATGTCCGATTACTTTCCGTCATCAGCCGCGTCCCTGATCGCGTATGCGCATCAAGCGCACATTGACTGCCATGGTGACGAGGATCGCGGCGCCGAGGATCATGTCGAAGGTGTAGGCGCTGATCCCGATCAGCGAGAAACCGTCCTTGAGGATGCCGAGCACGAGTGCACCGACGAGCGCGCCGATGACGGTGCCCAGGCCGCCGGTCAACAGCGTGCCGCCGATGACGGCCGAGGCGATGGCCGCGAACATGATCTGCGAGCCGCCGGCCAGCGGATCGATCGAGCCGATGCGGAAGGCGTCGATGACACCGGCAAAGCCGCCGAGGACCGCGCACAGGATGAAGTTGGCGGCCTTGATGCTCCTCGACCTTGATGCCGACCTCGGCCGCGCCGATGAGATTGCCGCCGGTGGCGATGGTATGCAGGCCGAAACGGGTGCGCAGCAGCACGAACTGCAGGACGATGGCGATCACGGCCGCCCAGGCGAAGCGCGCCCACACGCTGCCGCCGATGATCGCCGTGAACACGGCGCCGGCCTGCGGCTGCACCGGGAAGCCGCCGGAGATCGTCAGCGTCAGGCCGTTGACCACGAACAGCGTGCCGAGCGTGGTGACGAAGGCGGGCACGTCGAGCAGGATGGTGATGGCGGCATTGACCGCGCCGATGCCGGCCGACGCGACGAGCGCGACGATCACCGACAGCCACATGGGCACGCCGGCGGCATTGGTGAAGAACATCACGAACGGCGCGAAGGCGTAGACCATGCCGACCGACAGGTCGAGCTCGCCGACGACCAGAACCATGACCTCGCCGGCGGCGATGATCGCCGTGGTCGCGGTGAAGTCGACCAGGTTGCCGATATTGTCGGTGGACAGGAATTGATTGGCGGTCGCCTGAAAATAGATGATCAGCAGGAGAGCAGCGACGACGATGCTCACCTCGCGCCAGCGCAGGAGAAAATGTCCCACGCTCTGCCAGAAACGGCGACGCGGCGCCGGCTCGCGCGTGACGCGCGAGCCGGCCGGGTCGCCATACGTGGCTGGATCAGCCCGCATGGCACCTCACCTCCTCACGCCGCAATCGGGCCGGTGCGGCTCAGCACCTTCTCTTCCGACGAGCTGCCTTCGTAGCGGCTCTTCGTCGTCAGATAGGGATCGACATTGCCCTTGGTGACGAACTTGAGGCCGGTGTTGATCTCCGAGGGGCCGGTGAGGCCGCCGGAATACATGAACATGGCCATCTCCATCACCGAGTAGAAGCCCTGCAGATAGGGCTGCTGGTCGATGGTGAAGTCGAGATCGCCGGCGTGGATATCGTGCGATCGTGTTGGGCAACAGATCGAAACCGCCGCCATGGATGCCCTGCTTGGCAAGGCCGTACTTCTTCATGGTCGCGCCCACCGCCATCGTGCTGCCGGCGTCAACCGCGAACATGCCTTTGATGTCCTTGTGGCCGACGTAGTAGGAGTCGACCCGCGACACCTCCTCGTTGACCGTCGGGCCGGTGGCGATCTCCTCCAGCGTGATGTTCTTGCCGGACGCCTTGATCGCCGCCTTGGCGCCATCCAGCCGCGGCTGGATGTTCAACTGGCCGGGCGTGGCGATGAAGCCGGCGACGGTGCCCTCGCCGACCAGGTCGGCGATGCGCCGGCCCAGCGATTCGCCGGCGGCGTAGAGGTCCTGGCCGATATAGGCGAGCCGATCGACCTGCGGCGCGTCGGCATTGTAGGAAAAGACCGGAATGCCGGCATCCATTGCCCGCTTCACCGGCTCGGTGAAGGCGTGCAGATCGACCAGCGATATGGCGATGGCATCGGCCTTGGCGGCGACGGCGGCGTTGAACGCATTCACCATCTCCGAGGCGACGGACGTCTGTGAACCGGTCCACTGCCATGTGCAGTTGAACAGATCGCAGGCGTCGGCAATGCCGTATTGCGTGGGCACGAAGAACGGATTGGTGGTGACGTGATTCACGAAGACGAACTTCCACGGCGTGTGGCTCGGTAATTTGGACGAGGTGGCCGCGTGCGCCGGCGTAATGCCGATGCCGTTGAGCGCCGCCAGTGACGCGGCAGCACCGGTGCCGAAGAGCAGGCTGCGGCGCGATACCGGAAGAATGCCGGTGATGCTCGCCTTCGCGTCACGGTCTTCCCTGGACTTGTCGGACATGTCTGGAGCTCCTTCCCTGAAGTGCCGGCAGCGCACGCGCGCTGCCGTACCGTTGATTGTGTCGCCCCACAGGGCAGCGCGACGATCAGAACGGTCTTCGCGGAGCCGATGGCCGACGAGTTAGGACGGCTTTGCGGCGTTTGAAGCGGGCGCTTGCGGGACGATTCGCCACAACGGCGGCGGCGGGACAGCAAAACGGCGGTTTTGCCGCCCAACCTTTCCAAGAATTCATCGAGCGGACAGGTGGCGGCAATCTCTACAACATGTCCAAGTTTTCATGCGTCGGACAGGCGCTTGTAAGCCGCGGGCGACAAGTAATAGGGGCACGCACCCCATCGGGGTTTTCTTAGGATGGAGGCTATCGATGACCCGCAATACCAACGCGCCCGCACCCGACCCGCATGCGCGCCGCCGTTTGACCCTGCTCACCTCGGTTGCAGCGATCGCGCTGGTGGCGCTCGGCGCCGTCGGCGCCCAACTTCCCGCCCTCACCGCCAACGCTGACGCAGCGCCCATCGCAGTCGCGCAGCAGGCGTCCAGCAATCCATCGAGCGGCTTCGCCAACCTGATCGCCAGTGTGCGACCGGCGGTCGTGTCGGTGAAGGTGCAGCTGGAGCAGCCGGTGAGCATGAACAGCAGCGGCGGCGGCAACGCCCTGCCGTTCAGCCCCTTCGGGCCGTTCGGCATGCCGGGCGTTCCGCAGATGCCGCGCGGCAACGCTGCACGTCGTCGGCGAGGGCTCCGGCTTCTTCATCTCGTCCGACGGCTACATCGTCACCGCCAACCACGTGGTCGACCACGCCATCAAGGTGCAGGTCACCACCAGTGACGGCCAGGTCTACAAGGCGCACGTCGTCGGCACCGACCCGGGTACCGACGTCGCCGTGCTCAAGGTCGACGCCAACCACACCTTCTCCTACGTCAAGTTCGCCGACCAGATGCCGCGCGTCGGCGACTGGGTGGTGGCCATCGGCAACCCCTTCGGCCTCGGCAACACCGCCACCGCCGGCATCGTCTCGGCGCTTGGCCGCAACATCAACATGAGCACCTACGACAACTACCTGCAGATCGACGCGCCCATCAATCGCGGCAATTCGGGCGGCCCGACCTTCGACATGCACGGCAACGTCGTCGGCATCAACGACGCCATCTACACGCCGTCGGGCGGCTCGGTCGGCATCGGCTTCGACGTGCCGGCCAATACCGCCAAGGCGATCGTCGCGCAGCTCGAGAAGAGCGGCCACGTCACCCGCGGCTGGATCGGCGTCAAGGTGCAGACCGTCACCCAGCCGATCGCCGACAGCCTCGGCATGAAGCAGGCTTCCGGTGCGCTGGTTGCAACCCCCGAGCCCGGCGGTCCGGCGGCGAAGGCCGGCATCCATCCCGGTGACGTCATCACCGCGGTCAACGGCACCACCGTCACGGATCCGCGCGAGCTGGCCCAGAACATCGCCGGCCTGGCGCCGGGGACCTCGGTCAAGCTCGACATCCTGCGCAACGGCAAGTCCATGACGATCGCGCTGACCCTCGGCGACATGCCGCAGCAGCAACAGAACCCGCCGGCATAGGTCCCTCCTGCCGGCCCAAAGAGGACGCCGCGGCTGCCCCATCCCCGCCCTGCCGCGGCGTCCTTCTTTCCGTCATCGCGTGGAGACGACCGACGATCGCCGATGGCGACTCCCTCCAACCCGCCCCTTTCAGGGGAAGGAAGAAGCTGCGGCAGCCGATCCTTGACATCGGTGCGCCGCCGCCCCGCCCACAAAGAGCAAGACGCCCGGCCCGCCGGGGTCTCCTCCCCCAAGATCGGGAGGCCCGGGAGACAGGCATCCGCAGGTATCGCCGGCCCCGGGTGCTCTTCTCGGACCTCGAGGCTCGCCGCCTCGCCACTGCCGGTCTGAGACGCTTGCCAGCTCTTACCGGTCCGCTTCGGCCACCCAGTTCTTTTCGCGCTGGCGATGAACGCGTTTCTGTTGACGGCGGCGGCCGGATCGGGTTCCTCAGGCCGCGATGACCCACACCGCCACCCTCGCCACTTCCGAAAGCCAGGCCGCCGCCACGATGGCGGCGCTTGCCGCCGATCCGCTGCTTGGCGAGGAGACCATCGACGCCAGCGAAGTCGCGCCCGGCCGCTGGCAGGTGATCGTCTATTTTTCGGCCGCGCCGGACGCGGCGACACGCGCCGCACTTGCCCGCTTCGGCCGCTTCGCCATCGCCGAACTGCCGGAAACCGACTGGGTGGCCAAGAGCCTGGAAGGGCTGAAGCCGGTGCGCGCCGGCCGCTTCCTGGTCTTCGGTCGCCACGACCGCGATCAGGTCAAGCCGAACGATCTGGGGCTGGAGATCGAGGCCGGACAGGCCTTCGGCACCGGCCATCACGGCACCACCATCGGCTGCCTTCTCGCCATCGAACGCGAAGCGAAGACGCGCCCGGTCGTCAACGCCCTCGATGTCGGCACCGGCTCCGGCGTGCTCGCCATCGCGCTCGCCAAGATCGCCAAGGCACAGGTTCTGGCCAGCGACATCGACCCGGTGGCAATCGACGTGGCCGAGGAGAATGTGCGGCTGAACGGGGTTGCCGCCTTCGTCCGTTGCATCACCGCGGTCGGGCTGGACGGCCGTGCCTTCAGGGATCGCGCGCCATACGATCTGATCGTGGCGAACATCCTTGCCGGACCGCTCGCCGCCCTTGCCCCGGCGATCCGCCGCGCGGTCGCGCCGGGCGGCACGGTAATCCTGTCAGGTCTGCTGCCGGAGCAGCGCGCCCGCATCCTCGCCACCTATCGCCTGACCGGGCTGGCGCTGGCGCGCTCGATGATCGTCGATGGCTGGCTGACGCTGGTGTTGCGGAGGCCGGCGAAAGGGATGCGCCTTTCCGTAGAGAGCGCCGCAACGAAGCCCGGCGCCGCCGGGGCGACGAATGGCGTACTGCCTGCCAAGTAACCGGCTGAACGCTAGATCGGCATGAGGCCGCGGCCGGCATCCTCGAGCACATTGCGGTCGTAGCCCAGCGCTGCCAGGGTCGCATCGTCGAGACCGAGCAGATAGGCGTTCACGCGCCGGTGGCCGTGGGTCTCGCGCGGCGGCGATGGTGTGCGCCATCGTCCGGCGGAGAATGCTGCGCGGCGGCGCGGTGCGGTTGCGAACATCGCCGAATGTCTTCGTCGCCATGGCTGGCTCCTGCTTCTGGAAGTCTCCCCCGGCATCGCTGCCCGACTTCCGGTTTCCAATCGCTCTCCCCAGCGGGTCCGAGGTAGCGCTCAACGCCATAAGAGAGAACTGCCGCAAAGGCATGACAGACATGCACTTATTGCGGTGCGTCATATTTCTGATGCATTTGACGCGACGCACAAGATCGCGCCACGCGATGCCGGCGTGGCGCACACCTCCGGCTCCATTGATGGGCGGCCCGCCAGCCACTACTAAAGAGCCATGAACCACACAGAATCTCCGCCGGACGGCACCACCGAACACGGCTCCCGGCTGGCGCGCCTGCGCAAGGAATTGGCACGCGCCGGCCTCACCGGCTTCATCATTCCCCATGCCGACGAGCACCAGAGCGAGTACCTGCCGCCGGCGGCAGAACGCCTGGCATGGTTAACCGGGTTTGAAGGATCGGCCGGCACCGCCATCGTGCTGGCCAATGAAGCGGCGATCTTCGTCGACGGCCGCTACACCTTGCAGGTGCGGGCCGAAACCGACGCGGCGCTGTTCGCGCCCGAGCATCTGACCGACAATCCGCCGCGAAAGTGGCTCGCCGCCCATCTCAAGAGCGGCGACCGCATCGGCTACGACCCGTGGCTGATGACGATTGCCGAGGTGCGCCGCTTCACCGAGACCTGCACGGCGGCGGACGCCGCCTTCGTCCCGGTCGACGACAATCCGCTCGACCGGCTGTGGAGCGATCGGCCGGCACCGCCGCTGGGCGCGGTGACGCTGCACCCGGTCGACCTGTCCGGCGAGGAAGCCAGCGACAAGATCGCCCGGCTGCAGGCGGCCATCGCCGAGAAGAAGGCCGACGCGGCGGTGATCGGCCTGACCGATTCCATCGCCTGGACCTTCAACATCCGCGGCAGCGACATCGCCCACAATCCGGTGGCGCTGGCTTTCGCCATCCTGCCGGCTACCGGCAAGCCGACGCTGTTCATCGACGGGCGCAAGCTCTCCAACACCGTGCGCGACGCGCTCGCCGAGCTGGCCGAGATCCGCGAACCGGCGGCGCTGGCCGCAAGCCTTGCCGCGCTCGGCAAGGCCGGCGCCAGGGTGATGCTCGACCCGCAGACGACCGCCGACGCCATCGCTGCGGCCATCCGCGACGCCGGCGGCACGGTGGTCGAAGCCGACGATCCGGCGGTGCTGCCCAAGGCCCGCAAGAACTTGACCGAGCTGGCCGGCGCCCGCCGTGCCCATATCCGCGACGGCGCGGCGATGGTGCGCTTCCTCGCCTGGCTCGACCGGGTCGGCCCGACCGGCACGATTGACGAGATCGCCGCGGCAGAAAAGCTGCGCGCCTTGCGCGCCGAGACCGCCGCCCGCGACGGCTCCGAGCTGGTCGACGTCTCCTTCGACACGATCTCCGGCTTCCGGCCCCAACGGCGCCATCGTCCACTATCGCGTCTCGCCCAGGACGACGCGGGCGATCGCCCCCGACACGCTCTATCTGATCGATTCCGGCGCGCAGTATCGCGACGGCACCACCGACATCACCCGCACGGTTGCCATCGGCGCGCCCACGCCTGAGATGCGCGACCGCTTCACCCGTGTGCTCAAGGGCCATCTGGCGGTGGCCATGGCGCGCTTTCCGGCCGGCACCTCGGGCGCCCAGATCGACACCCTGGCGCGGCAGTGGCTGTGGCAGGCGGGCCTCGACTTCGACCACGGCACCGGCCACGGCATCGGCTCCTTCCTCAACGTCCATGAGGGGCCGGCGCGCATCTCCAAGCTCGGCACGGTGCCGCTCGAAACCGGCATGATTCTTTCCGACGAGCCCGGCTACTACAAGACCGGCGCCTACGGCATCCGCATCGAGAACCTGATCGTGGTGACCGCGCCGCAGGAGATCGCCGGCGGCGACCGGCCGATGCACGGCTTCGAGACGATCACCTTCGCCCCCATCGACCGCCGGCTGATCGAGCCGACGCTGATGAGTCCGCAAGAGATCGCCTGGCTCGACGCCTATCACGCCAGCCTGGCCGGCAAGCTCGGCCATCTCCTCGACGACGGCGAACGGGCGTGGCTGGCCGAAGCCTGCCGGCCGTTGGCCTGAAGGCGCGGCAGTCAGGTGCCCGCCGCGCGCTTCGCCTGCCTGCCCTGGTACGACCTGCCGGAAACGCGCGCCGCACAGGATGCGCTGTGGACGGTCATCGCCCGGCATCTGCGCCACCAGGGCATCGACGGCGTTCCGTCTCGCCTGACGCGCGGACGGCCGGTGCCGGCATTGCTGAGCGATCCCGATCTGCTGTTCGGCCAGTGCTGCGGCTATGACGTCGTTTACGGATTTTCCGATTCGCTGACGGTGCTCGCCACGCCGGAATACGACGCCGCCGGCTGCGCCGGCTCCGACTATCGCAGCTTCGTTCTGGTGCGCGCCGATTCCCCGGTGCAGAGCCTGAACGACCTTTGCGGCGCCACCTGCGTCGTCAACGGCTTCAACTCCCACTCGGGCACCAACGCGCTGCGCGCCCTGGTGGCGCCGCTCAGCCGCAACGGGCGCTTTTTCGCCAGCGTCAAGGTGAGCGGCGCCCATACGCAGAGCCTCGCGCTGCTGCTTGCCGGCGAGGCCGACGTGATGGCCATGGATTGCGTGGTCCACGCCCTGCTCGCCCGCCACCGGCCCGAGGCGCTTTCCGGCACGCGCATCCTCTGCCCGAGCGACCCGGCGCCGGCGCCGCCCTTCGTCACCGCCCTCGCGGCCGCCCCGACCGACGTCGCGCGGCATGCGGAAGGCGCTCGCCGACGCCCTTTCCGACGCCGATGCCGGCGCGCCGCTGGCAACGCTGCTGCTGCGCGGCATCGCGTTCCGGCCGGCGACGGATTATGCAAGGATCGTCGCTTTCGAGGCCGCAGCGCTTGCCCACGGCTATATGGAACTGCACGCAACCAGCCCCGCGCTGGCGCGGTGAACTGTTGAGAACGGCATTTCACGGAGGAATTCATGCCCGCGGGCCAAATTGAAACAGTGAAGCTCGGCCGCACCGGCCTTGTCGTCCCGAAACTCGGCTTCGGCACGGCACAGATCGCCAGCATGCCGATGGCCTATGGCTTCACGGTCGAGCTCGACCAGGCCAGGGCGACCGTGCGCGCGATATTCGCCGGCCCCGCGAAGTTCCTCGACACGGCCCGCAATTACGGCCACGGCCGCGGCGAGGAGCGCATCGGCGATGTGCTGCGCGAGATCGGCGGCCTGCCGGAAGGCTTCGTCCTGTCCACCAAGCTCGACCGCGATTTCGACACCGACCTGTTTGACGGCGACCGCGCCCGGCGTTCGCTGGAACACAGCCTCGCGGCGCTCGGCATCGATCATATTCCCCTGCTGAACCTGCACGATCCGGAATACGCCCTCGATCTCGCCGACGTGACCAGGCCGGGCGGCGCGCTGAGCGCGCTTTTCAAGATGAAGGAGGAAGGGCTGGTCGACGCCGTCGGCCTGGCGGCCGGCCGCGTCGACGTGATGATGCCGATACTCAGGGACTGGGATTTCGACGCGGTCATGACCCACAACCGCTTCACGCTGGTCAACCGCAATGCCGAGGCGATGATCGACTTCTGCGCCGGCAGGGGCATCGCCGTGCTCAACGCCGCGCCCTATGCCAGCGGCGTGCTTGCCAAGGGCTCGCACAGCGGCACACGCTACGTCTACCAGGAAGCCTCCGACGAGATACTCTCGCCCATCCGCCGCATCGAGGACATCTGCAATCGCTATTCCGTGCCGACCGGCGCCGCGGCGCTGCAGTTCTCGCTGCGCGACAGCCGGGTGACCACGACCGTCGTCGGCGCCAGCCGGCCGGAGCGCATCGCCCAGACGCTCGAATGGGCCAACTGGCCGATCCCCGATGCCATGTGGGAGGAGCTGCTCGCCCTGCCCTACGCCACCGACGACCCCGAGGAGACCCGCGAAAGCGCGCATCCGGGCTGAGCCGAACCGGCGGCGCTCACGACTGCGCCGGCGGGCTGGCGGCGCGCAGCTTCTCGATCTCGGCCCCGACGCGGGCCACATCGCGTACGCCGACGAGAACCTCGCGCATGGTCTCGGTGCCCTCGATCAGCAGGGTGATCGTGCCGGCGCCGCCCTCGCCCTCCGTCCGTTCGACGCCGCGGATCGCCTTCAGATCGAGCGAGCGCACGCTGCGTGGCCGTCCGCCGGCGATGATCAGCACGCGCTGGTCGGAGAGCGCGTAGACGGTGTCGCCACCCGCAAGCAGGCTGCGCACGCCGGACAGCACGAAGGCGCCGCCGACCACGATGAAGGGCACGCCGAAGAGCGGAAAGAGCAGGCCGAAGAGGCCGGTCTCGGCGCTGCCGGCGATCAGCCACGCGGCCGACGTCCAGAACAGGGCGAAGCCGCCGAAGATGGCGCCGAAGACGATGCGGCCCAGCGCCGGGACGCTGCGCACGCTGGCCGGCCGGCCAGTCGGCCCAGATCAGCCGCTCGTGCGGGCGCATCTGCCTGCGCGCCACATCAAGCGGTCCCGCACCCGGGAAATGTCGCTCGCGGATGGTCATCCGACGCCCCAAGACTTCTGGCCAGAGCATACGTCGCCCGGCCGCCGCAGCCCATGCCTGTCATCGACGGTTTCAGCGTGTATGCTCGGCCGAACATCGCCGCCACAAGGCGAAGGGGAGGAAGACATGAAGACCGACAACGCTGCCGGGCAGCGCAGCGGCCGCACATGGCTGAGCGCCGCCGATTGCGACATCACCGAATTCGCCGCCCTGGTCGGGCGCACTGTGAGCCGCGCCGACTATCCCTTCGCCGCGGATGTGGTGCAGAACGTGCCGCTCTATACGCGCGCCGACGTGCTCGAGGCGGCCGCCCGGCCGGAGACGCGCAAGGCGCTGCTCGCCGAATGGGTGGAGGCGATGAGCGACGGCCCCGGCGTCGTTGCCTTCCGCGGCGCCTTTGCCGATCTGGGCGTGATCGACCGGACGACGGAGATCTTCCACGCCATCATCGCCGAGCAGCACGCCACCGGTACCGGCGGCGGCGACCACTTCGCCAGGCCCGGCGCCAACGACCGCATCTGGAACGCGCTGGAAAAGCTCTGCCTCAGCGATGCCGACGCCTTCATCGCCTATTACGCCAACGAGATCGTGGCGCTGGTCAGCGAAGCCTGGCTCGGCCCCGCCTACCAGATCACCTCGCAGATCAATGTCGTCAATCCCGGCGGCGCGGCGCAATCGGCCCATCGCGATTATCATCTCGGCTTTCAGACGGCAGCCACGATCGAGCGCTACCCGGCCCATGTCCACCGCCTGTCGCCGGTGCTCACCCTGCAGGGCGCCGTCGCCCATTGCGACATGCCGCTGGAAAGCGGGCCGACCCTCTATCTGCCCTTCAGCCAGACCTACCTGCCCGGCTACCTCGCCACCGGCCTCGACGCGTTCAAGCGCTATTTCGACGAGCACCATGTGCAACTGCCGCTCGACAAGGGCGATGCGGTGTTCTTCAATCCGGCGCTGTTCCACGGTGCCGGCAACAACCGCTCGGCCGACATCCGCCGCATGGCGAACCTGTTGCAGGTGTCTTCCGCCTATGGCCGCGCCATGGAGAGCGTCGACCGCACCCGCATGAGCGCCGCCCTCTATCCGGCACTGAAGCGCATGGTGGAAAGCGGCGCCGTCGATCAGGCCGGCGCCGCCAATGTCATCGCGGCCTCGGCCGAGGGCTATTCGTTTCCGACCAACCTCGACAGCGACCCGCCGATCGGCGGCCTGGCGCCGGAGACCCAGCAGGCGCTGTTCCACCGGGCGCTCGCCGGCGGCTGGGAGACGACGCAGTTCACCGAGGCGCTGGCAGCGCAGGCGGCCAAGCGGCTGGCGTGAGGGGCGAAGCGGTGTTCACGGGTTCAGGATGATCGTCGTCCTCCGGCGAGCGAAGCGAGACCGGAGGACCGCTCTCCGCACGATGACACGCGCCTCGTCTGCCGCAGCCGATCCTCCGGTCAAGCCGGAGGATGACCGGTGTATTTGCGGCACGCGCCGGCTCACTCGCCGACGAGCTTGAACCAGCCAGCCTCGTCGATGACCTCGACGCCGTGCTTCTCGGCGTCCTTGAGCTTGGAGCCGGCGCCCGGCCCGGCGACGACCAGATCGGTCTTCTTCGACACCGAACCGGAGACCTTGGCGCCGAGGCGCTCGGCCATCGCCTTGGCCTCGTCGCGGCTCATGCGCTCCAGCGAGCCGGTGAAGACGATCGTCTTGCCGGCGACCGGGGTCTCGGTCGCCGCCTGCTCGGCATCGCTGATCTCGGTCATCTCGGCGGAGCAGCGCCTCGACCACGGCGCGGTTATGTTCCTCGCCGAAATAGCGCGCCACCGCCTCGACCACCGTCTCGCCGATCTGGTCGATGGCGTCCATCTCGGCGCGGGCCACCATGTCGCCCTCGGCGACCTTGAGCGCCGCGTCGTGAAAGGCGGTCCAGGTGCCATAGGCGCGGGCGAGCTGGCGCGCCGTGGTCTCGCCGACATGGCGGATGCCGAGCGCATTGATGAAGCGTTCGAGCGCGATCGTGCGGCGCGCGTCTATTGCCGCGAAGAGATTGCTTACCGAGGTCTCGCCGAAGCCCTCGCGGGTCTTGAGCACGCCGCCCTTTTCGGCGTCGCGGCGGCCAAGCGTGAAGATGTCGGCAGGCGCCTTCACCGGCAGATCGGGCTCCTCGTCGAAGAAGTATTCGATCTGCTTCGTCCCCAGCCCCTCGATGTCGAAGGCGGCGCGCGAGACGAAATGCATCAGGTGCTCCTTGCGCTGGAAGGGACAGGCGAACTCGCCCGAGCAGCGGCGGACGATCCCCTCCCCGCCGGTGGCGATCGCCTCGCGCACGACCTCGGTCTTGAGATGGCAGGGACAGATCTTCGGAAACTCGTAGGGCATCGCCCCCTTCGGCCGCGCCGAGAGGTCGACGTCGAGGACCTGCGGGATGACGTCGCCGGCGCGCTGGATGCCGACCGTGTCGCCGATGCGGATGTCGATGGGCTTGCCGTCCTTGTCCGTGCGCAGCGGCAGCGGCGCCCCGTCGCGGCCATAGCCGCGGATGAAATCCTCGTTGTGCAGCGTGGCATTGACGACGGTGACGCCGCCGACATTGACCGGCTCCAGCCGCGCCACCGGGGTCAGCGCGCCGGTGCGGCCAACCTGGATGTCGATGGCGACGATCCTGGTAGTGGCGCGCTCGGCGGCGAACTTGTGGGCGATCGCCCAGCGCGGCGAGGCGCTGCGGATGCCGAGCCGCTCCTGCAACGCCAGCGCATCGACCTTGTAGACGACGCCGTCGATGTCATAGGGGAGCGACGCGCGCTGCTTCTCGATGTCGGCGTAGACGGCCAGCGCCTCCGCGACGCCGGCGCAATGACGCATCAGCGGATTGACCGGGAAGCCCCATTTGCCGAAGGCCGCGACGACATCGAACTGGGTATCGGCGGGAAGCGCACTGCTCTCCCCCCAGGCGTAGGCGAAGAAACGCAGCGGGCGCGAAGCGGTGACTGCCGGATCCTTCTGGCGGAGCGATCCTGCGGCAGTGTTGCGGGCATTGGCATAGGGCTCCGCCCCGGCTGCCGTCTGCTGGCGATTGAGTTCGAGAAAGTCGTCCTTGCGGAAATAGATCTCGCCGCGCACCTCGATGAGGTCGGGCGCGGCCTTGGGCAGCGTTTGCGGGATGTCCTTGATGGTGCTGACGTTGGCCGTGACGTCCTCGCCGCTGACGCCGTCGCCGCGGGTGGCGCCCTGAACGAGCCTGCGGTCCTCGTAGCGCAGCGAGATCGACAGGCCGTCGATCTTGGGCTCGGCGGTGAGCGCCACCGGCTCGTCGCTCTTGAGGAAGCGCTGCACCTGCTCGATGAAGCCTCTCACGTCGTCGTCGGTATAGGCCTTCTCCAGCGACAGCATGGGGACGGCGTGGCGCACGGTGGCGAACTTGCCGGACGGCGCACCGCTGACGCGGTCGGTAGGGCTGTCGGGCCGCTTCAGCGCGGGGAAGCGCGCCTCGATGGCCGCATTGCGCTGGGTCAGCGCATCGTATTCGGCATCGGTGACCGTCGGCGCGTCCTGCTCGTAGTAGCGCCGGTCGTGGCCGGCGATCTCGCGCGCCAGACGCTTGAGCTCGGCCGCGGCCTCGGCCTCGCTCGAGGTCATCGACCGGTTTCGGGGTAAGGGCGGTCTTCGCCACGTCAGCGCCTCCTCAAGCCCGGCGAGATTTGCCCAAGCCGGGCCGCCGGGCAAGGGTCAGTCGGACTTGTCGAGCCCCGGCGGTCGAATGCCCTTCAGGGCGACGACAAGGCCGATGACGAACAGGACGGCGCCGAGCAGGAAGGCGGCGCCCGGCAGATGGATCGGCGTCGCCGGGCCGATGAAATAGCCGAACACGGTTCCCGCGACCGGCGGGCCGATGATGCCGGTGACGGTCTGGGCGCTGGAGATCGCCCCCTGCAGGATGCCCTGCTCGGTGGGCGGCACCTGGCGCGTGATCAGCGACTGCACGGCCGGCGCGGTCAGGCCCCAGCCGAGCACATAGGGAACGATGATGGCGTAGATCATCCAGGCCTGCGACGAGAAGGCGATACCGACCATGCAGATGGCGGCGACGGTGAAGCCGATGTTGATGGTGACGCGCTCGCCGATCTTGGGCACCACGACGCGCACCAGGCCGCCCTGGGTGATGACCACCAGCACCCCGACCACGGCCAGCGAGATGCCGACCTGATAGGCCGTCCAGCCGAAGCGGTAGCCGGTATAGAGCACCCAGTTCGCCTCCAGCATGCGCTCGGCCAGCTGGGCGATGACGAACAGCGACAGCAGCGCCAGCACCGCCTTGTAGCGCAGGACGACGATGAAGGCGCCGATCGGGTTGGCCTCGCGCAGGCGGAAGGGGCGCCGGTGGGCCTGATCGAGCAACTCGGGCAGCAGGAAGAAGGCGAACAGGAAGGCGATGGCGCTGACCCCGGCGGCCGCATAGAAGGGCACGCGCGAGCCGAACTCGCCGAGCACGCCGCCGACCAGCGGGCCGGCGATGAAACCGACGCCGAAGGCGGCGCCGATCAGCCCGAAATTCGCCGCCCGCTTCTCCGGCGGGGTGATGTCGGCGATATAGGCGGTGGCGGTCGCCACCGACGCCCCCATGATGCCGCCGATGATGCGCGCCAGCGCCACGATCCACAGGTTCGGCGCCACCGCCAGCAGGATGTAGTCGACGCCGAGGCCGGCGAGCGAGATCAGCATGATCGGCCGGCGGCCGAAGCGGTCCGACAGCGCGCCGAAGGCGGGACCGAAAAGGAACTGCATCAGCGCGTAGAGCGACAGCAGCAGGCCGTAGAGGGTGGCCGCCTTGCCGACCGCATCGCCGCTGAGCTCCTTCACCAGGAGCGGGATGACCGGCAGCATGACGCCGATGCCGAAGACGTAGATGACCATGGTCCCGAACAGGACCATGAGCTGGGAGCGCTGTTTCATCGGGACGACGCGGCCCCCGTGCCGGACTGCGCCTCATGCAGGAAATCGCCAGGCCCGCCGCGGCCCCCGCCGCCCGATTGCCCCGTTTTCCCTGCGCCTTCCCGCATCATCAACTCCAGTTGGTTACAGTCGCCGGGCGTTTCAGACACGATTGCGGCCGATTAGGCAAGCAGCACGGCTGCCGCAGGGGGGCGAGCAGCGAGATAGGGAGTAGCGAATAGGGGATCCCTGACGAGGTTCGTTCCGCAGAACTATTCGCTATTCGCTACTCCCCATTCGCTTCCTACGCAGCGCCGCGGATCAGGCGGTCGGCGGCCGCCCGTGCCTCTTCGGTGATGACGGCACCGGCGAGCATGCGGGCGATCTCCTCGCGCCGGCGGACGGAATCGAGCGGGGTGACGCTGGTGGTCACCGCTTCGCCGCCGTTGATCGTCTGCTTGGCGACCAGCAGATGGGCTTTCGCCCGCGCCGCAACCTGCGGCGCATGGGTGACGGTGATCACCTGCACCCGTTCGGCCAGCCGCGCCAGGCGCACACCGATGGCGTCGGCGACGGCGCCGCCGACGGCGGTGTCGATCTCGTCGAAGATCAGCGTCGGCGCCGAGCCGCGATCGGCCAGCGCCACCTTCAGCGCCAGCAGGAAGCGCGACAGCTCGCCGCCCGAAGCGACCTTCATCAGCGGCCCCGGCTGCGTGCCGGGATTGGTGCGCACATGGAAGGAGACATCGTCGATGCCGGTTTCGCCGGGCTGGTCCGGATCGCTCGCAATGGCGACGATGAAGGCCGCCTGTTCCAGCTTCAGTGCCGGCAGTTCCCTGGCGACCGCCTTTTCCAGCAGCTTGGCGGCGGCACAGCGCTCCTGCGACAGCGCCGCGGCGGCACTGTCGTATTGCGCGCGGGCGGCCCGCGCCACCTTCTCGAGGGCCGCCAGGCGCTCCTCGCCGGATTCGAGCGCGGCAAGGTCGGCGGCCATGCGCACGGCAAGCGCCGGCAGGTCAGCGACGGCGACCGAATGCTTGCGGGCGGCGGCCCTCAGCGCAAACAGGCGCTCCTCGGTGCGCTCCAGCTCGCGCGGGTCGAAATCGGTTGCGGCCAGCGCCCTGGCCAGTCCCTGCTCGGCGTCCTCGAGGGCGGCAAGCGCCTTGTCGAGGGCGGCAACCGTATCGTCGAGCAGGCCGCCGGCCTCCACTGCCTTGCGCTCCAGCCGGCGCACGAGGCTCGCCAGGATCGGCACCGGCGAGGCGCCGCCGGCCACCGTTTCATGTGCCTCCGCGATGTCACCGGCCACCTTCTCGGCACGCATCATCTGCTGGCGCCGGTCGGCCAGCGCATCCTCCTCGTCCGCCTGCGGCGCCAGCGTGGTGAGCTCGTCGACCGCGGCGCGCAGATAGTCGGCCTCGGCCGCCGCCGACGCGATCTGGCGCTTCAGTTCGGCCAGCTCGGCATCCGTCTGCCGCCAGGTGGCGTGCGCCGCGGCGACCGCATCGCGCGCCCCATCGAGCCCGCCGAAGGCATCGAGCAGCGCCCGGTGCATGGCCGGCTCGACCATGGCCCGGTCGGCATGCTGGCCGTGGATCTCGACCAGCGCCGCGCCGACCTGGCGGAGCAGCACGACCGACACCGGCAAATCGTTGACGAAGGCGCGGCTGCGCCCGTCTGCCCCCTGCACCCGGCGCAGGATCAGGTCGCCGTCCGCTTCGATGCCGCTGTCGGCAAGGATCGCCCGCGCCGGATGGTCGGCGGCGACGTCGAAGACGGCGGTGACGTCGCCCTGGCCACTGTCCTCGCGCACCAGCGAGGCATCGCCGCGCCCGCCCAGCGCCAGCGACAGGGCATCGAGCAGGATCGACTTGCCGGCGC
The DNA here is from genome assembly GCA_963743015.1 of uncultured Alphaproteobacteria bacterium. Taxonomy (GTDB): domain Bacteria; phylum Pseudomonadota; class Alphaproteobacteria; order Rhizobiales; family Kaistiaceae; genus CAVSRC01. The sequence continues at coordinate 114,245 of CAVUOD010000007.1, forward strand.
CGGTCTCGCCGGTAAACGCCGTCAGCCCGGCGGAAAAGTCCGTACTCAGGCGGTCGATGATGACGATATCGCGTATGGCAAGGGCGACGAGCATAGCCGCTCCGGCAGACAGCAGAATCGAATCAGCTGGTATTCTTGCCGGCAAATACCTTGCTGATCCACGACCCCGTGTTCTCGCGCGGCTCGAGACCACCGGTCTTGAGGAGCTTGTAGGCGTCCTTGTACCAGGTGCTGTCAGGATAGTTGTGGCCGAGGACGGCGGTGGCGGTCTGCGCCTCGCTGGTCAGGCCCAGCGCCATGTTGGCTTCCGTCAGCCGCTCCAGCGCCTCCTCGACGTGGCGCGTCGTCTGATACTGGGTGACCACGATCTTGAAGCGGTTGATCGCCGCCAGATAGTCGCGCTGCTCGAGATAGTAGCGACCGACCTGCATCTCCTTGCCGGCGAGCTGGTCGCGGCAGGCGATGATCTTGGTCTTGGCGTCGACGACGTATTCCGAATCCGGATAGTTGTTGACGATCTCCTCGAAGGCGGCCAGCGCCTTGCGGGTCATGTCCTGATCGCGGGTGACGTCCGGCATCCGGCGGAAATAGGACAGGCCGATCAGATAGTTCGCATAGGCCGCGTCCGGGCTGCCGGGATAGAGCGCCAGATAGCGATTGCCGGAGGTGATGGCGGTATCGAAATCACCGCGCTTGTAGCTGGTGAAGGTCGACATGATCAGCGCCTTGCGGGCGTATTCCGAATAGGGATGCTGCCGGTCGACCTCGTCGAAGCTCTTGGCCGCGTCCCTGAGCTTGCCGCCGTTCAGGTAGGCCAGCCCCTCATTGTAGAGGTTGCCCGCCGGCTGGTCGTTGGCAAAGGCGTCAGGCGTCCCGTCGGTCGACTTGGAGCAGGCCGCCAGTCCCACCAGCGCCAGCCCCAGCAGCAACCAGCGCAGCCGCGCCAGCCGTTGCATGGTCGTCGGCCCCACGATTGAATCGAATCCCGGTCGCACGCCCTGCCCGCCTCTCGTCTGCATCATGATCCAAGCCGCAGTTTTCTAGCCGAAAACCGTCGGCTCCGCCATGTCTCCGGGTGACAGGTTCATCACATGCATTTGTGGCAATTTCCCGCCGCGACGGCCGGCCACCCTGCGAATCAGGCAGCTTCGGGGCCGATGAGCGCGGTCTGCGCCGTGTGCCCGGCAATCTCGTGGCGCCCGGCGGCACCGGCATCGCTGCCCCAGACCCACGCGCTCTCGTCGGAAAGCAGCGCCGCCAGCGCCGTGACGTTGAGCTTGTGGCCGCCGCGATGGGAGCGGTAGAGCGCGCGGATCGGCGCTCCGGCCAGCGCCAGATCGCCGACGGCATCGAGCGCCTTGTGGCGCACGCACTCGTCGGCGAAGCGCGGCCCTTCCGGATTGATCACCCGGTCGTCGCCGATGACCAGGGCATTGTCGAGCGAGGCGCCCTGGGCCAGGCCGCGCGCCCAAAGCTGCTCGACATCGGCAAGGAAGCCGAAGGTGCGCGCCCGCGCCAGCTCGCGCCGGAAGACCTCGCTATCGATGTCGGCGGCGAACTGCTGACGCCCGACCAGCGGATTGGGGAAATCGATCTCGACCTCGATGCGCATGCCGTCATAGGGGAGGAATTCGGCACGGGCATCGCCGTAGCGCACCGCCACCGGACGCAGCACCTTGATGTAGCTCAGCGGCGCATCGAGCGCGGCGATGCCGGCTTCGTCGAGCGCTTCCAGAAACGCCCCGGCGCTGCCGTCCATCACCGGCACCTCAGGCCCGTCGATCTCGATCGTCGCATTGTCGACATCGAGGGCGCTGAGGGTCGCCATCAGATGCTCAATCGTCGCCACCGAAGAACCGTTGACGCCAACCACCGTGCAGAAGTCGGTGGCGCTGACATTGGTGTAGTGGGCGCGGACCATGTCGTGGTCGTCGCCGCCGCTGACGCGCTGGAAACAGATGCCGCTGCCGGCCTCGGCCGGATGGATGGTCAGCGACGCGGGACGGCCACTATGGACACCGATGCCCGTGACCGTCGCACTGCGGCGCAGCGTATTCTGCTTTCCCGACAACCGGCCGCCCGCCATGCTCAGCACCCGCCCCCAAAAAACCCAATTCCCGCCTTGTTCGTGGCAAGACTAGTCGCGGCCGGGGGCGGCGCCAAATCACGCTTTCTAACCCATTGTTACGGCCGACCGGCCCGCCGGACCTGGCCGGTCACGCCAATCTTTTCAATGGGTTGGCCAAGACAAGCTTACGGGGCCGCGAGCGTTTCCGCAACGGCCCCGTAAGGCTGGTAACAGGCTGTCCGGTCTAGTTTGCCTGACGGCGCAGGAAGGCCGGGATCTCCAGTTCGTCATCGGCCGGCCGGCCCTCACGCGGCTGCGGCCTTCCGTGCGGGTCGAGATTGCCGGCGCGCGGCCGGTAGAGACCGTCCTGCGCGGCAGCCGCCCGATCCGGCTGCTGACGCGGCTGCGGCGGCGGCGCGGCGGGGCGCTGGGCCGCATGCGGCTGGGCGGCGCGCGGCGCCACGCGTTCCGGCGTGTGGGATCCGGACCGGCGCCGATCGGATCGTCCTCGCGCCGGCCGAGACCGACGCTCGCCAGACGGCGGAGCAGGCTCATCGGACCGCGATCAGCCTCATGCGGCGGCTGTGGCGGCTGATGCGCCGGACGATGGGCCGCCTCATACTGGCGGCGGGCGACCGGCGGGAAGTCCTCGACCCGCGGGATGCGCTGCGGCGGCAGTTCGGGCACCGGCGGAATGAACGGTTCGTCGGCCGCTGCCTCGCTGGCCTCTTCCCGTGCCGGCGGAGCCTCCTGCTCGATATCGGCCATGCCGTAGTCGATCTGCCGGGGCCGGCGGCAGCGGCGCGATGGTGATGCCGCTGTCGTGGCCGCGGGCGGCCGGCGACGGCGTTTCCGCCGCAACCCGGCCGACGGCGGAGGCGAACGCCTCGCGCGACAGATCGGCGGTCTCCCGCTTGGGCGCCGGTGCGGGGGCTGCCGCGACGCTCGCCGCCGGCGCAGTCTGGGCGACGGCCGGCTTGGCGGCTTGCGGCGCGGCGCCATCTGGGCGACGGCCGGCTGCGGCTGGGCGGGCTTGGCGGCGGCGGGCGCCGGCTGTGCCTGGGCGATGTTGCGCAGACGCTGGGTCATCTCGGCGGTGCGCACCTCGGCCGGAGCGTCCAGGGCACGGGCGGAGTTGTCGATGCCGGTGGCAACCACCGACACGCGCACGATGCCTTCCAGCTCCTCCTCGAAGGTCGCGCCGAGGATGATGTTGGCGTCGGGATCGACCTCCTCGCGGATGCGGGTTGCCGCCTCGTCGACCTCGAACAAAGTGAGATCCTTGCCGCCGGTGATCGAGATCAGCAGGCCGCGGGCGCCCTTCATCGAGGTCTCGTCGAGGAGCGGATTGGCGATGGCCGCCTCGGCCGCCTGGATGGCGCGGCGATCGCCGGAGGCTTCGCCGGTGCCCATCATCGCCTTGCCCATCTCGCGCATCACCGAGCGCACGTCGGCGAAATCGAGGTTGATCAGGCCTTCCTTGACCATCAGGTCGGTGATGCAGGCGACGCCGGAGTAGAGCACCTGGTCGGCCATGGCGAAGGCGTCGGCGAAGGTGGTCTTCTCATTGGCGATGAGGAAGAGGTTCTGATTGGGGATGACGATCAGCGTATCGACGCAGGCCTGCAGTTCCTGGATGCCGGCGTCGGCGACGCGCATGCGCCGGGCGCCCTCGAACTGGAACGGCTTGGTGACCACGCCGACGGTGAGGATGCCGGCCTCGCGCGCTGCCCGCGCGATGATCGGGGCGGCCCCCGTGCCGGTGCCGCCGCCCATGCCGGCGGTAACGAAGACCATGTGCGATCCCGACAGGTGATCGGTGATCTCGTCGATCGCCTCCTCGGCCGCCGCGCGGCCGATCTCGGGCTGCGAGCCGGCGCCCAGCCCCTCGGTGACGGCGACGCCCATCTGGATGAGGCGTTGCGCCTTCGACGAGGACAGGGCCTGCGAGTCGGTGTTGGCGACCACGAACTCGCACCCGATCAGGCCCGAGCGGATCATGTTGTTGATCGCGTTGCCGCCGGCACCGCCGACGCCGAACACGGTGATCTTTGGCTTCAGTTCCTTGATGTCGGGCATCTGCAGATTGATGGTCATGGTAGCCTCGTCGTCTCTCAGTCATTCGGCCGTCCGCGCGTCCCGTCGGCCTGGTCTCTTTCCGGTCGGAGGCCGCCGCCGCGGTCTCCGGCGCCCGCGCGGCGCCTAAAAGCTCTCCCTGAACCACTGGCCAACCCGGGCGAGGTATCCCCCCGTTCCGGTCATGGCCAACGGCGTCTCGTTGCCGTCCTCGATCTGTTCCATTTCGGCGACCTGCGGATAGACGAGCAGGCCGACGGCGGCCGCAAAGGCGGGCCCGCGCGCCGTCTCGGGCAGGCCGACAATGCCGAGCGGCCGGCCGTGGCGGACGTTGCGCGCCAGAATCCGGCGCGCCGCCTCGCTGAGTCCGTTCAACTGGCTGGCGCCGCCGACCAGCACCATGCGGCGGCCGACGAGGCCGGCGAAGCCGGAAGCATTGAGCCGGTCGCGCACCAGTTCGAGGATCTCCTCGACGCGCGCCCGGATGATGCGGGTGAGCGCCGAGCGCGGCACATGGTTGGGCACCAGGCGTTCGTCCTCGTCGCCGATCGGCGGCACGGCGAGCACGTCGCGCTCGTCTGCCAGACCGGGGAGCGCGCTGCCATAGATGGTCTTCAGGCGCTCGGCGTCCTCGATCCGGGTCGACAGGCCGCGGGCGATATCATTGGTGATGTGCTGGCCGCCGACGGCCAGCGCATCGACATGGACGAACTGGCCGCGGCTGAACACGGCGATGGAGGTCGTGCCGCCGCCGAAATCGATGACCGCGCAGCCGAGCTCGGCCTCGTCGTCGACCAGCGTCGACAGGCCGCTGGCATAGGGCGCGGCGACCATGGCGGCGACCGACAGATGGCAGCGGTTGATGCACAGTTCGAGATTGGCAAGCGGCGGCGCATCGCCGGTGACCACATGCATGTCGACGCCGAGCCGGCGCCCGACCATGCCGCGCGGGTCGGCAATGCCGCCCTCGCCGTCGAGCGAATAGCCGATCGGCAGCGAATGCACGGCCGCCCGCCCCTCGCTGATGGAATGGCGGCGACCTTCGGCGAGCACCCGGCCGATATCGCCGTCGGTGATCGCCTGGCCGGGAAGCGCAACCGAAGCGGCATAGCTCTCGCTCGCCAGCCGCCCGCAGGTGACGCTGACGATGAGCGATTCGACGGTGACCCCGGCCTGACGCTCGGCCGCATCGACGGCGCAGCGGATCGCCTGCTCGGCGGCTTCCAGATTGGTGACCACGCCCGACTTGATGCCGCGCGAGCGCTGGTGGCCGATGCCGAGCACCTCGATCGAATGGGTGCGGCCGCGCAACGCCTCACCCGGCGTGGTTGGCGTCAGCCGGGCGATCAGGCAGAACACCTTGCTCGACCCGACATCGAGCACCGACACCACCTGCGCGCGGCGCGACAGGCCGTGACCACCCTGGTGCGATTTGCCGAAGAGGTGCATCAGGTATTCGTCCTCTGGCGGCGCGCGAGCTTCTCGCGCTCTTTGAGCAGGTCCTTGCGGCTGGCGAGCCCCTTCTCGTCGAGGCGCACGATCATCTGGTCGGGCAGGCGCATGTCGACGGCAGTGATCTCGCGCGACAGAAGCTTCTTCTGCGCGTCGAGAGACGCCACCGTGGCCAGCGCCGCCGCCGGCTTGTCGGCCGGCAGCATCAGCTCGACGCCGCTGTCGAGCACGACGTTCCACCGCTCGCCCGAGATGAGCACGCCGGCGCGCACCTTGTCGGCGATGTCGGGCTGGCTGTTGACCAGGGCGACGAACTCCTGCGCCCGCGCCGCCGCGCCCGGTCCGACGACGAACGGCAGGTGGGCGTAGCGCTCGTCGATCGCGTCGGTGATGACCTGGCCGGCGGCGTCGATCAGCGACAGCTCTTCGCCGTGCTGCCAGATGGCGAAGGGCGTCCGCTCGGCAATCACGACTTCGAGCGTGTTGGGAAAGAGCTTCTTCAGCGTGGCGTGATCCACCCACGGCAGGAGTTCGACGCGGGCGCGCGCCGCATCGACGTCGTAGGTGAGCAGGGACGGATCCTGCTTGATGTCCAGCCGGTCGAGCACCGCGACCTCGGAGGTCTCGCTCTGGCCGGTGATCTTGACCTCGTTGATGGCCAGGCCCGACCAGGCGCTGACCGCCGAGACGACGCCGAGCGCCCGTCCGCCGGTGAGCCCGCCGGCGATCACGGTGGCCACGGCAAAGGCGAGGAACGCCTTGAGCCCGAAGCGGTGCGGCAGACGCCAGTCCTGGCGCTGGAAGACGCGCGCCGGACGGCGCAGGAAGCGCGGCAGCACCCGCACGTGCGCTGTCGCCGCCCCGTCGCGAGGGGCAGTCGTGACACCGGGAACGTCAGTTGCTAGCGGCCGCAAGACGCGTCCTCCACCATCCACCGCACCAGCTTCCCGAAATCCATGCCGCCATGGGCCGCGATATCGGGAACCAGTGACGTCGCCGTCATGCCGGGCTGCGTGTTGACTTCGAGGCAGACCACACCATCCATGCCCTCAAGCTGGTCGTCGTAGCGGAAGTCGGCCCGACTGACCCCACGGCAGCCCAAAGCCTGATGGGCGCGAAGAGCAAGCATCTGTATATTTTGGTAAATATTCGGTGAAATTGGCGCCGGCAAAACGTGCCGCGATCCGCCTTCGTCATATTTGGCGTGATAGTCGTAAAACCCGCTTTCCGTTACAATATCAATGATATCGAGCGCTTCGTTACCACGGACGGCGCAGGTCAGCTCATGGCCGGCGACATAACGCTCGACCATGACGGTGTCGCCGTACGGCCAGTCGTCGGCATAGAGCTGCTGCGGCGGATGAGTTCGCATCGGTCCTGACGATGTGGACGCCGAAGGTCGAGCCCTCGGCCGGCGGCTTGACCACATAGGGCGGCGCCATGACGTGCGCCTCGGCGGCCTTGAAGCGGCTGACCAGGATCGATTCGGCGACCGGAATGCCGGCGGCCTTCATCACGTCCTTGGCCAGCGGCTTGTTCATCGCCAGCGCCGAGGCGAGCACGCCGGAATGGGTATAGGGAATGGCCAGCACCTCGAGGATTCCCTGGATGCAGCCGTCCTCGCCGAAGGGTCCGTGCAGCGCATTGAACACGACATCGGGCTTCAGCCGCGCCAGCACCTCGGCGATATCGCGCGCGACGTCGATGCGGGTGACGCGATAGCCCTCGCCTTCCAGCGCATCGGCGCAGGCCGTGCCGGAATTGAGCGACACCGGCCGTTCGCTCGACCAGCCGCCCATCAGAACTGCAACATGCGTGACCACAGAACCCGCTCACCCGAATCGCACCATTCCAAGCCACTATGGCGGCGAAAATGGTTAACAATCGTTAACCAAACCGGGGCCTAGGGCACTTTCTGGAAAAATTGAGCGGCTGTTGCGGCGGGGACTCAGGGGGAGGAGCGCGCCGCCCCGCTGGATCGACCCAGGCAAGCGCCGAGGGCACACCGGTCCGGGCAGAAATCGTCGCCCCGGAAAGGCCGCGACCCGCGCGGTCCACCGGCTCTGTTTTCAACGAAAAATCAGAGAGATGCCTGAAGTTTCTGAATCGCCTCGCTGCCAATTGCTTGATCGATTTCGGGGCTCGAACCAGAAATCCCGACCGCGCCGGCGCACTGGCCATCGAGCAGGATCGGCACACCGCCAATTCCGGGGAAGTCCGCCGATGGCGTCGTGGCGGATCGCCGGTGCATCTCGGCGATGGCCTGAGTGGTGACGCCCACCGTTGCCGCGACGCGGGCCTTGGCGCTCGCCAGGCCGACGGTATAGCTCCGCGCACCGTCCATCCGGGCGAAATGCAGCAGGTTGCCTGCCTCGTCCGCCACCGCCACGCTGACCGCCACGGAGCGTTCGGTGGCCGCGTGAAGGCATGCCGCTGACAGGGCCTCGGCATCCAAGAATGTGAGGGAAGGTTTCAGGCGCATCGCCAAACTCTCCTTGCTGGCGCTACGCGCCACGCGACGGCGGACTGTCGTCGCATGGTTTCTTATTATACCACGTCGAAAATCCGCCGGACAAGGTGAACGGCGGGCGGGAGTGCGGGTGCTACCCGCCTCCCAGAAACGGTTCGACCGCCGCGCCGGGCAGGAAGCGGCCGACGCGCCTGATCTCCCAGTCCAGGTGCACGCCGCTCGACGCCAGCACCCGCGCCCTGACCGTCTCGCCGAGCCGCTCCAGATCGGTGGCGGTGGCGTCCCCGGTGTTGATGAGGAAGTTGCAGTGCATCTCGGAGACCATGGCGCCGCCGACGGTGAGGCCGCGGCAGCCGGCCGCGTCGATGAGTTGCCAGGCCTTGCCGCCGGGCGGATTGGTGAAGGTCGAGCCGCCGGTCTTCTCGCGGATCGGCTGGGCGCGCTCGCGGTGCTCTTCGACCGCATCCATCGCCGCCCTGATCTCGGCTTGGGGCGCCGGCGCACCCTGGAACACGGCCTCGGTGAAGATGAGGTCGTCGGGCGCGGCCGAATGGCGATAGGTGAAGCCCATCTCGTCGTTGGAGAGCACATGGCGGCCGCCCTGCCGGTCGACCGCATGGACCTCGACCAGACAGGCCCGCGTCTCGCCATCATTCGCCCCGGCATTCATGCGCAGCGCCCCGCCGAGCGTGCCGGGAATGCCGTGATAGAAGGCGAAGCCGGCCAGCCCCTGTTCGAGCGCGAAGGCGGCAAGCCTTTTGTCGGGCAGCGCCGTGCCGGCGCGGATGCGATCCCCCTCCTCAACCACCGCATGGCCGAAGCCCTTCGCCGAAAGACGGATGACGACGCCCTCGATGCCGCCGTCGCGCACCAGCAGATTCGAGCCGACGCCGATGACGGTTACCGGGATTTCCGGATTCAGTTTCTCAAGGAAGAGCGCGAGATCGTCCGCGTCGGCCGGCTGGAACAGAAGTTCGGCCGGCCCGCCGACGCGGAACCAGGTGAACGGCGCCAGCGGCGCGTTCTCGGTCAGCCGCCCGCGGACGGCGGCGAAGTCACCGAAACGATGGGTGGTCACGGAGAGGGATCCTTGGGCGACATGCGTCGGCGAGCATGGCGTCTATGGCGGCTTCGAGAGGATCGAGGTCGTTCTCGTAGATCGCCCAGAGCGCCCGGGGATTGACGTCGCGATAGACGTGCCGGAGCCGGTTTCCGAGATCCGCCACTGGCGCCATGGAATTTGCGGCTGCTCGGCTTTCCAATCATCGGGAATGTGCCGTGATGCCTCGCTGAGGACCTCGAGAAACCGCTCGAAGGCGGCCCATGCAACCTCGTCCTTGCGCAAGTCGTCCAGGGTCTTGCCTGCGACCACGCGTCGGACTTTCCCGACCCCAGCCTTGATGTCCTCAAGGCTGGAAAGCCCACGGTCGTCCGTCAAAACACCTCCACCGCGTCGCGGCGCGCCCTTTCGGCCAGCGTCGCGTTGAGATCACGCCGGATCAAGGCGTTGCCGCTCAGCCCAATATGGTCTTCCACCAGATGACCCAGCCCGATCAGGTCCAGCAGCGAGAACTTCCGTCCCGGCACAATATCGACCAGCAGGTCGACGTCGCTGTCCGGCCGGTGATCGCCGCGCGCTCGCGACCCGAAGAGCACCATATGCGCCACGCCCTCGCGCTCGAATTGCGGGCGCAAGGCGCGGAGTTCCGTCAGAAGCTGATCGCGGCTGATGTCACGGACAAGGACGGTTTCGGTGTCGCTCATGGGCAACAATCTAGGCGCTGCCGCCGCGCTTCGCCAGTTCGCCAGGCAGCGCATAGGCCCATTGGCTGATCGAGCCGGCGCCGAGGCAGACGACATAATCGCCCGGTTGGGCGAGTTCGGCGATGGCGGGGGCGAGTGCTTCCGGGCCGGCGAGCGCGCGGGCGTCGCGATGGCCGCGCACGCGCAGGCCCTCGACCAGATGGTCGCGGTCGATGCCTTCGATCGGCGTCTCTCCCGCCGGATAGACCGGCGCCACGATGACCACGTCGGCGTCGTTGAAGCAGGTGCAGAACTGGTCGAAGAGGTCGCGCAGGCGGGTGTAGCGGTGCGGCTGGACGACGGCGATCACCCTGCCCTTGGCCACCGAGCGGGCGGCCCTGAGCACGGCAGCGATCTCGATCGGGTGGTGGGCGTAATCGTCGATGATCGCGGCGCCGTTCCATGAACCGGTTTGGGTGAAGCGGCGCTTGACCCCGCCGAAGGCGGCCATGCCGGTGGCGATGGCCTTGTCGGAGACGCCGAGGTGATGGGCGACGGCCAGCGCCCCGGTGGCGTTCTGGACATTGTGTTCGCCCGGCATGGCGATCGACAGGTTCTCGATCGCGCGTGCGCTCGCCGCCCTGGCGGTCGCCGATGATCGCGGTGAAGACCGAGCGGCCGCCCTCGACGCGCAGGTCGGTGTAGCGCACGTCGGCCTGCGGGCTGGCGCCATAGGTGACGATGCGGCGGTCCTCGATGCGTCCGATCAGCGCCTGCACTTCCGGGTGGTCGATGCACATGACGGCAAAGCCGTAGAAGGGCACGTTCTCGACGAACTGGCGGAAGGCTTCGCGCACGCGGTCGAAGCTGCCGTAATGGTCGAGGTGCTCGGGATCGATATTGGTGACCAGGGCGACATCGGCCGGCAGCTTGACGAAGGTGCCGTCGCTCTCGTCGGCCTCGACCACCATCCAATCGCTGTCGCCCATGCGCGCATTGGTGCCGTAGGCATTGATGATGCCGCCATTGATGACGGTCGGATCGAAGCCGCCGGCATCGAGCAGCGCCGCCACCATCGACGTCGTGGTCGTCTTGCCGTGGGTTCCGGCAACCGCGACCGCCTGTTTCAGCCGCATCAGCTCGGCCAGCATCTCGGCGCGGCGCACCACCGGCAGCAGGCGCTCGCGCGCCGCCTTGAGCTCGGGATTGCCGCGCTTGATCGCCGACGACACGACCACGACCTTGGCGTCGCCGAGATTAGCGGCGTCATGGCCGATGGCGATGGCGATGCCCTTCTCGCGCAGACGCTGGACATTGGCATTGTCGGACAGGTCCGAGCCCTGCACGCGATAGCCGAGATTGACCAGCACCTCGGCGATGCCGCTCATGCCGATGCCGCCGATGCCGACGAAATGCACCGGCCCGATGTCCAAACCCATTTTCACGGCGCTACCCCAGATTCCCGACCGGCAGAGGCGCCGGCTGCGACACGCTCTACCACATCGGCGAGGCGTGCGACCGCATCCGGGCGTCCGGCTTTCAGCGCTGCCGCTGCAGCGGCCGAAAGCTGCGCCGGATCGGCCATCAGCGCCGCCAGATCGGCGGCGAGGCGTTCCGGCGTCATGTCCTTCTGCTCGACCATCCAGCCGCCGCCGGCAGCAGCCAGCACCAGCGCATTGGCTTTCTGGTCCTGATCGACCGCGCCGGGCAGCGGCACCATGATCGCCGGGCGGCCGATCACGGTCAGCTCGGCGGTGGTCGAGGCGCCGGAGCGGCAAACGACGAGATGGCTGCCGGCGATGCGCTGCGGCAGGTCGTTGAAGAAGGGCGCCAGGCAGGCATCGACGCCGAGTGCCTCATAGGCCGCCTTGACCCGCGCCATGTCCTCGGGCCGGCACTGCTGGACGATGGCCAGCCGCGCGCGCAGCGCCTCCGGCAGCAGCGCGATGGCCGGCGGCACCGAATCGGACATGAAGCGCGCCCCCTGGCTGCCGCCGAAGACCAGCAGGCGGAAGGGGCCGTCGGCGGTCGGCGCCGGATAGGGCGTCTCCGCCGCCGCCAGAACGGCCGGGCGCACCGGATTGCCGGTCTGGACGATCTTGGCAGCCACCTTTTCGGTGCCGCGCACTTGCCCCTGGCTGGTGGCGATGGCGGTGACCCGCGCGGCGAGGAAGCCGTTGGCGCGGCCGATGACGGCGTTCTGTTCGTGGATGACGGTCGGCACGCCCTTGCGCGCCGCGGCCAGCATCGGCGGCAGCGTCGGATAGCCGCCGAAGCCGATCGCGACCTGAGGCTTGAGGCGCCCCATCAGCGACCAGGCCTGAACGAAGCCGACGCCGAGGCGGAGCACGCCCCGCGCAAAGGCGACCGGCTCTCGCGTCAGCGTCGCCGAGGCGATGCGGTGGATCTCTTCCGCCGGAAAGTTCTGCCCGTAGGATTCGACGCGGGTGTCGGTGGCCAGATGAATGCGCCAGCCGCGCTTCTTCAGCTCCAGCGCCAGCGCTTCGGCCGGAAACAGATGGCCGCCGGTGCCGCCGGCCGCCAGCAGTGCAATGCCGCCCATCTTCCTCTTCCGTTCACACCGGCTTGGGCGCCGGCGGCGGCGTGGCGATCACGCGCCGCACGATGCGCCGCGGCTCCGGCCCGCGACGGGTGAGCGCCAGCAGCAGACCCATGCCGAAGGCGACCGCGACCATCGACGAACCGCCATAGGAGATGAACGGCAGCGTCATGCCCTTGGCCGGGATCATGTTGAGGTTGACTGCGATGTTGATCACCGACTGCACGCCGAAGAGGACGACGAGACCGGAGCCGGCAAGGCGCACGAAGGGATCCTCCTGGCGGGTCGAGCCGGACAGGCCACGGAAGACGACCAGCGCGAAGACCAGCACCAAAGCGATGCACACGACGATGCCGAACTCCTCTGCCGCCACCGCGAAGATGAAATCGGTATGGGCGTCGGGCAGCACGCGCTTGACCACGCCCTCGCCCGGCCCCTGCCCGAACCAGCCGCCATGCATGATCGAATCGAGCGCCTTGTCGATCTGGAAGGTGTCGCCCGACTGCGGCGCGATGAAACGGTCGATGCGCGCGGCGACGTGGGGGATCGTCTCATAGGCGACGACGATGCCGCCCACGGTCAGCAGGCCGAGCGCGGCGATCCAGAACCATGACAGCCCGGCCATGAAGAACAGCGACCCCCAGGCGATGGTGGTCAGCATGGTCTGGCCGAAATCCGGTTCAGCGATGAGCAGCGCGACGACGATGCCGAGCAGGATGATGGCGAAGACGTTGCCGGGGATGTCCTGCCGGCGCCGGTTCTCGGAGAACAGCCAGGCGACGACGACGACGAATGCCGGCTTCATGAATTCGGAGGGCTGCACCGACAGGCCGGCGATATCGATCCAGCGGCGGGCGCCCTTGACCTCGACGCCGATGATCAGCGTCACCATCATCATCACGACGGCGACGGCGAGCACGATCAGTGCGGTCCGCCGCACCTGCGCCGGCGTCAGGAACGAGGTGGCGATCATCACCGCGATCGCCGGGAAGAAGAAGGCGATCTGGCGCTCGACGAAATGGAAGCTGTTGTAGCCGAGGCGCTCGGCGACCGCCGGCGAGCCGGCAAACGACAGCACGATGCCACCCAGCATCAGCACGACGAGCGCGCCGAGCAGGTATTTGTCCACGGTCCACCACCACTCGGCGAATTGACTGCGATCGGCGCGGCTGACCATCAGGCGGCCTCCCCCTGGCTGGTAATCCCATCGAGTTGAAGCACGAGGGCGCGGAAGGCTTCGCCGCGCACCTCGAAATTCTTGAACTGGTCGTAGGAGGCGCAGGCCGGCGACAGCAGCACCACCGGCTCCGCCGCCTTGTCCTCGGCCGCATCGGCGGCTGCGGCGCTAACCGCGGCGGCGAGCGTGCCCGACATTTCGTGCGGCACGCGCTCGCCCAGCGTGCGGGCGAAATCCTCCGCCGCCTCGCCGATCAGATAGGCCTTGGCGATGCGCGGGAAGAAATCGGCGAGCGGTGCAATGCCGCCCTCCTTCGGCCGGCCGCCGGCGATCCAGTAGATCGGCGCGAAGCTCGCCAGCGCCTTGGCCGCGGCGTCGGCATTGGTCGCCTTGGAATCGTTGACGAAGAGCACGCGGCCACGCCGGCCGACCTCCTCCATGCGATGCGACAGGCCGGGAAAGCTTTGCAGGCCCCTGACGATTGCTCCCGGATCGATGGCGAGGGCGCGGGCGACCGCCACCGCCGCAGCGGCGTTCTGGGCATTGTGAGCGCCGCGCAGCGAACCGATGCCGGAAAGGCTGGCAACCCGCGTCGAGGCGCCATCGGCAACCGCAACGATCTCGCTGCCGGCGGCATAGACGCCGTCGGCCAGCGGGCGCCGGGCGGAGACGCGCACGACGCGCGTGCCGGCGCGCGCGACCCGGTCGGCGATCGACTGCGACGGCTTGTCGTCGACGGCGATCACGGCTGTCCGGGAATCGGCGACCAGCCGCTCCTTGATCGCCGCATAGGCCTCGAAGCTGCCGTGGCGGTCGAGGTGGTCGGGCGTGATGTTGAGGAGCACGCCGATGGACGGGTCGAGGCTCGGTGCCAGGTCGATCTGGAAGGAGGAGCACTCGATGACATGGGTGCGGCCGCGGCTCGGCGGCTGCAGCGACAGGACCGCCTTGCCGATATTGCCGCCGAGCGCCACCTCGCGGCCGGCGGTGGCGATGAGATGGGCGATCAGCGCGGTGGTGGTCGACTTGCCGTTGGTGCCGGTGATGGCGATGAACGGCGCATCGGGGCAATGGCGGCGGCGCTCGCGACAGAACAGCTCGACATCGCCGATCACCTCGATGCCGGCGGCGCGGGCGCTGGTGACCGTCCAGTGCGGCGCCGGATGGGTGAGCGGCACGCCCGGCGTGAGAACCAGCGCGGCGAAGCGTCGCCAGTCGGCGACATGCAGGTCGACGATCGGGATGCCGGCGGCACGCGCCGCCGTCACCGCGGCCTCGTTGTCGTCCCAGGCGGCAACCGTCGCCCCGCCGGCGGCCAGCGCCAGCGCGCTCGCGCGGCCGCTCTCGCCGAGGCCGAAGACCGCGACCTGTCTGTCCGCAAAGCTGGTGACCGGGATCATGGCTCTTGCATCACCTGAGCTTGAGGCTCGACAGGCCGATCAGCGCCAGCAGCACGGCGACGATCCAGAAGCGGATGACGATGGTCGATTCGGTCCAGCCCATCTCCTCGAAATGATGGTGGATCGGCGCCATGCGGAAGACGCGTTTTCCCGTCAGCTTGAACGAGGCGACCTGGATGATGACCGACAGCGCCTCGACAACGAACAGGCCGCCGACGATGGCCAGGATGATTTCGTGCTTGGTGGCCACCGCTACCGAGCCGAGCAGGCCGCCCAGCGCCAGCGAGCCGGTATCGCCCATGAAGATCGCCGCCGGCGGCGCGTTGAACCACAGGAAGCCGAGGCCGGCGCCGAGCAGCGCCCCGCACAGCACCGCCAGCTCGCCGGTGCCGGGCACGAAGTGGATCTGCAGGTAGTCGGCGAAGACCGCGTTGCCGGAGAGATAGGCGATGAAGCCGAAGCTCGCCGCCGCGATCATCACCGGCACGATGGCGAGGCCATCGAGACCGTCGGTGAGGTTGACCGCATTGCCGGCGCCGACCACGACGAAGGCACCGACCGGCACGAAGAACCAGCCGAGATTGACGACCAGCTCCTTGAGGAAGGGAAAGGTCAGCGACGTCGACAGCGGCGCCTCGCCGACCAAAGCGAGGATGACGCAGGCCGCGCCGGCAATGCCGAATTCCAGCGCCAGACGCGCCCTGCCCGAATAGCCCTTGTCGGTCTGCTTGGTGACCTTGAGATAGTCGTCGTAGAGGCCGATGAGGCCGAAGGCGATGGTCACCAGCAGGACCACCCACACATAGACATTGGCGAGGTTGGCCCACAGCAGCGTCGACACGACCAGCCCGGAGAGGATCATCAGCCCGCCCATGGTCGGCGTGCCGACCTTGGTCATCAGATGGCTTGCCGGGCCGTCGGCGCGGATCGGCTGGCCCTTGCCCTGACGGATGCGCAGGGCGGAGATGATGATCGGCCCGAACAGGAAGACGAAGACCAGCGCCGTCATTGTGGCGCCGGCCGTGCGGAAGGTTATGTAGCGGAAGACGTTGAGGAACGAGGCGTGCTCGACCAGTTCACCGAGGAAATAAAGCATCAGGCGCGATCCCGTTCCTGCGCGATTGCGATGGCGGCCCTGGCAGGAGCGAAGCGCGCCTTAATGGTTTCGACCAGCGACCCCATGCGGCTGGCGTTGGATCCCTTGACCATGATCACGTCGCCTGGCGCAATCGCGTCGACGACGAGCGACTCCATGTCGGTGACCCGTTCGGTATAGCCGCCGTGCAGGCCGACCGGCAGCGCGTCCCACAACGCGCGCATCAGCGGCCCGACCAGGAAGACCGCATCGACACCGGCCTCGGCCAGCGGCGCGGCGAGGCCGGCATGCATCGCCTCCGCCCCGTTGCCGAGTTCGAGCATGTCGCCGAGGATGGCGATGCGCCGCCCGTTGCGCCCGGGCTCGGTCTGGCCGAGCAGCGCGATCGCGGCGCCCATCGATGCCGGGTTGGCATTGTAGCTCTCGTCGATCAGCAGCGCCGTGCCGCCCGGCACGCGAAGTTGCTGGCGCTGGCCGCGGCCCTTGCCGGCGACAAGATCGCCCAGCGCCAGGGCCGCACGCGCCAGATCGGCGCCGAGCAGCGAGACGGCGGCAAGCACCGCCAGGCTGTTCTGCACGAGATGGCGCCCGGGCGCGCCGAGCTTGTAGGAGACCTCCTCGCCGAGCACCGTGGCGGCGACGCAGGAGACGTTCTCCTTGAGATTGACCGCGGTCAGCCGCACCTCGGCGTCGGGATGCTCGCCGAAGCCGACGATACGCGCCGACGCCGGCCTCGCGGGCCAGCCCCGCCAGCAGCTCGTAATGCGGATTGTCGCGATTGATGACCGCCGCACCGCCCGGTTCCAGGCCCGAGAAGATCTCACCCTTGGCGCGGGCGATCGCTTCCACATCCTTGAAATATTCGAGGTGGACCGGCTCGACCGTGGTGACGATCGCCACCTGCGGGCGCACCATGCGGGTGAGCGGTTCGATCTCGCCCGGATGATTCATGCCGATCTCGAAGATGCCGTATTGCGCCTCGCGCGGCATGCGGGCGAGCGTCAGCGGCACGCCCCAGTGATTGTTGAACGAGGCCGGCGAAAAATGGACCGCGCCCTCGGCGGCAAGCGCCGCGGCGAGCATCTCCTTGGTGGTGGTCTTGCCGACGCTGCCGGTGACGGCGGCGATACGCGCATGGGAGCGCAGGCGCGCGGCGATGCCGACGCCGGTGAGGGCCTCGAGCACGCCGTGGGCGACGGTCAGCGAACCGGTGATGCGGCCGAGCCCGGCGAGGCGGTCCTCGCTGACCACGGCCGTGGCGGCACCGGCGGCCAGCGCGATCGAGACGTAATCGTGGCCGTCATGGGTGTCGCCGCGAATGGCGAAGAAGGCCTCGCCGGGGCGGATCGTGCGGCTGTCGATGGAAATGCCGGCAATCGCCGACGGCGGCGGCCCGAACGGCCGGCCGCCGGTGGCACCGAGGAAGGCGTCCCAGGTCCACAGCGGCGAGGTCATGCGACCGCCTCGGCGGCAAGCGCTTCTGCCACCGCTTCGTGATCGGAGAAATGGGTCGTGCGACCGGCGATGATCTGGCCGGTCTCGTGCCCCTTGCCGGCGACGCAGAGCACGTCGTTCGGCCCGAGCATGGCGATGGCGCGGGCGATCGCCTCGCCGCGGTCGCCGATCTCGATCGCGTCGGGTGCCGCGGCCAGGATCGCCTTGCGGATGGCGGCCGGGTCCTCCGAGCGCGGATTGTCGTCGGTGACGATCACCACGTCGGCGTTGTCGGCCGCGGCCTTGCCCATCAGCGGGCGCTTGCCGGTATCGCGGTCGCCGCCGGCGCCGAAGACGACGATCAGCCGGCCGCGCGCCATCGGCTTGAGCGTCTGCAGCATGCTGACCAGCGCATCGGGCTTGTGGGCATAGTCGATGAAGACGAGCGCGCCGTTCCGTTTCTGGCCGACCATCTCCAGCCGGCCCGGGGCACCCTCCAGTTCGGCCAGCGCGTCGATGGCGGTGTCGACTTCGATGCCGGCACCGATGGCCAGCCCCGCGGCGACCAGCGCATTGGACGCCTGGAAGGCGCCGGCGAGCGGCAGGAGAAGATCGCGCTTGGTGCCGAAGACCGAGAGCCGCAGGCGCTGACGGAAGCCCTCGGCGGCCAGGCCAAGGAAACGGATTTCGCTGCCCACCCAGCCGATGCGGATGAGTTTCTGGCCGCGCTTCTGGGCAACCGCGGCGACATCGGCACCGCGGGCACCGTCCATTTCGATCACCGCAGTGCCATCGCCCGGCAGGATGTCGGTGAACAGCCTGAGCTTGGCGGCGAGATAGGCCTCCACCGTCGGGTGGTAGTCCATGTGGTCGCGGCCGAGATTGGTGAAGCCGGCGGCGACGATGCGGATGCCGTCGAGCCGGTGCTGGTCGAGGCCGTGGCTGGAGGCTTCCAGGGCGGCATGGGTGACCCCCTCGCCGGCCAGCCGGTCGAGTTCGGCGTGCAGCGCCACCGGATCGGGCGTGGTGAGGTTGCCGTACTGGCTGCGCCGGCGGCTGACCACGCCGACGGTGCCGAGGCTTGCCGCCTCATGGCCGGCGGCGGCGAAGATCTGGCGCGCGAAGGCGGCGACCGAGGTCTTGCCGCTGGTCCCGGTGACCGCGACCAGACAGTCCGGCTGGCGCGGATAGAAGCGCGCCGCCATCAAGGCGAGCGCGTGGCGCGGCTCGCTGGCACGCAGGACCGCGACCTCGGCCGGCAGGTCGAGTTCGGCGCCATCGGGCGCCAGCACCGCGACCGCACCGCGGGCCACCGCTTCGCCGGCAAAACGGGCGCCATCGGCGGCGCTGCCGGGCAGCGCCGCGAACAGGTCGCCGGGCGCGATTTTGCGGCTGTCGGCCACCAGCCCGCCGATCTCGATCGCCCCGATGCCAGTGGAAAGCGTCAGTCCGGCAGCTGCGGCAAGGTCTCCAAGATGCATCGACACTGCAGTCGTCCGGTTGTGCGTTTCATGTGCCGCATCCCTTACCGCGGCAGGTTCAATTGGACACCAGCAAGGCTTCGACCCCCTCGTCCTTGCGTGGCTCGACCCCGAGCAACGCCGCCGAACGGCGGATAACCGCGCCGACGGTCGGAGCCGCATTGGAACCCGCCGTTGTGCCGCCACCCTCTTTCGCCCGTTGCGGATCGTCAAGCACAACGAGCACGACGTATTGCGGGTTGTCGATCGGGAAGGCAGCCAGGAAAGAATTCAGCCTCTGTGTGTTGGAATAACGGCCGTTGACGACTTTTTGTGCCGTGCCGGTCTTGCCGCCGACCATATAGCCCGGCACCGCGGCGTTGCGGCCGGAGCCCTTGAGGACGTTGAGGCGGAACAGGTAGCGCAGGTCCTGGCTGACTTCCGGCTTGATGATCTGGGTCGCCATGGCCCTCGCCTGTGCCGCATCGCGCGGCTCGAAGGTCGGCGGGATGAGCCAGCCGCCATTGACCAGCGCCGCGTCGGCCACCGCCGTCTGCATCGGGGTGACGGCGAGGCCCTGGCCGAAGGCGATGTTCATCGTCGTCAGGTCGGTCCAGCGCTTGGGCAGGATGGGCGAGGCCACTTCCGGCAGGTCGGTCTTCAGCTTGGTCGTCAGGCCGAAGCGCTTGAGATACTGCTGCATGCCCGGCGTGCCGACCTTCATCGCCATGTGGGCGGCACCGATGTTGGAGGAGTAGATGAACACCTCCGGCACGGTGAGCGGACGGTACTTGCCGTGGAAATCATGGATGGTGAAGCCGCCGGCATGGATCGGGTGGCTGGCGTCGATGACGTCGCTCATCTTCACCGCGCCGCTGTCGAGCGCCGCAGCGAAGGTGAAGCTCTTGAACACCGAACCCAGCTCGTAGGCGCCGGCGGTCATGCGGTTGAGCCGGTCCGGCTTGAGCGCATTGACCGGATCGTTGGGGTTGTAGTCGGGCAGCGAGGCCATCGCCAGGACTTCGCCGGTATGCGCGTTGAGCACGACGCCGGCAGCGCCGAGCGCGCTGAACTTGTCCATTGCCTTGGCCAGCTCGTCGCGCAGGATGTGCTGGACGCGGACATCGATCGACAGGCGCACCGGCTCGAGGTCGCCGCCGCGCGCGAAACCGGCCGCGTGCAGGTCGCCGAGCCCATGGTCGTCGATATATTTCTCCATGCCGGAGATGCCCTGGTTGTCGATATTGACCAGGCCGAGGATGTGCGAGGCCATCGGCCCGCCGGGATAGAAGCGGCGCTTCTCGGAGAGGAAGCCGATACCGGGGATGCCGAGGGAGTGGATCTGACGCTGCTGCTCGGGCGTGATCTCGCGCTTGATCCAGGCGAAGCCGGCATTGGTCGACAGCCTGGCTCTGAGCGCCTTGGCATCAAGGTCGGGCAGAACGCTGGTGATCAGTTCGGTCGCCTCGTCGGGATCGAGGATGTTGCGCGGCTCGGCATACACCGACGACATGTTGATGTCGGTCGCCAGGATCTCGCCGTTGCGGTCGACGATGTCCGGACGGCTGGTGGCGATGGCGGCGTTGGGGTCGTAGCCGCGCCCGCCGACCGGCGTATCGAGGCCGAACATGACCAGCCGGCCGATGAGCGCGAGATAGGCCAGCGCAAAGACCACGACGACGACACGGATGCGCCGGCGCACCGGGTCGCCGGCGACCGCGACGGCCGGCCTGGGCGCGCTGCGGCTCACCGCCCGCATGACGCGCGGTTCCGAAATCGGGCCCAGCTGCTGCTCAATCGCGGACATCGGATATGCCGTTCGCCTCCCTGTCTGACCGGCCTAGCGGATCTGCATCGGCGCCTGCGCCGCGATGCGCGCCAGTCTTTCGGCCGCCTTGTCGTCGATGGTGACCGGCTTCAGCGGGATCTCGTCGATGGTGGCGATCTGATCCGGCGAGAACGGCTGGAGCTGGAAGTGATCGGCGTATTTCTCGATCGTCGCCTGCAGGCGCGCCGGCTGCGTCAGCATGCTCCACTCGGCCTTGAGCAGGACGATCTCGTCCTTCTCCTTGGCGATCTTGCTTTGCAGCGTGGCCACCCGATCGGCGGCAAGTTCCGCCTTGTGCTTCATGTCATAGGTGACCGCCGCGCCGACGATCATCGCGGCCAGCAGGATCAGGTTGATGATGCGACCCATGGTTCACTTTTCCCCATCGAATGCCGGCAAAGCGGGCACGCCAAGCGCAGCCTTGTCGAGCGGCCGCGCCGGTGCCGCGGTTCGCGCCGCCGCCCTCAGGCGGGCCGAGCGGGCGCGCGGATTGGCGGCGATCTCCGCCGGGCCCGGGCTCACCACGCCGCGCGCCAGCAGGGTGAAGGTCGGCTCGGCCACCGCCACATCCGGACGATGCCGCGAGCCGCCGCTCTTGCTTGCCGAGCGATCGGCGAGGAATCGTTTGACGATGCGGTCCTCGAGCGAATGGAAGGAGACGACGACCAGCCGCCCGCCTTCGGCAAGCACGCGTTCGGAGGCGGCAAGCGCCTCGGCCAGCTCGTCCAGCTCGCGATTGACGAAGATGCGCAGCGCCTGAAAGGTGCGCGTCGCCGGATGGATGGCGGCATCGCGCCGGCCGCCGACGGCACGCCCGACGATATTGGCGAGTTCGACCGTACCGGTGAGCGGCTTCTCCGCCCGTGCCTTCTCGATGGCCCGCACCACGGCGCGCGCCTTCTTCTCTTCGCCGAGCACGGCGATGACCCGCGCCAGATCTCGCGCTTCCATGTGGTTGACGACATCGGCCGCGGTCGGACCTTCGCCACCCATGCGCATGTCGAGCGGGCCTTCGCCGCGGAAGGAGAAGCCGCGCGCCGCCGTATCCACCTGCATGGAGGAGACGCCGATATCGAGCACGACGCCATCGACGCGCTCGCGGCCATGGGCGCGGGCGATCTCGTCAAGCGCGGAGAAACGGCCTTCGACCAGCGTCAGCCGGCCGGCCGCGGCGCGCGCGCGTTCGCCACCGGCGGCGATGGCGGTCGGGTCGCGGTCGATGGCGATGACATCGGCGCCGCGGGCAAGAAGGGCGGCCGAATAGCCGCCCGCTCCGAAGGTGCCGTCAATGAAAGTGCCATCGGCGCCGGGCGCGAGGAAGTGAACAACCTCCTCAACCATCACAGGGACATGGCGGGCCAGTCCGCCAGCGGCGTCGGTCGCGTCAACGCCGCTGCCCGCCGTATTCATTCCCCAGTCCTCTGATGTGCGCCCGTCGCGCGATGGCCTGGTGCCAGGCGTTTTCGCAGGTCGCGCAACCGGTTCTTTGCCTCTTCCCGGTATGCTGCGAAACGCTCCGGCTCCCAGATCTGAAACTTGTAGCCCTGGCCGACGAAGGTGACCCGGTCGCCGATGCCGGCATGGGCCTTGATCGTGTCGGTCAGCACGACGCGGCCATCCTGGTCTATTCTGAGGATCTCGCTGTCGCCGATCAGCGTCGTCGACAGGAGCTCGTGATCCTCGGAGAAAGGCTCGAAATTCGAGATGCTTGCGCCGATCACCTGACGCAGACGGTTGCCCCCGGCATCGATCGCCTGCTGGTCGAGGGTCGGACAGCAATAGAGACCGTCGAATCCGTCCACCGCCAGCACGGCCCGGAACGGCGCCGGAATCGACACGCGACCCTTGGCGTCCAGCCGGTTCGTGAAGGTGGAAACGAACTCGTCCATCGCCCTCGCCCGTCTCACCCGGCAGGCACAGGCACCCGCCGGTCGTGTCATCCCGGGAGAACCGGCGATAAGCCGGCCGGAAAGCCTTGGCGCGCTTCACGATGACCCCCGCGCTGTCGGCCGGTTGACCGGCGACGCGCCGGCCTGCTTCCGGGATTTCATGGGATATCATGGGATTTCGCGGGCCGTCAAGGAAAGCGCTGGGTTTCGGTTGCGACCGGCGACACGGGCGCACCTCATTCAGCAACGGTTAGGCTTAAGAAACGGTTCAGACGAGCGCGGCCGGCGCTGAAGGAGACAGGGCGTGGCTTTGGCGCGACGTTTTCTGACGTGGCATAGTCATCTATGTTTCACCCAAGTGACATGCAGCGCCGCTAACAAGCGCCTCGGGCGACATCACACCAAGCCGGGAATCCTCTCGATGGTCCGACATTTCCGACATGCCGCGCTGACCGGCGTCAGCGCGGTCGCTCTTGCTTTCGCCGCCCAGGCCGCCGGCGCCGCCCCCCTGTCGACCGCAACGCCGATCAAGCACCTGGTCGTGATCTTCCAGGAGAACGTCTCCTTCGATCACTACTTCGCCACCTATCCGAAGGCGACCAACCCCGATGGCGAGCCGGCCTTCAGCGCCGCCGCGAATACGCCGACCGACATCGACACGCTGGCCAAGGCCGGCCTGCTCGAAAACAACCCCAACAAGACCAATGCCGACAACGGCGCCGACGCGGCCGCTCCCTTCCGCCTCGACCGCACCCAGGCCGGCACCGCCGACCAGAACCACGGCTACACCGCCGAGCAGGCCGCCTATAACAACTTCAAGATGGACCTCTTCCCGAAGTTCACGGGCAAGGGCACCAAGGGCGGCGCCGGCGCCTTCGGCTCGAAGGGCCTGGTGATGGGCTACTACGACGGCAACACCGTCACCGCGCTGTGGAACTACGCCCAGCACTTCGCCATGAGCGACAATTCCTATTCGACCACCTTCGGGCCGTCGACGCCGGGCGCCATCAACCTGGTCTCGGGTCAGACCAACGGCATGATCCTGCCGAAGGGCTACACTCTGGAGAAGGACGGCACCTATGACGGCGGCCGTGTCGTTCCCGACGGCCACGGCAACTGGACGATGATCAGCGACCTCGACCCGACCGGCGACGTCTGCTCCAATCCGAAGTACCCGACGGCGCTGATGGCCGGCAGGAACATCGGCGACCTGCTCAACGCCAAGGGCATCAGCTGGGGCTTCTTCGAGGGCGGCTTCGACCTGACGGCCACCAATGCCGACGGCTCGACCGGCTGCGCCCGCTCGACCACCTCGCCCTACATCAATGCCAAGAGCAAGGACTACATCCCGCACCACCAGCCGTTCCAGTATTACCTGTCGACGGCCAACCTGCAGCATGTCCGGCCGAGCTCGGTCGCGGCCATCGGCACCGCCAACGACGGCGGCGCCAACCACCAGTACGACATGACCGATTTCTGGGCGGCCCTCCAGGCGGGCAACTTCCCGGCAGTCAGCTTCCTCAAGGCGCCGGCCTACCAGGACGGCCACGCCGGCTATTCCGACCCGCTCGACGAGCAGACTTCGTCGTCGACGCGGTCAACAGGATCGAGCAGACGCCGGACTGGAAGTCGACGGCCATCGTCATCCTCTACGATGATTCCGACGGCTGGTACGACCACGCCCACGCCATCGTGAACCCGTCCAACATCCCGGTGGCCGGCTACGACGTGCTGAACGGCGACGCCTGCTCCAACGGCACCCCGCTCGCCGGCATCGACGGCGTGCCGGTCGAGGGCCGCTGCGGCTACGGCACCCGCCAGCCGCTGCTGGTCGTGTCGCCCTATGCCAAGGTCAACTATGTCGACCACACCCTGACCGACCAGAGCTCGGTGACCCGCTTCATCGAGGACAACTGGCTGGGCGGCGAGCGTATCGGCCAGGGCTCGTTCGATGCCATCGCCGGCACGCTCGACCCCATGTTCGACTGGAAGGCCTCGACCCCGGCCCTGATGCTCGACGCCAAGACCGGCGAAGCCAAGAGCTGAGGCCGACGCCCATGAAGCGGCATGCTTTCGGGCCTGCCGTGCAGTCAGTCGCGCTCGCGGGCCTGGTGCTCGCGGGCGCGGCCCTGCTGCCGGCTCATCGCCTCGTCGCGGCCGCACCAGCGGTGACGGTCGCCAGGACGCCGCCGCTGAGCGCCGTTGCCGAACTCGGCCGCACGCTGTTCTTCGATCCGACGCTGTCGGCCTCGGGCACCATGTCCTGCGCCGTCTGCCACGACCCCGACCACCATTATGCGCCGGCCAACGATCTGGCGGTGCAGCTGGGCGGAGCCGACCGCGACCGGCCGGGTCTCAGGGCCACGCCGAGCCTCGCCTACAAGGTCCTCACCCCGCCCTTCGAGATCGGGCCGGAGACCGCGACCTCCGACCTCAACGAGACCTCGCCCATGGCCGAAGTCGCGGCGGTCGCCGCCGGCAATGCCGCCGACACCAGATCGCTGCTCACCGCGGCCACCCACAACCGCGCACCCAAGTCCGGCAACGGCAACGACATCGTGCCGGAGGGCGGCATGTTCTGGGACGGGCGCGCCGACACGCTTCAGGAGCAGGTGCTCGGGCCGCTCTATTCGCCCTTCGAGATGGCCACCAACCAGCACGCGCTCTACCAGGCGCTCAAGGCCGGCTACGGGCCGGCCATCGCCGCGCTGTTCGGCAGAAGCGTGCTTGCCGACGAAGCGGCAACTGTCAACGAAGCCGGCTTCGCCCTGGCGCGCTTCGAGACGGAAGACCCCTCCTTCCACCCCTTCACCAGCAAATACGACTTCTACCTCAAGGGCGAGGCCACGCTGACCCCGGCGGAAGCGCGCGGGCTAAAACTCTTCGACGATCCGAAGAAGGGCAATTGCGCCGCCTGCCATCTCGACAAGCCCGGCGCCGACGGCACACCGCCGGTCTTCACCGATTACGAATATGAAGCGCTTGGCGTGCCGCGCAATCCGGCGATCCCCGCCAATGCCGACCCGCGTTTCTTCGATCTCGGCGTGTGCGGACCGCTGCGCGACGACGTCTACGCCAAGCAGGCGGCCAATTGCGGTCTGTTCAAGACACCGACGCTGCGCAACGTCGCCACGCGCCATGCCTTCTTCCACAAGGCGTCTACACGACACTGCGGGACGTGGTGCGCTTCTACATGCTGCGCGAGACCCAGCCGGAGAAGATCTATCCGCGCGCCGCCGACGGCAGGATCGAGAAATACGACGACCTGCCGCCGCGCTATCGCGGCAATGTCGACGTCGTCGATCCGCCTTTCGACCGCAGGCGCGGCGACCAGCCGGCGCTCAGCGACGCCGAGATCGCCGACCTGGTGGCCTTTCTCGGCACGCTAACCGACGGTTACAGGCCGGGTGGCTGACGCCACCTTCGCGACAGAAACCTCCGCATCTCTCCTCCCCCTTGCGGCAGGGCGATCGGTCGGCGAAGCCAACCGGCTGGTGGTCATGCACCAGGACGATGGCGACCCCTCCCCGCCGCTGCGCGGCGACCCTCCCCTTTCAGGGGAGGGAGAAGGAGCCTGAAGCAAGTCTCGGCGCCGCGCGCCCTAAAATGGCGACGCCGCCGACCTTGCGGGTCGACGGCGCCTCAGATGATGCCAGTTGGCCTGTAAGCCGGGTTCTGTATGGCGGGCTTGTGACCCGCGTGACGGCCATTCCTCTGGAGGGCGCCCGTTGCCGGACGCCTCGTGCAACCTACCCGGACGGCTGGCCTGGAAACCTGCCGGGGCTCATCGCCCCACGCCGTCCCTATTCGGTTTTGCTCCCGGTGGGGTTTACCGTGCCGGTCCCGTTGCCGGTCCCGCGGTGGGCTCTTACCCCACCCTTTCACCCTTACCCGCCTTCACCCTTTCGAGCTTCGGCAGGCGGTTTGCTTTCTGTGGCACTTTCCCTGGGGTCGCCCCCGCCGGCCGTTAGCCGGCACCGTGTTTCCGTGGAGCCCGGACTTTCCTCCCCGGCGACCTTTCGGCCCTTGCCGGAGCGGCCGTCCGGCCGACTGACCGGCCGGAGATGGCATTGCCGCCGCCGCCGGTCAAGGGCCTGGCGGCAGGGCCGCCACGTGTAACCGGGGTCACAGCACAACTCACCGCAGTGTGGCATGCCCGCGCCACACGATGCCGCCGGCATGGCGCCACCCCGACGCGTGGCCCGCGCGGCATCATTCCACGACAATCCGAACCTTTGGGGCGCGACACCCATGCCAGTCCAACTTCGCATTGCGCTGTTCTTTGCGCTCGCCTGCCTCTTCACCTGGTGGCCTTTCGCCATCGCCTATTTCCACGGCGGCGACGCGACCAATTTCGCCCTCGGCCCGCTGATCGCGGCGCCGATCGTCATCCTCGCAACCGAGGGCCGCGCCGGCCTGACCGCGTGGCTGAAACGCGTCGCGCGCTTCCGCGCGCCGCTGTGGGTCTATGCCGCGGCGTTTTTCGGCCCGCTCGGCATCGCGGCGCTGTCGACCATCTTCGCCATCGCCATCGGCACCCCGGCCGGCGCGCCGCCGACCTACGGCCTCGCCGACCTCGCCTTCTATCTCGGCATCGTACTCGTCGATGGTCCGCTGCCCGAGGAGGTCACCTTCCGCGGCCACGGCCAGCACGAGCTGCAGAAGACCATGCCGCCGCTCGCCGCCAGCCTGTGGATCGGCCTCGGCGTGGCGATCTGGCACCTGCCGCTGTTCATCTCAGGCCAGGATCCGTGGCTGATCGCCGTTGCGATCGTGGCGGTGAGCGTCGTCTACGCCTGGCTCTATGTCGCCGGCGGCAGCGTGTGGCCGGTGGTCATCGTCCACTTCACCCATAACTATCTCGGCGCCGGCTTCTTCCAGGAAATCTTCGCCGGCCCCGACCGCATGCCGTTCGTTGCCTTCCTGACCGCCATCTATGTCGCCTGGGCAGGCCTGATCGTGTGGCGGTTCGGCCCCCGGCTCGAGCGCAAGCCCGGGGCCGACGGCGCGGCGTCGCTGGCGTGGCCGCAGACCGCCTGACAAATGGCTGTTTCGCCGCGCTAGCGAAGCGCGGCGGAGAGCCTGTCGAGGGTTGTGACGGTCGAGACGTCGGCGATGCCGTCGACCAGCGCCGGGCGGAAATGGCGCTGGAAGGCGCGCACCACCGCGGCGGTCTCATCGTCGAATTCGGATTCGCCGCCAAGGCGATAGCCGTAATTGCGGAATCGTTGCTTGAGGCTGGCGACCTCGGGGCCGCTGTCGCCGTGTTCGAGCTGCGGGCCGGCGGTGACCAGTTCCGGCATGATCCAGTGGCCGATGCCGGCCGCATGGAGTTCGCCCCACGGAAACAGCTCGCCGGGATCCTTCTTGCGTGCAGGCGCCACGTCGGAATGGGCGAGCACGCGCTCGGGGGGTATCGGATGGCGGGCGAGGATGCCGCGGCAGAGCGCGATCACCGCCGCGATCTGCACATGCGGGAAGCCGCGATAGCCGAATTCGTGACCGGGATTGGCGATCTCGACGCCGATCGAACGCGAATTGATGTCGGTCTCGCCGGCCCAGAACGCCGCACCGGCATGCCAGGCGCGCGCGTCTTCCTCGACCATCTGAACGATGCGGCCATCCTCGCCGACGAGATAATGGGCGGAGACCTGGGAATCGGGACTGGTAAGCCAGGCCAGGGCGCCCTCCTCCGAGGCCATGCCGGTATAATGCAGAAGCAGGATATCGACCGGATGGGTGCCGACACGCTGCCCGTGATTGGGCGAGGGCCGCTGTTCGTAGGTCGGCTGCGTCGTCATGGTGTCGCCCCGTTTCGAACGGCCTAGGCCGGCGCCATGCGCCCACGCTCCATCTCGATGCGCTCCCAGGCACGATTGATCGCCGCGAGGCGATCATTGGCAACCGCCACGAATTCCTCCGGTAGTCCGCGTGCGATTACCTTGTCGGGATGGTTCTCGACCACCAGCTGGCGATAGTGGCGACGGATGCGGTCGAACGGCCAGTCGCGGCCGACCCCGAGGATCAGGTAGGGATCGCCCTCCTCCGGCACGACGTGGCGTGCGGCGATCCGCTCGAAGTCGGCGTGGCTGAAGCCGAAGATCGTCGCCACCTGCTCCAGATAGGCCATCTCGGCTTCATGCACGGCGCCATCGGCCTTGGCGATGACGAACAGGCCGTCGAGCACGTCTTCCAGAGGGCAGCAATCGTCGTCATAGAGTTCGGCGACGCGCCGGGCATAGGTCTCGAAGCCGGCGACGTCCTGACGGGCGAGATCGAACAGGCGCTCGACATTGCGCTCCTCGCCCGGCGGCACCGCAAAGCCCCGCCGGAAGGCGGCGACCTCGTCGGCGGTGACGATGCCGTCGGCCTTGGCCATCTTGGCCGACAGCGCGATCAGCGCCACCGAGAAGGATACCTGGCGCCGTGTCGCCGGATCGCCGACGAGCAAGCCTCCGGCCCAGCCGAAGAGCGCGCTGAACGCCCCGGCCCCGCCCTGTGCCGCCTGACCGATCCAGTTCCATATCGTCATCGTGGGCCCGAGCCTCGTCCAATCACGATCACGGCGCAAGATGGGGCAAGCCTATGCCGGCTGTCGGTGGCCGGCCTCAAACCCTGGCCAGGCCCTTACGGTTTGGTGACCTTGAGGCCCTCGAAGGCGAACGACGCCTGGCCCTGGTCGGGCGAAGCGGCGAACAGGCCGATCTCCTGGCCTTTTTCGGGCGGCGAGCCGGAGATCTTCTTGAACTCGGTGCCGTTGACATAGAAGGTCGCGTCATTGCCGACCGTGGTCACGTGCAACTCGTTGATGCCGCCGTCGCCCTTGTTGACCGCTGCGGAATCGGCCCACTTCACCTGCTCCAACCACTTGCCGCGCTGCCGGCGCCAGACCGAGGCGCGGCCGTTGGGCGCAACCTCGAACACGTAGAAATTGTTGACGTCCTCGTACCAGAACATCAGCCCGGCCTTGGCGTCCAGCGGATCGACCGCGGTCAACGTGGTGACCGTCACGCACATGTCGATATCGTCGTAGAGCCCCGCCGAATTGGCCCGCCACACATAGGTGCCGGAGGCGGGCGCCAGGATCATGTTGCCGTTTTCGACCTTCACGTCGGCCGACGGGTCGCCCCAGCTCGGTTTGAACTGATCGAAGGAATCCTCGAACTGGACGTCCAGACCGGGACAGACGGCCCACGCCGTTCCCGCCGAAAGGACCAGGATAAAAGCGGCCACCAGGGGCCGGATGCCACGCATATGAATGCTACTCCAACACGTCGTCGGGGCGATGCTATCGCCCGAAGCGCGTCATTCCTAGGGCAACGATGCAGAGGGGCCTTGAGGCGGCCGCTCGGAACGTGTCAGTCATGGCAACCGACAATCGGAGGCCGGCCGCTTGACCGACGGAAACACGGGCAAATGGGACTTCTGGATCGACCGCGGCGGCACCTTCACCGACGTGGTGGCGCGTGACCCGCAAGGCGCCATCCGGGTCGCCAAGCTGCTCTCCGAGAACCGGCAAGCCTATGCCGACGCGGCGATTGCCGGCATCCGCCGGCTGATCGGGGTCGCCGACGGGGCGCCGATCCCGCCCGGCCTGATCGCCGCGGTGAAGATGGGCACCACGGTCGCCACCAATGCCCTGCTCGAGCGCAAGGGCGACCGCGTGGCTTTGCTCGTCACACGCGGCTTCCGCGATGCGCTCGAGATCGGCTACCAGGCGCGCCCCGAAATCTTCGCCAGGCGGATCGTCAAGCCCGAGATGCTCTACGAGCGCGTCGCCGAAGTCAGCGAGCGCGTGCGCGCCGATGGCACGGTGGAGGCGTCGCCCGACCTCGCCGCCGTGCGTGCCGACCTGCAAGACGCCTGGGACGCCGGCATCCGCTCGGTCGCAATCGTCTTCATGCATGCCTGGCGCTACCCCGAGCACGAGCGCCAGGTGGCGGATCTGGCGCGCGCGATGGGCTTTCCACAGGTCTCGGTCAGTCACGAAGTCTCGCCGCTGATCAAGCTGGTCGGGCGCGGCGACACCACCGTGGTCGATGCCTATCTGTCACCGATCCTCAGGCGCTATGTCGACCGGGTGGCGGGGGAACTGGGGGGCGCCTCTTCTCCTCCCCCTGACAGGGGGAGGTCGGTTGGCGAAGCCAACCGGGTGGGGGTCATGGCCCCCGGCGAGAATGACCCCTCCCCGGCGCTGAGCGCCGACCCTCCCCTTTCAGGGGGAGGGAGAAGAAGTCGGGGACTACCGGCGACGCCCCCGCCTGATGTTCATGCAGTCCTCGGGCGGGTTGACGGCCGCCGATCTGTTCCAGGGCAAGGACGCCATCCTCTCCGGCCCGGCCGGCGGCGTGGTGGCGGCGATCGAGACGGCGCGGCGCGCCGGCTTCGCCAAGGTCATCGGCTTCGACATGGGCGGCACCTCGACCGACGTGTCGCACTATGACGGCGACTATGAGCGCGCCTTCGAGACCGAGGTCGCCGGGGTGAGGATGCGCGCGCCGATGATGCGCATCCACACGGTCGCCGCCGGCGGCGGCTCGATTCTGAAATATGCGCAGGGCCGCTATCAGGTCGGCCCGGATTCGGCCGGTGCCGATCCCGGTCCGGCCTGCTACCGGCGCGGCGGTCCGCTGACCGTGACCGATGCCAATGTCATGGTCGGCAAGCTCAAGCCGGAGTTCTTTCCGCACGTCTTCGGCCCCGCCGGCGACGAACCGCTCGACGCGGCGGCCGTCAGTACCGCTTTTGACCGTCTGGCGCAGGAAATCGGCGACGGGCGCAGCGCCGAAGAGATCGCCGACGGCTTCCTGCACATCGCCGTGCAGAACATGGCCAATGCCATCAAGAAGATCTCCGTCCAGCGCGGCTACGACGTCACCGAATATGCGCTCAACTGCTTCGGCGGCGCCGGCGGCCAGCACGCCTGCCTGGTGGCCGACACGCTCGGCATCAGGACGGTACTCATCCACCCCCATTCCGGCGTGCTCTCCGCCTATGGCATGGGGCTCGCCGACATCCGCGCCACCCGCAACCGGGCGGTGATGGCGCAGGTCGGAGCCGGGCATCGAGACGACGCTCGCCGGGCTCGAACTGGCGCTCGAGGACGAAGCTGCGGCGGAGCTTGAGGCGCAGGGCGTCGACTATTCCGAAATCACGATCATCGCCCGCGCCCATCTGCGCTACGACGGCACCGATACGCCGATTCCGGTGACGGTGATGCAGCGCGCCGGACGGCGCGACGGCGGCGCCCTCCTCCCGGTCCTCGCCATGGTCAGGGATTTCGAGGCGGCGCATCGCAAGCAGTTCGGCTTCGTCTTCGCCGACAAGGCGATCATGGTCGAGAGCTTCGAAGTCGAGGCCGTCGGCGGCGGCGCCGACATCGAGGAGCCGGAACAGGCGCTCGCCGACGACGAGCCGCACGCCCACAGCGACGTGCGCATCTACAGCGCCGGCGCCTGGCGGACGGCGCGCGTCTTCCTGCGCGACGCCCTCAAGCCGGGGCATGCGGTCAAGGGCCCAGCGCTGATCATCGAGCCGCACCAGACGATCATGGTCGAGCCCGGCTGGCAGGCGACGGTCACCGCCCGCGACGCGATCGTGCTCGGCGCGCGTCGTGCCGCTGCCCAAGCGCGCCGCCATCGGCACCGAGGCCGACCCGGTGATGCTCGAGGTCTTCAACAACCTCTTCATGTCGATCGCCGAACAGATGGGCGTCGTGCTGCAGAACACCGCCTATTCGGTCAACATCAAGGAGCGGCTCGACTTCTCCTGCGCGGTCTTCGACGGCGACGGACGGCTGGTCGCCAACGCGCCGCACATGCCGGTCCATCTCGGCTCCATGGACCGCTCGGTGGAGACGATCATCCGCCTCAACGCCGGCGACATCCATCCCGGCGACGTCTTCGCGTTGAACGCCCCCTATAACGGCGGCACCCACCTGCCCGACATCACCGTGTGCACGCCGGTGTTCGACACTTTCGGCGACGAACATTCTGTTCTGGGTCGCCTCGCGCGGCCACCATGCCGATGTCGGCGGCACCGCGCCGGGCTCGATGACGCCCCGCGCAACCACCGTCGACGAGGAAGGCGTGCTCATCGACAATCTCCGCCTGGTCGAGCGTGGCCGCTTCCGCGAGGCGGAACTGGTGGCGGTGCTCACCGACCACAAATGGCCCGCCCGCAATCCGGCCCAGAACGTCGCCGACCTGCGCGCCCAGATCGCCGCCAACGAGAAGGGCGTGCAGGAGACTGCGCCGCATGGTCGAGCATTTCGGCCTCGACGTCGTCACCGCCTATATGGGCCACGTCCAGGACAATGCGGCGGAGAGCGTGCGCCGGGTCATCTCGGCGCTGCACGATTCGGAATTTGCGGTCGAGACCGACCAGGGCGCCACGATCCGCGTCAGGATCACGGTCGACCGGGACGAAGCGCGAAGCGACCGTCGATTTCACCGGCACGAGCCGCCGAGCAGAAGACCAACTTCAACGCGCCCGAGCCGGTCACCCGCGCCGCGGTGCTCTATTGCTTCCGCGTCATGGTCGAGGGCGACATCCCGATGAATGCCGGCTGCCTGAGGCCGATCGACATCGTCATTCCGGAGAGCTCGATGCTCTCGCCGCGCTATCCCGCCGCGGTGGTCGCCGGCAATGTCGAGACCTCGCAAGCCGTCACCGACTGCCTGTTCGGCGCGCTCGGCGCCATGGCCTCGGCGCAGGGCTCGATGAACAACCTGACCTTCGGCAACGACCCGTACCAATATTACGAGACCATCTGCTCGGGCGCGCCGGCCGGCGTCTTCAGCGACGGCAGCGGCTTCGACGGCGCCGACGCGGTCCACACCCACATGACCAATTCGCGCCTGACCGATCCGGAGATTTTGGAATTCCGCTTCCCCGTCCTGCTCGAGGATTTCCACATCCGCGAGGGCTCCGGCGGCAAGGGGCACTGGCACGCCGGCGACGGCACGACACGCACGCTGCGTTTTCTCGAAGAGATGGACTGCGCCATCCTCTCATCGCACCGGATCGTCCCGCCGCACGGGCTTGCCGGCGGCGAAGCGGGGCAATGCGGGCTGACCCGCGTGCGCCGCGCCGACGGCACGCTCGAGACGCTGTCCGGCTGCGACCAGACGCGGCTCAAGCCCGGCGAGGCGGTGATCGTCACCACCCCCACCGGCGGCGGCTACGGCAAGCCGTGAGCGGGTTCGGCCTGCGCCTTGCGACAGCCGACGATGCGCCGGAAATCGCGCTGCTGCTGCGGCACACGCTGACCAGTGCCCTGCCCTATCTGCCGGTCCTGCACACGCCCGACGAGGACCGCGCCTTCATCGCCTTTCATGTCCTGCCGGCATGCACGGTGTGGGTGGCGGAAACCGACCGCATCGTCGGCTTCATCGCCTTCCGCAAAGGCTGGATCGATCACCTCTATGTCGATGTCGCTCATCACCGCCGGGGGATCGGCTCGGCGCTGCTGCAAGAGGCGTTTGCCGCCGAACCCGAACTGCAGCTCTGGGCGTTCCAGAGGAACGCCGCTGCGCTCGGCTTCTACAAGCGTCACGGCTTTCGCATCGTCGAGCGCACGGATGGTGCCCGCAACGAGGAGAAGGAGCCGGATGCCCGGCTCCTCTGGCGTCGCCCCGGACGACAGGACGCCGGCTAGGCGGCATCCCTCAGCCCGTCATCGAGCCGCTTCCAGTCGGTCTCCGACAGCACCGGCTTGACGGCAAGGTTCAGCACCATGTGGAAGCCTTCGGCCGGCATGCCCTTCATCATTCCGGCAAGCATCTCCTGACGCGCCTGCGGATCGATGGCCGGCACCATGATGCGGATGAAATCGAGCATCACGTTCGGCGGGATCGAGGCAATGATGCGGCCCTCGATGGCGGCAAGCTCGGCGTCGCTGAACACCGACTGCAGCACAGGCTGCAATTCGGTCTCTTCCTCGAGCATGTGGGCGAAATCGTCGGCAACGAAGCGCGTGTAGCGCAGGTAGAGCGCCTTCACCAGATTGGCGCGCTGTGAGCGCTCACCCGTCTCGATCCTGGCGAGGATCGCCTCGATCTCCGCGAAGCTCTTCTCGTGCTCGTCGTGATCGTGCGCGAATTCCGCGGTCGCGCCCGGCCGCACGGCTTCGAGCGCGGTGTGGATATGTTCGTTCTCGTCGACGAGGTGAAACCGCGCCAGCACCAGAAGCCGGCGGAAATCGTCAAGGATCGATCTGACCGCGGCGTCGTCGGCGGCATCGAGAGCGCCGAGACGCGCGAGAAGCTCCATCTCGGCCTTGCGCAGGCCGCGATGGATCGTGCCGTAAAGATCGTGACGGGTGGAGAGCTGCTTCTGAATGGCAATGATGTCGTGCATCGGGTCACCTTCGAGATGAAGCGGCCGCGCCGGGGTTTCCGGTCGCGACCGCGGGGAGCGCTCAACTAGTGACTGGCGATGCGCGGCGCAGTGACGGCTTTCACAGGTGACGGGGATCACAGGACCGGCGCGGCAGCCGTCGGCAGAAAGCCGGCTCGCCGGCCGACGGCATTAACCAAGACTCAGTCGTTGCGCGGCAATAAATCTCGAATTGTTATGAATTTCGCAACGAATGCCGCCTAATCGACATATGGGGACGGCGACCGAATGCAGGCGCCGTGACGGAACGAGCACCGGACCCGCCGATCGAAAAGATCAGGCAGGAAACAACCGAAAACCAGGAGGCGTTCACGCGCCTCAGGGTAGGTTTTACGCATCATGAGGGCGAATACGCCCTGATGAAGTCGGGCATGATCATCGACTTCTTCGCCAGCCGGCAATCAGCCCTGCTTGCCGGCCATGAGCGCTTCGTCGACCGCCTGTTCTCGATCCACCGCGTGTTGCCGCACGACCGCCGCCGGATCGGCGCGGCGCCGGCGACCGAACGGCGCCGCCAGGACGTCTAGCGCCCGGCGACGCGGCCTTCCGGCCGGTACTTGTCCATCACCGCATCGAGCGAATCGTTGGTGAGAGCGGGATTGGCCTTCTGCAGGCAGGTGAGCAGGATCGCCTTGTTGGCCCGCTGGCGCTCGGCAGTCGGCGTGGTGCCCCTGGGCGCCGGCTTGACGTTCCAGAAACAGGCAACGAACTGCTGCGGCGTGACGCCGAGGTCGTGACTGACGGCGACCACGGGGCGGTGCGGATCGTTGTGCAGCAACGGCTGCGCTTCGGCGCTCGCCGCGACCAATACGATGCCGGTGGCGATCAATCCTTTGACGATGTGCATGATGGGCTCTCCCGTTTTCTCTCGCGTGACGTCAGGCAGTGGTGCTGTCACGCGTTTCCCACGGAGACCCTACGGGGCGGACTAATCCGGCCAGCCTTCGATCACCACCTTGCCGATGGTGCGGCCGCTCTCGACCGCCGCATGGGCTTCGCGGAGCGTTGCCGCGCTGATCGGCGCGAGCCGCCTGGTCATCGTCGTCCTGAGCTTGCCCTGGTCGACCAGCGCGGCAACGTCTCTCAGAATCTCGTGCTGGCGGCTCATCGTGCTGCCGCCGCGGGGCCGCACGAACATCAGTTCGAAGTGCAGCGCGGCGGCCTTCTGGAAGAGCTTGCCGAAGTCTTCCGCGCCCATGCCGGACGGCCCGTCGCCCTCGATCATGCCGATATGCCCCTCCGGCGCGACGATATCGGCGAGCGCCGATGCGTGGGCCTTGGTGCCGGCGAAGGCGGTGACCACATCGACCGCAGGATGGCCGATCGCGGCGAGCTGCGGCGACAGCGGCCTGGAGTGGTCGATGACGTGATGGGCGCCGAGCGCCTTCACCCAGTCGACCGTCTCCGGCCGCGAGGCGGTGGCGATGACGGTCATGTCGGTCAAGGCGCGGGCAAGCTGGATGGCGATCGAGCCGACGCCGCCAGCCCCGCCGACGATGAGCAGCGAGCGGCGGTCGGCATGTGGCCCGAGCTTCACCCCGATACGGTCGAAGAGCAGCTCCCAGGCGGTGAGCGCCGTCAGCGGCAGCGCCGCGGCCGCGGCGAAATCGAGCCGCGCCGGCTTTGGCCCGACGATGCGCTCGTCCACCGCATGGAATTGGCTGTTGGTGCCTGGCCGCGCGATCGAGCCGGCATACCAGACTGTGTCGCCCGGCTTGAACAGCGAGACCTTGCCGCCGACCTCGGCCACCGTGCCGGCGGCATCGAAGCCGAGCACCCGTGGCTCGCCGCCGGGATCGTTGCCGCGCCTGACCTTGGTATCGACCGGATTGACCGAGACCGCCGCTATCCTGACCAGCAGGTCGTGCGGGCCAGGCTCGGGCCGGTCGATTTCGACATCGACCAGGGCATCCCCGGCGGTGACGGGGCGGGCGTGGCGATAAGCGACGGCGTGCATGGGACTGATCTCCGACAGGGGCGACGGCAGAGATATAGGGCGGCAACCGCGCTGGCGGCACTTTGCCCTCAACGCCCCTGGATCAGTTGCCCGTATAGGCCGGTGGTGCGGTCAGTGCGCCATTGAGGTCGGAGGCGCCGAACGGGTCGCTCTCACCGGCGGCGACATCCGGCGGACGCGTATCCATGGGCTCGCCGGCCGGGGCGATCGAGCCGGTGCGCATCCAGTCGATATTGGAGCGGGCGAACAGGCCACCGCCATAGGGCGGACGCCGCGGCGGCTGGAATTGCGGCTTGGGATTGCAGTAGCGCCGCGTGCCGCTCTTGCCGTGATGGGCAAGGTCGAGATGGAAGTGGTCGCCATGATAGGGCTCGCCCGGCCCCAGCGTCGTCTTGAAGGTCATGCAGGCGGTCGCCTCGACCTCGCGCAGGAAGCCCTGCTCGTCGCGTGCGCCGCGCCAGCCGCGCTTGACCGTCACCTCCCGCCCGTTGGCGAGCGTGAAGGATGCGATGTCGATGGCATTGCCGAAGGCATGTTCGGAGAGCTGCTTGCCGGGAATGCTGTCGATCGACCGGCAGGCGTAATTGGAGAGCTGCTTGATCTGCACCACCGGCGCCCCGAACCAGGCCATCGCCGCCGGCTGCACGGCATTGCGGAACCAGTCTTCCAGCATGGTGGTCATCGGGCAGCCCAGCGTCGCCGACGGACCGACCCGGATCGAGCCGTCTTCCAGCGCCGAGACCTTCAGCGGATAGAGGATGCCGCAGGCGCCGCGCCCGTCGATCTTGCGCTCGGGCCGGACCCAGGCCGAGAACACCACCGGCGGCCGGCTCGCCATGCAGGCGCGCTCCTCCCGGTCGCGCCAGGCGGCACGCTGTTCATAGCCGAAGAAGCCGAACCCGCAGCCGGCGAGCGTAATCGCCAGCCCGACCACCGCAGCCGCCTGATACGCAACACGACGGACCATGATCGCTCAAATGCGACCAATTCCATTAAGGAAAGGTTGAGGATCGGGCGGCTCATGCCGGGTCGACGCCGGCATCGTCCGCGTCGTCGAAGTCGTCGGGATCGGCGAGAAGCGTGCTGTCGGCGAGATCGTGCAGCGCGTCGCGAAGGTGGCCGCGGTTTTCATCGAAGCAGGCGACGTCCGGATCGACGCAAGCAAGCGCGCGGTGACAGGCAACGCGCCCGCAACGGGTCGGGTGCCAGGTGGCGAAGAGATTGACGACGACGCGCCGGTCGTTGCGCTCGTCCACCGCGGCCGGCGTCATGCGCGCCATCGCGCGCCGAAGGCGGGGCGATTTCCGCTTGTGGGTCATGGGCCGGCTCCGCGCATGGTTCCCGTTCCCGCGCCGCGTCGGCGGCCGGGGTGATCCTCTGCTTTCGTTTCCCTCCCGCCCTTGAGGCACGAAGGGGTGGCGGGCGCTCGATGAGTGCCAGCTCGTAACTTTGTGGGGCGCTCAGCCGAGCACCCGCCGCGGCGTCCTGAAACACGCCCGGCCAGGGCTATTCGGGCGTGCCGCCGAGGCGGCCCGCCGTGAGGTCGCTTACGCCACACGCTCCGGCGCGAGGCCCGAGGCATGGCGGGACGGCCGGTCGTAGTGCCGACGGTCCTGGCCGGGGCGTCCCGGGTGCCGAGATGCGGTCTCGACGCGCGGGCGCCGCACCCCGCCCCACGCACAGAACGCCTCATGAGCGCGCCCCTTCGCGGGCGGGGATGCGATCAATATGGGGCGGATTTGGGGGGGGGGATAAGTTGGGGAGATATGCGCGCGCATCTCAACTGCCGTCTCGCGCATATCGTGCGCGGCCGGCCAATGGGGTCAGCGAAAAGCTGTCCAGTCTGAGACACTGATCAAGTCATACTTCTCTCCAAACCAACGCACAAATTCCGCGGGATCTGGACTTGATAGGTAGTGGCGATTGAGTTCCGTCTCGTCGAGACCTGCCTCAAGCGTGGTGAGAGCGAAGCCCTCCAGCATCAAGGCATCGGTTCTGCTTTGCCACTCTGAGAAGATCATCGGATTGAGCCCTTGAAGACGTTCTGGCGATGAAATTCAAGATAATGCTGCAACGGCCACGCTGATTTGTCGCCTGGCCCCAACAGATGGCCGCTTGGGTGCAGCAGGCGACGGACCGGCTCAGGTATGCCGGCATCGACGGTGAGGATTCTATAGTCCTCGCCAATCGAAATCAGGCCTCGGTCGAACATCCAGTGCAATGTACCGGATAGTGCGATTCCGTTCCTCACTGAATCGGGGCCATTCACGGCCACCGGCTGGATATGGGCCGCCTGTACCTCAGGGCGCCCGCCGCCGTTGAGCATCTTCAGGCCCGTAAGGGCACAAGTACGGTCATAGGCGTCCTGCACGCGCTTCGTGAACGCACGCTCACGTATCTTCTTCATCACAGTCAACTCGGCAACAGGACGAACGAAATCAGCAGGAGGCTCGTCCATCTCGCTGCTCGAACTTGCTGCCTCTACCCGCTCGTACAAAGTCTCGTGCGAGAAACCTGCTGCGAGGATCGCCTCGAACTCACTGTCCGGAAGGTTTCTGACAGCGCGCCCGAAGGCGCCACGGCTCGTCTCGCCGTCCATACGTTGCAACATGGACTCGTAATACATGCCATCTTTGGTCCTGAAGGGCACATCGGAGTCGAAATCGAGATAGTCTGAGATTTTCGCGTAGTAGTGACCACGCCGGTTGGGGTCCGGTTCGACCGAGGCAACCCGTGCAACGGCAAAATATGCTTGACGCCCCCCTGATTTGTCGGGGGCCGTTCGGCGTGGCGCATAATAGATGATCAGGTCGCCGAGCGATCTTTCTATTTGCCCAAGATAGGTACGTGGAAAGTGATATCGCTCTTCCACGATATCATCGTACCCAGAGCCCGGTCTGGTCGTGAATACGGACTTCATTGTGAAGGCAATCTAGCACTACAGGCTCTCAGTATCATCGGTACGATCCGCCTGCAGGGATTACAACCACAGTCCGGGTTTTGTGAAACACTTGCTGACCGTCCAGCCAGGCATCTCCGAAAACCAGACGGAAGAGATGAGGGCAAGGGACTTGCAGCTTGTCGTTCCAAAAGCGCTTCACGACACTTACGGGATTCAGCAACGGGCGTGGCTGCTGTCATTGGCGGATTTCATTCAAATCGTGAAGGAGCGGCAACACAGCCCATAGCCATGGCGCAGCACAATCAGCCCGACCTCTTCGGCGAAGACGAGGAGCCGGACCTTTTCGGGCCCGACCATGCGCCGCGCGTCTATCGTCCGGACCCGGAGAAGGTGCGCTCGCGGCTGCATCGCATCCTTTCCCAGGCACGGGCGGCGGAGAAGATGCCGTGGGAGCCGACCACGGTGACGCTCTATCGCACGATCTTTCCCCAGATGAGCAAGTGGCTGCCCGAGGACGAGGCGGCGCAACTATGCTTCGCATTCGATACCGAGATGAAGCGGCTGGAAGCGGCCTAGACAGGACTCACCTCTCCCATGGGGAGAGGTCGGCGCAGCGCCAAGTGAGGGGATATTGCCTCACGAGGGTCCATACGCCCTCACCCCACGCACCTAAGTCCCCCCGATCAGGTCGGGGGTCCTAAGGTGCGCGGCCCTCTCCCCTCGGGAGAGGGGAACACCCGTCCGCCGCGGCTGCCGTTCAGCGACCGGCCGGTTGCGGCGGCTGGGTCAGTTCCAGGTGATCGGGATTGCCGTTCAACGCCTTGAGGCCGTGATCGAGGAAGCGGCCTTCGATGATATAGCGCTTGCCTGGCACGATCGCGTCGATGCCGTTGCCGGCGACCGGCAGGTCGTAGCGCCCGATGCGCCCGCCCGGCTCGTCCGAGAACAGGATGTAGCCGCTCTCGCGCGCCAGCAGATAGCCGCGCATCGTCACGTCCTGGCCGATGAATTTCGCCGCATGGCGGGTGACGGCGCCGACCTTGTGGACGGTGGGCGCGCTGGCGGCGGGCTGGACGGCGGCGGCAACCACCAATGCCGCCGCCAAAGCAGCCCCCAGGTGACGGAGGTCAACCATGGGTGGCCGCTTGCGTTGCGGCCGGCTTCGTCGCGGCAGCGCTGGTCGAATCCACCTTGATGATGTCGAGGCCGTCGGGGATCGCCAGATAGCCGGGCGCCGATCCGCGACGGCCGGTAACCCCGTATTGCCAGAGAATCGTCTTGGTCGCCTTGTCGACGACGATGACGCGATGATTGAGATCGTCATTGGCCATGATGTTGCCGTTGGGCAGCTCGATGGCCAGCGACGGGCGGTTGAGCCGCGCGGCACCGGTGGGGGCGTAATCCCACACCACGTTGCCGTCGCTCGCGATCTCGATGATCTTGCCGGGACGGGTATAGCTGGCGACGAGAAAATTGCCCGCTTTGGTCAGTTGCGGATCGGACGGATAGCGCATCGGCAGCTTGAGCTTCAGGATCGGCTTCCACGCCGCGTCGAGCTCGGTCACGGAGTGATCGCGGATGGTGCTGATCAGCACATGACCGTCGGGCAGCGGCGTATCGCCGTTGGGCGAGGCGAGCAGCGGCGCCGTGCTGCCGCAGCGGTCGGTCAGCCCGGCCTGGCGCACGATCGTCTTGTCCGGCGCGATTTCGAGGATGCGGCAGTTGCGGATGTCGGCGACGCTGATATCGCCGTTGGCGAGCTGATAGGCATCGTCGGGGAAATTGAGACGGCCGTTCTTCGCGCCGCGCTTGCCCAGGTCGCCGTATTGCCAGGTGACCCGCTTGGTGGCGATGTCGATGATCTCGATCACCTGCTGATGCTCAAGGCTGACGATGACGCTCTTGCCGCCATCGGCGAAGAAGGCATCGTCGGCGCCGGTGCTGTGTGCGATTCCCGTGAAATCGTACTCCCACAGGATCTGCTTGGTCGGACTGACCACCAGCACCCGGTTGTTGCCGCGATCGGCGATCAGCACGTTGTAGCCGCCGAGCGCTGCGGCATCCGCCGGCTCCATGGCGGGAAGGGTTGCGGGGCCGGCCGCGGCGAAGGCCGGCCCCGCTTGCGCTAGCCAGCAGAAACTCACGACAGCGGCGGTGGCGATAGCCGCCGACGAGCCGGCGAAGCGCAAAGCAAATGTTTTCATCGGCGCCCATGTTGCACGCCGAAGCTGTCAATTGGCTGATGGTGGCGGCGCGCTCAGCCGGCTATGGCGGCCGCCGACAGGGCGCGGGCATCGCGAAACGAGATCAGCTTCCGGCGCACCTCGTCCCACAGCACCAGCCGCACGCAGCGGATGCTTTCACCGAGCGACAGCCGCCCGATATCGGCCAGCTGCGGATGGTCGCGCAGCACGCCGGGCAGCCGGTAATAGGGAATGCGGCTCGACAGATGATGGACGTGGTGGATGCCGATATTGGCGGTGAACCAGCGCAGGACCCGAGGCAGATCGTAATGCGAACTGCCGTGGAGCGCCGCCTCCGGCTGGCTCCAGTCGACATCCTGCGCCCAGAACGTCGCCTCGAACTGGTGCTGGACGTAGAACAGCCAGACGCCGATCGCAGCCGCAAGCAGAATGACCGGCAGTTGCAGGAGCAGGAACGGCACCAGGCCGATCACCCACACGAAGCCCGCCACAACAACCGCAATGGCAGCGTTGGTGGTCATGGTGCTCGACCACTCGGTCTTGTCCCGCATCGCGCCGATCGGCAGGCGCTGTTGCACAAGGAAGAGAAAGGCCGGGCCGATGCCGAACATGACGGCCGGATGCCGGTACAGCCGATAGCGCAGGCGCCGCCACCACGGCAGCGCCACGTATTCGCGCACCGTCAGGGTGACGATGTCGCCGATGCCGCGGCGGGCGAGATTGCCCGACCCGGCGTGGTGCATGTTGTGCGAGCGGCGCCAGAAGCCGTAGGGCGTCAGCGTCAGCACGCCGATCCCGCGGCCGACCCAGTCGTTCAGCCGCCTTGTACGGAAGAAGGCGCCATGACCGCAATCGTGCTGGATCATGAACAGGCGGACGAGGAAA
This sequence comes from uncultured Alphaproteobacteria bacterium, assembly GCA_963743015.1. Taxonomy (GTDB): domain Bacteria; phylum Pseudomonadota; class Alphaproteobacteria; order Rhizobiales; family Kaistiaceae; genus CAVSRC01. The sequence goes on from CAVUOD010000007.1 coordinate 157,245, forward strand.
CCGGCCGTCGGCAATGCCAGCAGCAGCGACAGCCAGTAGGACCAGGACAAGGCCACCCACATCGCCCCCCACAGCAGGAACAGGGGCGCCACGGTGATCGCCAGTTCCACGAAGCTGCGCCCGTGGTCGGGATCGCGATAGGCGGCCAGCTTGCGCAGCCAGCCGCGCGCTGCCAGGGCAGCGGCGGCGTCAACTTGGCGATTGGCAGGCAAGGCCGTTGCGGCAGCGGACCTCAATGCTTCTTCGGCCTGATCCGCCACAACTGAAATCCGTGCTCGCGGATCGATTCTTCGATCTGGCCGCGCGGCAGACCGTGAGGCGGATCGCGCTCGGCGGACACCACACCGGTCGCCGTCCACGGCGCGAACTTCTCCGGCAGCCGGCTGCCGGCCGAATCTTCGGCGAAGGCGCGCATGGCGCTGCGCACCTCCGACTTGAAGACGTACATCCTCATCGGAATCCTTTCGACGCGCACCCTGCCCGCCAGGAGCAGCGTCGCGAACTTGCGTGGCCGCGGCTACGCGACTTCGAGCTTGCTGACGGCAATCTTGCCGGAGCGCGGATCGGTCTCGGTTTCGAAGGAGACCTTCTGACCTTCATTGAGCGAGGAGATGCCGGCGCGCTCGAGAGCGGTCGCGTGGACGAACACATCCTTGCTGCCGTCGTCGGGCTGGATGAAGCCGTAGCCACGCTGGCCATTGTAGAATTTCACGGTACCAGCAATCATGAGTCGACCTTCCTGGTTGTCATGCACGCAAAGGAACCGAACCGCACAGTTGTTCAATTCCCCGTTCGTCGAATTTGGAAAGAAAACCTGAAGCGCGCTCCAAAACACAGGAGCTACTCGGCCCAGTCGTCCGGCCAAATAACGACTTTTTACTTATTGTTCCTGAGGCGAAAATTCAAGGGCAAACGGTTGCCGCAACGATTTGACGCGCCAGCGCCCGGCTGTACCGCGATGAAATAGCTGGATTTATTGCCGGACGCCGCTTGCGCCCGACGGATCGCCCCCCGGCCCTCACACCACCACGACGCCGGTGTGCTTGGCCTTGTCTTCCGGCTCGACATGGATGGCGATGTGGGTATCGGGCATTGCACTGCGCAGCGCCTTTTCGATGCGGTCGCAGATCGCGTGGCTCTCCGACACCGCCATGGCACCCGGCACCACCAGGTGGAACTCGACGAAGGTCATGCGGCCGGCATGGCGCGTGCGCACGTCATGCGCCTCGATCGCCCCTTCGGCGTTCTCCGAGATGATGGTGCGGATGCGGTCGAGCGTCTCCGCCGGCACCGCTTCGTCCATCAGCCCGCCGACCGAAACGCGGATCAGCTTCCAGCCCTGCCACAGGATATTGACCGCCACCGCCGCCGCCAGCAGCGGGTCGAGCACCAGCCAGCCGGTCAGCACCACCAGGACGAGGCCAACGAAGACGCCGGCCGAGGTGGCCACGTCGGTGAACAGGTGGACGCCGTCGGCGGCCAGCGCCAGGGAGCGCCGCTTGCGCCCGACCGTCACCAGCACGGTCGCCCAGACGCCGTTGATCGCGCTGGCGAAGAGATTGACGGCGAGGCCGAGGGCCGGCTGTTCGAGCGCGCGCGGATGCTGGAAGCCGACCCAGGCGGAGGTCAGGATCGACACCGCGGCGACGATGATCAGCACCCCTTCCAGCACCACCGAGAAATATTCCGCCTTGCTGTGACCGAAGGGATGATTGGCATCGGCGGGGATGGCCGCGTAGCGGATGGCGACGACCGCGGCGACGGCCGTGGCCACGTTGACGAAGCTCTCCAGCGCGTCCGACCACAGCGCCACCGAGCCGGTGAGCCCCCAGGCCCAGAACTTCAGCGCCAGTACCAGGACGCCGACGGCGACGCTCACCAGTGCCAGTCGCGATGTCGATGCAGAGATGCGGTTCGGCATGTCAGTACGTTCGTTCGATTGCGTGCACGCGATTCAGCCCGACGGCCGCTGCCGGGATACCCCATTTGGCCGGCTGCCGCCACGCGCGCTTCGCGCCTTCGACAGCGGATCGCCGCATCAGTCGAGAAATGGAATTGATACGAATTGGCTGCAACCGGGTTTGAAGGCCGTCGTCGCGCGAATATCCACAGTCATAAGCTGCGTATTCAGAACGACTTGGGTCCCCTCGCTCACATCACGCTTGCGCTGCCGCAGTGCGGCAAGTTTTTTTCTTGTCGCGCGGTCCCGGTACGGTAGACTCGTCATCGTGCCAAAGGTACGGGAGACAGACCATGAGCCTATCTCGACCGTTCCATGTGGTCATCGTGTTTGCGGCGTTTCTGTTCATCGGGGCCATTATCATCGGCGCCCTGTAGCGACGCTGGCGGCACGTCAATTTGGGGCCTGACGGATCGGTTGGAGGCCGGAATCGCGAGGGAGCGGTGCCGGCCTCCGCCTTATGTGGCCGGTCACCGATAGAAGCTCGGCAGGAACAGGATCATCACGCCGAGGATCTCCAGCCGTCCGACGATCATGGCGATGGAGAGCAGCGCCTTGGCCATCTCCGGCATGTGGGCGAAGTTGCCGGCCGGGCCGATCGCTTCGGTGATTCCCGGGCCGACATTGCCGAGGGTGGCCGCCGTCGCCGACATGGCGGTTGCCGCATCGAGCCCGGTGAGGCTGACCAGCACCGACACGATCACGAAGGCAAGCAGATAGAGGAAGACGAAGGTGCCGACCGAGGCCGCCTCGTCTTCCGACACCACCCGCCGTGCATAGCGCAGCGGACTGACCGTGTGCGGGTGCAGCGCCTGGCGGATGTGCTGGACGACGACGCGCCCCATGATCTGGAAGCGGAACACCTTGATGGCACCGGCGGTCGAGCCGGTGCAGCCGCCGACGAACGACACCATGAAGATGAAGACCGCGGCGAAGGGCCCCCAGGCAGCGAAGTCGCCCGAGCCGAAACCGGTGGTCGTCATGATCGACACGACCGTGAAGGCCGCATTGGTCACGTCGCCGAAGCCCCCGTGGCCGGGTTGCAGCACCAGCCACACGGCGAAGATCGCCGACAGGACGCCGCGCAATGATGAAATAGGCGACCACCTGCGGGTCGACGCGCTCGCTGAGGCGGCCCGCGCCGGAAGAGCCGCATATAGGCGAGAAAGGGCAGGCTGCCGGCCGTCATGAAGACCACCGACGCCCAGTCGAGCGCATTGCTGCCGAACCACGAGAACGAGGCATCGTGGGTCGAGTAGCCGCCGGTGCACACCGTGGTGAAGGCGTGGTTGAGCGCATCGAACGGCGTCATGCCCAGCGCCCAGTAGGACAGGAAGCAGGCGACGGTGATCGCGATATAGATGCGGCCGACGGAACTGGCGACATTGCGCACGCGCGGCACCACGTCCTCCGAGCGGTCGGACGATTCCAGCCGGAACAGCTGCATGCCGCCGATCTTGAGGAAGGGCAGGATGACGATGGCCAGCCCGACGATGCCGATGCCGCCGATCCATTGCAGGGTGGAGCGCCACAGCAGCACCGAAGGCGGCAGCGCATCGAGCCCGGTGAGCACCGTCGAGCCGGTGGTGGTCAGCCCCGAGGCGGATTCGAAATAGGCATCGAGCAGGCTGAGATTGGTCGGCGCCGCCATCAGCGGCAGCGCCCCGAACAGGGGCACCACGAACCACGAGACGACGGTCAGCAGCGCTGCATCGCGGAAACGCAGCTGGAAGGGCCGCCCCTTGGTGGTGAGCACGCAGGCCCCGGCGAACAGCGAAGTGATCGCGGCATTGACGGCGAAGACCCCGGCAAGCCCGTCGCTCGCGGCCAGCGAGACCAGCGCCATCGCCCCCTCGCCCGCTGCAATTGCAAAGAGAATCCAGCCGAGAGTGAGAACGGCCGGCCAGATCTGTGGCAGCAAGCGCCTGCGTCTCCCGTCCTGGACCCGCCGGATCCGAATCGACCGGTCGCAACGATTTAACGCGGAAGCGGCTGGCGGGCCAAGCCGGCTCCGGTCACCAGGTGGCGGGCTTGCCGTCGCGGAAGAAGCCGCCGGTGGCCTCGCCCGGCGTCGCCGCCCAGACCACCGACGCCGCGCCTTGCTCGACGCTGCGCGGGGCTGAATTGCCGCCCATGCGCGTGCGCACCCAGCCCGGGACAGACCGCATTGACGCGGATGCGGCGCGGCTTGAGATCGCGGGCGTAGAGCTTGGCAAGCGCGATGATCGCCGCCTTGGAGACGCGGTAGGCGGAGGCCGGCCAGCCGACTTCCGGTAGGTTCCGGCAGGCGACGGCGTCGGCGAATTCATCGACCAGCGCGACCAGCTGGTCGCGGGTGAGGTCGGGATCGGCGAAGCGGGCGCGCAGCGCCGGCCCATAGGCATCGCAGTTCCCCCATGCCGCTCGACACCATGACGATGGCGCCGCCGTCGTTGATCTAGCGGCAGCAGCGCCTCGGTCAGGTCGAGTGCGCCGAAGAAATTGATCGCCAGCGTGTCGCGAACGACCTCGCTGTCGAAGCCGTTGAGCGAAACGGCCGCGTTGTTGACGAGTCACGTCGAGCCTGCGGCCCTGCTGGCGCAGGTCCTCGGCAAGGGTGGCGATGTCGGCGCGCCGAGGTCACGTCGAGACGGGCAAATGCGACGCCCAGCGTGTCGGCCGCCGCCTGCCCGTCGCACGCGTCGCGGGCGGTCAGGATGACCGAGAAGCCTGCCGCCTTGAGCTGGCGGCAGGTTTCCAGCCCGATGCCGCGGTTGGCGCCGGTGACCAGGATCGTCTTGCCGGCGGCAGCCATCGGCTACGCCGACTCCTTGATGAAGTCGCCCGTCTGCAGGTCGCGCACGGCCTGCTGCAGTTCGGCCTGCGTGTTCATCACGATCGGCCCGTACCAGGCGACCGGCTCCTTGAGCGGCTTGCCCGAAACCAGCAGGAAGCGGATGCCCTCGTCGCCTGCCTGCACCGTAACCTCGTCGCCGGAATCGAACAACACCATGGAACGGTTGCCCACCGTCTCGCGCACCAGCAGCTCGTTGCCGTCGGCATCGCTCTTCTCGGTGAGCACGCCGAACGGGTGGGAGGCATCGCGGAACGTGCCCGAGCCCTCGAAGACATAGGCAAAGGCGTGGCGGCGCGTCTCCACCGGCAGGATCTTCTTCTTGCCCGGCGGCACCCACACGTCGATGTAGTTCGGATCGGCGGCGACGCCCTCGACCGGGCCGGTCTTGCCCCAGAAATTGCCGACCACGACACGCACAACCGTCCCGTCGTCGTCGACCACCTCCGGAATGTCGGCGGCGTGGATGTCCTGGTAGCGCGGCCTCGTCATCTTCAGCGATGCCGGCAGATTGGCCCACAGCTGGAAGCCGTGCATGCGGCCCTTCGGATCGCCCTGCGGCATCTCCTGATGCATGATGCCGCTGCCCGCCGTCATCCACTGGACGTCGCCGGCACCGAGCTTGCCGCGATTTCCCAGGCTGTCGCCGTGCTCGACCGTGCCGGCGAGCACATAGGTGATGGTCTCGATGCCGCGATGCGGATGCCACGGGAAGCCGGCGAGAAAGTCCTCCGGGTTCTCGTTGCGGAAATCGTCGAACAGCAGGAACGGATCGAAGTCGCGCGTCTGCCCGAAGCCGAAGGCACGGTGAAGCTTCACGCCGGCGCCTTCGAGAGTGGGCTTGGCATCGACCACGCGCTTGACGGGACGAAGGGACATGGGGACTGCCTCCATTGGAATGGTTCAATGGTCACTGTTGGTAACCATAGATGGGGGTCTTCGCACAAGAGGCAAGTCCCGTGCCCGGCGCCGGATGCAGGGCTGGTCTGCGGTTGCCTCAGCGGGCGCGCCTGGCGACTTCGCGGGCGATGGCCCGCGCTTCGTCCGCCGCCAGGCTGTTGGGATCGGTTTCCAGCACCGTCAGGCCCTCGCCGATCGAGGCGGCATAGCCAACCCGGCTGCCGAAGGTGTTGCGCGCCACCGGATGGCCGAGCTTGCCGGCCGCCTCGCTGATCTCGGCGGTGATCAGCGCCCGCGGAACGACGCGATTGAGGACGAGCAGCGACGGGATTCCCTCCCGGTCGATCATGGCAAGCGTCGGTTCGGTCGCCCACAGGTCCATCGGCGTCGGCTGCACCGGCACCACGACCAGCGAGGCGACCTGGAGGGCCGGCTTCAGCTCCATGTCGGATTTGGGCGGCGTATCGACGATCACCAGATCATGATTGCGCGCCAGCGTGCGTGCGTCGCGCCGCGCCCCCCAGCCGCTGGCGGTGCGGAAATCAAGGCCGGTGTCGTCCTCGCCGAGACGCTCCTCGCGCCGCTCGAACCACTGGCCGAGGCTGCCCTGCGGATCGACGTCGAGCACGGCAACCGACTTGCCGGCGAGCGCATAGGCGACGGCGAGATGGGCGGCGAGCGTCGTCTTTCCTGCCCCGCCTTTCTGCTGCGCAATCGTGATGATCAAGCCGGCCATGCCGCACCCTCCCTGCCCTCGTCGACCTTCTGGGACCTCTTCGTCGTGCCAACTCTAGTCCCGCCATCAAGCCGACCGCCACCCCTGCAGCCGAATTGCCGGCACGGTTCAGGCCGAATGGCGCCGATGCGCCGTGACGAAGCAGGCGAGGAAGAGCGCGCCGGCGATGGCAAAGGGCGCGGCGAGCAGGGCATTGACCATCGCCGCATTGGAGAGAAGCAGGAACGGCAGGAGCGCGACGGCAAGGAAGGCCAGGCCGCCGGTGAGCGGCCAGAACCAGGCGACGATGAGGACGCCGGCCAGGAACACGCTCGGCATGAGTTGGATCGCGAATGCAACGAGCATCGGCCCGAGCGGCGCGCCAGGTTGAAGCACATCAAGGGCGAAGAGCGAGATGAAGCCGATGGCCGCGACGCCGGCGATGCGTGCCGCCCAGCAGAGCAAGCGCGGTGCCACTGCGTTGCCGTCGCGCCCGTCCGCGGACATCGCTTCAGCGGCCTGCCTTGCCGGCCAGCGCCTCGGCCGCCGCAAGGATCGCCGCGTCGGTGGTCAGCGCCGTGGTGACGCTGCCGGCTTTCTCGCTGTAGGGCGCACCGTGCAGCGCCGGGTCGCGCCATGGGCCGGTGGAGATGGTGATGGCGCGGAAGACCAGACGGCCATCGACGCGCGCCAGATGCATGCCGCCCGAGGCGCCGCCGACGGCATCGCAATCGCTGCGATAGAAATTCGTCTTGCCGCTCGATACCGGCACGCGCTTGACCGTGCAGCCGCGCACCACCGGCATGGTCGGATCGAGCGTCTCCATGTCCGCCGGGTGGGCGGTGAGCACGATCAGGCGATCGCCGGCGCGCGGGCGTGTCGCTGCCGGCGGGAACGGCTCGGCATTCCTGACCGGTGTGGCGAGGCGGACGACTGCCCAATCGTTGTTGGAGCCGGGCTTGGGCGGAAGCGCACCGAAACGGGCGTGTGCCGCGTCGGTCAGCAGCCGAATCCAGTCGCTGCCCGGTGCCTGCGGGCGGAAGAAGCACTTTTCCGCGCGCCGGCCGTTCTCGAAGAAGGTGTGGGCGGCGGTGAGCACCAGATCGTTGGCAAGGAACAGCGCCCCGGAGGCGAGCGCCGGCTTTAGCCCCGAAACAGGCGACATGGCCGGAGACGGCGCGGATCCGCGCGATCTCCTGCGCCGAGAGGCCGAGCTTCGGCCCCAGCGCGGCCAGCGCTTCGCGGTCGTCCGTGCCGATGATGTTGGCGGCGGATGGGGCGGCCCATGCCAGAAAGGCGACTGCGGCAAGGAGCGTGGCAAAGGGTTTCATCAGGTCGTCACCTCACACTCCGGGCTCACCCGCGAGTCGTCTGGATGCCCGCCTGCGCGGGCATGAACGGAGGTAGGATACAGCACGAAAAGACCGCCGGACCCAAGCCAATCCACTCCATGAGACCGCTGCTGCATCCGAGCCTCGTCAACGGCCGTTTCGGCGATCCGGCGGTCTATGTCGAGCACCTGTTCGCGCGCCAGGCGCTGCTCATCGACCTCGGCGACATCACCGGCCTGCCGGCGCGCAAGATCAACCGCATCGACACGGTCTTCGTCTCGCATGACATGTCGACCATTTCATCGGCTTCGACCATCTGCTGCGGATGCTGGTCGGCCGCGACAAGACGGTGTCGCTGTTCGGCCCGGCGGGCCTGATCGACGGCGTCGCGCGCAAGCTCCACGCGTATACCTGGAACCTGGCCGAGCGCTATGCCGACGACCTCACCTTCGTGGTCAGCGAGGTCGACCGCTCCCAGGCCATGCGCACGGCGCGGTTCCGCCTGCACGCGCGCTTCGCGGCCGAAGAAATGGCCAGCCGGCGCCTGGAAGACGGTGCTCTCAACCGACCCGGAACTCAGCGCCACCGCGGCGGTGCTCGACCACGGCGTGCCCTGCCTCGGCTTCGCTCTGGTGGAACCGGTGCACATCAATGTCTGGAAGACGCGCCTTGCCGAGCGCGACCTGCCGATCGGCCCGTGGCTCGCCGACCTGAAACGGGCAGTCGTCGCCGGCGCGCCGGACGACTTGCCGATCGAAGTCCGCGAGCAACCGAGCGCTCCGGTCCTGCGCGAGATGCCGCTCGGGGCCCTGCGCGAGGTGCTGACGCCCGGAAACCCCCCCCCCCCCACTAGCCCCCTCCTCTCTCCCGTAGCGCTGGGCGGCGCGCGCCTTGGCCTTGGCCGCTTCGACGTCGCGGTTGCGCGGCGGAGCGTTGATGACGAGGTCCTCGAGCAGATGGTGGGCGATGTGCGCCACCTCTTCCACCGCGCGGTTGAAGACCGCCTCGTTGGCCTTGGACGGGTGCGTGAAGCCGCTGATCTTGCGGACGAACTGGAGCGCCGAGGCGCGGACCTCGTCGTCGGTCGCCGGCGGATCGAAATTGGCAAGCGTACGGATGTTGCGGCACATGGGATCAGCTCCTTCCCGAGCGGGGAACCATAGCAGCGCAGCGCGAAAGCCGCACGCCCGCCTCACGGCAGATTGGCGATCGCCGCCTCCGCAATCTGCTTCTCCTCGGCAATCGCCTTGGGACTCGCCGGCACATTGCGGCTGACGACCAGCTTGTCGCCGTGGGAGAAGACATGCAGCTGCACCATGACGCTCGAGGTCACCAGGAAGGCAGCATCGCCGACGCCGGAGAAATCGGCCACCTTCGGCTTGTCGATGCCGGGCGGCGGCTCGTCCTCGAGGACGGTCTCCTTCTGATCGGCGACTTCGCTGGCGAGATCACGTTGCGGCAGCGCGCTCGCGATCAGCATGAAGCCGCTGCCCACCGTGCCGCCGTGATAGAGGCACATGCTGACATCGGGCGCCCCACCGCCGGCGTCGACCGGCTTGGCACTGATCGGCGTGCCGAGGATCTGGCGGATAAGGTCGGGCGCGACCAGCTTGCAGGCGTCTGGGGCACCGGCAGCCAGCGCCATGCTGGTCCCGGCGGCAATCAGGCCGGCAGTCATGACGACGGCCGCAGCCGTCGAACGGATCATCGGGGGATTGAGCATGCGGCCCTCCTCAGCAAATCCCGCCGATGCCTGCGCACCGGCGTTTTCGCTCAGCCCCTGCCACCCGCAAAAGCTAGTGCGTGGGCCCGACAAACGCAAATCCGCCGGCAGACCGGCCCTTACGCCGCCACCGGCCGTGCCGGCTCGTAGTTGAGGATCGGCGCCAGCCAGCGCTCGGCCTCGGTCAGCGTCCAGCCCTTGCGTTCCGCATAGTCGGCGACCTGATCGCGCTCGATCCTGCCGACGCCGAAATAGTAGCTCGCCGGATTGGCGAAATAGAGCCCGGAAACCGACGAGCCCGGCCACATGGCGTAGCTCTCGGTGAGCTTGATGCCGGTGGCGGCCTCCGCATCGAGGAGCGAAAACAAGGTCCCCTTCTCGGTATGGTCGGGCTGGGCGGGATAGCCCGGCGCCGGCCTGATGCCGTCATAGGCCTCGCGGATCAGGTCCTCGGGCGTTGCCGTCTCGTCCGGCGCATAGGCCCAGAACTCGCGGCGCACGCGCTGGTGCAGCCGCTCGGCGAAGGCCTCGGCGAGACGATCGGCGAGCGCCTGGCTGAGGATTTTCGAATAATCGTCATTGGCCCGGGCGAAGCGTTCCGCCACCGCCTCCTCGCCGATGCCGGCGGTGACCGCAAAGCCGCCGATGAAATCGGCAAGGCCGGTATCGCGCGGAGCGACGAAATCAGAAAGCGCCACATGGGCGCGGCTGCTGTTGCCGGCGCGCGCGATCTGCTGGCGCAGCGTGAACAGCCGCGCCCTCTCCTTTTGCCGCGCCTCGTCGTCATAGACGACGATGTCGTCGCCTTCAGCATTGGCCGGCCAGAAGCCGATGACGCCGTTGGCGGTCAGCCAGTTCTCGGCGACCATCTGCTTGAGCATCGCCTGGGCGTCGTCATAGAGAGAACGCGCCGCCTCGCCGACCTTGGGATCGGAGAGGATATGCGGGAAGGTGCCCTTCATCTCCCAGGTGGCGAAGAACGGCGTCCAGTCGATATAGGGAACCAGTTCGGCGACCGGATAATTGCTCAAGCTGCGCGTACCGAGGAACCTCGGCCGCGTGGGCGTGAAGCCCGTCCAGTCGATGGCGAAGCGGTCGGCGCGGGCCTGTGTCAGCGTGATGCGCCGCTTCTCCTCCTGGCCGCGGGCATGGGCCTCGGCGACCTTGCGGTATTCGTCGCGCACGCCGTCGAGATAGGCGCCCTTGCCGGCGCCGAGCAGGCTCGACGCCACGCCGACGGCGCGGCTGGCATCGAGCACATGCACGGTGGCGCCACGATTGTAGTTCGGCAGGATCTTCACCGCCGTATGGACGCGGCTGGTGGTCGCCCCGCCGATCAGGAGCGGCACGTCGAAGCCCTCGCGCTCCAGCTCCGCCGCCACATTGCACATCTCGTCTAGCGACGGCGTGATCAGGCCGGAGAGGCCGATGATGTCGACTTGTCTCTCTTTGGCGGTCGCCAGGATCTTGGCCGCCGGCACCATGACGCCGAGGTCGATCACCTCGTAATTGTTGCAGGCGAGCACGACGCCGACGATGTTCTTGCCGATGTCGTGCACATCGCCCTTGACGGTGGCGAGCAGGATGCGCGCCACCGGCTTGTCCTCGACGCCGTGGCGGCGCTTGTCCTCCTCCATGTAGGGCATGAGGTGGGCGACCGCCTGCTTCATCACCCGCGCCGATTTGACCACCTGGGGCAGGAACATCTTGCCGGCGCCGAACAGGTCGCCGACCACGTTCATGCCGGCCATCAGCGGCCCCTCGATCACGTCGAGCGGCTGCGTGGCGGCCTTGCGCGCCTCCTCGGTGTCCTCGACGATGTATTGCGTGATGCCGTGAACGAGCGCGTGTTCCAGCCGCTTGTCGACCGGCAGCGAGCGCCAGGCGGCATCGGCCACCTGCTTCTCACCGCCGCCGGAACGATAACGCTCGGCCGCCTCGAGCAGGCGCTCGGTGGCGTCAGGCCGGCGGTTGAGCACCACGTCCTCGGCGAGCTCGCGCAGTTCCGGCTCGATCTCGTCATAGACCGGCAGCGCACCGGCATTGACGATGCCCATGTCCATGCCGACGGCAATCGCATGATAGAGGAAGACCGAGTGCATGGCGCCGCGCACGGTCTCGTTGCCGCGGAAGGAGAAGGACAGGTTGGAGACGCCGCCGGAGACGTGGGCGTGCGGCAGGTTCTGCTTGATCCAGCGCACCGCCTCGATGAAATCGACGCCGTAATTGTTGTGTTCCTCGATGCCGGTGGCGACCGCGAAGACATTCGGATCGAAGATGATGTCCTCTGGCGGGAAACCGATCTCTTCGGTGAGGATCTTGTAGGCGCGGGCGCAAATCTCGGTCTTGCGCTTCAGCGTATCGGCCTGCCCCTTCTCGTCGAAGGCCATGACCACCACCGCGGCGCCGTAGCGGCGCACCTTCTCGGCATATTCGCGGAACGCCGCCTCGCCTTCCTTCATCGAGATCGAATTGACGATGCCCTTGCCCTGGACGCATTTCAGGCCCGCCTCGATGACCGACCATTTCGACGAATCGACCATGATCGGCACACGGGCGATATCCGGCTCCGCCGCGATCAGGTTGAGGAAGGTGCGCATCGCCTCTTCCGAATCGAGCAGGCCCTCGTCCATGTTGACGTCGAGCACCTGGGCCCCGTTGGCGACCTGGTCGCGGGCGACGTCGAGCGCTGCCGGGTAGTCGCCGGCGGTGATCAGCTTGCGGAAGCGCGCCGATCCGGTGACGTTGGTGCGCTCGCCGACATTGACGAAGCCCGTGGCGGCGGAAGAACTCATGAAGCCAACTCGAAGGGTTCGAGGCCTGACAGCCGCATGGCTGCCGGCGGATGAGGGATGATGCGCGGCGGAACGCCTTCGACGGCGGCCGCAATGGCGCGGATATGGTCCGGCGTGGTGCCGCAGCAGCCGCCGACGACATTGACGAAGCCGGCACGCGCGAACTCGCCGAGCATGGCGCTCATCGCCTCCGGGCTCTCGTCATATTCGCCGAACTCGTTGGGGAGCCCCGCATTGGGATAGGCGCAGACGAGCGCATCGGCGACGCGTGCAATCTCGGCGATATGGGCGCGCATCTCCTTGGCACCCAGCGCGCAGTTGAGCCCGATGGTGAGCGGCCGGCCGTGGCGCACCGAATACCAGAAGGCGGTCGGCGTCTGGCCCGACAGCGTGCGCCCCGACAGATCGGTGATCGTGCCCGAGATCATGATCGGCAGGCGCTTGCCGGTCTCGGCAGCGAGCTGCTCGACGGCGACGATGCCCGCCTTGACGTTGAGCGTATCGAAGACCGTCTCGAACAGGATGAAGTCGGCGCCGCCCTCGGCCAGACCGCGCGCGGCCTCACCATAGGCAACCACCAGATCGTCGAAGGTGATGCTGCGGAAGCCGGGATTGTTGACGTCCGGCGAGATCGAGGCCGAGCGGTTGGTCGGGCCGATAGCGCCGGCAACGAAGCGCGGCTTGTCCGGAGTCTCGGCGCTCACCTCGTCGGCCGCCGAGCGCGCCAGGCGGGCGCCTTCGCGGTTCATCTCGAAGGCCAGGTCTTCCATGCCGTAATCGGCCTGCGCCACCCGCGTCGAGGAGAAGGTGTTGGTCTCGACGATGTCGGCCCCGGCGCGCAGATATTCGCAGTGGATGGCGCGGATGGTATCCGGCTGCGTCAGGATGAGCAGGTCGTTGTTGCCGCGCAGATCCTTCGGCCAGTCCTTGAAACGCTCGCCGCGGAACTGGTCTTCCGTGAAGCGATGCGACTGGATCATCGTGCCCATGGCGCCGTCGAGCACGAGGATGCGCTTGGCGGCGATGGCGCGGAAGCGGGCTTCGACTTCGGGCTGTGTGGACATGGCGGACGCTTTCATTCCCAGGGATTGACCAGCGCGACGCCGATATCGGCAAAATCGCGCGTGTTGCGTGTGACCAGGGTGAGGTCGTGGACCATGGCAGTGGCAGCGATGAGCGCATCAACCGCGGGCCGCGGCCTGACGCTGGCGAGTTCGCCCCATAGCCGCGCGATCGGCAGATCGACTGGCAGGATGCGCGGACCGTAGTCGGCCTCGATCGACGCGATCCATGCGTCCAGCCGATCGGCATGGTCCACGTCGTTCCGCCGCTGGAGCACCGCGCCCCTGCGCAGTTCACCGACGGTCAGCACGCTGATGAACGTGTCCTCTTTGCTGATCGCACGAACGAAGGCGAGCACGCGCGCGTCGGGCTGTCGGCGGTTCACTTCCGACAGCACGTTGGTGTCGAAGAGGTAGCCGATATCACTCAAGGTCAATGTCGCGCCCCGTATCGCTCTTGTCGCGCTCGAGGTCGACGCCTTCCAGGATCGGGCCGCTGCTCAGCAGGAATTCGACGAAGCTCTTCTTCGGCTTCGCCCTGCCGTTGCTGAGCGCCTCGTATTCGGCTCGCCGACAGCACCACGGCGCGCGGCTTGCCGTGCTTGGTGATGGTCTGCGGCCCCTCGCTCTGGGCGCGCTCGATCACCTCGCTGAAATGCGTCTTGGCCTGCTGCACCTGCCAGGTCGTCATTGCACATCTCCAATTCTGGTCAGACTGACCACAATATAGGTCGTTCTGACCAGAATCTATACACCTGCCGGAGTCGTCATGCGGCCGCCTCGCTCGGCGTCGGTCTCGCCGGTCGCACGCCAAGCAGATGGCAGATGGCGTAGACCAGGTCGGCGCGGTTCATGGTGTAGAAGTGGAAGTCGGTGACGCCGCGCTCGACCAGATCGAGCACCTGCTCGGACGCCACCGCCGCAGCGATCAGTTGGCGCGTATCGGGATCGTCTTCAAGCCCGTCGAAGCGCTCCGCCAGCCATGCCGGCACGCTCGCCCCCGCCTTGACGGCGAAGCGCGCCGTCTGGGTGAAGTTGGTGACCGGCACGATGCCCGGCACCAGCGGAATGTCGATATGCGCCGCCGCCAGGCGGTCGCGGAAGGCGTCGAACAGGTCGTTGTCGAAGAAGAACTGGGTGATCGCCCGATCGGCGCCGGCATCGACCTTGCGCTTGAGGTTGTCGAGTTCGGTCCGCCAGTCCGGGCTCTCCGGGTGGCGCTCGACATAGGCCGACACCGACACTTCGATCTTCGGATAGCGGCGCTTGATCGCCTCCACCAGATCGCCGGCATGGCCGTAGCCGCCGGGTGTGGGCACATAGGGCGTGCCGAGGCCGGTTTCCGGGTCGCCGCGCAGCGCCACGATATGGCTGACGCCAAGCGCCGCATAGCGGTCGACCACGCCGTCGAGGTCCTCACGGGTGGCGCCGACACAGGTCAGATGCGCGGCGGGATGGAGGCTGGTTTCGGCAATGATGCGCTTCAGCGTGGCGTGCGTGCGCTCGCGGGTCGAGCCGCCGGCGCCATAGGTCACCGAGACGAAATGGGGTTCCAGCGGCGCCAGCCGGGCAACGGAGTGCCACAGGGTCTCCTCCATCTTCTCGGTCTTCGGCGGGAAGAACTCGAACGAGACATTGAGCCCGCTCTCGCCGCGGGCATTGGTCTTGATCTGGGTCATCAGGCCACCTCGCGGCTTGCGGCCGGCTCGTCGGCCATTGCCATGCGCTTGTCGCGGGCGAGCAGCAGCGTCACGGTCAGCTTGCCGGACGCATCGTCGCCGGCAGGCAGATCGCGTGCCGTGACCAGCGCCAGGCCGGCGCCGTCGAGCCACTGACGCACGGCCGAGGGGGCGAAGCCGAGACGGCGATGGGCATGGCGCTCGCGCAGGAACTCCAGGTCGTGCGGCGCGAAATCGACGATCAGCAGGCGGCCGCCGGGGCGCAGCACGCGCGCGGCTTCGGCGATCGCCCGCTCCGGATCGCTGAGGAAGTGCAGCACCTGATGCACGGTCACCAGATCGAAGGCATCGCGCGGGAACGGCAGGTGCTGGATGTCGCCGAGGCGCACCTGAGCCTTGGCGATGCCGGCGCGGTCGAGATTGGCGCGGGCAACCGCCAGCATGTCCGCCGACGCATCGATGCCGACGGCACGGTTGTAGAGCGGGGCGAACAGCTCCAGCAGGCGGCCGGTGCCGGTACCGAGATCGAGCATCGACTCGAACGGGCGCTCGCCGACGGCCACAACCATCGCCGCCTCGACCGCGGCCTCCGCCACGTGCAGCACACGGATCGTGTCCCACTCGCCGGCGTGATCGGCAAAATAGCGTCGTGCCGCTTCCGCGTGCTCCTGCTTGACCGCCGCCAGGAATTCGCGGTCGTGCGCCAGCACAGGATCGCCGTCATCGATCAGCGCCAGCAGGTCGCCGGCGAAGCGCCGCGCCGGCCCCTGGTCGGTCAGGCGATAGAACACCCAGGCACCCTCCGGATAGCGATCGATCAGACCGGCTTCCGCCAGCAGCTTCAGATGGCGCGAAATGCGCGGCTGCGACTGGCCGAGAATGGCGGTGAGGTCCTTCACCGTCAGCTCGGCCTGACCGAGCAAAGCGAGGATGCGCAGGCGCGTCCTCTCGCCCGCTGCCTTCAGCGCGGTGATGGCGGTATCGACGGCAAGCGGGGCCGCTTCGACCATAGGCGCGTTCCTTTCACGCGAGATATAAAGATATCCTTATGCGTAAATTGAGCCCATGGCAATGGCTCAGTGCTGGCGGGCCGGCCAAGCGATTGCTATCATGGATTGATTTTGCGCTTATATAATCAACCGATAGGTTAAATAGCCTCGGGAATAATAACAGTGACATCGCTTCCCGCCGTCTTTGATGCCCTCTCCGACCCCACCCGCCTGGCCATCGTCGAGCGCCTGCTCATCGAAGGCGAGCGTTCCGCCGGCGAGATTGCTGCGCCCTTCCCCATGTCCAAGCCGGCGATCTCGAAGCACCTGCGCGTGCTCGAAAATGCCGGGCTGATCGAACGCCGGGCCGAACGCCAATGGCGGATGGTGCGCGTGCGTGTCGAGGCGATCCGCGCCGTCGACGACTGGGTCGGGCACTACCGCCAATTCTGGGACACCCCGCCGGATGCCCACACACCGTTGATTGGCGGCGACGACGACGGCATCGCCCACTGAGGCTCGAACAAGCGGCGTGACAAGCCCGACGATCTCGCCTATAGGACGCTCATGATCAACGCAGCCACCACCTATTTTGGCTACTGGTTTAGCTATCCGCACACACTGGCGGAGGCAGGGGCGAGTTCGATCTGAAGACCTGAGACAGCGAATTCCCGAGAGCCGCCAGACCGACTGGCGGCTTTTTTGTTGCCGTCGGCGGATCGATCCAAGGAGCAGGACCATGCCGAACGACACCGACGATCTACGCATCCGCGAGATCAGGGAGCTGAGTACCCCCGCCGAGGTGATGCTGGAATTCCCGCGCGTGCCGGCGGCAAGCCGCACGGTGACCCGCGCGCGCAGTGCCATCCACGACATCCTCACGCAAGACGACGACCGCCTCGTCGCCGTGGTCGGCCCCTGCTCCGTCCATGATCCGGCCGCCGCTCTCGACTACGCCGCCCGGCTTGCCAAATTGCGCCATCACCTGAGCGGCACGCTCGAGATCGTCATGCGCGTCTATTTCGAGAAGCCGCGCACCACGGTCGGCTGGAAGGGACTGATCAACGACCCCGATCTCGACGGCTCGTTCCGGATCGACAAGGGGCTGAGGACCGCCCGCAAGCTGCTTCTCGAAATCAACACGCTCGGTCTGCCGGCGGCTTGCGAATTCCTCGACATGACCACGCCGCAATACTTCGCCGACCTGGTCGCCTGGGGCGCCATCGGCGCCCGCACCACCGAAAGCCAGGTGCATCGCGAACTGGCCTCCGGCCTGTCCTGCCCGGTCGGCTTCAAGAACGGCACCGACGGCAACGTCAGAATAGCGGTCGACGCGGTGAAGGCGGCCTCGCAGTCGCACCATTTCCTCGCCGTCACCAAAACCGGGCGCGCAGCGATCGCCGCCACCGCCGGAAATGGCGACTGCCACCTCATCCTCCGCGGCGGCAAGGTGCCGAACTACGACGCCGCCTCGATCGACGCCGCCTGCAGCATGCTGGAAGCCGCGGGCCTGACGCCCCAGGTGATGATCGACACCAGCCACGCCAACAGCGCCAAGAAGCCGGAGAACCAGCCCACGGTGGTCGCCGACATCGCCCGCCAGCTGGGCGACGGCGACCGCCGCATCGTCGGCGTGATGATCGAGAGCAATCTCGTCGCCGGCAGGCAGGACCTCGTGCCCGGCAAGCCGCTCACCTACGGCCAGAGCATCACCGACGGCTGCATCGACTGGGACACCACGGTTGCGGTGCTGGAGCGCCTGGCCATGGCGGTGAAGGAACGGCGCGGTCGGCACGACAACCGCGACACGAAGGCAACGGAACGGCTGGCCGCCGCGCCTATGTAAGGTGGTGGACGGTGGCGGCCGCCGCCGGCCGCCACCGGGCGCCGCATGCGCACCATCGCCGGTCGCCGCCGCAACCAGCACGCAAGCCGCCCTTTACCCGCGCAGTCCGATGCATCAGACTTTTCCCCGGAACCGTTTCAAGGGGGGGGCATGGCGGCTCCGACGGATGCGACCGGGTTCACCTACCGGGCGTTCATCAGCTACAGCCACGCGGATCAGGGCTGGGCGCGCTGGCTGATCCGCAAGCTCGAAGGCTACCGTATCCCGCGCGACCTCGCGGGCAAGGATGGCGACCGCCGGCTTGGCACCATCTTCCGCGACCGCGACGAGGCGGCCGCCGCCGATGACCTCGCCACGGCGATCCGTTCCGCACTGGCGACTTCCGAGCACCTGATCGTCGTTGCCTCGCCGGCATCGGCGCGCTCGGCCTATGTCGAGCGGGAGATTCGCGAGTTCGCGGCGATCAACCGCACACGGGCGCGACCGGGGCGCATCCTGACGCTGATCGCCGACGGCGAACCCAATGCCGACGATCCGCAACGGGAATGCCTGCCCGCGGCACTGCGCGGCGGCCTCGCCGCCGAGGACGGCGCGCCGGTCGAGCCGCTGGCGGCCGACGCGCGACCGACCGGCGACGGCAAGACCCGTGCGCTCGCCAAGCTCGTCGCCGGGATGCTCGGCGTGCGCTACGACGCGCTTGTGCGCCGCGACCTGCAGCGGCGGCGGCGCTTGCACGCCGCCATCGCCGCGACGGTCTGTGTTGCGGCGCTGATCGCTTCCGGCGTGGCATGGAAGTTCGAGGCCGACCGCCGCGAGCGGGAACAACTGGCGCAGGCGCGCGCGCAGGCGGAGAGCGAGCGGCGCACCGTCGCCGCGGTCAGCAATGCGGAACGCGCCAAGGTGCTGCTCGCCGCCGGCAACGTCGAGGGAGCAGTGAAGCTTGCCGGCGCCAGCCTGCCCGACGACGGCACCCTGCCCTTCATCCCACAGGCTTATGCCACCCTTTACGACACCTACATAAACAGCGGCGTGCCGATCGACCTCGAAGTCCTCGACATGCCTGCGGACGACAGCTTCACGACGCCGCTCAGCGACGGCACCTGGCTGAGCTGGACCACCCTCGGCGCCGTCAAGATCTGGTCGCCGACACGCGGCATCAGCTACGCAACCAAGCTCGACCCCGAACCGTCCCGCCGACCGAGCGCCACGCCCGCCGGCGATGCGGTCTTCGTGCCCGACCTCCTCGGCCTGTCGCGCTACCGGGTGGCGGCACGGCACTGGGACACGATCAACATGGCCGGGCTGGTCGGACACGCGCCCGACGAGAGATCGGTCCTGGCGATCGATCCCGACACCCTTATCGTCTGCGAAGGCGCCTACCTCATGGAGCTGGCGCTGCCGGCAACCGGCGACGGTGCGCCGGAGGTGAAATGGAAGGTTCCGCTCGGCACGAAGGGCTGTCTGCGACTTGCCAGGAACGATCGCGCCATCTTCGCCACGCAGGTCGACGGCGGCATCGTCGAGTTCGACGCTGCAACGCACGAGCCGGTTCATCGATACCAGGTCGACAGCACGCTGGTCACCAACATCGCGGTTCGTGGTGACCGGCTGGACGCGCACATGATCGGGGAGTCCCTGATCTTCCACATCGGCACCGACGATCCGCCGCTGAAGGTGCCGGCCCGCGACGCCTCCACGCTCAGTCCCGACGGCCGCTTCGCCGTCGGTCGAGAGCAAGGCCAGTTCACGATCTTCGAACTCGCGACCGGGCGAACGAAAACGGTCGACTGCTTCATCTGCCGGGTGATCGGCTTCGACGGCGACGATATCATCATGCTGGAACACCAGAAGATCGTTCGCCGCCACCTGTCCGACGGAAAGCAGACGGCGCTGCTCTATCAGTTCGGCCAGACGGTTGATGCCGCGCTTTACTTCCCCGGGCGCAACGACGTCATCGGCTTGCGCGAGTTGCGGCCCGAGACGATCGTCCGCCTCGCCGAGCAGCCGAAAGGCATCCTCATATCGCCTTCCGGTCAACCGCAAGGTCTCACCGGCGCCGTCTATTTCGTCAAGGACGACACGATCTCGCTGACCGAGGCGTCGTTTGAAGGAAACCATACTGTCGGGCGGATCGTCCGCGCCACGGCAGACGGCCCCCGAACCGTATGGCAGGCCGACATTTCCGGCACGGGGCCGACCGGCTTCGCCACCATGTGGCCGCTCGGCCACGATCTGATTTTCGTGGACAAGGGTAAATCGATGGACCCGACGCCCTTCCACGGGGAGATCATCGATCCGTTCGCCAATGAGACAGTCTTCACCGGCCGGCTGCTCGCCATGCCGGAGAGCAGCCGGAAGGGGTATGTCGTCGTCGAGGGCGAGAAGGGTCTCACGGCCATCGACCTGGCAAGGCGCACGGCATCCCCGGTGCCGGATTCGGCCAAGCCGCTGGAATGGCGCGTCGCCGGAGACCGGCTGCTGATCGCCGCATCCGACAAGATCCTGATCAGGGACCTCGCGCCGAGCGCGAAGCTGCGCACGATAGCGACGCTGCAACCGCTCGGCCCGACCAAGGCGCTCTGCGTCGCCGACGACAACGATACGGCCTACGTGGTCACCCACGACGACAAGCAGGGCTACATCGAGCGCTGGTCGATCGCCAAGGCGAAACGAACCGCGCTGACAACCCTCAAGGCGAGCGAGAGCCCGGACGTGTTCGCTACGGTCTTCGCCACCATCACCCTTGGCCGACCCTACCGCACCAGGGACGTTAGCTGCCGCACCGATTCCTTCGCGATTGACGGACCCGAGCACCGCGTGGTGTGGACGGTCGCCAACGACAAACCGTCGCTGGAGCCGAAACGCGAAATCGCCGCGGCCGCCGCCCTTCGACGTCAGATCGAGCCCGGCGCTCCCCTCGCAGGCCGACATCTCCGCCGCACGGGTCGTTGTGTCCGGCGCGGTCGCCGGCCTGCGCGACCAGCGCGACGGCCACTGGCTGTTCACGACGCCCGAGCAGGAATCGCAGATCGCATCGGCAGCATTGCTGAAGCGACACGGCTGGCTGGCGATCGGTTTGAAGAACGGCCGATTGCGTGTCTGGGACGTCGCCGCACCGGCAGCGCCGCTGATCGACATCGCCGGGCATCAGGAGAGTATCGACGTGCTCGAAGTCAACCCCGCCGAAACCAGGATACTCACCGCCGACAGCGACGGCCTGGTGCGGCTGTGGCCGGTCTTTTCGGTGCCGGAGCTGATGGCGCACAGCGCCGGGATCACACCGCACCAGTGAGCCAGGCCCGGCATCGGACGGGACGAATTGTCGCCTCGTGGATTGACGGGCCACAGGCAAAACGGGAACATCGCGGCGGGGAAAGAGCGGCCCGCCGGATCCTTGCCAGGGTCTGCAGCAGTCAAGACAGGGCCTGACGGGGGTTGATGGATAGTGCCTCACATTCGCCGGCCACCGCCAATGCCGGTGACCGCGTTGTACATAGCATTGCCGTTGGCCTGGTGTGCGGCCTGCTGGCGATCGTCCAGTCGATCGGCTTCGGCACGCTCCTGTTCTCCGCGCTTCCCGCCTCGCTGTCATCGAGCGGTGCCGGCATGGTACTGTTCTCCAGCGCGGTACTCGCGGCACTGGTGCCTTTCATCAGCTCGACGCGCGGCGTGGTCGCCCTCGCCCAGAGCGTTCCCGTCGCCGCCATGGCCGGCATTGCCGGCGCCATCGCCGCCCATGTCGCGCCAGGCAACGACCGCGCCGTCCTGGCAACCGTCGTCGCGGCCGTCGCGCTGACCAGCCTGTTCATCGGCGCCGGCACCTGGCTGCTCGGCTTTTTTCGCCTGAGCCGCTTCATCCGCTTCATCCCCTTTCCGGTCATCGGCGGCTTCCTCGCCGGTTCCGGCTGGCTGGTCCTGATCGGCGGCATCGACGCCGTCGCCGGCGCCCACTTCGTCAAGGCACCGCTGGAACTGCTGGCCCAGCCCACCATGCTCGGCCGCATGCTGTCCGTCGCCGGTCTGATCGGGGCGATCGCCCTTGTCCGGCGGCTGAGCGGCGGCTGGCGGCTCGCTTTGCCGGTTACCATTGCCGCGGCAATCGCGCTCTTCAACCTCATCGTCTGGCTGACGGGAATTCCCCACGCCGCGCTGCGCGCCGAGCATTGGCTGATGACCCTGCCGGAAGGCCATGCCCTGTGGCCGCCTCTGCTGCCGGCCGATCTGGCACTCGTCGACTGGCAGGCGATCGCCGGCCAGACGCTGAGCCTGGCGACCGTTCCGGTGCTCGCCGTCGTCGCCACGCTGATGAATGCCACCGGCATCGAGCTCGATCAGCGCCGCGATCTCGACCTCGACCGCGAACTGCGCGCCGCCGGCATCGGCAACCTCATCGCCGGGGCCGGCGCCGGCGTTCCCGGCTACCATTCCCTGTCGGGCACCGCCCTGGCCGCGCGCCTGGGCGCGACCGGCGCCGTCGTCGGCGTCACCGTCGCCGCCTGCTGTGCCGCCGCCGTGGTCTTCGGTCCGCAGATCCTGTCGCTGGTGCCGACCCCGCTGCTCGGCGGCGTGCTGCTGTGGATCGGCGGCGGGCTCCTGCACGAATGGCTGATCCGCTCGCACGCGCGTCTCGCCCGCTCCGAATTCGTCGTCGTCGTTCTGATCTTTGCGATCATCGCCTTCGTCGGCTTCGCCTGGGGCATTCTGGTCGGGCTGATCGCCGCCGCCGTTCTGTTCGCGGTCGATTACGGCCGCGTCGACATCGTCCGCTACACGCTGACCGGCCGCGACTACCAGAGCGGCGCGGTTTCCTCCGACGAACGCCTGGAAGTCCTGCGCAGCAATGGCGAGGCGATCCTGCTGCTTCGCCTGCAGGGATATCTGTTCTTCGGCACCGCCGAGCGGCTGCGCAAGCGCATCCTGGAGCGTCTGGCGAATGCGGCCGCGTCAGGCATCCGCTTTCTGGTCATCGACCTCGACCGCGTCAGCGGACTCGATTCCTCCGCCGTGCTGTCCTTCATCCGCCTGTCGCAGGCGGCCGGGCCGGCGGGCTTCGTGCTGGTGCTGACCGGCATGTCGCACGAGGTCAGGGCAGCGATGCTGCGCGGCGGACTGGAGCATGGCGACGGCGGCCCGGTACGCATCGAGCCGAGCTTCGACCACGGGGTGGAATGGTGCGAAAATGCCCTGATTGCCGAAGTGGCGCCCAGGCTGGCAACGGTTGCCAGCCGGCCGGCGCGCGACATCCTTGTCGGCGTGGTCGGTAACGCGGCCTTCGCCGAGGCGCTCATTCCCTATTGCGAGCGGGTCGAGATCGCCGCGGGACAAGCCCTGATCACCCAGGGCAAGCCCTCCGACGACATCTTCTTCATAGAGGCCGGCCGCGCCGCGGTGGAGCTCGCCAACGGCAGCCACTCCATCCGGCTGGCAACCCTCACCCACGGCGCCATCGTCGGCGAGATCGCCTTCTATCTCTCGGTGCCGCGTTCGGCTTCGGTGGTCGCCGAGAGTGCCGTGATCGCCTGGCGCTTCAGTCGCGCCAGCCTGAACCAGCTGCACGCGCGCGAGCCGGAGATCGCCGCCCGCTTCCACCAGGGCATCACGGCCATGCTCGCCGACCGGCTGACCCGCACCAACCGGCTGGTGCAGCTGCTGGCCGATTGACGCGCGTCAGGCTCTTACCGCGACGACGAACAGGCGGGGAAACCGGAACAGCACGCGCCCGTCGGCCAGCGGCGGATAGGCCTTGGCAAGCTCGGCTTCGTAGCGCGCCAGGAACGGCGCCTGCTCGTCCGCATCGAGGCGGGCGAGATAGGGACGCAGGCCGGTGGAACGCACCATGTCGACGATTGCCCCGACGCCGGCAAGAGGATGATTGTAGAGGGTGTGCCAGACATCGATGCGCGCCGCTTCGCCTGCCAAGAGATTGTAGTAATCGGCCGGCGTGCCGAGCGTCTCGCGCCTGATCGGCACACGGAACTTCGGCGCCCAGGGCACTTCCGACGCGACCGCCCGCATCAGCGTATGCGACGGCTCGCTGGCGACATTGTCCGGCATCTGCACGGCCAGCACACCGCCGGGAGGAAGGTCTGCAAACAGGCGTTTGAGCACGGCCTGGTGGTCCGGCACCCACTGGAAGGTGGCGTTGGCATAGAAGAGATCGACCGGCTCTTCCGGCGTCCACGTCGCCACATCCGCTTCGACGAAGGAGACGCCGGGCAGCCGCTGCCGTGCCGCTTCCAGCATTTCGGGCGAGGAATCGAGGCCGATGATTTCCGCGTCCGGGAACCGATCCACCAGCAGCTCGGTCGAATTGCCCGGCCCGCAGCCGATATCGACCGCACGGCGGACCTCCGTCAGCGGCACGGCCGCGAAGAGATCACGCGCCGGACGCGAGCGCTCGTCGGCGAATTTCAGATATTGGGAGGGCGACCAGGCGGACATGGGCTTTCCTTCGGACATAACCAAACGGTGGCTGAAGCCGCCAAACGATACATTTTTATCTACTTGGCTAACGGCCCGCACATCGGATCAGGATAATTACCACGGACAGAAAGGCAGATGCGTTCTGCCGCGAGGTGCCGGTGTCGATCGACGTTCCGACCATGGTCCTGATGGTCGCGGTGATGGAGCTGCTGTGCGGCAGCCTGCTGATCTATGCGGCCTTTCATTATCATGACGCGCCGGCCGCGACCTGGTGGGGCGTCTCCCATATCATCCTCGCCGGCGGCGTCGTGTTGTCGATGGTCGGCGGCATTGCCGGGGACGACCGCATCACCGCTCTCGCCTTCGTCGTCTTTCTGACCTGCGCGGCGGTGCAATGGCATGGAACCCGCCTGCTGACCGGGGCTCGTCCCTACCTGCCGCTGATTTTGGTGGGGCCTGTCGTCATCGCCTTGGTCAATCTGTTGCCGGTCGGGTCAACCCTGCCCGCAATCCGCGGAATCACCGCGAGCATTCTCAACGTCACCTACTTCGCCGGCGCTCTCATCGTACTGCTGCGGCCACCGGCCGGATCGCTCGTCGCATACAAACCGCTCGCAGTTCTCTTCTTCGCCAACATCGTTGCCATCGGCCTGGGGCCGTTCGGCGGGCTGGGAAGCACTGAGAGCGGATTGCCGTCCATCCTCAGCATTGGCGGGTTCATCTATCTCGAGGCCCAGATCTTCGTGATCGGCACCACGATCTTCATCGTGGCCGCCGTCCGCGAGCGCAAGGAATTCGTCAGCCACAACGCCGCCGCGGTCGATCCGCTGACCGGGCTGGCCAACCGCCGCAGCTTCTTCGAGATTGCCGAAAAGCAGGTCAAGCGCAGCCGCATCGCCGGCACGCGCTGCGGCGTGCTGATGGTCGATCTCGACAACTTCAAATGGATCAATGACCACCACGGCCACGCCACTGGCGACGACGTGCTGCGTGTCTTCGCCGAGTCGGCGCGCAAGGCGCTGCGTCCCGGCGACATTCTCGGCCGCATCGGCGGCGAAGAATTCGCGGCCATTCTGCCGGGCAGCGACATCGAAGCATCGCTGGCGATCGCCGAGCGCATGCGCAAGTCCTTCCAGGCTGCGGCCGAGGACATCAACGGCGTTCCGGTGCATGCCACGCTGTCTGGCGGCGTCGCCGCCTTCCTGCCGGGCACCACGCTTGAAATGCTGATGCGCGAAGCCGACGCGGCGCTCTATCTGGCCAAGCAGAACGGCCGCAACCGCATCGAACGCTTTCCCGGCTTCCCGGCGCCGGCCGACAACCGCATCGCCTATGTCGCGTGATGCCGGCAAGAGCGACCGCGCAGCACAAAACCCATCGGTGACATAGCGGGAGGGTCAGGCTGCGAGGTCGACGCCCATGGCTTCGGCGATGACCGCGAAATCCTCCGCGTCCACGGCAAAGCTGCCGCGGCGGAAGGCATAGCCCCAACCGGCCTTGCCCTTGGTGAAGCTCAGCCGGTCGAGCAGCGGATGGATCGGTGCCGCGCGGCATTGCCGCCACGCGACATCGCGACGGACGGGATGAAAGCCGCCACCCGTGTCTGCCTGATAAGGGTCGCCGGGCTTGATGCGCCCGATCGCGGTGAACGCCTGGACCGGTTCTCCGGCGCCGAGCGCCGTGCGTGGCGAATAATAGGCGATCCAGTCGGCGGGCGAGAGCCGCTTCACCGGCGCCGCCTTGCCGTGGCCGAGCTGGCAAAAGCCACCGGCAACGCCCTTCAGCACATGGTCGCGCGAGGCGACACCGATCCAGTAGCAAGGGTCCGACATGACACCGAGACTAACACGGCCCCTGACAGCTTCGTGTCAGGAGCGTGCCCTCCCCGCGCGACCAGAAGGGCCGTCGCTTGCGGTGTACTCCCAAATTGGGAGCACATTCGGCAATGCACGTCGCCAAGAGGAAGACGCCCGAGGACTTCTGGCGCGTTCATCCACCATCCGAAATCTCGCTGCGCGCCTGGCTTAAGGATGCCGAACGGGCGGAGTGGCACGCGTGCGCAATATGACCGGATCGACGCGCGAAAGATCTGACCGATGCGCTGGCTCCCCCGGACCGCGCGGGCTCTTATGCTGCCGACCGCCGGGGCAACCGCGACACCTGCCTGCCTATCGCTGCCTCCGCCACCTCCAGATCGTAGGCGCTTTGCAGGTTGATCCAGAAGCGCGGGCTCATCCCGAACCAATGACCGAGCCTTAGCGCGGTATCGCCCGTGATGGCGCGCTTGCCGTTGACGATCTGGGAGATGCGATTCGCCGGGACATCGATCTGCCGGGCGAGCTCCGCGGCCGTAACGCCAATCTCGGCGAGTTCGTCAGCCAGAATTTCGCCAGGATGGATGGGATGGGGCATGACAGTTCTCCTATCCATGATAGTCGACGATCTCGACGTTCGATGGGCCTTGCGCCCCGCGCGGCCACTCGAAGCAGATGCGCCATTGCAGATTTACCCTGACGCTGAACTGCCCCTTGCGATCGCCCGCCAAGGCCTCAAGCCGGTTGCTGGCGCAACGCGCGCAGGTCGTTTAGGTCGGTCGCCGCATCGAGCACCCGGAGACCGCTTGCGCGCAGGCATGATCTTCGAACGCACGAAAGGTCGCGACGTCGCCGCCGCGCCCAAATTGCTCCGTGCGCCTGTCGCGGAAGCTCAGGAATCATCGACGGATTGCTCCTTGGTCGATCGAACCGCGTAGAGCAATTGACGAATGACGTCAATCGTCATACTTCGACCAGATGCGACCAATGCCTGCCAGGTCGACGTCCACCTCAAGCTAAAAAGACCTAGCCATCAACGGTACCTTGTCACTCCGCACGAAGCGTTCGATGATTGCCGCCCAAGGTACTAAGAGGAACCTAACCTTTCTCCACCAGAAACCGACTCTAGACACGGCAACGCGTGCTACCCTAAAACGACATCTCGAGCATGCCCGCCGCAAATCGCTTAAGCCTCCTAGAGAAATATTTCCAGGAGCCATAAGTACGCAGCTCCACGGCAAAGACGGCCAGCTTCGTGCAATCGGCAATTTGCGGGCGTGTGCTCGGCGCCGCTGGCACGAGCGTAGTCAGGCGGGCCTTGGCCCGCCTCGCGCCTGTATGCTGTCGATCGCGTACCGCACCAGACGAGTGAGCCACTCGGGCTGCGTCAAATGACTGAGAGATGCAGGTTTCCCCACAGGAGTGTTGTCATTTCGGTTCATTGCAACAATTCAGTTATTGTGCGCTGCCCACAAAGACCCTCGCCTCACCTTGCGAACTGCTTGTACTTCACCCGGTGATGGTTGGCGGCGTCGGCGCCGAGGCGACGGACCTTGTCGGCCTCGTATTCCTCGAAGTTGCCCTCGAACCATTCGACATGGCTGTCGCCCTCGAAGGCGAGGATGTGGGTGGCCAGCCGGTCGAGGAACATGCGGTCGTGCGAGATGACCACGGCGCAGCCGGCGAAGTCCTCCAGCGCGTCTTCGAGCGCGGCAAGCGTCTCGGTGTCGAGGTCGTTGGTCGGCTCGTCGAGGAGCAGCACATTGGCGCCGCTCTTCAAGAGGCTCGCCAGATGGACGCGATTGCGCTGGCCGCCTGACAGCGAACCCACCTTCTGCTGCTGGTCGCCGCCCTTGAAATTGAAGGCGCCGACATAGGCGCGCGAGTTCATCTCGCGTTTTCCCAGCTTGATGATGTCCTGACCGTCGGAGATCTGCTCCCACACGGTCTTGTTGGGGCTGAGATCGTCGCGGCTCTGGTCGACATAACCGAGATGCACCGTGTCGCCGAGGCGGATGGCGCCGGCGTCGGGCTTCTCAAGGCCGGTGAGCATGCGGAAGAGCGTCGTCTTGCCCACCCCGTTCGGGCCGATGACGCCGACGATGCCGCCCGGCGGCAGCTTGAAGGAGAGGTCGTCGATCAGCAGACGGTCGTCATAGCCCTTGGCGAGGCCCTCGACCTCGATAACCGTGTCGCCGAGGCGCTCGCCCGGCGGAATGATGATCTGCGCGGTGCCCGGCGCGCGCTCCTCGTTGCGCTTCAGCAGTTCGTCGTAAGCCCTGATACGCGCTTTCGATTTTGCCTGGCGCGCGCGGGGGGATGCGGCGATCCATTCGCGCTCCTGGGCAAGCGCCCGCTGGCGGGCGGCCTCCTCGCGGCCCTCCTGCTCCAGGCGCTTGGCCTTCTTCTCCAGATAGGCCGAGTAGTTGCCTTCGTAGGGAATGCCGCGGCCGCGATCGAGCTCGAGAATCCAGCCGGTGACGTTGTCGAGGAAGTAGCGGTCGTGGGTGACGATGAGGATGGCGCCCGGGTATTCGCGCAGGTGCTTCTCCAGCCAGCGCACCGTCTCGGCGTCGAGATGGTTGGTCGGCTCGTCGAGGAGAAGCAGGTCGGGCTGGCGCAAGAGAAGCTGGCAGAGCGCCACCCGGCGGCGCTCGCCGCCCGACAGCGTGGTGACGTCGGCATCATTGGGCGGGCAGCCGAGCGCGTCCATCGCCTGCTCGACCTGCGCATCGAGGTCCCACAGGTTCTGGCTGTCGATCTGGTCCTGGAGCCTGGTCGCCTCCTCCGCCGTCTCGTCGGAGTAGTTCATCATCAGCTCGTTGTAGCGGTCGATGAGCGCCTGCTTGGCGGCAACCCCCTCCATCACATTGGCGAGCACGTCCTTTTCCGGATCGAGCGGCGGCTCCTGCGCCAGATAGCCGACCGTGGCGCCGTCGGCGAGCCACGCCTCACCGGCGAATTCCTTCTCGCTGCCGGCCATGATCTTCAAGAGCGTCGACTTGCCCGAGCCGTTCGGCCCCAGAACGCCGATCTTGGCGTCCGGATAGAAGGACAGGTTGATGTTCTCCAGGACCTTCTTGCCGCCCGCATAGGACTTGGTCAGGCCCTGCATGTGATAGATGAACTGGCGCGCCATGGGGGTCGCGATCCTCGTGCCTTGAGACGAAAGGGAAAAGTGAGCGCCCTTCTAGTCGATCGCCCCAATTCGGGCAATGGCAACCGCGATCCTGCCCTGCCGCCGCCCCGCTAAAGCCGGAGTTTGCTGCCGGACTGCCGGCCGACAGACCGCCCGAACAGAAAGGAACCGCCCCCTTGCGATTTGCCGCAACCGTTCTGACCGTCCTGGCTGGCCTTGCGCTTGCCGCCTGCACCGGCGGCGTCACCAGCACCCGCGACGTTTCCGGCGACCTCAAGGTCGTCACGCCGCTCCAGTTGGGGACCTACGAGGTCATCCCCTCGGACAAGGGTGCCAAAGTGGTGATCTCCCGCCACGGCAAGGACTACCGCATCGCCAACCCCTCCGGCAGCGAAGCGCCCCTCACCTTCCGCCTGCTGTCAATGCCCGAGCTGCCGCGCAGCCGTTATCTGATCCAGGTCGACGACCCGGACAAGAAGACCGGCGAGATGACCTATCGCTACTATTTCGCCATCGTCGGCGACGACCAGTTCGTCGTGCTGACGCCGTCGAAATACGACCTCGAGGACGCCCATCTCGACGAGAAGCTGAAGCCGTTGATCGCGGTGAAGGGTGGCGACGAGGTCCATGTGCCCGACGCCAGGAACACGCTTGCGGTCCTCCGGCTGCTCGCCGCCGGGAACATCGACCAGGAGGTGATCCTGCAGTTCGCCCGGCGCCGCTGAGCCAACGGCCGGGCATGGTGCCGGCGACGCCGCACGACATGCGGCGCCGCCTGCGCTCCCGTCGTCCCGTGGGTTATTTGGTGACGGTGAATTCGGTCCACATGCCCGAAGCGTAATGGCCGGGCACGTTGCAGATGAGGAGATACTTGCCGGGCTTGAGGGCGACCGTCAGCGAACCGGAATTGCCGGGATCGAGCTCGGAAACCTCGCCCTTGTCGCCGGCCTTGTCTTCGTTCACGCGGTTCTCTGCATTGATGTAGGGCAGAGGATCGTCGGCCTTGTCGAGCTGCATGACGATCATCTCGTGGATGGTGTCCTTGGAGTTGTTGGTGACCTTGAACGTCACCACGCCCGCCTTGGCCTGATCCGGCATCGCCTTGACGCCCATGGTCGCCTTGGACATGTCGATCTTGGCGCCGGGCTCATACTCTTCCCCGGTGACCATCTTCATGTCGGCGCCCTTGTCCCACAGCGACACGTGGACAACGGTCGACGCCATCGCCGCGCCCGAAGCGGCCGTCAACACAACAGCAGAGAACAGCGCCACCGAGGCGCGCTTGCCAAACACATTCATGATCTTCGTCTCCTTCGGTTACGACACCGAAGCGAACCGCGTGCCCGACCGTCGCCCCGTCCGGAAGAGCTTCCCCCCCGAACATCTTCTTGACGGTACCCGCAATCGCGCGGTGAACGACCAGGAGATAGGGCGAGTTCAAACGCAATGGATTGCGACAAATCAAAACGATTAAAAAGAAAAGGTCAGGCGGCTTTCTGTCCTGCCACCTTGGGTTTAGGCCGCCGCCCGCGCACGACAATCACCAGCGATTCGAGGGCAATTGCAGCAAAGAAGAAGCCGCCGATCCAGGCAAGGCTGATGCGGTCGACCTGCCACGTGTGCCAGAGGAGCACGGCGAGCGCGGCGAGCGACAACAGCGCCCCGGCGAGCGGCAGCGCGGGTCGAATGGCGATGCGGGCCCTGAGGCGCCAGGCGGACAGGTTGACCGCCGCGAAGATCGCCAGGAACACCGCACTGGCGAAGGACGAGATGACGGTGAGGTCGGCGAGCAGCAGAAACGCTCCGGTCAGGACCGAGAGGACCACCAGCGACACCCACGGCACCGCGCGTGTACGCTCGCGCAGCGAGAAGACACGGGGCAGCGCGTGCTCGGCCGCCATCACCATGGCCAGTCGCGCCGAGCCGAACAGCGTGGCGTTGATCGCCGAGGCCGTCGACATCAGCGCCGCGATGCCGATGAGCACGAAGCCCGCCTCGCCGAGCATCGGCCGCGCGGCGACGGCAAGCGCATATTCCTGATCCTTGGCGACCTGGTCCGGCGTGAGGTTGCCGAGCGCAACCAGGCTGACCACGACATAGATGAACGCGGTGATGAGGATGGCGAGGATCAGCCCGCGCTTGAGGTCGGTCTCGGGATTGCGCATCTCCTGGATCGTATTGGGGATCAGCTCGAAGCCCTCATAGGCGACGAAGATCAGCCCCGCCGCCACCACCGGCGCGGCGATGCCCTGATTGAACACCGGCAGCATGTGGTCGGCCTTGACGGTGAGGATGCCGGCCACGGCGAAGAGCGCCAGGATCGCCACCTTGGCGGCAACGATCACCAGCTCGACGCGGCCCGATATGCTCGCCCCGAACAGGTTGATGCCGAGAAAGGCGGCGACGACGAGGAGTGCCAGGGCCGGCGCCAGCCAGGGACCGGCGCCGCCGGAGACCATCGCCGCGCCATAGGCGCCGAAGGTGGTGGCATAGAGCGCCAGCGTGCCGACATAGCCGGCAACCAGCAGCCAGCCGGCGACACCGGCGGTGACCGTATCGTCGAAGGCGTGCTCGATATAGGTGAAGCTGCCGCCGTCGTCGCGGAAGGCAAGGCCGAGATGGGCATAGGAGATGCCGGTCAGCAGAGCCACGACCCCGCCGAAGATCATGGCGATGGCGACCGCATGGCCGGCGGTCTGGATGGCCAGACCGAGCACCGCGAAGATGCCGCCGCCGACCATGCCGCCAATGCCGATGGCGACGATCTCGGCAAGGCTGAGCTTGTCGTCGCTGCCGGCCGAACGCTTCATGGTGTCGCCTCCCCGCTCGCGCGCGCCCCGAGGAAGCGCCAGTCTCACCCGGCTGGCGCATGCGCGGCAAGCAGCGCCTTCAGATCGACACTCAAGTCGGCCACGTTTGCCGGCGGCGGCGAGATGCCGGCGCCGATCATGCGACGGCCGAGAACATGGTCGGCGGCGCGGTTGACCGAATCGATCGCCACCAGCCGCGATCCCGCATAGTGGA
Organism: uncultured Alphaproteobacteria bacterium; assembly: GCA_963743015.1. Classification (GTDB taxonomy): domain Bacteria; phylum Pseudomonadota; class Alphaproteobacteria; order Rhizobiales; family Kaistiaceae; genus CAVSRC01. Next base: position 189,477 of record CAVUOD010000007.1, read on the forward strand.
AGACGGAGAAGCTGCCGTCGGCCGGATTGCCGCGGAGATGGCTTTCGGTGGCATCGCCCGACAGGCCGACCATCTGCAGCTTGACGTCGCCCTGGTCCGACCAGAACCACGGCACCGCGCGATAGGGCTCGCGCCTGCCGGTAAGCGCCGCCGACAGCGTCTTGGCCTGATCGACGGCGTTCTGCACCGATTCCAGCCGCACACGGCGCTTCAGCTCCCAGTGATCGAAGGCGACGCAATCGCCGACGGCGAAGAGACCCGGCAGGCCGGTCTCCATGAAGTCATCGACCAGAATGCCGTTGTCGATGGTCGCGCCGGCCTGTTCGGCCAGCGCGGTATTGGGGGTGACGCCGATGCCGATGACGGCGATGTCGGCGGCGATGCGCTCGCCGCTCGCGGTTTCCACCGCGACCACCTTGCCGCCCTCCCCGACGATCTTGCCGACCGCGGTGCCGAGGCGGATGTCACTGCCCCAACCGCGATGCAGCGCCAGGAAGTGCCGGGAGATCTCCGGCGCAACGACGCGGCCCATCAGCCGGTCGGCGGCCTCCAGCACGGTCACCGTCTTGCCGGTGAGGCGCGCCGTCGCGGCGATCTCCAGCCCGATGAAGCCACCGCCGACGACCACGACGTCGCCCGCGGCCTGGAGCGCGGCGCGCAGCGCGCGCGCGTCGTCGGCATGGCGCAGCGTGAAGACGCCGGCGAGGTTAATGCCGGCGACCGGCGGCAGGCGCGGCGTCGCGCCGGTGGCCAGCGCCAGCTTGTCGAAGGCGATTGACGTTCCGTCTTTCAGAACGACCGCGGAGCCAGCCCGGTCGATGGACGCGACCTCGGCGCCGAGACGCAGGTCGACGGCGTTCTTGACGTAGAAGGACTCGGGCCTCAGCGGCAGCAGGTCGTGCGCCGGGTCCTTGAGAAAGGCCTTGGACAACGGCGGCCGCTGATAGGGCACGTCGCTCTCGGCGGTGACCAGCGTCAACGGCCCGTCATAGCCGTCGCCCCTGAGGCTTGCCGCGATCTGCGATCCGCCGTGACCACCGCCGACGATGACAATGCCCTTGCTCATGCGCCCCTGACACTCCCGAAAAGACGATGCGGCCTTGCCATGGCCGCAGGCGGGAGAGGCTTAGCGTCATTCGGCGCGCTTGTCTTGACACGCCGTTCTCACGACACCGCGAGCGGCGCAAAGCCGGTTCCTTTTCGTGGGGGCTAGATGGTCTCGACGTCGGACAGCGAGAAGGTCGAGCCCGGCGGATTTTCGCCGATGACCAGCGACGTATCGCTGGCAAAGCGATAGGGCGGCACGGGCAGATTGAGCGGCGCCGGCACGCCCTTGAACACGCGCCCGGCGAGATCGTATTTCGAGCCGTGGCAGGGGCAGAAATAGCCGCCCGGCCAGGCGGGACCGAGTTCGCCCATATCGGGCTTGAACGACGGCACGCAGCCGAGATGCGTGCAGATGCCGACCAGCACCAGATATTCGGGCTTGATCGCGCGCGACCAGTTCTGGGCGTATTTCGGCTGCTGGCGCTGCTGCGAGTTCGGGTCGCTGAGCCGCGCCAGAAGGTTCGCTGTCTTGAGTTCGTCGAGGGCTTTCGGCGTTCGACGGACGATGAAGATCGGGTGCGAGCGCCACTGCACGACGACCTGCTGTCCGGGCTGGAGGCTGGAGATATCGACGGTGATCGGCGCTCCCCGCGCCAGAACGTCAGACGACGGCTCCATCTGATCGATGAACGGCCAGACCGCCAGAGCGGCCCCGACGGCCGCCACCGCGCCGGTGGCGATATAGAGAAAGTCGCGGCGCGTGACCTCGCGCTCGCGCGGCGTGCCTTCGGCCTTGGCTGTGCCCTGAGACTGTGCCACGGGGGAGCTCCCATCTATCCGCCCACCCGTCAACGCCAGCGCACACCGAGAGATAGAGAGCGACGGTCGCACGGCAAGCGCCCTGCCGCATCACGCGACGATGCGACACGTGATCCGGCATGGGCGCCGAAGAAACAACCAGGACCTTCAGCGCCCCGCTCCGCCAAGTTGCGGATGGGCCGCCCCCTCGACGCGGGCGAGATGGCGCGCCTGCCGGCCAAAGCCGTGGTCGAGCATGCGATAGACCGCCATCTTGACGCCGCTGGCGACGAAGAACGAGACCAGCGTGTAGCCCCAGACCAGAAGCGCATAGCTCCAGCCGGTCGGCGCCATGAACCAGCCATAGACCACGACCAGCGTGCCGACGAGCTGCGTCGTCTCGGCGGGCACCACCAGCTTCCAGCTCGGCCACGGACGCTCCCAGATCGGCCCGCGATTGCGCGTCAGGTAGATGGTCATGTGGCCGGAGACGAGCAGCTTGAGGAAGATCAGCGCCTGCACGACCGGAGCCGAAAGGCCGAGATAATCGCGCACGATCCAGTAGAGGCCAAAGCTCTCGAGCACGCCGTAGATGCCGAGCGCCGAGGCGATGGTGAGCACCCGCGTCATGTCCCAACGCACCGGCTTCGGCGCCAGCGCGGCATTGTCGTAGGCGATCATCATGATCGGCAGGTCGTTCAAGAGCGCCAGCAGCACCACCATGACGGCGGTCACCGGATAGAAGTTGAAGACCAGGATGCTCGCCGTCATGAACAGCAGGATGCGCGTGGTCTCGGCGATGCGGTAGATCGCGTAGCCGGTCATCCGCTCGAAGATGCGCCGTGCCTCCTCGATGGCATGGGTGATCACCGACAGGCCGGGTGCGGTGAGCACCAGATCGGCCGCCGCCCGCGCCGCATCTGTGGCGCCGCTGACGGCGATGCCGATATCGGCCTGCTTCAGCGCCGGCGCGTCGTTGACCCCGTCGCCGGTCATGCCGACGATATGGCCGGCGCTTTGCAGCGCCTTGACGATCTTGAACTTGTGCTCGGGGAAGACGCGGGCAAAACCATCTGCCGCCTCGATCGCCGGCAACGGATCGTCGGGCACGTGGTCACCGAAGACCTTGTCGGCGACGACGATGTTGGTGCCGAGCTTGAGCGTGCCGGCGATCTGCCTGGCGATCGCCTCGTGGTCGCCGGTGACCATCTTGACGTCGACGCCCATCCCCTCGGTCGCGGCGATGGTCGCGGCGCTGTCGTCGCGCGGCGGGTCGAACAGGGCCAGCAGACCGAGGAACTGCCAGGCGCCACTGTCGTCGGTGCGCGCCACGCCGAGCGTGCGCAGGCCCTTGGCAGCGTCCGCATCGACTGCCGCGCCGATGGCCTTCTGGCCGGCCTCGTCGAGCTTGCACAGGTCGATGATGACTTGCGGCGCGCCCTTGGCGACCGAGAAGGTCTGACCGTTCCTGTCGATGTCGGCCTCGGCCCGCTTGCTGACCGGATCGAAGGGCCGGAAGGTCTTCACCCGATAGGCGTCGAGCGCGTGTGGCTCGGCAAGGCCGGCAAGGATGGCACCGTCGATGGCATCGGGCGCGTCGCGCCGCGAGGCGAGCGCGGCGGCGCAGAGGAGATCGTCGCGCGTGACACCGGCGGACGGCGACGGATCGCCGAGGGTCAATTCGTTCTTGGTCAGCGTGCCGGTCTTGTCCGAGCACAATATGTCCATGCCGGCCATCTCTTCGATGGCGACCAGCCGCGAGACGATGGCCTTCATGCGCGCCAGCCGTTCGGCGCCGACCGCCATGGTGACCGAGAGCACCGCCGGCAGCGCCACCGGAATCGAGGCGACGGTCAGGATGAGGGCGAACTGCATCGTCTCGACCAGCGGGTCGTGACGGAAGAGCGCGGCAAGCGCGATTGTTCCGACCAGACCGACGGTGACGAGGATGAGAAAGTTGCCGATGCGCAGCACGGCGCGCTGGAAATGCGACACCGTCTGCGCCTGCTGGACGAGGCTGGCGGTCTTGCCGAAATAGGTGTTCATGCCGGTGGCGGTGACCAGCGCGGTCATCTCGCCGAGGCGCGGCGATCGAGCCGGAATAGGCGACGTCGCCGACCTTCTTGTCGACCGGCAGCGATTCGCCGGTGAGCGCCGACTGGTCGACGCTGAGATAGTCCCCGCCGACAAGCGTGACGTCGGCCGGGATGATGCCGCCGAGCGAGATGGCGATGCGGTCGCCGGGCACCAGCTGGCTGGCGGCGACATCCTTCCACACGCCGTCGCGCATGACCCGCGCCTTCAGCGCCAGACGCTGCTTGAGGAGCGCGATTGCGTTGTCGGCCTTGAACTCCTGCCAGAAGCCGACCGCGGCATTGATGACAAGCATCGCCAGAATGATGGCGAGGTCTTCCCAATGCTGCACGACGGCCGAGAGCAGCGCCGCGACCTCGATCATCCACGGGATCGGCCCCCAGAAGAACTGGGCAAGGCGGGCGAGCGCACTCACATGCTTCTCGGCGAGCACGTTCTCGCCATATTGGGCGAGGCGCCGCGCCGCTTCGGCTTCGCTCAAGCCGCTGGCGCCGGCATCCGCCGCAGCACCGGATATTTTGATTGTCTGTGTCATGGGCCTCTCCTTGATCAGGCCCGCACCGCCCCCTTTCCAGCTCCGAGGCGGACTGTTGCCTCGCATATAGGGCGGTCGAAACGGCGTGCCGCGCGGCGAATTGCCCGGGGGCACGGCACCGGGAACGGCGCGTGACGCCATCGGCGGAAATCGGCGACGATTTGCCGGATTGCGGCCGGCCCGGGATTGCCCCGGCCCTTGCCGACGTCAGAATCGGGCCGTGGGCTTCAAGGGCCCACGACCCGCAACCGAGGCGACGCGCTCGCCTTCGTCGGTACCGCTCGACGCGCCTGCCGGCGCTCAGTCAGCCAGTTCGAACCGCGTGCAGCGCACATATTGCAGCGGCTGCTCGTCATCGCTCCATTCGTGATACAGCGCGGTGATCGTCCCGTCGGAATTCTGCACGACGCTGGGATAGCCGATGTGCTGGTAGATCCCGGGATTGGCCCAGTCGATATGCCCGCTGCCGTATTTGCCCGATGCCGGCGACATGCGGCTCGAGCCGGGACGCTCCGCGGTGCTCTTTCCGGGCACCCCGCCCTCGCGGATGACGAACTCGTTCTTGACGTCCCAGGTGACGCCGTCTTCCGACACGATGCCACGCACCCCATAGGGCGGACGGCGATAGCCGTAGATCATCAGGTAGCGCCCGTCGGCGAGATGGATCAGTTCCGGCGGATATCCCCAGATATTGGTCCACTTCGGCGGCGTCCAGGTGAAGCCGTCGTCCTCGGAGACGACCATCACCATGTTGCGCGCATCGCCGGACGGATTGACGTGGGTGCGCATGAAGCAGACCAGGCGGCCGTCCGCGAGGCGCACCAGGCCGGGCTCCTCATAATCGATGATGGAGGCCGGATCGTAGGCGAGCGTGGAAAAGTATTCCCAGTTGTCGCCGCCGTCGTCGGAGCGCATGAGCGCCGAACGCGTCGATTCGCCCTCGCCCTCCTCCTCATAGCCGCGAATGCGACCGTAGAGCCCCATCAGGATCGAGCCCGAGGGCAGCTGCCAGCAGCCCAGCCGGCAGCCTCCGTGCTTGAGCGGCCGCACATTGACCGGGATCGGCTCGCTCCACGTCTTGCCCCGATCCTTCGACTTGACGACATAGGTGCCGAGCCAGGCCTGGGTCTTGTAGGCCCATGTCCAGTCGCCCCATTCGCGCGGTGACCGGATGCGCGCTCCATGACACGCCGTCGGGCTTCACGCCGCGCTTGAAGAAGCCGGTGATGGTCAGGTTGACCAGCCACGTGCCGTCGGCGAGTTCACAGAATCCGCAATCCCAGTTTCCGGTCGTCTCGCTCCACGGCAGCACGACTTCCGGGGCCGACCAGGTCACGCCGCCGTCGGCCGAGCGGGTGAGCAGCGTCTGACCGCTGTCGTGATGGAAAGGAAACCGTTCCTCGTTGAAGACGGCCACGATTTCACCCGAGCTGGTGACGCCGCGCGGCGATCTGATTCACGCAGTGCTCGGAGTGGCGGAATATTGTGTGGTGGGTGACATTCTTGATCGCGGGCATCTGCACCTTCCCCGGACGACTGGACCGCATAAGGTGATGGCACAGGCTTCGACCGCCGACTTTGCGCGGCGCGACGTGAAGTTGCCTGGTCGCGGGCGCACATGCCGATGAGCGCAGCGAACGACGCCGGCCACGTCGCAAAGACTCTGTCGTGCACGGTCAAATCGAGCACTGCCGGCGATGCCATAATCCTTCGCCAGGGCGGCGACCGCCGCACACAAGGGGAGGGCTACCGATGGCCAGGAACATCAGACTGAATCGTCGGCAATTCGTGGGCAGTGCCGCCGCCGCAGGTGCCGCTGCTGTCATTCCTTCACGGGTCTTTGCACGCTCAGACCACCGAACTCGTCCACTGGAGCTGGCTCGCCGCCTCCGACGGCGAGGTCTGGCAGAAGATGATCGACAGCTTCAACGAGGCCCACAAGGACAAGGGCGTCCAGATCAAGATGGAGGTCATCCCGGAGGAGCAGTACGTCACCAAGGTGCTGGCCGCCGCGGCGACCGGCCGGGCTCCCGACTTCGGCTGGGGAACCGCCGGACAGCGCGCCCGGATGGCTCATGACGGGGTCATCGTGCCGCTCGACGACCTCGCCAAGGAATCGGGCCTCGATCTCGCCGACTTCAGCGAATTCGCGCTCAAGCAGGCGCGCTATCCGCAATACGATAACGGCGCTGTTCATGATCCCGATGGATCTGATGAGCCTGCAGCCCGAGGTCAACACCGACCACCTCAAGGCGGCCGGCCTCGACCCGGACAAGTTCCCCGAGGACGGCGCCACGGTTCTCGACTGGGCCGAGCAAGATGACCAAGCGCGACGGCGACAAGGTGACGCGCTCCGGCATCTTGATGACCGGTTCCGGCGTGCAGCCGACGGTGACCTGGGGCATCGTCGCGGCGCAGATGGGCTTCCAGCGCGCCAGCGCACGATCTCAAGCAGGCGGCCGTGAACCCGGATGCCGGCATTGAGGCGATGCACTGGGTGCTCGACCTCTTCGACAAGCTCAAGGTCTCCACCCGCGACGTGACCGACCGCTACAAGGCCTTCGGCACCGGCGAAGGCTCGATCTTCTGGACCGGGCCGTGGACGCTCAACGGCTATGTGCAATCAGGGCCTGCCGTTCCGCACCTACCTGTTCCCGAAGATCGGCAATGAGCGCAAGACCTACTTCGAGATGGGCGGCATGGAGTTCTACATGCAGTCGCGACAAGGGCCGCTACAAGGCGACCATGGATGCGGTCAAGTGGCTGTCGGACAACAGCTTCCTGTGGACGACCGTCGGCCGCGGCGCCACCCCGCGCAAGTCGATCCTGGCGCGGCCCGACTACAAGACCGCCGGCCATCCGTGGAGCGTGCGCGGCGCCTTTGTCGAGGGCATGAGCTTCGCCACCGAGGGCGAGATCCCGGTTCAGGCCGGTCCGAACTTCACGATCTATTCCGGCGGCAACTTCCTGGCCAAGACGCTCGAAACCGTGTGGGCCGGTCAGGTGAAGCCGGAAGAAGCCATGAAGAGGATCGCCGACCAGTGGCAGAAGGATCTCGACGCCGGCTGATGCGCCAGCGTCGTCCGATGCGATCCGATCCATGTGGCAGCGCCCTCAGGGGCGCTGCTTCGACCCTGGCGCCAAGCGAGTATCTGAATGGCCGAGACAGCGCTCGCCGGAACCAACGGCCAAGTCGTGTCCACCGCCGGTAGGCGGAGAGCGGATCGACTGGATCGGCTATGTGTTCATTGCGTTCTTCACCATCCCGTTCCTCGTCTTCAACGTCGGGCCGGTGCTGTTCGGCATCTATGTCGGCTTCACCAAATGGGGCATCATCGGCAGCCCGACCTTCGTCGGCTTGCAGAACTACGCGACCGCCTTTGCCGATCCATGGTTCTGGGTCGCGTTCAAGAATGTCATTCTCTATGCGCTGATCATCGTCCCCGGCGTGACCGATCCTCGGGCTCGCCTTCGCCCTGTTCGTCAATCAGGGCTGGCCGCTGTCGACGATCGCCCGCACCATCCTGTTCACGCCCAACGTCGTCTCGGCGACGGTCATCGGTCTGGTCTGGGTGTGGATCCTCGATACCCAGTTCGGCGTGGTCAACCACTACCTCGGCTATCTCGGGATTCCGCCGGTGCCCTGGCTCACCAGCGTCCACTGGTCGCTGATCGGCGTCTCGATCGCCTCGATCTGGTGGGACATGGGGCTCGCCTTCGTCCTCTTCCTCGCCGCGCTTCAGGACGTGCCGCACGAACTGCACGAGGCCGCCCAGCTCGACGGCGCCAATGCGTGGCTGCGCTTCCGGCACGTCACCCTGCCGCATATCCGCCCGACGGTGAGCATGGTGGTCACGCTGCAGCTGATCGCCACCATGCGCATCTTCAGCCAGGTCTACGTCATGACCAATGGCGGACCGGCGGGCGGCTCCCTCTCGGTCATCTACTATGTCTACCAGACGGGCGTGGTCCAGTTTCTGCTCGGCCTCGCCTCGGCCGTGTCGACCCTGCTGTTCATCGCCATCCTGCTGGTGACCCTGGTGCAGCGCTTCGATCCTGCGGGAGACGGCCCATGCCTGACGTCGATGACCATCCTGCGGCGGCCGATTCCGGGAACCAAGCTGGCGCTGCGCGACGTGCCGCTGTGGCTCGTCGGCATGTTCTTCGTGCTGCTGTGGGCGGCACCGTTCGTCTGGATGGTGTCGACATCGTTCAAGCCGTCGTCGCAGGTGATGACCCGTGACGTCGAGTGGATTCCGCGCGTATGGACCCTCGCCAACTACCAAAAGGTGCTCACCTACCCGATCGCGACATGGGCCATGAACAGCCTGATCGTTGCGGTCGTCGCCACCGCGCTCTGCGTGCTGTTCGGCGCCATGGCCGGCTACGCCATTGCGCGCCTGCGCTTTCCCGGACGCAATTTCGTCTTTCTCCTGTTTCTGGCCTCGATCATGATCCCGCCCGAGGTCGGCGTCGTGCCGCTTCTCCTGGCGATGATCAAGATCGGCTGGGCCAGCACCTATCAGGCGCTCATCCTGCCGCTGATCGGCAACGTGCTGGCCGTCTACATCTTCCGCCAGTTCTTCCTCGGCTTCCCGCGTGAGATCGAGGAGGCGGCGATCATGGACGGTGCCGGCCGCTTCACGATCTTCTTCAGGATCGCGCTGCCGCTCGCCCGGGCGCCGATGATCGCGGCAACGGTCATCGTCTTCACCCTCAACTGGAACAACTTCCTTTGGCCGCTGCTGGTCACCTTCGACGATTCGATGAAGACGATGCCGGTCGGCATCGCCGCCTTCGCGCCGGTCGTCGGAACCCAGACGCAACTCGACGGCTTCGCCACGTCGATGGCGGCAGTCACGCTGCTGTGCATCCCTTCGGTGGTGCTGTTCCTGCTTCTGCAGCGGCATTTCATCCAGGGCATCACGCTCGGTGGCGTAAAGGGCTAGCCTGAATGCACAACGGAGAACTTTTCATCGACGGCGGCTGGACGAAGGCTTCCTCCGGGCGGGTCTTCGCGACGATCGATCCCGCCACCGAGGAGACCATCGGCGAGGTGGCGCGTGGCGAGGCGGCGGACGTCGATCGCGCCGTCGCCGGCGCCGACCGGGCGCTGCACGGGCCGTGGCGCGACATCGCGCCGGCCGAGCGGGGCAAGCTGCTGCTGGCGCTGGCCGACGCGGTCGCGGCGGCGAAGGACGAGATCGCCGCGCTCGAAACCATGGATGTGGGCAAGCCGCTGCGCGAATCGCGCGGCGATGTCGACGGCGCCGTGGCGACGCTCGTCTACAATGCCGGCGCCGCCGACAAGATGGAAGGCGCCACGATTCCGCTCGGCCGGGAGTTCGTCGACTTCACCCTCATGGAGCCGATCGGGGTCACCGCCCACATCGTGCCGTGGAACTTTCCGCTCGGCATGGCGATGCGCTCCCTGGCGCCGGCCCTGGCGGCCGGTTGCACGGCCGTGCTCAAGCCGGCCGAGCAGTCGCCGTTGTCGGCGCTGCGCCTGGCCGAAATCGCCGCCGGCGTCGGCCTGCCGCCGGGCGTCCTCAACGTCGTCACCGGATTTGGCGAGGAAGCGGGCGATGCGCTCGTGCGCCATCCGCTCACCCGCTCGGTCACCTTCACCGGATCGGTCGAGACCGGCCGCATGGTCATGGCCGCCGCGTCGAGCGGACCGAAGCCGGTGGTGCTCGAGCTTGGCGGCAAGAACCCGGTCCTGGTCTTCGCCGACGCCGATCTCGACCGCCTGGTCGAGGACGTTGCCGACGGCGCCTTCGGCAATTCCGGTCAGGTCTGTTCGGCCTGCTCGCGCTTTCTCGTCGAGCAGTCGATCCACGACGAGCTGGCCGAACGGCTTGCCGCCCGCGCCAGACGCATCACGGTCGGGCCGGGTCGCGACGACCCCGATATCGGCCCCGTGGTTTCGGCCGAACAGCAGGAGCGCGTTCTGCAGTACATCGCCGAGGCGCGCGGCGCGGCCAGGCTGGCCGCCGGCGGCGACCGCCCGGCGGGCCTGCCGCGCGGCTATTTCGTCGCGCCGACGGTCTTCGCCGACGTCGACCCGGGCCTGCGCATCGCCCGCGAGGAGGTCTTCGGACCGGTGCTGACCCTGACCCGCTTCGCCGACGAAGACCAGGCCGTGCGTCTCGCCAATGGGCTCGGCTACGGTCTGGTCGCCGGCGTCTATACCCGCGACATATCGCGGGCCATGCGCCTGGCCCGATCGCTCGAAGCCGGCTCGGTGTGGATCAACGGCTGGTTCGTCGGCGGCGTGCAGGCACCGACCGGCGGCATCAAGAACAGCGGCGTCGGGCGCGAACGCGGCCTGCCGGGCTTGCGCAACTATCTGTCGATCAAGAACGTCGGCATCCGCATCTGACGCGGGGCGCGGGCGACCGCATCCGATCGGCCGCCGCCCGGCGGGGTCACTGGCTGCGCTCGGCGGCGACCCGTCCGACGCCGGACTGATGCCGCAGTTCCGGCCGGAAACGCCCGAGGCGGTCTGCCGAGAACTGGCGGCGGAATTCCCTCGGGCTGAGGCCGAAGCGATCCCGGAAGGCGCGCGACAGCACCGAGGGCGAGGAGAACCCGCAGGCCTGGGCGATCTCCTGGATCGGCATGTCGCCGTAGAACAGATGGTTGCGCGCCGTCTGCAGGCGGAGGTTCAGGTAATAGCGCGACGGTCTCTCGCCGAGGGTCTCGCGCATGAGCCGCTCGATCTGGCGAACCGATATCTGCGTGCATTCGGCGAGCTCCTCGATACTGAGCGGCGTCTCGAGATGCAATTCCATCGTCTGCACGATGCTGGCGAGCCTGTGGTTCACCCGGCCGAAGGCGTCGTCGACGGAAGCGCGCTGCGTTTCGCTGTCGTGGCGGATACGGCCGCGCACCAGCCCGTTGGCGACGACTTCGGCGAGCGCCTGCCCGTGGCGATTGGCGATCAGGTGAAGCATGAGATCGAGCGTGGCGACACCGCCGGCGCAGGTGACCCGGTTGCGGTCTATCGCGAACAGCGTCTCGCGCACGTTGATCGCCGGATATCGTTCGCGGAACAGCGGCATCGCTTCCCAGTGCAGGGTGACCGAGTAGCCATCGAGCAGACCGGCCTCGGCCAGGGCGAATTGTCCGGTATCGACGGCGCCGATCAGTGCGCCGTGACGGTCCAGCCGGCGCAGCCACGCCAGCAGACTGCGCGTCACGTGCCTGCCGGGGTGGTTGCAGGCAAACACGATGACGTTCGGAATGAACGGCGTCTCGGCAATGCTGAGATCGGGAACCAGCGTCATGCCGTTGCCGGCCGAGACCGGCGCGCCGTCGGCGGTGATCAGATAGGACGCGAACAGGCGTCCGCCGGCGTTCTGGTTGGCAACCCTCAGGGCCTCGGTCGCCAGGATGTAGGCATAGATCGGAAACTCCGGCATCAGCAGGAAACCGAAAGTTTCGGTCTGGCCAAACTCTTTGATTTCGTGCTTGTGCGATGTCACGCTCGCCACCGACATGCGACTTTCCTCTCGGCCGAGATCGGCCAAGTTTAGGTCGCATATCGCTAAGTGAGCAAGCGGTGTCGCTCGCATAATCCGCGGGCTTTCGCCAGCGCAGGAGGACCTATGGACGCGCGTCGTAGCAAACAGCGGCTGGAAGGTTGCTACATCACCATTCCGACGATGTTCCGCGATGACGACCTGGCGGTCGACCTCGCGGCGACCCGCCGCGTTGTCGGCTTCCTGATCGAGCGCGGCATCAATGCCGACAACGGCACGCTGCTTGCCGGCGGTGCGGCCGGCGACTTCTCGACCATGACCTTCGACGAAAGGCTGGCGGTCGCCGAGGCCGTCGTCGCCGAGGCGGCGGGGCGCGTTCCGGTGGCGATGGGCGCCCAGACGACGTCGACGGCCGAATTGAAGCGCCTGGCCAAGGCGGCCGCGGCGGCCGGTGCCGAATATATCCAGGTCTCCTGCCCCTTCTATTTCCAGCACACCGAGCAGGATTTCTACGAATACGTGGCCGCAGCGGCCGATGCCGCCGACATCGGCATCATCGTCTACAACACGTTCTGGACGAGTGCCGCGGTATCGTTCGCGATGGTCGAGCGCCTGGTCGAGATCCCCAATGTCGTCGGGCTCAAATGGGCCTGCCCGCGCACCGACGCCATGGAGTTCGAGGACGTCGTCTCGGCGTTTTCCGACCGGCTGACGATCATCGACAACCACCTGATGTTTGCGCTGAGCGGCATGCTCGGTGCGCGCGCCTTCGAAGTCCACCTGTGCAACTACTGGCCGGAATGGGGCATTCGCCTGATCGAGGACGTCAGGGCCGAGCGCTGGAAGGACATCCAGCTGGCCCTCGTGCGCGAGGCGATGCCGTTCTACAAGCTGTGGGTCGAGATCGAGAAGACCTACACCAGCGGCGACGGCTATCTCGACAAGCTGTGCATGGAGCTGATCGGGCTGCCCTCGAGCCGGTGCCGTCCGCCGACGCGCGACATCCGCGAGAAATATCGCGAGCGCTGCCGCCAGATGATGCTCGATACCGGCGTTCCCGGCGTGCTGTCCGCGTGAGGCGCAATTGGAAGCGCCCGCGAGCACCGGCTCATCTGGTCGGACGACTTCTCCTACTGCGCCCATCCCCATGGGCTGAAGCTGTCCGGCGGCGAGCTGCATCGTCGTCTTCAATCGCGTGCCGCGGCGCAAATACATTCTCCACCCGCCGCAGGACCCCTATTTCGAAAACGTGGTGACCCGCTCCAGCGACGACGGCAGAACGTGGACGACGCCGAGCGTCGTTCCGGGCTTTGGCTGCACCGGCGCCGAATGCGCCGGCCTCACCGAGCTCAGCGACGGGACGGTGCTCCTCAACCAGTGGCGGTTCAAATGGCAGCCGCTGCCTTTGGCGCGGCGCCTGGCGACCGGCACGGCCGTCTTCCCGCGTCAATGGGTCGGCGCCCTCGCCGGCTCCGTCGAGCTTGAAATCGGGGGCCGCGCTGACCGGCGATCCCGAAGCGCTGGTGCCCTGGGCCTTCGACGGCGGCGGCACCTATGTGCATATTTCCGACGACGGCGGACGGACGTTCCTGCGCACGGTCGAGATCGATACGGCGCCCTATTCCGGCGGCTACGGGATGCGCGGCGCCGTGCAGCTCGAAGACGGCACGCTGCTCCTGCCGCTCAGCGACGTTCCCCATTACGAGCGCGTCTTCGTCGTCCGCTCGCACGACGGCGGCCTGACCTGGCAGGCGCCGGTGCCGGCCGCCGAAGTGCCCGGCCGCTTCTTCGAGGAGCCGGCGCCGCTCGTCCTCCCCGGCGGACGTGTCCTGCTGGCGCTGCGCGACAACAGCTCGCATTCCATCATGACCACCTATTCCGACGATGGCGGGCAGAGCTGGGCGGCGCCGGCCGAAACCGGCATTGACGGATATCCGGCCCATCTCCTGCGGCTCGGCGACGGCAGGCTGTTGTGCACATACGGCTTCCGCCGCCCACCCTTTGCCATCCGCGCCGTGCTTTCCGAGGACGACGGCCGGACCTGGGACGTGGACCGCGTCCTGACCATCCGCGACGGGCTGCCCAACAAGGATCTCGGCTATCCCTTCACCATCGACCTCGGCGACGGCCATTTCGCGGCCATCGACTATGCCCAGGATGGCCACGGGGTGACCGGTATCCGGGTGACTTTCTTCTCGGACGCGAACTCTTGACGTAATTTGCAAAGTATGCGGTAGATTTCGTCAACTCCATATCGAATTCGTGCCTGAGACTGGTCGGACTGCGCGCTGATGACGGCGAACAACCGGAACCTGGGCGAGGGACACGAACGTATCGTGGATAGATCAGCCGCGCAGGCAGGGACGCCGCGATCGGCGCCTCCAAACCTTGTTGTACTGGCGACCGGCGACAATGTCGGGATCGCCCTCAGGGATATCGACGCGCGCGAAGCGGCGCGCACCGCTGAGGGGTATGAGGTAATGGCGGTCGAGAGCATACCGCTTGGACACAAGCTGGCGCTTCGCGCCATCGCGGCCGGCGAGACGATCGTGCGTTTCGGTGTGCCCGTCGGCATCGCCACGGCGGCGATCGGGCCCGGCCATCTGGTCCACATCCACAACGTCCGCAGCCAGTACCTCGACAACGCAGAGGATCACTATGAGTGAGCCATCGGCCGCGGCGATCCGCCTGCCCGACCACATCAGGGCCGATCAGCAGGCGATGCGCGGCTTTGTGCGCGCCGACGGCCGCAAGGGCATCCGCAACTATCGTCGTCGTCGCCTATCTGGTCGAATGCGCCCATCACGTGGCGCGCCAGATTGCCGAGCCTTTCCAGGATCGCGGCGCCCAGCTCATCGGATTTCCCGGCTGCTATCCGAGCGCCTACGCCCATCGCATCCTCGAAGCGATGTGCACCCACCCGAATGTCGGCGCGGTGCTGCTCGTGTCGCTCGGCTGCGAGGAGTTCCGGCGCGGCGCCTTGCGCGAGACCGTTGCGGCAAGCGGACGGCCGGTCGAGCTTCTCGTCATCCAGGACGAAGGCGGCACATCGGCGACGGTGGCGGCCGGCCGCGCCTGGGTGGAAGCCCAAATCAAGGCGGCCGCTGCGGCGCCGACCGTTGCCATCGACTTCTCCGATCTGGTCATCGGCACCAAGTGCGGCGGCTCGGACGGGCTCAGCGGCGTGACCGCAAATCCCGCCGTCGGTTCGGCTTTCGACCGGCTGGTCGACGCCGGCGCGCGCCTCATGTTCGAGGAAACCTGCGAACTGATCGGCTGCGAGGCCCACATGGCCGGCCGCGCCGTGACGCCGGAGCTGGCCGGCGAGATCGTCGCCGCGGTGCGCAAGGCCGACACCTACTACCGGGATCTCGGCCACGGCAGTTTCGGCGGCGGCAACATCAAGTTCGGCCTGTCGACCATCGAGGAGAAGTCGCTCGGCGCCTATGCCAAGAGCGGCACGCGACCGATCCGCGGACTGCTCAAGCCCGGCGTGCCGCCGCCGGCGCCGGGGCTCTACCTCATGGATACCGTCAATGACGGCGGCGTCCGCTACGGCATCCCGAACATCAACGACACGCAGACGATCACCGAGATGGTCGCCAGCGGCGCGCACATCATCCTGTTCACCACGGGCGCCGGCTCGGTCGTCGGCCAGGCCGTCGCGCCGGTGATCAAGGTCGTTTCCAACAGCCGCGTCTACCAGCGGCTGGCCGACGACATCGACGTCAACGCCGGCACCGTCGCCGACGGCGCCGAGACCATCGCTGAGGTCGGCGACCGCATTCTGGGCAAGATCATCGAGACCGCATCAGGTGCGGCGACGCGCTCGGAGGCCCTCGGCCATCAGGAATTCGTCCTGAACTACAAGACTTACGAGCCGCTCGGACCGAGTTGTCTGCCCCTGTGAGCGGCCGCGTCCAGTGCTTGCAGCATGCGCCGTCCACACGGCGCCGAAAAAGGGAGAGGGAAAGCATGAGAACGACGTTTCGCCTGCTGATCGGGGTCGCCGCGCTCGGCCTGCTGGGTCTGAACGCCACGGCCCATGCCGCCGATGACGTGCGGCTGCGCCTGAACTGGATGTACTACGGCTCGCATGCGGGCTTCGCGCTCGGCCTCGACAAGGGCTACTACAAGGACGAGGGCATCAACCTCGACATCCGCTCGGGCAACGGCTCGAGTTCGGCCCATCGCCTGGTTGCCAACGGCGACAGCACCTTCGCCTACGGCTCCTGCGCCGCCATGATCACGCTTGCCGCCCAGGGCGCCCCGCTGATCTCGGTCGGGGTGATCGACGCCACCGGCACCGACGCCATCATCGTCCGCCCCGACGCGGGCGTGAAGACCATCCAGGACCTCAAGGGCAAGACCCTGCTGACCACGGCCAATGCCGGCGTCAACACCTTCTTCCCGCTGGTCCTCAAGAACGCCGGCCTCAGCGAATCCGACGTTCACATCACCAACGTGCCGGAGAGCGCCCTGGTGTCCAGCTATCTGCAGGGCTCCGGCGGGGCCGTGGGCATTCTCGGCGGTCTCGACGACAAGCCGGCGGAGATCAAGGCCAATGGCGGAGCTGCTCCTGTGACGTTCGCCTATTCGGACTACGGCGTTGCCCAGGTTGGCTACTGCATGTCGACCAAGACCGACACGGTCAAGAACAAGCCGGATCTGGTCAAGCGCTTCATGGCCGCCACCGTCAGAGCCTACAAGGAGACGGCGCAGAATCCCGACGAGGCGATCAACTCGATGGCCGACATCGTCGGTGGCACCATGGCCGACGAGAAGGGCAAGGCGCAGGCGCGTGCCGTCCTCGATGTGACGCTGAGCATTCTCTATTCGCCGAACAACAAGGAGAAGCGCCTCGGCTACAACGTGCCGGCCGACTGGGATTCGATGCTGTCGCTGATGAAGCAGTATAACGGGCTGAAGACCGACAAGCCGGCCTCGGCGTTCTATACCAACGACTTCGTGCCGAAGTAGTCCGAACGCCAAACGACAGGACGCGGGGTCCGCCTGGCGGACCCCGCGTCTGAGGCATCGAGCGATGAGCACCAGGATCGATCTCAGCGGCCTGACCAAATCCTTCGGCGAAGGCGCCGAGGCGGTGCATGCCTGCGGTCCCGTCGACCTGCAGGTCGCGGAAGGCGACTTCATTTCGCTGCTCGGGCCCTCCGGCTGCGGCAAGTCGACCCTCATGCTGATGGTCGCCGGGCTGCTCGAGCCGACGCAGGGCATGATCGAGATCGACGGTGAAAAGGTGGTGAAGCCACGCACCGACATCGGCATCATGTTTCAGGACAACACGCTGGTTCCCTGGCGGACCGTATGGGGCAACGTCACGCTGCAGCTCGAGCTGCGCGGCCTCAATCCGACGGCCTATGCCGAGCGCATCGACAATCTGCTTTCGTCGGTGCATCTCTCGGGTTTCGCGACCCGCTATCCCTATGAGCTATCCGGCGGCATGCAGCAGCGCGCCGCCTTCTGCCAGGCAATGGTCCACGAGCCGGAGACGCTGCTCCTCGACGAGCCGCTCGGCAAGCTCGACGCCATGACCCGCGAAGCGATCCGCATGGACCTGCAGAACCTGTGGCTCGAACGCAGGCCGACCGTTCTGTTCGTGACCCATTCGATCGAGGAAGCCGTGCAGCTTTCCAACCGCATATGCCTGATCACGCCGCGGCCGGGCCGCATCGACCGGGTCATCGACGTCGACCTTCCCTACCCACGCAATCTCGAGGTGAAAAACAGTCGCGAATTCTTCGACCACGTGCGCAATATCGAGACGGTGTTCCATGGCTTCGGCGTGCTCTGAACCCATGCTGCAGGGCACCTTCATCGCGTGGGGCTCCGCGCCATGACGGAGGCGACGACGAACGTTACGGCCGAACGGCAAATGGCACGTCAGAGCTGGGTCCGCGGCCTCGTGCTGCTGCTCTTGAAGCGGCTGGCACGCAGCTGGCTGTTCATCGCCTTCTTCGTCTGTTTCTTCGCCTTCTGGCAGGTGTCGATCGACCTGTTCCACGTCCCCCGCTACATCCTGCCGAAACCGTCCGAGATCGTGACGAGTTCGTGGGCCGACATCGACCGCCTGATCTACTACACCTACGTCACCGGCTCGGAGACGGTCGTCGGCTACGTCCTTGCGGTGCTCATATCGCTGCCCTTCGGACTGGCGATAGCCTTCTCGTCCTTCCTGCGCCGGACGATCTATCCGTTCTTCGTCAGCCTCGAGATGACGCCGAAGATCGCCTTCGCGCCGCTGTTCATTTCGTGGCTCGGCTTCGGCATGCTGCCCAAGGTCATCATCGTCATCCTGGTCTGCTTCTTCCCGATCGTCCTCAACGCCATCCTCGCCTTCACCTCACTGCCCGAGGAACTCGAGCGCTTCAGCCGCTCGACCGGCGCCGGAGTCATGCGCACCTTCTTCAAGGTGCGGCTTCCCGCGGCGCTGCCACAGTGTTTCGTCGGCTTCAAATATGCCGGGATCAACGCCACCGTCGGCGCGACGATCGCCGAATTCATCGGCAGCGATCAGGGCCTCGGCTTCTACATCCAGATCACCACGGGCAACATGCGCGCCGAACTCGCTTTCGCCGGCATCTTCTTCCTGACGGCTCTCGGCCTGGCGGTCTTCGGCGTCATCACGCTGACCGAACGCCTGCTCATCCCGTGGCACATCTCGGTCCGCAGACGGAAGTAACGCAAGCATGACCGGTCGCATCGCCTCTCCGGAAGAATGGCGCGCCTTCGCCGCCGAAGCGCTGGGCCAGGCGGGGCTGCCCGACGAGCCCGCAAAGGCGGTGGCGACAGGGCTGGTCGAGGGCGACCTCTACGGCCACAGCACCCATGGCCTGGCGCTGCTGGCCGACTATGTCGAAGAGATCCGCAGCGGTGCCATGGAGACCGAGGGCCGTCCGCAGGTGCTCAACGACAGCGGCGCGGCGCTGACCTGGGATGCGCGCCGGCTGCCCGGCGTGTGGACGACGATGCTCGCCGTCGACGCTGCCGTCGAGCGCGCCGGCAAGTTCGGCCTCGCCGGCGTCGCCATCCGCCGCAGCCATCACATTGCCTGCCTGGCCGCCTTCCTCGAAGCACCGGCGCGCGCCGGCAATTTCATCCTCATCTTCTCGTCAGACCCGAGCGCCGCCCATGTCGCGCCCTATGGCGGCATTGCCCCGGTCATCACCCCGGACCCGGTCGCCGCCGGCATACCGGCGGAGCCCGATCCGATCCTGATCGACGTCAGCATGTCGATCACCACCGCCGGCATGGTGGGGCGTTCGCGAGCGGCGGGGAAGCCGATGCAGGGCAAGTGGCTGCTCGGCCCCGACGGACGGCCGACCGACGACCCCTCCGCCCTCGGCACCGGCGGGTCGATCCTGCCCATCGGCGGGCTGGAATACGGACACAAGGGCTTCGGCCTCGGCCTGCTGGTCGAGGCGCTGACCCAGGGCCTGTCCGGCTACGGCCGCGCCGACGGCCCCAAGGACTGGGGGGCATCGGTCCTCGTCATGGCCTTTGCCCCGGCGCGCTTTGCCGGCAGCGACGGCTTCCTCAGGCAGACCAACTGGCTTGCCGATGCCTGCCGCGCGGCGGTGCCGCGCGACCCGGCCGCGCCGGTCCGGCTTCCCGGACAGCTCGCTTTGGCGCGCAAGCGCGCCGCGACACGCGACGGGCTTCGCCTGGATTCAATCATTGTCAATTCACTCGCCAAGCTCGCCCGCGACAGCAATCTCGCGCTGCCGGGCGAGGAACTGGCAACCGATACTTCAGGGGATGGTTCATGACCGAGGCAAAGACCAAGCAGTTCTACGAAGAGATCGCCGGCCGCGTCGCGATCCCGAGCATGGCGTTCATCGACGGCAGGGCCGTTCCGGCGGTGTCGGGCGCGACCTTCGAGAACGTCAACCCGGCCACCGGCGAGGCGTTCGGAACGGTTGCATCCTGCGATGCGGCCGATGTCGACCTGGCCGTCGCCGCGGCACGGCGCGCCTTCGAGTCCGGCGTCTGGTCGCGGGCTGCGCCCGAGGAGCGCAAGGCCGTCCTGCTGCGCCTCGCCGATCTCGTGCGCGCCAATGCCGAAGAGCTGGCGGTGCTCGAGAGCCTCGACAGCGGCAAGGCGATCAAGGATTGCCTGCACGAGATCGGCAACGAGGTGCCGACCTTCTTCCAGTGGTATGGCGAACTGATCGACAAGTCCTTCGGCAAGGTCGCGCCGACCGGCGAAAGCACCGTCGCCCTCATCGTCAAGGAGCCGATCGGCGTCGTCGGTCTGGTCCTGCCCTGGAACTTCCCGCTGCTCATGGCGGCCTGGAAGGTGGCCCCTGCCCTCGCCGCCGGTTGCTCGGCCGTCCTCAAGCCGGCCGAGCAGACCCCGCTCACCGCGCTTCGCCTTGGCGAGCTGGCCATGGAGGCCGGTCTTCCCGCCGGCGTGCTCAATGTCGTGCCGGGCTTCGGCGAGACCGCCGGCGAGGCGCTCGGGCGCCACATGGACGTCGATGTCGTGTCGTTCACCGGCTCGACCGAGGTCGGCGCCTACTTCCTCAAATATTCCAGCGAGAGCAACCTCAAGCCGATCGGCCTGGAGATGGGCGGCAAGAGCCCGTTCATCGTCCTCGACGACGCCGTCATCGACGACGCCCTGGTCGATTTCGCCGTCAGTGCCGCCTTCTGGAACGGTGGGCAGAACTGCTCCGCCAACATGCGCCAGATCGTCGATCGCCGCGTGCGCGACGCGTTCATGGACAAGGTCGTGGCCCGCGTCAAAGCCATCAACCTCGGCGATCCGCTCGATCCGGCCACCGAGCTTGGCGCCATGATCACCCAGGAACACCAGGCGAAGGTTCTCGGCTATATCGACGCCGGCCAGAAGGAAGGCGCCCGCGTCGTCCTGCCCGGCGGCAGGGTTGCCGATCGTTCCGGCTTCTTTGTCGCGCCGGCGATCTTCGACGAGGTTACGCCGGACATGGTGATTGCGCGCGAGGAGATCTTCGGCCCGGTGCTCGGCGTGCTGACCGTCTCCGGCTTCGACGAGGCGATCAAGATCGCCCGCGACACGCAATACGGCCTGCACGCCTCGGTGTTCACCCAGGACATCAACAAGGCGTTCAGGATGGCACGCGCCCTGCCCTGCGGCACCGTGTCGGTCAATGCCTTCTCGGAAGGCGACGTCAAGACGCCCTTCGGCGGCTACAAGCGCTCCGGCTCGCTCGCCCGCGACAACGGCACCGAGGCGATCGACCAGTACACGCAGACCAAGACCATCTGGATCAACATCCGCAACTGAGACGCGGGCGCGCGGCGGCGGAATTCGCAAAGGAACGCCAGCGCGCGGGGAGCCCTTTCCGGGCACCCGCGCCGAGGCCCGCTGGTTGGCCGCCTCCGCCCCTCGAGGCCTGGCTTCGCGACCAGCCCCGCGCATCCGTTTCTTGCGAGGCAACCCCGGTGGCGACGGGCTGGGCTTGCAAAGCCACGCCCATGACGACAATCTCAAGTCAACAAGCCGGTCATCGGGGGGATGGGATGAAACGGAGCGGCGCTGGCGCCGGCGACCAAACGCGGGGTACATCCCATGCGGCGCTGGTTTCTTAGCTACAATTCGCAAGACCTCCCGCTTGTCCGGGCCTTCGAGGCAGCGCTTCGCAATCTGGACGCCGACGCTCACATCTTCTTCGCGCCACGCAGCCTGCGCGCCGGCGGCTATTGGCTGCCCGAACTCGCCAAGGAAATTGCCGAGGCCACTGCCTTCGTCCTGCTGGTCGGCGAGAAAGGCGTCGGTGCGTGGCAAGTGCCGGAATACTACGAGGCCATCGATCGCCGCGTGAAGGAGCCCGGTTTCCCGATTGTGCTGGTCCTGCTCAACGGCCAACCGGCTCCCGGTCTTCCGTTCCTCCGGCAACTGCACTGGATCGTCACCCCGGAGCCGGCAGCCGCGGCCAGCCTTGGCAAGCTGCTCGACGCTGCCGCCGGCGACGGAACCCGGCCAGGCGAATTATGGCGCTACGTGGCACCCTATCGCGGCCTTGCCGCGATGGAAGAGAAAGACAGCGACTACTTTTTCGGTCGCGAACACGAAACGATCGAAATCCTCGCGGCGCTCGCCGGAACGCCCGAGAAGCTGTCGATCCTCCTCGGCAACTCCGGTGTGGGCAAGTCATCCCTCGCCCAAGCCGGCGTCCTTGCCGCGCTCAAGCGGCAAGGATGGCCGGACGGGGCGACGGATGCCGGCGAATGGCCGCATGCATTCAGCGAAAGTCGCCGCTGGTGTTTCCTGTCCATGCGCCCGGGCGCGGAACCACTGCGCGCGCTGGTCGAAGTGTTCCTTGAAACGTGGCAGCTCGACCGCACTAGCACCGAATGGCCCATACGCCGGGCCGAGTGGTGCGAGGCCCTGCTCAACGGCAGGCTTACCCTCGGCGATCTGATCGATCAGACCGCCCGCCGCCACGCGGAACTGCAGCATCCCGAACCGTTGGCTTTCCTGCTCTATATCGATCAGGGCGAAGAGCTCTACGTGCGCGCAGATATCCAGCAGCGTGCCCGTTTCTCGGCGCTGCTGGCCGAAGCCCTGGAGAAGCGCCGCCTGCACGCCATGATGAGCCTGCGCGCCGATTTCTTCGGCGAGCTGCAGGCCGACGAACCGCTCTACCGTGTCCATCGCCAGATCAGCGTGCCGCCACTGCGCGAGAGCCAGATTCGTGCAGTCGTCAGCCGCCCGGCCGAGCTCCTCGCCGCACGATTCGAAACAGAACGGATCGCCGAAACCATCGCCCGCCGGACCGCGGAGGACTCGACGCAGGACGCTGGAGCGCTCCCGCTGCTCTCCTACCTGCTCGACGACATGTGGACCCAGATGGTCGAGCGCGGCGACGGCATCCTGCGGCTACCGGAACAGGCGTTCGAACTCGGCGGCGTGCTGGTCGGGCGCGCCGAGTCCTTCATCGCCAGCCATCCGGATTCCGTTGAAAAGCTGCGGAGCATCTTCACGCTCAAGCTGGCGACGGTGCGCGAGGACGGGGAGCCGACGCGCCGCAGTGCACGACGCTCCGAGTTTTCCGACGAGGAGTGGCGGCTGGTCAGCGATCTCGCGGACCACCCCTATCGTCTGTTGATCACGGCAACGCTCAACGATGGGTCGGACGACGCCGGCTCCAGCGGCGCCGCGACCTCGTCCCCGAGTGAGACCCATGCTGAGGTGGCCCACGAGGCGATCTTCCGCCGGTGGACCAGGCTGCGCGAATGGATCGCTGGCGAGCGCGAGTTCCTGGCATGGCGCAGCCAGCTTGAGACGGCGCGGCGTGCGTGGGCTGCAACACCCGAGCAGTTGCGGCCGGGCGCCCTGCTCATGGGCCTGTCGCTGTTCCAGGCACAAAAGTGGCTGGCGAAGCGGGCGGACGACATCGCGCCGGCCGATCGGGACTTCATCATCGTCAGCCACAAGACGGCCGATCGGCAGCGCCTTAGGGTCCGGATGGCGCTGGGGGCGCTGGCCGCGGTCATCCTTGTTGGGCTCGTCGGCTGGATGAACGAACGTGCGATCCGGGAGACCTGGCGCTGGATGATGGTCGTGCGGCCCTACATGGTATCGGATGTCCGGCCGCACGTACTGACCGCCGAAGCTGAGCACGCGCTGAAGCCCGGCGACAGTTTCCGTGAGTGCGCCGGCGCCTGTCCCGAGATGGTGGTCGTCCCGCCGGGTTCCTTCGTCATGGGATCGCCGGCCGACGAGTCGGGCCACAGCGCCAACGAGAGCCCGCAGCATCAGGTGACCTTCGCCCGGCCGCTCGCTGTTTCGCGCTTCGAGGTGACATTCGCGGACTGGGACGCTTGCGCCACCTATGGCGATTGCCGCGCCACGGTCCGCGAGAACGGCTGGGGCCGCGAGAAGCAGCCGGTGATCGATGTCACCTGGGATGACGCCAAGCGCTATGTGGCCTGGCTGAGCAGAATGACGGGCCGCAACTACCGACTGC
The DNA here is from genome assembly GCA_963743015.1 of uncultured Alphaproteobacteria bacterium. Lineage (GTDB taxonomy): Bacteria > Pseudomonadota > Alphaproteobacteria > Rhizobiales > Kaistiaceae > CAVSRC01. The sequence continues at coordinate 213,407 of CAVUOD010000007.1, forward strand.
TGTCCGAAACCGAATGGGAATACGCGGCCCGGGCTGGATCTGAGACCGCCTATAGCTGGGGCAACGATGTCGGCCAGGCTCGGGCCAACTGCAACGGCTGTGGCAGCCAATGGGACGCGGTGAAACCGGCGCCGGTGGGATCGTTCGCGCCGAACGCTTTCGGTCTCTACGACATGCACGGCAATGTCTGGGAATGGGTCGAGGATTGCTACCACGCAACCTATGACGGCGCGCCGAACGATGGAACGGCATGGCGAGATGGCGGCGAGTGCGACCGGCCGGTCATCCGCGGTGGGTCCTTCAACGCGGCCCCACGGAACATCCGCTCGGGCTTGCGCGGAAGAGGACCGACCGGCGGCAAGGCAAACGATATCGGCTTCCGGGTGGCGCGGACGATTGCCGCCGCCGCCGATCCCAGCCATGGGCGCTGAGGCCGGGCACGAGAAGCGCTCCGCTTTTTTCCGCCACGCACCGCGATCGATGAGCAAGGTCAGAGATTCTCCTTGCCGGGCGAGATTCTACGGCGGGCCGCAGCGAACGGTGAGCATCGCGACGCCGGTGCACAGTTCGATGAGCGGAAGGTCTTCGCCAAATCGCGCGAGGCGCCCGTCCGTGCCATTCAGGCCGTTCGCGACATGGTCCGCATCGCAGCAATATCGCGGTAGCAGGAGGCCGCCCGGGGAAACTTCCGAGCCCTGCGCATCACGATGGCCCCGCAGCCGCTACCTTGTGTAGCGGCTGCGCCAGCATCCCGATTGCGCATCGCTCAAGAAAGAGCGCGTTCGCCTTGTTGCGATTGATGGCTTCTCAGATCTTCGATCGCCTAAGCATCGCCGAAGGAACGACCAAGAAAGCCGCCCCAACGAAGACGCCATTGTATACGCCGGCGCTATGACCGAAGACGAATCGAGAAAGACTAAGCGGAGGCGGCCTCCGTGAGTACCACTTCGGTGATCTTGCTGTCGTCCTCGATACTGCGGACCGCAGAAATTCCCTTCTTCTTCAGTGTCGCGTGATATTCGCGCACCGCCTCCAGCGGCCGGATCTTCCCGTCCGCCACCAGCCGCATGAAGTGCACGATGTCCGTCTGGCTTTCCGCCAGATTGATCTTGCGGCCGAAGAGCGCGACGCGCGCGCCGTATTTCTCCGCCTGGTGGATGAGTTCGAACGTGTCTCGGTTGGTCCCCGCGCCACCGCCGAGCACGCCGACAACGAGTTGCGGATCGTACGAGACCAACTCTTCCAACGCCTTCGGCCCGTTATACGGGTACTTCAGGAACTGCGGCCGCTTCTCCTTGAGGACGCCCGACAACGACCGCACCAGACAGTCATTGACATACTGGCCGATCATTTCCGGTGGGATGCCCAACTCGATGTTGGGATTGAACACCTCGAGGAAGTATTTGATGCCGTTCGCCGCAGCATCTTCGCGGAATTCCGCGAAGGCTTCCAGAGACCTCAGATCCGCATCGAGATTGTTGACGAAAGTGACCGAGTAGAGCGCCAGGTCAGTCAGCTTCGCCTTGGCGATGTCCTTCAGAACCGGCGTGCGGAATGGGCGCGACGGGCCAAGCTTGCCGTAGCCGTTCGGTCGCGCACCCCAGATATCGCTGGTGTCGTTGCCGCGGAAGGCGGGCTTGACGGCGCTGTTCTTGAATACGCCCGCCTCGGTCAACAGTTCGAGGTTCGACGCCGAAACCAGCATGATGTCGAGTTCGTCCTGGCGCACGATCTCGGCAATGACATCAAGGAATTCGCGCCGCGTGCGGAACCGCACCTGCTGGCCCTTCTCGTTCCGGATCGGCCCGGTGGCAGGGATCGGGTTGGACATGTCCCCGTCCTTCGCGTCGGCGATGATGAAGTCGCCAGGGGCGTAATTCCCGGCGCGGATCTTGGCGAGTTTCGTGTCAAGGCGGTACATTGCGATTTCCTTGGTTTATCGGCGCGGACCGCGCCGGGAGGAGCCGGAGAGAGATGAACGGAGTGGGAAAAGCGCGCCGAGGGCCCTGCCTCCGGCACCCGTGGTGCAGCAGGTCATGGCAGGCCGCCAGCTATCCGAAGACCGGCGGCGTCGAACAGATGTACGCCGGAGGCTGCGGCGTCGAAGCGCACCAAATCGCCGATATTCGCACGATAACCGCCGGGCAGTTGGACCACGACCGGCTCGTCCGCGTCGCGCGCGACGTACAACATCGTCAGGCCACCGAGATATTCGACCAGGCGCACGACTCCTGAAAGGACGCCGCCCGTTGCAGGCATCAGGGCTTCCGGACGGACGCCGACTTGGACGCGAGACCCGAGTGGCAGTGATATCGGACCTGAAGCGACCGTAAGCTGGTCGCCGCCCGCCAACGCCACGGTGACTTGGCCGTCGCGCGCGCCCGCCACATGTCCCTGAAGAATGTTCATTTGCGGCGAACCGATGAAGCGCGCCACAAAGATATTCAGCGGCTTGTTGTATAGCTCCACTGGCGTAGCACACTGTTCAATCTTGCCATTGTTGAGAACAGCGATCTTCTGCGCCATCGTCATCGCCTCGACTTGGTCGTGCGTGACGTAAACCATCGTTGCCGCGAGCCGGTTGTGGAGTTCGGCGAGTTCGACACGCATCTGCACACGGAGTGCCGCGTCCAGATTGGAAAGAGGCTCGTCGAACAGAAACACCGCAGGATCGCGCACGATCGCCCGGCCCATCGCGACGCGCTGGCGTTGGCCGCCGGAAAGCTCGCGCGGCTTTCGCTCAAGCAGGTCGCCGAGGCCGAGAATGAGGGCGGCGCGCTGGATCTTCGCGTCCGCTTCGGCACGCGGCGCCCGCGCCAATTTGAGCGAAAATCCCAAATTCTCGCGCACAGTCATGTGCGGATAGAGCGCATAGCTCTGGAACACCATCGCGATGTTGCGTTCCTTGGGCGAAAAGTCATTGACGACCTCGCCGCCGATTGACACTTCCCCGCTGTTGATCGTCTCTAGCCCGGCGACCATGCGCAGAAGGGTCGACTTGCCGCAGCCCGATGGGCCCACGAGCACCACGAACTCCCCGTCGCCGATCTCAAGATCGACGTCTTGGATAACTCGCACCGCCCCGAAAGACTTAACCACGCCACGCAGGCTGACAGCCGCCATGATCAACTCCGCATCTTGTTCGCGGCGAAACCACCGGACGACCGATCGCCCGGGTTCATGCCCACGTCGGAAAGGGTCAGAAAGTCAGAGAGATTGGCCAGCACCGTCGCCCGCTTTGGTGCGGCGTGGACAAGCATGGTGCCGGCGGTGAACGTGTCGCCAAGGCCGAGGGTCGAAACAGGATCGTCGAGGTGAGGCGCCGCGCAGCAGACGAGGTGCCATCCCGATTCCGGCTGCTTTGAAATGGGCGCGTACGGCGGACGGGAGAACGCGGCTGCCGAAGGCGGATGCGGCCGGGCGACGGGCCTGCCGGCTTCGGCGCGCGCTGAGGCCAACAGGCATCCCATAGCGAGCGCATCCAGTTCGCGCTCGGGATCCTCGCGCGTCAATGCGAGTGCCCAGGTATCGGCGTGAACGACGACGCGAGAAAGGCCCTGGCGCTCCGCGAAAGCACGCATTTGGGCCTCCAGGGACGCGGGCTCCAGGTGGATCGAGCGCAGTTCGTTGAAATTGAGCCCGATCGATGTCAGCGACCCGGTCATTCTTCGCAGCGTCGCATCAAGCGCGCCGGGCAAGGGATACTCGCCAAGTTCGAGATGTACCGTTATCCCCGCCTGCTTCCACGCAAGCGCGAATGAAGCCATGAACTCCAGCGCCCGCGGCAATTGTTCAGCACCGACACCATTCGGGCTCGAGAGCATAGCGGCTCCTGCCTCGGCCCCCAGCGCCCGGCCGTAGCGCTCGAACATCGCGTCGTATTCGATGTCCTCCTCGGCGAAGCGGACAATTATTCGCGTCGAACGCGTCGGCGTGAAATCGGGAAGCGGCCGTCCGGCAGTGTATTCGACGATATAGTGGGCCAGCTTCCCAGCGCCGAACGGGCGTACATCTCCAGCGGAGACGAACGCTCCACCCCTGCCAAGCAATTCGACGGCCGGGTGCAAGAGGGCAAGCTGCCCGACGCTTCGGTCCTCGAGCGCCATCACCGCGGGCGCGCCGAGAAGAGCCAGAGAGCAGGCGGCCTGCGCAGACGCGCCGCCGATCAAGATCTCATCAGGCTTTACGAACGGATCGAGAAATTCTGGTCCGTCCGGCCAGTCAATCTGCACCTCGCCGCCGCGCCCAGCGCGGACCCTCGCCATGAGCTCGTCAAAAAGGACGCGCCCTGTGGGTTCGCGCTTCAGCACCGGTGCCATGGCATGAAGGTCGACCCGCTTGTCGATGCAAGCCGCAAAGCCGGTCACGAGACGCCTGGCCGTGCCAGCAAAGTCAGGCACCGCCCTGGCGAGCGCGTCGAACGCGCTTCGCCAAATCGCCTCGGCGTCGGAATCGCGTCCGTCGCCATTCCTTGCTAGATCGCCGGTCAAGTCGTTTCCTCGCTGGTGCATCGCCGCAAAATCACGATTGCCGCAGCAGGCCCCGATGTGAGAGGGAGCGCGAACATGGCTATGCCTTTACCGATCCAGCTGTCATGCCGGCGAGGAAGTAACGTTGCGCGAGCAGATAGATGAGCAGAAGGGGAAGTGATCCGAGCACGCTCATCGCCATCATCTGGTTCCATTCGAACGCGTGCTGGCCCATGAGCAACTCGATACCGATCGGAACGGTTCTCATGTCCATCGATTTGGTCAAAGTCAGCGCGAACAGGAATTCGTTCCACGCCAGCAGAAACGTGTAGACCGCCGTCGCGACGATGCCTGGCACCGACAAAGGGACAATTACGCGCCACAAGGCCGTCCAGCTCGTGCCGCCATCGGCCAAGACCGCCTCGTCGAGTTCGCGCGGTAGCGTGTTCAGATACCCCGTCAACAACAGGATG
>CAVUOD010000008.1:0-241200 GCA_963743015.1 uncultured Alphaproteobacteria bacterium
GCTTCTCGGAAGTCGCCGAGGGCTCGCACCAAGCCCGGTCTGTGGGGACTACCGGACATGGCTGCAAGCGCCGCCTACTTCGGCTGATGACCCAAAGCTCAACTCTCGCAAAGCACACGTCCCGCGTGGAGATTGACGATGAGACAAGCTCCTTTGATGAACCGCGTCGTGGGCGAGCATCGGCAGTTCGGCTGGAGCCGTGCGTGACCAGTCGACAAATCTCTACCTGCCGTGGCTATCTTTTTCAGCCGCCGGCTGGGGCGGGGAACACGCCGACCCGGGCATTGCCGGTCACCGTCGGCTTCGCTTGCGCCTGCTCGTCCTGGCCTTCGTAGCAGCTAGGCAGTCCGATCTTGGTCCACACGCTGACCAGCGGCAACCGCCAGTTCGTTGATCCAATGCTCGTCGTGGAACGGCGTCGGCGTGAAGCGCAGCCGCTCGGTGCCGCGCGGCACGGTCGGATAGTTGATCGGCTGGACATAGATGCCGTATTCGTCCAGCAGCAGGTCGCTGATCTGCTTGCAGCGTTCACCGCATCGCCGACCATCAGCGGCACGATGTGCGTCGGCTGAGTCCATCACCGGCAGCCCGGCCTCGCGCAGCATGCGCTTCAGCCGCGCGGCGCGTCCTGCTGGCGCTCGCGCTCGGCGATCGACTGCCTTCGAGATGCGCACGCTGGCGAGCGCGCCCGGCGGCGATCGCCGGCGGCAGCGAGTGGTGAAGATGAAGCCGGGCGCATAGCTGCGCACGCAGTCGATGATCTTCGGCTGGTGCCGGCGATATAGCCGCCCATCACGCCGAACGCCTTGGCCAGCGTGCCCTCGATGATGGTCGATGCGGTGCGCGCGCCGTCGCGCTCGGCGATGCCGCCGCCGCGCGCGCCGTACATGCCGACCGCGTGGACCTCGTCGAGATAGGTCAGCGCGCCGTATTTGTCGGCCAGGTCGCAGATCGCGCGCGATCGGGGCGATGTCGCCGTCCATCGAATAGACCGCTCTCGAACGCGATCAGCTTCGGGCGCGTCCGGATCGGCATCGCCTGCAGCAGCTCTTCCAGATGCGCCGAGATCGTTGTGGCGGAAGATGCGCTTCTCGCACCCGGACTGGCGGATGCCGGCGATCATCGAGGCATGGTTGAGCTCGTCGGAGAAAGATGATGCAGCCCGGCAGCAGCTTGGCGAGCGTCGACAGCGTCGCCTCGTTGGAGACATAGCCGCGAGGTGAACAGCAGCGCCGCTTCCTTGCCGTGCAGGTCGGCGAGCTCGCGCTCGAGCTGCGAGTGATAATGCGTGGTGCCGGAGATGTTGCGGGTGCCGCCGGCGCCGGCGCCGACTTGCGTGCAGCGCCTCGTCCATCGCCGCGATCACGGCCGGGTGCTGGCCCATGCCGAGATAGTCGTTGGAGCACCACACGACGATCTCGCGGGCGCCTTCGTCGGAGCGCCAGATAGCGTAGGGAAAACGCCCCGCAATCCGCTCCAGGTCGGCAAACACGCGGTAACGGTTTTCGGCAAATGGCGATCGCCTCGCAATGCGCGACCTGTCACGGTGGCAACGGCAACAGCACGGATCCCAAGAACCCCAGGCTTGCCGGGCTTAACGAGGAATACCTCGTTAGTGCGATCAAAGGTTATAGGAATGGGAGCCGACAACAACGACTTGATGCGCGACAAGGTGCTTACCCTGCGCGATCAGGATATTCTGGATTTGGCTGCCTACTACGCGTCGCAAGAGCCGGTGGCGCTTCCCATCCGCAAGCCCCTTACGCTCACAGAATGGACCGCAAGGTGCGATCGTTGCCATGGAGCGGGTGGTAACAGCATCGATCCTCGCTTCCCCGTTCTTGCCGGCCAGGACAGAGCCTACTTGGTCAAGACGATCGAGGAATACCATCTCGGGACACGGGAGGATGAGCTAATGAATGCCATGTCCTTCCTGTTGAGCAAATCCGATATCGAAAAGCTCGCTGCATCTTATTCGCAGCAGCGAAAACCGCAGAGCCCTTAGCCCGACGATTATGCCGTGGGCGGACCACTCGCCAACCTCGCCACATGGCGGCTCTCAATGCCGGCACGCTGCAGAAAGCGGTTCACGCTTTGGGTGCTTAAGCCAGAAGCGGCACCCGCCGGTGGTCCGGAAATCGTGCATGGATGCGCGCCGCGATGCCTCCGGTCGGGTCATCTGGAGCAACGACAACAGGACCGCCGCTTCAACCCGACGCAATCGCCGGAAAGGAGCCGCCGTTCCGTCGACTTCTCCTTCTGGCGCAAAGGCGAAGTGGGACTGGCGCCAGATGATGTCCGCGCTTGGATGATTAAGCGACATCAACACGCCCATCTACTGGCAAGCGCGATCGCGTTGCGGGGTGCCTGCCGGTTATACAGACGCGATCACCCTCGTCGTACAACGAGGGTGCCAGCGAAGATGATCATCGCGATGCCTAAGAAGGCCCACGGGTCGGGCAGGTCGCCGAATACCGCGATACCGAACACTACCGCAGCAATGATTTGCACGTAGCTGAACGGCGCCAACAGGCTCGCGGCAGCGAGCGTGAAGGCGCGGATCGCGAGGAACTGGCCGAGGCCAAAGATCGCGCCGAGCACTAGCAGTAATGCCCAAGCCGCGGTGGAAGTAGGCGCCCAGGTAACGGCCGCCACCGGGGTCACCAAGATCGTGCCGATCGCCAAAGTCCAGGCGAGCGTCGTGTCGGCCTGCTCCCCGGCCATTCCAAGCCGCCGGTTAAGAAGCTGCATGAGCGCATAGAAAACCGCCGCGATAAGCGGGAAGACGACGTTCACCGACAGGCTGCCGATGCCGGGACGAGTGACCACCAGCACTGCGGCGAAGCCGAGGCCTACTCCGATCCAACGTGCCCGCACCACAGTTTCGCCCAGCATCGCACGGGACAACGCCACTATAAGGAACGGCGCCGTGAACAGAACAACCGTCGCATCGGCCAGGGGCAGGAGGTGAACCGCCACCACCATCGTGGTGCTAATTACCAGTGGCGTAAGCGCCCGCGCGATCTGCTGCCACAGGTGTGCTGTCCGGAACAGGGTCGGCCATCGCGACGGTCCCGCTGCGAAGAGCAACAAGGGTAGCGCAACGGCATATCGCGCCCACACGATCTGGGCGACCGGCTGCGTCTGGGCAAGCACCTTGCTCACGCCGTCCACGCAGGCGAAGCAGGATGCGGAAAGGATGATCAGGGCAATTCCGCGGGCCTGCGGGCTGAGCAGCTTCACGGCGCGTGCGTGGCAGGTTGGACGGTCACGTTTCTCGGCTTTTGGCGGGTATGCAGTCTTGTGCGTCGAGATGTTTGTGCCAGTTTGCGGCCGGCCACAAGTCGCGACAGCGCCTCCAACCATCGACCATGGCAACCGCTGTGCCTTCCGCGGTTACCTCGCGGTTACAGTCACCTGCCTCCGCTCAAGTTCATCGCAGTGCACTGGATTTCGCTGTGGTTCAATTCACGTCCGCCCGAGAGACCGCGTACTTCCGCGCACGGCGGCGCAATGCAGCGCAGTCCAACGCAGTGGACAAACACCGTAATTTCCCGCTTGCCAAGGTTGGGGTCGAGGGTTCGAATCCCTTCGCCCGCTCCAGTTTTCCCAACCGTTGAAGGTGACCGAACGCGGCAGTTTCTGCGGGTTTTGGCGTGCGGGTAGCAGGATCGCCGGGGTTGAGCGCCGAACGGTCCGGAAAGCCACGGGTTGCACGCGGGTTGCAGGTTCGGCCGCGGCAGCCCAATTGAAGTCGTGATGTCCGGGGACAGCGCCGGGGTGCGAGGCTTCCGCCTGCCAACGGCTAATTCCAACAAGGATGGAGACAGACGGAACTGATGAGAAACAAGGTCAATCCCGATTTCCACGATCGCCTCAAGGATGCTGCAGAGGCCCGCAAGGCCCTGCTGGCGAAGCTCCACGCGGCGCCGCGCCCTGACGATCCGGTGATGATCGAAAAGCGCCGCGAGCGCCAGGCCATTGCCAAGGCACGAGCGGAGCGACAGGCCGAACGCGAGCGCGTCCGCAAGGCAGAGGCGGCGGCTCGAGAGCAGGCCGCGGCCGAAGCGGAACGCATTGCGGCCGAAGAAGCGGCGCGTGTCATCGCCGAAGAGGCTGAGCGCGAAGCAGCACTCAAGGCCGAGCAGAAGGCCGCCCGCGACGAGCGTTATGCCGCGCGAAAACTGGCGAAGAAGGAGCGCCGCAAGGGCACGGCGCGCGCTGGAAGAGGCTTCTAGTCCAACGCTTTGGTCGCGGGTCCGATCCCTTCGCCCGCTGCAAAATGGCGTCGATTTCGGCTGCGCTTCACGCGGCCGAAATCGACCGCGGTCGCCTGCAAATGCCGGCGCGACCGCAACTGATCGACCAGCATCGTGGCGGGTCAGCAGTGCGGCCGTGCCGTGACAGGGATCAGCGCGTGGCCGCTGCCTTCAGTTTCGACAGGGGCCGGACCTTGACCCGGACGCTTGCCGGCTTTGCGGCGCCCTTGATCATTTCGCCGGTGGCCGGGTTGCGGACCAGCGTTCCTGCCTTGCGGGCGGGCACCTTGCGTAACGTGACCTTCAACAAGCCCGGCAAAGTGAATTCGCCAACGCCGCGCGGATGCACCGATCCGAGAAGCGCTTTCTCCAATGTAGCCAAGGCGCCGGCCGCGGCGCTGCGGGTCAGATCATTCTCTTCGGCGATGAGCTTGATCAGTGCCGACTTGGTCAGGGTGTCCTTGACCGGACGAGTGGCCTGATTGCCCGGCTTCTTTGTGGTCGCCAAAATTGCTCTCCTGGACTGTTGGGTTGATTCGCGTGGCCTTTTAGCCTGTGAAGAGCAAGACCGCCAGCGGTCGGATCCGGGCAATTGGCCGCCCGGAAGGTCTTCGCGTACGACCAGAAGGACCTGCCGGCGGAACTGGTCGCCAAGGGCCTGATCAAGTGCGCCTCCAGCAAGGACGTCGCGGCGGCCTGCGAGATATTCATCATCATGGTGCCGGATACTCCGCATGTCGGTGCGGTGCTGTTCGGGGAGAACGGGGCGGCTGAAGGGCTGTCCAAGGGCAAGATTGTCGTCGACATGAGTTCGATCTCGCCGATCGAGACGAAGCAGTACGGAGCCAAGATCGAGGCGCTCGGCTGCGAGTATCTCGACGCGCCGGTATCGGGCGGCGAAGTCGGCGCCAAAGCCGGCACGCTGTCCATCATGGTCGGGGGCAAGAACGAGGTCTTCGAGAAGGTCCGGCCGCTGTTCGAATTGATGGGCAAGAATATCACTTTGGTCGGCGGCATCGGCGCTGGCCAAACCGCCAAGGTGGCCAATCAGATGATCGTCGCCATGACCATCGAGGCGGTGGGCGAGGCACTTCTGTTCGCGGCCAGAGCGGGCGCCGACCCGGCCCGCGTACGTCAGGCTCTGATGGGGGGGTTCGCGTCTTCCAAGATTTTAGAAGTGCACGGCGAGAGGATGGTCAAGCGGACGTTTGATCCGGGCTTCCGCATCGCACTGCACCAAAAGGATCTGAATCTCGCCTTGACGGCGGCGCGTCAGATGGGCCTCTCGCTGCCTAACACGGCCACCTGTCAGGAACTGTTCAATTCCTGCGCGGCCCATGACGGCAGCGGCTGGGACCATTCGGCTATGGTCAAGGCGCTCGAGACCCTGGCAAACTTCGAGATTGGCCAATCCGCCTGATCTCATAAGTGGGAAACGGCGCCGTGAACTTTGATCCACGCGCCCTGTTGCGACGGATGTTCGATGCGGCGATCGAGGCGGCGCAGCCGTCGCACTGCGTGCCGCCGCATTTGCCGGACGCGCCGAAAGGACGATTCATCGTCCTGGGCGCGGGCAAGGCCTCCGCCGCGATGGCGCGCGTGGTTGAAGATCATTGGCGCGGAGAAATTACCGGCCTCGTCGTCACGCGTTACGGGTACGGGCAGCCCTGCACCAAGATCGAGATCGTGGAGGCGGCGCATCCCGTGCCGGACGCCGCGGGCCTCGCGGCCGCGCAGCGCATTCGCGACATCGCAGCATCGGCAGGCCCCGACGACACCGTCCTCTGCCTGATATCCGGCGGCGGTTCGTCGCTCCTGGCCCTGCCCGCCCAGGGTCTCACTCTCGAAGACAAGCAGACGGTCAACCGCGCCTTGTTGAGATCGGGAGCGACCATTTCGGAGATGAACTGCGTGCGTCGTCACCTGTCCGGGATCAAGGGCGGACGCCTCGCGGCGCTGGCCTATCCGGCCAAGGTCGTGACCCTGCTGATTTCCGACGTGCCTGGCGACGTTCCTGCCGATATCGCCTCCGGGCCGACCGTGGCGGACGCAACGACCTGCGCCGATGCCCTCGCGATCGTGAAGCGCTACGACATCGACCTGCCGCAGGCGGTCCGTGAAACGCTCGAAAGCGGACGCGGCGAGACGGTGAAGCCGGGGGATCCCCGTATCGCCGGCGTCGAGACCCGATTGATCGCCACGCCGCAGATGGCGCTGGAGGCGGCCGCTCGGGTGGCGCGCGCGGCCGGTATGCCCGTTCATATCCTCGGCGACTCGATCGAAGGCGAGGCGCGCGATGTCGGGACCGTCATGGCTGGCGTCGTCAAGCAGATTGCGAAACGCGGCCAGCCCTTCACAGCTCCTTGCGTGCTTCTTTCGGGCGGCGAGACGACCGTCACCGTGCGCGGCCGCGGCCGCGGCGGTCGCAATGTCGAATTCCTGCTCTCCCTTGGCATCGCGCTCGATGGGCTCGGCGGCGTGTGGGCACTGGCGGGCGACACCGACGGCGTCGACGGACTGGAGGAGATTGCAGGCGCGATCCTCACGCCCGACACGCTCGATCGCGCCTGGGCGGCCGGCATCCGCCCAAAAGACGCGCTCGCCGACAACGATGGCCACGGCTTCTTCGGCGCGCTCGGCGACGCGGTCGTCACCGGACCGACCTTGACGAACGTCAACGATTTCAGAGCCGTGATCATCGGCCAAAGATGACCGAAAGCTGCGTTTCTCGCGGGTCTTTCGGGCGTGGGGCCGGATTATCGCGTCTCCGCAGGCCGGTGGCGAGGCATGGCTAGCGCGGGCCGTTCCCCGTGGCGGAGCGACCGGCGACAAACCCGCCTGCGCTGTACAACACGATGAGAACGATGGCCGTGACCACTCCCGACCAGACAAGCGTGGCGGCGACACCTGAAGCCTGGGTCGCGATCAGTTGCACATTGCCGCCAAGAACCCCGTCGATTCCGCTGACTGCCTTGTTCACGAAGACCACAGCCCCGAATACGCCGACGATGCCGCCGGTCAGATAGACGGAAAGCGCAAGGATGATCGGGTCCGCGCTGGCGCGCCTTTCCAGAGCGGTCAGCACGGTGAAACAGGCCAGAGCCCCGGCAAGGCCAATAACGAGCGCACCCGGCAGCGCCACGAAACCCGAGCCGGCTGCAAATTCGGCCGGCGCAGCGATCAAGCCCCACATGACAGCCCGCGACGACGGCCGGCGGACGACGATCCATTCCGCCACGAACCACGTCAGGACGGTCGCCAGGGTGGCCGCAACCAGACCGACGACCGTATTGACCGCGCGCTCATCCGCGGCGAGCTCGGAGCCGGCGATCAGACCGGCCCAGCCCAGCCACATGAGCGCCGCTCCGGCGAGCGCCCTGTTCGAGGCGGTGCCGGGTATCGCGGTGCCATCGTCATCTACGCGGGTGCCGAAGCCGCGCGTGGCGACAAGGGCGGCAATCCCGGCGGCAATGAATCCATTGATGGCGCCACCAAAATCCAGGGCCCCTGCGTTGCCCAGCCATCCGCCGCCCCAGATCCAGTGGGTGATCGGGCTGAAGGCGAATATGATCCACAGAGCGACAAAGGCGACGAGTGCGGGACGTTTCAACAGCCTGAAACACGCACCCGCAAGCATTGCCGCCACCATGCAGGCTTGGGCCATCAGGAAGGCAGCAAAGACGAATTCGGGAATAGTCCCCGACAGGCTCGACAGTGTGATGCCGTGCAGACCGATTTGCGCGGCTCCACCGATAATGGCATTGTAGCTTCCACCGTTGGTGAAGCTCAGGCTGTAGGCCCAGAGAGCCCACATGACTGCCGTGACGACAACGATCACCAGCATCCAGTTGAAGATGGGGCGCAGGTTCCGGATGCGGGTCAGACCGCCATAGAACAAGGCAACAGCCGGAACCATCGTCGCCAAAGCGAGCACCGCCGATCCCGTGACCCACAGGGCGTCGGCGGTATTCACGGCTGGCGTGGCAGCGGCCGGTGGCGCCGATGTCGAGAACAGCGACTGTACGACCAGTGCGACGCCGAGCAGCAGGATCAGAGCTGCAAAGATGACAAGGCCAGGCAGCAGCGAAGACCGGTGGAGGTCCGGCGCGGCCATCGCAGCGCCTGTCGTTTCCGGCTCGGGCGGGCGAACCCTCTGGGCAGGCTTCGCTGCCAGGCGTTCGGTTTCGCGGAGGGCGTGCGGCTCGGCCGTGGCGTGGCGCAATTCGGTCAATCGTGCCTGAGCCGCCCTGGCATGCTTTCCGTCGGGAAACTCCCCCAGGAAGCCAGCGAGCCCGTCTGGTGAAGGCGACGGCCCCAACTGCGCCCAGACAATCGCCTCGAGCTTGCTCAGCGCCATGCGCGCGGCAACGCCATTGGGGAAGCGCGCCAGATGGTCGCGGAACTCCTCAGCGTTGCCGCTGTCCTTGATGAATTCCCAGTTGGCAAGCTCCTCGGCCTTGGCGATGTGCTCGGCCGAGAGGCTGGCGACCCCTTCGCGTCGCGCCGCGTCCTCAACGGCCTGGTCTCTGGCATCGCGAGCGGCCTGGGCCTTGCGTTCCTCGGCGGCCCGCCGGCCGGCGGCCTCGGCCGCGGCGCGCGCTTCTTCTGCCTCGGCCAGCGCAACCTTGAGCACATTGGCGATGCCGGCTGCATCGGCCTTGAAGCGCTCGTGGCTCAGCCGCACGGCATTGCGCCGGGCGAGCGGCCGCAACGACGAGGGGAGATCATCCTCGCCCGGCATCTCGGCCCCGCTCACCAGAACCGGGATGACCGTCTTGCCCTGGCTCAGCGCGGCTTCGATCTCGAGGCGCACGAAGTCCTTCGACCGCGTGCCGCGATCGGGATAATCCTGCCAGTCGAGCTCGCTCCGCCAGGCCGGGCCGATGACGGCAAGCAGGACATCGCAAGCGGCCACCTTCTCGTTCAGGTAGTCGACGAAATCCTTGCCGGGCGGAATGGTGTCGACGTCGAAGAAGAGCTGGTCGCCGGGAAAGTCCTGCTCGAGGCGGTCAAACAACCGCCCGGCCATGCCCGCTGCATCGTTGCGCCGGTAATTGATGAAGACAATGCCGCTCATCGGTCCCCCCGCCGATTGCACGGTCGCAAAGTTTCCGCCGGTTCCCCAAACCGGGGGTCACGCGAGACCGGCGGAAAGTATGCCATGGCGAGGTGGCGGTGTCAGGCATCGCGGCAGCGCCGGCGCCGATGGCGGCGGGGATCAGTACATCTGCTCGACCGTTGCGCCCCACCGCCTGATGATCGCATGGCGGCGCGTCTTCATCGTCGGAGTCATCATGCCGTTCTCGATGGTGAACGGCTGGTCGGCAATGACGAAGTGCTTGACCCTCTCGATCACCGAAAGATTGGCGTTGGCGCGGTCGATGGCCAGGCCGATGGCGCGGCGGAAGGCCTTGTCTTCGGCCAGCCTGGAAAGATCGGCGCCGGTGCCGTTCTTCCTGGCCCATTCGGCGAGGAAATCGTGGTCGGGCACGACGATCGCCCCGATGTGAGGTCGGTTGTCGCCGACGGCCACGGCGAACGCGATTTCCGGCTCCAGCGCCAGCGTGCCCTCGATATGCTGCGGCGAGATCGTCTCGCCGGCGGAATTGACGATGATGTCCTTCTTGCGGTCGGTGATCTGGAGAAAGCCGTCATGGTCGATGACGCCGATGTCGCCGGTGTGGAGCCACCCGTCGCGCAAGACTTCGGCGGTGTGCTTGGGCTGTTTCCAGTAGCCGTCCATGAGCAGCGGTCCGCGCACCAGAACCTCGCCGTCATCGGCGATGCGCACCTCGACATGCTTCAGCGGCGGCCCCACCGTGCGCAGCTTGACGCGGGTCAGCAGGTTGACGCTGACCACCGGCGCGGCCTCGGTCAGGCCGTAGCCCTGCAACAGCCGCAGGCCGAGCGCGGTGAAGAAGAGGCCGACGTCGTAATTGAGCGGTGCGCCGCCCGATACCAGCGCCTTCAACCGGCCGCCGAAGCGGGCGCGGACCTTGTCGCGCACCAGCCGGTCGACGACCCGGTCGGCCAGCCGCTGCCAACGGGTCATGGCTCGGTGATTTTCGTAACGCTTGCGGCCAAGCTCGATGGCCGCCCAAAACAATCGCGCGCTGACGCGGTCCTGCCGCGCCACGCCGCGCACGATGCGCTCGCGCATGATTTCGAACAGCCGGGGTACGGCGGTCATGATCGTCGGACGCGCCTCGAGCAGATTGGCCGTCAGCGTGTCGATGCGCTCGGCAAAATAGATCTGGGCGCCGATGGAGATGGGGAACATCAGGCCGGCGGAATGCTCATAGGCATGGCATAGCGGCAGGAAGGACAGGAAGACCTCGTCTTCGAGGCCAAGGGCGGCAAAGCACGTCGGTGGCGCCAACGCAATTGGCGATGATGGCGCGGTGGGAGAGCATCACGCCCTTCGGGGCACCGCCGGTCCCTGACGTGTAGATGAGGCAGGCGAGCGCATCGCGGTCGATCTTCTCGGCGGCCGCCACGACGGCATCGGCGCCCGACGCACCCGACGACAGCGCGTCGTCCCATGTGGCAAGGGCGACGTGGCCGACGTCGATATCGCCCGGGTCGGCCATCACGACGACACGCTTCATGCCCTTGAACCTGCGGGCTGCCTGGAAGAAGGGACGCGCCAGGGCGGCGGTCGAGACGATCGCCATGGTCGCGCCGCTGTCCTTGAGGATGTGGGCGTGGTCTTCGGGCGTATTGGTGGTGTAGGTGGGGACCGATATGCCGCCGGCCGCCATGATGGCGAGATCGGCGATCGCCCAACGCGGCGAGTTCAGGGACAACAGCATGACCCGGTCGCCGCGGCCGAGACCGTAGGATTGCAGCGCCGCCGCCAGCGCGGCGACCTGGTCGGCCACCATGCGCCAGCTCATCGGCCGGTAGTGGTCGTCGAACTTTTCCCACAGGAACGGCTGCTCGCCCCGCTTCCTTGCCTGGGTGAGAAACATGGCCACCAGATTGGGCCAGTCACCGATTTCCATTTGCCCCCTCGCTGCAGCAGACGTGGCGGCCAATCTAGCTTGGGGTTGCTGCCCGGGCCAGCGCGCCGCCCGGGCGCGCCCAGAGGCCGGCTAGGGCACGATCAGCTCGATCAGGAACGGACCCGGCGTGCGGTTGGCCTGGGTCATGAGGGCGGCGAAGTCTTCCATCGTCTCGGCACTTGCCGCCTCGACGCCGAAGCCCTTGGCGATGGAAATCCAGTCGAGATTCGGATCGCCGAGATCGAACAGGGTGCGGGAGGCTTCTCCCGGGGCCGCGCCGACATTGCGCAACTCGCTCTGCAGGATGGCATAGCGGCGGTTGGCGAAGATCACGGTGGTGACGGGCAGCCTTTCGCGTGCCTGCGTCCACAGCGCCTGCACGGTGTAGAGCGCCGAACCGTCCGCCTGAAGGTCGATGACGCGGCGGCCGGGCGCGCCGACGGCGGCGCCAGTCGACAGCGGCAGGCCGTCGCCGATGGCGCCGCCGGTAAGCTGCAGCCAGTCGTGCGGCGGGGCGTGGGTCGTGCCGGGGAAGAAGCCGAAGCCGAAAGAGACGGATTCGTCGACAATGACGGCGCCTTCCGGCATCAGCGCGGAGAGCGACTGGGCGAGCGCCGCGGAACTGACCGGACCGGTGGCGGGTTCAGGCCGCGGACCCGCCGGTGCGGTTGGCGCGGCGGGTGCGCCGAGCGGCATCGGCGAGGCGGGCGAGGGCATCGGCGGCATCGTCGCTGCGGCGCGCCAGCACATGCAGCGCGGCGCCCGGCGGGCGCGGCTGACCGCGCTTGCCGGGATAGGCGAAGAAGGAGATTGGATCGTCGGCGCCGACCAGGATGACGTGGCGGATGCCGGCGAAGGCCGCCAGCGCCGCGTCGATCGCATAGGGCACGCGGTCGACCGGGTGACGGCCGATGCCGCGTTCGACGCGCGTGATGTAGGTTTCGTTGAAGAGCCTGGCGCCGGTGGCGGTGGCGATGCGGTGGGCGTCGGCGAGCGGCCCGGCGAAGAGCGCCGCGCCGCCGAGTATGATGACCGCCGGCTCGCCGGCACGGAGCACCCGGGCGATCTCGTCGATCGCGGCATCGTCGACGGCGCTTGGCGCGGGCGCAGGCAGCGGCGCGGCCGGGACGCCGCCCTCGCTCCATGAGGCATCGGAGGGGAGGATCAGGGTTGCCACCTGCCCGGGCGGGGTGCGGGCCGCCTGCACCGCTTCGGCGGCGAGGATGCCGACTTCGGACGGTGTCGTCGCGGTGCGCACCCAGCCGGAAACGCCGCGGGCGAAGCCTTCCGTGTCTGCCGCCAGCAGGGGCCCAAGCGGCTTGTGGTAGGTCGCCTGGTCGCCGACGATATTGACCAGCGGTACGTGCCCGCGACGGGCATTGTGGAGATTGGCAAGGCCGTTGGCGAGGCCGGGACCGCAATGGAGAAGGCTCGCTGCGGGCTTGCCCGCCATGCGCGCATAACCGTCAGCGGCGCCGGTCGCCACGCCCTCGAACAGGCAGAGTATGCAGCGCATGCCGGGCACCCGGTCGAGCGCGGCGACGAAATGCATCTCGCTGGTGCCGGGATTGGCAAAACAGGTATCGACGCCCGCAGCCAGAAGGGTGCGGACGAGGCTCTCGGCGCCGTTCATGATTGGATGCCTTCTTATGTCCCTTGTCGCGGCTTTGCCGCGCCTCGCCTCTTTCTGGGCGGCGGGATCGTTGACGGTGATCTTTCACCGCCAAGAGGCACAAGTCCAGTGCGTCACGATGCGCGGCATCCCTATCGCGGTGCGCCGATATCCGTTTGCTGGGCGGGGCCGGAGGGGGCCCAGGGCTCCCTCCGGCGTAGCGTGTGGAGACGGTCAGGCACTTCCCGTCAGATCAGGCGATGCCCTTCAGGTTCTTGGCGCCGCTCGGCGTGACGAGATTCCACTCGCCGCCGAACTTCCTGATCGCCTGCCCTTTCGGCGACGATGCGCCCTTGTCGTGCACGAACAGGTAGAGCGGCCGGCCGTCATAGGTGAGCTGCTTGATCCCGTCGGCGCGCGCTATGGTGGCGAGATCGGACTTGTCGATGCCGGAGGCGGCGTTGGGCATGTTCTTGATCGTCGCCGGCGGCCAGGCAACCGCGCAGGCGCTGGTGCAGGCGCTCTTGGCCTGGACGTCGTCGCCGCCCCGCGTGTCGGCGCTGAACACGTAGAGCGGGCGGCCGCTGCCGTCGACCAGATACCTGCCGAACTTGCTGCTTTGCTTTATCTGCAGCCGAGCGACGGTCATCGCCGGTGCCGATGCCGGTGCGGTTGCCGATACCGGCATCGGGACCGGTGCCGGCGCCTGTGCCCAAGCCGGGATCCTTACGGCGTGCGCCGAGGTCGCCGTCATCGCGGTTGCAGCCGGGGCGGGGGAGGCCGCCATGGTGTTTGCCGCGAAAGCGGGAGTGACTGCCAGTGCCGAGGTGGCGAGCAAGCAGGCGAAAAGGGAGGTTTTCATCATGCTCTCCTGATTTCGGATGTCGCCGAGACGGGTATCTGGGGCGCCGGCGCGCCGAGGCCAGTGGTGGCCGCCGGCGGCGCGCGAAAAGCCGCGGCTGACCTTCGGTTTCACGCCGGCGGCGCGGCCATCTGCCAGCGCCGGCGGGAATAGCGGGTTTCGAAAGGCCGGCGGCAGCTGTCAGCGTAGTGCAAGACTAGTCGTCCTAGGTTCGCACCCAGATGAACCAATCGGAACAGGACGGGCTCCATGCGAACCAAAGGATTCACAGCCGCAGCAATCATTCTGGCGGCAGGAACCGCCTCGGCGATGGCGGCCGGCAGTGCCCTCTCGCCGAGCCAGATCAAATCCACATTCGGCACCGGCAAGCCGTTCAGCGCCGTCAGCGCCAGCGGGCGGGCGGCATTCTGGTTCACATTCAACGCCGACGGCAGTGCTGTTGCCATGCCGAAAGGAGGCAAGACCGGCGCGCATGGCAAATGGCGCCTGTCGAAGAACGGCTACTGCTCGGCATGGGGGGCGGGCAGCGAGCATTGCTACACGATCGACAAGAACGGATCGCAATTCGAGGTGCACGCTCCCGGCGGTCCGCTGGTCGCCCATTTCGCGCTGGAGACGCCGCCGGCGCAGGGATCGGCGCAATACAAGGATGGCGCCTATACCGGGCCGGTGGTCGACGCCTATTACGGCCTCATGCAGATCCAGGCGATCATCAAGGGCGGCCGTCTGTCGTCGATCCGGATCCTGAAATATCCAAACGACCGGCGGACCTCGATCTTCATCAACCGGCAGGCGCTGCCGATGCTGCGTGACGAGGTGATCAGGGCGCAGAGCGCTCAGGTCAACATCATCTCCGGCGCGACGCTGTCGAGCGAGGCCTTCATCCAGTCGCTCGGCGCGGCGATGTCGCAGGCTGCGTCGTAGCCGGCGCTTTGCGTCAGGAATCCGGCACCGGCAGGTCGCGGCGAAGACGACCCGCCAGTGCTGCCGTCTGTGCTGGCGGAAAGAGGCAATGGCGCGCTGCTGCGCCCACGCCTATTTCTGGGCGGTCTGCTGCTTCTTGAGTTCCTCGGCGTCGACGTAGTTCATCTCCTCGACCAGCACGTCCTTGATCAGGTCGGTGCCGAGGCGCTTGTTGACCGCGTCCTTGATGTCGCCGGTGATCTTGTCGAGGTTGTATTTCGCCAGGTGGTCGAACTCGACCTTGCCGTCGGTGTAGATATGGCGGAAGGCCTCGTCGGTGACGAAGGGCTGCGGGTCGATGGGCGAGTCGCGCAGCGCCGCGGCGTCGGCGGTGAACACGATCTTGGCGACGACATAGCCGCGCAGCTTGCCATCGGAGATCATGGGAACCGTAATTGCCGAGGGATGGCGGACCTCGAGCCCCGACGGCGTGGTCTCGGCGCGCACCTTGTCGACGGTGGCGCCGGTATCCCACGTCGCCGCCATATAGCCGGCGATCAGTGCGATGACGATCGCCCAGATCCCCAGCCCGACTGTTTTCAGCATCGGTGTCATGGCTCAGACGGGGCGCCGCTGGCGCGTCTCGCCATAGGTGCCGTCCGACTCCGCCTCGTGAAGGACGCCGATCATCAGGTCGGAGAGCTGCCGGCTGGCGGTGAGGTGCAGGCCGAGCAGGCGATGGTCGGTGGCAAGCGCCGCGCTCAGCGTCCTCAGGCGCGGCTTGAGCTCGTTCTCGCTGCCCACCGGCAGCGCCCGCGCCAGGCGGGTGATTTCCAGCAGGCTCTGGCTCTTGCGGCGGTTGATCTCGGCAAGATCGACGGGGCTGTTCCCGTCGAGAGCAGCGATTTCGGCGGCTATGGTCTCCTCGAGACGGCCGATGGCGGCATGCATGGCGGCGATTGCAGCCGGCGTCGGACGCGGCTCGGGCTTCGGCTGCGGCTGCTTCTGGACCGGCGCGCGCGCCGGAAAATAGCTGCCGATGTCGATCTCCGGCGCATGGCGCGGAGCGGGCGGCGATTTCGGCGCGTATTCACCCGGCATGTTTCACCTTCGATCTCATGTGGTTGTCCTGGAGCGGCCGCCGGTCTCCGTGCGTGCCAGCTCGTCGGCGATGCCGATGCCGCCGTGCTTGGCCAGTTCGGTGGCGATCTGGTCGAACATCATCGATTTCCACGTGCTGCCGGCGACGCCCTTGCCGAAGAAGCCGTCATTGTCGCCCGGCATGGCGGCTTCCAGCATGTTGGCGAGCGCCATGGCTTCGAACTGGCGATAGGCGGCCGCGGCCTTGTCGGTGGCGGCATTGCCAGCTTTGGGTGGCGGCTTGCCAGCGGCCTGCTGCACGACGGCCTCGGTGCGGACTTCGGGCGCGCGCGGCGGAGCGGCAGCTTCGGCGGCCAGCTGGTCGGCGAAGCCGGCACCGGCTGCCGGATCGAGCCTGGCGACGGCCTGCTTGTAGCGGGCCGGGTCGGCGGCCCGCGCTACGTCGAGCACGATGTCGGTGGCAGGATTGATGGACATGCCGGCCCGGAGATTCTCCTTTGATCGGTTGCGCAAGAATGCCCGGCGTAGCTTACGGGAGGCTTGCGTCACGGGCCTTGGCGAGCGTTTCCAGCAGGTCCTGGAACAGGCGCTTGTCGTGGCCGGCCTGATGCTCGCGGCGGACGCGGTCGGTCATCCGCTCGGTGCGCTTGAGCTTGAGCGCCTGCTCTGACAACTGCTCCTCCATCACCCGGCGGGCGCGCTCGAGCCGTTCGGCTTCGCGGGCGAGCGCCTTCAAGCGCCGGGTCATCGCCTCGACGAACAGCCCGTGCAGCTGGTTGTCGGCATTCAGGGCCGACAGCAGGTCGACCTCGCCATGCGCAATCTCGGCCTTCTCGCGTTCGAGCGCCGCCATCCTCCATTGCGCCAGGCGATGAAGCTGCTCCTGCACCGCCAGCACCCGCTCGATCTTTTTCAGTCGGTTACGCATGGCGGTACCTAGAGACCCGCCAGCCAGCTGTCGAACGTCGCCACGAAATAGCTGAGCAGGTCGTGCAGGCTGAACAGCAACAGGAAGAGACCGCCCAGCATGACGAAGGGCGTGGCGATGAAGAACACCGGGATCTGCGGCGCGAGCTTGCCGGTGACGCCGATGGCGAAATTGACCAGGACCGAATAGGCGATGAACGGCGCGCCGATGCGCAGCGCCGCAAGGAAGGCGGTGCCGCCCTTGTCGGCAATGTCGGCAAGGGCGGAATTGACCGCGAAACCGGCGCCAGGCGGCAGCGCGACATAGGAATCGACCAGACCGCGGATCAGCTGCACGTGCAGGCCGGCGACGAACATGAGGGTCGCGGCGGTGATTGAGAACAGGTTGGCGAGCGCCGGCGCCTGCTCGTCGGGCAGCGAAGCGCCGGGCATGGCGGAAAGCCCGATCAGCTGCGTGATGCCGACGGTGATCACCTGCAGCGCCATGAACAGCAGGCGGGCGATGAAGCCGATCAGCAGCCCACGGGCAAGCTCGCCGAACAGGACGGCAAGCAGCGAGGGCACCGCAGCATCGGCGAGCAGCGGCTTGACGTCGGCCATCAGCATGGGGCTGAGCGCCAGCGACACGGCGATGGCGAGATAGAGCCGGATGCGCACCGGCACCTGGCTGTTGGAGAATCCCGGGGCGATCATCAGGCAGGCGCCGACGCGACAGAAGATCGCGAAGGTCGAGACGACGGTATCGGGCCCGATGCCGATCACGAAATGGTGCCGAGGGACCGAATCTCGACGCCGCGCGCGATTTCGGCATGGGAGAGGACGGCCAGCGACGGGAACATGCGCTCGACGATCATCCTCAGATAGGGGCGGGCGTCGGGCGCGGTGACCAGGACGAAGCGCGGATTGTCGGCCATGTGGCGGCGGATGATCTCGGAGGCTTCGGTGGCGAACTGTTCGACCAGGCGCGGATCGATGTCGAACTCGACGACCTCGCCCTTCGCGTCGCGCTTGAGGCTCTGGTGGAAGGCAAGATCCCAGCGGTTGCCGAGGCGGAGCACGCTGAGCGTGCCGCCGTCGGCGAGATCGCCACAGATCTGCTGGGCGATGCGGATGCGCACATGTTCGGCGATCTGCTCGGGCCGCCTGGTATGCGGCACGATCTCAGCGATCGCCTCGAGGATGATGTGCAGGTTGCGGACGGAGACGCGCTCGGCGAGCAGCGCCTTGAGCACCGCCTGCAGGCCGGAATAGGAAATCTGCGAGGGGCAGATCTCCTCGAGCAGCCGCTTGTATTCCGGATCGAGCCGGTCGAGCAGCATGCGCACATCCCTGTAGGATAGGAGCTGCGGCAGGTTGTTGCGCACGACCTCGCTGATATGGGTCAGCATCACCGACAGGTTGTTGACGCCGACGAATCCTTCGCGGCGGACCTCGGCATCGTAGGACTGCGGGATCCACATGGCCTTGAGGCCGAAGGCCGGCTCGCGCACCATCTCGCCCGGCACGTCCGGCGGGGTGCCTTCGCCGACGACGACGAGCAACTCGCCGATGCGCAGCTCCTGGGTCGAGACCGCGGTTCCGTGGATCCTGATCTGGTAGCCCTTGGAGGGCACCGACAGGCTTTCGCCGACGCGGATTTCGGGGACGACGAGGCCGTATTGCAGCGCGAACTTGCGGCGCATGACGCCGACGCGCTCGGCAATCTCCTGGGGGACGCGGAGGATCTGGCTGGCCAGGTGCATGCCGACGAGGATCTCGATCTCGTCGGTCTTCAGCGCTTCCTTGATCGACGTCTTGGCTTCGGCGCGGGCGCGCGCCTCGGCGGAGCGGACGGCCTGGGCATCGGCTTCGCGGGCGGCAGTGGCGCGGCGGGTGATGGTGAGGCTGGTTGCGGCGAAGATCCCGCCGAGCATGAAGAATGGAATGGTCGGCAGGCCGGGCATGACGCCGAGCAGGAACATCAGGCCGGAAGCGACCAGAAGGGCGCGCGGATAGGCGGAGAGCTGGTTGAGGACGGCGGTCTCGGCGCGGCCGCGGGTGCCGCCCTTGGAAACCAGCAGGCCGGCGGCCAGCGAGATGATCAGTGCCGGAGATCTGGGAGACGAGACCGTCGCCGACCGACAGGCGGGTGAAGACGTCGGCAGCGGCGGGCAGCGCCATGCCGTGGCGGGTAACGCCGATGACGATGCCGCCGAAGATGTTGACGGCGATGATGATGATGCTGGCGATGGCCTCGCCGCGGACGAACTTGGAGGCGCCGTCCATCGAACCGAAGAAGGAACTCTCGTCCTCCAGTTCGCGGCGGCGGCGATGGGCTTCCTTGTCGTCGATCAGACCGGCGGAGAGATCGGCATCGATGGCCATCTGCTTGCCGGGGATGGCATCGAGGGTGAAACGGGCGCCGACCTCGGCGATGCGGGTGGCGCCCTTGGTGATGACGACGAAATTGACGGTCACCAGGATGAGGAAGACGACGATGCCGATGACGAAATCGCCGCTCATGACGAAGCGCGAGAAGCCCTGGATGATGTGCCCGGCGGCGTAAACGCCGTCGCCGCCGCGCGAAAGGATCAGGCGCGTGGTGGCGACGCCGAGCGACATGCGCAGAATGGTGCTGATGAGCAGAACCGTGGGGAAGGCGGAGAAATCGAGCGGCTTCTGGATCCACAGGCTGACCATCAGGATGAGGATCGAGAAGGCAATCGACAGCGCCAGGCCGAAGTCGATCAGGAAGGACGGGATCGGGACGAAGAGGATCGCCAGAATGGCGAGAATGCCCACGGCGAAGCCGACGTCGCGGAGCGAGCGCCGTTCTGCCGGCGCGTGTTCGAGGGTTCTGCTGTTGTCGATGGCGCTCATGGCGCCAATCTGTCAGCCGGGGCTTGCGCGAAGATGGGTTTTGGCAGGGGGCAAGAAGCTCGCGGCTTGCCCCCTCGCTCCCAGCGAAAAGAGGGTGAGGGAACCGCTCCTGGCGGTTCAGAAGCCGGTGGCGATGTGGCCGTAGGCCTCGGTGGCGAAGGCGAAGATCTGGCTGCCGATGAAGGAGCCGGTGAGGGCGGTGACCAGCAGGATGACGATGATCTTGGGGATGAAGGTCAGCGTCATTTCCTGGATCTGGGTGAGCGCCTGGAACAGGGCGATGGCGACACCGACGACCATGGCGGCGAGCACCGCCGGCCCGGCCGCGACGATCACCGTCCAGATGGCCGAATAGACCAGCTCCATGGCGTCGGCTTCGTTCATGGCGGGTGGCTCTACTTGATGGTCACGCCGGAGCCGAGGGTGAGCGTATCGCCGTTGGCAAGGGTGGCGATGGTGCCGTCGCTGGTGATCTTGACCGAGGAGACGACGCCGCTGGTGGTTCCGTCGGCCGAGGTGACGGTGCGGCCGATGAAGGCGTCGGCCATTGTCAGCGACTGGGCGGTGAGCAGCGAATCGAGCTTGCTGTTGGTGCTGACGCTCTCCTGGACCTGCGAGAAGGTGGCGAGCTGCGAGACGAACTGCGTCGAATCCATCGGCTGCGTCGGGTCCTGGTTCTTCAATTGGGCGATGAGCAGCTGGAGAAAGGCGTTGTAATCGAGATTGCCGGCGGCGGATGCGCTGGAGGTTGCGGTGCTGGCGCCGGTGTTGGTAACGGGCGAGACAGTGGTCACGGGATTGTCCTTCGGTCAGGCGGCGCGCGAGGCGCGCCGGGGGTCGGACCCTTCGAGGATCGCGTCTTCGCTCGGGAACAGCGCGCGCAGCCGCTTCAGTGCGTCGAACGTGCTGTCGGTATCGACCAGCTGGGCGATCGCCGCCAGTTCGGCGCGAATCGCCTCGTTGGTGAAGGACGCCATGGTGGAGGCGTGCATGTGGCGGAAGAGGTTGCGGGTGGCGTCGGCATTCTTCGGGTCCATGAGCAGGGCCTGAACCACGAAATAGAGCTGGCGCAGCGGCGTGGTCGTCTCGTCGGCCTGCATGACGTGGCTTTCCAGGATGAAGACGACTTCGTTGAGGAGCTGCAGCGTAACCTTGCGATCGGCGCGCACGACCGCGCCGTTGATGTAGATGCGCTCGCCGGCCTTCAGCGAAATCTGCATGGGGCCGCTCATGCCAGGCCGTCGCGGATCATCTTGTTGACGTCGATCAGCGCCGAGAAGCTCTTCGACGGATTGGCGAGGATGCGGTCGGACTCGGCCACGGTCCACACGCCGATGGCGATCAGGTCGCGCTTGAGCGAATCGTTGAGCTCGTTGCGTGGATCGCTGAGGTTCTCGATGAAGAACGTCCACAGCTTCTGGACGTAGGCGACGGCGTCGCTGACTTCGGCCGAGTCGGTCTGCTTCGCTTCCGCTGCCGTCATCAGCGCGATGGCACGGTCGAGCGCCGCCTTCTCCTTCTCCCTCTGGTCGCGGGCGCTTCCTTCCATGATTTCAGCGTAGGACATCTTATACATGTGTTTGTTCCGCCCGGTTACGCGTAGTTCAAAAGGCTCATCTGCAGCAGCTTGGCCGTCAGCGAGTAGGACATTTCAATCTGCGTCGTCAGCGTATCGATCTTCACCTTGGCCTCGGCGGGGTCGACGCCCTCGAGCGAATTGATATGTGTCTGCACGATCGACTGCTGCGTCTTCAGCCGGTCGCTGGCATCGGTGAGCTGATTCTGCACGCCGCCGAGGCTGCCCTGGATCGCGACCAGGCCGTCATTGCCGTCGCCGACCAGGGAATTCGCCTTGTCGAGAATTGCTTTCTGCGCATCACTGCCGAGACCATCGAATCCGAGGTAGCCGACCAGAGTATAAGCCTCGGCAAGCTTGCGCATGGCTGGCTCATTGGCGCTGACCGAGGTCGAAACCGTCGTCGCCGCGTCGATGTGATTGGTGATGACCTGGTCCGAGGCCGAGGACCAGGTGGCACCCCAGGCCGGGTCGGCGAAGAGCCCGTCGAATTCGTTATTGAGGAAATCGGTCATCTGCGCGCCGGTGATATTGGCGGCGGCGGGATCGCCGGGCGGAAAGCCGAACTTGGCAGTGAAGGCCGCGGTGACGGCGGCACCGGGACCGCTGTCGTATTCGGCCATGGGTGCGGTCGAGGAATTGATCCCGCCGAACAGATAATTGCGCCCGTCGGAGGTGTTGACGGCCTGGGTGAAGCCCGCCAGCGCCGACTGCGCCGCCTGGACGAGGGTGCCGCTGCCACCAGAGGTGCCCGCGGTGACCAGCGTCTGCAGGAAATCGTCGGCGCCGCCACGCATGGTGTCGAGCGCGCTCTGCTGCTGCTGGAGCCGGGCGGCGACGCCGCTGTTGCTGTCGATGAGCGCGGAGAGCGCGCTGCTGTCGATGTGCAGGGAAACGCTCTGCGAGGTCCGTGCTCCCAATGTTAGCCCCACGTCAGCCAGGCGAGATGTCGTGACTTCCTGATTCAGGCGGACGAGATCGGTCTGCATCCGGGAGATGCCGATCCGCGGCGTGCCGACCAGAGATGCGGTGGAGATGCCCGATGTGCGCATGGTCAGGCCACCGCGTCGAGCAGGGTCTGGAACAGGGAATTGACGACGGTGATCAGCTTCGAGGAGGCCTGATAGCTCTGCTCGAGCTGGAGCTGCTGGGCGTATTCATCGTCGAGATTGATGCCGACGGCATTGGACAGCGAGGTCTGCACCTTGGAGAGCAGCGTGTTCTGGTAGTCGGCATTGTTCGAAGTCGTCTGGCGCTGGTCCTCGAGCCATCCGACGGAGGCCGCGGAGAAGTCGCCGAGACTGGCGGTGGCGTCGAGGCCGGAGGTGGTGCTGAAACTGCGCGCCGCATTGAGCGAATCGATCAGTGCGGTGAGGTGGTCGGAATAGCTGGCGGCGCCGGTGGTGTTGGACTTGTAGCTGGCGCCGTTGATGCCGCCGTCGCGCAGCCTGGCGATGCTGCCGCCCTGAGTGGCGACCACGGCCGAATTGACCTTGAGCGTGCCGGCAATGCCGGAGAAAGGGTACCGCTCGCCGGAATCGCCGGGCCGCCGGACCAGGTGAACAGGCCGGCAAGGTCGGGACCGCCGCCGCCCGACTGGTCGGATTCGGCGAAGCTTTCGACCAGCCCGCGGGCCATCTCGTCGAGCTGGGCCTGATAGGTCGGCGCCACCTCGTCGCGCAGCGTGGCGAGGCCGGCAAGCTTGCCCGAGGAGATCGGCATCGGCGCGTTGCTGCCGGTCACCGGAACGCCGTCGATCAGGACGGCATTGCCGGTCGTGCCGGGCGCCAGCGTCGACGACGGCGTCATCGATACGGTGCGCGCGGTCTTGTCGAACAGAACGACGCCGCTGTCGGTGTACAGCGCAATGTCGTTGTTGCTGCGACGCAGAACCGTGACGCCGACCTCCTGGCTGATCTTGTCGAGCAGCGCGTCGCGCTGGTCGAGGGCGTCAGTGGCGTCCTGGCCGGTATTGGTCAGGGTGACGGCCCGGTCGTTGAGCGACTGGAACTGGGAGAGCAGCGAATTCAGATTGTCGACCGACGCCTTCATGGCACTGTCGGCGTCGTTGCGCACGGCAGTGGCGGTCTGGCTGGCACTGCTCAGGGCGCTCGCGACCGATTGTGCGGCGGAGACTGCCGCCTGGCCGAGGCTGGCATCCGACGGGGCGTTGGCATAGGCCTGCAAAGCGCTCGACAGCGCCGCGATGCGGGCCGCCGGCGAGGTGCTGTCGGCGGTGTCGCCGACTGTGTCCTGCAGACGGTTGAGACCGTCGAGCAGGGCCTGCGAAGAGGCGGTGTTGGAATTGGCGCCGAGAAATTGCGCCAGGATCGAATCGTTGGTCGCGCGCGTGATGGTCTGGATGTGCGACGAACCGGTGGCATCGACCACCGGCGTCGTGATCTTGCGCGACGCCGTCGGATCGTCCGCGTTGGCGATGTTGCTGCCGGAGACGGCGATCTGCGTCGCCGTCGTCTGCAACGCCTGGCGGGCGGTGTTGAGAGCGACCGAGAGGCTCATGTTCCTGTCCTCATGGGCCGATCAGGACATGGGCTACCGCTTGAGGCTCATCAGAACATCAAGCAGGTCGGAGCTCGTCTGGACGATCTTCGAATTGGCCGTGTAGTCGCGCTGCGCGACGATCATGTCGGTCAGTTCGGAGGCCATGTCGACGTTCGATTGCTCAAGCGCGCCGGAGACGAGCTTGCCGCGCCCGCCCTCGGTCGGGAAGCCGATCTGCAGGTCGCCGGAATCGTTGGTAATGCTGAAGGCGTCGCCGGCGACCGCATGGAGATTGTCGGGGCTCGGCACGGTGGCCAGCGGAACGCGATAGACGGCGACACGCGAGCCGTTGTCGTAAGCGGCATAGACGGTGCCATCGCTGTCGACCTGGACATCCGAGATGCTCGACGGCGCGTTGCCGTTGACGTCCACGTTCATCGGCGTGAAGTCGTTTGCCAGCGAGGTGGTCCCGGCAAGATTCAGCGTCAGGGTGGAGCCGTTGGGGACCGCAATGTCCATCGTGGGGGTGCTGGTGAGCTGGCCGCTGCCGTCAAAGGTCAGGGTCTGGCTGGCGAGCGGACCGGCGCCATAGGGAAAGCCGCCGCCGCTTGCGGCTTCGGCGGCGTCGAACACGGTCATCTCCCACTCGTCGGGACCACCGGCGGTCTTCGTCATGTAGACGTCGAGCGTGACCTTGTTGCCGACGTTGTCGTAGGCGGCGAGCGACGTCTTGACCGAATAAGTGGAGGTGACGAGGTTGTCGGCCGGCGTGTCGCCGGTCACCACGTCCTTGTTGGTGGGCATATTGACCGTGAAGGTACCTTCGGTCGACGGAACCGCCTTCATGTTCTTGTCGGTCAGGTTGATCGGAACCAGGTTGCCGGTGCCGTTGAGGACCGCGGACGGGTTGCCGCTGTCGAGCGGATAGCCGAGCAGCGTATAGCCGCCGCGAGTTGACCAGGTTGCCGGTGGTGGAGTCGGTGACAAACGATCCGGCGCGGGTCAGGTAGGGCTCGCCGTTGGCGTTGGCGACGACCAGGAAGCCGTTGCCCTGGATGGCAAGGTCGGTGTTCGAGGTGGTGTAGGCGAGCGGTCCCTGCTTGGACACCATATGGCGCACGTCGGCGGCGACGGCGCCTGAATTGTAGGCGTTCGCGTTGCTGTCGAGAACGAGGGCGGAGAAGAGTGTGCTGGCCGCCTTGTAGCCGGTCGTCCCGGTATTGGCGATGTTGTCGGCGATCGCGGACAGCTTGGTCGATTGTGCGTTCATGCCGGACACGCCAGTGCGCAGGGCGCTGTAAAGACTCATCGGTGGTTCCTCGCCATACGGGTTCGAGCAGGCGGCAGCCTAGGGCAGTTGGCTTGCGTGAGGCTGACGCGCGATACGGCTGTCAAGGACGGAGCACCTGGGCGAGCTCGGCGAAGACATCGGTGCTGGGCTGGGCGGACGGCTCCTGGCGCAACGCGTCGTAGACGCGCGGCACCATCACCACGGCACGGTCGAGCTCGGTATCGTTGCCGGCGTGATATCCGCCCATGAGCCTGAGGTCGCGGGTGTCCTCGAAGCGGGCGATCATGGTCTTGAGCTGGCTGACCAGATTGCGCTGCTCGCTCGTCCAGCACAGCTGCGCCAGGCGCGAGATCGAGGCCAGCACGTTGACGGCGGGATAGCGGCCCTGATCGGCGATGGCGCGGTCGAGGACGACGTGGCCGTCGAGTGTGCCGCGGATGGCGTCGGCGACCGGATCGTTGTGGTCGTCGCCGTCGACCAGCACGGCGAAGATGCCAGTGATCGAGCCGGCGCCCTCGACGCCCGGCCCGGCGCGCTCGAGGGTGCGCGGCAAGTCGCTGAAAACACTGGGCGTATAGCCGCGGGATACGGCCGGTTCGCCGGCCGCCATGGCGACGTCGCGGGCGGCATGGGCATAGCGGGTGACCGAATCGGCAATGAGCAGGACCTGCTCGCCGCGGTCGCGGAAATATTCGGCGATCGCCAGGGCCGAGGGCAGCGCCAGGCGGCGCATCATCGGGCTCTCGTCGCCGGTGGAGACGACGGCGATGGTGCGGGCGCGGTTCTGCGACCAGCGGCCCTTCGAGGAACTCGCGCACCTCGCGGCCACGCTCGCCGACCAGCGCCAGAACGACGGTGTCGAAGGCCGCGGCCTGGGCGATCATGGAAAGGATCGTCGACTTGCCGACGCCGGAGCCGGCGAAGATGCCGACGCGCTGGCCCTGGCACAGCGGGGTGAAGAGGTCGATGACGCGCACGCCGGTCTTCAGCGGCTGGCGCACGCGCGCCCGGGTCATGGCGGCCGGCGGCGGCCGGTCAATGGCGATCGGAGTATCGCCGCGCGACAGGCGGCCGCGATCGTCGATCGGCTCGCCGAGTGCGTTGACGACGCGGCCCTTCCAGTCCGGGGCCGGGCTGAGATGCATGGTGCCGATCAGCCGGGCGATCATGCCGGTGCCGACGGGAAAGTGGCTCACGAACGGCTTGACGGTGGCGTCGGCCTCGCCGACGCGCACGACCTCGCAGATGGTCGAGCGGGTGCCGTCGTCAAGTCGTACGCGATCGCCGAGCTTGGCGACGGCGGAGAGTTCCCCTGATGCGGTAGTGGCCGGGCGCGACCTCGGAGATGCGGCCGCCGACATGGACGAACGGCATGTCGGCCTCGGCCGCCGCCACCGTGCCGGCAAGACGGGAAAGCGTGGTCATCTATCCCGGCGCCAGGGTCTTGATGGCTTCCTGGCTCACCTGGTCGTTCTGCTGGATGGCCGTCGTCGCCTGGTCGAAGGCGCGTGAGGCCTCGATCAGGCGGGTCATCTCGATGATCGGATTGACGTTGGAGCCTTCGACATAGCCCTGGCGCACGCTATTGGCGGTCAGGTCCTCGACCGGGTCGACCGGCTTGTCGGAGATGACCGCCGAATTGTCGTGGCGGGTGAGCTTGGCGTCGGCGGGGATCAGGAAGAGCCCGATGGTGCCCAGTCGCTTGCCGCCCTGGCTGACGGAGCCGTCTTCGGCGATGTTGACCGGCCCGCCGGAAGCATCCAGTGAGATCGGCGAGCCGCCGGAATCGAGGACGCCATAGCCGTTGACCGACTGCAAGTCGCCGTTGGCCGTCATGTGGAAGCGGCCGTCGCGCGTATAGACGGTGCCGGTCGGCGTCTCCAGGCCGAACCAGCCGTCGCCGTCGACGGCAACGTCGAGGCTGTTGCCGGTATGCGTGATCGGTCCCTGGTTGCGCACGACGTAGGTCTGGCCGGGCGAAGCGAAATCGACCTGGGTCTGGCCCGCCTGCTTCAGTTCGGAGGTGAAGCGCACGCCGACCGCCCGGTAACCGGCCGTGTTGACGTTGGCGATGTTGTTGGCGATCGCCTCAAGGCGGCGCTCCATGGCGATCTGCGCCGAGATCGCCACATAGGTTCCGGTCGCCATGGTGCTTACGATCCTCCGTGCTTTAGCGCGGTCAACGTGGCGAGCAGATCGAAGTCGACGGTCGCGTTCTGGCCGGTGTTGTTGAACAGGGCCAGGATCGGGTCGGACGTGGTTACGTTCTGCGCGTCCCAGGCGGCGGCGAAGCGCGTGATCAGCTTGTCGAGCTTGGTCGGGTCGCTGAGATCGGCAATGTCGAGCTGCTGGGATATCGCCTTGGCCTGAAGCTCGATGTCGGCATTGGCCATGGTGGCGGGAAAGCCGAAAGCAGTCTGGACCACGGTCCACAGGGCGGTGTCGGCGAGCAGGCCGTAGACGGATTTGACGTTGGGGGCTTCGCGCTGGAAGTAGAGCGCCAGCCGGACCGCCTCGTTGTCCTGCCCGGCATTGGTCTCCAGCGTCTGGCGCGCATAGCGGTCGACGACGGTCTGCTGCACGGCGGTGGTCTGCGTGGTCGCCTCGCCGAGTTCAGGGAAGTTGAAGGTCTTGGCGAAGTCTATGAAGCGGTTGTCCGCCAGCTTGTTGGCGAAGCTTGACGAATTGCTGACGCCTTCCGTCATGACCTTGCGCATGAAGGCCTTGGCATAGGCCATGTCTTCAAGACCGAACGCCTTCATGGCGTAGTTGTAGAGGCGCGTGTCCTTCATGAAATCGTCGATCGATTTCACGTCGCCGATATGCGCCTTGTAATAGTCCGTTGCCGTGGCCACCGACTGCTGGGAGGCGGTTGCCGCCAGCGAGCGGTCGATATTGTTGGCGATCATGCGATAGGTCGACAGCGTCGTCTGCATGACGGTGGAGGCTCCCGATTGGAGGCTTTGTGCTAGCCGGTGAGGCTTGTGCGAGCCTGACGACAGGCGACTTCAGCCCCACGCAAGCTTTGCGCGCGATTCCCGGGTGAGCAGAAAGCAGATTCAGTCCGGGAGTCGCGTCGCTTGAACCTCGTGCTCGGTCTTGTGATGGGCGTCGGCGCGCTGGCCGGCGGCTTTATCGGCGAAGGCGGCCACATCTTCGTCCTGTGGCAGCCGTTCGAGTTTCTCATCATCGGCGGCATTGCCGCCGGCGTGTTCGTGATGGGCAATCCGTTCTCGACCATCAAGGACACGGTCAGCGGTGCCATCGAGGCGGTCACCAACAAGGTGCCCAAGCGCAAGGACTTCCTGGAGCTGCTCAGCCTGCTGTTCGCGCTCTTGCGCGATCTCAGAACCCGTCCGCGGGCGGAAGTCGAGGCGCATATCGACAATCCGGAAAATTCGCCGCTGTTCCAGCATTTCCCGGGCATCGTCAAGGATACCGCGCTGACCCAGTTCATCTGCGACTACGTGCGCCTGACCATCATCGGCAACGCCCGCTCGCACGAGATCGAGGCGCTGATGGAGCAGGAGATCAGCACCATCCGCAAGCACAAGGTGAAGCCGCACGCATCGATGACGGCGATCTCCGAGACGCTTCCGGCGCTGGGCATTGTCGCGGCGGTGCTGGGCATCGTCATCGCGATGGGATCGCTTAGCGAAAGTCCGGAAATCCTCGGCGAACACATCGGGGCGGCGCTTATTGGCACGCTCACCGGCATCTTCTGGTCCTACGCCATCGTCTCGCCGTTAGCGCAACTGATCAAGACGACGCGGGAAAAGCAGATGGAGTCCTACATCATCGTCAAGCAGGCGCTCATCGCTTTCATGAACGGGGCGCTGCCGCAGATCGCGCTGGAACACGGCCGCAAGACGATCTCGTCCGGCGAACGGCCGACCATCGACGAGGTGGAAAACGAAGCGATTGCCACCACGCCGCCATCGACACCGCAAAAACAGGCAGCCTAAGGGATGACCGTCGCAACCGCCGAAAAGCCGCAGGCCGACTTCCGCGATTTGCTTCTCAAGGCATCGAACCTGTCGATCGACCAGCTGCCGCTGCTGCCGGTGATTCTCGACCGGGTCGGCGCGCACATGGCCGAACGGCTGCGCAACCTGTCTTCGACGCTACCGCACGTCACCGTCAACGAGCTGACCACAGCGCGCATTGGCGACACCCTCGACACCTACGAAATGCGCGCCGTGACCGGCCTGTTCTATGCAATCGGCTGGGACGCGCCGGTGATCGTCGGCTTCGATCGCGATTTCGTCTTCTCGGTGGTCGAATTGCTTCTCGGCGGCGACGGCTCCGAACCTCCGCTGGAGGAGGAGCGCAACCTTTCCAGCGTCGAGGTGCAGATCGCGCAGTTCATCTTCGAGGAAGTCGGCACGGCGCTGCAGGCGGCTTTCGCCGGCATCTCCAATCCACGCTTCCGGCTGGAGCGCACCGAGACGCGCATGGATTTCGCCGGTGCCGGCCGGCGCAACCACCAGGCGGTGGTGGCGAAGTTCATCCTGCAGGCGATCAACCGCGGCGGCGAGATGTTCGTCATCATTCCGCAAAGCGCGCTGCTGCCGATGCGTCAGGCCCTGGCGCGCCCGGCGCCGACCAATTCGACGCCGACCGATTCGGTGTGGACGCGCCAAATGGGCGAGGAGATCCGGCGGGCATCGGTGACCATTCGCGCCGTTGCCGAGACCCGTGCGCTGACGCTGGGCGAGGTGGCTGACCTTCGCGTCGGGCAGATTCTCAAGCTCAAGGCGACCGCCAACAGCCGGATCAAGGTGGAAAGCGCCGAACAGCCGCTGTTCTGGGCCTATCTCGGCCAGAACGACGGCTACCACACGCTGTGTATCGACGAGGCCTTCGATCAGC
This sequence comes from uncultured Alphaproteobacteria bacterium, assembly GCA_963743015.1. Taxonomy (GTDB): domain Bacteria; phylum Pseudomonadota; class Alphaproteobacteria; order Rhizobiales; family Kaistiaceae; genus CAVSRC01. The sequence continues at coordinate 29,769 of CAVUOD010000008.1, forward strand.
AGCGCGAGTTCATCAACGAAGTCCTGGCCGGGTGAGAGTCGTGACGCAGCGGCGAATCCTGCTTGCGGCAAGATTGGCCGGCTAGGGCTGAAGCGGTCGTGCAGCCGACACGCGGAATCGCGAAAGGACGCTAAGAGATGGATGGGAACGACGTGAAAGCCTCGGCGGCCGAGGAGGCCATGTTTGCAGGCACGGGGAGCGTCGCCGCGGCGGCGTCGCTGGGCGGCGAGGAGGACCGCGGCGCAAGCGGCAACCTCGATGCCATCCTGCGCATTCCGGTCACGGTGCAGGCGATCCTCGGCACCGCAGTCATGCCGGTGGCGAACCTGATGAAGCTCAATCGTGGCGCCATCGTGCCGCTCGATCACCGCATCGGCGAGGTCGTCGATATCGTGGTCAACGGACGTGTTGTGGCACGCGGCGAGGTGGTGGTGCTGGAGGAAGACAATTCGCGCTTCGGCATCTCGCTGACCGAGATCGCCGGCATGCCGAAGGCGAATTCCTCGAACTGAGCGGCGCCATGGCCATCCAGATCCCAACCCGGCCGTCGGCTGCCAAGGGCATGCCCGGATCGGATCGCGTCGCTGCGATCCTGCTGACCATGGGCAAGTCGCTGTCGGCGCGGCTGATGAAGCATTTCGAAGCGGACGAAATCCGGCAGATCACGCGCTCGGCGTCGGAACTGAGGCCGGTCTCGGCCCCGCAGCTGGGCTCCCTGATCGAGGATTTCGCCACCCAGTTCGCGCTCGGCGCCAGCCTGGTCTCCTCACCCGCCGAGGTGCAGCGCATGCTCGACGGCGTGTTGCCGAAGGAGCAGATCGAGGAGATCATGGGCGAGGTGGCGGGCAAGCCCGACAACTCGACCTGGGAACGCATTTCGGCGGTCAACGAGAGCGCACTGGCCGCCTATATCTCAAGCGAGCATCCGCAGACCGCGGCGCTCATCCTGTCGAAGATCAAATCGACGGCTGCGGCGAAGGTGATCGCGCTGCTGCCGGCGGAACGCCGCGACGGGTTGATCCGCCGCATGCTGTCGGTCAAGCCGGTGGTCGACGAGGCGATGCGCCTGTTCGAGCGCATCCTGCAGAACGAATTCAGCGGCAAGCTGGCACGGCTCGCCGGCGGCGGCAGCAATGCGCACATCGCCGACATCATCAACAAGCTCGACGGCGACCAGGTCGAGGCGATCCTGAAAAGCCTGGCATCGACCCAGCCGAAGACGGCCGAGGCGCTGAAGAACCAGCTGTTCACCTTCGAAGACCTCGCCAAGCTGTCGCAGCGGGCGCGTGGCACGCTGTTCGACATGGTGCCGGCGGACAAGGTGGCGCTGGCGCTCAAGGGGACGCCGACCGAATACCGCGAGATCATCCTGTCGTCGCTGTCCTCGCGCGTGCGCAAGATGATCGAGCAGGAACTCAACAACGGCCAGGCCGTGCCCGCCCGCGACGTCATCGACGCGCGGCGCGCAATCGTCGACCTGGCGCTCGACCATGCGGCGCGGGGCGAGATCGAGATCCGCAATCAAGAAGAAGAGCTGATCGAGTAGATCGGGCAGTTGGGCGGATCGAGCAACGATGGCAGAGGGTAGCGACAAAGAGTCGAAAACCGAGGAACCGACAGAAAAGAAGATCGCCGACGCGATCGAGAAGGGCAATGTTCCCCGCTCGCGCGAAATGTCGACCTTCGCCTCGCTTCTCGGCATCCTTATCGCTGCCGCCTTCCTCATCGGCACGGGCTCGGTCAATCTCGCCGGAACCATGTCGGTCCTGATGGACAATCCCGGCGGGTTCGTCCTCAACAACGGTCCCGACGCCAACCGTCTGCTGTGGGCGGTGATGGGCGAACTCACCAAGTTCCTGGCCCCGATCGTCTTCATGCTGATGCTCGCCGGCCTGGCCGCCGCCTTCTTCCAGCACGCACCGACACTGGCGCTCGACCAGATCAAGCCGAAATGGTCACGGGTATCGCCGGCGGCGGGCTGGAAACGCATCTTCGGCGCGCCCGGCGTGATGGAATTCGTCAAGTCGCTGTTCAAGTTCGGCGCTATCGGGGTGGTCTGCACCGTCATGCTCTCCGGCGAGCAGCGCTCGGTCTCGAGCGCCATCTTCCTCGATCCCAACGCGCTCCCCGGGCTGGTGCTGTCGCTGGTGCTCAGGCTGGTGTCGGTGGTGTGCGTCGCCATCGCCGTGATGGTGGCGGCCGATATCGTGTGGTCGCGGTTGCGCTGGCGCTCCGAACTGCGCATGACGCGCCAGGAGCTCAAGGACGAACTGAAGGACAGCGAGGGCAATCCGCTGGTCAAATCGAAACGGCGCTCGCTGGCGCGCGATCGCGCCCGCCGCCGCATGATCGCGTCGGTGCCCAAGGCGACCGTCGTGGTCGCCAATCCGACCCACTATGCCATCGCCCTGCAATACGACCGCGCCAAGGGCGGCGCGCCGCTGGTGGTGGCCAAGGGCGCCGATCTGATCGCTCTCAAGATTCGCGAAATCGCCAGCAAGCATTCGGTCCCCATCGTGGAGGACAAGCCGCTGGCACGGGCAATGTACGACGCAGTCGAGGTCGGGCAGTGGATTCCACCGGAATTCTATCGCGCGGTCGCGAAGATCCTGCACCACATCTATGCGAGGTTGGCCGATGCACGCACATGAGCAGAAGACATACCTGCCGCCACAGATGAGCCGCGGCGAGCTGCTCGCCTGCGAGGCGATGCTCGCCGACGGCCTCAAGGAGTTCCTGTCGGAACTCGCCATGGTCAATGGCGGCGTGATGGTCTCCTTTATCTGCAACCACCACCACGCCAATCTCGACGACATCATCGGCTCGTCCACCGAGCACCGCATCAAGCCGGGACGCCTGTTCTACGGCAGCGACGCGCAGGTCGACTTCGACTGGGGGGAGGCGCCGTCGGTATCGATTGCCATGGAACTGCGCGACGACCGGTTGACGGCGTTCTTCAACGTCATCTTCGGCGGCGACCACATCGCCATCGACCTCAACGGCATCCATTTTTCCGATGGAACGGGCAGCGCGCGCGACAATCTGCGCCTGTTTGCGGCGGCGGTGGCCGACGCTCGGGTCAGCTAGTCAGGCGAGCGGGCATAAAAGATGCCACTGCACCTCGCGCGGCGTTCGGCCAACGCCGATGTAGACAGCGATCCCGGCAAGCACATCGCGAAACATGCCGCCAGATGCCGTGTATCCATTGATCCAATCGACAAGCAGCCGCGTTCTGCTTGCCACCTTGCTCTGAACTCGTCGGCGATCACTGAACGCTCGTCCTGCCGCTTCTGGCGGCCAATCAGCTCCCCAACACAGATCACTGGTTGATCGTTGACAACCTGCAACTACTAAAGGTAGCATTTAGACTTATTTTAGATTTGGGGCGCGCTATGGAGTATCGCTTTGCCAGCGACTGGGCCAGTCGGGCGATTTGTACATTGCTCGTGGCATTCCCGCTCTCCGGTCTTGATCTCGACCATCTGCGGCAAAGCGGCCGTCCAGGGTGGTCGGTGTCGCTCACGACTCCTGCATACGCGGACTTCTCTTGCGAATATCCGCCGGTGGACGAGCCAGACGCTGATGGGGACGAATGCGATCCCAATGATATTTCAAACACAGGAATAAGCGGTAATCAGAGCAACACCCTCAATGCTTTGCGTAATGCCTTTAGCCAGACTGGTGGTGCGCTGCCGTTGAATTTCCTGGGCGTGTTCAATCCGACATACGGCAATACGAACACTATACTTAGCCAGCTGTCCGGCGAGGCTGCCACAGGCGGGCAGCAGGTCACGTTTCAACAGACCAGCAATTTCCTTAGCTCAATGACGGAACAAACTGGTGGTGAAAGTGTTCAAGCCGGAGAATCATCATTGTTTTCTCAGTGGCTCAGACGTTTTTTTGGCTTCACGGCAAATCTATTTCCCCCTCCGCCACCGATAAGCTCTTATCCTTATGCGGGAATACGCGGGTACGCTGAGCCAAAAATATTGCGCGACTTAGAAAAGAACCCATTATACGACACTATCGCTTTTGATGGAGCGAGTTCAACTTTCCCACCGAGTCTGGCCTATGCGTCGGCGCGCAATCACCCCGTTTCAGGGGCGCGATCACCCAAGGTGCCGGATGCCGGGCGGCCCTGGAGCGTGTGGGCGTCAGGCTCCGGTGGCTACAGCGCCACCGAAGGTGATGTCACGGCCGGCACGCACAGATTATCCACACACGCCTATGGTGGGGCCGCCGGGATCAATTACCACATCACGCCTGATATGCTTATCGGATTGGCATTGTCCGGTGTCGGCAGCGACTGGGACTTGGCACAAGGACTCGGCAGAGGGCACAGTGATGCCTTTCAATTGGGGCTTCACGGGCGAACCCATGCCGGCCCGGTCTATTTGACGGCGGCGCTAGCCTTCAGCCAGGACTGGATGTCAACGGACCGCTATGCGGTTGCCGGCGACCATCTGACAGCAAACTTCATCGCTTACGATTTCGGTGGTCGGATTGAGGGTGGCTATCGGATCGGCACCACCGATCAAGGGATTGCGCCCTACGCAGCGTTCCAAAGGCAACGTTTCCATGCTCCCGCCCACAGTGAGACTGATCTGACAGCCGGAGGGTTCGGGCTCTCCTATGCCTCACAAGACGTGACTCGTACGCGTGGCGAGCTAGGCGTCCGCTTCGACGCGCTGAAGCCAGTGGCTATGGGTGTCATGCTGCAGTTGAACGCGCGGTTTGCCTGGGCACACGACTGGACCAGCAGTTCTGCTTTGGTGGCGACTTTCCAATCACTTCCGGGCGCAAGCTTTGCTGTCGACGGGGCCACACCACCGGAAGATTCCTTGCTGGTGTCAGCCGGAGCGGGGCTTCGGTTTGCAAATGGCGTGTCGCTGGCGGCCAAATTCGACGGCGACTTTGGCAACGGTTCAAAGAGCTATACCGGCACCGGGTCTTTGCGCTACTCGTTTTGAGCGCCGCCGCGCCTCTCGTCTTTCAGCCCTGGCGTCGATCCGACGGTGGATCCCACCAGCTTCAGGCAAGGTTGCTGTCCGACTCTCACATGCGAAGAGCGCAGGAGGAGTCGGTGCAGCCGGTCTACTTATTCACACTCGCTTCTCAGCATGAGCGCTGGGCGACGGTGCGCCAGGCGGCGCTGACCAGCAATATCGCCAACGCCAACACGCAGGGCTACAGCGCGATCGACATCCAGCCGTTTTCCGCGGTTCTCGACGACACGGCCCAGGTGACGCTGGCGCGCACGGAACCCGGGCATCTCAGCGCCTCGGGCAAATCGGGCGATGCGGCGGTGCGCGACTGGCAGATGAAGTCGACCGACAAGCCGGTCGCCATCGACCAGCAGCTGATGCTCGCCGACGAGACCAGCCGGGCCTTCTCGCTCGATACCAGCATCGTCAAGGTGTTCCACCGCATGCTGATGACGGCCGTGAGGTCCGCCTGATGATCGATCCGCTGAGAGCCGCAACCAGTATCGCCGGCGCCGGGCTGGAGGCCCAGTCGGTCCGCCTGCGCGTTGTGTCGGAGAACCTCGCCAATGCGCAATCGACCGGCAAGACGCCGGGCGCCGATCCCTATCGGCGCAAGACGGTCGTCTTCGCCAGCGAATTCGACCGGATGCTCGGCGCCTAGACCGTCGAGGTGAAGATCGATCGGCAGCGACCAGTCGCCGTTCCGCGTCGAGCACGATCCGAGCAATCCGGTCGCCGACAAGGACGGCAATGTCAAGATGCCGAACGTCAACATGCTGATCGAAATGGCCGACATGCGCGAGGCGAGCCGCTCCTACGAAGCCAATCTGCAGATGGTCAAGGAGTCGCGCTCGATGACCACCCAAATTCTCGACCTGTTGAGGAACGGCTGAAGATGATCAGTGCTCTTTCCGGATTGCCGGCGGTCGGTGCGACCACGATGTCACCCGGCCGACGGCGACGCCGGCAGCGGCGGAAGGGGCGGATTTCGGCAAGGTGCTCGCCGATGTCGCCAACAACACGGTCGACGCCCTGAAGGCCGGCGAATCGGCGGCCATCGGTGGCATCACCGGCAGCCGCTCGGTGCAGTAGGTGGTCGACGCCATGCTCAATGCCGAACAGGCGCTGCAAACCGCCATCTCGGTCCGCGACAAGCTGGTTTCCGCCTATCAGGAAATCAGCCACATGAACATCTGAGTGAGGAGTAAGCCAATGCGCGCCTTGGCCATAGCGGCAACCGGCATGTCGGCCCAGCAGACCAATGTCGAGGTCATTGCCAACAACATCGCCAACATCAACACGACGGCGTTCAAACGCGCGCGGGCGGAATTCTCCGACCTCATCTACCAGACCGACCGCGCCGAAGGCGTTCCCAACCGCGGCGGCGAGGACGTGGTGCCGGAAGGCGCCCAGATCGGCCTCGGCGTGCGCACGGTGGGCGTGCGCAATCTGCACATCCAGGGGCCGCTGACGCAGACGTCGAATCCGCTCGACGTGGCCATCAACGGGCGCGGCTGGTTCCAGATCACCGGTCCCAGCGGCGAGACGCTCTATACCCGCGCCGGCTCCTTCAACAAGAACGGAACCGGCCAGCTGGTCACCGGCGACGGCTATGTCGTCAATCCGGCGATCACGATCCCGGCCGACACGACCGAGGTCACCATCAACGAATTGGGCGAGGTCTACGCCAGCACGGCGAGCGCGTCGACGCCGCAGCTGCTCGGCCAGCTGTCGCTGGTCGACTTCGCCAATGACGCCGGCCTGCAGCCGCTCGGCAACAACCTCTATCGCGAGACCACGCGCATCGGGATCGCCGATCGATGGCGTCGCCGGCGATCCCGGCTTCGGCTCGATCCATCAGGGATATCTGGAGGAATCGAACGTCGATCCGGTGCGCGAGATCACCGAGCTGATATCGGCGCAGCGCGCCTACGAGATGAACTCCAAGGTCATCCAGGCAGCCGACGACATGCAGAAGCAGGTGTCCCAGGGCATCAGGTGACCGGAGACATGACCGGCATCGCATTCTCTCATCTCCTGCCGCGCAGCCTGCCGGGCTGATCGTCGCTCATCGGCTGCCTGGTCGGCGGTGCGGCCGTCGCGGCACCGCCCGAGACCAGCTGCCGGTGCCGGCGGTGACGATCTATCCGGGCGACACGATCGCCGCCGACATGCTGACCATCGGCACGTTTCCGGCCGGGACCGCCGAAAACTATCCGGTCATCGCGGCGCGCAGCGAACTGGTCGGCAAGGTCGCGCGGCGCACGCTGCTGCCGGGAAAGCTGATCGCGCGCAACACGGTCGGCGAGCCGGACCTGGTGCAGAAGGGCAAGATCATTCCCATCCGCTACAGCCAGGGCCCGCTGGACGATCACCACCTCGGTGCTTGCCCTGCAGTCGGGCGCCCTCAACGACATGATCCAGGTGCGCAACATCGACAGCGGCAAGGTGGTCGTCGCCACCGTCGCGGCGGACGGCAGCGTGCGTGTCGACGCCCGATGAAACGCCTCCTGCTCCTCGCCGCCGCCGCCATCCTCATCGCCTCGGGGGCGCAGGCGACGCGCATCAAGGACATCTCCACGATCCAGGCGGCGCGCGAGAACCAGCTGATCGGCTACGGCCTGGTGGTCGGCCTGCAGGGGACCGGCGATTCGATGCGCAACGCGCCGTTCACCCAGCACGCCCTGCAGTCGATGCTCGACCGCATCGGCATCAACGTGGTCAACAGCCAGATGCGCGTGCGCAACGTCGCCGGCGTCATGGTCACCGCCAGCCTGCCGCCTTACGCCTCGTCGGGCACGCGCATCGACATCGATGTCTCGTCGATCGGCGATGCGGTGTCGCTGAAGGGCGGCACGCTGCTGATGACGCCGCTGTCGGGCGCCGACGGCGAGGTCTATGCCGTCGCCCAGGGGCCGATCTCCGGCTCGGGCTTCGTTGCTGCCGGCTACGCGGCGAGCGTGACCGAGGGCGTGGCGACCGGCGGACGCATCCCCAATGGCGGCGTGGTCGAGCGGTCGATCCCCGGCTCGTTCGAGGCTTCGCGCCAGATCGTGGTCGAGCTGTTCAATGCCGACTTCGCCACGGCGACGCAGGTCGCCGACGTGATCAACGCCTATGCCAAGAGCCGCTTCGGCCACCCGGTGGCGCAGGAGCGCGACATGCGCTCGATCGTGCTCACCCGGCCCAAGGAGATCAGCGCGACGCGCTTCATGGCGGAGGTGGGCGAGCTGCTGGTCTCGCCCGACGCGCCGGCGCGGGTGGTCATCAACGAGCGCACCGGAACCGTGGTCATCGGCCAGGACGTGCAGATCTCGACCGTGGCGGTGACCCACGGCACGCTGACGGTGCGCGTGTCCGAGACGCCCTTTGCCTCGCAGCCGCCGGCTTTCTCGAAAGGCAGCACCACGGTGCTGCCGCGCACCAGCGTGACCACCAATGAACCGAACGCGCATATCGCGGTGGTCGGCGGCGCCAGCCTGGAGCAGCTGGTTGCCGGTCTGAACCGGATCGGCATGAAGCCGACGGACGTCATCGCCATCCTCCAGGCGATCAAGACGGCCGGTGCATTGCAGGCGGAGCTGGTGGTGCAATGAACAGGATCCGCGGCAGTGCTGGCTGACGCTGTCGGCGCTGACGGTATTCGCCGGGTCCGGCCGGCGCTGGCCGCAGAACCGGCCAAGGCCGATCAGGCGCAGCCGGCCGCGGCCGACGGCCCAGCCGCCAATGCCGACGCCTATTGCCGGAACATCGCCAACAAGGCGGCCGATGCGCGCTATGCCCGCCAGGCCGAATCGCTGGCCGCGATGACCAAGGCGCTCGACGACCGCATCGCGGCGCTCGAGGCCAAGCGGGCGGATTACGAGAAATGGGTCAGCCGGCGCGAGGATTTCCTCAAGCGCGCCGACGAGAGCGTCGTGGCCATCTATTCGCAGATGCGCCCCGACGCCGCCGCGCAGCAGATCGCCGTCATGGAGCAGGAGGCGGCGGCCGCCATCCTGTCGAAGCTCCAGCCGCGTATCGCCAGCGCGATCCTCAACGAAATGGATGCCGATCACCGCCGCCCGACTGACCAATGTCATGGCCGGGATGCCCGGCGCCGGCTGACGCCGGGAAAGCAGGAAACTCGTGAACCGCATCCTGCCAGTGCTGGTCGATCCCGGCTGTTCATGGCCGGCTGCCAGACCGAACAGACCGCGACCACCGGCGGCAATCCGCCGCTGTCGGTCGTCGGCCAGGGCCTCAGCGTGAAGCGTGCGCCCCTGCCGCAGGCCTTCGCCGAGCCCAATATCCATGCGCCGCACTCGCTGTGGAGCCAGAAGAACCAGGGCCTGTTCCAGGACATGCGCGCCCACAAGGTCGGCGACATCGTCACGGTGTCCATCGACATCAACGACAAGGCGCAATTCGACAATACCAGCGGCCGGTCGAAAGAGGCCAATGCCAAGGGCTCGTTCGGCTTCGATCTCGGCTGGGGCGGTTTCGGCATGGCCGACCGGTCGGGCAGCGCCTCGGCCGATCTCAACGCCAGCGGCTCGGCGGACGCCAAGGGCTCCGGCACGATCGACCGCTCGGAGAAGCTGCACCTGTCGATCGCAGCGGTGGTCACCGAGGTCCTGCCGGAGGGCAACCTGCTGATCAGCGGATCGCAGGAGGTGCGCGTCAATCGCGAGGTGCGCGTGCTGACCATCGCCGGCATCGTCCGTCCCTACGACATCGCCGACAACAACCTGATCGCCTACGACAAGATCGCCGAGGCCCGCATTTCCTATGGCGGCCGCGGCAAACTCAGCGCGATGCAATAGATGGCCGGCCTGTTCGGAAAGAAGAAGAAGCAGGATCAGGCGGAACCGGCCGAGCCCGAAGACGACGATGTCGACGATTCCGATCTGGCCGATGTCAAGGAAGACTCCTCGGTCGAGCTGAAGAAGGCGGAACTTGCCGCCAAAAGGGTCGAAAATGTCCGGCTGGCTGGGTATTGCCATCAGTGCGCTGGCGATCACCATGGTTGCGGCGGGCGGCGGCGTCCTTTTCGGGCTCAAGACCGCCGCGACGATCGAAACCGCCATTGCCAAGCGCGACGCTGCCGCCAAACCGGCGGCGGGCAAGCACGTCATCGCCATGAAGTACAGCGGCGACACGGTGGTCAAACCGCTCGATGCGGTGGTGACCAACCTCGCCTCGCCGGCGGACACCTGGGTCCGCCTGGAGGCGTCGATGGTGTTCAAGAACGGTGCGCTGCAGAATCCGGAAGTCACCGGCGCCGAACTCCGCCAGGACATGCTGGCCTATCTGCGCACGGTCAACATCGCCCAGCTCGAGGGGCCGAGCGCGCTGCAGCATCTGCTCGAGGACCTCGACGAGCGCGCGGCGGTGCGCACGAACGGGCGCGTCAGCGAGTTGGTGATCCAGACACTGGTCATCCAATAGGGGCCGCCTGATGGGGATCTTGGCGATCGCGTCACGTCTTGCCGCCGCGGCTCGGGCGAACGCTGCTGTTGGCCGCCCCGGTGCTGCTGCGTGGCGGCCGCGCGCGCATGCCCAGGCCGCGGCCCAGACATCCCTGCTCGACACGCTCATTCCGGCCGAACGGCGCCAGCGTCTCGGGGCGCATCGTTCAGCTTGTCATCGTGCTGACGGTGCTGTCGGTGGCGCCCGGCCTGCTGATCATGGTGACCAGCTTCACCCGCTTCGTCATCGCGCTGTCGTTCCTGCGCTCCGGCCTCGGCATGCAGAGCACGCCGGCCAACCTGGTGCTGATCAGCCTGTCCCTGTTCATGACGTTCTACGTCATGGCGCCGACATTCGACCGCGCCTGGCAGGACGGCGTGCGCCCGCTGCTCGACAACAAGATCAGCGAGCAGGAGGCCTATACCAAGATCAGCGACCCGTTCCGCACCTTCATGGCCGGGCAGGTGCGTATCAAGGATTTGAAATTATTCGAGGATCTCGATGCGACCCGTATCCACGGGGCGGCCAATGCGGCGCCGGGATCGTCGCGCCGATGCCGCCGCCGCCGCGGCTGCTGCTGCCGAAGAGGCCCTTCCGCCCGACAAGGTCGACATCAGGGTTCTGATCCCGGCCTTCATGGTGTCGGAGCTCCGCCGCGCCTTCGAAATCGGCTTTCTCATCGTGCTGCCGTTCCTGATCATCGACATCGTCGTCGGCACGCTGGTGATGTCCATGGGCATGATGATGATGCCGCCGGTGGTGCTGGCGCTGCCCTTCAAGATACTGTTCTTCATCCTGATCGACGGCTGGCACCTGCTCGTCGGCGGGCTCGTCCAGTCGTATTTCTGACCAGGGCTTTGGAAACCAAGCGGTAAGATTCGCCTGCCAATATTGGCGCCATGGCGAGTTGGGGCTGGGGCTTGCGTGGCGACACGCGCCTAATCCTTGAGAACCCAAAGGCATGATGCCGCCCCGCCATACCGGTGCGAAGTCCGGTATGTCACCGACAACGGCACATGAAAAGGGTTCGCCATGTCCTCATTGTTGACTAACACTTCCGCCATGGTCGCTCTGCAGACGCTGCGGAGCATCAACACCAACCTCGAACAGACCAACAACCGCGTTTCCACCGGCCTGCGCGTCAACACCGCCGCCGACAACGCCGCCTACTGGTCGATCGCCACCACCATCAAGTCGGACAACGGCGCGCTCGGCGCGGTCACCGACTCGCTCAGCCTCGGCGCGTCGACGCTGTCGACGACCTATACCGGCCTCAACACCGCCGTCACCTCGCTCAACGACCTCAAGAACCAGCTGACCACGGCCACCGGCGAGAACGTCGACAAGGCCAAGATCCAGCAGACGATCGAATCGATCCAGGCGCAGCTCAAGTCGGTTGCCGACGGCGCCTCGTTCTCCGGCCAGAACTGGCTGAGCACCGGCGCGACAGCACCGATTTCAGCAAGACCATCGTGTCGTCGCTGTCGCGCGATTCGAACAACCAGCTGTCGATCGGCAAGATCGACGTCGACATCTCCAACATCCGCCTCTACGGCGACGGCGCGACACAGTTCGGCATCCTCGACAAGACCATCGCCATCAACGGCTATGCGGCGACAGCGGCCCGACGGCGACGGTCGAGACGGCCGCGGTCGATTTCGCCACTGCCGACGACGTGGTCTCGTTCAACGTGACCGAACGGCAGCGGCTCGGCCAAGCTGGTCAACATCGACCAGACGACGCTCACCAATGCCGGCCTCAGCGACACCAAGATCCGCAGCAACGGCGACCTCGCCGCAGTGCTCAACCAGGCGCTGAGCGATGCCGGCGTTACCGGCATCACCGCCTCCGTCGACAGCGTCCGATCACGTGATCTTCACGTCGCTAGACGGCTTCACCATCGGCGGCGCGTCCGACTGCCGGCACCGACGCCATCGACCTCGAACGCCCTCGGCCTGGTGGCGACGGCGCTGACGACCACGGCCGCGACCAGCGACCGTGACGCGACCAGCGTCGCCGACATCGACATCACCAGCGCCGACGAGCGACCAGATCCAGGACTATCTGAAGGTCGTCGACACGGCCCTGTCGCAGGTGACCGATGCGGCGTCGTCGATCGGCGCCTATCAGAACCGCGTCACCTCGCAGCAGAACTTCGTCAAGGCCCTGCAGGACGCCAACACGACCGCCGTCGGCGCCCTGGTCGATGCCAACATGGAAGAGGAATCGACCAAGCTGAAGGCGTTGCAGACCCAGCAGCAACTGGCCGTCCAGTCGCTGTCGATCGCCAACGCCAGCACGCAGAACATCCTGACGCTGTTCCGCTAGTAGCGATACGGAACCCAAGCGTAGCGGTTCCGTTGTGTCAGGGGCCGCGTCCTTCGGGGCGCGGCCCCTTCGCTTTTCTCCGCGCAACCTTCACGCAAGGTTGACCTTCGAGATTGGCCGGGAGCCGGTGCCGTCGCTTCCGCCGCTGGGCCCACGCGCCGGCGGCGCGGCACGACCGGTGGACCAGGGCGCGGAGAGAAGGAGCGCGGCTACCGATGGCGCGGGACACCGTTGAACGCTTGTGGATCAGCATCGTCGGCCTCGGCGCCCGCCGGCTTATCGCCCTGGCCTTCATCGGCGTGGCGGTCATGGTCGTGCTCGGCGTCGGCACCTACTATCTCAGCCGCCCACAGCAGGAAGTCCTCTATACCGGGCTGACGCGCGACGACGTGGCGCGCATCGGCAGCGCCCTCAAGGACGCCGGCATCGATTTCGACGTGAACGCCGACGGGCAGACGGTCACGGTGAACTATGGCGACACGGCGCGGGCGCGCATGCTGCTGGCCGAGAAGGGCCTGCCGGAAAGCGCCAATTCCGGCTACGACCTGTTCGACAAGGTGGGATCGTTCGGCCTGACCTCGTTCATGCAGAACGTCACCAAGACGCGGGCGCTGGAAGGCGAACTGGCGCGCACGATCCAGGGCATGGACGGCATCAGGTCGGCGCGGGTCCATCTGGTGCTGCCCGACTCGAGCTCGCTGCGCAGCCAGCAGCAGGCGGCTTCGGCATCGGTGGTCATCCGCACCGACATGCCGACGGACACGGGCCCGGCGCAGGCGATCCGCCACCTGGTGGCTGCCGCGGTGCCGGGGCTGAAGGTGGACAACGTCACCGTCCTCAATACCGAAGGCCAGCTGCTCGCCTCTGGCGACGACATCGAGAGCGCCTCGGCGGGCAAGATGGCGATCGTCGAGCAGACGGTGAACCGCGAGATCGAGGACAAGGTGCGGCGGACGCTGACCCCCTATCTCGGCCTCGGCAACTTCCAGGTGAGCGTCGTCGGCGCGGCTGAACCTCGACCGCTCGACCACCAACGAGGTGGTCTACGATCCGTCCTCGCGGGTGGAACGCTCGGTGCGCATGGTGCGCGAGAACGCGCTGGCGCAGAACTCGTCGAGCGACGCGGCGGCCAGCGTGCAGCAGAACCTGCCCGACCAGGCCAACAACAGGCGGCAACAACGGCAAGAACTCGAACGAGACCAACGACCGGCGCGAAGAGACGACCAACTACGAAGTCTCCTCGCGCACGATCGAGACCGCGCATGACGGCTACAAGATCGAGCGCCTGTCGGTCGCCGTGCTGGTCAACAAGAACCGGCTCGATGAGGTCGCCAAGGAAGGCCCGGATGCTCTGCCGGTCGAACACCAGATGATGGACATCGAGCAGCTGGTTTCGGCAGCCTCCGGCTTCACCAAGGACCGCGGCGACCAGCTCAAGGTGGCGTCGGTCGACTTCGTCAACGACCTCGGCGAGGCGGCGCCGGCGCCGGGGCTGATGAGCGTGCTCATGGCGCAGGCGGGAAGCCTGATCAATTCGCTGGCGCTGGTCGTGGTGGCCGTGGTGGTCATCCTGTTCGGCTTCAAGCCGGCGATCCGGATGATCGTCTCGCAGGCGCCGAAGGCGGTCGCCGCGGCGCCAGGGGTTGCGGCCGTCGAGGCGACAAGCGCGCCGGCGCTCGGCGCGCCGGCGTCATCGAGTGGACGGCGAGGACAGCGTCAACCTGATCGAGGATGTCACCAAGCGGATGAATCGCTCGCCGCAGAAGCGGCTCGAGCAGATCGTCGAGTATGACGAGGCGCAGGCGGCGGCCATCCTGCGGCAATGGCTGCACCAGGACGAGGCGGCATGACAGTGACGACGGCCGCGCTCCGTCTGCCGCGTTTCGTCAGCGGCACCGTTCCGGAGATCGCCAGCGCCGGGTTTCGCCCGTTCAACGAGAAACCGGCGCCGACGCCAGCGGAAGACCGGCTGGCGGAGCAGGACGCGGCGGTGGCGCAAGCGCTGGCAGCGGCACGCGACGAGTTCGACGCCACCCGCGCCGCCGATCTTGCCGCGTTCGAGCGCCGCCTCGCCGAACGGGAAGCGGAGATCCTTGCCACGGTCGGCGATGCGCTGGCCGGCCAGGTGCGCGAGGGACTTGCGGCGATCGAGGAACGCGTCGGTCATCAGGTCGGCGCCACGCTGCTGCGCTTCCTCGACCATGCGGTGCGCGAGCGCGCCGTGGGCGAGCTGACCGAGGCCGTGTCCGCCCTGCTTGCCGGCGGCACCGCCGCGCGGGTGAGGATTGCCGGACCGGCGGCGCTGAGCGAACGGGTGGAAGCCGCCATCGCACCGACAGGGGTGCCGGTCGAGCGCGTCGAAAGCGATGCGGTGGACGTCTTGGTGACCATCGACGAGACCATCGTCGAAACCAACATTACGGCGTGGATGGACCGGCTGATGGCGCAGGTGGGGGCGGCGGACAATGGCTGACGCCGCGCCCCACGAGCTGATCATCGTTCGGCGGCACGAGGAGGAAGACCATCCCCATCACAGCTCGGCGTGGAAGGTCGCCCATGCCGACTTCATGACGGCGATGATGGCCTTCTTCCTGATCATGTGGCTGATCAACGTCACCGACGAGAACATGCGCAAGGGCATCGCCCAGTATTTCAATCCGATCCACATGTCGCAGGGTTCGAGCGAGCTGAAGGGGCTGAACAAGACCCAAAGCAAGGATAAGTCCGCCAAGAAGGGCCACGGCCAGATGCCGGTGCCGGGGTCATCGGTCAACCTGATCGACCTCACGCCCGGGCACGCCGATGCCAAGCCGATGAGCCCGGAAGCGGCCGCCGCGGCCCTCAACGCGGCCGCCGAAGTGGCGGCGAAGCTGGCGGCAGCCAACGGCGGCCTCGACAAGGCAAAGGCCGACGCCGGCAGCGAGAACGCCGCCGATGCCCTCAAGAAGATCGGTGCGGCGGCGGCGGCGCTGAAACCGGCCAATGGCGGTAACGACCGCGAAGCCTTCCAGGATCCCTATGCCGTTCTGGCGAAGCTGGAGCAGCAATACGTCAATACGCAACCGACGAACGTCGATGCCATCACCGGCGACCCGCGGGCCGAGGGGACGCCGGGCGGGGACATCGAGCGCGACCCGTTCGATCCGTCCTATTGGCAGATGGTGCCGCTGCCCACCGCGCGAGGCGAACCGAGTGGGCAAGCCGGGCACGGCGCAGAAGGTGTCGCGTTCCGACAAGCCGGATGCGGCGGCGGCGCCAGACGCGGCGGCGCCGACAGCCCATGCCAAGCGCGACGCAGTTCCAGCGGATGCCGTGACCGCCGCCGGGCCAGCTGAAACACCGGCCGAGGCGGCCGCAAAGCCGCAGAAGGGGGCGATGGAACCGCCGGCCGTCGCAGGCGCGGCGGAAGCCGGTAAGGCGGAAGCGGTCGGAGCCAAAGCCAGCGAGACAAAGGCCGGGGAAGCAAAGGCGGTTGCGGCCGCGACCATGGCTCGGTCGACGGAGATCGCCAAGGACATCAAGCAGTCCGTCGCCGCGATGATGGCCGGCAAGGCCTCGCCCGACCTCGCCGTTGCCGCCACCGAAGAAGGCGTGACGATCAACCTCACCGACGATGCCGACTATGCCATGTTCCCGGTCGGATCGGCGGTGCCGGCACCGAAAACCGTCGTGCTGCTCGAACGCATCGCCAAGGTGCTGGCGAAACAGCCCGGCCAGATCGTCGTTCGCGGCCATACCGACGGACGACCGTTCCATTCCGCCGACTACGACAATTGGCGGCTTTCGACCGCGCGGGCACAGATGGCCTACTACACGCTGCTGCGCGGCGGCCTCGACCAGTCGCGGGTGATTGCCATAGAGGGCCATGCCGACCGCGCCCTGAAAAATCCGGCCGACCCCTACGCGGCGGAAAATCGCCGCATCGAGATTCTGGTGAAGGATTTGCCATGACGGCGCGGTGGCTGCTGATGAGCTGTGCGGCCGCGGCCCTGGTGTGGTCGACCTCGGCGCAGGCCGGGGCGTCGCAATCAGCCGGGGCGGCCGATTTTCTGGCAACGTTGTTCGGCAACGCCCGGACGACGGCGCCGGCCGCCACGGCTGCGCCGATCAGCGTGCTGCCGGCGGCGGTGAACGCGGCCGATGGCGAGGCACCAGCGCCGCGCTCCCGTAGCGCTGCGGCGGCGGTGCCGCCGCTGCCGCGTCTGCGGCCAGCCTATGCGCCAACGGCGTCGGTGGCCGAAGCCAAGCCGCAACCGACGCCATCGGTGGCGCCCGCCGGCGTCGATCGGACCGTCACCGGCTCCATCGAGGATGCGGTGCCGGCGGGGACGGCGCCATCGGAGGTCACCAGATTGCCGGCCGATTCGTCGAAGCCGGCCGTGGCAGCGCCGGCGGCGGAAGCCGCGCAGGCACCAGCGACGAAGACGGACGGAAAGCCGGCGGCAAGCCGGCAAATGGCGACGGTCCAGCGCTCCGACGGGCTGCTCGGCGACCCGTCGGAATTTCTGATCGACGAGCCGGCGGCACCCTCGCCGAAAGTGCCGGTGCCGGACACGGTCAAGGGGCCGAAGGGCGAAGGACCGCGCAGTGCAGCCAAGGACGAGGCGGCATTGGCGGCGGTACCGCTTCTGGGCACGGCACCGTTCGAGCTGGTGCGGACGCTGCAGACACTGCAGGATCGCATGGCTCAGGGCGACGTCCAGGCGATCGCGGCGCAACGTGCCCTGATGATCCAGATCGACAAGGCCTTCATGGCAGCCGATGGCGATGTGTGGCAGGACAATCGCAATGCGGCGGCAGCGGTGACCTACGTGCTCTCCGGCGGTCGGCCGGAGATCCTGGCACGGCTGGTCGCGCTGCAACCCCCGCCGGCGATCGATCGACGGTTGCTGGAAGGGGTGCTCGACTATGCCAACGGCAAGGCGGACGCCGCGGCGCCGCTGCTCGCCGATATCGATCCGACCAACCTGCCGGCGAGCATGGCGGGGCAGGTCGCCATCGCGCAGTCGGCGCTGGCGGTGAAGACCGATCCGACCAGGGCGATGCAGCTCCTGTCGGTTGCCCGGCTGATGGCGCCCGGCACGCTGGTCGAAGAAGCTGCCATCCGCCGGCAATTGCTGGTTGCCGACCGGCAACGCAACGAGGATACGGTGCGCTCGCTGGCGCGCCAGTATCTCGACCGGTTCCGCCACTCGGTCTATGCGGGCAATTTCCGGGTGCGCTTTGCCGCCGCGCTCAGCCACATGGCGTCCGTCGATACCGAGGACCATTTCAGCGAACTCGACGACATGCTGGCGATGGTCGAGCCGGATTCGCGCTGCGACCTGTATCTGACGGTCGCGCTGGCTTCGGCGATCAGCGGCCGCACCACGGCCGCCAAGCTTGCGGCCGAACGGGCAAGCGGCCTGGCGCTGGCCGGCTCGGTGCAGGAGGCGCGGGCAAAGCTCTATCATGCCGCCGCGCTGGCAGCGATGCCGAAGCTGGCGGACAAGGCGGCGAGCGAGATCAAGGGGCTCAACCGCAGCCTTTTGGCGGAGCCCGATCAGGCCTTCTACGACGTCGTCAGCGCGACGCTCACCGGCGTGCTCTCGGGCACCGACCTCGGCACGATCAACGTTGCCGCCGCCAAGCCGCTCGGCGCCGGCGCGCTGGTCGAAGAGCCGGCCATCATCAAGAAGGCGCAGGCAGCCCTCGACGACACGGCAAAACTGGTCGCCTCCGCAAAATGAATGTCATGCTGAACATACCGGCGGAGACCGGAGCCGAACGCGCCGGCACGACGACACGCCGTTCCGGTGAGGCGGGGGCGGAAGATTTTGGGGCGCTGTTCGACGAGGTCGCAAAGACGACGACGGCCGGTCGCAGACCGCAGTCGGGCTCCGTGCCGGAGACGGCGAAGACGGTGGATATGCAGGACGACGGCGAATCCGATTCGGCAGCCCGCCGCGCCGGGACTTGCGCGGAGAGCGCGACGCCGGAAGAAACAGCTTCCCCCAGAAGCGAGAGCGCGTCCGTCGTGGCGCCGCCGGGCAAAGCCGCCCGGTCCGCGCCCACGGACGAGGCCGACCCTGCGGCGGATGGACGCCGGAACGATCAAACGGACCAGGCCGACGCAGGCAGGGCGAAGCCCGCCGATGCAGGCGCTGACGCGCCGCCGGTCGCGGCCGATGGGCCGCGGCATGCACGCACCGATGCGGCAGTCGACCCCCGCCGGGACCCCGACCGGGCCGACCGCAAGAAGGACGGCGCGGTGCAATCGGCCGATGCAGACACGGCGTCGGCGGCGACGGCGGTTGCCGTGCCTCCCGCCGAAGTCAGGGCCGAGCAGCAGCAGCCGGACGGGGCTGCGGCGGCCGATCGCCCGGCCCGGCCTTCGCGGACGGACGGTGCCGCCGGTTCGAACGATCAGCAGAAGGGCGTCGCGTCGGACACATCCGGGAAACTGGTGAAGGGTGCCGCCGAGCGCGGCATGGGCAACCCGCAACGCGCAGGCGTGGCCGAGCAGCAGGACCCTGCCGCTGACACCGCTTCGTCGTCAAAGCCGGCGGTGTCGGACGGAGGCGGCGACCCGGTGCGTGCGTGGGGACGCAGCGATGCGGCTGCGGCACCGGCGAACGGCACTCGTCAGGTACAGACCGACGTCGCTCTGGAGGCCGCGCAAGCAGAGCAGGAAACCCGGCCGGCGCAGCGAAGCGATCAGCGGGTCAATGTGCGGGTCACCGGCTATGAGCGGCATCTCGCACCGCTTGCGCCTGCTGCAGCGCGCGGCGTTGCGCAAGCGGCCATGCACAGCGACGGCGCGGCAGCCGGCAATGCCACGCCGACACCGGCGAACGGCGCGCAGGTCGCAGCCGGACTGGCGGAGGTGACCGGTGCGCCGCGGAAAGGCCAGGATTGGCGACCGCTGGCATCGGCGGATCGCACCGGTTCGGCGACAGCGAGGGCGCCGTCCGGTGAGCGGGGTGCCGCGCGCGACGAGTGGATCGCGGTGGCGGCGCCGACGCAGCGCTCACAGCATGACCGGCCGGACGGAAGGCAAGACCGGACCATGGATGCGGCCGTCTCCGCCACGCACACCGATGCCAAGCGGCAGGCGGCGAGCGAGGTTGCGAAACCCGGCAGCACCCAGGCGGCCGGTCCCGCTGCGCCGTCGAACGCGCCTGCCGCACCGCTGACTGCCGGCGTGGCCTCGGCGATCGTCGGTGCCGTCGATTCGGCACGCGCCGCAGCGTCCCAGTCCGCACCGCAGCGAGCCGATGCGCCGCCGGGCATTGCCGCGAGCGGGCCGGTGCAGACCATCACGCTCAATCTCGACATGCGCGAGCATGGATCGGTCGACCTGCGCATCAGCCTGAAAGGCAATGCGGTCAGCGTTCGTCTCAAGGCCGACCGCCCGGAAACCGCGCTAGCGCTGGCGCGCGACGATGCATCCTTGCGTGATCTGCTGCACCGTGCCGGCTACGAGACGCAGCAGGTGCAGATCGACAAGCGCGACGCAGTTCAGCCGCGCTTCGGCGATGCGGCCGCGTCGGGCCAGCAACAAGCGGCCGGCGGGGCGGCCACTGGCGGTTTTTCGGGGCACTCGACCGGAGACCAGCGCGCCGCTTCCCCGCAGCAACAGCGTCAGCAGGGACAGCGCGACGGCTTCATTCTCCACGACCAGGACACCCAGGATGCCCCTCGCCAGGATCGTTATCGCGGCCCTGATCGCCTTTACGTCTAGCGCGCCGGGACAGGCAGCGCCGGCGAACCCGTGCGAGGGCGAGATGCGCCATGCCGCGGCCAAGTACGAGGTGCCGCTGGGCGTGCTCTACGCGGTCGGTCTCACCGAATCGGGCCACAAGGAATCGCTGCAGCCGCTGGCCATGAACATCGCCGGCGAGGCCTATTTCGCCACCAGCCTTGACGACGCCATCCAGCGCTTCGACACCGCCGATGCGGCGGGAATCAAGCTGATCGATATCGGCTGCATGCAGATCAACCACTATTTCCACGGCCGCGAGTTCACCTCGCTCAGGCGCATGTTCGATCCGCACGCCAATGTCGACTACGCCGCCCGCTTCCTGAAGTCCTTGCGCAAACAGGAGGGAAGCTGGACGCTGGCGGTAGCGCGCTATCACGCCGGCCCGAACAACAATCCGGCGCAGAAGAAATATGTCTGCACCGTGATCACCAACATGGTGGCCACCGGCTTCGGATCGTGGACGGACGCGGCGCGCGACTTCTGCCGATAGGGCCCGGGCGCGGCCCGCACCGGATGGTTACCGGTTCCTTGCGTTCGGCCATACGTTTTGAAAAGCGAATCTCGCGGTTCTTTTATCCGCCTGCGCTAGTCTCTCATGGCAGTGGATGCCGTAGGGGCGGGCAAAAAGTGATGTCAATCGACTATTCGATGCCGGTTTTGGTGGTGGACGACTATCAGACGGTGCTGCGCATCATGCGCAACCTTCTGCGCCGGGCCGGTTTCATGGAAATCGATACGGCGAGCGACGGCGAAGAGGCGCTCGCCAAGATGCGCGAGCGCCAATACGGGCTGGTCATCACCGACTGGTACATGGCACCGGTCGATGGACTGGAGCTGGTCAAGCAGGCGCGCGCCGACAATTCGCTGAAGGATACGCCGATCATCCTGGTCAGCGCCGAAGGCTCGCCGGACAATCTCAAGGCGGCAAACGATGCGGGCGCGTCCGGCTACGTTCTGAAGCCGTTCGACTCGCAGACCCTCAAGGCCAAGATCGAGACCGCCCTGGCTGCGGCCTGAGGTCGCGGAAACTGGCGCAGGCGGCGGTTAAGTAGCGCCTGTTAGGAATTGGTTTACCATATTTGCCCCAGAACTCGCGGCGTTCAGCGTTGCGTCGCGTAGCCGGCTGTTTCCCGGATTTCCCCAAGAGTTTCTGGTGTCGTCGGACGGCCGACCGCGGCCGATAACGATCCCTTGGGCGAAGGTTGGGCCGGCGTCGAACTCAAAATCGCCTGGGGGCATTAATGCATATCGTCGTCGATGAACGGGATGAGGTGACCGAAGCTTACGCTGCCTCCTTCCGGGGGGAAGGTGTTGCCAGCCTCGGCCTGCAACCTCTCGAATTTCGCGAGTGGCTGTTCTCGGCATCGTCCGACGACATCGACTCGGTGCAGTCGGTCCTGCTCGGCGAATGCGACGACCGGCCGCTGCTGCCGAAGCTGATCAGAAGCCGTACCGACGCGCCGATCATTGCGCTGTCGGAAATCCGCTGTCTCGACGCGACCCTTGAACTGTTCACGGCCGGCATCGACGACGTGGTGCGCAAGCCGGTCCATGTGCGCGAGCTGATTGCGCGCTCGGAAGCGATCTGGCGGCGGGTGAACCACAAATACCGGCAGGTGAGCTGCGAGCGCCTGAAGATCTTCTTCGACGGTCGCGACATCGAGATCGACGGCAAGCCGCTGTCGCTGCCGCGGCGCGAGCGCCACATCCTCGAATTCCTCGCCAAGAACGCCCACCGCCGCGTGACCAAGACGCAGATATTCAACGCCGTCTACGGCGTCTTCGAAGACAGCGTCGACGAGGTCGTGGTCGAGGGACACGTCAGCAAGCTGCGCAAGAAGCTGCGGCTGCAGCTGGGCTATGACGTGATCGATGCCAAGCGCTACCTCGGCTACCAGTTCACTGGCTTCGAGGCCGGCCGGCATGCACCGGCAATGGAAGCCGAAAGCGGCGCAGACGCGCGGCTCTCGGCGAAGGCCCGACAGGCCCTGGAGCGGGCCGAGGCAGCCTAAACCGTTTGGAATGCTTAATGCTTGGTATGCGTGATGCCCCGTCGTGGCCGCGGCGGGGCTCAACGCTTTGTTACAGGACGACTCCCGTGCCCTTTGTTTGTTTCAACTCCGGGGAAAGGGATAGGCCGCTGTTGCCTCCTGTCGAACGTAATGCATCGAGCCGGCGTATGTAGATATGGTTACCAAATCCTTTCTGCTTTGCAACCGAAAGGTAGCCGTATGGTTAATATCGGCCATGCACCTGCCGGTGATTGATTCACTGATCGTCGCGTCAAGGTCTGATCAAGACGGAGGCAGCGAGTTTATAACAGCTGGCTGTTGACCAAATTCGCAGTGGCGTAGCGAAGCATCTCAAGCACGCTGCCCTTCATGACGATGGTGTGGATTGTAGAGGTGTTGCGGGTGCGACATTAACGCATTGTTAACCGAGCATGGTGAGCCGCATAATCCAACAAGGATTTGATTCGTCTAGGTAACCTCCCCTGGAGGCCGAGCGATGAACAAGTCAGTCAGGACTCCAAAAGAATCCCGTTTGAGCATCGACACCGCGGCGGGCGCTTGGGTGGTGGTCACTGTTGCGGGCAAGGTCATTGCCTGTACGGCCAAAGCATTGATGCTCGACGAATCGTCCGGCGGGCGGGTTTTCTACATCCCGCGCAAGGATGTGGACATGGCCCTGCTCAAGCGCAGCAAGCGTGTCACTCACGATCCCGATATGGGTGATTGTGCGCATTACAGTATTCCAGCCGGTGGTGCGCACTCGCGGGATGCAGTGTGGAGCTTCGAAAAGCCTCACGCGGCCATCGCCGCGATCAAGGACTACCTCGCCTTCGCTCCGAACCGCGTTGATGCGATCGTGGAATGGCCGGCGGACTGAGCCCACTGCTGCTGTCCGGGCTCATGGCCAGTCGTTAACAACGGCGACGGAGAGTGAGCAAGCGCGTTGCTGTTCGGCCGTCTCCAGCGGTAATGCGGCGCAGTTCACAGCCAAACCGATGCACGCTCGAATCAGGATGCGACCCGTAGTCGAGGCATTGGATCCGCTTCCGGTTGCACAGAGTTCGCTCGACTCGGCCCGGGTGGTCTTCGACGCAGCTTGATGGGCTTTGCACCGCTTTCGCCTGACCGCGGAGGCTCGGCTATCGGCACCTGTTGAGGCGCGGTCACCTCGGCTTCTGCCTCGAGCCAATGCTCCAGGTCGCGGCCATGCGGCCTGCCGTGGTCTTCCCATATCTCATAGGCACGCCGACGAATTAGGTCCGTTCGGGCGGTGTCGGTGTCCGCACCATTCGAACGAGCCTGTATTCCAGCTACCGGTGCTGGATGAGAAGTCCTCTTGCCGTGATCATGCGACCATGCGCCTTGCATCTCTGTCGCCTGAACCAAGCAGCCAGAATCGCCCAACATTTGCCGATACAGCTCGACATATTCTCGAGCAGATCGCGTCCAGCTGAAGTCTCGAAACATGCCGGCGATTTGAACGCGACGCCAAGCGGTCTTGTGCCGCAAGAGATCTAGCGCCCGCCGTACGCAGAACATCATTTCTTCAGCGCTTGGATCGTTGAACAGGAAGCCGGTCGCCGATCCGTCGATGAGGCTGTACGGTTGCGCATCCACTATTGTGTCAACGAGACCCCCGGTACGGCGGGCAACCGGAGGCGTGCCGTAAAGCATCGCGTAAGCCGCCGTCAGGCCACACGGCTCGTATCGGGCTGGGCTGAGCATCATGTCTGCGCCGGCCACCAGGCGATGCGCCACAGTCTCGTCATAGCCGATGCGCAGACCAACCTTGCCCGGGTAAGCTGTGGCAAGCTTGCGAAACGCCTCTTCGTACCCACGATCGCCTTCAGCGACCAGGCCGAATTGGATGCCTTCGGCCAGGAGTATCGGCAGAATCTCCAGGACAATTTCAGGCATCTTCTGCCACGCGAGACGACTCATGAAAGCGATTAGTGGTGTGCTCGCCTGCACGTCGAGCCCCAATTCTTCCTGGACGGCCGCCTTGCACTTCTTTTTCTTTGACAAATTCACCGCGTGATAATTCTCGTTGAGATGAGGATCGCACGTCGGGTTCCACGAGTTGCAATCAACGCCGTTGAGAATGCCCCGGACCGGGAGCTTAAGACGGCGCAATAGATCGTCGAGGCCGCAGCCATATTCAGGCGTCCGGATCTCGGCCGCGTAGGTTGGACTGACCGTCACGATCCGATCGGCCGACAGGATGCCCGTCCGCAAGAACGAAATCTGATTGTCGCTCGCGGCCGTGGCCAAAGCGCTGCCGTTGGTCGGCATCGGCAGGCGTCGTGTCTCGTCCGCTCGAAAGATGCCTTGATGCGCCAGATTGTGAATCGCGAGCACGGTCGGCGGGTAAGGACCTGGCCGCAGACGCAACATGCTTGGCAGCAGTGCAGTTTGCCAGTCGTTTATATGAATCAGATCGGGACACCAGGACATGCCGGTCGAGCGCCCGCCGATCATGGCCCCAATGTAACTGAGCAAGCCAAAACGCAACGCGTTGTCGGCAAAATCGCGGCCCTGTTCATCCTGATAGGGATTGCCGTTTCGGGTGTAGAGCGATTCACACTCTACCAACCACACAGGCACTAAACCGCTTGGCACCGTGCCCTTCCAGATGCGTACGCGACCGAGACCCAGCGGGTCCTCGATTGCCGTGGCCAACCGCAGATTTCCAGCCAGATCCATGGCACCCGGATAGCCTGGCATCAGCAGTTGGACGTCGACGCCTTGGTCTCTCAAGCTGGCCGGCAAAGCGGCCGAAACGTCAGCTAGGCCCCCCGCCTTTGCGAGTGGGAAGACTTCAGACGTGACATAGAGCACCCGCAACGCCTACACCCCCAAGGCCCCTTTGATTTGCGACACGAACCAAGCGGCGAAGTGAACAGCGCGCACGAACACGAAGCGGTTGTCGATGACTCCTAGTGACTTCAACCGGCACCCGCGACGCAAAATACTTGATTCGCCTATGGTATAGAATCGTCATTTCACCCACGGTCCGGCGTCCCGTCGCAACCCCGAAAGAACCTCGACAACGATGTCCGCGCAGCTGGCCGCCGAGCGCGTAGGCCTCAGCGGCCGGCGACAAGTCCGCGCCTGCCGAGGCCGCCCGAGTCTCTTGAGCCGGGCTGCGGACCGGCCTCACTGCCGCGACAGATCGTCCTAGCCGGCACCGCCCGGCATACTGGAATTATTTTCTTTCATTCGCGGCTCGAAGGATAGGATTTTCCAGTAATCGTTTCATTTTCAGAATCTTGAATGTGTATTCCGGCCGGATTTCGGGTCTTGATGATGCCGACAGCAGATGCAGCGCGATTCTGACGCCGCGGGCATGGCGCCACGGCTGGCGGCGTGCGGCGGTAGCCGTCATATTGTTGCCGTTCGCCGGACTTTGTTTCCGGCAGCGACTTGAGAATCGATCCGCATTGCGGGAATTTCGGACATGCAGATGACAGCGCCGGTTCTGATGGCAGATCGCGACGAGACGATACCGAGGGACGGCCTCGAACAGATGCTGGGCAGTGCGCAGCAGGCCAGCGAGTTCCTCAAGGCGATGTCGCACGAGACCCGGCTGGTCATCCTGTGCCTGCTGCTCGATGGCCGCAAAAGCGTCGGCGAGCTCGAACAGAAGCTGCACCTGCGCCAGCCCTTCGTGTCGCAGCAGCTCGCCCGGCTGCGCGCCGATACTCTGGTGGAAGCCCACCGCGACGGAAAGAACGTCTACTATTCGATTGCCCGGCCGGAGGTGGCCGAGATCATCGGTTCGCTCTACCGCGCCTTCTGCAAGCTCTGACGGCACGCCTGTTGCCGCTTCGGCTTGCCCACGGGCGGCCCGGCTGAAATTCCCGCTTGCCAAGTCCGCGGTGACCGGTGGAATTTGCCGCCGGTAACACCAGGGGCTGCACATCAAGCATGGCCCCGGCGACGGGCAGGGGAGGAACAGCCATGGCCAACTACATTCTTGCAATCGACCAGGGCACGACATCGTCGCGTGCCATCGTCGTCGACAATCGGCTGCAGATCGTCGGCGTAGCGCAGCAGGAATTCCGCCAGATCTTTCCAAAGCCCGGCTGGGTCGAGCACGATCCCGAGGACATCTGGCGGACGGTGGTCGCCACCTGCCGCGCGGCGCTGCGCAAGGCAGGCATCAAGGCGAAGGACGTTGCCGCCATCGGCATCACCAACCAGCGTGAGACGACGATCGTCTGGAACCGCAAGACCGGCAAGCCGATCTACAACGCCATCGTATGGCAGGACCGGCGGACCGCGGATCGCTGCACGGCGCTGCGCGAAGCCGGTGCTGAACCGGCAGTGACCGCCACCAGCGGCCTCATCATCGACCCCTATTTCTCCGGCACCAAGGTCGCCTGGCAGCTCGACCACGTGAAGGGCGCGCGGGCCAAGGCCGAACGCGGCGAGCTGTGCTTCGGAACCGTCGACACCTTCCTCATCTGGCGGCTGACCGGCGGCCGCATGCACGCGACCGACGCCACCAACGCTTCACGCACGCTGATGTACGACATCCACAAGGGCGCGTGGAGCGATTCGCTGCTGGCGCTCCTCGACGTGCCGCGCGCGATCCTGCCAGAGGTGAAGGATTGCGCCGACGATTTCGGGGTTACCGACAAGGCGCTCTTCGGCGCCGAGATCCCCATCCTCGGCGTTGCCGGCGACCAGCAGGCGGCAACCGTCGGGCATGCCTGCTTCAAGCCGGGCATGCTGAAATCGACCTACGGCACCGGCTGCTTCGCCGTGCTCAACACCGGCAGCGAGGCCGTGCGCTCCAGCAATCGGCTGCTGACGACCATCGCCTATCAGCTCGACGGCAAGCCTACCTATGCGCTGGAAGGGTCGATCTTCGTCGCCGGTGCGGCGGTGCAATGGCTGCGCGACGGACTGAAGATCGTGAAAAAGGCCGCCGAGACGGGAAAACTCGCGGCCAGGTCCGACCCCGAGCAGGCGGTCTATCTGGTGCCGGCCTTTGCCGGTCTCGGCGCGCCCTATTGGGACGCGGAGGCGCGCGGGGCGATTTACGGCCTCACCCGCGGCACGACCGGCGCCGAGATCGTCCGCGCGACGCTGGAATCGGCCTGCTACCAGACGCGCGACCTGTTGGACGCGATGCGCCAGGACTGGCCGCAGGGCCGCGGCGCGCGCACGGTGATCCGGGTCGACGGCGGCATGGTGGCCTCCGACTGGACCATGCAGTTTCTCGCCGACATGCTGCATGCGCCGGTCGACCGACCGCAGGTGCTGGAGACGACGGCGATGGGCGCGGCCTATCTCGCCGGCTACCGTGCCGGGCTCTATCCGGCGCCGGCCGCCTTCGCCAAGAGCTGGAAGCTTGACAAGCGCTTTACGCCGAAGATGCGCGAGCCGGTGCGGGCGGCCAAATATGCCGGCTGGCAGGATGCGGTGGCGCGCACGCGCAGCCGTCCGGTCTGAACCAGATCGCCGTCAGGCGCGAAGCGGCGGCCCGAGGGCGAGCATGCCGTCGGTGCCGACCTCGATCGTGTGCGGGTCGCTGATCATGCCGGCATAGGTGCCGTCCGGGCTGTAGCCGATGGTGCCGAGGAACAGCGGGTTGCCGTCGGGGCCGTCGACGATGCGGCCGGCATAGAGCGAGCCGTGCGCGGCCCCGGAAAGGAATGGCCAGCGGCCGAGCCGCCAGGGCGCGCCGTTGCCGTCGGCGACATAATAATGCGTGCCGGAATCCGGGGAGAGACCCTCGGCGGCAAGGCGGGCGCGGCAGGCGGCCGAGGTGCGCCGTGCGGTCGAGCAGAACAGCAGGTAGCGGCGGCCGTCGTGCAGCCAGAACTCGGGCACCTCGACCTCGCCGAAATCGCCGGCCGGCGTCAAAGGCGGCTCGATGGTCCAGGTGCTGAGATCGTCGGAGTGCGCGGTGCCGATGACGCCGCGCCCGTCCGCGGCGCCGTCGCGTACGCGCGCGGTGAACCACATGCGGAAGCCGGTGCGGTCGGGATCGGGCGCAACCCAGGGATCGCGGAACGCGCGGTCGTGCCAGAGCTCGGGCGCATATTCCTCATAGAATCGGGGCTCGAGATCGAGGATCGGGGCGTCGCCGAGCCGCCGCCAGTCGTAGAGGTCGTCGGAGACGGCGCGGCCGATGCGCTGCTTCCGGCAGCCGTCGGCCTGCGCTGTGCCGGTGTAGAACAGGTGCCAGAGACCCTCGTGGCGAAGAATCGAGCCGGTCCAGGTGGTGCCGTCGTCCCAGGCCGGGCCGGGCGAAGGGCCGAAGCACGTCCCGATATAGTCCCAGTTGGTCAGATCGGTGGAAACCGCGTGTCCGACGGTCGCGTGCCAGTGACGCAGTTCCGGATCGCCGAGCGAGCGCGGCGCCTGCAGAAAGAACAGGTGATAGACGCCGTCGTCACGAGCGATCCAGAAATCCCAGACCCAGTGATCGGCGCGCATGAATGCCATTGCTGCCAGTACCCTCTAGCCTTTGACCGTGCTGCCTTGCGACCGACTGAATGAACCGGCGGCTCCTGCCGGCGGCGCTGCGCGCCATGGCCTCTGCCTCCGGTTCCGCCGCCACTGCCCTACCGTGCTCACCATATGGGCGCGGCTGCGGCTCCGGTGAAGGCGATTGACAGGGTCGGCGGCAGTGCCGAGGCTCGCCTTGGGCGGCTGAAATCTTGCCGGACGGAACGGAGCGACCAAGTGCTGGAGGCAATCGGGCGTCAGATCGAGGACCGCCGCGACGATCTGGTGGCGCTCACCTCGGAACTGATCCGCATTCCGACGGTCAATCCGCCGGGTGACGCCTATCGCGACTGCTGTGAGGTCATTGCCCGGCGCCTGGCGCCGCTCGGCTTCGCGGCGCAGTTCATCCGCGCCGAGGGTACGCCCGGCGACAGCGACCGCTATCCGCGCTGGAACGTGATTGCCCGCCGCGAGGGGACGCGGCCGGGGCCTTGCGTCCATTTCAACGGCCATATCGACGTGGTCGAGGCCGGCGCCGGGTGGAGCTTCGATCCCTTCGGCGGCGCGGTGCGCGAGGGCCGGGTCTATGGCCGTGGCGCCTGCGACATGAAAGGCGGGCTGGCGAGTGCGATCGTGGCGGTCGAGGCCTTTCTCGCGCTCTATCCGGACCATCCCGGCGCCATCGAGATTTCCGGCACGGCGGACGAGGAATCGGGCGGCTATGGCGGCGTCGCCTATCTCGCCGACATGGGACTGATGGCGCAGCCGCGCATCGACCACGTCATCATCCCGGAGCCGCTCAACAAGGACCGCATCTGCCTCGGCCATCGCGGCGTGTGGTGGGCAGAGATCGAGACCAAGGGGCGTATCGCCCACGGTTCCATGCCGTTTCTCGGCGACAGCGCCATCCGCCATATGGGCGCCGTGCTCGATGCCTTCGAGGCGGAGCTCTATCCGGCATTGGCCGCGCGGCGCACTTTGATGCCGGTGGTGCCCGACGGGGCACGCCAGTCGACCATCAACATCAATTCGATCCACGGCGGCATGGGCGAGGACTTCCCGGGCTTTCCCTCGGCCTGCGTCGCCGATTCCTGCCGCATGGTCATCGACCGGCGCTTCCTGATCGAGGAGGACCTCGCCGAGGTGAAGGGCGAGGTGCGCGGCATCCTCGACCGGCTCGCCGAACGGCGCGAGAAATTCCGCTACGAGCTGCGCGATCTGTGGGATGTCATCCCGACCATGACCGACCGCGAGGCGCCGGTGGTGCGCTCGGTCTCGGCGGCGATTGCGGAAGTGCTCGGCCGCGATCCGGACTATGTGGTCTCGCCGGGCACCTACGACCAGAAGCACATTGACCGCATCGGCCGGATCAAGGATTGCATTGCCTACGGGCCCGGAATCCTCGATCTGGCCCACCAGCCCGACGAATATGTCGTCATCGACGACATGGTGGATTCGGCCAAGATCATGGCGCTGGCCACGCACCGTCTTGTCTACGGTATATAACCGCCTGCCGGCCAAGTTCGGCCCGCGGGGACCAAGGAGAACCATTCATGAAGGCACTCAGGCTGGCGGCGCTGGCTGTTGTGGTTGCGGCAGGTGTGGCGCCGGGCGCGGCGCTGGCCGCGCGTACCGACATCACGCTGGGCATGGTGCTGGAGCCGACCGGGCTCGATCCGACCTCGGGCAACGCCGCGGCGATCGACGAGGTGACCTATGCCAATATCTTCGAAGGCCTCACCCGTATCGATGCAAAGGGCGCCGTCGAGCCCGATCTGGCGAAGTCCTGGGACATCTCGGACGACGGCCTGACCTATACCTTCCATCTCCATGACGGCGTGAAATTCCACGACGGCACGCCGCTCACCGCCGATGTCGTGAAATTCTCGCTCGACCGCACGACCGCACCCGGCAGCACCAACGGGCAGAAGCAGCTGTTCGCGGCAATCGACACGGTCGAGGCGGTCGATCCACTGACGGTCAAGGTCACCCTCAAGCACCCGCAGGGCAACTTCCTCTACAACCTCGCCTGGGGCGACGCGGAGATCGTGGCGCCGAACAGCGCTGCTACCAACGCCACCCATCCGGTCGGCACCGGCCCGTTCAAGTTCGCCGACTGGATCAAGGGCGACCGCGTCGACCTGGTGAAGAACCCCGACTACTGGGGCGCGCCGGCCAGGCTCGACAAGGCGACGTTCAAGTTCATTTCCGACCCGACGGCGGCCTTCGCCGCGATGATGGCCGGCGACGTCGATGCCTTCCCCAACTTTCCGGCGCCGGAGACGCTCGCCCAGTTCAAGTCCGATCCGCGTTTCAAGGTCGTCGTCGGCACGACCGAGGGCGAGACGATCCTGGCGATGAACAACGGCAGGAAGCCGTTCAACGACCTCAAGGTCCGCCAGGCGATGTCTTATGCCGTCGACCGCAAGGCGATCATCGACGGCGCCGAATTCGGCTACGGCATTCCGATCGGCAGCCACTACTCGCCGGCCGATCCGGGCTATATCGACCTCACCGGCCTCTACCCCTACGATCCGGCCAAGGCGAAGGCGCTGCTCAAGGAGGCCGGCTATCCCGACGGCTTCAAGGCGACGCTGAAGCTGCCGCCGCCGAGCTATGCCCGCCGCAGCGGCGAGATCATCGCCCAGCAGCTCAAGGCGGTCGGCGTCGACGTCCAGATCATTCCCGTCGAATGGGCGCAGTGGCTGTCCGACGTGTTCAAGAACAAGGACTACGACCTGACCATCGTCTCGCACACGGAGCCCGCCGACTACGGCATCTATGCCCGCGACGACTACTATTTCGACTATCACTCGGACGCCTTCAAGAAACTGATGGACGAGCTCAACCTGGCGACCGATCCGGTCAAGCGCATCGCGCTTCTCGGCGACATCCAGAGGAAGATCGCCGACGACGCGGTCAACGTGTTCCTGTTCGAACTGCCCAAGCTCGGCGTGTGGAACGCCAAGATCAAAGGGCTGTGGGTGAACGAGCCGATCCAGGAGAACGACCTGACCAAGGTCTACTGGGAGGACTGAGGGGCACGGGCAACGGCCGGCGGCGCGTCTGCCGGCCCGGGCCCGTGACGAGCGCATGGCATCCTACGTCGCAACGCGGTTCGCCTCCCTGCTCGCAACGCTCGTCGCCGCCAGCATCGTCATCTTCCTGGTGATGGAAGTGCTGCCGGGCGACCCGGCCTCCTTCATGCTGGGCCTCAACGCCGACCCCGCCACGGTCGCGGCGCTCAGCCATCAGCTCGGTCTCGATCAGCCGCTCCTCCAGCGTTACCTGATGTGGGTTGCCGGTTTCGTCCATGGCGATTTCGGCATCAGCTACACCTACCGGGTGCCGGTGGCGGAGCTGATCGCCCAGCGCCTGTGGGTCAGCCTGCCGCTGGCGCTGATGGCGCTGGCGCTTGCCGTGGTCATCGCCTTTCCGGTCGGCATCATCGCCGCGACCCGGCGCAACCGGCCGGCCGATCTCGTCATCATGGGGGCGACCCAGCTCGGCATCGCGGTGCCGAACTTCTGGTTCGCCATGCTGCTGGTGCTGGCCTTCTCCCTCGGTCTGCACTGGTTCTCGGCCGGCGGTTTCCCGGGCTGGAACGCCGGCCTCATCGCCGGGCTGAAGGCGTTGACCCTGCCGGCGATCGCGCTGGCGCTGCCGCAGGCGTCGATCCTGGCGCGGGTCATGCGCTCCTCGCTGCTCGACACGCTGCACGAGGAATTCATGCGTACGGCGCGGGCCAAGGGCCTCACCGGGGCGCAGGCGGTACGCCGCCATGCGGTGCGCAATGCGCTGATCCCGGTGATGACCATCATCGGCCTGCAGTTCTCGTTCCTGCTTGCCGGTGCCATCATCATCGAGAACGTGTTCTACCTGCCCGGCCTCGGCCGCCTGGTCTTCCAGGCGGTCGGCCAGCGCGACCTGATCGTGGTGAAGAGCGTCGTCCTGCTGCTCGTCGCCGCCGTGGTCGTCGTCACTTTCGCCGTCGATCTCGCCTATGCGGCGATTGACCCGCGCCTGAGGCGGCACCGGCCATGAGCGGCGCGCCGCTCGACAGTGCGCCGGCGCGGCCTGCGGAGGGAAGGCGGCTGCATGGCAGCATGGTGGTCGGCGGCGTCATCACCCTTTTGATGGTCGCCGTGGCACTCGTCTCGCTCGTCTGGACGCCTTACGACCCGGCAGCAATTTCGATTCCCGACAGGCTGCAACTGCCGTCCGCGCTGCACTGGTTGGGGACCGACCATTTTGGCCGCGATGAGCTGTCGATGCTGATGGAAGGGGCGCGCAATTCG
This sequence comes from uncultured Alphaproteobacteria bacterium, assembly GCA_963743015.1. Classification (GTDB taxonomy): domain Bacteria; phylum Pseudomonadota; class Alphaproteobacteria; order Rhizobiales; family Kaistiaceae; genus CAVSRC01. Next base: position 63,049 of record CAVUOD010000008.1, read on the forward strand.
ATGGCGGTAGCGCTGATCGCTGTCGCCGTCGGTATCGCCATCGGCGTGCCGCTCGGCCTTGTGGCCGCGGCGCGGCGCGGACTGCTCGACGAAGCGGTCATGCGGGTCAACGATCTGGTCTTCGCCTTTCCCGCTCTGCTGCTGGCCATCATGATCACGGCGCTGCTCGGACCCGGCGCGGTCAATGCCATCTTCGCCATCGGCATCTTCAACGTGCCGGTCTTCGCCCGGCTGACGCGCGGCGCGGCGCTGTCGCTGTGGACGCGTGACTATGTCCTTGCTGCCCGCGTCTCCGGCAAGGGGCGCTGGCTGATCTCGATCGAGCACATCCTGCCCAACCTCATGAGCACGCTGGTGGTACAGGCGACGATCCAGTTCTCGCTGGGCATCCTGGCGGAGGCGGCGCTCTCCTATGTCGGCCTCGGCACGCAGCCGCCGGCGACGAGCTGGGGCCGCATGCTCGCCGACGCGCAGACCATGATCGCTCTGGCGCCGCGTCTGGCAATCCTGCCGGGCCTGGCCATCGTCCTGGCGGTGCTCGGCCTCAATCTCCTCGGCGACGGCCTGCGCGATCTCCTCGATCCGAGATGGCGGCGGCTGAGATGACCCTGCTCGCGGCCGACGATCTCACCGTCTCCATCGGGGCGACGCCGATCCTCAAGGGTGTGTCGCTCGCCGTGGAACGCGGCAAGGTGCTCGGCCTGGTGGGGGAATCGGGCTCCGGCAAGACCATGACGGCACTGTCGATCATGCGCCTGCTGCCGCACAATGCGGTTGCCGGCGGCCGCGCGAGGCTCGACGGCACCGATCTGATGGCGCTCGACGAGCGCGCCATGTGCGCCCATCGCGGACGCACGCTGGGCATGGTCTTTCAGGAGCCGATGAGCGCGCTCAACCCGGTGAAGACGATCGGTGCCCAGGTGGCCGAGACGGTGCGCGTGCACACCCGTGCCTCGCCGGCTGAAGCGGCCGACATGGCGCGCCGGGCGCTCGACCATGTCGGTCTGCCGGTATCGCGCTTTCCCCTCGACACCTATCCGCACGAGCTGTCCGGCGGCCAGCGCCAGCGGGTGGTGATCGCCATGGCGACGGTGCTCAAGCCCAAATTGCTGATCGCCGACGAGCCGACCACCGCCGTCGACGTCACCACGCAAGCGCGCATCCTCGACCTGCTGCGCCGGCTGGTGGTGGAGGACGATGTCGGCCTCATCCTCATCAGCCACGATCTTGCCGTGGTCGCCGACATGGCCGACCACATCGCCATCATGAAGGACGGCGCGGTGGTCGAGGCGGGCGAGACCGTCGACCTCTTCCGCGGCTTGCAGAATCCCTATTCGCGCATGCTGTTCGCAGCCTCGACCTACCGCTCGCAGCGGACCCGGCGGCTGCAGCCGGACGAGGGGCACCAGGCGCCGATTCTCGAGATCAGCGGGGTGGTTCACGACTATCGCCTGCCGCGGCAGAAGCTTCTCGAACGGCCCCGCCACCTGCGGGCTGTGGACGACGTCGGCTTCACCATAAGGCGTGGCGAGAATCTCGGACTGGTCGGCGAATCGGGCAGCGGCAAGTCGACACTGGCGCGCGTCATCCTGGCGCTGCTGAAACCGCGGGCCGGTGTGGTCATTCTCGACGGCAGCGACTTTCTCGGCAGCCACGGGCCGGCGCGGCGGGAACTCCGCCGCCATGTCCAGGCGGTCTTCCAGGACCCCTATGGCAGCCTCGATCCGCGTTATCGCGTGGCACGGCTGATCGCCGAGCCGTTCCATCTCGACCGCACGAAACCATCGGCGGCGGAGCGTCGGCGGCGGGTGGACGAGGCCTTGACGGCGGTAGGCCTGAGCCCAGCAGACGGCGACAAGTTTCCGCACGAATTCTCCGGCGGCCAGCGCCAGCGCCTGGCGATCGCGCGGGCGCTGATCACGCGGCCGTCGCTGATCGTCCTCGACGAGGCTGTGTCGGCGCTCGACGTGTCGATCCGCGCCCAGATCCTCGATCTGCTTGCCGATCTCGGCGACCGGCTTGCGCTCTCCTACCTGTTCATTTCGCATGATCTGACGGTGGTGCGGGCGATCACCGACCGCGTCGTCATCATGCGCGACGGCCGGATCGTGGAGCAGGGCGAAACCGAGCGCGTCTTCGCCGATCCGCGCCATCCCTATACGGCCGAGCTGATCGCGGCGACGCCGGACCTCGAACGGGCGCTTGACGCCCGCCACGCGCGAAGCGCCGCACCATGACGACGGAGAAGCCGAAAGGGGCCAGCCATGCGTCTTGAAGGGAAGTCCGCCATCGTCACCGGAGGGGCGTCGGGCTTCGGCGCCGGCATCGTGCGAAAGTTCGTTGCCGAAGGTGCGCGCGTGCTCATCGCCGATCTCAACGGCGAAGCGGCACAGGCGATGGCTTCTGAGTTCGGGGCTTCGGCGGTGACCGTCGATGTCTCCGACGACGGCTCGGTTGGCGCGATGGTGGCGGGTGCGGTGGACGCCTTCGGCAGCATCGACATCTTGGTCAACAATGCCGGCATCGGCCATCTGCCCCAGCCGCTGGAGGCGTTGGGCGAGGAGGAATTCGACCGGCTGTTCGCGGTCAACGCCAAATCGGTCTATCTCACCGCCCGCCATCTGGTGCCGCTGATGAAGGCGGCCGGCGGTGGCGCCATCCTCAACATTGCCTCGACCGCCGGGGTGAGCCCGAGGCCGCGGCTCACCTGGTACAACGCCAGCAAGGGCTGGATGATCACGGCGACGCAATCGATGGCGGTCGAGCTGGCGCCAGCCAGGATCCGGGTCAACGCCATCAATCCGGTCGCCGGCTAGACGCCGCTCTTGAAGACCTTCATGGGCGAGGATACGCCGGAGATCCGGGCGAAATTCCTGGCGACGATCCCCATCGGGCGCTTCTCGACGCCGGAGGATATCGGCAATGCCGCCTGCTACCTGTGCTCGGACGAGGCAAGCATGGTGACCGGCGTGGCGCTGCTGGTCGATGGCGGGCGGTGCATTTAGTGCGATCTCATGGTTCGAGGCGCGCTACGCGCGCGCCTCGAACCATGAGGCTTTCTCTTTCTGCCCTCACCCTGAGATGCCCGCCGCAGGCGGGCCGTGAAGGATGGGCGGAACGGGGATCAGAGCCCGGCCGCCTTGCGCAGGGCGGCGTTGATGCGCTCCTGCCAGCCGGGGCCGGCTTCCTGAAAGTGGTCGAGCACGTCGCGGTCGAGGCGCAGCGTGACCTGCTCCTTCGCCCCGGGGAGAGTCGACGGTTTGGCCGCCGGTTCCGGCAAGGGCGGCTCTTTGGCGCGAAATACGGCTTCGGCTGCCTCGCGCGGGTCGCTTGGGCGTCTGGCCATAGTCGAAGCCTCTAGTGAGCGGTGTGGAAGGCGCGTTCGAGCATCTGCCGGCAGGCCTCGGCCTGCTCGCGCACGGTGTCCTCGCCGAGCGCCCGGGCGATATCGCGCAGGTCGCGGATGGCCACGTCGACGGCGGTCAGCAGGTCGATGTCGAGCGCCTCGTCATCGTCCGGGTCGGCCCGGCGCAGCGGAAACTGGATGATCTCTGCCATTTACGGATGTCCTGCCGGCGAATCACTCAGGTGCCGGTATGACCATTCCGACAGCGAAAGGTTGCCCAGAAGTTTACCGGGCGGAAACCCTGTTGGCGCCTGCGCCGGCGGCCGACAGGGCGGCGAGTGCCGACGCGACAACCTGGTTGAGCGGCGGTTCGATCGACACACGCACCACCGGCTCGTCCGGTCCGGGCGGCTCCAGGGTGGCAAACTGGCTGTCGAGCAGGCTGAGCGGCATGAAATGATGTTTGCGGTGGCTCATGCGCGCGCCGATCGTCGCCTTCGAGCCATCAAGCCAGAGGAAGACCAGGGGCCGTCCGGCGGCCTCGATCAGTCGCTTGCGATAGCTCCGTTTGAGCGCCGAGCAGGCGACAATCAGGCGTCCGTCGGATTCGCCCAGCGCCTTGCCGATGGCGTCGAGCCAGGGCCAGCGGTCCGCGTCGGTCAATGGAATGCCGGCCGACATCTTGTCGATGTTGGCCTTGGGGTGAAACTCGTCGGCGTCGCGGAACGGGACGCCGAGGCGCTGCGCCAGGGCCTTGCCGATGGACGACTTGCCGCTTCCCGCGACGCCCATGACAACGATCGGAATGGTAGCTTTGTCTCGTGAATCTGGCATGGTCTTCCTGCCTCGCCGGCCGGCGGCCGGCAGGCTTGTCGATTGGTGGTAACTCGCGCTCTATATGTAGGCAATCCGCATAACAAGGGAGGTCGCCCATGCAAAAGCTGCAAAGCCAGGCCGTTCATCACATCACCCTGGTCGGGGCCGACCGGCAGACTTCGATCGACTTCTGGGAAGGCGTGCTCGGCATGCCGTTCGTCTTCGAACAGCCCAATCTTGACGTGCCCGAGGAGAGCCACCTCTATTTCGACCCAGGCGACGGGCGGCTGATCACCGTGTTCACCAAGGAAAGCCGCAAGCCAGATCCGACACCGACATCCCGCGACGTCGGCGTCGTCCATCACATTGCCTTCTCGGTGTCGCGGGCGACCTTCGCCCAGGCCGTGCAGCGGCTCGACGAGCGCGGCATCGAACACAGCGGCGTCAAGGATCGCGGCTTCATGGATTCGATCTATTTCCGCGATCCGCTCGGCCTGCTCATCGAGCTGGCCGCCTATCGCTTCTTCCCGCCGGAAGGCGTGTCGTGGGGCGAGGTGATGCTGGAGGCGCACAAACTGCGCGTCGCGCGCGGCGACTACAACATCGCCGAGGTACACTTGGCCGATGCCATCGAAAATCTGACCAAACGTACACGCGGCAGCCTGTCGGAGGACCGCTCGCCGAAGAATCCGTACTAGCAACGAGTGAAGCGAGGGCGACATGTATCGAGCCCGCGTCTCAAGACGCGGCAGGGGAGGAAACAGATGACCGCGAAACTCTACATACTGGAAGTATCGAATACGAGCCGGCCGATCCGCGCGCTGATCGCCGAATACAAGCTGCCGATCGAGGAAGTCGCGCTCGATTTCTACAAGGGCGAACATGCCAGCGAGCCCTATCTGTCGCTCAATCCGAATGCGCTGGTGCCGACGCTGGATGACGACGGCTTCGTGCTGACCGAGAGCTCGGCGATCATGAAGTATCTCGCCGACAAGTACGACCTGCCGCTCTATCCGAAGGGGCTGAAGGAGCGGGCGAAGGTCAATGAACTGATGGACTGGTTCAACACCGGCTTCTATCGCGACTACGGCTACAACGTCGTCTATCCGCAGATCTATCCGCATCACAAACGGCCGGACGACACGACCCATCAGGGCACCATCGAATGGGGCAAGGCCAATACCCGCAAATGGCTGAAGGTGCTCAACGACCATTGGCTCGGCAAGGGCAACAGGTTCCTTGCCGGCGACGCGATGACGATTGCCGACATCTTCGGCTATGCCCTCATCACCTGCGGCATGGTAACCCGCGACACGTTCAAGGACTTCCCCAATGTCGAGCGCTGGATCGGGGAAGTCGAGAAGCTGCCGAGCTGGAAAGGCATCAATGCGGCGCTGGAAGGCTTTCGCGACTATGTCAAGGACCAGTCCTTCGTGAACGTGTGATCGGGCGCGTTCGCGGCACGGGGCGCCCGCGGGCGCCTCATTGCCTTGCCGGCGACGCCTCGTTCCAGTCGGTGAGGTGCGACTTGTAGCTCGAACGCGGCAGGCTGCCGAAGGGCACGAGCAGGACGTCGGCGGTGAAGATCAGCTTCTCGCGCAGGCGGGCGCGAATGGCCTCGGCAAGCCCATCGCCGGTCTCGTCCTCGGCGAGTTCGACCACGATCTTGAGCGGCGGGTCCTGGCGGAAACCCTTCACGCGCGGGCGGATCGACAACATGCCGCTGACCGCCGGGATGAACTCGTTGACGATCTCGCGCACGGCGGTCGGGAAGACGTTGACGCCGCGCACGATCAGCATGTCGTCGGTGCGGCCGATGCAGCGCACGCGCGGGGCGGTGCGCCCGCAGGGGCAGGGGCTGACCCAGACGCGGACGTGATCGCGGCTGCGGAAGCGCAAGAGCGGCGCGGCGCGATGGCGCAGGTGGGTGTAGACGAGCTCGCCCTCGGCGCCGTCGACGAGCGGTACCGGCGCGCCGCTCTCAGGGTCGATCAGCTCGAAATGAACGAAGCCGCGGCCGCTGAAATGCATGCCCTGACGATGATGGCACTCGCCCCATAGCGAAACGGAAATGTCGCCGATGCCCATGGCCTCGGTCACCTCGGCGTCCCAGGCGCCTTCCAGGCGGGCGCGCATGGCCGGCTCGCCGCCGCCCGGTTCGCCGGCAACCAGCAGGCGGCGGACGCTCGTCTCGGCGGGATTGATGCCGTGCTCCTCGGCCCATTCGGCAAGATGCAGGGCATAGGAGGGGGTGAGCGCGATGGCATCGGCCTTGAGCAGCTGCACGGCCGCCATCAGGCGATCGGTATTGCCGCTGCCGATCGGAATGACGGTGAGGCCGAGCTTCGTAAATGCGTCGATGGTGGCGCCGGCGACGAAGGGGCCGACATTGTAGGTGGCGATCAGGCGATCGCCGCGGCTGACGCCGGAAGCGGCGTAGGAGCGCGCCGAGATCACCGCCCAGTCGGCGAGATCTTCGGCGGTGAGCGGCACATAGCTCGGCGTGCCGGTGGTGCCGCTGGTCGAATAGATGCGGGCGAGCTTGTCCATCGGCACGGCGAGATGGGTGCCGATCGGCTCGGCCGCGCTGCGGCTGGCGCGCAGCTCGTCCTTTTCGGTGAAGGGCAGGGCGCCGATGGCCTCGATGCCGCCGACGGCGGCGGCGCTTTCGAAGCCGGCCTCGGCAAGCTTCTTCCGGTAGAAGGGCGAGTGGGCGAGCAGATGGGCAATCTGCCGGCGATAGGCCGGATCGTCGGCGCGTGCCTGCTCGTCCCAGGGGCGGGTCTCGATGGTGGGTTCGATCATGGTGCTGTTGCCTGCTAAGCGCCTTCGTCCTTGCCGCCGTCATAGGCGACGGCTTCCTCGCCGCGCGAGGCCATGAAGAAGCCGATCGGCCGGTCGTGCTCCTCGGCCAGGTGGGCGAGCAGGCCGGCGGTGCGGGCAAGCAGGGGAATCGCCTTGACCATCGCGGCCGGGAAGCCGAGATCGAGCAGGCAGGCGGCGATGGGCATGGACACGTTCATCGGCAAAGCGCGACCCCAGACCTTCTCCACAGCCGGTGCGAAGCGGCGGGCAAGGTCGATATGGGTCCCGGCGACGCCACGCTTGTCGGCGAGCGCCATGATGCGCCGGGCGCGCGGGTCGATGGGCTTGTGCAGCGGATGACCGAAGCCCGGCATGGGCTGGCGGCGCTCGTGGATGGCGGTGGCGACGGCCAGCACCGCGGCATCGGCATCCTCGCCGGTGGCGACGCGCTCGCCGGCATCGGCGAGGACTGCGGCGCAGACCTGCGATGTGCCGAGGATGACCGGGCCGCAGCCGAGGATGCCGGCGGCGACCGCGGCCTGAAGCGAATCGGGGGCGGCGTCATAGGTCATGCGGGCTGCGACCGCGGTCGGCGTGAGGCCGTGCTCGGCGATGGCGACAAGCAGGAGATCGAGAAAGAAGCGCTGGTCGGCCGTCGGCTCATGGCCGGTGACCAGCAGATAGAAATATTCGGTGAAGGTCAGGCGACCCATGAGGTCGTCGACGAGATCGCGGCCGCGCACCTCGATGCGCGCCGCCTCGGCGGAAGCGATGGCGCTCTTGGCCTCTCCCGGCTTGCCGATCAGCACGTTTCCCCTCCCCAGCGCCTGCCGCCGGCCATATGTGGCGAATGCGGCGGGCGGCAAGACTATCAGCGGCCTGGCGAAAAGGCAGCCGGTCAGTTGCGCGGCTGGCTCCATGGACCCGGCGGCGGCAGGTCGCCCCAGGGATGAACCCCGTCGGCGGCGGCCGGGGGCAACTCGGGGGGCGGCGGCGGCGCAGGCTCGGGTGGAGCCTCGACGATCGGGCCGGGGTCGTGGCCGCCGGCGTATTTCACCAGGTTGGCGATGCGCGCCTCGATCGGCGGATGGGTGGCGAAGAGACCGCCGAGACCGCTCTGGCGCGGATGGTCGAGGAACATCTCCTGCACCTGGGCGGGGGCGTGGATCTCCGAGTGGCCGGCAATCTTGCGTAGCGCCGAAATCATGGCGTCGGGGTCCTTGGTGAGCTCGACGGAGCCGGCGTCGGCGAGGAATTCGCGCTTGCGCGACACGGCGAAGCTGAGCGCGACGGCAAGCAGACGGGCGATGATGAAGATGGCGACGGCGATGAGGATAAGGATGATGACGGCGCCGGCTCCGCCACCGCCGCTGCCGCTGCCGCCGCTGCGGCCGCGGCTGCGCGAGGAGCCGCCGCCACTCCAACCGCCCCAACTGCCGCTGCTGCTGCTGGTGCCTGACGTGGACCAGAGCAGGGCGCGGGGCACGCGGATGAGGAGATCGCCGACCAGCGAGATGATGCCGACGAAGACGGCGGAGATGACCAGCAGCTGGACGTCGCGGTTCTCGATATGGGTCAGTTCGTGGCCGAGCACCGCCTCAAGCTCGGCGTCATCGAGGACGTCCATCAGTCCGCGGGTGACGGTGATCGAATACTGATTCTTGCGCACGCCGGAAGCGAAGGCGTTGCGCGCATCGGTCTCGATGATCCTCAGGCGCGGCATGGTGATGCCGCGGCTGATGCAGAGATTTTCGAGCAGGTTGTAGAGGCGCGGCTCGGCCTTGCGATCGACCGCCCGGGCGCCGGTGACGGCGTCGATGATCGCCTGATTGGCAAACCAGGCGATGACGAACCAGAGGATGGCGCCGCCGAAGGCGACGGGGATGAGCGACGGCGTCAGTTCGATCGCGTCCTGAAGGCCCTGGGCGACACTGGGCTCGTTCATCGCCGTGATGAGGAGGGCGAAGGCAAAGCAGATGGCGAGCAGCAGGAAGGGGAAGCCGGCGAGCAGGACGAGCGACTTCAGCCGGTTGTTCCAGATATAGGTCCTGAGGCCGTAGGCGCCGAGCACGGCAAGTACTCACCTGGGGTTACGGGCTGGCCGCATCGAAGGGGGAAGGCGCTGGATTCCGGTCACGCGCCGGGCTTTCTGCTTCGTGCTGCCCCCACCCGGCTCGGCCTTCGGCCTCGCCACCCTCCCCACGCTTCGCGGGGGAGGGAGGGAGCATGTGGCGCGCACAATTCCCAACCTCCCCCTTGCGGGGAGGTCGAAGGTCGCCGAGCAGAGCGACGGCGACCTTCGGGTGGGGGTGAATCTTAGCCCCATCTTGGCCAGCGTGGACAACTCCCATCCCTAGAACTTGACCTGCGGCGCGGCCTCGACCGCGGCGCGCTCGGCCTCGTCGACCTCGAAGAAGGTGCGCTGGGTGAAGCCCATGGGGCCGGCGACCAGCACCATCGGGAAGGACTGGATGGCGGTGTTGAACTCCTGCACGGCGTTGTTGAAGAAGCGCCGGGCGGCGGCGATCTTGTTCTCGAGGTCGGAGAGGTCCGACTGGAGCTGCAGGAAGTTCTGGTTGGCCTTGAGATCGGGATAGGCTTCGGCGACAGCGAAGAGCTGGCGGAGCGCGCCGGTGAGCATGTTCTCCGCCTTGGCCTGGGCCTCGGGGCTCGACGCGGCGACGGCGGCGTTGCGCGCCTGGGTGACGGCCTCGAAGGTGCCGCGCTCGTGGGCGGCGTAGCCCTTCACCGTCTCGACCAGGTTGGGGACGAGATCGTGGCGCTGCTTGAGCTGGACGGAAATGTCGGACCAAGCCTGATTGACGACCTGCCGCAGGCTGACCATGCGGTTGTAGAGCATGATCGCGTAGAGCGCGATCACGACGACGATGGCGAGGATGATCCAGCCGGTCATGGTGACCTCCGTGGTCGGTGTGGGGACGGTAATCTAGCGTGTGGCGGCGGGTTGGGCCACACGGCGCCCTGTGACCGCAGTCACCGGCGATGCGCTGTCGTCGTCCGGCGGCCCCTTGGCCGCCTGCTCCCTGATGACCGGCCTGATGATGGCGTTGATCTCCTGACGCAGGGCCTGATGGCAGAGGACCTGGCGCGTCGCGCAGCGACGGGCGCGCCGGCAGGCGCGGAAAGGGCAGTGAGTGGGGAGGCCGAGCTCGGTGCAGATCTTGCGCAGGATCGCGGCGACCTCCGGCGTCATCGGGCGAAAATCAATCTCCGTTCCCTTGATGGTGACCATCGGCATGGGCGCACACCTCATCGTTTCCGCGGCCGGTGACGGCCCGGATGCTGACGGGTTCGTTCCCGGCGCCTGGTGCGCCGAGGGTGGCGGGCGACGGAAACCGCCGTCCAAAGTGAGAAGCTGGCGGCTTCCGCCGCCCGCCCGGCGACTTGTCGCCATCCGGTCCATGCTCCGGCTCCGGCGAAGAGATGCCCGCCGGGCCTTACGGTGCGTCATGTCGCACGGGCCCTCGTAATGGGGCCGGACTTTCCGGACAGCACCCCGGGACATGGCCGGGACCACGCCGCAGGCGCCGGCCTCCCCACGTCGAACCGGTGCCGGTACCGGGCACGAGTCCCTCGGCAGGAGAGGCGGAAACGATTCTACGACAGGTCTGGGAAGGGGGAACAAGTCGACGGGTTATGCGCGGGGCGGGGGCTCGCGCCTAACCCGCCCTGCGATGCGGAGGTAGGGCCCGCGTCTGCCTCAGCCGAACTTCAGGAAGAGCTTGGAATAGGGCACCTTGAGGCCGCCGAGGGCGCTCTTGGTGGCTGCCGGATCGCCGCTCCTGGCCGCATTGGCGAGCCTGGTGACGCTGTCGGTCATGCCGTCGAGCAGCTTGCCAAAAGCGGGGTCGGAGGCTTCCGCCGGCGGATGTGCCTTGATGCCGGCGGCGAGATAAGCCAGCACCGCGGCGTCTTCGCGGAGCGCGCCGAGGCCGGCGGCGTCGAAGCCGCTGTAGTCCTTGCCGAGCACCTCTTCCATCTTGGCGTGATAGGCGTTCATGCGATCGGAGAAGCCGACGATGCCGTTGCGCTCGTGCAGGCCGCCGATCTGGAAACGGATCGCCTCCAGCGTCTCATGGGCCTCCGTCAGCTTGCCGGCGGCGACTTCCACTGCGGCCTTGCCGGTGATCGACGCGACCTTGGCGAGCGTCTCGGCATAGGCGGGGTCATCGGCATATTGCGGCGGGGCGGCAGCGTTGGCCGCGGCGAGCGCCGACCATTTCTGCTGGAAAGCGGCGACCGCCTTGACGGCAGCCTCGGGCTTGCCGGCGTTGGTGGTGAAGAGGGCGGCGCGATAATCGGCATAGGCGCCGCGCATGGCGGTCTCGAAATCGGCAACCGGCCCGGCATTGGCGCTGCCGATCAGGACGACGGTGAGCGCGGCGGCGCTGGCCAGGCGGGTGAAGGGGTTCATGTCGGTGGCTCCTGTGGGGTTCGACCCGATTAAATTCTATTTCTTGAATGTATACGTCGGTACGGCGCCTTCCCTACGCAAGGCCAAAAGCGGAAATAGCGGCGGGATGCCCCGGCTCAGGGGTTTTCGAGCAGCAGGCGCTTCAGCGTCGCTGCGAACCAGTCGCGGTGGTCGGCAATGCTCTGGCCCGCGACCGTCGTGCGCAACAGGAACAGCTCGGGGCTGCCCAGCGACCAGACGAGGTCCGTCGCCGCGCGCTCATCCAAGCCGCGGCGCAGGCCGCCGATGCCTGCCAGCATGGCGACGAAGCGCGAAAGGTTCCTGCGACGGGATTCGTGCAGGTCGAGATAGAGGTCGCGCATGTCGGCGTCGCCCTCGGCAGCAGAGCGGACGACAGCCAGCACCGGCGCGACACGGGCGAGGGCCGCGGACAGATCGTCGGCAAAGGCATCAACCATGCGGCCCGGGTCGGTGTGACGCGCGACGTCCTTGCGGCCGGCCTGCTCCATGAAGGGGGTGTCCGGCGCGGCGCCACGCATTGCGGCGACCACGAGCGCGTGAACGATCGCGCGCTTGGTGCCGAAATGGACGTAGACGGTCTCCGTCGCCACGCCGGCCTTGCGCGCAATGGCGGCGATGGTGGTGGGTCCCCAGCCGGCCTCGGCAAACAGCGCGCGCGCCGCATCGAGGATGGCGGTGCGGGTGGCCTCGGCCTGGATTTCGCGCCGCTGCGAGCGGTAGCGGCGTTTGGGCTTGACGGCGTCCGGCAATTAGATACAGTCTCACTGTATTGAAATGATGCTTAGTGTACCCGAGTCGACGACCAAGGGAAATTGCCAGCTTTTCCAAGGGTTTTGGCGGGGCGCCGGAGCCGGACCCCGCGCCGAGGAGCTTCGCCATGCAGCCGCAATCCGCCGTCACGACGCAAGAGCCCGCTCTCCTTCTGATGGTGCCGCCGCCGCTGCTTTTCGCCGCCGCGTTCGGCGCAGGGGCGCTCGTCCACCATTTCGTGCCGCTTTCCCTGCCGCCGGTGTTTCGTGGCGCCGGCCTGGTGGACGCCGTCATCCTGGCTGCCGGGATCGGACTCGGGGCGTGGCTGGCGGTGGGCTTCCTCATGCGGCGAACAACGTTGAAGCCATTCGCCGACCCGGCGGTTCTGGTCACCTCCGGGCCGTACCGGCTGTCGCGCAACCCCATGTATCTGTCGCTGATCGTCACCTATGCCGGTGCCGCCCTGATGTTCGGCTCGGCATGGCCCTGGCTGTGCCTTGTGGTGCCGGTGGTGGCGATGACGCAGGTGGTGATTCCCTTCGAGGAATCGCGCATGCAGGCGGTTTTCGGGACGCTCTACCGGGGCTACCAGGCGCGCGTGCGGCGCTGGCTCTAGGGGGGCTCGCGCGCGGCGGGACAAAGGTCATGGACGCCTATCCCTTCATCAAGGCGCTGCATGTCATCTCAGTGGTCATGTGGGTCGGCGGCGACTTCGCGCTTCTGGTTGTTTCGCTCCGCCGCCAGCGGGCGGGCGACATCGCGGCATTCGTCCGCTTCCTGCCGGACGTGATGTTCATCACCACGCATGTCGCTATCCCCGCGTCGCTGGTCGCGCTCGCCTGCGGCCTGACCATGGCGTTCATGTCCTGGGGTTTCGGCCAGTTGTGGATTCTGATCGGGCTCGCCGGATTCGCGACCGTGTTCGTGAGCGGCACGGCCTTCCTGCGACCGCGAACGGAACAACTGCTGGCGACCGGCGGCCAGGGTTCGCCGGCAGAGCTTGCCGCGCGCGCCGGTGGGCTGTTGCGGCTGGTCGGGTTCGACCATGTCGTGATGTTCCTGGTGGTGGCCGACATGGTGCTGAAGCCCGGCTTCGCCGACAGCGGAATCTGGCTCGCCATGCTGGTGGTGCTGGTCGTTTCGGCGACGCTGCTTTGGCTGGTGCCGGCGCGCCGCTAGTGGAAATTGCGGCCCCTGGGCATGGCCTTGCCGGCGGCGGCGGAGAGCTTGGCGAGGTCGCGGGCGAGGTCCGGGTTCTCGGCGAAGAAGCGCACCAGGCGTGGATGGCGCATATCGACCTTGGCGCGGTGATCGACGCCGGGGCGGCGGACCTCGTCGCCGCGGGCCAGCGCCGACAGGTCGCCGGCATCCTCCGACAGGGTGGCAAGCATGGGGGTGAGGTCCTCCAGGGCGTCGGCAACCACATGGATGACGCCGCTCTCGCTCTGCACCCGGCCGGAGACCGCCACCAGACGCGCGCCGAGAACGATCGGCCGGAAGCGCTCGAAGGTCTTCGGCCAGACGATGGCATTGGCGATGTCGGTCTCGTCCTCGAGCGTCATGAAGATGACGCCCTTGGCCGTGCCCGGCCGCTGGCGGATGATGACCAGGCCGGCCACGCTGACCCTGCGGCCGCTCGGCGTCGTGCGGAGAGCCGCGTTCGACAGGATGTGGCGGGCGGCGAGCGCCGCGCGCAGGAAGGAGAGCGGGTGCGCCTTCAGCGACAGGTGCAGATAGCGATAGTCGTTGACCACATGCTCGCCGATCGGCATGGGCGGCAGGGGGAAGTCCGGCTCTTGTGCGATATCGCCATGGGCGGCGGCATCGAAGAGCGGCAGGCGGTCGCGTTCATTCCCTCCGCCGAGGCCGCGCGCCGCCCATAGCGCGTCGCGCCGGTCGAGGCCGAGCGAGCGGAAGGCGTCGCCATCGGCCAGCCGTTCTATCTGCCCGCGGGCGAGGCCGGCGCGCAGCCACAGATCGCGTACCGAATCGTAGCCGTTGCGCCGGGCCTGCATCAGCGCCTGCGCGTCGTCCTCGCGAAAGCCCTTGATCTGGCGGAGGCCAAGGCGGACGGCATGAGTGGTGCGGATCTCTGCTGCCATGTCGGCAAGGGCAGGGTGGAGGCGGGAGCGCAAATCCTGACCCCCACCCATCCTCCCCCTTTCAGGGGGAGGGGGGATCTCCGGCTGCTCGTTCTCTTGCCAATGGATGCCTGAGAATAACGCCGCGTTCGGTTTGGTCGCTGACATCGCCGCGGATTCTTCCTCCCCCTCAAAGGGGGAGGGCAGGAGGGGGTCGCCATCCAGTTTCGACTCGTTGCCTTGGAGCGATACCCCTCTCCCTTCCGGCCTAGGCGTCTCGGCGGGCGAGCCGCCTGCGACGTCAAGCCCGGAAGCCCTCCCCCGCAAGGGGGGAGGGGGGCGATGCCGCGATGTCATCGGGTAGCGGCTCGAGGGTCGAATCCCAGTCGGAGCGGTTGACGTCCGGGGCGAGCACGACGACGCCGTGGCGGGTCGCGTCGCGAACGATCTGGGCCGGGGCGTAGAAGCCCAAAGGCTGGGCGTTCAAGAGCGCGGCGCAGAAGACGTCCGGGTAGTGGCACTTGAGCCAGGCCGAGGCATAGACCAGGAGCGCGAAGCTCGCCGCATGGCTCTCGGGAAAGCCGTATTCGCCGAAGCCCTCGATCTGGTGGAAGCAGCGCTCGGCGAAATCGCGCTCGTAGCCGCGCGCGACCATGCCCTCGACCATCTTCTTCTGGAAAGTGCCGATGGTGCCCACCCGCTTGAAGGTGGCCATGGCGCGCCTGAGCTTGTCGGCCTCGCCGGGGGTGAAGCCGGCGGCGACGATGGCGATCTTCATCGCCTGCTCCTGGAAGAGCGGCACGCCGAGCGTCTTGCCGAGCACCTCTTCGAGCGGGCTCACCGCGCTGCCTTTCGGTGCCGGATAGACCACGCTCTCGATGCCGGAGCGGCGGCGCAGATAGGGATGCACCATGTCGCCCTGGATGGGACCGGGACGCACGATCGCCACCTCGATGACGAGGTCGTAGAATTTTTCCGGCTTGAGCCGCGGCAGCATGGACATCTGGGCGCGGCTCTCGACCTGGAAGACACCGACCGAATCCGCCTGCTGCAGCATGCGATAGACGGCAGGGTCCTCGTCCTGGATGGAGGCGAGCGTCGGTGCGCCGCCGTAATGCGCCTTCAGAAGCGAGAAGGCGCGGCGGATGCAGGAGAGCATGCCGAGCGCCAGGATATCGACCTTGAGGATGCCCAGCGCATCGAGATCGTCCTTGTCCCATTCGATCGTCGTGCGCTCCGCCATCGCCGCATTCATGATCGGGCAGACCTCGTCGAGCCGGTCGCGGGTGATGACGAAGCCGCCGACATGCTGGGAGAGGTGGCGCGGGAAGCCGCCGATCTCCTTTGCGTAGGCCATGACCTCGGCCATGGTCTTCTCTTCCGGGTCGAGCCCCAGGCGCTTGACGTCCTGCTTGCGCACGCCGCCCGACGACCAGCCCCAGACGGTGCCGGAGAGGGCGCCGACGGCATCCTCCGACAGGCCGAAGACCTTGCCGACCTCGCGCACGGCCGAGCGCGAGCGATAGGTGATGACGGTGGCGGTGAGGCCGGCGCGGTCGCGGCCGTATTTCTCGTAGATGTACTGCATCACCTCCTCGCGCCGCTCATGTTCGAAATCGACGTCGATATCGGGCGGCTCGCCACGTTCCTCCGAGATGAAGCGCTCGAAGAGCAGGCCGCAGGTCTCGGGGCTGACCTCGGTGATGCCGAGGCAGTAACAGACGACCGAATTGGCGGCCGAGCCGCGGCCCTGGCAGAGGATGCCGCGCGAGCGCGCGAAGCGGATGATGTCGTGGACGGTGAGAAAGTAGGCGGCGAAGCTGAGCTTGGCGATGAGCTTCAGCTCATGGGCGAGGCTGAAACGGATCTTTTCCGGCACGCCGGCGGGGAAGCGCTGGCGGGCGCCGTCCTCGGTCAGCCGTTCGAGCGCTTCCTGGGGGCTCGCCGCCGTGCCGGTCGGTTCGTCGGGATACTGGTAGCGGAGTTCGTCGAGGGAGAAGGTGAGGCGCTCGAGCATGGCGGTCGTCTCGGCGAGGCTTTCCGGAAACTCGCGGAAGAGGCGGGCCATTTCCTCCGGGGCTTTAAGGTGACGCTCGCCATTGGCGGCGAGCAGGCGGCCGGCAGTCATGAGCGTCTTGTGTTCGCGGATGCAGGTGACGATGTCCTGCATCCGGCGGCGCTCGGGCGCGTGATAGAGCACGTCATTGGTCGCCATCAGCGGCACGGCGAAGCGGGCGGCAAGGCGGGCGAGATGCGTCATGCGGCGCTGGTCGCCCGGCCCGTAATCGCGGCGGAGCATCAGGCGGACGGCGCCGGGGAAGGCGTCATGCAGGGCAGCGAGGGTCGCTTCGAGCGCGCCGTCGATGCGCTCCGGCATGACGCCGAGCATCAGGCCCTGCCCCCAAGCGAGAAGGTCGGCAAGGTCGAGGAAGCACGCGCCCTTTGGCGCGCGGCGATTGCCCTCGGTCAACAGGCGACAGAGGCGGCCATAGGCGGCGCGGTCGGTCGGCCAGACGAGAATATCCGGTACCCCACCCACCATGGCTGCGCATGGTCCCCCCTCCCCCTGCTGGGGATGGACTATCGCGGAAGACCAGCCGGCAGCCGACGGCGTAGCGCAGCCCCGCTTCCTTGGCGGCGAGATGGCCGCGGACGACGCCGGCAAGCGTATTGCGGTCGGCGACGCCCAAGCCGGCAAGGCCGAGGCCGGCGGCAGCGAAGGCCAGCTCTTCGGGGTGCGAGGCGCCGCGCAGGAAGGAGAAGTTGGTGGCGACGGCGAGTTCGGCGAAGGGGGGAGTCATGGGGATTGTCCTTCGCACAAATAGTAGCTATTTAAATACACATGAGGCTGAAGGCATTCAGTGACCGGATTTGGGAGCGCCTCTTGTCGTCCGTTTACTTCTGACGAGCAGGTTGGGTAGGTGCCGAAGACGGTTGCGACGATGTCGCGAGGGGCCTCATGGAAACCAACAGCCGGAAGCTGATGCAGATGCTGAAGCGCGATGGATGGGAGCTTGATCGTGTGAAGGGCGATCACCACACTTTCAAGCATCCGGACAAAGTCGAGTTGATCACGCTGACGCATCCGAAGAAGGATCTGCCGGTCGGGCAGGTGCGCAGCCTTTATCGGATTGCCGGCTGGAAGGCGTGAGGCACAATGGCCACGAAATATTATCTCGGCATCGTTGAAAAGGACGCGGACAGTGCCTGGGGCATGTGGTTTCCCGACATGCCAGGCTGCTTTCCCGCTGCCGATGCGTTCGACGACCTGCCGCGCGTTGCGGCGGAAGTCCTGCGCCAGCATGTCGAGGCGCTGGAGAGCAACGGACGCACCACGCCCGCGCCGCGTCCGCTGGCGGAAGCGATGAACGACAGGGACGTCCGCAAGGCACTCAAGGGCGGCGCAACGACCATGCTGGTGCCGTTGCTCGCCGATCCGGGGCGGACGGTGCGCGTCAATGTGACGGTCGAGCGGGGTCTGCTCGAACAGATCGACGAGGCGGCTGAGGCGCGCGGCCTCACCCGTTCGGGCTTCCTCGCCCAGGCGGCGCGCGAGAAGATCGCCGGCTGATATCTCCTGTTGCATCGCTGGGCTCATGCGAACACCCCGTGCAGATACCAGCGCGGGGCGGTGGTTTCGCGGCCGTAGAGGCCTTCGCGGAACAGCCAGAAGCGGTGGCCGACGGGATCCTCGACACGGAAGTAATCGCGGGTGAGGTCGTCGTCGCGCCACCATTCGGCGGCGATGCGCTCCGGCCCCTCGGCGCGGGCGACGCGGTAGAGTGTGCGCCGCCAGCGGAAGCGGGCAGGCGGGCCGTCGGGCACTTCGGCGACCGCCTCAACCGGCTCGGGCCGGGCGAAGAGGCGCAGCGGACGGGAGATGGGTTCGGACGGCTCATAAAACGTGCCATGACCCCCTCCCATCCTCCCCCTTTCAGGGGGAGGAGTCCTTTGCTGGGCTACCCGTTCAAAACCGCGACCGTTCCATTGGGCGTTACGAGCTGTCGCCACGATGGGAGAGTCTGATGATTGTTCGGCCGCTGCCGCGGCCTCTTCCTCCCCCTGAAAGGGGGAGGTCAGCTGGGGGTCGCCATCCGGTTTTGACTCGTTGCCTTGGAGCGATATCCCTCTCCCCTTGTGGGGGAGAGACAGGGAGGGGGATATGTCCGGGGATTCGCCATAGTCGGCGAAAGCCTCCGCCCGTTCCGGGATATGGCTGTCGCGGGGGGCGAGGCGGCCGACCGCGTTGGGCCCGAGGCGGGCACCGATGCGGTCGACGAGCCCGTCAAGATCGGTTTCGGCATTGCCGGCGCCGTCGAGGTCGATCTGGGTGGCGGAGAGCGGTGCGGCTTCGACCACCGCCAGGCGCACCATGTCGAAGCCGAAGCCGGCATCGAGGGTGTCGCCAAGGCTCAAGAACTTCTCCCTGAAGAGGGCGCCGATGCGCTTCGCGTCGCGCAAGGGCCGGCCGGTGCCGACGACGACACGGGAGACGGCCCCATCGACGCGGAAGAGGGCGAGTTCGATGAGGCGGGCGCCGAGGCCGCGCGCTTCCATCGTCTGGCAGAGGGTGGCGGCGAGCGAATCCAGCGCCGCGGCGACGTCCTCCTCCAGCCCGATCGGTTCGGCGAAGCGGCGCTCGGCCAACAAGGCCGGCGCCGGGCGGCGCGGGCTGATCGCCTCCTCGTCGCTGCCCAGCGCCTGGTCGAGACGCCGGGTGAGCCCGCGGCCGAAGCGGGCAGCCAAGGGGGCGCGGGGGGCGCCTACGATCTGGCCGATGCGCTTGAGGCCGACGCGGTCGAGCGCGGCAACGGTGTCGGGGGCGAGACGGAGGGCGGCGAGCGGCAGGTTTTCGAGTGCGACGGTGGCGCCGCCGGGAGCGACCAGGCAAATCGAATCGGGTCCGTAACGGGCAAGAGCGGAGGCCGCACCGGGCGTATCGGCGATCGCCGCGCGGGCCGAGAAACCCTGATGCCGGAGACGGGCGACGAGATCGGCGATCAGCGTCGATTCGCCGCCGAAAAGATGGGCGCAGCCGGTGATGTCGAGGAACAGACCGGGGCGATTTTCATCCGCATCAAGCGCAACCAGGGGCGTGTAGCGCTCGGCCCAGTCGGCGATGGCTGCGATGAGGGTGGCATCGGCGGCGGGATCGTCGTCGGCGACGGCAAGCGCCGGGATCATGGCGCGGGCATCGGCGAGCGCCATGCCGCGGGTGAGGCCGAGGCGTTCGGCACTCTCATCGAGGGCGACGAGACGGAGCGCGCTCTTCACCCTGGCGACGATGGCAAGGGGCGGTGGGCCCAAACTGGGCGCGTCGACTGAGTCCTTGCCCTGACCCCCTCCCATCCTCCCCCTTTCAGGGGGAAGGGGCTTTTGCAGCACGCGACCGGACTTACCCGCCAATGCGGAATTTGCGGTTCCTGCTGATGACGGAGCCGCGGGTGCTTCCTCCCCCTGAAAGGGGGAGGGTAGGTGGGGGTCGCGATCGGGCGACGATGAGTTGCTACGCCACGCGGGACCGTGGAGCCGGCGCAGGATGCGGTCGGTCGGCAGGTGCGGCAGGAAGAGAGCGAGGATGCGCCGGGCGGCCGGCTTCGACGAGGGCAAAGGCGCGTCGTTCATGGTCCCACTCCACATCGGCAGTACCGGCCGGACCGTGGCGGTTGCGTTCGAGCGTCAGCCGCCAGGTGGGCCGGCCGATGCCGGCCGGGTAATCGTCGGTTGGCACCGCCGGCAGCGGCGCCACCGACCAGCGTGTCTCGGCCGCGGTCGCGTCCGGCTCGCCGCTCTGGCGCACAAGCAGGCCCATGACGCCGCCGGCCTCGGCGCGCAGCGCCAGACGGCGGGTAGCGGTGAGGTCGAGCGGGCGAGGATTGCCCCTGATCTCGGCAAGCACGGCGGACAGCCCGCGGCAGGAAAGGCCCTCTTCGAAGACCCAGAGGGCGTCAGAGGGCTTGTTCACGCGCACCAGGATCAGGCGGCTCGAATCGGTTCCGAAACGGTCGAGCCCGGCGCCATAGGGCAGGCCCGCTTCGCTGAGCGCGCCGGCTTCCGCCACCCACAGCACCGGACGGCGGTCGAGCGCAGCCAGGCGGGCGATGAGGGCGGCAGCGAAGCCGGTGGCGGCAGCGGCGGCGCGGGTCGTCTCGCTGCGCACCTCGTGCAGGGCGTTACGCCTGAGCCCGCCGGCAAGCATGCGGTCGAGCGGGGGAATGGCGAGAGGGAGGGCGCTATTGTGGCGTGTGCCGAGGGAGCGGGTTGCCGAGGAATACCCCCCTCCCCAACCCTCCCCCGCAAGGGGGGAGGGGGAAGGCTGCGGCTCGGGACCGGCCGGGTCGTGGACAACCGGGCGCCCCTCGATCTCGGCGATCCGGCGGCGCAATCGGGCAAAGACATCCCCGGCCATGGAAACGCGTGTGCGCATGGCTCCTGTTCCTCGGCAGAGGAATTTGTTCCTGATTTGTTCCTATTGATTCCGGAGAATGGAGCAAGAGTCAAGCGGCATGCGAAAGGGCCGGAAGATGGCCTTTTTGCGGAAATCTTAACAAGCTCGCAGGGTTGGCGGGCTTATCTGCAAGGGCGCCCGGAACCCGCAAGGGCGCCATGCCAGCCACCTGCCACGGAGGTCCGTGCCCCATGTTGCGCATCACGCTGCTTGCCTTCATCGCCGCATTCTCGATCCTTCCGGCCAGCGCCGAGGAGGGATATTCCGCCAAGACCGAGGTCACGTCGCTGCTTTCGACCAGCGACACGATCATCGGCCAGCCCTTCGCCTATCCCACCGGCAAGCCACAAGTGACCGCCCTGATTGTCACCGTTCCGCCAGGCGGCGAGACCGGCTGGCACGAGCACGCAGTGCCGCTCTTCGCCTATGTGCTCGACGGCGCGCTTGACGTCGATTACGGCGACAAGGGCACGCGTACCTACAAGGCCGGCGACAGCCTGATGGAGGCGATGAACTGGCCGCACAATGGCACCAACAAGGGCGACAAGCCGGTGCGCATCCTCGCCGTCTATATGGGCGCCGAAGGCATCCCCAATGCGACCCCTGTCGGGAAGTGACGCCGTGGCCTCTGTTGCGCCCCCATCACGCCACACCGATCTAGAGCTTCATCATCGACGAGAAGACGATGGCGATGTCCGAGGCGACGTTCAAATGAGCGACGAACCCGCCCCCCTGCCGCACCGTCACCGGCGCGGCCTGTCGATCGCCGTCTGGCTGCCGGCCGTCGTCGGGCTGACGGTCGTGCTCCTGCTTGCCGCCTTCACCTCGCTCGGCGTGGCAGCGCCGAACCTGCCGGCGCAGCCGAGCGACCGCAACGCGCCTGCCGACGCCGTCATGCTCCTCTGAATCGCGCCTGGTTCAGGCCTCGCAGTTTGCGGCAGGCTCGGCTAGTTTGCCGGCCGCATGAACAAGGATCTCCAGGGACAGGCGGCGCAGACCGCGCTGCAGGGCATTCTCGGCGGCGCTATCGCGCATATCCAGGCCGGCCGCCTCGACGAGGCGGCCGCCATGCTGCAATCCGCCGGCGGCGTGGCGCTGAAGAACCCGGTCGGCCGCAACGTCATGGGCGATATCCGCCTCAAACAGGGGCGGCCGCGCGACGCGCTGCGTGAGTTCGACGCCGCGGTCCGCCTGGTCCAGGCCTTCCCCGAGGCGCACTGCAACCGTGGCGTCGCCCTGCAGGAACTCGGCCGGCTTGCCGATGCGCTTGCCGCCGAGGACAAGGCGCTGGCGCTCAGGCCCACTTACGCCACCGCCCATTTCAACCGGGGCAACATCCTCAAGGATCTCGGCCGCCGGGACGAGGCGATCGCCGCTTATGAACGGGCCCTCAAGGCGCAGCCGGCCTATCCGGAGGCGCTGGTCAACCGCGGCATGGTGCTGGCCAATGCCGGCCGGGCGGTCGATGCACTGAACGACTTCCGGCGGGCGCTGTCGCTGAGGCCCGGCTACGTCGCCGCCCATGTCGGGGCCGCCGGCGCCTATGCTCAGGTCAACCAGGTGGCCGAAGCTCTGGCGGAGATCGACAAGGTCCTCGCCGGCGAGCCCGACAGTCGCGACGCCCTGGTGGCCAAGGTCGGCATCCTGCGCGAAGGCGGCCGGGCAGAGGAGTCGCTGGCGCTCGCCGACGCGATGCTCGCCAGCGATCCGGCCGATGCCGTCGTCCATGTCGCGCGCGCCCATGCGCTGGCCAAGCTCAAGCGTTTCGCCGATGCGCTGGGTGCGGCGGATGCGGCCATCGCCAGCGCGCCGAAGGATGCCGAGGCGCACATGGCGCGCGGCATGGCGCTTTCCCAGCTCGGCCGTTTCGACGAGGCGTGGAAGGCGTTCGATGCGGCCGAACGGCACGGCGCCTCCGGCACGAAACTGCACCAGGCAAGGGCCGTTGCGCTGTGCAATGTGGGCCGGCTCGAGGACGGCCTTGCCGCCTATGACCGGGCGATCGCCGAGGACCCGAACAATCTCGGGGCCCGCTTCCATCGCTCCTTCGTCTTCCTTGCCCGGGGCGACTACGAAACCGGCTGGGCCGAGCACGAGTGGCGGTTGAAGCTGGCCAATTTCCCGCGCCCGGAGCTGTTCAAGCTGGCGCCGCTGTGGCGGGGCGAGGAGGTGTCGGGCAAGAAGATGCTGCTCTATTCGGAGCAGGGCGCCGGCGACACCATCCAGTTCGTGCGCTATGCGCCGCTCTTGGCGGCGCGCGGGGCGCGCGTGTCGATGGTGGTGCATGAATCGCTGCGCCGGCTGTTCGCGGCGAACTTCGTCGACATGGACGTCAGCGACGATATCGGCATGCGCTCGGGTTTCGACTTCCAGGCGCCGCTGATGAGCCTTGCCTACATCTTCGGAGCGAACACCGAGGCGGCGATCCCGCACGATGTGCCTTATCTCGCCGCCGATCCGGAGCGCGTCGCCAAATGGGGGGCGCGTCTCGGCCGCGAGGGCTTCAAGGTCGGCATCGGCTGGCAGGGCAATGCCCAATATACCAGCGACCAGTTCCGCTCGATCCCGCTTGGGGCTTTCGCCCCGCTGGCGCGCGTGCCCGGCGTGCGGCTGATCAGCGTGCAGGCGCTCCATGGCCTCGACCAGCTGCAATCCTTGCCGGCCGGCATGACGGTGGAAACGCTCGGCGAGGAACTCACCAGCAATCCCGACGGCTTCCGCGAGATGGCGGCGATCATGGCCAATCTCGACCTGTTGATCCTGTCCGATTCGGCGCCGGCGCACCTTGCCGGCGCCCTCGGGCGACCGGTCTGGCTGGCGCTGACCAGGTATCCGGACTGGCGCTGGCTCAACGACCGCCCCGATTCGCCCTGGTACCCGACCATGCGGCTGTTCCGCCAGACGGTGGCCGGCGACTGGCCGGCCGTCTTCGACCGGCTCGCCGCGGCGCTTGGCGAGGAAATCGCGCGCAAGGGGCGGCCGTGAAGCAAGGCGGCGGGCGCAAGGATGGCGCCGCGGTCGAGGCGGCAATCGGCCAGGCGGCCGGGCTCGCCCGGGCGGGACGCATGCGCGAGGCCATCGCGCTCCTGCAGCGCGACCGCGCCGCCATGGCCCATCCCGCCGGCTGCAACGTGCTCGGCATGCTGCTGATCCAGTCCGGTGCCGTCGGTCCGGCGCTCGACTGTTTCGACCGCGCCGTCGCCCTGGCGCCGGCCTTTGCCGATGCGCACAGCAATCGCGGCGTCGCCCTGCAGCAGCTGCAACGGCTGGACGAGGCGCTGGCCGCCTTCCGGGCGGCGTTGAGGGTCGCTCCCGGCCATCTCAATGCGCTGGTCAACAGCGGCAATGTGCTCAAGCTGCTCGGCCGCAACGACGAGGCGCTGCAGGCGTTCGACCGTGCCCTGGCGCTCAAGCCGGACCTCGCCGAGGCGGCGCTGAAGCGCGCCTATGTGCACATGGCGCGGGACGACCACGAGGCGTCGCTGAAGGACTTCGAACGGGTGCTGCGCCTGCAGCCCGGCAACGGCGAGGCGGCGCTCGGGCGGGTGTCGGCGCTCGTCTCGCTGAAGCGCTTCGACGAAGCGCTGGCCGACGTCGAGCGCATCCTCGCTGCGCGCCCGGACGACAGCGATGCGACGGTCGTCCGCGGCCAGATCCTGGCCGAACTGGACCGTGCGGCGGAAGCCCTCGACCTTGCCGAAGGACTGCTGAAACGCGGGCTCGGCGGCAGCAAGGCGGAGATCGTCAAGGCGGCCGCGCTGTGGCGGCTCGGGCGGCACGGGCAGGCGATTGCCGCCGGAGAAGAGGCGGCCCGGCGCCACCCCGACGATGTGCAGATCCGCCAGGCGCTGTCGAACTACTATCTCGGCAGCGGCGATTTCGCTGCGGGCTGGGAAGCCTACGAATTTCGCGCCGGCGCCTTCGACAGGAAACAGGAAGCCTTCGAGAAACAGGCGCCGCGCTGGACCGGCGAGGCGCTCACCGGCAAGACGATCCTGGTCTTCGCCGAGCAGGGCCTCGGCGACACCATCCAGTTTGCGCGCTATCTGGTGAGCCTGCACGAACGCGGGGCAAAGGTGAAGGCGCTGGTGCAGCCGGCGCTGCTCAGCCTCGCCGGTTCGCTTCCCGCCCCGGTCGAATGGCTCGACCGGGCGCGCGCGGTCGGCGGCTTCGACTACCAGATCCCGCTGCTCAGCCTGCCGCGGATCTTCCGCACCACGATCGACAGCATCCCGGCGGCCGTGCCCTATCTCGCGGCGGAGCCGGAGAAGGTGGCGGCGTGGCGCGAGCGGATCGGCGGCGAGGGCCGCCGCATCGGCGTCATCTGGCAGGGCAATCCGCGCTACGGCCAGGATCATCGCCGCTCGGTGCCGCTCATGCATTTCGCGCCGCTCGCCAGCCTGCCGGGCACGCGGCTCTACAGCCTGCAGGCGGTGCACGGGCTCGATCAGCTCGAGCGCCTGCCGGATGGCATGGCGGTCGAGCAGCTCGGCGAAAAGATCACCGCCAATCCGGATGGCGTGTCGGAGATCGCAGCGGCGATGGCGGCGCTCGACCTGGTGGTCTCGTCCGATACGGCCATGGCGCATCTTGCCGGGGCGCTCGGGCGTCCCGTCTGGGTGGCGCTCAATGACGACCCCGACTGGCGCTGGCTGTTCGAGCGGCCGGATTCGCCCTGGTATCCGACCATGCGGCTTTTCCGCCAGAAGCGCCGCGGCGACTGGGACGGGGTTTTTGCGGAAATGGCCGAGGCGCTGAGGGAGCGCATGGGCGGGTAGCGGAGCGCCGCGGCACTTTTTTCCTCGGTCGCAATCGCGGACGGAAAAGTGCTTCACACTTTTCCTGCGATTGCTCAGTGCCGGAAGTGGCGCATGCCGGTGACGACCATGGCGATGTCACGCTCGTCGGCGGCCTTGATCACCTCTTCGTCGCGCATGGAGCCGCCGGGCTGGATGACGGCGGTGCAGCCGGCCTCGGCGGCAGCGATCAGCCCGTCGGCGAAGGGGAAGAAGGCGTCTGAGGCACAGACCGCACCCTTGGCGAGAGAATGGTCGAGACCGGCCATCTTACCGGCTTCCTCCGCCTTGCGCGCCGCGATCATGGCCGAATCGACGCGGCTCATCTGGCCGGCACCGACGCCGGCGGTGGCGCCGTCCCGGCAATAGACGATGGCGTTCGACTTGACGTATTTGGCGACCTTCCAGGCGAACAGCATGTCGGCGATCTCGGCCGGCGTGGGCAAGCGCCTGGAGACCACCTTGAGGTCGGCTTCGCGCACCATGCCCCAGTCGCGGTCCTGGACCAGCAGGCCGCCGGCGACCGAGCGCACGGTCAGCGAACGTGCGCGGGAATCGGGCAGGCCGTCGGCGATGAGCAGACGCAGGTTCTTCTTGGCGGCGAGGATGGCGGCCGCATCCTCGGAGATGCCGGGCGCGATGACGACCTCGGCGAAGACCTTGACGATCTCGGTTGCGACCGCGGCGTCGAGCGGCCGGTTGAGGGCGACGATGCCACCGAAGGCGGAGACCGGGTCGGTTCTGAGCGCCTTCCTGTAGGCCTCGGCGAGGGTGGCTCCGGTCGCCACGCCGCAGGGATTGGCGTGCTTGATGATGGCGACGGCGGCGGTCGCTGCGGGATCGAACTCGGCGACCAGCTCATAGGCCGCGTCGGTGTCGTTGATGTTGTTGAAGGAGAGCTGCTTGCCCTGAAACTGGCGGGCGGCGGCCACCCCCGGGCGATCGTCGCCGATGCGGTAGAGGCCGGCGATCTGGTGCGGGTTCTCGCCATAGCGCAACGCCTCCTGCAGGCGGCCGGCGAAGCTCCGCCACTCAGGCAGCGGATCATCGAGGACGCCGGCGAACCAGTTGGCAATGGCGCTGTCATAGGCGGCGGTGCGGGCAAAGGCCTTGGCGGCGAGGCGGCGGCGCAGCTCCAGCGTGGTGGCGCCGTCATTGGCGTCGAGCGCGGCAGTCACGGCCTGGTAGTCGGCCGGATCGACGACGACGGCGACATAGCCGTGGTTCTTGGCGGCGGCGCGAATCATCGCCGGGCCGCCGATATCGACGTTCTCGACCGCCGTGCGTTCGTCGGCGCCGGAGGCGACGGTGTCCTCGAAGGGGTAGAGATTGCAGACCAGGAGGTCGATGCCGGCGATGGCGTGCTCTTCCATGGCGGCGGCGTGGCCGGTGTCGTCGCGCACGCCGAGCAGGCCGCCGTGGATCGCCGGATGCAGGGTCTTCACCCGTCCGTCCATGATCTCGGGAAAGCCGGTGACCTCGCTGACGTCGCGCGAGGTGATGCCGGCGGCGGTCAGCGCGGCGCGCGTTCCCCCGGTGGAGACCAGTTCGACGCCGCGGCGGGTGAGGGCGTGCGCCAGTTCGATGAGGTCGGTCTTGTCATAGACGGAAAGCAGAGCGCGGCGGAGCGCCACGCGGTCGGGAAGAGGCGTGGATGCCGGTTTGATGGCCATGGGCGGATCGGTGGTTTCTTGGCTGGGGATTTGCGGACGCCGCATATCACGGAATGGCGTGCGGGCAAAAATGTCCTGAAGTCGCGGGCGGCGCCGGGCTCAGCTCCGCCGGCGGCCGGTGTCGCGCGGCGGGGCGATCAGGCGCTGGCGCTGGCTGCCGAAGCCGGTGCGGTGCAGCCGCCAGTTGACGACGGGATCGCGCTGGATGCGGCCGTAGATGACCAGCTGGTCGGTCTGCCGGTTGCCGCGCGTATCGGACATCAGGATGCTCTCCTCGATGACCAGTTCGCCGGCATCGGCCTCGAACTCCCAGCTCTCGCCGTTGGGCAGTTCGAGCTGGACGGCATGGGCGATGGGCGTGGCGCGGACATTGGCATGAAGATGGAAGCGGATGGCGTAGGTGTCCTTGCCGCCGCGGCCGATCGGCTTGCCCGAGGGCGAGACGAAGGAATCGACCCCGTCGAGACGGTCGCCCTGGTCGGAGAGGGCGAGATAGCGCTCGTGGACGATGCGGTAGCGCTCGACATAGCCGTTGTGACGCATGGCCAGCGCAATCGCGCCGGGAATCTCGCGGCGTTCCACGTCGACGCGGGTCGGGCCGGCGATGATCGCCTCGCCGAGCCAGTCGCCGATGGAGGTGCGGGTGAGGAAGCGGCACGAGGAGGTGTCGTTGATGGTGGCGGTGGAGTGCGCCGCGGTGGTCCGCGCCAGGCGCTTGAGCGAGGTGGAATTGGGCGAGGGTACGCCGCAATTCACGATCAGGCGCTGGTGGCCGACGCTCATCTCGAAGGACAGGCAGCCGGCATGAGCGGCGGTCGAGAACTCGATCGGCGGCGGGCGGCCGGTATCGACGATCAGCGTGGTGGTGCCGGCGTCGATGCGCTGATAGCCGCTGCGCGGCGCATTCGTCGGCAGCGCCGCTCGCGAATCGTCATAGGCAAGCACCGTGGCGAGCTGGTCGGTGGCGGTGTCGCCGATGCCGTTGAAATGGGCGAAGCTGCCGTCACCCTGCCGGAAGAAGCGCAGCATCGGCATCATGCGGTCGATGGCCGAGACGAGGATGCGCGACGGCTGGCTGCCGCGTGCGGCAAAGGCCTGGCGCAGCGGCAGGAGCTCGATCATGGCGGCGAGGACGGCGCCGGGATTGCGACTGACATGGCCGCCGTCGGGCAGGATCTGGTTGACCAGTTCGAGGTCGAGGCGGCGTGCCGCCTGGCGGAGGAAACGCGGCTGGTCGGACATGGACAGCGCTGCGGCGGCCAGCGCGATCATGATGCGCAGGCGCGGCAGGCCGGGTGCACCGTCATAGGCGACGCGGCGCAGATGGCGGACCTGGCGGGTGAGGGAACGCAGGAAGCGGCGGTAGAAGGCATAGTCGCAGCCGTCGAGGATGAGCGGCGTCTGCGACAGCCAGGCGCTGATGCGCTGCGCCATGATGTCCGGGTTCCAGGCGACCGGTTCGTGATGGGCCGAGAAGCGGATCCATTCGTCGATGAGGCTGCGCGCGTTGGAGCGCGACAGGTTCATGTCGGTGGCGCGCAGATGGCGCAGCCAGGCGAAGGAATGGAGCTGACGCGACCATTCCTCGTTGGGCGGCTCGGCGTCGAACACCGAAAAGCCCTCGACATCGACGCCGTCGCCGAAGAAGACCCAGCGGCCGGCATAGATGTCGAGCGCGGCAGTGGGATCGGCGGTCCTCAGGTCGATGGGGGCGATGAGCAGGCGCTCGGGTACGGCGCCGGCGTAGCGCCAGCGATAGAAGACGCTGGCATGGAATCGGTGCGCGACGGTACGGATCACGGCGCCGGCGGCAAATCGCATCTGCCGACCTTGACCGGACGCCGATCCGATCGCCATCTTCGAACTTCTCCCCTTCGAAACCGGCCGCCGATCGTCCCGAATCGCCGCCGCCGGACTATCGCCCTTTTCCGGCCTTTCGGGCAAACGGATCAAGGCTTCACACCTTTCACGAGACGCATGACGAAGAAGCCGTCCATGCCGGGCGGAACGCTTTGCCCGGCATCGTGGCAGGGCAATGTCCGAATCGCGCCGGCAGGCGTGATCGCCGGCGCGATGCCGCCGATCTCTTCCGCGGTGACGGGCTTGAGCGTCAGATCGTGGCGCTGTGCGACACCGGCGAGGTGATTCTCGCCTTCCTCCGGTTCCAGCGAGCAGGTGCAGTAGACGAGCGTGCCGCCGGGTTTGAGCAGGCTGGCGGCGCGGTCGATCATGCGCGCCTGCAGGGCGGCCAATGTGCCGATGTCGTCCGGGCCCTTCAGCCAGGCAACGTCGGGATGGCGGCGGATGGTGCCGGTCGCCGAGCAGGGCGCATCGACGAGGACCGCATCGAAGGGTTCCGCCGGCTGCCAGTCGAGGATGTCGGCGGCCACCGTTTCGGCGGAAAGGGAGAGACGGGCGAGATTGGCGGAAAGCCGCTTGAGCCGGTTGGCGGATATATCGACCGCCGTCACGACAGCGCCAGCGGCGGCGAGCTGGGCGGTCTTGCCGCCGGGCGCGGCGCAGAGATCGGCGACGCGCTTGCCCGCGACATCGCCGAAGAGACGGGCGGGCAGAGCGGCGGCCATGTCCTGCACCCACCAGGCGCCGTCGCTGAAACCGGGGAGCGCCTCGATCGCGTGCGCAGCGGCAAGGCGGACGGAGCCGCTGGCGGTCAGGCTGCCGCCGAGCTTTTCCGCCCAGCCGGCGGCATCGTCCTTGACCGAAATGTCGAGCGGCGCTTCGCCGAGATGGGCTTCGGCGATGGCGCGCGCCGTCGCCTCGCCATAGGTGGCGACCCAGCGCTGCCACAGCCATTCGGGCGCGTCGAGCCTGGCCGAATCGATATAGGCGAGCAGCGCGTCGCGCTCGCGCGCAATGCGCCGGAGCACGCCATTGGCGAGGCCCTTGAGGTGGCGCGTCCTGGGGTCGGCCGCGATCTGGTCGATGGCGAGCGACACCGACGCATGGTCGGCGACCTCCATGAACAGCACCTGGGTCACGGCGATTTCGAGCACATGGAAGAAATCGCGCGAGCGCGGCGGCTTCTTTTCGATGAGCCGGTCGAGAAGCGCGTGCACCTCGCCGTGGCGGCGGAGCGCGGTGGAGGCGATGGCGCGGGCGAGCCGCCGGTCGCGATCGGGCAGCGCGGCGAAGGCGCTGTCATGATCGAGCAGGGCGTCGAGCGGCTGCCGGCGGTCGAGCACGCCGGCAAGCAGGGAGGCTGCGGCAGTGCGGGCGGCGAGGCCGGCGGGCTGGCGTGGGGATTGATTCATCAGGTCCGTCGGTTAAGGCACGAACCGCCCGGCAACAAGCCCGAGAGCCTTTTTCTGCCAGATCGGCCCATTCCGTTTCACGACCGGCGTGGTTGAAAAAGCCTCTATCCCCATGGGCCACGCGGGCGGCCGGTGGTGCCGACACGGGGGACTGCAACCGAGGGTCGGGCGGCGGCGCCGCCGACCGGGGGGCCAGCGGACGGACCTGCCGGGCGCATGCCGGATTCCCTGGCCATCTCCATCAGGGCGGCGATGCGGTTCTCGGTTGCCGGGTGGGTCGAGAACAGATTGTCCATGCGTGCCCCGGAGAGCGGGTTGACGATGAACAGATGGGCAGCCGCCGGGTTCTGCTCGGCCGCCGCATTGGGGATGCGGCGGGCGGCGTTCTCGATCTTGGCGAGCGCCGATGCGAGCGCGTCCGGGCGGCCGCTGATCTCGGCGCCGGCGCGGTCGGCGGAATATTCGCGCGTGCGGCTGATCGCCATCTGGACGATCATCGCGGCAAAGGGGGCGACCAGGGCGGCGACGAGCACGCCGACGAAGCCCAGCGGATTGTTGCGGTTGCCGCCGAAGCCGCCGAAGAACAGGCCGAAATTGGCGAGCATGGAAACGGCGCCGGCAAGCGTGGCGGTGATCGTCATGGTGAGCGTGTCGCGGTTCCTGACATGGCCGAGCTCATGGGCCATGACACCGGCAATCTCGTCGCGGGAGAGCATCTGCAACAGGCCGGTGGTGGCGCAAACCGCGGCGTGCTCGGGGTTGCGGCCGGTGGCGAAGGCATTGGGCTGCGGGTTGTCGGCGACATAGACGCGCGGCATGGGCAGACCGGCGCGGGCGGCAAGGTCGCGGACGAGGCCGTAGAATTCCGGCGCGCTTCGTTCGTCGACTTCGCGGGCGCGGTTCATCGACAGCACCAGCTTGTCGGCGTTCCAGTAGGAGAAAAAGTTCATGCCGGCGGCGAAGAGGAAGGCGATGAAGGCGCCGCCGGTGCCACCGATGAGGAAACCGACGCCCAGAAAAACGGCGGTCAATGCCGCCAGAAGCATGCCGGTGCGAAGCGTATTCATGGGACTGCCGAGGTTCTCCGTTTTGCCCCTCAAGTCCGCATTTATGTCGGGCGCCCCCGGTCCGCCTGCAAGGGCGGGCCGGCAGCGCGCACGCGCAACGCCAGAGGTTGCCACGCCTCTCGCGGGTATATCGATCATTATGCAACCTATGATAAATATGAAGGATGCCCTTCAGTTTGCGCGCGAATGGGTGTATTGGGAATATATTCCTGTTGATTTGCGAAAGGTCCGGCATGTCGAGCATTCAAAGGGCTTTGTGCGGGGTGCTGCTGGTCCTGGCGCTTGCCGCGAGTTCCATCGGGGCCGAGGGCAAGGAGCGGCTGGCCGGGCCGTTCGTCGCCGATGTGAAGGCGGTGATCGACGGGGACACGCTGGCGGTGGAAGTGCCGGTGTGGCTCGGCGTGGCGCTGACCACACGGGTGCGCCTGCGCGGCATCGACGCGCCCGAACTGCACGGCCGCTGCCAGCGGGAGAAGGACCTCGCGCTGCAGGCGAAACGGCTGCTTGGCGAAGAGACGACGCCGCAGGTGCGGCTCACCAATATCGAGGGCGACAAGTATTACGGCCGGGTCGAGGCGGACGTGACGACCGTGCCCGACGGACTCGACCTTTCCGATGCGATGCTGGCGAGCGGTCTGGCGCGCGCCCTATGACGGGGGAAAACGCGGCGACTGGTGCGGGCTGGCCTTCGGCACCCAATGAGATCGGCGGCCGGCCGCCGCGGAGGACGGCCGGGGCGCGCGCTTCGGCCTAGGCCTGTTCGTGCTTGTTCTGGCGGTTGGCGACGAGATCGTCGATGACCGACGGGTCGGCCAGCGTCGTGGTGTCGCCGAGATTGGAGAAATCGTCCTCGGCGATCTTCCTGAGAATCCGGCGCATGATCTTGCCCGAGCGCGTCTTGGGCAGGCCGGGCGAGAACTGGATGAGGTCGGGCTGGGCGAAGGGGCCGATCTCGTGGCGCACCCACTGGACGAGTTCCTTGCGCAACGCGTCCGACGGCACGTCGCCGTGCATCAGCGTGATGTAGGCATAGATGCCCTGGCCCTTGACGGGGTGGGGATAGCCGACCACCGCCGCCTCCGACACCTTCTCATGGGCGACCAGCGCCGATTCGATCTCGGCGGTGCCGAGGCGGTGGCCGGAGACGTTGATGACGTCGTCGACGCGGCCGGTGATCCAGTAATAGCCGTCCTCGTCGCGCCGGCAGCCGTCGCCGGTGAAGTAGTTGCCGGGATAGGCCATGAAATAGGTGTCGACGAAGCGCCGGTGGTCGCCATAGACGGTGCGCATCTGGCCCGGCCATGAATTCGGTGAGGATCAGGTTGCCGGCACCCGGCCCCTCGATCGGCACGCCTTCGGCGGTGACCAGCGCCGGCTTGACGCCGAAGAAGGGGCGCGTCGCCGAGCCGGCCTTGAGGTCGGTGGCGCCGGGAAGCGGCGTGATCATGATGCCGCCGGTCTCGGTCTGCCACCAGGTGTCGACGATCGGGCAGCGGCCCTCGCCGACGACCTTCCAGTACCACTCCCAGGCTTCCGGATTGATCGGCTCGCCGACCGTGCCGAGCAGGCGCAGCGACTTGCGCGAGGTCTTGGTGACATGGTCGTTGCCGGCGCCCATCAGCGCGCGCAGCGCCGTGGGGGCGGTGTAGATGATGTTGACCTTGTGCTTGTCGACCACCTCCCAGATGCGCGAGGGCGTCGGCCAGTTGGGCACGCCTTCGAACATGAGCGTGGTAGCGCCGTTGGCCAGCGGCCCATAGACGATGTAGCTGTGGCCGGTGACCCAGCCGACATCGGCAGCGCACCAGTAGATGTCGCCGTCATGATAGTCGAAGACGAGCTGATGGGTGAGCGAGGTCCACACCAGATAGCCGCCGGTGGTGTGCAGCACGCCCTTCGGCTTGCCGGTGGAGCCGGAGGTGTAGAGGATGAACAGCGGATCCTCGGCGTTCATCGCCTCCGCCGGGCAATCGGCGGACACGCCGTCGGCCAGGTCGTGGTACCAGAAGTCGCGCCCGGACTGCATGGCGCACTCGTCGCCGGTATGGCGGATGACGATCACCTTCTCGTCGCCGAGCGAGCGCATCAGCGCTTCGTCGGTATTGTGCTTGAGCGGCACCTTGCGGCCGCCGCGCAGGCCCCAGTCGGCGGTGATGACGATGTTGGAGCGGCAGTCGTCGATGCGCCCGCCGAGGCTGTCCGGCGAGAAGCCGGCGAAGACCACCGAATGGATGGCGCCGATGCGGGTGCAGGCAAGCATCGCCACCGCCGTCTCGGGGATCATCGGCAGGTAGATGGTGACCCGGTCGCCCTTCCGGACGCCCAGCTTCTTGAGCACATTGGCGAAGACCGAGACCTCGTGGTGCAGCTCCCTGTAGGTGAGCGTGCGGACCTCGGCCTTGGGGTCGTCCGGCTCCCACAGGATGGCGACCTGGTCGCCGCGGGTGGCCAGATGACGGTCGATGCAGTTGGCGGAGACGTTGAGGCTGCCGTCCTCGAACCATTTGATCGAGACGTCGGGCGCCGCGTAGGAGACGTTCTTCACCTTGGTGAAGGGCTTGATCCAGTCGATGCGGCCCGCATGCTCGCGCCAGAAGCCCTCGGGGTCGTCGACCGAGCGCTTGTACATTGCGAGATACTTGTCGTTGTCGATATAGGCGCGGCTCTTCCATTCGGCCGGAACCGGATGGACGGTGACCTCGGACATGCCCTTCCCTCCCGATATTCGCTGTCCGGCTTCGAGCCGGATTTGGACCTCTTATAAGCGCGGGGGGATGGGGGGATGCAAGCCTTTAGGCGGTCGGCGGGAAGTGCTGCGCCCGCCACCGGGCAAGAATTGTCAAGCTGTGACAATGCCTTCGGTGGGCGGTGATGGATTTACAGACTGTAAAAGGGCACCGCCATGCGGTGCCCTTTGCCTGGATCAGGGTCAGAGCGCCGGCGCGCGGGCCGATCCGTGCGGCGGCGATGCGGGTGGCGCCGTCGTCGGCCGGGCAAACGCCACCGGCGTCGCCGGTGCGGCCGGCACGATGTCGACGATGCGATAGCCGGCGGCCTTCATGTCCTTGAGGAGTTGCGGCAGCATGCGGGCGGTGGCGTGCTTGGTGTCGTGGAGGAGCACGATGCCGCCGTGATGGATCTTCAGGCGCATGAGCACCTTGCGGCGGATGGCGTCGGCGGAAATGCCGGTCCAGTCGTCGCCGACGACGTCGGCGCTGAAGACGGCAATGCCCTTGGCGGTCAGCCGGTTGCGCAGGGTGCGGGTCTGGCCGAGGCCGGGGAAACGGAAGAAAGGCGCCGGCGCGTGGCCCAGAACCGCGGTGACGGCAGCGATGCCGCGATCGATCTCGCGCGCGGCGGCGGTGACCGGCAGGCGCGACAGCGATAGCGGATGGCTCCAGGTGTGGGTGGCGATGGTGTTGCCGTCGGCGGCGGCGCGGCGCAGCACGCCGGGATAGGCCCTGGCCATGCGGCCGACGGCGAAAAATGTGGCATGCGTGCAGGCGTCGCGGAGTGCCGCGAGAACGCGATCGGTCGGGCCGGGGAGCGGTCCGTCGTCGAAGGTGAGGACGACCTCGTTCTCGGCGAGCGGCAGGTCGGCGCGATACTGGATGGTGCCGACCGCGAGCGCCCGGCTGGTATCGACGGCAAGCGTCCGCGAGACGCCGATGGCGTCGGGATCGCTGCAGGCGGCAAGGACAGGGAGAGAGCCGGCCAGCACGGCAACGGCCGACAGCACGAATACGCAAGACGAACGCAAAACACATACTCCACGCTACTGGCGCCGCGCGGCAAGACTAGCAGATGCGCGCGATGGTTGCGTGGATCATCGCTGCTGTCAGTTAATGGAGCCTGTTCTATAGTCCGCCCATCTTGCACACCCGCTTCCACTCGGCCTCGGTGACCGGCTGGACCGAGAGGCGGGAAAGCTTGACCAGGGCCATGTCGGCGAGCGCCGTGTCGGCCTTGACGGCGGCCAGCGTCACGGGCCTCGGCAGCGGCTGAACGGCAGCGATGTCGACACAGTCCCATCGGCCTTCCGTGTCGGTCGAATCGGGATGGGCCTCGCGCACCACCGCGACGATGCCGACGACGGCCTTCGCCTCGCCGGAGTGATAGAAGAAGCCGCGATCGCCCGTCTTCATGGCGCGCATGTTGTTGCGGGCGGTGAAGTTGCGCACGCCGTCCCATTCCTGACCGGCCTTGCCCCTGGCGACCTGATCGTCCCAGGACCAGGTGTCGGGCTCGGACTTGAACAACCAGTAGGCCATGGGCGGTGCTCCCTGCGCTCGAGCGCCAAACTAGAGAGCGGGCGGCACGGCGTCCATACCGCCCGCCGGCAGACCGCGGGCGGGGCAGCGCCTTGCCGGCAGGGATGTGCAATCGGGCGCAGCCGGAACAGCAGCGCGAGCCGGCTTCAGGCCTCGCCTGTTGCCGCGCACGATACCCGGCCAGCGCTGGTCAGATGCCTTCGTCTTCCATCTCGGGCGCAAGCGTGCGGATCAATGCCAGAACCTTGCGCTTGATGCGGTCGTCGTCGATGCGTGACAGCGCCCGTATGATCTTGTGATCGAGCATGGAAGGCAGCGTGCTGGCGACCTCATCGGCAAAGCCCGGGCTGACGTCCTCCGTACTTCCGTACAGTTCCGTAACCCCTACCCCCAACAGGCGCGATATCTCGAAGAGCCGGCTGGCACTGATGCGGTTCGTGCCGTTCTCGTATTTCTGCACCTGCTGAAAGGTGATGCCGAGATCTCCCGCCAGTCGTGACTGCGAAAGGCCCTGTGCCGTGCGGAACAGACGCACGCGCGAACCGACAAGGCGGTCGATGGGATGAGGTTGTCTATTCGTCATGTCCTTCTCGCGGGCGAACAACCGAAAACAGCCAGACTCAGTCTACCCACCAACAGCCGCGAGCACCACGATTGTTATTCGTCGGCGATACACAACCAGTGCACAAGCAGTAATTGCAGCCCGAAGCACCGAATACCGGCGGGTTTCCGACATGGCTGGTTTCGGTGTTTGGAATTTGACGAGTAACCGGGGGGTGCTGCAAGAATAGCGCGGGGAGCGGGTTGGGCATGGCACCGGGTGTCGAGGAGTCAGCGGCGAATCTTGCGCACAATCTCACGCGCCTGTGCCGGCGCGAGCCGAGTATTGCTGCCATCTGCCGCGCGACCAAGATCAATCGCCAGCAGTTCAACCGGTATCTGGTCGGAAGCGCGATCCCCAACGCGGCCAACCGTCGGAAGATCTGCCGCTACTTCAATATAGCCGAGGCGGAGCTCTTCCGTTCTCCCGGTGCCGGCCGCGCATCGAGCGGACCCGACGCACCGGCGTTGAGCCCGCGCAAACCGCCGTGGTCGCACGCCGAGGTCGGGTCAATTCTCAGACTGCTCTACTCCAACTCGAAGCCGTCCATCGCGCCGGGGATCTATGCGGCACACTTTTCGCAGTTGCGGGAACGCGGGAGCGTCGTTCAGTCGACGATCGTCGTGCGCAACGACGAGAACCTGACGACCTTCCGGCGGGTGACCGGAATGACCGAGCGCCGCGGGTCGTGGTGGGGGCAGTTCCTGGGCGATCATCGCGGCGTCGTGATCGAGCGCGCCCATTGGCTCTATTTCGTCGGGCTCAACGCCTTTGGCGTGCTCGAGCCGAGCCTGATGGTGCTCAGATGGTTGCCCGGCGCGCGTCCGATGATGGGCGGCTTTGCGTCGATCAATACCGCCAGCGGGCCGGGTCCGGTTGCCGCGGTGGTCACCATGTCCGACCTGTCGCTGAGAGGTGCGATGCGTGCCGCCCACGCCTACTCGTCGGACGATCCGGCGCTCGATCCGCTGATCCTGGAAGCGCTCGAGGAACAGGCGCGGATTCTCGCCGCCAAGACGGCGCGGCCCAGCCACAAGGTCCACCGGCGCGACGGGTGATCGACGACCGCCTGACCAGAAGGACTCTAGTGGTAGGAATGCTCGCCGATCTTGCGCGCCTCTTCCTCCAGAATCGCCAACAGATAATCGAGGAAGCGGACCTCCTTCTGGTCGACGCGCTGGGTGACATGGCGCATGCCATGGGCAAGGTCGCGGACGTAGCAGCCGACCTCCGTCGCCGTGAGATCGGTCGGCGTCGCGATGGTGTCCGGTTCGTCTGGTCGTGTTGTGTGCTCGGAAGTCGACATCGATCCCTCCCGTCGTTGAGCGACGGCAAGTAGAGCGCAGTTCGGCAAGTCGTGCTCCGCTGCCTTCGCGCGAAGGCTTCGCGCTCGTGGCGCTCGTCAGCACCCGGTCGAGGCCACGCATGCCGGCGCTCACGGCGATCGGCACCGCCAAAGCGCATTCAAGGGTTGCGCTCCGCGGCCGCCGCCAACATGCTTTGGCCACGCCGGACAGCGAGACTATGTCGGCGACCGGCGGATCGCGGCAGAGGCTGGCGGATGCGGCTGGCACTTCGCATGGCAATGCTGGCAGGCCTGCTCGGCGGGGCGGGCGGTCTCGCCCATGCCGGCGATGACGCTGCCGCGCCGGGCACAAACGAACCGGCAAAGGAAGAGACGGTCTGTGAGCTGATCGAGGCGGCAGCGGCGGCGAACGACCTGCCGGTCGATTTCTTTACGCGGCTGGTCTGGCGCGAAAGCCGCTTCAACGCCGATGCGCTCAGCCCCAAGGGGGCGCAAGGGATCGCCCAGTTCATGCCGGACACGGCGGCACGGCGGGCGCTCGCCGACCCCTTCGATGCACGCGCGGCGATCGCCGCCTCGGCCGCCTATCTTCACGATCTCGACGCGCAGTTCGGCAATATCGGGCTGGCCGCGGCGGCCTACAATGCGGGCGAACAGCGTGTCGCGGACTGGCTGGCCGGCGGCAAGGGGCTGCCGTGGGAGACGCGGGACTATGTCGTCTTCATCACCGGGCGCACCGCCGAGGAATGGAAGAGCGACATTGCCGTGGATGCTGCGCCGCCGGCGCCGGCAGCCGTTGCCGCCGAAGCGGCGCGTTGCGCCGATGTCGCCGCGCTGCTGGCCAAGGGGGCCGGCGCCGCGATCGTTCCGGCCAGCCTCAACTCGGCGCCGTGGGCGCCCTGGGGCGTCCAGGTCGCCGGCGATTTCTCGCAGGCGCGGGCGCTGTCGCGCTATGCCAGAGTGCAAAGCAGATTCGGCAAGATCATCGGCGACGGCCCGCCGCTCATCCTCAGATCCGTCATGGCAAGCCGCGGGCGGGCGCCGTTCTATGCGATCCGCCTGCCTGCCGATACGCGCGCGGATGCGGACAAGATCTGCCGCGACCTGCATGCCGCCGGCGGCGCCTGCGTGGTGACGAAGAATGCGCGCTGATCAGTCGGCTTCGCGCTTCAGCGGCCGGCTGAGCAGCCCGTCGATGGCTTCGTCGATGGTCAGCGCGTGTTCGACGATGGCGGCGACGGCATCGATGATCGGCGTCGAGACGGCATATTGCCGGGCGAGGTCGCGGGCCACGCCCGCCGTGGCGATGCCCTCGGCAAGCGCATGGGGCGCATCGAAGGCGCCGCCGCGGCCGAGATGCCGGCCATAGGAGAAGTTGCGCGACTGCGGGCCTGAACAGGTGAGCACCAGATCGCCGAGGCCGGACAGGCCCATCAGCGTCTCGGGGCGGGCGCCGAGGGGCTCGCCGAGGCGGCGGAGTTCGGCAAAGGCGCGGGCGGTCAGCGCTGCCAGCGCGCTGGCGCCGAGATCGCGCCCGGAGACGATGCCGGCGGCGATGGCGAGCACGTTCTTGACGGCGCCGCCGATCTCGACGCCGGTCA
The DNA here is from genome assembly GCA_963743015.1 of uncultured Alphaproteobacteria bacterium. Taxonomy (GTDB): domain Bacteria; phylum Pseudomonadota; class Alphaproteobacteria; order Rhizobiales; family Kaistiaceae; genus CAVSRC01. Next base: position 102,338 of record CAVUOD010000008.1, read on the forward strand.
CGTCGGTCTCGGCATAGGGACGGAAGCCGGGATTGGCGAGCGCCCGGCAGAGGGCGAGCGCCAGTGCCTCGTCCGCGGCGGCGATGGTGACGGCGGTGGGCAGGCCGCGGGCGACATCCTCGGCAAAACTCGGGCCGGAGATGACCGCCGGCACGGTCTCCGGCGCCACTTCGGCGACGACTTCCGTGAGGCGCTTGCCGGTGTCGCGCTCGAGCCCCTTGGCGGCGATGACCAGCGGCGTGCCGGCCGGGATATAGGGTGCGGCGGCAGTGGCGACGGCACGGGTCTCCTGGGCCGGAACGGCGAGGATGACGGCCTCGGCTCTGAGCGCCACCGCCAGCGAATCGGTGGCCGGCACATGGTCGAGGGCGATGCCGGGCAGATAGCGCGGGTTCTCGTGGCGCTCGTCGATGGCCGCGACGGTATCGCGGTCGCGCGCCCACAGGCGGACGGCGCGGCCGGCACGGGCCGCCGTCAGGGCGAGCGCGGTGCCCCAGGCGCCGCCGCCGATGACGCCGAACGATTCGATCATGCGCGGGCTCCCTTGGTTCCGGCGCCGAGCTTGGGCGCGGCCAGCTCGTCGAGCGGCCAGCGCGGGCGGGCGGCGACGGCGAGCGGATCGGTAAGGCCGCGGGCGAGGCGCTCGGCGCCTGCCCAGGCGATCATAACGCCATTGTCGGAGCACAGGCGCGGCGGCGGCACGATGACGCGGAAGCCGTGGCGCCCGGCAGCGGTGCGCAGCGCGTCGCGCAGGGCCTGATTGGCGGCAACGCCGCCGGCGGCGACCAGCACATGCGGCCCGTCATGGCCGGTCATGAAGGCGCGCATGGCGTGGTCGGCGCGATTGGCGACGATGTCGGTGACCGCGCCCTGAAAGGAAGCGCAGAGATCGGCGACGTCCTGGTCCGACAGGGGTGCGGCGCCTTCGGCGGCAAGGCGCACGGCGGTCTTGAGGCCGGAGAAGGAGAAATCGGCGCCCGGCCGGTCGATGAGCGGGCGGGGCAGGGAGAAGCGCGTCGGATCGCCGGTCCTGGCGGCCTCTTCCACCGCCGGGCCGCCGGGATAGGGAAGCCCCAAGAGCTTGGCCGCCTTGTCGAAGGCCTCGCCGAGCGCATCGTCGATGGTCGAGCCGAGACGGCGATAGCGGCCGACATCTTCCACCGCGAGGAACTGGCTGTGGCCGCCGGAAACCAGCAGCAGCAGATAGGGGAAGGCGATGCCGTCGGTGAGGCGGGCGGTGAGCGCGTGGCCTTCGAGGTGGTTGACGGCGATCAGCGGCTTGTCGGCGGCAAGTGCGATCGCCTTGGCCGTGGTGAGCCCGACCAGCACGCCGCCGATCAGTCCCGGGCCGGCGGTGGCGGCAACCGCGTCGATCTCGGCGACGCTGTGGCCGGCCTGGGCGAGCGCGGCGCGGACCACGTCGTCGAGCACCTCGACATGGGCGCGGGCGGCGATTTCCGGCACGACGCCGCCAAAGGCGGCATGGTCCTCGACCTGGGAGAGCACGATGTCGGAGAGGATGCTGCCGGTCCCGTCCGGGTTGCGCACGACCACCGCAGCGGCGGTCTCGTCGCAACTGGTCTCGATGCCGAGAACGATCGATCGCCGATTGACCATGATTTTCGCTATTTTGGCCCTCGCTTCAGCGGGCAGGATCGGCCAATAGAGGGAACCGCTCATCTGCCCCTAACACCGTGGATGCATTCGTTGCAATCGGCCGAGACACGCACCGCCACCCTCAACATCGGCACGCGCGGCAGCCCGCTGGCGCTGTGGCAGGCGGAAGCCGTGCGCGCGGCGCTCGGCCGGATCGGCCGGCAGGGGGCGATCGCGCCGATCCGCACGACCGGCGACCGCATCACCGACCGGCCGCTGGCGGAAGCCGGCGGCAAGGGGCTGTTCACCAAGGAAATCGACGAGGCGCTCATCGCCGGGCGGATCGATCTTGCCGTGCATTCGGCCAAGGACCTGCCCACAGCCTTGCCGGACGGCATCGCGATTGCCGCCTGCCTGCCGCGCGCCGACGTGCGCGACGCCTTCCTGTCGCCGCGGGCGCGCCACGTGCGCGACCTGCCGGAGGGCGCGGTGATCGGCACGGCATCGCTCAGGCGCGCCGCGCTGGCGCTCAGGCTGAGGCCGGACCTGACCATCGTGCCCATGCGCGGCAATGTGCAGACGCGGCTCAAGAAGCTCGATGCCGGCGAGGCCGATGCCACGCTGCTGGCACTGGCCGGGCTCGAACGGCTCGGCCTTGCCGATCGTGCCGCCGGCATCCTGGCGACCGAGGAATGGCTGCCGGCGCCGGGCCAGGGGGCGATCGCCATCACGGCGCGCGTCGGCGACGGGGACGTGCTGGAGGCGCTCGGGCAGATCGACCATGGCGCCACGTCGCTGGCGCTGAGGAGCGAGCGTGCCTTCCTCGCCGTGCTCGACGGCTCCTGCCGCACGCCGATCGGCGGGCTGGCCGAAATCGACGGCACGGCGCTCAGCTTCCGCGGCATCATCGTCAAGCCGGACGGCAGCCAAGCGCATGAAGTCGCGCGGCTGGGCAGCGTCAGCGAGGCGGAAGCGCTCGGCGCCGATGCCGGCAGAGAGCTTGCCCGGCGCGGTGGGCCGGACTTTTTCGCAGGCTGACGCCATGCACCTGCTGGTGACGCGGCCGGAACCTGATGCGAGCGCCACGGCGCGGCGGCTCGCGGCGCTCGGCCACAGCGTCGTCGTCGCACCGATGCTGAAAATCGTTCTCAACGATCCGCCGGGGACCCTGCCGCGACCGGCCGGGCTGATCGTCACCAGCCGCAATGGCGTCAGCGCGCTCAAGACCTGGCCGCAGGCGGCCGGCTGGTCCGACGTGCCGCTGTTCGCGGTTGGCGAGGCGACCGGCGCGGCGGCACGGAAGGCCGGTTTCCACGACGTGACGGCGGGCGCCGGCGAAGGCGCGGCGCTCATCCGGGTGATCGGCGCGGTCCTGCCGAAGACGCAGGGGCCGGTCGTCTATGCCGCTGCCCGGGATCTGAGCGGCAATCTGGCGCAGCATCTGGAAGAAGCCGGCTATGACCTGCAGATGGTGGAAGCCTATCGGGCAGAACGGGCGGAAAGCCTGAGCCCCGAGCTTGCCGCGGCGCTCGCCGCCGGCACCATCGACGGGGCGCTGTTCTATTCGCGGCGGACGGCGGAGATCTTCCGCGATCTCGTCGCCGGCCGGCCCGTCCGCCTGGCGCATGCCTTCGCCCTGTCGGCGCAGGTGGCCGGACCGCTGCAGAGCCTGGCAAGGACCCTGCATGTTGCAGCGGAACCGAACGAGGCCAGTCTTCTGGCGACGATTCCGCCGCGCTGAATCGGTGCCGGCCGACATGGCCGCGGCGCGATAACCCTGTATTGTAGGGATGAGGATTGTCGGAATTCGACGAGGAAAGCATGGCCGCCGAAGACGACGGAGCACGGGACGACAAGCCGGCCGCGGGCAAGAGCCGCACGCGCCGCCGGCGTCCGCCGGTTACCATCGACCTGACCGCAGAACGCGTTGCCGCAGAGCAAGCCGAGGCGCCGAAGACGGAGCCGGAGCCGGTCGCGGCTGCGACAGAAGAGGCCGCCCAGCAACCGGTGGAGACCGGACAGGCGGAGCCCGAACCGGCGCCGGCTGCGGCCGAGCCCGAAGCGGCCGAGCCGGAGACGAGCGAGCCAGCGCGCACGACATGGCTGCCGGGAGCGAGCATCATCGGCAGCGACGATGGCTGGACGCGCGCCGCGCTTGCCGGCGTGGCCGGCGGCATCGTTGCGCTGATCCTGCTCGTCGTCCTGCAGGCGATCGGCCTGGTGCCGGCGCCGGGGCGCTCGGCGGCGGTGCAGGCGGCGGATCAGGCAAAGGCCGCGAGCGAGGCGGTGGCGGCGCTCGACCGGCGGCTCTCGGCGGTCGAGATGATCACCCAGAACCTGCCGAGCAAGACCACCGTCGAAGGTCTGGATGGCAGGGTCGCCCAGTTGCAGAAGGAGGTGGGCGCTCTGGCGACGCAGGGCGACCTCACCGTGATCGAGAACAAGCTGGCGGCGCTGACCAAGAAGGTCGATGGGTTGCCGCCGGGCGCGACCCGTGACGAACTGGCGGCGCTGGCGGCGCGCGTCGCGCAGCTCGAAACGGGCGGAACCGCGGGCAGTGGCGGCAGCGGCGCCGGATCGGAAGAGATCGTGGCGCTCTCCCACCGCATCGATGATGTGCAGACCAAGATCAATGCCCTCGGCGACCGCATGGCCGGGCTCGAAAAGAAGCTGTCGGCCGGTCCAAGCGACAGCACCGTGGCGGCCCGCGCCATCGCGGTGGTGGCGCTGAGACGGGCGGTGGACGAAGGCGTGCCGTTCACCACCGATCTCGACCTCGCCGCCGCTCTCGGCCTGCCGGCCGACGACGTCGCCGCGCTGAAGCCCTTTGCCGAAAAAGGCGTGCCGACCAAGGCGGCGCTGGCGGCCGCATTCGGCCAGGTCGGCGACGCGATCGTCAAGGCGTCGACGCAGGCCAACCCGAATGCCGGCCTCCTCGACCGGATCCTCGCCGGGATCGGTTCGCTGGTGACGGTGCGGCCGGCCGGGCCGGTCGCCGGCGACGATCCGGCAGCGATCGTCTCGCGCATGCGCGCCGCGGTCGATGCCGGCGATTTCGCCAAGGCGCTCAAGGAGCGCGACGGCCTGCCTGCGGCCGGCAAGGAGGCTTCCGCCGCATGGGCGGCCACGGCGACGGACCGCGTCACCATCGACGGGCTGATCGTCAAGATCGCCGAGCGTATCAAGCCGGGCGCCGGGAACGGACCGACATGATCCGCGTTCTTGTCTATGTCATCGCCGTGTTCCTGGCCGCCGCCGGCTTCGTCTGGCTGGCGGAGCGGCCGGGCCAGCTGCTCATCGACTGGCAGGGCTACGAGGTGCACACCTCGGTGATGGTGGCGGTGGTCGGCGCGGCCATCGTGATCGCGCTGATCGCCATCGTCGGGGCGTTCCTGCGCGCGGTGCTGCGCACGCCGCAGGCGGTCGGCCAATTCTTCGGCAGCCGCCGGCGCGACCGCGGTTACCGGGCGCTGTCGCGCGGCATGATCGCCATCGGCGCCGGCGATATGCGCGCGGCGCAGCGGGCGGCGCGCGAATCGCAGTCGCTGCTCGGCAAACAGGAGCCGCTGGTCCTGCTGCTCTCGGCGCAGGCGGCGCAGATCGCCGGCGACAGCAGCGCTGCGCGCTCGGCCTTCACCGCCCTGTCGGAGACCGCCGAGACGCGGGTGCTCGGCCTGCACGGCCTGTTCGTCGAGGCGCGGCGCACCGGCGAGCACACCGCGGCACGGCACTTCGCAGAAGAGGCGATGCGCATTTCGCCGAAGGTCGCCTGGGCCGGAACGGCCCTGTTCGACTATCAGTGCCAGGCGGGCGACTGGCAGGGAGCGCTGAAGACGCTTGCCGCCAATGCCGATGCCGGCACGATCGACCGCACGACGGCCGAGCGCCTGCGCGCGGTGCTGCTGACGGCCCAAGCGATGCAACTGGAGGCCGGCGAGCCGGAGGAGGCGCGCGGCCTGGCGGTCGAGGCGCATCGCCTCGCTCCCAATCTGGTGCCGGCCTCGGTCACCGCCGCGCGGCTGCTGACCCGGCACGGCGATTTCCGGCGGGCGGCGCGCATCCTGGAAACGGCGTGGCGGGCATCGCCCCATCCCGATATCGCGGCGGCCTATGCGGCGGTCAGAACCGGCGATTCGGTGCGCGACCGGCTGAAGCGCGTGCAGAAGCTGGCGGGCCTGCGCGCCAATCATGCCGAAGGCGCCATGGCGATCGCCCGCGCAGCGATCGATGCGCGTGACTGGACGGCGGCGCGCGAGGCGCTTGGCGGCATGATCAGGCTGCAGCCGAGCGAGGGCGTCTGCCTGCTGATGGCGGAGATCGAAGAGGGCGAGCACGGCGACCAGGGTCGGGTGCGGGCCTGGCTGGCACGGGCCCTCGGCGCACCGCGCGATCCGGCATGGATCGCCGACGGGCGGGTGTTCTCCGAATGGGCGCCGATCTCGCCAGTGAGCGGCCGCGTCGATGCCTTCGAATGGAAGGTGCCGCCCGCCCACCTGCCGGCGCAGCGCCAGGTGGAGATCGAGGCGTGGGCGACGGCGAGCGAACCGCCGACCGTCGAGGCAAAGGCGGTGACGGCGATGCCGGCCACGGAAACGCCGCCGGCGCCTGCACCGCAGCCAGTGGAAGCGAAGCCGGCGGAGACCAGGCCGGTCGAGACAAAGCCGGTCGAGGCCAGGCCCGCGGCGGCGGAACCGAAGCCGTCCGAGCCGAAGCCGTCCGAGCCGAAGCCGGCGGCGGCGAAACCGGCCGGTGCGCAGCTGATCCATGAAGAGCTGATGCCGCGGGCGCCGGACGATCCCGGTCCGCCGAGCCGCGAGGACGAAGACGAGCGCTACAAGATCTTCTGATTTGCCCCCCGCCCCCGTTGACGGAGAGCGAAGCCCAGTGACCCATCACCCGCCCAAGCCACCCCTGGCTCTCTCCGTCGGGATCATCGGCCACCGCCCGAACCGCCTGCCGCAGGCGGCGCGCGATACGGTGGCGGCCGACATCGACGCGGTGCTCGCGGCAATCACAACGGCAATGCGCAAGGCGCATGCCGACTACAGCCCGGTCTTTTCGGGTGAGGCGGTGCTGTCGCTGGTCGATTCGCTGGCCGAGGGGGCCGATCGCATTGCGGCGCAGGTGTTCATCGAGCGGATGGGCAAGGGCGACAATGGGCTGAGCTTCGCCCTCGACGTCGTGCTGCCCTTCGCGCGGGAAGAGTTCGAGACCGATTTCGCCGACGAATCGTCGCGCGCGGAGTTCCGGGCGCTGATCGGCAAGGCGCGGGCGGTGCTGGAGCTGCCGGGGCGCCGTGAAGCGGAAGCCGGTGCCTATGAGGTGGCGGCCTATACGGTGGTCGACCAGTCGGATGTGGTCGTGGCGATCTGGGACGGCGGTCCGTCGAACGGGCGCGGCGGCACCACCGACACGATGGAAGCGGCATCGCGCGACGGCCGGCCGCTGGTCATCATCGACGCGAACGGCAAAAAGCCGCCGCATCTGCGCTGGCACGGACTGGACGAGGCGGTGGTGCCGACCGGGCGGGTGGCCGACGTACCGGCCGGCGATCTCGAAACGGGTCTGGCGGGTCTGGTCGATGCCCTGCTGCGTCCGCCTGCCGCGCTGGCGACAGGTGAGCATCACGAGGACGAAAGAGCGAGCCTCGACCACTATTTCGCGGAAGTGGCGCCGCGATACACGGTGCGCATCGGTTTTCCCCTGCTGATGGCGCTCACCGGCGTCCAGCGCCTGGCGGGCCGGCACATGCGGCTGGCGGCGCCGGCGGCCCTGGCGGAAGGGGAATCGGCCTTGATGCCGGCAGTGGCCGCCGATCAGCCGGCGGCGGCGCGTTCGTCGGTGCTTGCCGCCGGCTTTGGCTGGGCCGATTTCATCGGCTCGCTGTTTGCCCAGATCTTTCGCGGCGCCTTCATCCTCAACTTCGTCTTCGGCGCCTTCGCGGTCGCCTGCGCGGCGATCTCCGTCGTGCGCCACGACTGGAAGCTGGGGCTGGTGGCTCTCGAGATCTTTCTGATCGCGGCCGTGGTCCTCAATACCCTGCTGGGGCTGAAGCAGCAGTGGCACCGGCGCTGGTTCGAGGGGCGCGAGCTGGCCGAGCGCCTGCGCGTGGCGATGCTTCTGTGGGTGGTCGGGCTGAGGCCGGCGGCACCGACCGGCGCCGAGCCGACCTGGACGGGCTGGTATGCCCGTGCGCTGGTGCGGGCGCAGGGGCTGCGCCATGCGCGCCTGATCGACACCGGCCTTGACGCGGCGCGGGCCGCGGTGATCGGCCTTCTCACCAACCAGTGCGGCTATCACGAGACGGCGGCCCGGCGCATGCACGAGCTCGAGCACCGGCTCGAACGGGCAGGGCTTGCCTGCTTCGGCCTCACCGTGGTGGCGGCGCTGGCCTATCTGGCGGTCAAGCTGCCGGATCTGGCCGCCGGCGGCGCCGGCCACGGCGAGAGCCTGGCGGAGAGTCTCGGGGTGGTGGTGGCGGCGCTCACCGCCGGCCTGCCGGCGCTGGCCACGGCAACCTACGGCATCAGGGTGATCGGCGATTTCGCCGGCATCAGCCGGCGCTCGCAGCGCACCCATCGGGGTCTCGCGGCGCTGGCCAAGCAGGTCGACGGCGAGCCGGCGAACCTGCACAGCCTCAGGGCACGGGTGCGCATGGCGGCCGAGGTGATGCTGGGCGACGTCGCCGGCTGGCGCCTGTCGGCGGAAAGCCGCGGTCTGGCGATCCCGGGATGATGCCGCGGCACATGCGACGGTGACCGGACTTGCGGGGCGGGCCGCCCGCGGCTAACCAGCAGGCATCTTCCTTCGTCCTTTCCCGCGGAGCCGTCTTGTGACCACCAACCACCTTCTCCTCCTGCCCGGCGACGGCGTCGGCCCCGAAGTCATGGCCGAGGTCAGGCGCGTGATCGCCTGGTTCAACGAAGCCGGCGGCGACACCTTCGAATTCGAGGAGGAGCTGGTCGGCGGCTCGGCCTATGACGCCCATGGCGCGGCGATTTCGGAAGCGGCGATGGCCAAGGCGATGGCCGCCGATGCGGTGATCTTCGGCGCCGTCGGCGGGCCGAAATGGGACGGGGTGCCCTATGAGGTGCGGCCCGAGGCGGGGCTCCTGCGCCTGCGCAAGGATCTCGGCCTGTTCGCCAATCTGAGGCCGGCGATCGTCTATCCGGCGCTCGCCGACGCCTCCTCGCTGAAGCGCGAACTGGTCGAAGGGCTCGACATCCTGATCGTGCGCGAGCTCACCGGCGGCGTCTATTTCGGCGAGCCCAAGGAGATCCGCGAGCTCGACAACGGCCAGAAGCGCGCCATCGACACCCAGGTCTACGATACCTACGAGATCGAGCGCATCGCGCGGGTCGCATTCGATCTGGCGCGCACGCGCGGCAACAAGGTGACCTCGATGGAGAAACGCAACGTCATGAAGTCGGGCCTCCTGTGGAACGAGGTGGTCACCGCCACCCACAAGGCCGGCTACAGCGACGTGAGGCTGGAGCACATGCTCGCCGATGCTGGCGGCATGCAGCTGGTGCGGGCGCCCAAGCAGTTCGACGTGATCGTCACCGACAATCTGTTCGGCGACATCCTGTCGGATGTGGCCGCCATGCTGACCGGCTCGCTCGGCATGCTGCCCTCGGCATCGCTGGGGGCGCCAGACCCGGCAACCGGCAAGCGGCGGGCGCTCTACGAGCCGGTGCACGGCTCGGCGCCGGACATTGCCGGCAAGGGCATCGCCAATCCGATCGCCATGCTGGCGAGCTTCGCCATGGCGCTGCGCTACTCCTTCGCCATGACGGAAGCCGCCGACCGGCTGGAAAAGGCGATTTCGGCGGTGCTTGACCGGGGCCTGAGGACCGCCGACATCTGGACGCCGGGCAACCAGAAGGTGGGCACGCAGGCGATGGGCGAGGCGATCGTCGAAGAACTCGGCAAGGCCACATGAGCGCCACCGGGATGATCCGCATCTACGACGATCGCGGCTTCGTGCTGCGCAACTGGCTGTCGATGGCGATCCTCGTCGGCGCCACGATCTGGGGCGTGGTGGAGATCGTCCGCTATCAGACGGGGGTGTCGGACAATACCGGCCTGCTGTTCGGGGTCGGCTTCCTCGCCGCATCGGCCTATGGCGGCTACCGCATGTTCAGCGACGCGCGCGACGCGATCGTGCGCATCGAGGCCGATTTCGACAGCGGCCAATCGGCGGTGACGCTGTGGCGGCCGTGGGGCCTGCACCGCCTGGCGGCGCCGCTCGCCGCGCTCAGCGGATGGCGGATGTATGTCGCGGTCAAGACACGCAACCAGCAGACCTACCTGCTGCAGGTCAACCATGCGGACAATCCGCGTCCGCTGCACATCGAGCTGAAGCCGAACGTCACGCCCCTCGACGCGTTGCGTCCGCTGGCGCCCGAGGCAATCGAAGAATTCGAGACCAGAATCGGCCGGCGCAGCGCCACCTGACAGGCTCAGCCGGCGGCCAGCCCCGGGATCGGCACGCCGAAGGTCAGCAGGATCAGGATGGCGTTGAGCGTCAGCACGATCGCCGCGCCGACATAGGCGGCGCCGGTGGTCAGGCGCCGGTTGACGAACTCGCCCATGATGTCGCTGCGGGCGGTGAACAGCACCAGCGCAATCATCGGCACGGGGAGCGCGATCGACAAGATCACCTGGGAGACGACCAGGGCCTGGGTGGCATTGACGCCGAGGCCGACGACGATGAAGGCCGGGATCATGGTCACCAGGCGGCGCACCCAGATGGGGATGCGGAAATTGACGAAGCCCTGCATGATCATCTGCCCGGCCATGGTGCCGACGACCGAACTCGACGTGCCGGAGGCGATCAGCGAGATGAGGAAGACGGTTGCCGCGGCGCCGCCCAAGAGTGGCGTCAGCGTGTGGTAGGCGGTCTCGATCTCGGCGACATCGCTGTGACCGGCGTGGAAGGCGCCTGACGCCATCATCACCATCGCCATGTTGACCATGCCGGCGATGGCGAGCGCGATCACCACCTCGATGTTGGAGAAGCGCAGCACCTTGCGCCGTTCGGCGGCGTTCTCGACCGGCGCGCGCGCCTGGGTAAGCCCGGAATGCAGGTAGACGGCGTGCGGCATGACGGTGGCGCCGATGATGCCGACCGAGATCATCAGGGCCTGGGCATCCGGGATCGCCGGCACCACCGTGTGATAGGCCGCCGCGCCCCAGTCGACCGGGGCGATGAAGATCTCGATCAGGTAGCAGGCGCCGATGATGAGCACGAGCGCGCCGATGATCAGCTCCATCGGCCGGAAGCCGCCGCGCTCGAACATCAGGATGCCATAGGTGACCACCGCGGTGACGCCCATGCCGTAGATGAGCGGCATGTTGAAGAGCAGCGCCAGGCCGATGGCGCCGCCGAGGAACTCGGCGAGGTCGGTGGCCATCGCCGCCACCTCGCTGACCGCCCACATCGCCCAGACGACCGGCCTGGGGAACCGCTGGCGGCACATCTCGGCGAGGTTGGTGCCGGTGACGATGCCGAGCTTGGCGGACAGCGCCTGGAACAGCATCGCGATCAGATTGGCGACGAGCACCACCCACAGCAGCGTGTAGCCGTATCTGGCGCCACCCTGGATGTTGGTGGCGAAATTGCCGGGGTCCATATAGGCGATCGAGGCGATCACGGCGGGGCCGGCAAACAGCCGCGCGGCCATGACGCCCTTGCGATCACCGACCAGCACAGAGCGGATGCCGGACACCGTGCGCTCGGTCATGCCACGCTTCGACGCGTAATTTGCCACGTATTTCCTGCCTGACACTCCCGCCGAGCCCCTCCGGCTCCGGTCGATCGCGACCGGCCTTTGCGGGTAAGTGCGGCAGTCATCCATGAATGAAAATGCGACTTAATCGCATTTAGGCGCGTTCTGTGCTTTCGTCAAATGCGATTTCGGATGCGGGGCCGACAGCGCCGCGTGTGTCGGCTTTCGCCATGATCTTGTCAATTAAGGCGGCTAATTGATATTCCATTGAATATATAAAGAATCGGCCCGCCTCCGTTGCCACGCGCGCGGTGCGGACAGGTGAAGCCGGGCGGCCGCCATTTTCCCGGCGGGACGAGACGATGGAAAGCACTGCTGTCTTCATCTTGCTGAACCTTGCCGGCGCAGTCGCCCTGCTGCTGTGGGGCACGCACATGGTGCAGACCGGCGTCCAGCGGAGCTTCGGGCCGCGGCTGCGCTCGGTGCTGAGCAGTGCGCTGCGCAAGCGCCTGGCGGCCTTCCTGGCCGGAATCGGGGTGACGGCGCTGCTCCAGTCGAGCACGGCGACCGGCCTGATGGTCGCCGGCTTCGCCGCCGGCGGGGTCGTCGACCTGGTCCCGGCGCTCGCCGTCATGCTCGGCGCCAATGTCGGCACGACGCTGATCGTGCAGCTCTTTTCCTTCGAGGTGGCGGCCTTCTCGCCGGTGCTGATCCTCATCGGCCTGATCCTTTTCCGCCGCGGCAGTGTAGCCTTACCGCACGATCTCGGCCGCGTCTTCATCGGGCTCGGCCTGATGCTGCTCGCCCTGCACCAGCTTCTCGCCATCGTCTCGCCGATCGAGGATGGCGGGACGCTGGCGCGCGTGATTGCGACGGTCTCGGTGGCGCCGCTGATCTACGTGCTGCTCGCCGCGGGGCTGACCTGGCTGGCGCATTCGAGCGTCGCGGTCGTGCTTGTCGTCATGTCGCTGGCCGCCAGGGGCATCGTGCCGCCCGATGCGGCTTTCGCCCTCGTGCTCGGCGCCAATCTCGGAACCGCGGTCAATCCGGTGCTCGAAGCCAGGACCGGCGACGACCCCGCCAACCGGCGCCTGCCGCTCGGCAATCTCGCCAACCGGGCCTTCGGCGTGCTGGTCGCGCTGGCGCTGATCGCGCCACTGGCGCGGCTGATGACGGCGATCGACCCCAATCCGGCCCGCGCCGTCGCCGATTTCCACACGCTCTTCAACCTGACGCTTGCCGTCGTCTTCCTGCCATTGCTGAAGCCCTATGCGGCGCTGCTGAAGCGCGTGCTGCCGGCGCGCAACGATCCGGCCGATCCGTCGCGGCCCCTCTATCTCGACGCGCGCGCGCGCACGGTCCCGGCGATCGCGCTTGGCGGGGCGGCACGCGAGGCGCTGCGCCTGGTCGACGTGCTCGAAGTCATGCTGCGGGGCGCCCGCGACGGGCTGGAAAAGGGCGACCGGCTGAAGATCGAGGAAGCCAAGCATCTCGACGATGTGCTCGACCAGCTCAATACGGCGATCAAGGCCTATGTCACGGCCCTGCCGGAAAGCGACCTCAGCCAGGCGGACCGTCGCCGGCTCAACGAGATCCTCACCTTTGCGACCAACATGGAGCATGCCGGCGACACGATCGACCGCAACCTGCTGCCGCTGGCCGCCAAGCGCCTGAAACGCGGGCTTGCCTTCTCCGAGGAGGGAATCGGCGAGCTGACGGCGATCTTCGACCGGGTGCTTGCCAATCTGCGCACGGCCGCGGCCCTGTTCATGACCGACGATCCGCGCGCGGCCCGCCTGCTCGCCGCCGAAAAGGAAGCCTTTCGCGACATCGAGGCGACCGCCACGCAATCGCATTTCGAGCGCCTGCGCGCCGGCCGCACCGACACGGCCGAGACCAGCGCGCTGCATCTCGATGTGATCCGCGACCTGAAGCGCATCAACTCGCACCTGGTTGCCGGCGCCGCCTATCCGGTGCTGGAGCGCGGCGGCGAGCTGCTGCCGACCCGCATTGCGCCGAGCGGGGTGTGAGCGGGCTCAGAGCCTGACCTCGGGCGTGTCGGTGCAGGTGTTGTCGTGGCCCCGAATCCAGCCGCGCGAGGTCCACTTGTGCGGATCGATCGCACCGGTATCCGGATTCTTCTCGAAAAAGGTGAAGCAGTTGGCGCCGTCACGCTCGACGGTGAAACAGGCGCCCGCCTGGCCCTGGTAGAAGGTGCAAAACTGGCCGTCCTGCACCGACCATTCGCCACTGTCGGCGGAGACGGCGTCCCAATACCGGATGGTGCCGTCCTCGTGGTAGGTCTCGGTGAAATAATTGCCGTCGAAATAGATGCCGTCGAGGGTGGCGCCGCCGAGCGTGGCCTCGATCTCGGCCTCGCTCATGCGGTCGCCGGCGGCGGCGGGCGTCGCGGCGAGGGCGAAAAGCAGACCTGCAGCAAGACCGGCAATTGCCAGCGTGACGCGCTTGTCCGTTGACTTCATGGGCCTTTCGCGTAGAAGGGGCGCGATTTTCTCGCTGGGCGATCAGATGATCACGCGCGTGTCCACTGCCGCGTCCTTGGCTGCCCCGGCGCCCTGCGCCGGCGAGCGGCTATCTACGCTCAAAACGACCGGGAAAACTACCAAAACCGCCTGACGCTCGCACCTGGCCCAAAGCTCTCCCCCGGCCAGGCCGCGGGATGAGCAGACCGGGTGTTCTGGTGAAGAACATCGCGGGCGCCAGGGGGAGAGGATCGGGAGTTCTAGGACAATGGGCTACAAGGTTGCGGTCGCCGGGGCCACCGGCAATGTCGGCCGCGAAATGCTGGGGGTGCTCGCCGAGCGCGGCTTCCCGGCGGACGAGGTGGTGGCGCTTGCCTCGCGGCGCAGCCAGGGCACCGAGGTCAGCTATGGCGAGCATACGCTGAAGGTGAAGGCGCTCGATGCCTACGACTTCTCCGACACCGACATCTGCCTGATGTCGGCGGGCGGATCGGTGTCGAAGGAATGGTCGCCGAAGATCGGCGCGCAAGGCTGCGTGGTGATCGACAACTCGTCGGCCTGGCGCTACGACGCCGACGTGCCGCTGATCGTGCCGGAGGTGAACGCCGACGCGATCGTGGGCTTCTCGAAGAAGAACATCATCGCCAATCCGAACTGCTCGACGGCGCAGCTGGTCGTGGCGCTGAAGCCGCTGCACGACCGGGCGAAGATCAATCGCGTGGTGGTGTCGACCTATCAGTCGGTTTCCGGCGCCGGCAAGGAGGCGATGGACGAGCTGTTCACCCAGACGCGCGCCGTGTTCGTCTCCGATCCGGTCGAGGCGCACAAGTTCCCCAAGCGCATCGCCTTCAACGTCATCCCGCATATCGACGTCTTCCTGGACGACGGCTTCACCAAGGAAGAATGGAAGATGGTGGCCGAGACCAAGAAGATCCTCGACCCGAAGATCAAGCTGGTGGCCACCTGCGTGCGCGTGCCGGTGTTCATCAGCCATTCGGAGGCGGTGACGATCGAATTCGAGAACCCGATCACGGCCGACGAGGCGCGCGAGATCCTGCGCGAGGCGCCGGGCTGCCTGGTGGTCGACAAGCGCGAGCCCGGCGGCTACGTGACGCCGCACGAGGCGGCCGGCGAGGACGCCACCTATATCAGCCGCATCCGCGAGGATCCGACGGTCGATAACGGCCTGGTGATTTGGGTGGTCTCCGACAACCTGCGCAAGGGCGCGGCGCTCAATGCCGTGCAGATCGCCGAGGTCCTGGTCAACCGCAAGCTGATCCAACCCAAGCGCGAGGCGGCGTAAGCGCGCCGGCGGCCCGCGTGTCGCCGCAATCTTCGGGTTGTTCTCGGTTCCGGAGGGCATCGAGAACAACCGGAGACTGAAGCCCGTGCTGGTCAAATCCTTCGTCCGATCCCTCTCCCGGGTCGCCGCCCTGGCGATCATTGCCGGGGGCCTCAGCGCCGTTTCGGCGAGCGCCGCCGATGCCGGCCTGGCCGGCACCCATTGGCGTCTGGTTTCCGTCGGCGACATGGAAGCCGATGCCAGCCGCCGCGAACCGTTCATCCTGCTCGATGCGCAAGGCCAGGTGACCGGCACGACCGGCTGCAATCGCTTTGCCGGCGGCTATGTGGTCGACGGCGGCTATCTGACCTTCGGCCAGGTGGCGACCACGCGCATGTATTGCGCGGCGGTGTGGAAGCAGGAAGAGGCGATCCTGGCGACGCTGTCCAAGGTGGCGCGCTGGCAGGTCACCGGCGACAGGCTGGAGCTTCTCGGCGGCAAGGGCACCGTGCTCGCCGTCTTCCAGGCCGAGCCCGGCGCGAACTGATCGCGCGTCAGGCCGTCGCCTCGCCAAGCATGCCCTCCAGCCTGTCGTAGCTCTGGCTCATGCCGCTGGTCATGCCGGTGGCAATGGCGGCGTCGCGCAGCGCGCGGGAGGCATAGCTGACGGTCAGCGTCATGGTCGTGCGCCCGCCCGCTTCGGCGAAGCGGGTGGTGACCAGTGCCTCGGGCATCTCGACGCCTTCGAAGGTCTCGTGATGGACGATGCGGCCGGGCGGATCGATCTCGCGATAGGTGCCGTTCAGCGCGAATTGCATGCCGCTGTAGTCATTGCGCCAGACATAGCGGAAGCCGCCGCCGACGGTGAGATCGATCTCGCAGACCGGCATCGTCCAGCCGGGCGGACCGAGCAGCCAGCGGCCGACCAGCGCCGGCTTGGTGTGGCAATCGAAGATAAGGGCGCGCGGCGCATCGAAGATGCGGGTGCAGACCAGGTCGAATTCGTTCGGCGTCGTGATGGAGAGCTCTTGGGGCATGGGCGGGCGCGTCCTCAGCCGTCGAAGGCGCGCTGCAGCGCCGCCATGTCGATCCTGCCCATCTTGAGCATCGCATCCATGGCGCGGCCGGCGGCGGCACGATCCTCGTCCTGCAACAGCTTGCCGAGCAGGTCCGGCACGATCTGCCACGAAATGCCGAAGCGGTCCTTGAGCCAGCCGCATTGTCCCGGTTCACCGCCCTCGCCGAGGCGCGACCAGAAATGGTCGACCTCGCCTTGAGTCTTGCAGTGAACCATGAACGAGATCGCCTCGGTGAACTTGAAATTCGGTCCGCCGTTCAGCGCCATGTAGTCCTGTCCGCGCAGGCGGAAGGAGACGGTCATGGCCGTGCCGGGTTCTCTGCCGTGGATCTCCCTGCCCGCCTCGCCATAGCGGCTGAGAGCGGTGATGGCCGAATCCTCGAAGATCGCGACGTAGAAATTCGCCGCCGCCTCTGCCTCGCTGTCGAACCACAGGAATGGCGTGATGCCCGTCATTGTCCGTTCTCCCCGGTCTTGGCGCCGTCGGCCTTGAGTTCGTCGAGCAGCACATCGAGCCGCCGATAGTTCGCCTCGGCGCGCCGGCGGAAAGCTTCGAGCCAGCCGGTTGCCTCGGCCAGCCGCTCGACCCGAAGCCGGCAGGGCCGCCGCTGGGCGTCGCGACCGCGCGTGATCAGTCCGGCGCGCTCCAGCACCTTGAGATGTTTGGAAATCGCCGGCTGGCTCATGGCAAACGGCCTGGCCAGCTCCATGACCGTGGCCTCGCCTTCCATCAGGCGGGCGAGAATTGCCCGCCGGGTCGGGTCGGCGAGGGCGCCGAAGGTGGTGTCGAGATCGGCCGGTGGCATATTCATAACCAACAAGATGTATAACTTATTTGTTATGGATGCGGGCCACTGCTGTCAAGCGGCAAAAAAGGCGCCGCCGCCGGGGGCGGCCGGCGGCGGCTGGCTTGCGACTGCAAGGGGTTGCGGGGAGGGAGGACGCACCCTGATCGTCGTGGCGACGAATCCGCAGCCGCAGCCTGTTCAAGAAACCTTGCTCTCTCCTCCTTGCCTCCGGGGCGGCGGTGCCGTCCTGATGACAGGGAGATAGGGGCTGTCCTGGCGGCCGGTTGTTAGGGACCTCACAGGGCCGGGTGGGGTCGCTGCCGGTTCTCTTCACGATGTGGCCGCGGCCGGCTTGGGGAACGGCATGAACCGCGCTATGGCTCTTGCCACCATGGTTCGCGAACGCCCGTTGGTCACTCTCGTCATCCCCGTCCTCAACGAGGCGGCGGGGCTCGACGCGCTTGCGGCGGCGCTCGACAAATGCCTCGAGGGGCAGGATTTCGCCTGGTCGGTGCTGTTCGTCGACGACGGCTCGACCGACGACACGCTCAAGCGCATCCGCGCGCTGAACGCCGCCGATCCACGCTTCACCGCCATCTCCTTCAGCCGCAATTTCGGCAAGGAAATCGCCATCGCCGCGGGGCTCCGCCACGCCAAGGGCGATGCGGTGGTGATCATGGACGGCGACCTGCAGCATCCGCCGCAAATGGTGCCGCCCTTCGTCGCGGCATGGCGCAAGGGCGCCAAGATCGTCTTCGGCCAGCGCCAGAGCCGCGATTCGGACGCCTGGCCGCGGCGGCTCTATTCGCGGCTGTTCCATTTCATCTTCCGCCATATCGCCCAGACGCGCCTGCCGCTCGGCGTGGTCGACTTCCTGCTCATGGACCGGCAGGCGGTCGATGCCATCAACCAGCTCGGCGAGCGCACACGCTTCTCCAAGGGCCTCTACGCCTGGATCGGCTTCCCGTCGGTGGTGGTGCCGTTCGAATCGCACGACCGCTTCGTCGGCGCGTCGCGCTGGAGCTTCGTCAAGCTGGCGAGCTTCGCCCTCGACGGCTTCGTTTCCTTCTCTTCGCTGCCGCTCAAGGTGTGGTCCTATATCGGCGCGCTGATCTCCCTGGTGGCGCTTGCCTATGGCGCCTATTTCCTGGTGCGCAGCCTCTTCGTGGGGGCGGACGTGCCCGGCTTCCCGACCCTGATCGTGTCGATCATGTTCTTCGCCGGCGTGCAGCTCGTCTCGCTCGGCGTCATCGGCGAGTACATGGCGCGCATCTATGAGGAGGTGAAGGCGCGGCCGCTCTACGTGGTCGCCGAGGAGGTCGGAACCGAGGCGGGAACGACGAGCGGGGCGCGACCGGCGAAGAGGTCGGCATGACGGTGCCGGTCATTCTGTGCGCCGACGATTTCGCCATGAGCCGGGGCATCTCCGACGGCATCCTGGCGCTGGCCGAGGCCGGACGGCTGTCGGCGACCTCGGCCATGGTCAACATGCCGCATTGGCCGGATATGGCGGCGGCGGCCGTGGCGCTGCGCGACCGCCTGGCTCTCGGACTGCATCTCAACCTCACCTTCGGCGCGCCGCTGGGCAGGATGGCGAAGCTGGCGCCGGGCGGCGAACTGCCGCCGCCCGACAGGATCATCGGCCGGGCGGTCAGCCGGGCGATCGACCGGCAGGAGCTTGCCGACGAGATCGAACGCCAGCTCGACCGCTTCGCGGCGGTGGCCGGCGTGCCGCCCGATTTCGTCGACGGCCATCACCACGTCCATGCATTGCCGGGCGTTCGCGCCGCGCTGCTCGGCGTGCTGCAGCGCCGCTTTCCGGCCGGCGGACCGCTGATCCGCGATCCCGCCGACCGGGTGCTGGCGATCCTCCGGCGCAAGGTCGCCGCCGGCAAGGCACTGACGGCGGCCATGCTCGCCGCCGGCCTGCGCAGAGACGCGGAGGCGGCGGGGTTCGCCACCAATCGCGGCTTTTCCGGCTATTCGACCTTCGGAGCGATGCCCTATGCGCAGGAATTCGCGGGCTTCCTGGTCGCACCCGGCAGCCGGCCGATGACCATGTGCCATCCGGGCCTGCCCGACGACGAACTGGGGACGGCCGACGAGATCGCCGCGCGACGGCCGGAGGAACATGCCTATCTGACCGGCCGTGCCGACCTGCCGGCGCTGATCTGGCACGTAGGGGCACGCGACGCGGCCGGCTTCCCCTGGGCCGCGGCGGGCGCAGCGGCAGCGGCCGCCTGACATGGAGCGCCAGGACCGACCGCTCGACTATCGCTCGTTGCGCCACTGGGGCGGCTTCATCTTCTCCGGCGGCAGCGCCTTCCTGGTCGATGCCGGGATCAATACCGGGCTCATCCATCTCGCCGGGCTCAGTCCATTCATTAGCCGGCTTATTTCTATCGCCTGCGCCATGGTGTTCGCCTGGCTGATGCACCGCAACCTGACCTTCGCCGTCGCCGCGCCGCCGCGCCTGTCCGAATTCGCGCGCTTTGCCACCGTCGCCGGCAGCGCCAATGCGCTCAACTATGCGATTTATGCGGCGATCCTGCTGGTCTGGCCGGCGACGCCGCCTCTGGCCGCGCTGGTCGTGAGCACGGGCATTGCCACGGCGGCGTCCTATCTCGGCTTCCGCTTCGGCGTGTTCCGGCGGGACGATTAATTCGCCGGCCACATTTTTTCGACGTCGACATCGACGGACGGCGTGGCGATGGCGTCCTGGCCGGCGGCAAGCGGCAATTCGTCGAGACCGTCCCGGCGGGCCGCCGCGACCATGGCACAGACGGCGCCGGCGGCGCGGGCGGCGGCATCCTCGGGCGCGGCGCCGTCGAGACGATGGCCGAGATGGAGGGCGGCGAACAGGTCGCCGGTGCCGTGCAGCGTGCTGTCGGGCAGCCAGCGATGGGCAAGACGGAAGCCGCCTGTCGGCCCGCTAAGGTGCGTCTCGATCGTCTGCCCGGCCCGATCGGCCTCCGCCGAGGTGACCAGGACTTCAGCGGGGCCGAGGTGGCGGGCGGCGGAAGCGATGTCTTCGGCGCCGCCGGCCAGCCAGCCGAGCTCGAAGCGGTTTGGGGTGGCGATATCGGCCAGCGGCAGCAGTTGGTCGCGGATGGCGCCGGCCACCGCCGCCGGCTGGAAGAGGCCGCCGGTGTCGCCGATATTGGGGTCGCAGAGGTGGATCGCCCGGCGGTTGGCCGCCTTGAGAGCGGCGACGAGGCGCGCCGTCGGTGCCACCTGGCCGGCAGCGCCGAAATAGCCGGTGAGCACCGCCCCTGCTTCGCCGAGCCAGGCGGCGCCGGCGAGATCGGCAAGAAGAGCAGCAAAGGCGGCGGTGTCCGGTTCGACGCGGGTGGCGCGGCCGTGGCCGGGGTGCCAGGGGAGAACGATGGTCGGCACGAAGATCACCGGGAAGCCCAGCCGTTCCAGGGCAAAGACGCTGGCGCGCCCGCCGACGGCGCCGCGGGCGACCAGGCTGTTGACGACGATGACGGACGGCTTGCCCACGGCCTGCTTTTTCCCGATTCCGGCGAGCTTTACCGATATCTTGGCAGTGGAGCAAAGCCCATGGGCGGACTACAGTCCGTTCGGGGACTGAGAAGGGGAACTCGGATGCCGGTCGATTTGCGTCCGCGGCGGAGCGCGCTGTTCATTCCGGGAGCGAATGAACGGGCGCTGGAAAAAGGCAAGACTCTTGCGGCCGATGTGCTGATCCTCGACCTCGAGGATTCGGTGGCGCCGGACCGCAAGGACAAGGCGCGCGATGCGGTCGCCGCCGTGGTCAGCGAACTGACCACGGGACGGCGCGAGATCGTCGTGCGCATCAATGGCCTCGACACGCCGTGGATCGCCCGCGATATCGCCGCCATGGCATCGGCGCGGCCGGACGCCATTCTGGTGCCGAAGCTGTCGCGCACCGACGATGTTCGCCGCACACGGGCGGCGCTGGCGGCCGCGCATGCGCCCAAATCGGTGAACCTGTGGGCGATGATCGAGACGCCGGCGGCGGTGCTCAACGCCAGCGCCATGGGCGCGATCGCCGCCATGCCGGCGCCGGCGATCACCTGCTATGTCGTCGGCACCAACGACCTGGCGGCGGAGCTCGGCGCCAATATCCGGCCGGGGCGGGCGGCGATGCTGCCCTATCTCGCCCAGGTGGTGGTGGCAGCCCGCGCCCACGGGCTGGCGGTTCTCGACGGCACCTTCAACGACCTCGACGACCGGGAGGCCCTGGCCGCGGAATGCCGCCAGGGACGCGATCTCGGCATGGACGGCAAGACCGTCATCCATCCAAGCCAGGTGGCGGTGGCCAATGCCGCCTTCGGGCCGTCGCGACAGGACATCGTCTGGGCGCGCAAGGTGATCGAGGCCTTCGCCGCGCCCGAGAATGCCGGCAAGGGTGTCATCAGGGTCGATGGGCGGATGGTGGAACGCCTGCACGAGCGCATGGCCCGACGCACGCTGGAGCTTGCCGACGCAATCCGGGCAATCGCAGGCGAAACCGAGGAGGCCTAGCGGCGGCGGGCCGCTACGGGCACTCCTTGGTGACCGCGTCGAGGGCGGCAGTGACGCCCGACAGCGAATAGAAATCGGTCACGCCGGTGCCGCGGCTCGACGTGCTGGTGACGGTCAGCTTCGAGCCCTTCTTCATGGCCTCGATGAGCGCCGCCTCCTGATCCGGCACCGCCCACGAGGTTTCGCCGGCGGCGTCGTTGAAGAACATCTTGAAGTCCGTGCCGTCGACATTGGCGGTCACGTCACTGCCGGCCTTGAACGGAAAGCCGATGATCGTGCTCGCCTCGTTCCTGATGCTCTTCGACGGGATCGAGGTGATCATGAAGAAGGTGTCGCCGCGGCTCGAGATCGAGCGCGTATATTTCGAGTTGGTCGGCTGGGAGGCCGCAAAGCAGGTCTTGTCGCCGCCTTCGGCAGACACATAGGCATTCCAGGCCTTGAAGGTGCCGATGGCCGTCGGTGCCTGGGCGGCCTGAGCCGCGGCCCAGCTTGTCGACGCGACGAGGGCGCCAATCAGGAGCAAACTGCGTGAAATCATCAGCCTCTCACGGGAACTCCGGTCGACCGCCCCCGGCACCGGTTTTTCCGCCTCGATAAACATTTATTAAACTTCCCTCACGGGAGTTACTATTTCGTGAAGCGCCGGGCAATCCGCAAACCGTGATTTTCCGGCCAGAATTGCCGGACACACCTAAATCGGCAGATTCGGACGACAATGTGATCCGGCGCCGAAAAGTCCCGGTTAGCGCCGCTTTTCGTCAAGCGCGGCGCGCGCCGCAGCGCGGTGGGCCGGGGTGATGTGGGCACCGACGGTGGCGATCGCCGCGACCAGAACGGTGACGTCATCGGTGAAGCCGAAACCGGCGATGAAATCGGGGATCACGTCAAACGGCAGAACGAAATAGGCGAGTGCGCCGAGCAGGATGGCGCGTACGCGGGTGGGCGTCGCCGGATCGAAGGCGCAGTAATAGGCGGCAACCAGGTCCTCGGCGAAGGGAATGTAGCGGGCGGCCTTGCGGAAGGTCGCCCAGAACTTGGCCTTCACCCGCTCCTGCTGCCGGGCTTCCTCTTCCGGTCCGAGAATCTCGCCGTACAGCACCTTGGTCATCAGCGTCCTCTTCGCCTCAATTGACCCGGAAAAGATGGGGCGCCACACCGGCTTGCGCAAGCGGCGGCGGCGGCCGGCAGAAGCTAGGCCGAGAGCCGCGCCAGGTCGTCGCCCGGCGCGATCAGCGGATAGGATTCCTCGACGACATAAGGGCCGCCGCCGACCGAATCGCGCGAGGAGAAGAGAACGAAACGGTCGACCTCGACCGGCCCGGTGGAGAAGCCGCCGCGCAGGCTCAGATAGTCGGCAATGTCGCGGGCATTGGCGTGGCGCAGGCGGGCAAGGGTGATGTGCGGCGTGTATTTGCGGCCTTCCGGCGGCAGGCCGATGCGCTGCATCAGGCGCTCGTGCTCGGCCTGAAGCTCGGTCAGCGGCGCCGACGGCTCGACCCGCGCCACGATGGCGTGCGGCTTGCGCGTGCCCAGCGTGCCGACGCTGGTGATGCGCATCGAGAAGGCGAGACGGTGCACCCGCGCCAGCGCCTCGGCGATGGCTTCGGCCGCGATCATGTCGATATCGCCCACGAAGCGCAGGGTCAGGTGATAGTTTTCGGCGCTGATCCAGCGGGCACCGGGCAGGCCGCCGCGCAGATAGGACAGCCGTTCTGCAATCCCGTCGGGGATTTCCACTCCGGTGAAGAGGCGCGGCATGAGCGTGTCTCCCGGCGGGCTGTCGTCGTCGGTGTAGATTCGCTGCTTCGCGGCCGGTCTGTAAAGGGGGGTGAAGGGTCTTTTTTCCGCGGATCTCTGCCGCTCACCAATCATTAAGCTCATGTCATGGTACTTGTTTAGGTCAAGGTCGCAGCCCATATTGTGCGGCACGCGCGCCACGGCCCGATGGGCTGCGCCGGCTTGCAACGGAAGAAGGGACTTTTCGATGGCGAATTACGACAACCAGCCCCGCTTCGGCGCAACCGTTGCGCGCGGGGCAGAGAGCGCGGTCGATGCGGGTCTCAGGGCCCACATGATCCGCGTCTACAACTACATGGCGAGCGGCCTGGTGATCACCGGGGTGGCGGCCTATCTCGCCTTTTCGCTGGCGACGACGACCACGCCGACGGCAACGCCGGTCGGCGCCGGGCTGTATCTCACCAGCTTCGGCGCGACCCTCTATGGCCTGATGTGGATCCTGATGCTGGTCACGCTCGGCATGGTGTTCTTCCTGAGCTTCCGCATCAGCAAGATGAGCGTCGGCGCGGCGCAGGCGACCTTCTGGGGCTATGCGGCGCTGCTCGGCGTGACGCTGTCCTCGATCTTCATTCTCTACACCGCGACCAGCATCACCCAGGTCTTCATCATCACCGCCGGCACCTTCGGCGCGATGAGCCTGTGGGGCTATACGACCAAGCGCGACCTGACCGGCATGGGCTCCTTCCTGTTCATGGGCCTGATCGGCATCATCCTCGCCTCGATCGTCGGCATCTTCTGGCATTCGACGGCGCTGCAGTTCGCCATTTCGGTGGTCGGCGTGCTGGTCTTCACCGGGCTGACCGCCTACGACACCCAGAAGATCAAGGAAATGTACTATGTCGGCGACGACGGCACGGTGGCGGGCCGCAAGGCGATCATGGGCGCGCTCAGCCTCTATCTCGATTTCGTCAACCTGTTCCTGATGCTGCTCCGGCTGTTCGGCCAGGGCCGCAACTAGGCGGGTCCGACGTGGACTGATCGAAAGGGCGCGGTTCAACCGCGCCCTTTTGTTTTGCGAGGGCGGCGAAGATGAGCGACATCGTGATCCGGCCGGCAACCGAGGCCGATCTCCCGGCAATCACGGAGATCTATGCCGAGGCGGTTGCCGTGGGCACGGCGAGCTTCGAGGTGGTGCCACCAAACGAGGCGGAGATGACGGCGCGCTTCCTGCGCCTCACCGCAGGCCGCTTCCCCTATGTGGCCGCCGAACGGGGGAAAAAGTGCTCGGCTACGGCTATGCCGGGCCCTATCGGGATCGCCCGGCCTATCGCCACACGGTGGAGGATTCGCTCTATCTGGCGGTCGAGGCGCGTGGCCAGGGGATCGGCGGGGCACTGTTGCGCCGGCTGATCGACGATTCCGTCATGCTCGGCTATCGCCAGATGGTGGCGGTGATCGGCGATTCTGCCAATGAGGCCTCGGTCCGCCTGCACAAGGCGGCGGGCTTCACGCTGATCGGCACGCTCAAGGACGTCGGCTACAAGCACGGCCGCTGGCTGGACACGGTGATCATGCAGCGGGCATTGGGCCCGGGCGCGACGACCGATCCGACGCGGTAGGGCAGGCGGCAAGGACGCCACGAGCCTGTCTTGGACCGCGTGAGAATCGTGGTTCAGGCGACGATCTTCAGGCGCCGGTCGATGACCCTCAGCACATTGGCGAGGTCCTGGCCGCGCTGGAGGATCAGGCCGGTGGCGGTGACCAGCGACCAGGTGCCCTGACGGCGCGCCAGGCGCGGCTGCTTGATGATCCGGTAAAGCGGGACTTCCGAGGAGCGCCGGAAGACCGAGAAGACGGCCTGGTCCCTGCCCAGGTCGATGGCATAGTCGCGCCACTCGCCGTCGGCGACCTTGCGGCCGTACACATTGAGGATCTGGTTGAGTTCCTGACGATTGAAACCGACTGGCCCAGTGGGCGGGGCCGTTGGCCTGGCGGCGAGGGCGATCAGGTTCGCCCGGCCGCCGGACGGCTCCTTGTCTTCCGTCTCGCTCATGGTTTGTCCCGCGTCATCTCGCTGTCATGATTGCCTCGTTTTCGGGGCAACGCAAGAGCCTGGAATCCAGCCGGTTTCGCGCATGGCGGCGGTTTGCCGGGTGCGACAGCTCCCTGTGCAATTTCACGATTTTGCCCTTTTTCCGCCGCTGACCGAACACGTTGGCGCGCGATGATTCCATCGTTGCCTCAGACGGTTCGGCTCGGCGGAGACCGCGGTAGTTTCTCAGCCCCCCAGCCCCCCGAGGTTTCTCGTCGGGCCGAATCCCTGGCCTAGTTCCTGTTTTCGCGGCAACATTGGCCGGCCTCGTGCCGGCCAATTTGCGTTTGGGGCCTTTCCGGCAAACACGGACAAGGCTTGAAAGCCGCGCCGCCAGCGGCGATATCTCGCCCAAACAGCCTGCAATTCCAGAGGACAGGACATGGCCGAGAGCGAAACGGCGACCGGCGGCGAAGGGCCGACGACGCGAGCCTTCGAGGCGGAGGTCTCCCGTCTGCTGCACCTGATGGTGCATTCCGTCTATTCCAATCGCGACGTCTTTCTGCGCGAGCTGATTTCCAATGCGGCGGATGCCTGCGAGCGGCTGCGCACGCTGGCGCTGTCGGAGCCGGAACTGGCGGCGGACGCAAGCGCCTTCCGTATCGTGCTTTCCGCCGACAGCCGTGCCGGCACGCTGACCGTCGCCGACAACGGCATCGGCATGAGCCGCGAGGAGCTGATCGACAATCTCGGCACGATCGCGCGCTCAGGCACCCGCGCCTTCCTGGAGACGCTACCGGAAAACGCCGACAAGAGCGCCCTCATCGGCCAGTTCGGCGTCGGCTTCTACTCGGCCTTCATGGTGGCGAAGCAAGTCGAGGTCACGTCGCGGCGGGCGGGCGCGACGGAAGCCTGGTGCTGGCGCTCGGACGGCAAGGGCAGCTACAGCGTCGAGCCGGCCGCGCTCGACCAGGCGCCGGCACGCGGCACGCGGGTGGTGCTGAAGCTTCTCGACGACGCCAAGGACTATGCGCAAGCCGAGGCAATCGAACGGGTGGTCAAGGCCTATTCGGCCCATGTGCCGGTGCCGATCGTGCTGGAAGTCGGCGAGGGCCAGGCCGAGAAGACGCTGGCCGACGGTAGCGCGGTATGGCGCAAGCCGAAAGCGCAGGTCGGCAAGGAGGAATACGCCGAGTTCTACGGCCATGTCAGCGGCCAGTATGACGAGCCGGCGCTGACCGTCCATTACCGGGCCGAGGGGCGCAGCGAATATTCGGTGCTGCTCTTCGTGCCGTCGATGAAGCCGTTCGACCTGTTCAATCCGGAGCGCAAGGGGCGCATCAAGCTCTATGTGCGCCGGGTGTTCATCACCGACGATGCCGACATCCTGCCGGCGTGGCTGCGCTTCGTGCGCGGCGTGATCGATTCGGAGGACCTGCCGCTCAACCTGTCGCGCGAGATGCTGCAGACCAATCCGGTGCTCTCGGCGATCGGCAAGGCGGTGACGACGCGCGTGCTCTCCGAACTCGACAAGCTGGCCGAGGGCGACAAGGAAACCTTCGAGAAGGTGTGGGACGCCTTCGGCGCGGTGCTCAAGGAAGGCCTCTACGAGGACGTCGAGCGGCGCGACGGGCTCTACAAGATCGCCCGTTTCAAGACCACCACCGGCGGCGAGGCGTGGCGCAGCCTTGCCGACTATGTGGCCGGCATGCGGCCCAACCAGACGGCGATCTACTATGCGCTCGGCGACGACAAGGCGGCGATCCAGGCGAGCCCGCATCTGGAAGGCTTCGCCCGCCACGGCATCGAGGTGCTGCTGCTCTCGGACCCCGTCGACGCCTTCTGGGTGCGCACGGCGCTGGGCTTCGACGGCAAGCCGTTCCAGTCGGTGACGCAAGGTTCGGCCGACCTCGACCTGGTCCCGCTGGCGGAAGGCGCCAGCGCCGACGAGGCGGCGCCGGAGAGCGCCGTGGCGACCCTTGCGGCGCGCTTCAAGCAGACGCTCGGCGACAAGGTGAGCGAGGTGCGCGTGTCGAAGCGGCTGGCCGCGAGCGCGGTCTGTCTGGTGGCGCCGGAGATGGGACCGGACCGGCAGCTGGAGAAGATCCTCGCGCGCGCCGGCGAACTGAAGACCCACGCCGCGCCGGTGCTCGAACTCAACCCGACCCACGGACTGGTCAAGGCATTGGCCGGCAAGGCAACCGCCGGCGGCGAAACGGCGGTGCTCGACGATGCGGCGGTGATCCTCTACGGCGAGGCGAAGATCCTCGACGGCGAACCGCCCGACGATCCGGCCGATCATGCGGCGCGTATCGCCCGGCTGATCGAGAAGAGCCTGGGGTAGCGAATAGGTGAATAGTGAATAGTGATTGGGCGGTGACGCTCGTCCGCCTGCCATTCGCCACTCACCATTCACCATTCACCACATCAAGCGCGAGCGGCGTTACGTCCCCGTCATGTCGATGGTGGCGGCGCCGAGGATCGGGCCGGGCAGGCCATCCTTGGTCTCGGCCTGGAGCAGCACGGCGCAGCGGTTGACGTCGGCGTGCTTGATCTCGCTCTTGGGCAGGTCGACGGACATGGCCTCGCCCTTCCACATGGCGATCGGCCGGAGTTTTCGCACCACATTGTTGTAGGTGATCGTGCGGCCGCTGTTCTCGCCGCGCCCGATCGGCACACTGACCGAGCGGTCGTACATCACCAGCCACAAGGTGGCATGCGGCA
Source organism: uncultured Alphaproteobacteria bacterium (assembly GCA_963743015.1). Lineage (GTDB taxonomy): Bacteria > Pseudomonadota > Alphaproteobacteria > Rhizobiales > Kaistiaceae > CAVSRC01. Next base: position 130,301 of record CAVUOD010000008.1, read on the forward strand.
TCGCGGCCTTGGCGCCCGGGTCGGCGGCGTCGATGGCGACGGTGATGGCGTCGCCGGTCGAGGACAGCGACAGATGCACCGGCAGGCCGTCGGGATACTTGGCCAGCGCCGCGTCGATCTGCGCCTGGTTCGAGCCGACGGCGTGGGTGCGGCCGTCAACCACAACCTGAGGCGTGTAGACCTGGCCGTCGCCGCGCGCCTGCGCGTAGTTGCGCTGGCGGGCGGTGTTATCGGGGCTGGCCAGCGTGTCCTTCCAGCCGAGATAGTCCCAGTAGTCGACGTTGTAGGACAGCGCCAGCAGGTCCTTGCGCTGGGCATACTGGCCGAGCAGCTTGTCGGCCGGCGGGCAGGACGAACAGCCCTGGCTGGTAAACAGCTCGACGACACCCTTGATCTCGGCCCCATTCGACTGGGCAACGGCCGGGACGGCGGTGAACATCATGCCGGCGATGAGGCCGCCGAACGCAATCGCGGAAATTGTCGTTTTCATGAGGCCTGCACGTGTGATCCCAGCGGGTGCCGGAACCTCCGGCTTTTCCCAAATCGCCCAGGGTCAACCTATGGCGCAAGGGGGTCAAGTTCGAGTCACGTTCGGGTGAGAGCGGACGCGCGCCGGGACGCGCGCCCGTGATCGCTCCGCTCAGGCGGCGAGTTGGCGCAGGACGTAATGCAGGATGCCGCCATTGCGGAAATATTCCAGCTCGTCGAGCGTATCGATGCGGCAGGTGAGCGGCACCGAGGCGGTGTGGCCGTCGCCATAGGTGATCTCGGCGGTGAGCGTCTGGCGCGGCTCGAGCCCCGCGGCGAGACCGCGGATGGTTACCGTTTCGTCGCCCTTCAAGGCCAGCGACTTCCAGGTGGTGCCGTCGGCGAAGACCAGCGGCAGGACGCCCATGCCGACCAGGTTGGAGCGATGGATGCGCTCGAAGCTCTCGGCGATGACGGCGCGCACGCCGAGCAGGCGCGTGCCCTTGGCCGCCCAGTCGCGCGAGGAGCCGGTGCCGTATTCCTTGCCGGCGAAGATGACCAGCGGCACCTTCTCTTCGGCGTAGCGCATGGCGGCGTCGTAGATGGCAAGCTCGTCGCCGGAGGGATAGTGGGTGGTCACGCCGCCTTCGACGCCCGGCACCATCTGGTTCTTGATGCGGATATTGGCGAAGGTGCCGCGCATCATCACTTGATGGTTGCCGCGGCGCGAGCCGTAGGAGTTGAAGTCCACCGGGCGCACCTGATGCGAGACGAGATATGCGCCGGCGGGGCCGTCGCGCTTGATCGAGCCGGCCGGCGAGATGTGGTCGGTGGTGATGGAATCGAGGAAGAGGCCGAGGACGCGCGCGCCGACGATGTCGGTGACCGGCTCCGGCGTCATGGCGATGCCCTCGAAATAGGGCGGGTTCTGCACATAGGTCGAGGTGTCCGACCAATTATAGGTCTGGCCGCCGGTGACCGAGATCTTCTGCCACTCCGCGTCGCCCTTGAAGACGTCGGCATAGCGGTCGCGGAACATGTCCTCGCTGATGGTGGCGCGGATGATCTCGGCCACCTCCTTCGAGGTCGGCCAGATATCCTTGAGATAGACCGGCGTGCCGTCCTTGGCCGTGCCGAGCGGCTCGGTGGTGACGTTGGCGCGCATGGTGCCGGTCAGCGCATAGGCGACGACCAGCGGCGGCGAGGCGAGATAGTTGGCGCGCGTATCGGGATTGACGCGGCCCTCGAAATTGCGGTTGCCGGAGAGCACCGAGGCGACGACCAGCTCGCGTGCGCCGATCGCCTCGGAGATCTCCTCCGAAAGCGGCCCGGAATTGCCGATGCAGGTGGTGCAGCCATAGCCGACGAGGTTGAAGCCGAGCGCATCGAGGTGCTCCTGCAGGCCGGCCTTGGCGAGATATTCGGTGACCACCTGCGAGCCGGGCGCCAGCGAGGTCTTCACCCACGGCTTGGCCGTCAGCCCCTTCTCGTGGGCGTTCTTGGCCACCAGGCCGGCGGCGATCAGCACGCTCGGATTGGAGGTGTTGGTGCACGAGGTAATGGCGGCGATGACCACGTCGCCGTCGGTGAGCTTGTAGTTCTTGCCGGCGACCTTGGCCGAGCGGTAGAGCTCGGGCACCGAGCCGCCGCCTTCCTCGTCCATGTCGGAGGCCGCGTCGCCCTTGTTGACGTCGCGGAAGTCGGCCAGCGCCGCCTCGAAGGCAGTGTCGGCATGGGCGAGCGCGACGCGGTCCTGCGGGCGCTTCGGCCCGGCCATCGAAGGGACGACCGTGGCGAGATCGAGCGACAGGGTGTCGGTGAACATGGGATCGGGCGTGCCGTCCTCGCGGAACATGCCCTGCGCCTGCGCATAGGCCTCAACCAGGGCGATGCGCTCGGCCGCTCGGCCGGTCGCCTTGAGATAGGCAAGCGTATCCTTGTCGACGGGGAAGAAGCCGCAGGTGGCGCCGTATTCCGGGGCCATGTTGGAAATGGTCGCCTGGTCTTCCAGCGACAGATAGGACAGGCCGGGCCCGTAGAACTCGACGAACTTGCCGACCACGCCCTTCTTGCGCAGCATCTGGGTGACGGTGAGCACCAGGTCGGTGGCGGTGACGCCCTCGGCCAGGCGGCCGCTCATGTGGAAGCCGATGACCTCGGGGATAAGCATGGAGATCGGCTGGCCGAGCATGGCGGCTTCCGCCTCGATGCCGCCGACGCCCCAGCCGAGCACGGCCAGGCCGTTGACCATGGTGGTGTGGCTGTCGGTGCCGACCAGCGTGTCGGGATAGGCGACGGTGGCGCCGTCGTCCTGGCCGGTCCACACGGTCTGGGCGAGGTATTCGAGATTGACCTGGTGGCAGATGCCGGTGCCCGGCGGCACGACGCGGAAATTCTCGAAGGCGGACTGGCCCCAGCGCAGGAACTGGTAGCGCTCGCCGTTGCGCTCGTATTCGCGCGCGACGTTCTGCTGGAAGGCAAGCGCATTGCCGAACTCGTCGACCATGACCGAGTGGTCGATGACGAGATCGACCGGGACCAGCGGGTTGATGCGCGCCGGGTCGCCGCCGAGCGTCACCATGGCGTCGCGCATGGCGGCAAGATCGACCACGGCGGGAACGCCGGTGAAATCCTGCATCAGCACGCGCGCGGGCCTGAAGGCGATCTCACGGTCGCTGCGTGCGGGTGGCAAGCCAGGCGGCCATGGCGCGGATGTCGTCGGCGGTGACCGTGCGCCCGTCCTCGTGGCGGAGCAGGTTCTCGAGCAGCACCTTCAGCGAGAAGGGCAGGCGGGAAATGCCGGCAAGCCCGTTCTTCTCGGCCTCGGGCAGGCTGTAGTATTCATAGGTTGCGCTCCCGACCGTGAGGGTGCGCCGCGATTTGAAGCTGTCGAGCGACGTGGCCACGTCCTGATACTCCTTGGGTCCTGTGAAGCGAGACGCCCGCTGGCGCGGTGACGGGAAATGCGGCACACCGGCTTGGAGGCGACGGCAGAGGTCGCGGGCCTTATAGTGAAAACTGGATGGTGATGCCAGACGATCAAGGGGCGGCCGGCGCCGGGATGCTGCGGAAATCAGCCGAGGAAGGCGCCGGGATTCCCAACCGCCGGTCCGGCGCGGGATGCTTCTCGTCATGCGGCTGACTGCAACGGGCCTGTCGGTGTCACGCGGCGGGCGTCCGGTTTTCGCCGACCTTTCCTTCACCCTCGAAACCGGGTCGCTGCTTGCCGTCACCGGGCCGAACGGGGCGGGCAAATCGACGCTGCTGAGACTGGTCGCCGGCCTGCTCAAGCCCACGGGTGGAACCGTGGTGATGGAGCTTTCCTCCAATCCTCCCCCTGAAAGGGGGAGGTGGGCCGGCGAAGCCGGCTCGGAGGGGGTCAATGCACAGGACCCCTCTCCGGTCGCTGCGCGACCGACCCTCCCCTTGCAGGGGAGGGAGGAACAAGGATCTTTGCCCATCGGTGAAAATGCCCACTATCTCGGCCATCTCGATGCCCTGAAGCCGGGCCTGACGGTGCGCCAGAACCTGGATTTCTGGCGAAAACTGTGGGGCGGCGGCGATATCGACGCGGCGCTCGACGCGGTCGGCCTGGAACCGCTCGGCGACCTGCACGCCGCGGTGCTGTCGGCCGGCCAGAAGCGGCGGGTGGCGCTGGCGCGGCTTCTGGTCAAGCGGCGGGTGCTGTGGCTGCTCGACGAGCCGGCAACGGCGCTCGACGCTGCCGCGGAAGCCGGGCTCGGCCGGCTGATTGCCGATCACCTTTCCGGCGGCGGCATGGCGATCGCCGCCACCCATCGCGACCTGCCGGTCAGCCCGACGGCGACGCTCACCCTGGGGGCGGCGGCATGATCGCGGGCTTCCGGACGATTGCCGGGCAGACGGCGCGCCTGTCGCTGAAAAGCGGCGGCGGCGCCTTTGTCGGCCTGGTGTTCTTCGTGGCGGTGGTGACGGTGGTGCCCTTCGGCGTCGGGCCGGACCTGAAACTGCTGGCGCGGATCGGGCCGGCAATGCTGTGGATCGGGGCGCTGCTGGCCACCCTGCTCAGCCTCGACCGGCTGTTCGGCGAGGACAAGGAGGACGGTACGCTCGACCTGCTGGCGCTCTCCGGCCTGCCGCTGGAGGTGACGGTGCTGGCCAAATGCGCCGGCGCCTGGGTTGCCACGGCGCTGCCGCTGGTCGTCATCAGCCCGGTGCTGGGCCTGCTCATGGGCATGGAACCGGAGGCGCTCGGCGTGACGACGCTGACGCTGCTCATCGGCTCGCCGGCGCTGACGCTGATCGGCGCCATCGGCGCGGCGCTGATGACGGCGCTTGCCCGCGGCGGCCTGCTGGTCGCCGTGCTGGTTCTGCCCTTCACCATTCCGGTGCTGATCTTCGGGGTGAGCGCAACCTATGCGGTGATCGGACCAATGCCGCTCGCCTCGCCGCTGCTGATCCTGGTGGCGCTGACACTGGTCAGCGCCGTGGTGGCGCCGGTTGCCGGCGCCGCGGCGCTCAGGATCGGGATGGAATAGGGTTCGAACTTCGCGACCCTGCACCCGCCGGCGTGGCCTCTTCATCGTCGCATTGCCCAAAACAGCGGCGTCCTCCTCTCCCTCTCGTGCCGAGCCTCCCGGGTGCGTTCCGCACCCTGCAAGGCCAAGGCCCGAAAGCCATCCCCCACCAGGGGGAGGGGGCAAAAAACAAGACGCCGGACGAGAGGCGAGTGCCGAACTATTGCGCTTGCTGGCAGCGTTCGAGGTGCTGCGGGTTGCCGCTGCCGTCATCGAGCAACAGCGTCTCGCCGTCGAAATCGACCAGCATCACGGGCATGTCGGTGTCGGTGTTCTTTCCGGTGAGCCGGCCCTGGTCGATGGCGTAGGTGCCGGCAACGCGTTCCAATTCCTGGGCGCCCTGGGAAATGAAGGTGCCGTCGGCGTTGAAGATCAGCCGACCGTTGGCGCAGGCCGCGGATTCGCCCCAGCTGCCGACGATCTTCTGGCGGATGGCGTCGTCCGACGGCGGAGCGGCAACGGCGGCAGTGGCGATGAGGGTGCAGGCAAGGGCGAGAACGGATAAAGCAGCGCGCATGGGCACTCCTTGGACTGGGCGCGGGGCTCCCTAGCCCGAGGGCGTCCGCTTCTGTCGTAGCCATCCTAGCATGGCGCCCGTATGGCAACATGCATTGCCGAAGCCACAATCCGCCCCTAGAACCAGCCCATGGCCATCGTCGACCTCGCCAACCCGACCCGTTTCCTCGGCTATTCCGGCCGGATGCTGCCGCTCCTGTGGGGGGCGGCGCTCGCTGCTGCTCGCCATCGGCCTCTACCTCTCCTTCTTCGAGGCGCCGCCGGACTACCAGCAGGGCGAGACGGTGCGCATCATGTTCATCCATGTGCCGGCGGCCTGGCTGTCGATGCTGGCCTATGGCGTCATGGCCGTCGCCTCGCTGGGCACGCTGGTCTGGCGCCATCCGCTGGCCGACGTGACCGCCAAGAGCGCCGCGCCGCTCGGCGCCGCCTTCACCTTCATCGCGCTCACCACCGGCTCGCTGTGGGGCAAGCCGATGTGGGGCACCTGGTGGGTGTGGGACGCGCGGCTGACCTCGGAACTGGTGCTGCTCATCATGTATCTCGGCCTGATCGCGCTGTGGCAGGCGATGTCCGATCCCGGCCGCGCGGCGCGGGCGGCGGCGGTGCTGACGCTGGTCGGCACCATCAACCTGCCGATCATCAAGTTCTCGGTCGACTGGTGGAACACGCTGCACCAGGGCGAGAGCATCTTCCGCGCCGGCGGGCCGACCATCGACATCACCATGCTGTGGCCGCTGTTCGTGATGATGGGCGCGATGACGCTGATGTTCGCGGCGCTGCTGGCGATGGCGATCCGCAACGAGATCCTGCGCCGGCGCGTGCGCACGCTGGAGATCGCCGCGGCCTCCGGGGCCGGGGGCTGAGCTTCATGTGGGACCATGCCGGCTTCATCATCGCCGCCTATCTGGTGACCGTGGTCGTGGTCGTCGGCATGATCGCGTGGATCGTTCTCGACGGACGGCTGCAGCGGCGCCGTCTGGCCGAGCTGGAAGCCCGCGGCATCCGCCGGCGCTCCGCCGGAGCGAAGCAATGAGCGAGGAAGCAGGTCAGCCGACATCGCGGCCGCGCTTCCGGCCGGTCATGCTGGTGCCGCTGGTGCTGTTCATCGGCCTGGCGGCGATCTTCATGATGCGGCTCGAATCGCATACCGGGCCGGACATCGTGCCCTCGGTGCTGATCGGCAAGCCGGCGCCCGACTTTTCGCTGCCGGCGCTTGCCGGCGCCGGCGTGCCGGGTCTTTCCCGCTCCGATCTCAACGGCCAGCTGACGCTGGTCAACATCTTCGCCTCGTGGTGCGTGCCCTGCCGGGAGGAGCACCCGGTGCTGGAAAGGGTCGCCAAGGACAGCCGCATCCGCCTGGTCGGCATCGACTACAAGGACAAGCCGGCAAACGCGCTGGCGCTGCTCAGCGACCAGGGCAATCCCTATGCGGCCATCGGCGTCGACGAGAAGGGGCGCACCTTCATCGACTGGGGCGCCTATGGCGTGCCGGAGACCTATCTGGTCGGCGCCGACGGCATCATCATCAAGAAATATATCGGCCCGCTCACCGACAAATCGGTGGCCCAGGACCTGATGCCCGAAATCGCCAAGGTGCTGGGCAAGGCCGCGGGAAGCTGACTGCCGTCAGGCGCCCGCCTGCCACTGGCGCAGCGCCTCGATGCGGATAAAGCAGCATGATGACGTTGAGGGTCAGGTTGTCGCGGATGAGGACCGCGAGCACCACCTCGACGGCCAGTGCGAAGGCGATGCTGAACCATGCCGGCAGGCGCCAGGCGATGAGAAATCCCAGCATCATGGACAGGACGTCGCCGAGCGAATTGACGATGCTGTCGCCGAAATAGTTGAGCGAGATCGTCTCGGCGCGATAGCGGTCGATGATCCACGGCGAGTTCTCGACGATCTCCCAGGCGACCTCGATCACGACGGCGGCGACGAAGCGCCAGGAAAGTGGCACGCGCCGGGCGACGAGCCACAGGACCAGATAGAAGATCAGGCCGTGTTCGATATGGGTCCAGGAATACCAGTCGGTGAGGTGCTGCGACCCTTCCGAGGTGTTCAGCCCGCCATACCAGAGCTTGACCGTGCCGCAGGCGCAGATCCAGGGGTGGTGCATGGCGGCAAGGGCCAGGGCACCGGCGGCGAGGATGGCGACAGCGAGGGCTGCGGTCAGCCGCGGCGGGAGCGGGCGAAGACCGGCCGGCGCGCTCAAGAGCCTTCGGTTTCCTCGGAGATCGTGTGGCGGTTGATGAGCGGCATCTGGGCGAGCGCGAAGACGAAGGTGAGCGGCAGGAAGCCGAAGACCTTGAAGGCGACCCAGGTGTCGGTGGAGACGCTGCGCCAGACGATCTCGTTCAAGACGGCGAGCACCAGGAAGAACACGCCCCAGCGGAAGGTGAGCTTGCGCCAGCCCTCGTCCGACAGCTTGAACATGGCGTCGAAGACGTAGCCGAGGAAGCGAGCGGCCGAAGACAAGGCCGCCGAGCAGCACGCCGCCGAAGAGCAGGTAGATGATCGTCGGCTTCATCTTGATGAAGGTGGCGTCGTGCAGCCACAGGGTCAGCCCGCCGAAAACGACCACGACGATTGCCGTGACGAAGGGCATCAGCGGCAGGCGGCGGGTGATCGCATAGGAGACGGCGAGCGCCAGCACCGTCGAGACGATGAAGCAGGCGGTGGCGAAGAAGATCGGCCCGCCGAGGGCGGCGATCACCGGCCAGGTCTCGGCGAGCTTCTCGCCGCGCGCATTGGCGAAGAAGAAGATCAACAGCGGCCCCAGCTCGAGCACCAGCTTGAGCCAGGGATTGAGCTTCTTCTCTTCGGCCGTGTGCGGCTCGTTGGGGGCGTGTTCAAAGGCCATCGCTTGTACTCTCGCTTGTCTCACGCCAGCCGGCGCGGGGCGGCGGTGGCCGGGTCGCCGGAATTGGGCGTGCCGGTCGGCTCGATCAGCAGGATATGCACTTCCTCTCGTGCCACGGGCCGGTGCTCGACGCCCTTCGGCACGATGAACATCTCGCCGGGCTGAAGGGTCACCGTGCGGTCGCGCAGCTCGATATCGAGCGTGCCGGAAAGCACCAAGAAGAAATCGTCGGTGTCGTCATGCTTGTGCCAGATGTAGGGCCCCTTGAGCTTGGCGACCATGATGTCGTGGCCGTTATATTCGGCGAGCGTCCGCGGCGCGAAGATCTCGGTAAAGGTCGCAAGCTTGTCGGCGAGATTGATGGCATCGTCGCTCATCGCGTGTCCTCCCTAGAGGCCGGCCAGGGCGCGGGCAAAGTCTTCCGCGGCGAAGGGTTCGAGGTCGTCGACGCCCTCGCCGACACCGATGAAATGCACCGGCAGGCCGTATTTTGCCGCGATCGCGACGAGGATGCCGCCGCGGGCGGTGCCGTCGAGCTTGGTCATCACCAGGCCGGTGACGCCGGCGCGCTTGCCGAAGATGTCGACCTGGCTCACCGCGTTCTGGCCGGTGGTGGCGTCGAGCGTGAGCAGAACCGAATGGGGGGCGGAGGGGTCGACCTTGCGGATGACGCGGATGACCTTCTCCAATTCGGCCATCAGCGCGTCCTTGTTGTGCAGGCGACCGGCGGTGTCGATGAGCAGAACGTCGGCTTGTCTCTCGCGCGCCGTCTCCAGTGCATCATAGGCCAGCCCCGCGGCGTCGGCACCTTGCGCGCCGGAGACGACCGTGGCGCCGGTGCGCTCGCCCCAGATCTTGAGCTGTTCGATGGCGGCGGCGCGAAATGTGTCGCCGGCGGCGAGCACGACGGACTTGCCCTCGGCGCGGAGTTTCGCCGCGAGCTTGCCGATAGTGGTGGTCTTGCCGGTGCCGTTGACGCCGACGACCAGCACCACATGGGGCTTGAGCGCCGGGTCGATGGCAAGCGGCCGGGCGACCGGCGCCAATGTCCTGGTGATCTCCTCGGCGAGAACCGCCTTTATCTCGGCGTCGGAGATTTCCTTGTCGTAGCGGCCGGCACTCAGCGCAGCGGTGATGTTTGCCGCGGTATCGGCGCCGAGATCGGCGCGGATCAGCATGTCCTCGAGCTCTTCCAGCGCTTCCGCATCGAGCTTGCGCTTGGTGAAGACCGCGGCGATCTGCTCGGTGAGCGCGCCGGAGGAGCGGGAGAGCCCGCTCTTCAGCTTCTGGAACCAGGTCTGGCGTGGCGCCGGGGTTTCTGCCGGCGCTGCCGGCGTATCGGCGGGCGGCGGCGCTTCATCAGCCGCCGGACGACCGCCTCTCAGGCGGCTGAAGAACCCCTTGCCCTCGGCCATCAGGCGGCCTCGGAGAGGCGGCTTGCGATGAGCGCGTTCTGCGTGCGGCCGGTGATCCGTGCGGCCACGATCGCGCCGGGCGTGCCGGCATCGATGGCGGCTTCGGTGAAGTGCTCGGTGCGACCGCGCCCGTCACGCTCGACCAGGACGCGGCGGGTGGCGCCCTGCTCGGCGGAGAGATGACGGCCAAGCGCCGCCGCGCCCTTCAAGCGCAGGCGCTGGGCGCGCTCCTTGATGAGCGCCCGGTCGAGCTGGGGCATGCGCGCGGCCGGCGTGCCCGGGCGGGGCGAAAACGGGAAGACGTGGAGATGGGTCAGGCCGCAATCGTCGACGATGGAGAGGCTGTTCTCGAACATCGCCTCGGTCTCGGTCGGGAAGCCGGCGATGAGGTCGGCGCCGAAGACGACGTCAGGGCGCAGGCGGCGCACACGGGAAGCGAAGCGCACGGCGTCGGCGCGCAGATGCCGGCGCTTCATGCGCTTGAGGATCATGTCGTCGCCATGCTGGAGCGAGAGATGGAGATGCGGCATCAGCCGCTCCTCCTCGGCGATGGCGCGCATCAGTTCGTCATCGACCTCGATCGAATCGATGGAGGAAAGGCGCAGGCGCTTCAATTCCGGCGCATCGCGGAGGATGGCGCGGACCAGCCTGCCGAGGTGCGGCGTGCCCGGCAGGTCGGCGCCCCAGGAGGTGATGTCGACGCCGGTGAGCACCACCTCGGCATAGCCGTTTTCGGCCAGCCGCCGTACCTGCTCGACCACGGCGCCGGCCGGCACCGAGCGCGAATTGCCGCGGCCATAAGGGATGATGCAGAAGGTGCAGCGATGGTCGCAGCCGTTCTGTACCTCGACGAAGGCGCGGGCGCGGCCGTCGAGCCCGTCGACGAGATGGCCGGCGGTCTCCTTCACCGACATGATGTCGTTGACGCGGACCTTGGGGCTCTCGTGCAGGCCGAAATCGTAGCTCCGGGCTTCCAGCTTCTCGGCATTGCCGAGGACCAGGTCGACCTCGGGCATGGCGGCGAAGGTTTCGGGATCGATCTGGGCGGCGCAGCCGGCAACGACGATGCGGGCTTGCGGATCGTCGCGGCGCGCCTTGCGGATCGCCTGGCGGGCCTGGCGCACGGCTTCCGTCGTCACCGCGCAGGTGTTGACCAGGATGGCGTCGCCGATGCCGGCTTCCTCGGCGCGGCGGCGCATGACCTCGGATTCCAGCGTGTTCAGCCGGCAGCCGAAGGTGATGATCTTCGGTTGGCTCATGGCTGTGGCCTTAAGGTTTTGACCCCCACCCGGTCGGCTGTGCCGACCGACCTCCCCCTTTCAGGGGGAGGGGAAGAGCCGCGGCGATCTGCGTACCCAGGATGAGGCACCACTTCTCCCTCCCCTGAAAGGGGAGGGTCGGACCGCAGGTCCGGGGAGGGGTCATCCCGTTCCGCAAGGAGCGAAAGCACGACCGTGCGGATTTCTTCGAGCACGCCGGCAAGGTTGGAGAACACGTCCGAATTCCAGAAGCGCAGCACCTGGATGCCGCGGCCGCGAAGCCAGGCGTCGCGTCTCTTGTCGGTTTCGCTGCGTGCCGGATTGGCGTGCTGGCCGCCATCAAGCTCGATCGCAAGCCCGGTTGCCGGGCAGTAGAAATCGAGCACGTAGGGTCCAATGGGGTGCTGCCGGCGAAAGTTCTGGCCTTCGATCTGGCCGCCGCGAATTTTCGACCAGAGAATGCGTTCGGCTGGCGTGCCGGCCTGTCGCAGCTTGCGGGCTCGTGCCGTCTTGGTGCGCGTGTGGTCGAAGCGGGTCAAAGTGACCCCCTCCCGAAGACCGCATGCGCGGTCTTCGACCTCCCCCTTTCAGGGGGAGGGGAAGAAGGGCCGTACCTCGCCACAGGCACCGGTTCTCCCTCCCCTGAAAGGGGAGGGTCGGACCGCAGGTCCGGGGAGGGGTCTGCGACCGGTAGCATGCGGCAGTCTGCTTCCACTACAGACACACTCGCCATCACGCGGCGCCCTTGGCGGTGACAGCCCAAGCCAGTGTTTCGGGGTCGAGGGTGCCGGTGAATTCCGTCTCCACCGGCCCGGTCATCCAGACATGGCCGTCGTCACGCCAGTCGATGACCAGCGGGCCGCCGGGAAGCGTGACGGTGACGCGCCGCTCGGTCAGCTTCTTGCGGGCGGCGGCAACGGCGGTGGCGCAGGCGGCGGTGCCGCAGGCCCGCGTCAGGCCGACGCCGCGCTCCCAGGTCTTCACCGTGATCGCGGTGGGCGCGGTGACATGGGCGAGCGAGATGTTGGCGCGCTCGGGGAAGATCGGATGGTTCTCGAGCAGCGGGCCGAAGCGCTCGAGGTCATAGGCCTCGATATCGTCCACCCAGAAGATGGCGTGCGGATTGCCGATGTTCACCACGGCGGGCGAATGCAGGATGGGGTCGTCGATCGGTCCGATCTGCAGCTCGATGGCGCGGGTGTCGCGAAATTCCTCGGCCAGCGGAATCTCGTCCCAGCGGAAGCGTGGGCTTCCCATGTCGACGGTGATGAGTTCCGGCTGGCCGCTGTCATAGGCACGCAGCAGGCCGGCATTGGTCTCGATGGCCGCGCTCGGGCGGCCGGTCTCGCCCATGATCAGCCAGCCGACGCAGCGGGTGGCGTTGCCGCAGGCATCGACCTCGCCGCCGTCGCGGTTGTGGATGCGCATGAAGGCGTCGCCGCCGGCAGCGTGCGCCCTCTCGATGGTGATCATCTGGTCGAAATTGAGCGCGTCTGCGGCGCCGAGCGCGCGAATCGCCTCCGGCGCCAGACGCACGGGGTCGCGGCGGCCGTCGAAGACGACAAACTCGTTGCCGAGGCCGTTCATCTTGCGGAAGGGGATTGCGCCTGCCGTCATGGCAGCCTTGTCCGGAAGCTCAAGAAATCCACAGGTTTTCCGCCTCTATATGGCGGAAGCGCGGGCAAATTGCCAGACGTGATGCGGGCCTGTCACGGGGCCGTCGCACCGCTGTCATCTCGCACTTCTAGCAATGGCGGACACCATGGTTAACGTGCTTTAGCCAATCGTTAACCGAGACGAGGATTTGACGGGGGCCCCCGTCTGTGGCCGGCGCCTTTTTGCGCCGGCCCTATTTTTTTGCGCGCGACCCTGTCGGGATCTGGCGCCACGCCCGCGGCAAATTGGCCCGTCGGAAGCCTCCCCGTCCAGCCGTGAGAGATGTAGGCAATCGGGATGATCCGGCCCCGGTGCCGGATCGGGTTCACGACCATGCATACGCACGCCTCGCCGCGCCTGCGCGGCCTCTCCGGGCTCTCTCTGGCCCTGCTTTACGTGGCGGCGCTGACCGTGCCCCTGCTGGCGGCCTATCTCACCGGGTGGTCGCACAGGCTTGCCTGGCGCGACGCGACCGCGGCGACCGGCATGGTGGCGGGCGTCGCTCTGGTGCTGCAATTCGTCACCTCGGGCCGCTTCGAGTTCCTGTCCGGGCGCATCGGCATCGACGTCACCATGGCCTTCCACAAATGGTCGGCGAAGGTGCTGCTGGTGATGGTCATCATCCATCCGCTGACCTTCATCGTGCCGAACGTGCTCGCCGATCCCTCCCGCACCCTCGACTGGCTGGCCTTCCTGTTCTTCGACCGGCGCTTCCTGACCGGAACGATCGCCGGCGTGGCGACCATCCTGCTGGTGGTGACGGCGCTCTATCGCGAGAAGCTCGGGCACTATGCGGCCTGGCGGGCGAGCCACGGCCTGCTGGCGCTTGCGGCCGTGGTGTTCCTGGTGCTGCATGTGCTGCGCGCCGGCCATTATGCGCGCTTCTTCCCGCTCGACGCGCTGTGGCCGCTGCTGGCCATCGTCGTGGTGGCGAGCGCGCTCACGGTCTATGGCGACCGGGCGCTGCAGATGGCGACGACGAAATGGCGGGTGGTGGGCAATCGCCAGGTCGCCGACGGTCTGTGGGAGCTGACGCTCAGTCCGCGGTCGGGCAAGGGCCTTGCCTATCGCGCCGGGCAGTTCGCCTGGATCGCCTTCGGCGGACGGCGCTTTCCGCTGTTCGACCACCCCTTCTCGATCGCCTCGGCGCCGTCGGCCGGCAGCGACCTCAGCTTCATCATCAAGGAATCTGGCGATTTCACCGGCAGAATCGGGACGATTCCGGTCGGCACCAAGGTCGGCATCGACGCGCCCCATGGCAGCTTCGTTCTCGCCGACGATTCCGTCGCCCCGCTGCTGCTGGTTGCCGGCGGCGTCGGCATTGCGCCGATCCTCGGCATGCTGCGCGAGCTTGCCGCGCGTGGCGACCGGCGGCCGGTACGGCTGATCTATGCCGGGATGCGGCCGCAGGCGATGATCGCGCCGGAGCGTATCGTGCTGGAGGCCGGCGGGCTCGATCTCAAGGCGATCTTCCTGGCCGAGGAAGCAGAGCACGGCTGGCAATATGAGCGCGGACGGGTGACGCCGGCCATGATCGACGCAGCGCTCGACGGGCTCGACAGAACGATGATCAAGGCGATGCTGTGCGGGCCGGGGGCGATGATGTGCGCCGTCTGCGATCTGCTCGGCGCCGTGGGTGTACCGCTCTCCGCCATCCGCTATGAGCGCTTCGACTATGCCGACGCGGCACGCTCGGCCAGGGACCGCCGGCTGCTGGCGCGCTTCACCGCCATCGGCGCGGCGGTTGCAGCCGCCATCGTCGCCTTCGCGCTTGCCTGATCACGGCCCGCGCGTCACGCCGTCCTCAAGACGAATTGAGTGGGGCGTGTGGCCGGGCGGCCCATATAGTGCGGTCATGAAAAGCGCCACACCCGTGGGGGAAAAACCATGCGTGACAGATCAGGCGGGGCGACCCGCCGGCGGTTCCTGTATTCGACCGCGGCCCTTGCCGGCGCTGTCGGCCTGGGCACCGCCATACGCTGGGTCGGCCGGGCCGGCGCGGAAACGATCGTGACGAAGCCGGGCATGGTGACGATCATCCGTTTTGCCGACAGCGGCGCGAACCTCGGCGCGGAGACCGTGTCCAAGGTGGTCAAGAGCGAGGCGGAATGGCGCGCCCAGCTCTCCGATCTCGCCTTCCAGGTCACCCGTCAGGAAGGCACGGAATTCGCCGGCAGCGGCGAATATCTCGATAACCACGCCAGCGGTCTCTATCGCTGCGTGTGCTGCGATACGGCGCTGTTCGATTCCGCCACCAAGTTCGATTCGGGCACCGGCTGGCCGAGCTTCTGGCAGCCGATCGCCAGCCAGAACGTCATCGAGACCCGGGACGACAGCTTCGGCATGGTGCGCACAGCGGTTTCCTGCGCGCGCTGCGAAGCGCATCTCGGCCACGTCTTCGACGACGGGCCGAAGCCGACCGGGCTGCGCTACTGCATGAACTCGGTCGCGCTGAAATTCGTGCCGCGCGCCGCCGCCTAGAAGGCGCCGGCGATCCCGTTCACCTGTCCGCCGATGGAGCGTGCCATGCCGTCATTGTTCGACAGAATTGGAAGAACCCCGGTGCTGATTGCCGCTGGCGTGCTGGCGCTGGTCGCGGTCGGCGCGTTATCCGGCACCTTCACGGCCAATGCCGAGGGACGCATCGGCCCGGTGGTGGACATTCCGCCGCCGGCGGTCGACGAGCCGGCTACGGCCAAGACCGAGACGGCGATCTTCGCCGGCGGCTGCTTCTGGGGCATCCAGGGCGTGTTCCAGCACGTCAAGGGCGTCGACAGCGCCATCGCCGGCTATGCCGGCGGCACCGTCGACCATCCGACCTATCAACAGGTCGGCAGCGAGACGACGGGACACGCGGAATCGGTCAAGGTGACCTTCGATCCGTCCAAGGTGACCTACGGCACGCTGCTGCAGATCTTCTTCTCGGTGGCGCACGATCCCACCCAGCTCAACCACCAGGGACCGGACATGGGGACGAGCTATCGCTCGGCGCTGTTCACCATGGGCGAGGAGCAGATGAAGGTGGCCAAGGCCTATGTCGCCCAGCTCGATGCGGCGAAGGCTTTCCCGGAGAAGATCGTCACCGAGGTGACGCCCTATACCAATTTCTTCCAGGCGGAAGACTATCATCAGGACGCCGCCACCACGATCGACATCAATCCGGGCTATATCCTGTTCTTCGACGTGCCCAAGATCGCGGCGCTGAAGGCGACCTTCCCGGCGCTTTACCGGGACAAGCCGGTGCTGGTCTTCGCCAAGGACGCGCGCAGCTGAGCGACGAAACGCGGCGAATCGTGCCGCGTAGCGGCCGCGTGGTGCCGATGAGGCGATGAAATCCGCGCGGCTCCCGCCGAGGCGAGCGACAATTCCGTGCGATCCATTGGATTGTCGCGCAGTTGTCCCTATGTCCAGGGCACTGACAGCGCTGACAGGGGACGATTCAAGGACATGCCACAGGTTTCAAAAGGGGGTCTGCCCCTTGCCCGGCTCGGCCGCACCGACATGGACATCACGCGGGTCGGCTTCGGCGCATGGGCGATCGGCGGCGACTGGATATACGGCTGGGGAGCGCAGGACGATGACGCCTCGATTGCCGCGATCCGCCATGCCGTGACACGCGGCATCAACTGGATCGATACGGCCGCCGTCTATGGCTTCGGCCATTCGGAAGAGGTGGTGGGGCGGGCGCTCAAGGCGATTCCCGAAAGCGAGCGGCCTTACGTCTTCACCAAATGCGGGCTGGTCCAGGATCAGCAAGATCCGGCGGCGGCGCCGCACAAGGTGGGGACGGCGGCGAGCCTGCGGCGCGAGGTCGATGCTTCGTTGAAACGCCTCGGGGTCGAGCGCATCGATCTCATGCAGATGCACTGGCCGACCGAGGACGGCACGCCGGTGGAGAGCTACTGGCAGACCCTTCTCGACCTGAAGAAGGAAGGGAAGCTGCGCGCCGTCGGCCTTTCCAACCACGATGTCGGCGAGCTCGACCGGGCCGAGGCGCTCGGCCATGTCGACACGCTGCAGCCGCCCTTCTCGGCGATCCGGCGGGAGGTCGGGGCGGCCGAGCTGCCGTGGTGCGCGGCCCACGAGACCGGCGTCATCGTCTACAGCCCGATGCAGTCGGGCCTGCTGACCGGGCGTTTCTCGGCCGAGCGTGCCAAGGCCCTGCCGAAGAACGACTGGCGCTCGCGCAACCCGGAGTTCAGCGGCGACAAGCTTGCCCGCAACCTGAAGCTCGCCGAGGCCATGGTGCCGATCGCAAAAGCGCATGGGGTCAGCGTGGCGGCGGTCGCGGTCGCCTGGACGCTGGCCTGGCCGGGGGTCACCGCGGCCATCGTCGGCGCGCGCAGCCCCGAGCAGGTTGACGGCTGGTTCGATGCCGCCACGCTCAGCCTGAGCCAGGCCGACATCGGCGCCATCGCGGCCGCCATCGAGGCCACCGGTGCCGGCTCCGGGCCGGCGAAACCGGCGGTATGATTGACTTGGAGGCCGGCTAATCCTAGATAGCGGCCGACTCTGATAAGAGCCGGAAGTGCAGAAAGGCCGACCGGGGCGAAGACCCCGGAGGTCAGCGTCCGCCAGCGCAGGTGCGCCCGCGGGCGCGTAACTGCTTGGAAGGACAAATGAAATGAAGCAGACCAACAGCCAGACCCCGGTCCGCGATCCGCATTCGCAGGCCCAGCCGCGCAGCACCGGGCGCGGCGAGGAATGGGTGCTCGAAGCCGTTCGGCACGTCTTCGAAGAGGCGATGGCGAACCGTCGCCGCTAGCCGGCAAAGTGCGACCGCGAAGGCGGATACAGGTCCCCGCTTTCGCGGGGACCTGAGAGCAAACCAGAGGCAAGGACGGTCGCAGGCTCGACCGGGAACCAGGAAATGTTCGAATCCCTCTCCGAACGCCTCGGCGGCATTCTCGACCGGCTGACCAAGCGCGGCGCGCTCAGCGAGGCCGATGTCGGCGAGGCGATGCGCGAGGTGCGGCGGGCGCTGATCGAGGCCGACGTGGCGCTCGACGTGGTGCGCTCGTTCACCGACAAGGTGAAGGCGCGTGCCGTCGGACAGGAAGTCATCCGCTCGGTCACCCCCGGCCAGATGGTCGTCAAGATCGTCCACGACCAGCTCGTCGACATGCTGGGGGCAGAGGCGCAGGCGATCGACCTCAACGCGCCGGCGCCGATGGCGCTCATGCTGGTCGGCCTGCAGGGCTCGGGCAAGACGACCACCGCGGCCAAGATCGCCCGCCGCCTCACCGAGCGCAACAAGCTGAAAGTGCTCATGGCCTCGCTCGATACGCGCCGGCCGGCGGCACAGGAGCAGCTGAAGGTTCTGGGCGAGCAGGCGGAGATCGCGACGCTGCCCATCGTCGCCGGTCAGATGCCGGTGGAGATCGCTGCCAGAGCCCTCAATGCGGCGCGCTTCGGCGGCTACGACCTGGTCATCCTAGACACCGCCGGCCGCACCCATATCGACGAGCCGCTGATGATCGAGATGGCGGAGATCAAGCGGGTGTCGAACCCGCACGAGATCCTGCTGGTCGCCGACTCGCTCACCGGCCAGGATGCGGTGACGCTGGCCAAGTCCTTCGACGAGCGCGTCGGCATCTCGGGCATCGTGCTTACCCGCGTCGACGGCGACGGGCGCGGCGGCGCGGCGCTGTCCATGCGGGCGGTCACCGGCAAGCCGATCAAGCTCATCGGCGTCGGCGAGAAGCTCGACGCGCTGGAGGACTTCGATCCGTCGCGCATTGCCGGCCGCATCCTCGGCATGGGCGACATCGTCGGCCTGGTCGAGAAGGCGGCGCAGAATCTCGACGCCGAGAAGGCCGCCAAGGCGGCCGAGCGCATGCGCAAGGGCGTCTTCGATCTCAACGATCTCGCCGAGCAGCTCCAGCAGATGCAAAAGATCGGCGGCATGTCGGGCGTGATGGGCATGCTGCCCGGCATCGGCAAGGCCAAGAAGCAGATCGACGCCATGGGCCTCGACGATTCGATGTTCCGCCGGCAGACGGCGATCATCTCGTCGATGACGGCGAAGGAGCGGCGCAACCCGGACATCCTCAAGGCGAGCCGCAAGAAGCGCGTTGCCGCCGGCTCGGGCACCGAGGTCGCCGAGATCAACCGCCTGCTCAAGATGCACCGGCAGATGGCCGACATGATGAAGCAGATGGGCCGTGGCAAGGGCATGTTTGCCCGCATGGGCGGGATGATGGGCATGCCGGGCGCGGGCGCCGGCGGCATGCCCGCCATGGACCCGAGGCAACTGGAAAAGCTGGCCAAGGCCGGCGGCCTGCCGGGCAATTTGCCGGGCGGCCTGCCGGGAGGATTGCCAGGTTTGGGGGGCCCAGGCGGGCCGAAGCTGCCGGGTCTCGGCGGCGGCCTTCCGGGCCTTCCCGGCCTGCCGAAGAAGAAGTGAGGGGGAGATGACGGGGAACGACGCCGTTGCCGGTCTCGCAGAGCTGCGTCACAGCATCGACAATATCGATGCGGCGCTGGTGCATCTGCTTGCCGAGCGCTTCAGGCTGACCAAGCAGGTGGGTCTTTATAAGGCGGCTAACGATCTCCCGCCGGCCGATCCGGACCGCGAGAGGCAGCAGATCGCCCGCCTCAGGCAAGCTGGCGGCGGAAGCCGATCTCGACCCCGCCTTCGCCGAGAAGTTCTACGCATTCATCGTCAAGGAAGTCATCCGCCACCACGAGGCGCTGCGTTCGTGAGGCGGCTAACCAACACCCCAAGGAGCGAGTAACCAAATGTCCCTGAAGATCCGCCTGAGCCGTGCCGGCGCCAAGAAGCGGCCGTTCTACCGCATCGTGGTCGCCGATTCGCGCTTTCCGCGCGACGGCCGCTTCATCGAGATCGTCGGCACCTATGAGCCGATCCTGCCCAAGGACCACGAAAAGCGCACGGTGCTGAACGCCGAGCGCATCCAGCACTGGCTGTCGCGCGGGGCGCAGCCGACCGACCGGGTGCTGCGCTTCCTCGACCAGGCGGGGCTGGCCAAGCGGGCGCCGCGCAACAATCCGCAGAAGGCCGAGCCCGGCAAGAAGGCGCAGGAGCGCGCCGCCGCTGCGGCGGAAGCCGCGGCCAAGGCCGCCGAGGCACCGGCTGCCGAGGCGCCCGCCGAGGCGGGCTGAGCGCCCGCGTTTCGCGGGCGGTTTGAAAGGCGCGGCGTCCGGTGGCGACCAGCGAAGCCCGGCGTATCGTGGTCGGCCGCATCGGCGCTGCCCATGGCATCAAGGGCGAAGTGCGGGTGAAATCCTTCACCGCCCGGCCGCTGGACGTCGCCTCCTACAGCCCGGTGGAGGCTGCCGATGGCCGCCGTTTCACGATTCTCTCGGCGCGGCCGGCCGGGGCCTCGCCGGACATGCTGGTGGTGCGCTTCCAGGGCATCGACGAGCGCAATCAGGCCGAGGCGCTGAACGGGATCGAACTCACCGTGCCGCGCGAGCGGCTGCCCGAGCCGGAGGCGGACGAGTTCTACCATGCCGACCTGATCGGACTTGCCGCGGTGACGCCCTCCGGTGCGCCGCTCGGTACGGTCGTCGCGGTGCCCAATTACGGTGCCGGCGACCTTCTCGAAATCGCGCCGCCGAAGGGGCCGGCCCTGCTGGTGCCGTTCACCCGCGCTGTTGTGCCGGAGATCGATCTTTCGGCCGGGCGGGTGGTTGTCGATCCGCCGGCTGAGGTGGGGGAGGACGACGCACCATGATCGCCAGAGGTTTGGGCGAGGCCTCGCCGCGAGTCATCTCCCCCCTTGCGGGGGAGAATGGCGGAGCCCGATTTCCGCAAAGCGGAAATCGTTGGCGGAGCCAAGAGGGGGGTGAGGGCAAAGCCGTGCCATTACCCCTCTCCCGGATTTCCAAAGCCGGTTTGCTCCGCAAACCGGGGAAATCCGACCTCCCCCGCAAGGGGGGAGGTGCTACCGCCGACGCTTGCGGACACCGGCCATGACCTTCCGCGCCACGGTGCTCACTCTGTTTCCCGAAATGTTTCCGGGGCCGCTCGGCGTCAGCCTCGCTGGCAGGGGGCTCAGCGATGGCGTGTGGGCGCTGGAGACGCGCGACATCCGCGCCTCGGCGACGAGCAGGCATCGCAATGTGGACGATACGCCGGCCGGTGGCGGGCCCGGCATGGTGATGCGCGCCGACGTTCTGGCCGCTGCCATCGACGCGGCGACGGGAGAGGGCGATGCGCGCCCGCGCCTGCTGATGAGCCCGCGCGGGGCGCCGCTCAACCAGGCAAAAGTGGCCGAACTTGCCGCCGGCCCCGGCATGCTGATCGTCGCCGGCCGCTTCGAGGGGGTCGACGAGCGGGTGATCGAAGGACGTGGCCTGACCGAGGTCTCGGTCGGCGACTACGTGCTTTCCGGCGGCGAGATCGCGGCGATGGCGCTCATCGACGCGGTCGTGCGGCTGTTGCCGGGCATCATGGGCAATGTGGAGTCGGGCGTGGCCGAAAGCTTCGCCGAGGGGCTGCTCGAATATCCGCAATATACGCGGCCGCAGCTCTGGGAAGACCGGCCGATCCCCGACGTGCTCGTCTCGGGCGATCACCGCCGCATCGCCGAATGGCGGCGGGCAGAGGCCGAACGGCTGACGGCCGAGCGGCGGCCGGACCTGGCGGCCAGGCGCAAGCGCGACTAGGCGAGCGGGCCGGGGTCCATCCTTCGCAGGCTACTTCAGGTTGAAGGTGACGTCGTTGCCCGTGATCCGGACCTGGCGGAACTGCTCGGTCTTGAGACCCGCGTCCTCGCACATCAGGTCGTGCTGATCGTTGGAATAGTCGGTGTTGCGGGTGATGAAGCCGCCGTCGTCGGTGCAGAACCAGCCGCCGGACTGCGACTTGCCGGGCGGCAGCCGGCCGCCGTCGATCAGCAGATAGATGTAGGAGCCGGCGAGCTTGCCCTCGACCAGCGTCTGGCAGTCGCCCGGCGCAACGGTCCACCAGCCCTGCGCCGTCCAGCCCTTGGCCCCGTCGAGATAGCCGATGGCGACGCTCGCGTCGGTCGCGGTCTTGTTGCACAGTGTCATCCCGGCCTGGGCCGGGACGACGGAGAGAATGGCGCCGGCGGTGAGGGCGGCGGCTGCGACGATGTGTTTCCGGTCGAACAAAGCTGTGGTCATCCCGCGGCAAGATCCTGTAAGGCAGCAAGATTAGCGGCGTTTTTGGCCGCAGCCAGACCTATCGACAATCAAGGTTGATTGCGGTATTGAGCGCGCCGGTTTAGCGAACAGGCGGACGGACGCCCGCAAGGCGGGACGCCCGGTCCCATGGGTCGGCGTCGAAACCAGGCCGGCCAGACGGCACGGGCCCTTGGGTTTCGGATCCGGCACTGCCGCAAGAGAAGAAAAAGGTCCTCTCCGATGTCGATTATCCAGGAGCTCGAGAAAGCGCAGGCGGCGGCGATCTTGGGCGATCGCACCATTCCCCAGTTCGCTCCCGGCGACACGGTCAAGGTCAACGTCAAGGTGACCGAGGGGACGCGCACCCGCATCCAGGCCTATGAGGGCGTGTGCATCGCGCGCGCCGGCGGCGGCCTCAACGAGAACTTCACGGTGCGCAAGATTTCCTACGGCGAAGGCGTCGAGCGCGTCTTTCCGGTCTATTCGCCGTCGATCGACTCGATCGAGGTGGTGCGCCGCGGCAAGGTGCGCCGCGCCAAGCTCTATTATCTGCGCGGCCGGCGCGGCAAGTCGGCGCGTATCGCCGAAAAGCAGGATCGCAGCCGGCACGTGGCCGGGGCGAGCGCGGACGCGGCCTCCGAATAGACGCCGCTCTCCCGGCGCGGCAGACGAACGGGCGGCCTTGTGCCGCCCTTTCTTTTCCGGGTACGGCAGCGTTTACCAATATTCTCATTAAATGCCGGGCAAATGCTGACCGGGCGGCGGGCGACACTACTTTGACCCTATTCCACGATAGGGTTGGGTGACATCGCGTCATGGAGGCCTGACGGGCGTGTTTTCGCGTCGGACATTTCTGAAGACCATCGGTCTCGGCGCGCTCGGCGTCGTCGGCCTGTCGTCCTATGCCTTCGCCATCGAGCCGCGCTTCCGCCTGGTGGTGACCCGCTATCGCCTGACGCTGCCGGGCTGGCCGGCGAACGGCAAGCGGCTGCGCATGGCGGTGATCGCCGACATCCACGCCTGCGACCCGTGGATGCCGCTGACGCGGGTCAACGAGATCGTCGCCGTCGCCAACGGGCTCAAGCCGGACGTGACGCTGCTGCTCGGCGACTATGTGCCGGGGATGCGCCGCTTCCGCACCTCCGTCGTGCCACCGGCCGAATGGGGACGGGCGCTGGCCGGTCTGTCGGCGCCGCTCGGCACCTATGGCGTCATCGGCAATCACGACTGGTGGCACGATATCAACGGCGTGCGCCATGCCTTTGCGGCGAACAATCTGCCGCTGATGGAAAACGACGTGGTGCGCCTGGAGCCGAAGGACGGCCCCGCCTTCTGGCTGGTCGGCCTCGGCGACCAGCTTGCCCACCCGCTCGGCCGCGGCCGCTTCCGCGGCGTCGACGATCTGCCCGGGGCTCTCGCCCGTATCCCCGAGGATGGCACGCCGATCGTGCTGATGGCGCACGAGCCGGACATCTTCCCGCACGTGCCGGAGCGGGTGAGCCTGACCATTTCGGGGCATACCCATGGCGGGCAGGTGGACCTGCCGTTCATTGGCCGTCCGGTGGTGCCGTCCAAATACGGCGACCGCTACGCCTATGGCCATGTGGTCGAGAACAACCGCCATCTGGTCGTTTCCGGCGGGCTCGGCTGCTCCATCGTGCCGGTGCGTTTCGGCGTCCCGCCGGAAATCGTCCTGCTCGAGATCGGCGGGCAGGCGAGCGTCTGAGCCGCTCCCCGGCCAGGCAATTGTCTCGGCCGGCCTCTGTTGTTATCTAGACGCAATGAAATCCGCGGTCTTGCACACATGCGAAAGGAACCGCGCGCATGGCCGGCGCCTGCGCGGCACCTTCGATTTTGCCGCGATCGCCGACCGTGAGCGCATGCCGTGGCGGTTTCTCGCCCGCCGCTTCGCCGTCGACGGCCTCAGCGCGGCCTGACTTCGCCGGCCGAAACGCCGGCGCGCGACAGAAACACGCCCTCTGGGCATCATCAGATTTCGCTTCAAGCAGGAACCTAAAGTCATGACCGCCGCCAAGACGCTCTATGACAAGATCTGGGACGACCATGTGGTGGAGACCGCGCCGGACGGCACGTCGCTCCTCTATATCGACCGCCATCTGGTTCACGAGGTGACCAGCCCGCAGGCCTTCGAGGGGCTGAGGCTCGCCCACCGCAGGGTGCACGCCCCGCAGAAGACGCTGGCCGTGGTCGACCACAACGTGCCGACGACCGACCGCTCCGGCGGCATCAAGAACCCCGAATCCCTGTTGCAGGTGCAGACCCTGGCCAAGAACGCCAGGGATTTCGGCATCGAATATTACGACGAGCTCGACCATCGGCAGGGCATCGTCCACATCATCGGGCCGGAGCAGGGCTTCACGCTGCCCGGCATGACGATCGTGTGCGGCGACAGCCATACCTCCACCCACGGCGCCTTCGGCGCGCTCGCCCATGGCATCGGCACCTCGGAGGTGGAGCACGTGCTCGCCACCCAGACGCTGATCCAGAAGAAGGCGAAGAACATGCGGGTGACGGTCGACGGCACGCCGCCGCCGGGCGTCGGCGCCAAGGACATCATCCTCGCCATCATCGGCCATATCGGCACCGCCGGCGGCACCGGCCATGTCATCGAATATGCCGGCGAGGCGATCCGCGGGCTTTCCATGGAAGGCCGCATGACGGTGTGCAACATGAGCATCGAAGGCGGGGCTCGGGCGGGCCTGATCGCGCCCGACGAGACCACCTACGCCTATATCAAGGGCCGCCCCAAGGCGCCGACGGGTGCCGCCTGGGACCAGGCGATGGCCTACTGGAAGACGCTCTATTCGGACGAAGGCGCGGTCTTCGACGAGGAGGTGACGCTCCACGCCGCCGACCTGCCGCCGATCGTCACCTGGGGCACGAGCCCGGAGAACGTCACCACCATCGACGGTCGCGTGCCGGACCCGGCTGAAATCGAGAACCCCGATCGCCGCCGCGCGGTGGAGCGGGCGCTCGCCTATATGGGGCTCGAGGCCAACACCAAGATCACCGACATCGCCATCGACCGCGTCTTCGTCGGCTCCTGCACCAACGGGCGCATCGAGGACCTGCGCGCCGCGGCCAAGATCGTCGCCGGCAAGACAGGTGCACGAAGGCGTCAACGCCATGGTGGTGCCGGGCTCCGGCCTGGTGAAGGAGCAGGCGGAGGCCGAGGGGCTCGACAAGATCTTCCTCGCCGCCGGCTTCGAATGGCGCGAGCCGGGCTGCTCCATGTGCCTGGCGATGAACGACGACCGGCTGGCACCGGGCGAGCGCTGCGCCTCGACCTCGAACCGCAATTTCGAGGGCCGCCAGGGCTTCAAGGGCCGCACGCATCTGGTCTCGCCGGTGATGGCGGCGGCGGCGGCGATCGCCGGCCGCTTCGTCGATATCCGCAACTGGGGCTGACGCGCCTCACCGAAAACCGAATGCGAAAGCCCCGCGGTGCCGAGCCGCGGGGCTTTCTCTTTGGGGCGGCGATCCAGCGTCAGCGCAGCAGCTTGAGCGACCCGGTCAGCGACTTGACCCAGGACGAGGGGCCGGCGAGGCCGAGGCCGTCGATCTCCTCCGCGTCCAGCGACCGTGTGCCGAGCGCCGTGTCATAGTCGGCGATAGACGTGGATCGAGCGGGCGAAGGCGGGGAAGGGGACGATCGCCGCACCGTTCTGCCGGCGGTCGAACGCCTTCAGCATCACGTCGCGGATCGTGGCGCGATCGGCCTGGAGCACCGGCATGGGCTGGTTGCAGACGCTGCCGAACCGGCGGCCGCCGGCATCGGCGAGCGCGCTGTCGGCGAGCGCGGGGCATTGCGCGCCGAGCCCGACCGCGATGACGCCGACCGAATTGGCGACCAGGCCAAGGGGCATGTCCGGCGCCACGATCACCGCCACGCGCAGGCTGTCCGTCATCATCCGCTCCCGAAACGCCTGGCGGTACTCTAGGTCCAGCCTGCGGGTAAATCCTTGCGTTCTTACCTGTTTCGGCGCAATCACGGGAAAAGCTTACCGAAATGTGCTGTGGAACAGGTGATATATGCCGCAGGACCTTGAGCCCGCCGATATCCGCATCCTGCGCGAATTGCAGGCCGACGGGCGCCTGACCAACCAGGCGCTCGCCGATCGCGTCGGGCTGTCAGCCTCGCCTTGCTGGCGCCGGGTGCGTGCACTCGAAGAGACGGGCGTCATTCGCGGCTACAGGGCGGTGCTCGAACGGCGCAAGGTCGGCCTGGGGGTTCTGGCCTTTGCGCGGGTGCGGGTCGGCGGCCACAGCGACCGCGAGGCGCAGGAGTTCGCCGACAGCGTCGCCCGCCTCGACGCGGTCGTCGCCTGTTACGCCATCGCCGGCGATGCCGACTTCCTGCTTCAGGTGGTCGCCTCCGACCTCGACGCCTATGCCCAGTTTTCCATGGAGGTGCTGCGGGCGCTGCCGCACATCAAGGAGATGCAGACGATGTTCGTGCTGAAGGAGATCAAGCCCTATGGCGGCCTGCCGGTGGCGGCGGGCGCCTGAACGGCGAGCGGACGATTCGACCATGCGAAAAGCCCCGCGGCCTGGCCGCGGGGCTTTTCCGGTGCGTGATCAGGTCTAGTGGCGCCAGCCCCAGCCGGGGTTCGGGCCGCGATCCCAGCCGCGGTCCCAGCCGCCGCGGCGGCCGTGGCCCCAGCGGCAATCCTGGCCGACGACGATCCGCTTGAAGTGCGGCTGGCCCCAACGGTCCCACCAGCGCCGCGTCTCGAACACCGGCCTGCAGGCGCGCTGCGGGCGGTCGCCGCGCCAGCCGTAGCCGTCGCTGATGCCGACGCTCCAGCCGGGGCCGCCGAAATGAACGCTGGCCGCGGATGCCGTGCTGGTGGTGGCAACCATGGTGCCGGCGGCGATCAGGCCGGCGGTGGCGGTGGCGATGAGGGTCTTCTTCATCATGGCTTGCTCTCCGTCTCGTCAATTGGTTGCGATCGGCTCAGCGATCGTGTGAGACCGTTTCTAGCGGGGTCGCTTTGAACCGAAGCTGAGGTGCCGGTTCATCTGCCGTTCAGGCAAATCTCCGGATGTCATCTCGCGGACGCGCTTGACCGCGGTGGCGGGAACGGCGGAAATGCGGGGCATGGGCCGGGACGACAACAAGCCGGATGCAATCGAGGTATGGGCGCGGCGGGTGGGCCGCACGCTCGGCTACATCTTCATGCTGAGCCTTGCCGTCTATCTGGTTGCAACGCTGTGGCCGAAATGAGCAAGGCTTCGCTGGACTGGGCGCAGATCCAGGCGCCCTCGCTCGACGATATCGAGGGGATTGCGCGGCAAAGCTTTGCGGCGCTGCCGGATACCTTCCGGGCGCTGTGCGGCGATATCGAATTCCGGGTGAGCGAGTTTCCGGAAGACGAGGTGCTCGACGATCTCGGCGCCGAATCGGAATTCGACATCCTCGGCCTGTTCCAGGGGGTGGGGCTCGCCCAGGACAGTGCCGCCGGCCACACCGGCCAGTTGCCCAACCGCGTCTGGCTCTACCGGCGGCCGATCCTCGATTACTGGGCCGAGCACGAGGAAACGCTGGGGGCGATCGTCAGCCACGTGCTGGTCCACGAGATCGGCCACCATTTCGGCCTGTCGGACGACGACATGGAAGCCATCGAAGCGAGCGCCGATCATTAACCATGGCGCGCAAGTCGCGGCGGCCCGCCGCCGGCTGACGGCATGGTGAAAGGTTGGCCGCCCTAGGGTGCCGGCGGCACGCGCGGGGAACACCGGTCCCTGGCGCGTTGCCGCCATACCCTCCTCCCAACGGACTCCGCATATGACGCTTTTCGGTACGAAACTCCGCTACGGCACGGTCGCCCAGGCCTTCCACTGGGTGACCTTCGTTCTGCTGGCGACCGCCTGGCTGGTTGCCCACGGCCACACGCGCATCCTCCACGAGACGCTGGGCTTCGCCGTCTTCGTGATCGTGGCGGCACGGCTTCTGTGGCGTGCCTTCGACCGCCAGCCCGACCACGAAATGTCGCTGGTGGTGACTTTCAGCTCGAAGCTGGTCCACGCACTGCTCTACGCCATGCTCATTGCGATTCCCGCGACCGCGATCGTCGGGATGTGGCTCGAAGGCCACGCGATCACCGTCTACGGCCTGGGGCACATCGGGCCGTATGTCGTCGAGTCGCGCCACCTCGGCCACCAGATCATGGAAGCCCATTTTCTGCTCGCCAACGCCATCGTCCTGGTGGCCGGCTCGCATGCCGCGGCGGCCCTGTTCCACCACTTCTTCATCAAGGACGATGTGTTGCGCACGATGCTGCCGGGTGCACGGCCAAACGGCAGATATGACGAGGCCGGCCGAAGGCCGGCCCGCCGGCGCTACGCCTGAGCCGCAATCGCCGGGCGCTACGGCGTTTCGCCCGATGTCGCCATTGGCCACACCGGGCGGTTGCCCCGTCCCGTCCCGCTTCGCCGCGGGACAGGACACGGCGTTAACACAAATGTGAATGCGAACCGTTGCCGGAGTTGAGGCGGCTTACGTAGGGCGCTGCCGCTTCCTACGTAGGAGCCAACATACCCTCCTCCCAACGGACCCAAGCATATGACGCTTCTCGGTACGAAACTTCGCTACGGTGCGGTCGCCCAGGCCTTCCACTGGGTCACCGTCGTTCTGCTGGCGACCGCCTGGCTGGTCGCTCATGGCGATTCCCGCCCCCTCCACGAGACGCTGGGCTTCACCGTCTTCGTGATCGTTGCCGCCCGGCTCCTGTGGCGTGCCTTCGACCGCCGGCCGGCACACGATTCCCTGTCGCCGGCGGTGGCGCTGGGGTCGAAGCTGGTCCATTGGCTGCTCTACGCGATGCTGATTGCCATCCCGGTGAGCGCGATCGTCGGGACGTGGCTCGGCGGCCATGCGATCATCGTCTATGGCCTCGATCTCGGCCCGTACCTCGCCCAATCCCGCCAGCTCGGCCACCAGATCATGAAAGTGCACGAACTGCTCGCCAACGCCATCGTGGTGGTGGCAGGCCTGCATGCCGCAGCGGCGCTGTTCCACCACTTCTTCGTCAAGGACGGGGTGCTGCGCGCCATGCTGCCCGGCGGGCGGGCGGCCTGAGCACAGACCGGACACGGCCGGCGGCCGGGTCGGCCGCCGGTGCGGCGATTTCGCCCAGCGCCGCCGTCATCATGCGGCGCGATCCTCACGCGTAGGATGATCCTGTCTTCGACGTGATCGTCGAAAGGATCCTTGCGACGGGGATTTCTCATGGCGCTCTTCGGAACCAGTTTCCGCTATGGCCCGATCGCCCAGGCCTTCCACTGGGCGATGGCCGTTCTGGTGATTGCCGCTCTGTCGTCCGCTGTTGCGGCCGACCACGGCGGCTCCGCGATCCTCACGCTGCACGAATCCGTCGGCGTGACGATCTTCGTGATGACCGCCTTGCGTCTGGCGTGGCGGGCCTTCGACCGCCTGCCGGGAAAGCCGCCGATGCACAACGCCCTCATGCGCTGGTCGTGGCGGATCGACATATTGCTCTACGTGCTGCTCTTCGCCGTGCCGATCGCCGGGATGATCGGCGCCCACGAGATGCCGGCGATCGCGGCCGGCGCGCATCCCGGAGCGAGCGTCCTCGACCTGCACCGGCTGTTCGGCATCCTCCTGTTCCTGACTGCCGGGCTGCATTCCGCCTTCGCCCTTTTTCACCACTATGTGAGGAAGGACGGCGTCTTGAAGATGATGCTGCCCGGCGGGCGGCCGGCCTAGCCGCCCACCGCCACGTCGAGGGACAGTTCGACCATCTCGATCAGCGACGACTGGCGCTCTTCCGGCTTGAGCTTGTCGCCGGTGACGATGTTGTCGCTGATGGCGCAGATGGCGACGGCCCTGGCGCCGTAGCGCGCGGCGAGCGTGTAGAGCGTCGCCGCCTCCATCTCGACGGCGAGCACACCGTGGGCGCGCAGCGCCTCGTAAACCGTGACGCCGGCGGGGTGGTAGAAGACATCCGACGAGGCGATGCCGCCGACATGCCAGGTGAGGCCGCGCTTGTCGGCGATTTCGACCGCTGCGCGCAGCAATCCGAAATCGGCCACCGGCGCGAATTGATACGGCGCGAAGACGTCGCGGTTCATGGCGCTGTCGGTCGAGGCGGCCGAGGCGATGACGATGTCGCGCACATTGAGCTTGTCGCTCAAGCCCCCGGCGGTGCCGACGCGAATGACCGTCCTGACGCCGTATTCGGCGAGAAGCTCGGTGACGTAGATACCGAGCGAGGGCTGGCCCATGCCGGTCGCCTGGACGCTCACCGGCTTGCCCTTCCATGTTCCCGTGAAGCCGAGGCAGTTGCGCACGGCGTTGACCTGGCGCGGCGCCTCGAAAAAGGTCTCGGCGATCCATTTGGCCCTGAGCGGGTCGCCGGGCAGCAGAACCGCATCGGCGTAATCGCCCTTCTGGGCTTCGTTGTGCGGGGTCATGGTCGCTTGGCCTCCGGTTTTCCCCGTCTTGCCATCGAAGCGGGGCGGCGGCAACGGCGGGGCAGGGGGAATCTGCCTCTGGTCCACGGCAGAAGACGGCCCATATGAGGGCAACTTGACCTTGCCGGCCGGCCGTCGCATGACAGGCGCCCAGCATGAGGATAGCCCGATGGACAAGTTCACGACCCTGACCGCCGTGGCGGCGCCCCTCGACATGATCAATGTCGATACCGACATGATCATCCCCAAGGACTACCTGAAGACGATCAAGCGTACCGGCCTCGGGACGGGCCTGTTCGCCGAGTTGCGCTATCTCGACGACGGGTCGGACAACCCGGATTTCGTGCTCAACAAGCCGGCCTACAAAAAGGCCCAGATCCTGGTCGCCGGCGACAATTTCGGCTGCGGGTCGAGCCGCGAGCACGCACCCTGGGCGCTGCTCGACTACGGCATCCGCGTGGTCATCTCCACCGAGTTCGGCGACATCTTCTACAATAACGCCTTCAAGAACGGCATCCTGCCGATCAAGGTCGCCAAGGAAGACCTCGCCAAGCTGATGGACGACGCGACACGCGGCGCCAATGCCACGCTGTCGGTCGATCTGGAAAACCAGACGATCCAGGGACCGGACGGTGGCACGGTGCATTTCGAGGTGGATGCCTTCAAGAAGCACTGCCTGCTGAACGGTCTCGACGAGGTCGGGCTGACCATGGAGAAGGCCGACCGCATCGCCACCTATGAGACGAAGGTCGCCGCTGCGCGACCGTGGGTGTGACGTCCGTCTGACGACGCCATGACCGTCACCGCTCCCCTTGCCCCCGATCTGGCCGCGCCCGGCCGTGCTCAGGCGCGGCCGTCGCTGATCGGCATGAGCCGGGAGGAACTCTCGCGCGCACTCGCCGCCATCGGCGTCCCGGCGCGGCAGGTCAGGATGCGCACCGCGCAGCTCTGGCACTGGCTCTATGTGCGCGGGGCGACCGACTTCGCCGAGATGACCAACGTCTCCAAGGAGCTGCGCGCGGACCTTGCCGAGGCCTATGCGATCGGTCGGCCGGAGATCGTCACCGAGCAGATTTCCGAGGACGGCACGCGCAAGTGGCTGCTGCGTTTTCCGCCGCGCGGGGCGGGGCGGCCGGTCGAGGTCGAGACGGTCTATATCCCCGAGGAAGGGCGCGGTACGCTGTGCCTGTCGAGCCAGGTCGGCTGCACGCTCTCCTGCTCCTTCTGCCATACCGGCACGCAGACGCTGGTGCGCAACCTGACGGCCGAGGAGATCGTCGGCCAGGTGCTGCTGGCGCGCGACCGGCTCGGCGACTATCCGAAGATCGCTTCTCCCTCCCCTGAAAGGGGAGGGTCGCCGCGAAGCGGCGGGGAGGGGTCTGCGACCGTGACCCCCACCGACCCGGCTGCGCCGGGCCACCTCCCCCTTTCAGGGGGAGGGGAAGGCGCCGCGCCTGTCGCGCCCACCACCGGCCGGCTCGTCTCCAACATCGTCATGATGGGCATGGGCGAGCCGCTCTACAATTACGACAACGTCCGTCAGGCGCTGCAGATCGCCGCCGACGGCGACGGCATCGCCCTGTCGAAGCGGCGGATCACGCTGTCGACCTCCGGCGTGGTGCCGATGATCCCGCGGGTGGGCGAGGATCTCGGCGTGCTGCTGGCGATCTCGCTGCACGCGGTCAGCGACGAGCTGCGCGATCGACTGGTGCCGCTCAACAAGAAGTATCCGATCGCCGAGCTGATCGCCGCAGCCCGCGCCTATCCCGGCCTCTCCAATGCGCGGCGCATCACCTTCGAATATGTGATGCTCAAGGGCGTCAACGATTCACCGGCCGAAGCGCGGGCGCTGGTCAAGCTGCTCGCCGGGATTCCCGCCAAGATCAACCTGATCCCGTTCAATCCGTGGCCGGGCTCTGGCTACGAGTGCTCCGACTGGGAGACGATCGAGCGCTTCGCCGATATCGTCAACCGCGCCGGCTATGCCTCGCCGGTACGCACGCCGCGCGGCCGCGACATCCTCGCCGCCTGCGGCCAGCTCAAGAGCGAAAGCGAACGCCTCAGGATCCGCGAGCGCATGGCGCTGGAAGCGATGATCGCGGATTAGGCCGAGGCCACCGTGACCGACCTCCTGCGCATCCTCTTCCTGGTGCCGATCGGCTTCGTCGCCGCCATCCTGGCAACGGCGCTGACCATCATTGCCGGCTGGTACGGCCACGACGTCAGCGCCATCCTCACCGACGCCGCGTCCACCGGCTATGTGATCGGCATGGGCTTCTGGGTGATCCTCGAGGTCGGCGTGCTGGCGGTGATCCCGGCCTTCATCTTCATCGTCCTGGCGGAGCTGTTCGGTTGGCGCTCGGTGTTCCTCTATATCGCCGCCGGCGGCGCCTTCGGCCTGGTGGCCAGTACCGCCCGTGGCGTGGTCTGGGACATGCCGGAGGACCGGCTGCTGCTGCTGGCGGCCGGTTTCGTCGGCGGCCTGGTCTACTGGCTGATCGCCGGGCGGCTGTCCGGCATCGGCCGGGCCGGCGAAGCGCAGCCCGCACCGCTGTCGTCGGAACCGCCTGGCCGGCCGCCTACTTCGCCGGAGTGAGGATCAGCCGCGCGGCGAAGGCGCCGAGCACGCCGGCAAACAGCCAGTCGACGATGCGGGTCGCCCGCGGCGAACGCTTGAGAAAGACCGCGATGCGGTCGGCGGCAAGAACCAGGGCGCTGCACACCGGCGCGTTCACGACAATGAAGGTGAGACCGAGGAAGAGCAGCTTGCGCGCCACGTGCGGGTCGCCGGCCGAGACGAACTGCGGCAGGAAGGTCACGAAGAAGACGATGATCTTCGGGTTGAGCAGATTGATCAGCAGGCCCTTGAGGAAGATCGCGCGAAGCGTTTCGCGCCGGCCGCCCGGCGCCAGCGACAGGGACGAGCCGTGGCGGATGGCATCGACCGCAAGCCAGGCGAGATAGGCGGCGCCGGCTACCTTGAGCACGGTGAAGGCGGTGGCCGAAGCGGCCAGCAGGACCGAGAGGCCGGCGGCGACCAGGACGGAGTGGACCAGCAGGCCGATGGCAGCGCCGCCGAAGGCGGCGAAGCCGGCCGGGCGCGACTGGGCGATGGTCTTCGACAGGAAGAAGGTCATGTCCGGGCCGGGCGTGATGCCGAGGACGATCGCGGCGAGGACGAAGGCGGCAAGGACCGGCAGGTCGGGAACGAAGGTGGCAAGCATGGGCGAACCGGGGCCTCCCGAGGCGAAGCGTTCCGGCTCCGGCTTACGCCTTCAGTGCAGGCGGTCGCAACCGGGATCGAAGGCCCCGGGCACAGCCCGATCGGCGCGGAACGCCGTGTAGGTCTGGTAGACCGTCGCGCCGACCCGCCGATGGACGATGCCGACCGTCGTCAGGTTGACGAAGCAGCGGGCCGGCGGGCGGTTGCTGCGGGTGACGATCAGGACGGGCCTGCCGAGGAGCGCCGGATCGGGCGGCGGCGCATAGGCATAGCGGGCGCGTTCAACGACGGCGACGACCGGTACGCGGCGCGGCGCGAGGTGGTAGGCGAGTTCGCTGTAGGCGCCGTAATAGTCGGTGGCGATCCAGGCGGCGCCGGAGTGCTGGCGCAGTTGCTCGGCCTCGGTGCTGAAATTGCCCCAGCCGCGGATGACCTGGCCGACATCGAGACGGGGCGGGATCGCATTGCCGGGATTGATCCCGGCGAGGAAGCCGAGGACCATGCCGGCGACGCCGACCGGCAGGACGAGGGCGGAAAGCGGCGCCCAGCGCGGTTCGGCGGTCCCGGCGGATGCGGCCGCGACCAGCGCCAGCGTCGGGAATATGGGGGCCAGCCAATGGCCTTGAACCTGCTCCTGGAAGGTGTGGACCGCCATATAGGCGACCAGCGGCAAGGCCGTCCAAAGGAGGAGAGCGATGCCGTCGGCGGGCCGGGCCTTGCGGCGGCGCCAGGCGATGGCGACGCCGAGGGCGGCGAAGATCCCGATCAGCGGATTGAGGATGCCGAACTGGGTGGCGACGAAGGTGAGCGGCGCCAGCGGCTGAAAGGTGTGCGTGGTCAGGCGGCCGAACTGCTTGGTGAGCGTCGCCCAGCCGTGGGTGGCGTTCCACTGCAGCATGGGAACCGTGACGGCCAGAGCCAGTGCGGCGCCGGCCCACAGCCATGGACTGAAGAGCCAGCGCCGGAAATCGCGGCGGACGACCAGGAGAAGCAGGATCGCCGGGCCGAGGAAGAGGGTGGTGAGCTTGGAAATGACGCCAAGGCCGGCACCGAGCCCGACCAGCAGCCACCAGGCGCCGTTCTGCGTTCGCACGAGGAGGGCGAGGCCGAGAGTCGCGACTGCCCAGAACAGCACGCTGGGCGCATCGGGCGTGGCCAGAACGCTGCCGACAGCCATCAGGAAGGTGGCGTTGATCCACAGGGCAGCGCGCACGGCGACGGTCTCGTCGAAGAGGACGCGGCCAGTCAGATAGACGCACAGCGAGATCGGCAGGCCTGACAGGATGGCGACCGCCCTGATGCCGAGCGGATCGACCCCGAAAGCCCAGGTACCGAGGGCGATCCACCAGGCGCCCATGGCCGGGTGGTCGTAGTAGCCCCAGCTCGGAAAGCGCGACCAGTCGAAATAATAGGCCTCGTCGGGGCCGAGCGGGATGAAGCTGGCGGCGACCAGTCGTGCAGCGACCATCGCCAAGATGACGAGTGCGGCGGCACTGGCGCTGAGCGGCAGGCGCCGGGCGGCGATTGCCGGCGGCAGGGATTGCGTTTCGGTTCTGGTCATGCGGCTGCCGGCAGGCCCCTAGTTCAGCAGCCCTACAAGGCCGTAGCTTGCGGCTGCCTGACAAGGCGCATCTCCGACGCCCTGATTTGGGCAGGAGCGCGGCAGCGACCGCCGGGTTGACGATCTGACAGGGAAACCGCTCTAAGGTCGTTCGCGGGCGCGGGAAAAACGGAAGAAGACGTGTCGGAAGAGCAAGGAAAAGTCCGCTACGCCATCTGGCAACCGCTGGGCGGGCCGGCGCTGATCGGCGATCCGATCGTCCAGTGCCTGGCGCTCATCGCGCTCACCAGCGCCGTCTTCCTCGTCTTTCCCGGCATCGACATCTGGTTCTCGAACCTGTTCTACAAGAACGGCTTCCTCGCGGGAGAACTGGGGGCGTTCATCGGCCTGCGCGACCTGTGGCGCAACGCCACGGCGGTGATCGTGATGGTGCTGCTCGCGGCGCTGCTCATCAAGCTCGCCTGGCCGCACCGGCAGAGCCTGCTCAGGCCGCGCGACACCGTCTTCATCCTGACGACGCTGATCGTCGGCCCGGGCATCATCACCAACGTCATCTTCAAGAACAATTGGGGCCGCCCGCGGCCCTATATGGTGGAGAACTACGGCGGCGACGCGCCCTTCGTCGGCGTGTGGAAGATCACCCATTACTGCAGCCACAACTGCTCGTTCATCTCCGGCGAGGGTTCTTCGGCGATGTGGATGGTGACGCTGGCATTGCTGCTGCCGCAGCGCTGGCGGCCGACGGGCGTGCGCGTGCTGCTCGCCCTCGGGGCGGTGTTCTCGCTGAACCGCGTCCTCTTCGGCGCGCATTTCCTCTCCGACGTGATGCTCGGCTGGTGGATCACGCTGCTGGTCATCGCGATCGGCTACCGGCTGTTCTACGTCAACCCGCCGGCGGCGCTGACCAATGAGCGCATGGAAGCGGGGATGACCGAAGCCGGCGAGGGGCTGCGGCGCGGCTTCGCGTCGCTGAAGCAGATGGTCCTTGCGCGATCGGCAAGGGGCGGCGCAGCCGGGCCGGCGGACGACGACAGGCCGCCCGACGCTCCCGGTTCGTCGGCTGGCTAATCCAGCGGGAACCTGGCCGCCTCGACGGTGATCGAGTGGACGAAATCGGCGACCTTCTGCTCGGCGATCCGGCTGTTGAAATCGTCCTCGCTCATCGTCAGCAGCGGCTTGGGGTTGCGGCCGACGACCGCCTCAAATTCGCTGAGCACGCCGGGTTCGGCGATGCCGTCGCCGGTCAGGAGAGCGAGGCCAAGGGCCTTGGCGACGTGGCCGTAATCGACCAGCCAGGTGCGCGCCGGCGCGGCCATGCGGCCGCCCCAGACCGGGCAGGAGAGGATCACGCGATCGAAAATGCCCTCGCGGTGGGCCATCGGCCTGATCGGCGGGCGGCGGCGGAGGAGCGAATCGAGACCGGAACGGAAGATGCCGCGGAAGGCGAAGTCGCGCGGGCTCTGCTCGACGATTTCCTCGATCTCCGCGTTCAGGCCAGCCGCCAGCCACTCCGCCACCTGGCGGGATTTTCCGGTCAGCGAATAGAAAACGACAAGCTCCGCCATCGCGGAACCTCCTGCGGCCAGCCATTGGCAAGATTGCCGGGGCGGTCACATTCTGCCTTTGCGCTGGATCAAGCGGGCAAAGCGCCGCCTTGCCGCCTTGCCGGCCGCCGCCTATAAGCCCGCGAACGCTTGTTCTTCTGCGTGGCGGAGCCCGGGAAATGTCCGATATCAAGAAGGTGGTGCTCGCCTATTCCGGCGGCCTCGACACCTCGATCATCCTCAAATGGCTGCAGACGACCTACGGCGCCGAGGTGGTGACCTTCACCGCCGATCTCGGCCAGGGCGAGGAGCTGGAGCCGGCGCGCAAGAAGGCCGAGATGCTCGGCATCAAGGAGATCTACATCGAGGACCTGCGCGAGGAATTCGTCCGCGATTTCGTCTTCCCGATGATGCGCATGAACGCCCTCTACGAAGGCGTCTACCTGCTCGGCACCTCGATCGCGCGGCCGCTGATCGGCAAGCGGCTGGTCGAGATCGCCCATGAGACCGGCGCCGACGCCATCGCCCACGGCGCCACCGGCAAGGGCAACGACCAGGTGCGCTTCGAGCTCACCGCTTATGCGCTCGACCCGAACATCAAGGTGATCGCGCCGTGGCGCGAGTGGGACTTCAAGTCGCGCAGCGACCTCATCGACTTCGCCGAGAAGAACCAGATCCCGGTGCCCAAGGACAAGCGCGGCGAGGCGCCGTTCTCGGTCGACGCCAACCTTCTGCACTCCTCCTCCGAGGGCAAGGTGCTGGAGGACCCGTGGAACGAGCCGCCGCCCTATGTCTTCCAGCGCACCGTGGCGCCCGAGGATGCGCCCGACAAGGCGACCGAGGTCGAGATCGACTTCAAGAAGGGCGACGCCATCGCGCTCAACGGCAAGGCGATGAGCCCGGCGACGCTGCTCACCGAACTGAACGCGCTCGGCCGCGACAACGGCATCGGCCGGGTCGACCTGGTCGAGAACCGCTTCGTCGGCATGAAGTCGCGCGGCATCTACGAGACGCCCGGCGGCACCATCCTGCTCGCCGCGCATCGCGCCATGGAATCGCTGACGCTCGACCGCGAGGCGGCGCATCTCAAGGACTCGCTGATGCCGCGCTATGCGGAGCTGGTCTATTACGGCTTCTGGTTCGCGCCGGAGCGGGAGATGCTGCAGAAGCTCGCCGACGAGAGCCAGCGCCATGTCGAGGGCGAGGTGCGGCTCAAGCTCTACAAGGGCAATGTCATCGTCACCGGGCGCAGGAGCCCGAAGTCGCTCTATTCCGACGAACTGGTCACCTTCGAGGACGACCGCGGCGCCTACGACCAGAAGGACGCCGCCGGCTTCATCCGCCTGAACGCGCTGAGGCTGCGGACGCTGGCCGCGCGCGACCGCGCCCGCTAGACGGTCAGGCGGTCTCGGCGACCCGGCCGGCGAGCCAGTCGCGCTCGCCGGAGAGCACGCGTTTGGCGTTGAGCGAACGGATCGGCACGCTGCGGTCGGCCGGGATCTGGCCGCAGAGCTGCAGCGACAGATAGCGCGCGGCGCACACCCTGAGGAACGAGGCGAAGTTGCTGGTGGCGAGTTCGGCCTCGGTGAGCTCGTCATGCAGCCTGGTGACGAGCTGGCCCACCGACATGCCGTCACGCGCCGCGAGTTCGTCGAGGATGTCCCAGAACAGGTTCTCCAGCCGGATGCTGGTCGACACGCCATGCAGGCGCACGGCGCGCGTGCGGCTCTGATAGCGTTGCGGGTCGGTGTTGATGAAGATCTCGCACATGCAATGTCCCTCCCATGCATTGCGGGCCGGCGCTCCGCCGAAACCGATCAGGCGAAGCGCCGGCCGTGACGTGCCGGATCAGTGGGTGATCCGTGTGCCCAGTACCGTCAGGAATTGCGCGATCCAGGACGGGTGGGCGGGCCAGGCCGGTGCCGTGACGAGATTACCATCGGTGGTGGCACTATCAACCGGGATGTCGGCATAGGTGCCGCCGGCCGAGTTCGACGTCGTAGCGGCAGGCGGGATAGGCCGAGCAGGTGCGCCCCGAGAGCACGCCGGCGGCGGCGAGGATCTGGGGGCCGTGGCAGATGGCGGCGACCGGCTTGCCGGCGTCGAAGAAGTGCTTGACCGTGTCGATCACCGCCGGGTTCAGGCGCAGATATTCCGGCGCGCGGCCGCCGGGGATGACCAGCGCGTCGTAGCTCGCCGGATCGACGTCGGCGAAGCTGGCATTGAGCGTGAAATTGTGGCCGCGCTTCTCCGAATAGGTCTGGTCGCCCTCGAAATCGTGGATCGAGGTGGCGATCTTGTCGCCCTTGGCCTTGTCCGGGCACACCGCATCGACGGTGTGGCCGACGGCCAGGAGGGCCTGGAAGGGCACCATGGTCTCGTAGTCCTCGCCGAAGTCGCCGACGAGCATCAGAATCCGCTTTCCGGGCATTGTCCTGTCTCCTCCCCAGAAGATTGTGAGGCGGCCAGCCTAGGCGAGGTGGGCGGCGGGCAGGTGTTAGCGGGCTACGACGTTTGGCGCGCCCGCGCCTGCGCCGGCTAGCGCTGGCGCTGCGGCGACCTATATCCCTGACAGTAGTCCTGCGGCGGGGAGATGCCGGCAGAGAGGCGCGCCATGTCCTGGTCGATCACCATTGCCAAGGTCGCGGGCAGCGAGATCCGCATCCACCTGACCTTCCTGATCCTGCTCGCATGGATCGGCTTCGCCGAATATCTGAGCGGCGGCGCGGCGGCGGCCGTGGACGGCGTGATCTTCATCATCGCCATCTTCGCCTGCGTCGTGCTGCACGAGCTCGGCCACGCCATTGCCGCACGGCGCTACGGCATCTCGACGCCGGACATCACTCTGCTGCCGATCGGCGGGCTGGCGCGCCTGTCGCGCATCCCCGAAAAGCCGGCGGAGGAGATCGTCATCGCCATTGCCGGGCCGCTGGTGAATGTGGTCATCGCCGTGGTGCTGATCGTGCTCGGTGCGCACCTCGACCTGACCACGGTCGCCGACATCCAGAAGTCGGCGCCGGGATTCCTGACGCGGCTGGCCGCGGTCAATGTCTGGCTGGTGCTGTTCAACCTGATCCCCGCCTTTCCGATGGACGGCGGGCGGGTGCTGCGCGCCCTGCTCGCCTTCCGCATGGGCCGCCGGCGGGCGACCGAGCTGGCGGCGCGCATCGGCCAGGGGCTGGCCTTTGCCTTCGGCTTCTGGGGCCTGATGAGCGGCAATGTGCTGCTCATGTTCATCGCCATCTTCGTCTATCTGGCGGCGGCCGGCGAGGCCGGCGATGTCGGCATGCGCGAGGCGGCCAAGAGCGTGCCGGTCGAGCGCGCCATGGTGCGCGTCTACGAATCGCTGGGCGCCAACGCCACCGTCGACGACGCGGCCGAGGCGCTGCTCAGAACCACCCAGCACGAATTCCCGGTGGTCGATGGCGGCGGCCACCTGCGCGGCTTCTTGAGCCGCAACGCGATGATCCGTGCGCTCAAGGCGAGCGGCCCCGAGACGCCGGTGATCGAGGTGATGACCCGCGACGTGCCGACGGTGAAGACGCACCAGCCGCTCGAAATGGCCATCCGCCTGATGCAGGAGAAGCAGGCATCGGAAGTGGCGGTCACCGACGAGGACGACAGGCTGGTGGGCTATGTCAGCCGCGAGAACCTGGCCGAGTTCATGATGGTCGAGAACGCCGAGCCGCACCACGATGCCGCCGGCCCGTCTGGCTCGTCCGGCCCGTGGCGGAACCGGCCGGCCGCCTGAGGGGCCGGCGTCCGGTCAGGCGGTCTCAGTCCTCGGGCAGGCCTGCCTGGCGCAGCCCGTCGAGATAGCGGGCGAGCAGGCCGGGCTCCATGAAGTGGAGCGCATCGGCGACCTCGGCCACGGTGACGTGGGGATGGGTCTGGCGCAGCTTGACCGCCGCTTCTTTCGCCTCGTCGACGTGTCCGGCCGCGGCGAGGAAGGTGGCGAGATCGCGATAGGCCCAGGTCATGCCGACCTTCTCGCGCATGGCGCGGCGGGTCCATTCGGCGGCCTCGGCCGGCTGGCCGGCGGCGAAGCGGGCAAGTCCGAGGCCGATAAAGCAATTGAAGCTGAACGGATCGAGCGGGCTCAGGCGGATGGCGCGCTCGAAGCAGGCGGTGCCGGAGTCGGCTTCGCCGCGATAGACGTTGAGGAAGCCGCGGCGCGTCCAGCCCCAGGCATGGTTGGGGTCGAGCAGCAGCGCACGATCGATGAAGCTCTGAGCGCGGTCGAGATCGCCGAAGAGCAGCATGGTGGCCGTCGACAGGGCGCAGAGCGCCGTCGGGTCGTCGTTGACGGTGTCGGCGGCCAGCGCGATCAGCTGGTCGCCCTCGTTGCGCATGCGCTCGATGTCGTCGGCCCAGTTGTAGACGACCTGCTGGGCGCGGGCCCAGGCGGCGAAGGCGGAAGCGCGGCCGTAGCCGGGATCGATGCGGTGGGCCTCGTCGAGCAGGCGGATGGCCTCGGCATTGGCCTCGGCGCGGTGGGTCCACAGATGGGGGAGCGCGCGCAGGACGAGGTCGTAGGCGGCAACGCTGTCCGGCCGCTTGCGCCGCGCCTGCTCGATCTCGGCGGCGCGGATCGAGGGATGCAGCGCGCCGGCGACGCGCTCGGCGATCTGGTCCTCGAAATCGAAGATGTTGTCGACGACGCCGTCATAGGAATCGGCCCAGATATGCGCGCCGTTGTCGGCATCGATGAGCTGGGCGGTGACGCGCACGCGGTCGCCGGCCTTGCGCAGACTGCCTTCCAGCACGTAGCGCACGCCGAGATCGCGCGACACCTCGCGGATGTCGCGGTTCCTGTCGTGGAAGGCGGCATAGGCGGAGTTGCGCGCAATGACGGTGAAGTCGCGGATGCGCGACAGCGTTGCGGTGATCTCCTCGACCAGGCCGTCGGCCATGGCGGTGGCGGCGGGATCGCCGGACATGTTGTCGAAGGGAAGCACGGCGATCGAGGGATGGCCAGACGGCGGCTGCGGCGGCTCTGCGACAAGCGGCGCCGGTTGCTGCCGGGCGGAGGTCGGTCTCTGGTAGTCGGGAATCTGGTAGCCGAAACGGCCGGTCGAGGCGACGGGGTCCGGGCCGGCGGGCGTCCACACCCAGATCTCCATCGGCTCGTCGATGCCCTTCAGCGTGACGCGCTCGATATGGGCGAAGGTCTGCGCCAGATCCTTGGCCAGTTGCCAGCGCACCGAATGGGTGATGGCGATGCCGCCCGGCGGGGCGGCCTGCTGTATGCGGACGACGAAGCCGACGGCGGCGCCGAAGCGATCGTTGCCCTGGACGAAGACATCGGCGAGCGCAATGCCGAGGCGGACCTGAATCGCCGTCTCGCCGCGGCCGGCATTGCGGTCGGCCATCGCCGCCTGGAAGGCGATCGCCCAGCGGACGCTGTCCTCGACACTGGGGAACTCGACCAGGCCGCCGTCGCCCATGGTCTTGAACATGTTGCCGTTATGGGTGGCCAGCGTCGGCCTCAGAACCCGCCGGCGGATGGTGGCGAGTTCGGTCAGCGTGCCGCGCTCGTCCTTCTCGACGAGGCGGGTGTAGCCAGCCACGTCAAGCGATGCGAGGACCGTCAGTTTTCGCGGCGGCGGACGCATTCGGTCGGTTCCAAAAGGGGTGCGACAATCTGGTCTTCTAGGCCAGTGCAGCCGACAAAGCACCAGTTTTCGCATGATCCCGCTCACGCCGGATCGCGCTTCGCGCGATGGCTCCGCGGGGGCGGCCTGACCGGCCGACGCCCATTCGGGCTTGCGAACCCTGCCGGGTTCGAGACCCGCCGCCGGCCGGTTTGCGTTTGCGGGCCGGCTCACTATATTGCGCCGCAATACCGGCAAGTAATCCTGTTCCTCGGGCGCGGCGGCCGGCCGGCGCCCTTTTTTGGTGAACCATGTCGCTCCGCAATATTGCCATCATCGCCCATGTCGACCACGGCAAGACCACGCTGGTCGACCGTCTGCTGCAGCAATCCGGCGCCTTCCGCGAGAATCAGCGGGTGGCCGAGCGGGTCATGGATTCCAACGATCTGGAGCGTGAGCGCGGCATCACCATCTTGGCCAAGGCGACCTCGGTGCTGTGGCACGACACCCGCATCAACATCGTCGACACGCCCGGCCACGCCGATTTCGGCGGCGAGGTGGAGCGCATCCTGTCGATGGTGGACGGCGCCATCGTCCTGGTCGATGCGGCGGAAGGGCCGCTGCCGCAGACCAAGTTCGTGGTCGGCAAGGCGCTCAAGATCGGCCTCAGGCCGATCGTCTGCATCAACAAGGTGGACCGGCCGGACGCGCGCGCCGAGCAGGTG
This sequence comes from uncultured Alphaproteobacteria bacterium, assembly GCA_963743015.1. Taxonomy (GTDB): domain Bacteria; phylum Pseudomonadota; class Alphaproteobacteria; order Rhizobiales; family Kaistiaceae; genus CAVSRC01. The sequence goes on from CAVUOD010000008.1 coordinate 173,252, forward strand.
GTTAACGAAGTGTTCGACCTGTTCGCGGCGCTCGACGCCAGCGAGGAGCAACTCGACTTCCCGATCATCTACGGTTCGGCCAAGTATGGCTGGATGGGACCTTCGCCCGAGGGCCCGGTGGATGCCGGCATGACGCCGCTGTTCGACCTGATCCTGAAACATGTGCCGAAGCCGACGATCGAGGCCGGTGCCTTCCGCATGCTGGGCACGCTGATCGAGGCCAATCCCTATCTCGGCCGCCTGATCACCGGCCGCGTCTTCGCCGGGTCGATTGCCCCCAACCAGCCGGTCAAGGTGCTCGACCACACGGGCAAGCTGGTCGAGACCGGACGCGTGTCCAAGATCCTCGCCTTCCGCGGCATCGAACGGACGCCGATCGATGTGGCCGAGGCGGGCGATATCGTCGCCATCGCCGGCCTGCCCAAGTTCAACGTCGCCGATACGTTGTGCGCGCCGGAAGTGACCGATCCCCTGCACGCCCAGCCGATCGATCCGCCGACCTTGTCGATGACCTTCCTGGTCAACGATTCGCCGCTGGCCGGCACGGAAGGCGACAAGGTGCAGAGCCGCGTCATCCGCGAGCGGCTGTTCAAGGAGGCGGAAGGCAATGTGGCGCTGCGCGTCGCGGCGGCTCCCAATTCCGACGCCTATGTGGTCTCCGGGCGCGGCGAATTGCAGCTCGCCATCCTGATCGAGACCATGCGGCGCGAGGGCTTCGAGCTCGGCGTGTCGCGGCCCAAGGTGGTGATGCAGACCGACCCGGTGACAGGCAAGCTGATGGAGCCGATCGAGGAGGTGGTGATCGACGTCGACGAGGAGCATTCCGGCATCGTCATCGACAAGATGAGCCAGCGCAAGGCGGAGCTGACCGAGATGAAACCGTCGGGCGGCGGTCGGCGGCGCCTGGTCTTCGCCGCACCGACGCGCGGGCTGATCGGCTATCAGGGCGAACTCCTGACCGATACGCGCGGCACCGCGGTGATGAACCGCGTGTTCCATTCCTATGCCGACTACAAGGGCGACATCCCCGGGCGGCGCAACGGCGTGCTGCTCTCCAACGACACCGGTGATGCGGTGGCCTATGCCATGTGGAAGCTGGAAGATCGCGGCCCGATGATGATCGAGCCCGGCGCCAAGGTCTATCGCGGCATGATCGTCGGCGAGCATACGCGCGGCAACGACCTCGAGATCAACGTGCTCAAGGGCAAGCAGCTCACCAATATCCGTGCCGCCGGCAAGGACGAGGCGGTGAAGCTGACGCCGCCGCTGAGGATGACGCTGGAGAAGGCGCTCGCCTATATCGACGATGACGAACTTGTCGAGGTGACGCCCAAGGCGATCCGCCTGCGCAAGCGCCTGCTCGACCCCAACGATCGCAAGCGGGCCTATCGCGCCGGGGCCGCCTGACACAATCAGAAATGCTGCAACGGCGACGGCCGCCGCGTCAAGCAGCAGTGCTGCAACACCGCCTGAAAAATCCTCGCCGCTGACGCGCGAATGGTCTTTGCAGACTCGTCCGCGGTGATAAGCTTCTTGCCATGAGCACGCTCGTCATAGGGGTCAGACGCGCTGAAGTCCGTGATGCCGACGGCATCACGGCGGTGCACGATGCGGCCTGGCGCAACGCCTATGACGGCATGATTCCGGCGAAGGAACTGAACCGGATCATCGCCCGCCGCGGCCCGCAGTGGTGGGACAGGGCCATTCGCCGGGGAACGGCGATCCTGGTTCTGGAGGTGGGCGGCGCGGTGTGCGGCTATGCCACCTTCGGGCCGAACCGGGCGCGCAATCTCGTCCAGAAGGGCGAGATCTACGAGATCTACATCAAGCCGGAATATCAGGGCATCGGGCTGGGCACGCGGCTGTTCCTGGCGGCGCGGCGCGAGCTTGCCCGCTTCGGTTTCGACACGGTCGTGGTGTGGGCGCTGGCCGATAACGACAATGCCTGCCGCTTCTACCGCAATGCCGGCGGACGCAAGGTGGCGCGCGCCAATGAGCGATTCGGCACGGTGGCGCTGACCAAGGTCGCCTTCGCCTGGGGCCGCGGCGCCGGCGGCGGCTAGATCACTTTTCCGAAGACCACGATTCGACGATCGCTGCGAGATCGGCCGGCGCGCCGGCGATGCGCAACTGTTTGACGCGCGCCGTCGCGCCGCTGACCAGTTCGATCGCCGATTTCGGCCGGTGGAAGCGCTTGGCGAGAAGCGCGATCAGCGCCTTGTTGGCGGCGCCGTCCTCGGGCACGGCGCGCACCCGCGCCTGGGCCACTGCCTTGCCGTCGGCGAGAATGCTGATGCCTTCGACGGCGTCGCGGTCGGCGCGCGGCGTCAGCCTGACGGTGAGCACGATGGCGCCCGGCTCGACGCGGTAGCAGGTCATGCCGGCGGCGTCAGAGGGGGAGCCCGTACTGATAGCGGGCGATCAGGTTCATGACGAAAATGAGGATGAGGATCACCACCACCGGCGACAGATCCAGCCCGCCCATGTTCGGCAGGATGTTGCGGATCGGGCGCAGGACCGGCTCGGTCAGCCGCCACAGGGCATCGGCAATCATGGCGACGAGCTGGTTGCGGGTGTTGACCACGTTGAAGGCGATCAGCCACGACAGGACGGCGGCGGCGATCAGGATATAGATGTACAGGCGGGCAATAAGCAGGATGATCGAAAGAAGGGAATTCATCGGTGGACCCGCATCTCGTGGCCGCCGCGGCTAGGGGCCCCGGCGCGAAAGACGCCCTGATTTAAGGCGGGACCGGAGCCGCCGCAACCCCGGCCTTCCCGGCGGGTTTGCGGCCGCGGCGGCATTCTTGACAGCGGGAAGCGTGAAACCCTAAATGGCGCCGGCCCGGCGACAAGTTCATTCCAGCCGCCGGTGCCCAAGGTATGGGGCCGTAGCTCAGCTGGGAGAGCGCCGCGTTCGCAATGCGGAGGTCAGGGGTTCGATCCCCCTCGGCTCCACCAGTTTAAGTCGTAAAATCAATATCTTATAGGCTCGGGCGTCGGATGAGCCGGCAGGTGGCCCGGCGTGGTCACCGCCCGATCACCACGCAGGAGCGATTTCGGATTGTTTGGCACGATTGGCGGGGCGGGTTGATGCGCCGCCTTGCCAACTCGACGATACTCTCTGTCTGCCACCCGCTGTTCGTGTTCAGTCAGTTCGGCGATCTGGAACGCAGCACCCTTCGCGCCGGCAACGGGCACAGCGCCCGACGGTTGGCAAGACGTGCTCGACCCGGCCGTGGCCCGCTATCGCGGCAAAGCTTCGCGCATCCGTCAAACAATCCCATCCGGGAGATATCAGTGAAAAGCACCATTCAACCTGATGCGGGAAAGGTCGCAATGGCGACGTGGAATGAACCCCAAAAGGGATTCATAAAAAGACTCGCGATTGTCGTTGCCTCGGCGCTGGCCGGATGGGTGCTGATGACGGCCGCCGATAGCCAGATAACGGACATGGGGACCACGGCGGACGTGGGGGCCTATTTCTGGCTGAGCACGATCGGCGGGCTGTTGTTTCTAGTCTCAACCGTGTCGGCCATTGTGACGCTGATCTATGGGCGCACTCACGAGACCGCGATCCGTGAGCGCAAAAGCGTTTCGTTTGTGCTGACGACATACCGCATCCTGTTCTGGCTGTCGGTTGCCGCATCCGTGCTTGCGTTCGCATTCTTGGTCTGGGTGGTTCTGCATCTCGGCCCGGTGCGTTGACATGTACCAACGTCAACCTGCGTCTTTTCTTGACTTAGCGGGCCATCGACCAGCGCCGGCGTGATGGGCGCGGCGCGGCATCCGTGGCGATGCCAGCTCCGCGGCATTTTGGCTCCGGGGGAGGGCGGTTTGTCCTATCGTCTGGCGGGGCTTGGTGGCGCACAAAGGAAACAAGAAAAAGAGTTTTTCGGCTTCAAGACGTGCCGAGACGAGTGCGGACATGGATTTGCCGCCGATTGGCATAAGGGATGGGGTGGCGCTTTCTTGTCCACCCGCGGAGGTGCAGGGGCCCGGCGGACGGCACGGTCCTCCATGAGCGGGGCGGGCGCGGTCGAACTGGGCCGACGTGGCGCGGTCCTGGTGCTCCTCGTTTCGGCCCTCGTCTCGATTCCGCGCTCCGCCCCCACGTCTGTCGTGCTCGCTCTTGCGGCTTTGGCCGTCTACGTCCTGCTGCCGCGTGTCCGACGTCCCGCCGGCGCATTCGTCTATGACCGGATGCCCGCAGTCGTCATGCCCGACCTGCTCGGCTTCGCGCTCGTCTCGTTCTTCGTTGCTCTGCCCTTCTGGGCGGCGGGGTCCGCCGGCGATCCGGGCAGCATGGTCCACCCCATGGCGATCCTCACCTGGCCGATGGCTCTTGCCGGTCTCGCGATCCTGATCATTGCCGGTCGCCATGCCTGCTACTGGCTGACGATCGAGGGCGACGGCCTGCGCATCGCCAAGGCACGCGGCGAGCGGTCCATTCCCTTCTCGAAGATCGTTGCGGTGGAACCCTATCGCCGCGGCCTGCCGCGCTGGATGCGGGCGCTGGCGCCGCTGCTGGTGGCCACCGGCAAGTTCACCGCCGCGGGAGCGATCCTCGTCTCGCGCGACACTACCGGCATGGCGCTGCGTCTGGCCGATGGGTCCGCCGAGATCATCGCCGAGCAGGGCTTCGAGAAGCCCTATGGCAAGGTCGTCGCAGCGTTGCGCGGCCGTTCCGTTCCCGTTGGCCCGGGGGTCTAGGCCAGGCAATCATGGAGCATACGATGTCGAATGCGGCCCTGATCTTCAGAACGATCGCGCTGTCGCTGCTGTTTCCGATCCTTGCCTTTGTCGCGCCACCGGCGCGGGCGCAGGACTGGACCAGCTACAGGATCGGCGAAGCGAGCGTCGACGTGCCGTCCGACTGGAAGGCGACGCGCAAGCAGCGCGATCGCGCGATCTCCTTCGAAAGCCCCGGCGGCGACTATCAGTTCGAGGCCTATTGGTGGTTCCCCGACGAGCCGCTGCTCGGCTACGACGACATCGTCTCCCACAAGAAGATCGCGGTCGCCGGAAAGCCGGCGATGGTCATCCATTCCGCCTTTGCGGCCAACCAGACACTGCTCGTGGCGATGGACGAGGCCCGCGCGGACAAGCGGCAGTTCCTGATGCGCCTCGATTCCAGCACTGCGGACTTCCACAAGGGCTCGCCGGTGCTCGACGAGATCCTCGCGCGCGTCGCCTTCGGTGGCAAGAAAGCGGCCACACCAAATCCGCTTGCCGCGATCGCCGCAGCATTTCGGCGACGACTGCGAGCCGGTCGATCTCGCCACCTTCGTCCACCCGACACGCAAGGTCATCGAAAGCCGGAAGCAGGCTCATTTCCTGTGGCTCATGCTCTGCCAGGATCGCAAATATCCGGTGTTCGGGATCGATTTCGACTATGACCCGCAGGGCGACACCAAGGATTTCTTCCACCCGTTCTACTGGGACATGCTGAAGGCCAACGGCGGCTGGACCTATACGATCGTGGCACCGCGCGACGGCGTGATGGTGACCGTCGAGCGCAAGGGCCCGAAGAGCATGGCGCTCGATTTCGAGGACATGCCGCAAGCCGCCGAGCCGTCGGCGGTCGTCACCGCTGCACAGCCTCCCGACGAAGACCTGGGAGAGCCATCCGTGGTGGAAGACGGGCAGGCATCGACGGCATCCAATGCCGATCCGGACAGCTACCTTGCCGAGGGAGAGACGCAGCAGGCGGTGTTGTTCGACGGCACGGTCGAGGGGACCCGCTGGACGAAATATGCCTGGCCGGAAAGCGCGTTCAAGCAGTTTGCACGTGTCGAGAACGGTACGCTCCTGGTCGATATCGCGGCGGAGGGCCGTCCCCCTCTGGCCGGGATCTACACGCAGAAAGCCGCCTTCTGGCTGGACCGCTTCGGCAAGGGCGCTGAAGTGCGTGTCACCTTCCGGCTCGATCCGGAGACCACCGACAATTTCAACCTGGCGCTCGCCAGCCACTACAATCTGAACGGCAACCTGCCCAACGGTTCGGTGGCGCAGGTGGCGTGGCACGCGGAGGAGCCGGGCGCCTCGATCGCGACCTTCACGGTCGACGAGCGCGTCGTCTGGCGGATCAGGACCAACGCGCCGCCCCCGGATATGGTCACCTTCGTTGTCGATCCCAGCGGCGTCCACATCGAGGCGACGGGTCTGCCCGTCGACGACGATCCGTGGATCACGGTCTATCAGCACAAGACGCTGGCTCCGATTCCCGGCGAGGGCCAGGGCTTCCGCGTCTACGCCTATGCCCGGCCGGCGGTGAAGGGTGGCCGTGCCCGCATGGGGTTGAAGGGGATCGAGATGACGCGCCGGGCGGGGGCGCCGGTCGCAGAGCCGCAGACTGCCGAAGGCGTCGAACCGCTGACGGTGCACAGCCTGTTCTCCGGCCTGCCGAATGCCAATTGGGAGCTGAGCGGCATCGAGCGGTGCCGAGTTCACCGAATACGGCTCGTTCAAGAAGATCGGCATGGTCGTCGACATTCCCGAAAAGAAGCATCAGTGGGCGCGTGCCGGGCTGTTGTCGAGCAAGCCCGTCATCGTGCTCGACGAGCGCATCGCCGATATCTCCGCGAGCCTGACGATCGGCGTCGATCCGCAGCGGACGACCGGCCTCATCGTCATGCTCAACGGCAACAAGCTTGCCGACATGTGGCGCCAGTCGATGGCCGGGGCAATCAGCCTGGTGAAGGCGGCGGAGGGCGACGCGGGCGGCCCGTACATCCTGACGCTGCGCACCGGCAACGGTCCCTACGGCGTGTGGGAGCGGCCGATCCCGGCCGACTGGATCGAGAAGAGCTGGAACGGCACGCTCGTCATCGAATTCGGCAATCGCTGGATGGCGGTGCATCTGCCTGACGGGCCGTCGGTGCGCGGCACCGGCTTCGTGACCGGCAAGGGCTATGCGGCCTATGCCACGATCTATAGCAATCCCGCCAAGCCGTATGGCTCCGCCAGGCTGACGCTGCGCTCCGTCACCACCCGATGGAACGCGCCCGACGGCATGACCGCCGGTCAGCGCTGGGTCTATGTCGATGCCGAAGAGTTCGATCCGGAGGGGTTCATCGTCGACACGATGAAGGAGATTCCCGAAGGCGAAGGCGGCGTTTCGCTGCCGGGCGGCATTGTGGATGAGCTGATCAGCGTTCCGACGGTGAAGCCGGCGAAGCTTCCCGAAATCGCGCCGGCGGAAGACCCCAGGAAGGAAGGGGCGCTCGACCTCCTGCACCGGTTTGCCGCCATCCTGAACCCGGTCTCGACCGCCTATGCGGCGGAAAAGGACTGCGGCGCGGCGATCGACGCCCATCTCGACAATATGCGCCTGATCGAGGTCTCGCTCGTCGAGCAGCCCGACATGCTGAAGTCGGTCCTCTCGCTCGGCGAGACGATCCTGGGGTCGGGCACTTTCAGCAAGGGCTCGAGCGCCGAGACGATGCGCGCCCAGCTCTCCCGTGCACTCACCGCCATGCACGACGGCATCGCCATCGGCGAGGACTGGCAGGCCGGCGACGACACCAGCGGCGCGATCCATCTGGTGCAGGCTGTGCTCAATGCCGGCCTGTCATCCGAATCGCTGCAGGCGGACCGGGCATTCAGTGCCTCGGTCGAGAAATCCGCCCGCGAGACCTGGGCGAAGGTGGTCAAGACGATGGAGCCGAAGAGCCGCGCCCTGGCGTTCATCGGCGAGGCCGTCAAGAAGTTCAATCCCGGCGGCAATCTGGACCCGGAGGGCGTCTACAAAGAGATCCTGGAGAAGGGTGCGGGCTTCGATTTCGGCGCCGTCTTCGGGGCGGGGACGGCCGCCACCGGCGACACCCGTGCCGATGTCTCCGCCGCCCTGTGGACGCTCACCAACAACGGTCTGGCGACCTTCAGCCCGCACTACAAGATCGCCAAGGCAGTCGTCGACACGATGGCCGATACGGCCAATGCGGCGAAGGCAGTCGTGGTCAACGATGCCGTGCGCGGCATGTACGAGAACTACAAGGAGGAGATGATCAAGCACGGCGGCATCGAAGAGCGCGCGTTCTTCGACGCCATGACGATCAAGAAGAGCAGGCTGCCGCTCGGCGAGATGAAGACCATGCTGCGCCAGTCGCCCGATGAAGTGGTCGACGACGAGGTCGCCACCCGGCGCCTGTTCAAGTTGTTCGACAAGTGGTACGCGGCCGAACAGGCGGCGACCAAGAAGAGCGACCGGCTATCCAGCCTGCGCGATCGTTTCGGCGCGCTCGGCACGTCCTGCCGGAACGCACTGGAGCGGACGACCTGGCCGGACCGGCGCAGCACGGCCGCGAAAGCCTGGCAGGACCTGACCGCCAGCGGCAACTACACCGACCGCGCGGTCAACACCTGGAACAACTACTGGAACTCCTGCCTGCCGGAGATCGAGCTTCTGAAGAAATACGCCGAACTCGAGGCGAAGACCCGTGCGTCCTATCTCTACTGGATGAATGCAGACAATGCGTGCATCCAGGACGGCGGCCTCGAAGCGGATGTCGATCGCCTGATCTGCCGCCTCATCGATAGCGGTGAGGATGCCTATCGGCAGCTGATGAAATCACGGCTTACCGAATGCGGCGCCATCAAGGAACCCGACGAGGCGACCAAGAAGGCGCGGGCTGACCATGTGTTCGACCAGCTGGTGCGGATCAACCACGACCGTCTGCTGCAGGTACTGGACGAACTCGGCGTCAAGCCCTCGGAGAAGTTCTACACCTGCCTGTGCGTCCGGGCCCGGTACGGATCGAGCGGCACCAGCCAGTTCTACCATCCTCAGCAGCTCGGCGATTACAACGCGCTCTACGCCTGCAACCACGACGGCGACCCCTGCGTGGTCTCCGGTGGCGGCTGCACGCGCCATCCGTTGCCGTCCGATCGAGAATATCTGGCAAACCTGCATCGCCTCCAACAAGATCGGCATGAAGACGGGAGCAGACGGCAAGCTCGATCCCAATTCGGGAATACGTCTCGACACCTTGATCGAGGAGAAGCTGCGCGAGGTGCGGATCGGCCGATAGGGCTCCTGCTCCTCCGAAACCGCGCGCGCCTGGACATAGAAGCGCAAGGGCGAAAATGCACAGCTGCGATGGCGGGACACCCCCGGCTTCAAGGGGTGGTTCACCAGCGGTCGGTAAGGGGAAGCGCCGTTGCCCTATGCCGCCAGGGTCGCCCATCTCCGGTTCAGGGCGGCCGCGACTCCGGGCTCGAGCGGGGCTCCGGCAAGCAGGATATCCCTGACGCCTGGATAGGTGATCGCCGGCAACAGAGCGTCAGCCGGGAGCGCATCGATGAGCGCCGCCAATTCGCGATGGGTCGCCTGCGACACGGCGCCGAGCAACTGGCGCGATTGCGCCTGCGACTGCTGGCGGTGGGCGGGAAAGCCGCCGCCGCTCGGCTCTGCGAAGAACTGGTCGAAGATCAGCGACAGGTTGCGCTCCGCCGCCCAGCCGTAACCATAGTTGAGGGCGAGGCTGATGCAATTGCCGCCATTGATCTGCGAGAACAGGAAGGCGTCGAGCGGCTGTTGGATCAGGCCGCAGACGACGCCCGGATATTGCATCGCGGAATTGAGGAAGCCGATGCCGGTGCCGCAGCCGCCGACCACCAGATCGACACGGCCGGTGCCGAGCAGCAGCCCGGCGATGAGGCCGGTGTGGATGTAGGTCAGCTCGGGCGCCTCGCCGCCCTTCTTCATGCCGCAGTTGACCATCTCGTGGCCGCGGCCGTCGAGCGCGCGCGATCACGTCGGCGTTGCGGTTGCCGGCACTGGTTTCGTTGATGACTGCAATCCGCATGGCGGGCCTCCCGGCGTTCAGTTGCGCGGTCTCTTGCGAGACAGCAGGTCTTCGGCGTGGCGCACGACGCCGTCGACATCCATGCCGAAGCTGGCGAAGATCTGGTCGTCGTCGCCCGATTCCATGAAGGTGTCGGGGAAGCCGAGGCGCTTCACAGGCACGGCACGCCTTCGTCGGCGAGCGCCTCGCAGACCGCTCCGCCGAGCCCGCCGATCACCGAGTGGTTCTCGATCGTCAGGATCGCGCCGCAGTCGCGCCCCGCCGTAATGACCGCCTCGCTGTCGAACGGCTTGATCGTGCCGTAGTGGAGCAGCCGCACGCCGATGCCGCGGGCGGCGAGCTTCTCGGCGGCGGCGAGCGCCACCGGCGTCATCATGCCCTCCGAGCAGATGGCGACATCGTCGCCCTCGGTGAGCTTCGCCGCCTTGCCGATCGTCGGCCGCCATGACGCGTCGAAGATCACCGGCACTTCGCAGCGCACCGTGCGCAGATAGACCGGACCGTCGATGGTCATGGCGAGGTCGGTCATCGCCATCGTCTCGACCGCATCGGCCGGGGTGAGCACCGTCATGTTCGGCATCGCCCGCATGATCGCCAGATCCTCGACCGAGGAATGGGTCGCGCCGGCCCGGCCGGTCGGCAGGCCGCCATAAGCCGCGTTGAGCTTTACCGGCAGGTTGGCGTGGGCGACGGAGACACGCACCTGGTCGAGGGCGCGCTTGGCCAGGAACACGGCGAAGGTCGACACCCACGGCGTGAAGCCGCACAGCGCCATGCCGGCGGCGGCGCCGACCGTGTTGGCCTCAGCGATCCCCATTTCATAGAAGCGATCGGGATAGGCTTTCTTGAAGGCGACCGTCTGGGTCGAGGCGCAGACGTCGGGGTCGAATACCACCATCTTCGGATAGGTCTCGGCGATGTCGACCAGGGCCTTGCCGAAGGCGGTGCGATGGGCGATGCGGTCTCCCTTGTTCATGCCCCGATCTCCTTCATCGCCAGTTCGAATTCCTTGTCGTTCGGAGCCTTGCCGTGCCACTCGTAGCGGCCTTCCATGAAGGACACGCCCTTGCCCTTGACGGTTCGGGCGACCACCATCACCGGTCCATCCGCGGAGAGCGTCCGCGCCTTTTCCAGCGCTTCCACCAGCGGCTCCATGGCGTGGCCGTCGACATCGATCACCGTCCAGCCGAATGCCCGCCACTTGTCGACGATCGGCTCGAGCGGCACCGCATCGGGGGTGGCCGAAGCGAGCTGCACGCCGTTCATGTCGAGAATGCCGACCAGGCCGCGCACCTTCTTGGCGCCGGCATAGAGCGCCGCCTCCCAGACCTGGCCTTCCTGGCATTCGCCATCGCCGACCAGCACGAAGGTGCGCACGCCGGCCATCGCCGGCTCGGCGGCCGCCGCCAGCTGGATGCCGATGCCGCAGGACAGTCCCTGGCCGAGCGATCCGGACGACATGTCGACGCCCGGCGTCTTGTGCATGTCGGGATGGCCCTGAAGGATGCTGCCGAGGGAATCGAACGTTTCGAGGGTCGCGAGCGGGAAATAGCCGCGCAGCGCCAGGGTCGAATAATAGCCGGGCGTGGCATGGCCCTTGGACAGGATGAAGCGGTCGCGATCGGTCCGCCGGTTGGCGATGTCGCGGTTGCGCATGACCCGGAAGAACAGTGCCGTCAGGATTTCGGTCTCCGACAGCGAGCCGCCGGTGTGGCCCATGCCGGCGTGATGGTTGGTCTCAAGGATGAGGCGGCGGATCGTTTTCGCCTTCGCCTCCAATTCGGCTATGGTCGGCACGGGATCGGACATCAGCTTTCCTCGCAAAACCTGCTCGAACGGGCTCGTCAAGCGCGAGCCCGCGTGCCGTTCTCGGTGGCGACCAGTTCGGTCAGCCCGTCGAGATGCGCGTCGAGCAATCGCCTGAAACGGAACATCGGCAGGACGCGTATGGGGATCGGCGCGGTCGCATGCCACTCATTGTCGACCAGAATGCTGCGCGCACCGTCCATTGAATTCAGCTCCACATGAGTCAGATGGCGGTCCGGGCGTAGCGCGCCTCGACGTCGGCGACCCAGTTGCCGACGTTCCACGAGCCGTAGACCCCGAGCCCGCCGACCGGGTCGGGGCCGCCATAGACCGGAACGTGAATGACCGCGAAGCCGTCGTGGGCGTGGGCCTCAGCCAGCGCCGTGCGGAATTCGTCCGGCGTGTCGCCACCGGAAAGCGCGAGGATGCCGGGGAAAGCGCTTGCCATGCGCACGTAGTCGACCGCGACCGAAGTCGCTGGTGCGGAACTCGGCATCGTATTGCGCATGCTGCAGGCTGGAGATCGCGGCCATGCGGCGGTTGTCGAAGATGATCAGCGTGGCGCGCAGGCCATGTTCGACGGCGTCGAGCAGGATCTGCGGGTTCATCATGAAGGAACCGTCGCCGGAAAAGGCGATCGGATAGACCGGAGCGTCGGCAAGCGCCGCCGCCATCAGGGCGCTGGCGGCATAGCCCATATAGGAGGCGCCGGTCTCGGTGAAGGTCGCGAAGGGGCGGTCGTCGGCGGCGATCTGGAAGCCGTTTGCCTGCACGTCGCCGGCATCGAAGAGCTTTACCGCGCCGATCCCGTCGGCGAAATCGATCGCGGTCCGGATCGCCTGCGGCTGGGTCATGACCCGCCGCTGCCAGGTCTCGTCGACCGGCGGCTCGGCTTCGAGGCGCGACTTCAGGAAGCGCGCCCATTCCTGCTTGCGGACGGCGCAGGCGGTGAGCCACGCCTGTCGGCTGGAGTCGATCGGGTCGCTCCACGATTCGAGCACCGCCAGCAAGCGGTCGAGGTTGGCGCCGATGTCGCCGGCAAGCGTCAGCGTATTGGCGTAATGGGTGAGGTCGTCGACGTCGCCGTTGAGGTTGATGACCTCGCTCGCCTGCGGATAGCCGATGCCCGAGCAGTCGGACTGGCAGACGGCGCGCGTGCCGACGGCAATCAGCAGCGTCGCCTGGCTCATGGCATAGTTGCCGCTGATCGAGCCCTTCGAGCCGCCGACATGCATGTTGAGCGGATGGCGGTCGGGCAGAACGCCGAGCGAGCCCGGCGACAGCACCACCGCGGCGTTGATCCGCTCGGCAAGAGCGCGGATGCGTTCGGCAAACTTGCGGCCGCCGCCGCCGACCTTGATGACGACCCGGGAATGCGCCGCGATGCGCGCCGCGGCGCGCTCGAAGACCGTCGGCTCGACCGCCGCCAACGGCGGAATATCGAGCGCCTGCGGCAGGGCGGCGAGATTGACCGTCACCATCGCCGGCTGGGTGTTGATCGGCATCAGCAGGAAGAAGGGGCCGGCCTTGTAGGGATGGCGCACGGTCGCCGCGCCCCGGCGCAGCGCTTCGCGCACAGATTCGGGCGTGTGCAGCACGTGGCTGCGTCCCATCACCGCCGTCAGCCTGGCGAAGGTGCCCTGCTCGGCCTTCGGCACCTGCTGCATGTTGTAGCCTTCGCGGTGCGTCGTCTCGTCGCCATAGAGGTGGTAGACGCCGATGCCGTTCGACGCGGCGGCGAGCGAACCGGCAAAGGCCTGCAGCGCACCCGGCCCGATGGAGGTCACCACCGCGGGCACCTCGCCATACTGCCAGGAAAGCTGCGTGGCGGCGTGCGCCATGGCGATCTCGTTGCGGAATTGCCAGCAGCGGACGACACCGGCCGCCTCGTAGACGCGCAACACGTCGGCAAGGGCGGTGTTGCCGTGGCCGAAGATCGCCAGGTATTTGCGCACGCCCTGCCTGAGCAGGCCGAGGACGATCGCCTCGACCAGCGGCACGGTGACGATGGCCGGAAGCGCGCCGCCGGCGAGCGCGGCATCGATCCCGCCCGCCCTGGCGATCGCCGCCGCACGGGCCTCGGGGCCGTCTGCCGCGGAACCCGCGGATGCCGGTTCTGTCTGGTCGAAGTTCATGCGCCTCGTCGCAAACGCTGCTGCTGTGCCGCGTCCACTTCATCGACGCGCACGGCGCGGCCAAGCTCGGCCGAAAGCTGCGCGGCGAGCGTGAAGCGCAGGATGTCGCGCCCGTCCTCGCCGGTCAGCCGCGGCTGGTCACCGGAGCGCAGTGCGGCAATGAAGTGGCGGGTGGAATGGATGAAGCTCGCCTGCCAGCCGAGATCGGCGTCGGCGAAGGCGAAGCCTTCGCTCCTGCCGCCGGCATAGAGCATGACCGGCGGCTGGTCGCTGATCCGGCCATGGCCGCGATTGATGGTGATGACGCCCGCCGTGCCGGTGATCTCGACCCGGTCGTCCTGGGCATAATGCTCGGTGACGATGTCGAGCTCGGGCGAATAGACGATCTCGAGATTGCCGTAGCGGTTGCCGGGAAACTTCCACGAGATGATCGCCGGCGCGTCGAAGACCATGCCGTTGGCGCGTTCGGTGGTGCCGATCCAGGCATGCACCTCCTCGGCCAGCCCCATGAAGTGCCAGGCGGTGGCGAACTTGTGGTGCCCATCGTCGAAGGCCAGCGGTCCGCCGCCGTTCTGCGTCGATGTCCTGGCGCCAGGCGTCGGCCGAGACCGGCACCTCCCAGGCGGTGGCGCTGCGGCCGGGATTGCTCTTGATGCGGATGGTTCGGAGGTCACCGATGGCGCCGGCGTCGACCAGCGCCTTGGCCTTGGCGATCGGCGGATAGAAGACGAAGTTCTCGAAGACGCGAAAACGTCACGCCGGTCTGTCTGGCGCGCGCGATCAGCCGGTCGGCATCGGCAACCAGGATGGTCATCGGCTTTTGCAGCGAGACGTGCTTGCCGGCGTCCATGGCGGCGAGCGCCGCCTCGGCATGGAGATGGTGCGGCAGCAGGATCTCGACCGCATCGACATCGGGATCGTCGAGCAGGGCACGATAGTCGGCATAGATGCGCGCCAGCGGAAAGCCCCAGCGCTGCGCCCGCTCACGCGCGAGATCGGCGTTGACGTCGGCGACGGCGACGATCGAGGCGTCGGGATTGGCAGCGTATTCGAGGGCATGGAGGTCGGAGATGCGGCCGGCGCCGATGAATCCGACGCGAATGTGGTCGAGCGTCGCCATGGCGTTCAGGCCGCCTCAGCCGTGGTCAGTTCGCTGGCGCGGTCGCGGACCAGACGCCCGAGATCGCCAAGGCGGTCGAGATCGATGCGTGCGGTGGGGCCGGACAGGCCGACCGCGGCAACCATCCGTCCGCCGCCATTGCGCACCGGCGCCGCCACGCAGCGCACGCCGGGACTGAACTCCTCGTCGTCGCTGGCGTAGCCCTGTGCGCGTGCTGCCGCCAGCTCCGCCGCGAGTCTTTCCCGATCGACGATGGTGCTCGCCGTGTAGCGCGCCAAAGCACCGGCCGCAGCGGTCGGCAGGAAAGCGAGAAACGCCTTGCCGAGCGCCGTGCAGTGGAGCGGCGCCAGCGCGCCGACCGGGTGGTCGACCCGCAGCGCATGCGGCGAAGAGATCTTGTCGATGTACCAGACCTTGTCGCCGACCAGCACGGCCATGTGGGCGCATTCGCCGGAGGCCTCGACCAGGCCTTCGAGCAGCGAGCGGGTGCGCTCGCGCAGCGCGATCACCCCTTCGAGCTGGCGGCCGTCATCGCCGCGCATCTTGCCGCCGATGACATAGCGGCGGTCGGCGGCCCGCTCGGCATAGCCCGCCTCGGTCAGCGTCTTGAGCAGGCGCGAGGCATTGGCCTTGTCGATGTCGAATTGCTGGGCGATCTCCGATGTGCGCACCGGACCGCCGCGCTCGGCAAGAAAATCGAGCACGGCCAGGCCGCGCTGCAAGCTCTGCACTACGCGCAAGTCTTTTTCCTCCCGCCCACTCCAAGCTCGCAGTTGTTGCCAGAACGGCAACATACATCCGAGTTGGTTGCCCTATGTGATCGATTCTTGGCAAATTCCACTGTTAAATCATCCACTTGTTGACATAGATGAGCATATTGCCCAGAAATAGGCAAGACGATCAATTCACTATTGCACATAGGGCAACCGATCGTCCGCCAAAAGGGGAGGATTCACATGAAGCACTGGCAGTTCATCAAGCTATCGGCGGGGATCGCGGTCGCTGCAGCGGCGCTGCAGTTTGCCTCCGTTCCCGCCTATGCCGAAGATCCCGTCGTCACCATCTCGCACTACTTCACCGGCGACCTCGGCCAGAAGGGCATCACCGAGATCTTCCAGGAGTTCAAGGCGAAGACCGGCATCACCGTCGAGGACAGCCCGATCGGTCACGAGGACTTCAAGACCGGCATTCTGGTCCGCGCCGCCGGTCACAACCTGCCCGACGTGTTCAGCTACTGGGCGGGTGCGCGTACCCAGTTCGTCGTCGACGCGGGCGACCTCGCCACCATCGACGACATGTGGAAAGCCGACGGTCTCGACAAGGTCGTCGCCAAGTCGATCGCCGACGGCGCCACGCTCTACAACGGCAAGCGCTACCTGATTCCCTTCGGCTACCACTATGTCGGCATGTTCTATAATCCGAAGGTCATGGCCGACGCCGGCATCAGCGAGATGCCGAAGACCTGGGACGACCTGGTCGGCGCCTGCAAGACGCTGAAGGCCAAGGGCATCTCCGCCTTCGCGCTCGGCTCGAAGAACCGCTGGCCGGCCCAGTTCTGGTTCGACTACATCCTGCTGCGCACCGCCGGGCCGGACTACAGGGCCAAGCTGATGTCGGGCAAGGCCTCCTACACCGATCCCGAGGTCAAGACCGCGCTGACCATGTGGAAGAGCCTCTTCGACGACGGGTGCTTTGCGGCCAACTCCAATGCCGGCGACTGGACCGACGCTGCCGACCAGGTGGCCAAGGGCACCGCCGCGATGACCCTGATGGGCACGTGGATCACCGGCTACTGGAACCAGAACGGCCTCAAGCCGGGCGAGAACTACAAGTTCTTCGAATTCCCGAAGATCAAGGACGGCGTGCCGAATGCCGCGCTGGGCCCGGTCGACGGTCTGGTCACCGCCATCAATGCGAAGCATCCGGAGAACGCCCGCAAGCTGCTCAGCTGGCTGATCAGCGACACCGGCGTCCAGGCCAAATGGGCGACCGTGCAAGGCGCGCTTTCGGCCAACATCAACGTGCCGCTGTCGACCTATAACAGCGTCATGACCCATGCGCTGGACGTGGTGAAGGCGGCCGATACGTTTGCCTTCAACTACGACCTCGCCAGCCCGCCGCCGGTCGCCGAGGTCGGGCTCAACATGTTCCAGAAATTCGTCAACGACCAGTCGAACATCGACGGCCTGCTTGCGGATACGCAGAAGGCCGCCGCCGACGCCTTCAAGAGTTAGACGGCTCTTCGCTGCAACAGGGACGCGGGCGGGCACTTGGCCCGTCCGCGCTCCGCATTCATAATCAGCCGCTGCACACCAGGGGACGGGCCCGGGCAATGGAACGACGGGAGACTTTCTGGCGCGTCGTGCTGCTGACGCCGGCCCTCACCGTC
The DNA here is from genome assembly GCA_963743015.1 of uncultured Alphaproteobacteria bacterium. GTDB lineage: Bacteria > Pseudomonadota > Alphaproteobacteria > Rhizobiales > Kaistiaceae > CAVSRC01. The sequence continues at coordinate 190,511 of CAVUOD010000008.1, forward strand.
TTCGCGATCTTCGTGATCTGGCCGCTGCTCGATTCGTTCCGCTACAGCTTCACCAACTGGAACGGCTTCAACCCGAACTACAAGTTCGTCGGGCTCGACAATTTCGCCAAGATCTTCACCGACCCGAACTTCGTCACCGCCACCGTCAATACGGCGATCTGGATGGTGGCGGCGCTGCTGCTGCCCACTTTGCTCGGCCTGGCGCTGGCGCTGTTGCTCAACACCGGACTGCGCGGCGCCTCCATCTTCAAGTCGATCTTCTACCTGCCCATCTGCCTGTCGGCGGTGATCGTCGGCCAGATCTGGATCTGGATCTATCAGCCGGACTGGGGACTGCTGAACAACGTCGTTGCCCACATCACCGGCAACAAGTTCGATTTCGCCTGGCTCGCCCAGCCCTCGACCGCGCTCGGCTCGGTCATCCTCGCCTGGTCGTGGCAGCAGACCGGGCTGGCCATGGTCATCTTCCTGGCCGGCCTTACGTCGATTCCGCGCGACCTGCTCGAAGCCGCCGACATCGACGGCGTCAAGCGCTGGAAGCAGATCGTCCATATCGTGCTGCCGATGCTGAGGCCGGCAACCGTCGTGGTCGTTGCCCTGTCGGTGATCAACTCGCTCAAGGGATTCGACATCCTCTACATCATGACCGGCGGCGGGCCGTTCCAGTCGTCGAACACGCTCGCCTTCTTCATGTACGAGGAATTGTTCCGGAAATACCGCATGGGCTACGGCAGCGCGATCGCGGTCGTGCTCTTCCTGGTCGCGCTGTCGATCATCTTCGCCTACTTCCGCCAGCTCAGAAAGCTGCACGAGATCTATGACTGACCTCGCCCTCAACGAACCGGCGGCCGAGAAGTTCAATCCGCGCCGCGCTGCCCTCATCGTCAGCCTGACGGTGCTGGCCGTGCTCTTCCTGGCGCCGACGGCCGGCGTGCTGCTCTCTGCCTTCAAGACGACACGGGCGATTTCGCTGGGCGACCTGTGGACGATCCCGACCAGCCTCTATCTCGGCAATTTCATCGAGATCCTCTCCAAGCCGGCGGTGTGGACCTATTTTCTCAACACCCTGCTGGTCGCCGCCCCGGCAACCGTCGCCTCGATCACGCTCGGACTGCTCGCCGGCTGGGTCTTCGCCAAGCTGCGCTTCCGCGGCAGCGAGATGCTCTTCCTGGTCGTCGTCTCCGGCATGTTCTTTCCGCCGCAGATCATCCTCATTCCGCTGTTCAAGCTGTTCAACCGCTTCGGCCTGCTCGACACGCTGTGGCCGATGATCATCACCCATACGGCGATGGGTATTCCCATCTGCACGCTGCTGATGCGCAACTTCTTCACCGCGGTGCCGAACGCCCTGCGCGAGGCGGCGCTGGTCGAGGGCGTCAACGAATGGCAGATCCTCACCCGTATCGCCCTGCCCATCAGCCTGCCGGCGATCGCGGTGCTGGCGACGCTGCAGTTCACGTGGATCTGGAACGACTTCCTGTGGCCGCTGATCTTCACGCAGAGCGACGACAAGCGCACCGTCATGCTCGGCCTCGTCTTCCTGCGCGGCCAGTATTCGGTCGCCTGGGGCGTGCAGGGAGCGCTGGCGCTGCTCGCCAGCCTGCCGACGCTGTTCGTTTTCCTCTTTTTCCAGCGCTACTTCATACAGGGAATGACCATGGGAGCGGTCAAGGGATGAGCGATGTTCGCCTGCAGGGCGTGCGCAAGAGCTTCGGCGCAGTCGAGGTGATCAAGGGTGTCGACCTCTCGATCGGCTCGGGCGAGTTCGCCGTCTTCGTCGGTCCGTCGGGCTGCGGCAAGTCCACGCTGCTGCGCATGATCTGCGGACTGGAAAGCGTCACCGCCGGCGCGATCGGCATCGAGACGCGCAACGTCACCCGCCTGCCGCCGGGCGAGCGCGAAGTGGCGATGGTCTTCCAGTCCTACGCGCTCTATCCGCACATGACGGTGGAACAGAACATGTCGTTCGGGCTGCGCATGACCGGCACGCCGGCCGACGAGATCGGACGGCGGGTCGCCGAAGCGGCGCGCATCCTGCAGATCGAAGCGCTGCTCCAGCGCAAGCCCAAGCAGCTCTCCGGCGGCCAGCGCCAGCGCGCCGCAATAGGCCGGGCCATCGTACGCAAGCCCAAGGTCTTCCTGTTCGACGAGCCGCTCTCCAACCTCGACGCCGCGCTCCGCGTGCAGATGCGGGTCGAGATCGCCCGCCTTCATTCGGAGATCGGCGCCACCATGATCTACGTCACCCACGACCAGATCGAGGCGATGACGCTGGCCGACAGGATCGTCGTGCTCAATCACGGCGTGGTCGAGCAGGTGGGCGCGCCGCTCGATCTCTACGAGGCGCCGTGCAACCGTTTCGTCGCCGGCTTTCTCGGCCAGCCGGCAATGAATTTTCTCGACGGTACCGTCACGGCCGGCGACGATGGGGTGGCCATCCGCTTCGCCGGCGACGGGCTGGTGCGCATGCCGAATCTCGAAGGCGCGGAAGTCGGCAGCAGCGTGTCGCTGGGTATCCGCCCCGATGCCGTCACGCTTGGCGAACCGGGCAAGGGCCATCTCAACGGCAGGGTTGCGGTGGTCGAGCATCTTGGCGGTGCGACCCTGATCCATGTCGCCGTCGACGGCGTTGCCGATCTCGTCACCGTGGAGATGCACGGGCACGGCAATGCCAGGATCGGCGAGCGCGTCGCGCTGGCGATCGATGCCGAGGCGTCCTACGCCTTCGATGCGCGCGGCCAGGCGCTGCCCGGTCACAAGCGCAGGAGTCGCCCGGCGATTGCCAGGGTCGGCTGACCGGCGTCTTGCGCGGCAATCTCGCTGCGGATGCGGAAGGACCTGCCGGGGGCCGCGACGCCGCCGTTCGGCCGAGCAGGCGGCAATCGACGCGGTATGGTTGTTGCTCTATGGTTCCTCGACCAACCACCATCCAGTTGCGATGACCATCCACGACTGCTCCCTCAGTTCGCTCGCTCGACGCGCATGGTTGAAAGGTCCCCTTGCGGCGCTGCTGGTCAGCCTGGCGCTGGCAGGCGGTGCGGCCGCAGCGGGCGCTCAGGCGACGGGCGATGCCGCCACGTCGGACGAGGCGCTGATAAAGGGGGCCGGATTTGCCGCCGATGATGTCGGCTATCTGGTGGTTGACCTGGCCGACAAGCGGGTGTTGGCGGAGCACAATGCGGACCGGCTTTCATCCCTGCTTCAGTGGCGAAGATCGCGACCATTGCGCCGGCCCTCGAAATCCTCGGTGGCGACCACCGCTTCACGACGACCCTCGATGCCGAGGGCGACGTCGCCGACGGCGTTCTCGCCGGCTCGCTGACGCTTGCCGGGGGCGGCGACCCGTCGCTCACGGGAGACGATCTCCAGGCGATGGCGAAGCAGCTGGCGGCGGGCGGGATCAAGAAGGTCGACGGCAAATTTCTCTACGACGCCAGCGCTACGATCGCCGTGCCGCAGATCGATGCCGGGCAGCCGGAAGCGGCGGACTACAACTGCGGCGTCAGTGCGCTCTCGGTGAATTACAACCGCGTCCGTCTCAGGTGGTGGAAGGACGGCGCCGACCGTTCGGCCACGACGACCGCGGAGAGCCGGAATGTGAAGCTGACGCTCGACGGAATCGGTGCGACATTCGCAGCCGAGAATTTGCCCGGACCCTATGTACGCAGCGGACCGTCGGCCGACGATCACTGGCTGCTGTCGCCGAACCTGCCGGTGAAGGGTGAGGAATGGCTGCCGGTCGCCAATGCCTCGCGCATGACGGCCGACCTGTTCCGGGCAGTCGCGGCGGGCGAGGCGGTCGCTCTGCCGGAACCGTCGCCGGGCGCGACGCCGCAAGGCGCCCGTGCGGTGGCGCGCCACGAAAGCAAGCCGCTGACCGATATTGCGCGCCGGGTGCTCCACTACTCCAACAACCTGTCGGCGGAACTGATCGGTCTTGCCACCAGCCGGGCGCTGACCGGCGGCAAGCTGTCGCTCGAGGATTCGGCGTCGGCGCTGGTCGCGTGGTGGCAGAAAGCGCCTGCCGGATGCCGACTGGACGGGATTCTTCCTCGGCAACCATTCGGGCCTGTCGTTGAAGTCGCGCGCGACGCCACGCCAGATCGTCGCCATGCTCGAAGAAGCCGAGGGACCGTCCGCAGGCCGCGACTTCTACGATCTGCTGCACCGGATCGGCTGGAAGGGGGTGAAGGGTTCGGCGCACGTCAAGACCGGCACCATGGCGTATGTGCGCGGGCTGGCCGGCTACATCGATACCAACGCCGGCCACAGGCTGGCCTTTGCCATCTTCTTCAACGACGCCAAGAAACGCGCGGCGCTGGATGCCGCCTTCGACCCGCGCGTGGTGGCTATCGATGCCCGCTCCCGGTCATGGCGCAACCATGCGATCGGGCTGGAACGCAAACTGGCGTCGGGCTGGGCGACGCGGTTCTCAGGGGGCGTCCCGGTCGGTGTCGGCACAACCTCCCGCCGCAGGGCAAGCGGGGGAAGTGATCGCCGAGCGAAGCGTATGACTTTACAGGTAAATCTACATCGGCGACAGGTCAGGTGGGTTGAGCCTTGTCAAATGCCGGTCATTGCCGGCGCGATAACATCAAGATGAATTTAGCCCCAATTGGCGCGCGGTCCTTGAGACGCTCGAGAAGTAGGGCTATGTCGCCACGGGAAAGCGGACCGTGCCCGGCGGATTGCCACACGGCCGAAACATCGGCCAAGCAAGAGGGTCAAGAATCGTGACAGACAATGAACTAGCCGTCCGGCGTTCAATCATCAAAGCCAGCCTGACGATGAACGCGCACGGCATCAACCAGGGCAAGTCGGGCAATATCAGCGTCCGGTTTGGCAAGGGCCTCATCATCACGCCGAGCGGCCTGCCTTACGAGGAAATGGAGCCGGAAGACCTGGCCTACATGCCGTTCGACGGCGAATATGGCGCGTGGAAAGGTCCCTATGCGCCTTCGACCGAGTGGCGCTTCCATGTGGACATCCTGCAGGCGCGGTCCGATGCCAACGCTGTGGTCCACTGCCACAGCCTCTATGCCACGGTGCTGGCCATCTGCGGGAAAGAGATTCCGGCCATCCATTACATGATCGCCGGCGCTGGCGGCCCGACGATCCGCTGCGCTCCCTATGCCACCTTCGGCACCAAGGAGCTGTCCGTCAACGCGCTTGCCGCGCTCGAGGGACGCAATTGCTGCCTGCTCTCCAACCACGGCACGATCTCGGTCGGGGCCGACCTGTACCACACGCTGGTGCTGGCCGAAGAGCTGGAGAACCTGGCCAAGCAGTACTATCTGGCCGAGCAGATGGGCGGCGCGCGCATCCTTCCCGACGAAGAGATCGCCAACGTCATGGAGCGCACGAAGAACTACTGGATCACCAAGGAGCAAGCGCAAGCGGCCGAATGACCGGCGGCCACGGAGCCGCGCAGGCGGGGCGGAGGCGGAGCGGAGATGGCGCTGCACAATCGGTCCGGTCGGCAGGCCGGCTCCGCGATGGCCCTGGTTGCCGTCGATCTGGGCAGTTCCAACGGACGCGTGCATCTGGGCGGCCTTGACGGGGACCGTCTGGTCGTTCGCGAGATCCATCGCTTCTGGAACGGCCCGGTGCGCATCGGCGAGCGCTGGTACTGGGATATCCTCCACATCCTCAACGAGGTCGAAGTCGGCCTGAGGCGCGCCGCCGAGGAAGCCGGCGGCGCGCCACTCAGCATCGGCGTCGACAGCTTCGGCGTCGATTACTGCTATCTCGACAAGGGCGAAGCGCTCATGGCGCTGCCCCGCCATATGCGCGATCCGCGGACGCGCGGCCTCTATGGCGATGTCTACGCGCTGCTGTCGCAAGCGGCGCTCTACAAGCGCACGGCCACGGCGGAAGTCGAAATCAATACGCTGCTGCAGCTCTTCGCCGAACGCCGCGAGCAGCCGTGGCTGCAGGACAACGCCCATTCCCTGCTGTTTGCGCCCGATTTCGTCGCATGGGCGTTGAGCGGCCGGCTGGTCAGCGAGCTGACCATCGCCGCGACCTCGCAACTGGTCGATCCCGCCACGCGGGACTGGGCCAGGGACGTGGCGGAGCGGCTCGCCATTCCGACGCACTTCTTCAACCCGCTGGTCGAACCGGGCACCGTCATCGGTCCGGTGCGCCAGCCGCTTGCGACCTCCCTCGGCCTTGCCCCGGGATCGCGCGTGGTTGCCGTGGCAAGCCACGACACGGCGGCCGCGGTCGTCGCGACGCCGCTGGAATTCGACGAGGACCGCCTTCATCAGCCTGGGGACGTGGTCGCTGCTCGGGCGCGAGATAGCCGAGCCGGTGGCCTCGGATGCGGCGCTCAAGGAAAATTTCACGAACGAATGCGGCACCGGCAACCGCATCATCTTTCACAAGATCCTGATGGGGTTGTGGCTGCTCCAGGAATGCCGCGAACACTGGAAGATCGATCATCCGGAGCTGGACTACGCCGCCATCCATGAAGCGGCGGCAGAGGTGGCGCCGCTCGAGCATGTCTTCGACGTCGCCAATTCGCGCTTTGTCGCACCGCACAACATGCTGGAGGCGATCGCCTCCTGGTTCGGCGAACGCGGCCTTGCCGCGCCGCGGTCGGTCGGCGAGGTCGCGCGCGCGATCTATGACAGCCTGGCGTTGTCCTATCGCTCGGCGATCGCGGCGCTGGAAGCAGTGCTGGAGACCCCGGTGGACAGCATCCACATCGTCGGCGGAGGCAGCAAGGCGCCGCTTCTCTGCCAGGCGGTGGCCGATGCCACCGGGCGCACGGTGCTGACCGGACCGGAGGAAGCCGCCGTCGCCGGCAACATGGTCTGCCAGCTCATGGCCAGCGGTGTGCTGGCCGACCTCGAGGAAGGGCGTGCGCTGGTGCGCCGCTCGACCGCGATCGGTCGCTACGCTCCGTCGGACGGCGCTGCGTGGAACGATGCCAGCCGGCGCCTGCACGAGTTCGCGGGGCGAAAGGCGGGCTGACGGATTCTCGTCTTGCGCCCAGGCCTGCGTGGCGCGGTCGAAAGAAACGGGTGGGAGATGCGAGACAAGGCTGTCGTTGTCCTCGATGTCGGCAAGACGCACGTGAAGCTCGTCGCCATTGTCGACCGGCGCGCGGTTTTCGAACGCGAAGCGGCTAACCGCTCGGTCGATGCCGGGCCCTATCGCCATTTCGATGTGGACGGTCTGTGGCCATGGGTGGTCAGCGGACTTGGCGAGATGGCTGCACGCTTCGACGTGGAAGCGATCGTTCCCTGCAGCCACGGCAGCGGGCTGGCGGTGATGGACGAGGACGGGCTGGTTCTGCCGGTGATGGACTACACCGCCGATCCGCCGGCCGAAATCCGTGCAGCCTATCTTGACGTCGCGCCGAGCTTTGCGGAGTGCGGCTGCGCCACCGGCCCGGTCGCGGTGACGGCAGGAATCCAGCTCTTCTGGCAAAGCCGCAGCTTCGCCGACGACTTCGCCAAGGCGACGCGGATCCTGCCCCTGGCGCAGTTCTGGGGCTGGCGGCTGTCGGGCGTTGCGGCCAGCGAGATCACGCAACTGGGCGCGCAGACCCATCTGTGGAATCCCCACCAGCGCGGCTTCTCGTCATTCGCCAAGGCCGAGGGCTGGGATCGCCTGTTCCCGCCGTTGCGGCCGGCCTGGGACCATCTTGGGCCGATCAGGGCGGAGATTGCGGCTGCCACGGGTCTGCCGGCGGACTGTCCGGTCCTCTGCGGCATCCACAATTCATCGGCCAGCTACCTTGCCTATCAGCGCGGCGGCTACGAACGCGACACCGTCCTGTCGACAGGCACATGGATCATAGGCTTCGATCCGCTGCAGCCGATCGATCGCCTGGCGGCCGATCGGGACATGGTCTCCAATTCGACCATCCATGGCGAGCCGCTTGCCAGCAGCCGCTATATGGGCGGACAGGAATACGCCTTCCTTGCCGGCGAACCGGCTTCGGTTCCGACAATGGAAGCGGCCGAAGCGCTTGTTGCTGCCGGCACGATGGCGCTGCCCTCTTTCGTCGGCTGGGGCGGCCCCTACAGGGGTTGCCACAGCCGCGTCGAAGGCCCGGCTCCGGCGGACGCGAGCGAGCGCGCCACGCTGGCGGCACTCTATACCGCGCTGGTCACCAATACCTGTCTCGATCTTCTCGATTCGAAGGAAGGCATCATCGTCGAGGGGCAGTTCGCCCAAAATCAGGTCTATTGTCGTGTCCTGGCGGCGCTCCGCCCCGGCCAGACCTTGCGCATCGTCACCTCGGCCGGGGGCAGCGCCCTCGGCGCCAGCCTTCTCTATCGGCTGGAGACGTCGAAGCCGCTGATCACGCTGTCACCCGTGGCCGCGAATCCGATCTCCGGGCTTGACGACTATGCGGCGGCGTGGCGGCGTCGTGCAGAGGCGGATTTCGCCGCTATCGCGGGAGGCGCGCCGGTCGGGTTGACGTAAGTCAATGCCTCGCCGCGGTTCTGGGCCCGTAGTCCTCTCTGATCTTTGGGAGGGTTACGGTTCGCAGCTTCGTTCAAGCACAAGATTCGAGAAGAACGTCGACGAGGATCCTGCGGACTGTCAGTCGAAACAAATCGCTCCTTTGCCCTACGGGCTCACGCCGCGATAGCGCCTTCATCAAGGATCAGCGGGGAAGCTTACAGCAAGGAGGCGTAACATGCTTATCACCCGTCGCAAGGCTCTCATTCTTTCTGGAGGGGCCGCGCTCGCAGCAACGCTGCCGGGAGGCGGCGCTCTGGCCGCGAACAGTCCGCCGCAGATCGCCGTGGTGGTGAAGATCGGCGGCATTCCGTGGTTCAACGCAATGGAAGTCGGCATCAAGCGGGCCGGCGAAGAGGAGAAGGTCGACGCGTGGCAGGTCGGCCCCACCCAGGCCGACGCGGCCCAGCAGGTGCGCGCGGTCGAGAACCTGATCGCCAAGAAGGTCGACGTGATCGCCGTCGTGCCGAACGATGCGACCGCGCTCGAGCCCGTCTTCAAGCGCGCCCATGAGGCCGGCATCGTCGTGCTCACCCATGAAAGCCCGGACCAGAACTTCAACGACTGGGATATCGAGCTGATCTCGTCCAAGGCGCTCGGCGAAGCGCACATGGAGGCTCTGGCCAAGGCAATGGGCGGCAAGGGCGAGTACATCGTCTATGTCGGCTCGCTCACCGTGCCGCTCCACAACAAGTGGGCGGATGCGGCGATTGCGCTGCAGAAGGAAAAGTATCCGGACATGAAGCTGGTCGCTGATCGCTTCCCGGTCGGGGAAAGCGTCGACGACAGCTACAAGACCGCACTCGACCAGATGCGGGCCCACCCCAATCTCGGCGGCATCCTCGCCTTCGGTTCGCAGGGACCGATCGGCGCGGCGCGGGCCGTCGACGAACGCGGCAAGGTCGGCAAGGTCTTCGTGCTCGGCACCTTCTCACCGGGCCAGGGCGAGAAATACGTCAAGTCCGGCGCCATCCTCACCGGCTTCATCTGGAACCCGATGCTGGCCGGCGAGACCATCATCCATGTCGGCGCGATGATCATGCGCGGCGAGCAGCCCCATGACGGCATGGAACTGCCCAAGCTCGGCGTGGTCCAGGTCGATGCCGAGAAGCGTCTGATCCTTGCGAACAAGCCGCAGGCGATCGACAAGACGACGATCGACGAACTGGTCAAGCTCGGCCTCTAGGGCGACGAGCCGGCAGTGCGCGGCGCTGCATTTTTGCGGCGCCGCGCACCGCCTTACCTGAATGCATCCAGCGATGGCCGAATCCCCACCATTCCTGCGTCTCCAGTCGCTGAGCAAGCACTTTGGCGGCGTGACGGCGCTGGACAACGTCGACTGGGACGTGCGGCCGGGCGAGGTGCATTGCCTGGTCGGCGAGAACGGCTGCGGCAAGTCGACGATGATCAAGATCGTCAGCGGGGTCTACCAGCCCGACCCCGGCTGCCGCATCGAGATCGACGGCCGGCCGGTGGGCGGGCTCAGCCCGGCGCGCGCCAAGGCGCTGGGCGTCCAGGTGATCTTCCAGGATCTGTCGCTGTTCCCCAACCTCACGGTGGCCGAGAACATCGCCATCGGCGAGGATGTGGCGGGCTATCTGAAACCGGTGCGGCGCAACCATATGCGCCGCATCGCCGAGGCGATGCTCCAGCGCCTCCATTTCGAACTGCCGCTCGATGCGCTGGTCTCGACCCTGACGATTGCCGAGCGTCAGGTCGTGGCGATCTGCCGGGGGCTGCAGGCCAAGGCGCGGCTGGTGTTCATGGACGAGCCGACTGCCTCGCTGAGCCGCGACGAGGTCAACCAGCTGCTGGCGGTGGTGCGCCGGCTCAAGGCCGACAACATCGCCGTGGTCTTCGTCTCGCATCGCCTCGACGAAGTGGTCGAGGTGGCCGAGCGCATCACGGTGCTGCGCGACGGGCAGAAGGTCGGCACGTATCTGGCGAGCGAAGTCGACCAGAAGCGCATCGAAGCGCTGATGACGGGACTGGAGATCGAGACCAAGGTCGCCGCGCGCGATCTCAGCGCGGCGCCGGTCGTGCTCGATGTCAAGGGCCTCGCCCGGCGTGGCGAGTACAGCGACATCTCGTTCCAGCTCCATCGTGGCGAAGTGCTCGGCCTGATCGGCCTGGTCGGCGCGGGGCGCACGGAACTGGCGCTTTCGCTCTTCGGCATGACGCGCGCCGACAAGGGCAGCATCGTGCTCGACGGCAAGCCGGTGCCGCCGGGATCGAACCGCGAGGCGCTCAAGGCCGGCATTGCCTATCTGTCCGAGGATCGTCTGGGCCGCGGACTGATCCTGAAACAGTCCATTGAAGACAATCTGATCCTCACCGTCCTCGACCGGCTGGCCGGCCGCAGCGGTCTGATCTCACCTGCCGTCAGGCATAGTTTCGCCGCCGACTGGGTCGGGCGCCTGTCGATCAAGACGCCCGACCTCGACCAGCCGGTGCAGCAGCTGTCAGGCGGCAATCAGCAGCGCGTGGCCCTGGCGAAGTGGCTGGCGACAGATCCGAAGGTGCTGATCCTCGACAATCCGACGGCCGGCATCGACGTGCGCAACAAGCACGAAATCTACAAGATCATCCGCGGACTCGCCGATCGCGACATCGCCGTCATCGTGATCTCCGACGAGGTGCCGGTGATGATGGCCACCTGCGATCGCGTCCTGCATGTGCGCAGCGGCAGGATCGTCGGCGAACTCGTGCCCGAGCATCTCACGGAACACGAATTCGAGGAACGCGTCTATGCCTGAGGGGATTTTGCGGTCGCTTCGCACAGCCTTCAGTGGCCGCATCGAAATGTGGCTGCTGACGCTCATCATCGTGCTGTGCGTGGCGATCGCGTCGCTGACGCCTTATTTCCTCACCTTGTCGAACTGGGTCGACATCATCGAGACCTATTCGGTGACGTCGATCTTTGCGATGGGGCTGTTCGTCGTTCTGGTCAGCGGCGGCATCGACATCTCCTTTGCCGCCACCGCTTCGGTCGCCCAATACATAACCGCCGTGCTGGCGACGCGTTATGGCTTCCCGATCTATCTCTGCCTGCCGATCGGCCTGGCGATCGGCGTCCTGCTCGGCTGCTTCAACGGCGCGCTCACCCATCTCCTGCGCGTGCACTCGATCATCGTGACGATCGCCACACAGAGCATCTACTTCGCCCTGCTGATGTACACGACGGAGGGCAGGCTCATTCACACCTTGCCGGACTGGTGGAGCAACCGGATCGTCTTTTTCGAGTTCACCGCCGCGAACGGCGACCTCGTCCGCATAACCCTGCCGATCGTGATCATGGCCATCGCGGTGCTGCTCACCTGGATACTGATGAGCCACAGCTCGGCCGGCCGCCAGCTTTACGCCATGGGCGGCAACGCGGAAGGGGCCCGCCGGGTCGGCGTCAACATCGCGGCAATGCACTTCCTCGCCTATGGCTATCTCGGATTGATGGCGGGCCTCGCCGGACTGGTTCAGGCGCACAGGGTCGGCGAGGCGGTGCCCAATGCGCTGGTCGGCGGCGAGCTCAATGTCCTGGCGGCGGCCGTGCTCGGCGGCGCCAGCCTGGCCGGCGGCGTCGGCAGCGTGCAGGGCGTCCTGCTCGGCATCCTGCTGCTCGCCATCCTGCAGAACGGGCTCAACCTGCTCGGGGTTTCCTCCTATTTCTTCCAGATCGTCATCGGCATCGTCATCCTGCTGGCGACTGCGATGACCATGCTCAAGATGCGCACCGAGACGCTGCAGGCGCGCCGCCGCAATCCGGCGAAGGCGTACGGAGGAGCCCATGAATGAGGCAGCGCGCGGCGGGCGTTCGCTCGACCATGCTTTCGGGACGCTGATCGGTTCGCTGCAGCGCGGTCCGGTCGGCGGCTTCAGCGGGCTGTGGCTGCTCCTGATCGTCCTGATCGGCGGCTTTTCGCTGGCGCTTCCCGAGCAGTTCCCGACGGTCGGCACGGCGCAGTCGATGATGTTTCAGATCCCCGAGCTGGGGCTGCTGTCGCTCGCCATGGCGGTGCCGCTCATCTCGGGCGGACTCAACCTGGCGATCATCGCCACCGCCAACCAGTCCGCGCTGGTCATGCTGTTCGTCATGAAGCTCGGCATGAGCTGGGGCCTGCCGATATGGCTGGTCATCGTGGCGGGGATGATCGCCGGTCTCATCCTGTGCATCGTCATCGGGCTGATCACCGGCCTGCTGGTCGTCCATACCGGGGCCCATCCGATCCTGGTGACCCTCGGCACCTATTCGCTGATCGACGGCCTCAGCATCTTCCTCACCCACGGCAAGACGATATCGGGCTTGCCGCCGTCCTTTCAGTGGATCGGCAACGGCACGGTGCTGGGCGTTCCCGCCTCCTTCCTGGCGCTGCTGGTGCTTGCCTTCCTGGTCGGCGTCATACTCAAACGCACGCCGTTCGGTATCTCGGTCTTCATGATCGGCACGAATGCGGAGGCGACGCGGTTTTCGGGCATCGACACGCGACGCGTCCTGATCGGCGTCTACGTTCTGTCGAGCATCCTGTGCTTCTGCGCCTCCTGCATCATGCTTTCCCGGTTCAATTCGGTGAGCGCCGACTACGCCAAGTCCTATCTCCTCATCACCATCCTGGCGGCGGTGCTGGGCGGCATCGATCCGATGGGCGGGTTCGGGCGCATTGCCGGTCTGCTGCTGGCGCTCATCGTCCTTCAGGTCATTTCCTCGGCCTTCGATCTTCTCGGCTTCAGCCAGCAGCTGACCCCGGCGATCTGGGGCATCACCGTCATTGCCGTGGTCGCGCTGCGCCGGATCATGCAGTCGCGGGCGCCGATCATCTCGCCCCTGCCGCCGGCCAAGGAGGCGCGGGCAAAATAGGCTGCCGGGAAGGGCGGCGAGCGCCCGGCCGATCGGTCAAGCCGCCGGCAGCGGCGCCGTCGTCAGTATCGATAGAGCCCGAAGTTGCGCTGCAGGGCGTTGGAGAAATGTGCTCTGAGGGCGGCAACCGCTGCCGGCGCATCATGCCGGCGACAGGCCTCGAGTATTGCCATGTGTTCGCGCAGGGAATGGAGCATAAGCGTCGGCGTGACCCGCCGGTCGAGCCGCAGAAGGCGGATATAGTTGTGGACGCGCCGATAGCTCGAATCGATGAGCGGATTGTTCAGGCTGGCCACGATCCCGCCGTGAAACACGAGTTCGAGGTCTTCCACCTCTGCGATGAGCGCGTCGCTCAACCCATGCTGTTCGACACCATCGGCCGCAGCCTGATGGCGCCGCAGCAGGGCCGCGACCGTCTCCTTTGGCGCCGACTCCGAGAATACCGCCATGGCGGCGGCCTCGATGATCTCACGAAACTGGTAGGTCGACCGCGTCAGCTCGAGGCCCGGCTTGACGAACTGAATGCCGGTGCGCGGATGAACCTTCAGCAGGCCCTCGGCTTCGAGAACCCGAAGCGAGTCGCGTAACGGCCCCACGCTGACGCCGGTCAGTTCAACCAGCTCGGCCTGCGATACGAACGCACCGGCCGGCAGGCGGCGTTCAAACAGGATTTCCAGGATGCGCGCATAGGCCAGATCGCTCATGCGGCGCCCGCTGCCGGCTTCTTCCGCCGTCTTGCGCGGGCTCTTACTTCTCACCCCTTGTCTCCGAAGGTCGTATTGGTTTATTAGAAATGCGCATTTGATATATCATCCAGAAACATGATCGAGTCTAGTGCAGGCAACGATATTAGCGCCAAGCCGAGCCCAATTCACTCGGGATCGCGTCAGCAAGGGCGGGGCGCAGGTCGGTCGGAGCTTCTTCGACGGGCGCGAAGGCACATTGCCGAACGTGGGAGGGCGGCGCCTCCACGCGCGGCGCACGATGGTCGAACGCCGTCCAACCACGGGATGATCGTTCAACGTGGCACGTCGACGGAATGCGCGCCCCACCCTGTGACCGATCCTTTCGGCTAGCCGCGTGAGCGTTCCCTCGGGCAACGCATCGCGATCCGGAACATGGTGTGGGTGACGTGACTGCAACACCGAGCCAGAATGCCGCCCGCCGGCCCGATCTCGCTGAGGCTTTTGCGGACGGGCTGCTGCAGGTCAGCGCCCTTGGCGATCGCGCCTTCCGGGTCCGCTTCCAGCCGCCGGGCAAGACAGAGGGCATGCCGCCAAGTCCCATCCTGGCGGACAGCCCGGCGGCGCTGCATCTGCTGCGCACGCAGAACGATGGACGGACGGCGCTGGAGCTGCCGTTCATCCGCTGCGAGCTGGATCGTGACGCCGGCCGGTTGCGCTTCTTCGATGGCGATGGCCGCCTGTTGCTCGGCGAAACCGTGGGCGGGCGGCGGCTGAGCGAAAGCCGGCTCGGCGACGAGGTCGTTTACGCGGCCGAGCAGGCGTTTGAATCGCCGCCGGACGAGCGCCTCTACGGTACCGGCTGCTTCCAGGACGGGGCGCTCGACATCCGTCAGCTTCCGCGCCGGCTGACGCAGGTGAACAGCCAGATCAGTCTGCCCTTCACCATCTCCAGCCGCGGCTATGGACTGCTCTGGCACAACCAGGGCATGAGCGAACTCAATCCGCCGCCCCATCACGTCAGGCTGGGCATGCGTTCGACGGGCGAAGCCCATGTCGAGAGCGTGACGACGTCCGCCGGCGGTGCCGAGGTGACGCGTCGTCTGGCGACCTTCGAAGGCGAGATCAACGAGTCACGGCGGCGGGGCGCCACGCCTTCCTGCTCGATATCGGCCGGGTGATGGGGTCGCGATACCGCGTCGACATCGACGGCAGGACCTGCGTCGACTTCACCAATCTGTGGCTGCCGCCGACGATGAGCTTCTTCGCCGAGCTCACGCCCGGAACGCACCGCGTGACGGTCGAGGCGAACGACACGGACCTGCCGTCATTGTTCTACGGCCCGGTGGACGACAGGACGGTCTGGCGCTCGCCGGTGGCCGATGCGATCGACTACATCGTCATTGCCGGCCCGGCCATCGACGACATCATGGCGACCTATCGCGACCTGCTCGGCGCCACGCCGATGCTGCCGCTGTGGGCCTACGGCTATGTCCATTGCCGCGAGCGGTTTCGTTCCTCGGACGAGCTCATCGCGACGCTCGACGAGTTCCGCCGCCGCAAGCTGCCGGTCGATGTCATGGTCCAGGACTGGCAGTACTGGGGCAAATACGGCTGGAACGCCATGCGCTTCGACGAGGATCACTTTCCCGACCCCGCGGCGCTGGTCAGTGACGTGCATCGCCGCAACGCCCGTCTGATGCTGTCGGTGTGGTCGCGGATCGGGCGGGAGACCGAACTCGGCAAGGAATTCGCGCGGCGCGATTTCTACATTCCCGACACCGAATGGGTCGATTTCTTCAATCCGGAAGCGGTCGCCTTCTACTGTGCCAGCCAGGAGGACGGGCTCGGCCGTTTCGGCATCGACGCGTGGTGGCAGGATGCCACCGAACCCGAGAACGACGATCTCGTCGGCCGCATGACGGCGGTGGGCCGGGGCGAGCATGTCCGCCTGACCTATCCCCTCCAGGTGACCCGCGCCGTCTACGAATCGCGGCGCTCCATCGCGCCCGATGATCGCGTGATGATCCTCACGCGCTGCGCCTTCCTCGGCCAGCAGCGCTACGGCGCCGTCACCTGGTCGGGCGATATCGGCCATGACTGGGAAACGCTCAGGCGGCAGATCCCGGCCGGCCTCAACATGGCCGCGGCCGGCTACCCCTACTGGACGGTGGATGCCGGCGGCTTCTTCCGTCCCGGCGACGGGCAATACACCGACCCTGCCTATCGCGAACGTTTCCTGCGCTGGTTCCAGTACGCGACCTTCCTGCCGATGCTGCGCGTGCACGGCTTCGAGACCAACACGGAATTCTGGCGCTACGGCGAACGGGTGGAGACGATCTCGCGGCACTATCTCGAGCTGCGCTACCGGCTGCTGCCCTACATCTACAGCCTTGCCAGCGAGACGTCGCGAAGCGGTGTGCCGATGATGCGCCCGCTGGTTTTCGACTTCGCCGCCGATGCGCGCGCGCTCGACGAAGCGCACAGCTACATGTTCGGATGCGCCATCCATGTGGCGCCCGTGGTCGCGGCCTCGGTGAAGGAGCAGCCGGTCTACCTGCCGGAAAGCGAAGGCGGCTGGTTCGACCTGTGGACCGGCGAGCACCGGATTGGCGGCAAGGTTCACGATGTGGCGACGCCGCTCGAACAGATTCCGCTGCATGGCAGGGCAGGAACCATCCTGCCGCTCGGCCCGGTGCTGCAGTCGACCGTTGAGGCGACGAACGAGGTGATCGATCTCTATGTCTTTCCCGGACGCGACGCCGCCTTCGATCTCTATGAGGACGACGGGCTCAGCAACGACTACGAGACGGGAGAATCGGCGATCATTCCGATCCGCTGGGATGATCGTCGTGGCGAGATCGCGCTCGGCGAGCGGCAGGGCAACTTCACCGGGCTGCGAACCGCACGGCGCTTCGTCGTGCGCCGGGTGGCGCCCGGCGTGGCGCCAATGACCCGGGCCGAAGGTGTCACGATCGACTATTCGGGGACGGCGCTCCGCCACGTGCTTGCCTGAGCCGGACGGCCGAGGAGCGGTCGGCGCACGGCAAGCCAGGCGGCTAGAGCGCTTCTTGGTCAGATAGAAGCAGTTCCGTTTCTCGACCGGCGGAGCGATCCGGCGTCGAGACCGGCGAAGGGCGATGCCGGGCATCGGTCGAGCCGGGATCGGCGTCGGGCGCCCGCCGCCCGCCGGTCGGAAACCCGAAGGGACGGGCGCTTTTGCGCCATTATCGTCGCCGTCGGTCTCGGCCGTACCCCGGGTACGACCTTCGCCCGCCGGCTTGATCCTGTCGCAAAATCGCTCCGTCGGAACGATTTTATCTGACCAAGAAACGCTCTAGGTGGCGACCACTCCGCCGGGCAAAGGCGTTCCCGATGCAAGCATGGCCGTTTCGGCAAGCTCGGCCCAGAACGCCGGCGGGATCGCTTCGCGTGACCAGTCGAGCACCTGGGAGAGTTCGGCCAACGACCGCGGCCCGCACAGGACGCTGGCGACGGCCGGATGGGCCAGCGGCATCTGGATGGCGGCCGCGCCAATATGAACCTGCCGGTCGTGGCAGAACTCGGTCAGGCAGTTGACCCGCTCGAGAATGGCGGGCGGCGCGGCGGCATAGTTCCAGCGGCCGGTTCCCATCAGCGCGCCGCTGTTGAACGGTCCACCGATCACAACGCTCGTGCCGCGCTCGACGCAGCGGTCGAGAAGCGGCGACAAGGCGGCCTGATCGAGAAGCGTGTAGCGCCCGGCGAGCAGAAAGACGTCCCAATCTGCGAGGTCGAGTGCGTCCATCAGGACCTGCCATTCGTTGACGCCCATGCCGATCGCACCGACAAGGCCGGCGGCCTTGAGCTCCGCGAGGGCCCGGTAGCCACCGCCGGCAAGCTGCTGCCAGTGGATGCGGTTCGTCTCCGCACCGTGGATCATCGTGCCGATGTCGTGGACGTAGAGAATGTCGATCCGGGTCAGTCCCAGCCGCTGCTGGCTGTCGGCAAAAGACCGCATGACGCCATCGTAGGAATAGTCGAAATACGGTTCGAAGCAGAACGGGTCGACCCAATTGCCGCGTTCGATCTCCGTACCGCAATAGGGTTTGAGCAGACGCCCGACCTTCGACGACAACACGACACCGGCGCCGTGCCGGCGCAGCACGTCGCCGACCAGATGTTCCGACTTGCCGAAGCCATAGAAGGGCGAGGTGTCGACATAGGCGATGCCGCCATCGAGCGCCGCACGCACCGTCTGGCGGCACTGCTCGTCCGATACGGCTTCAAAAAGGCCGGCAACGGAAGCGGCACCGAATCCGACCTCGGTGACGGACAGGTCGGTTCGGGCTATGCGGCGTCTTGCGAAATCGGTGGCCATGTCATGCGAAGACACCACAAACGCATCCATCAGTCGAGATGGTAGACTTCGGGTATCATGCTCCACCATTCGTCCTGCGATGCCGATTCCAGCCGCTTCTGGCAGGGATCGGTCAGCGCCAGCCATTTCCTGCTTATGGCGAGTTGATTCAGGGCCTGCATGTCAGCCACGAAATCCGAGCCCGTGTACTCCCAGTAACCGAAAAGAAGGTTCTCCGGCTCGCGCAGGTAGATCGAATAGTTGCGGATATTGGCGGCGCTCAGCGCAGCGTCCATCTCGGACCAGGGATGGGCGTGCAGTTCCCTGTAGTGAGCGATCTTCTCGGGCCTGATGCCGATGATCATGGCCATGCGCTGAACGCTCATATCCAACTCCTGCCGACAATTGCGAGGCGAGCGGGAGAACCCGCGCGCACCGCTTCGGGCCGAACCACCGGCCGCGATCGATTGACTATTCCTTGGTCCCGCCGGCCGTCATGCCGGTGACAAGGAAACGCTGCGAGAAGAGAAACACGATAAGCACCGGTGCCACCGCAATCAGGATGGCCAGGGCCAGCGTCGACAGCGAGATCGTGGTCGATGCCGCATTCGTCGGGTTGAACTGACCGACGTTCGACAGCAGTTCGGCAATGCCGACCTGAATCGGGGACTTGCGTCCGGGAACCGTGACGAAGGGCAGGAAGTAGTTGTTCCAGTTGCCGGTAAAATTGAAGAAGCCGACCAGGGCGATGACCGGCGTCGCCAGCGGCATGGCGACCATGCGGAACACCTGGAATTCGCCGGCGCCGTCGATGCGGGCGGCGTCCAGAAGGTCTCTGGAGATGGCGGTCGAGAAGTAGATGTAGGTCAGGTAGACCCCGAAGGGGAAGAACGAAAACGGCAGGATCACCGAGAACGGGTTGCCGATCAGGTGCACGGCGCTGAGTTCGAGAAAGATCGGCAGCACCAGCGCGGTGCTCGGGACCAGCATGACGACGAGCGTCAGGGCGAGCAGCGTCTTGCGCCCGGGGAACTCGGTCAGCGCCATCGCATAGCCCGCGGGGATGCTGATGGCGAGCGTGATGGCCAGCGCCGCCACGCAGTAGAAGGCCGAATTGGTCAGCCAGGTCCAGATCAGGCCCTTCTGGAAGTCGATCAGGCTGTTCCAGTTATGGATGAGCGTGGGGATATCGCCAATCGCGAACGGGTTGTCGAGCAGAAGCTGCCGGTCGGTCTTGGTGGGAGCGAGCACAAACCACACAAGCGGAACGACGAAGAACAGCACGAAGAAAATGAGAAGCAGTGCCGTCAAGACACGGCCGAGCCACGCCCCCGGTGACCCGGTCTGCGGCACCGCTTCTCCAAGTTGGCGGTCACGCGCGCTCAAAGAGGCCTCCCCGGAAGACGAAGAAGACGCTGAGCACGATGGCGATGAGCAGGAGAACCAGCGAGATCGCCGCCGAGCCGTTGAAGTTGCTCTGCTTGAAGGCATAGAGGAAGGCGAGCTGGTTGAGCGAATAGTCCTGCGTGACCACGCCGCGGCTCGCCTGGGACAGGACCTTGGGCTCGACGAAGAGCTGGGTTCCGCCGGCGAACGACAGGATGACCATGTAGGAGATCCACTTGCGCAACAGCGGAATTTGGATCGACCATGCCGTCCTTATCGGGCCGGCTCCATCGACGCGCGCGGCCTCGAGGATGTCGTTGCTGATGTTGTTGAGGGCGCCATACATGACGACGATCCATCCACCGGCGCCGGTCCAGAATGCAATGACGGCAAGAACGAAGTGCAGTTGGTTGACCTGCACGACATCGACGAATGTCTTGAAGCCAAAGGCCTTGATGACAAAGGAAACCGGGCTCACGGTCGGGTCGAGCACGAAGAGCCACAGCATGACGCTGGCGGCTCCGGCCAGGGCACCGGGAATGTAGTAGGCAAACCGCACGCTGGTCGACAGCCAGCGGGCACCGAGCGCGTGGACGACGAGGGCAAGCAGCACGACCAGCACCACCAGGCTGGCCAGCCACACGATCAGGTAGAGGCTGACATGCTGCAGGGCCGGGAGGAAGCGATAGTCGTGGAACACCTTCACGAAGTTGGCGAAGCCGACGAAGGCGCCGCGCTTGGTGAAGGCGAGATAGATGGCGTAGGCGGTCGGCAAGATGCCGAAGACGAGCAGGAAGAGCGTGTAGAGGCTGACGAATGCCAATCCAGCCCGGGCTTGAGCATTCTGCATCGTCGGCTCAGCCCGCGAAGCGGGCCGCTGCCCACCCGATTGCGGGCGGGCAGCGGTATCAGTCGGCGTATTCACGTCGTCAGAACTCCGACGTTTGAACAAGGCATCAGGTCAGTTGGTATCGTAGCCCTCGACCTGAGCTTCGTTCTTCATCTCCTGTTCCCAGGATGCTGACAGATCGGAAATCGTCTTTCCGGCAGCAAGGCCAGGCACGATGATCTTGGACCAGGACGTCTCGGGGGAGAACTTGGGATAGCCCCAACCGCTCCACACCGAACTCGCCGCGGTCGAAACGGCCACCTTGAAGTCGCCGGCAAAGAAGCCGCTGGACGCCTGGGTGTCGAGCCACGTGTCGGCGGCGGACTGGTAGGCCGGAAGCCCGCCCGTGCCAGCCGTCTTTGGGTTGGTGATGATATACTTCATGAACGTGACGACATCAGCGGTATCCGTCGTGTGGCTGGAAATGTACCACACACCGCCACCAACGTTACCAGTCACCTTGTCGCCGCCATCCCAGTAGAGGGGAGGAGCCGCGCCCCACTCGCCGGGCTTGGCGTTGACGCTCTGGTCATTGTGGAAGAGCGCGCCCGAATACCAGGCGGGCCCGGGGATGGCGACGAGGTGATCCGCCTTGGCGACAAAGCTGGCGCCGAAGACACTGTCCTGCGTCACGGTGCCATTGCCCAGCATGTGGTCGAGCATGGCGGTCACGCGCTTCGAGTTCGGCGCGTTCACGTCGGACATGAACGTGTCGCCCTTCACCTGGAAGATCGGTGCTGCTCCGGCCCAGTAGTAGATGTAGGGGCCTTCGAAGCCGTCACCGACGGAACCCAGGAAGTAGCCGGGGTGGTCCTTGGCGAGCTTGTCGCCGAGCGCCTGGTAGTCTTCCCAGGTCTTGGGCACGTCGTAGCCGAACTGGTCCAGCAGCTTCTTGTTGTACCAGAACAGCACCGGGGCGAGGTCGTTCCTGAGCCCGTAGACGGTGCCGTCCACGGTCACCGGATCGAGGGCGCCGGGGGTGAAGCCGTCCAGCCACGCCTTGTCAAACATGCCCTTGTTGAGCACTGCGGCAAACGCCTGGACGCCATTGGTCTCCTTCGCTATCCACGCGACGTCGTTGTTCTGGGTCGAGAACACCACGTCCGGCCATCCCTCGCCGGCCTGATCGGCGAGCCCGATCTTGGTCTGCAAAGAGCCCGATGCACCCGATGAGGCATCGTAAAGGACCATGTTGATCTTGACGTTGGGATTGTCCTTGATGAATGCCTCGACGGCGGGCTGGCGGACGGCGTCAACCCAGACGGTGATGCCCTTGCTGTCAGCAGCAAAGGCCGAGCCGGCGGCCAACATCGCCGCGAGCCCCAGAGTGATGCGCAGTGATTTCACGGTTCCCTCCTATTTCACGCAGTGGTCCTTGGTCTAGGCAATGGTTCTTGTACGGGCCGGGTCGGCCCCGTCCGGGACGAGATGGGGTGCTGGCTTGAGCCGCGGATTGAACGGCGCGGCGCCGAGGTCGGCCTCGGCCAGGACGGTGGGGCGGGCCCAATCGCGGCGGGCGCTTTCGGAGAGCACCAGGCCATGGCCGGGACGGTCGGGCGCGTAGATCCACCCGTCACGAATCTCCATCGGCTGCTCGACGAGATGATCGAAATTCTGGAACGAGTATTCCAGCCATTCGACCTCGGGCAGGGCACAGGCCGCATGCACACCGAGCTCGAGGAAGGTATTGCCGAGGCTGATCGGGATGCCGAGCTCGGCGGCAAGCCAGCCGATGCGCATGACGTCGGTGACCGGGCCGTGGACGTTGAGGATGTCCGTTCCGCCCGCCATCATGAGCTGCCTCTTGCCGGCGGCGTCGAGGTATTCGCCAGAGTTGATGAGCGTCCACGGCGCGCCCTGACACAGCATGCGCAGACCCTCGAAGTCGTCGCGCATGATCGGGTCTTCGACCCAGAGCAGCGGGAAGCCGGCATCGCGAATCTGCGTGAGCTTGACCAGCGCTTCCTTGGCGCCCCAGGCTTCGTTCGCGTCGACCATGACGAGCGCGCCGGGGCGCACCGCCTTGGTCAGCAGGTCGAGCCGATGGAGGTCGCGGGCGAAGTCGGGATGACCGACCTTGATCTTGAAGGCGCTGTAGCCGATGGAATCGGCATAGGCGAAGAACTCGGTGAATTCGTCGTCTTCCAGATGGAAATCGAGGCCCGAGGCATAGGCCCGTACGCGCTCGCGCCGGCTGCCGAGGAACCGGTGAAGCGGCAGGCCGACCTGCTTGGCGGCAAGGTCCCACAGCGCGACCTGCACCGCCTCCTCGAAAGGCAGGGCGAAGGCACGCCGGTTGCCGCCGCGCGGCCGATTGACGCGATGGATGAGTCCGAGCGGCGGCTGGCCCTCGAGGCCCTGCCATACCTCGCTCTGGAAAATGCGGACAATCTCCTCAAGCGCGGGGAGCGGGCGATGCAGGTTCTGCATGAAGCCCAGGCCGGACCGGCCTTGTTCGTCGAACAGCTCAAGCGCGGCGATGCTGGCGTCGTCGACGCGAATCTGGCTGTCGCCTATGACGCGGTCTCGCGCGAACTGAAATCGCGTGATCTGGAAGGATGATAGTCGCACGTTGCTCTACCACGCGGTAACGATGATATATCAACTTCAGATATTTAATAGACTAGGACGGCCGGGGAGAGCAAGAGTTCGCGGGCACGAATCCACCGGAAGCGCCACGGGAGGCGACCGGCGAGGCCGCCCGAGCGATCCGACCCCGCGCGCTTGCGCGAAACCGCGTCGCGACCGGGCTTTGCGGATGTGCCGGCGATCAGGCCAGCGCGCTGGGCGCGGCGGTTCGCGACCGTCACTTTGGCGCGAGACGAATTTCGCGTGATCCCGGAGAAGACCGGCAGAACCGGACCGGCGCGATTGCCAATTCATTGCGTGCCGGACGGCAGCTCCACGCTCTTTTCCACCGGCGTCTTGAGATGCACGTCGCGCTGCGGAAAGGGTATCTCGATGCCGTTCTCCTTGAGAGCGTCCCACAAGGCCAGGAGAACATCGCTTTTGACATTCACCACCCCCTCGGCAGGGTCGCTGATCCAGAACCGCAAGATGAAGTTCACCGACAAGTCACCGAAAGAGGTGAGGTGGCAGACGGCGGCAGGGGCTCTCAGCACGCGGGTCGCGCGCCGGGTGGCCGCAATGGCTATCCGGCGAACCAGATGGGGGTCCGAGGCATAGCTGACGCCGAACGGCACTTCGAGACGAATGTTCTTGTCCGAGTAGGACCAGTTGACGACCTGGCTGGTCACCAGGTCCTCGTTGGGGATCAGGTATTCCCGACCGTCGCGGGTGACGACCGAAACGTAGCGGGCGTTCAACTGGTTGATCCAGCCGAACGTCTCGCCCAGCGAGATCACGTCGCCGGGCTTGATCGACCGGTCGACCAGCAGAATGATGCCGGACACCAGGTTCGAAACGACCTTCTGCAGGCCGAAGCCAAGACCCAGGCCCACGGCGCCGGAAAAGACGGTGAGGCCGGTCAGGTCGAGGCCGACCGACTGCAATCCGACAAACACCGCCAAGGCGAACAGACCGATGCGGAGGAGCTTGCCGGTCAGCACCCGCATCGACGGCGACATGTCCTCGACTTTCTGGAGACGCTGCTCGCTGGCGGCGCTGACCGCCGATGCCAGCCAGAACAGGATCGTGAGGATGAGCCCCGCCTTGATGAGGAGAAGGAGGGAAACGCGAAAGTCGCCGATGTTGACGGCGGCGGCGTCAAGCACGGCCGTTGCGGTCTGCGCCAGGTTGAGGATGTTGAGCGCGGCGATCAGCCATGCACCGACGGCGACGATGCGCGCCGCAAGCCGGTTGCGGATGAAGCGCGAAGTGATCGAGACGACCACCCACACGGCGACAAGATTGACGGCAATGAGGATGAGATGCGATCGGTCGGGCACCATCACCTGGCGCACGGTCGCGACGGCTACCAGACCCAGGGTGACAAACAGAATGGGGCGGATGCGGCGAAGGACGAGCGCATAGAAGCGCATGCGCCGCAGCGTGGTATCGCGCGCCCGCACCCACCGCTCCATCGGGGGCTCGATGTAGCGGCCGCCGAGCCACGCCAAGGCGGCCAGCAGAACGATCAGGAGTATCTGCAACAGGCCCCACGGCTCGATGATCAGCCGGAACCATGCCGCAAGGTGCGCGACCAGATTGTCGAGCTGTTGAACGAGGCCAGCCCAACTCTCGAGCGGTTCGGTCTTCTGCATGTTCGTCTCTCCGGCCGCCAGCCATTGCGTCGCTGCGATAGTAACTGGATTTGACCGCATTTTGCGGAGCGGGCGCAGCAACCCTGTGGTGGTCAACGGCTGGCCGAGCCCTTGACCGAGGGGGCGAAATCACCCGAATTTCGGCGGAAACCGGGGCCAACATGCCCGGGCGAGAGCATGCTACACTGTCTCTTCACCTGAATTCGGCAGCCTCGCCCATGGTAGCAAGCCTGCCGATCCGAAGACCTGACCAGCCTGGGGGCGGTCGATGAACAGGCGCCGTCGTAGTGTATCGTTGCTCTTTTCATTGCCGGTTTCTGCTGCTGCTTGTGATGTTGGCCACGACCATCGTGCCGGCTGCGCCGGCGGCCGCGGCGCTCTCTGACCTGTGGCCGTTCGGCCGCAGCACGCCCAAGCAGACGATCCCCGATCCCCTGCCTTACGCGGTCACCTTCTCGGCCCCCGGCGCGGACTGGGGCCTGACGCGATCGCTGCGCCAGGCTTCCGAACTCGTCGGCCGCCGGAAATCGCCGGTCTCAGGTCTGGTCGGCCTGATCGCCCGCTCCAGGCAGGATCTCCTCAACCTGACGGCGGTGCTCTACGAGAACGCCCGCTATGGCGGCGAGGTGTTCATCACCATCGACGGCAAGCCGATGGCGAAGGTCGACCCGTTCGCGACGATCGCTGCGCGGCCGGTGCCGGTGACGATCACCGTCAGGCCGGGTGCGGAATTCTACTTCGGCCGCGTCAGCGCGACGCCGCTGCCGGCCGGGCTGACGCTCGACGAACTCGGCCTGGCGCCGGGCGAGCCGGCGCGCTCGTCGGTCGTCGTCGACGCCGAGACGAAGCTCGTCGATGCGTGGCAGGCGCAGGGCTATCCCCTGGCGGCGGCGGGAAAGCGCGATACGATTGCCGATCACCGCACCAACACGCTCGACGTGACGCTTGCCGTCAGCCCCGGTCCGCGGGCGGATTTCGGCCGGGTCACGGTCAGCGGCACCGAAAGGGTCGATCCCAATCTCGTGCTCCGCCGTGCCGGTATCGATGGCGGACTCTATTCGTCGAGGATCGTGAAACGCGCCACCAAGCGCCTGCGCGACCTCGGCGTCTTCGCCAGCGTTCAGGTGACGCCTGCCGACAGGCTCGCTGCGGACGGCACGATTCCCGTCACGATCACGGTCAGCGAGCGCAAGCCGCGGGTGATCGGCGCCAGCGTCACCTATTCCAATACGGAAGGGCTCGGCTCCGGGGTCTACTGGACGCACCGCAATCTCTTCGGTGGTGCCGAGCAGCTGAAACTCTCCGCCTCCATATCGCGCCTGCTCGACGGCGCGTTCGATCCCGATTTCCGCCTTGCGGGCAAGTTCCGCAAGCCGGCCGTGTTCGATCCGATGACCGATTTCACGCTGCGCGTGGAGGGTTATCGCGAGACGACCGACGCCTATCGCGTGACGGCGCTGGAGAGCGAAGCCGGGCTCGAACACAGCTTCTCGGACACGCTGAGTGGCTCGCTCGGACTGGAAGTGGCGCGTTCGCGCACCGTCGAGCCCACGGTCACCGAGGACCATCTGCTGACCACGCTCACCGGCACGCTCGACTGGGACACGCGCGACAACAAGCTGGACCCGACCAGCGGGCACCGTGCCCTGTTTTCGGCGGCGCCGGCCTACGACTTCGCTGAAAACACGCCCTATGCCACGTTCAGCAGCGATGTCTCGGGCTACTGGCCGTTCGGCGATGCCGACCGCTTCGTGCTCGCCGGGCGGGCGGCGGCTTCCATTCTCACCGTGGACGACATCACCAAGGTCGCCGCCGACCGCCGTCTCTATTCGGGCGGCGCAGGATCGGTGCGCGGCTACGCCTATCAGAACATCGGGCCGCGCGACGGCGCGGGCAATATCGTCGGCGGCCGCAGCTCGGTGCTCTTCACCGGCGAACTGCGCTACCGCGTGACCGACACGATCGGCGTGGTCGCCTTCGTCGATGCCGGCAATGCCTACGCCTCCGTCCTGCCGCGGCTGAACGGCCTGAAAGTCGGTGTCGGTGCGGGGCTGCGCTATCTGACGCCGGTCGGGCCGATCCGGCTCGATGTTGCCGTTCCCCTGCAGCGGGGCAAGGGCGACCCGTCGGTCGGTGTCTATGTCGGGCTCGGCCAGGCCTTCTGATCATGGCGCGGCGCAGAACGGGCAGAGTGCGGCGCGTCCTCGGCATTTCGCTGGGAACAATCGTGGCGGTGCTGGTGCTTGCGCTGATCGGCCTCGCCACGCCGCCCGGCCGTTCGCTGGTCGCCGGCATGATCGAGCGCGCCGGCACCGCCAGCGGCGTCACGGTTTCCATCGACGGTCTCACCGGCTGGCTGCCGTTCTCCGTGGGCGCCAACAGGATCGTCCTCTCCGACAGTGCGGGGCCGTTCGCCGAGATCGACGGGCTCAATGTCGATATCCGGACGAGCGCGCTGCTCACCGGCAGCCTGTCGCTCAATGCCATCACGGCGGCGCGCATCGCCGTCCTGCGCCAGCCGCACCTTGCCGGCGGCAGGACCGGCGGCAGCGGCGCGCTGCTGCCGTTTGCGGCGCGAGACGTGAAGGTGGCGCGGCTGGAACTCGGCAAGGCGCTGGTCGGCAGGCCGGCCGTGCTCGCTTTGGCGGGGGCGCTGGTCTCCGGGGCCGATGGCAGCCTCGCGGCCAAGGTCGATGCCCGGCGCATCGATGGCGGCATGGCGAGGCTCGACGCAACGCTGGCGCGCGCGAACGGCAAGGCGCCGCTGACCGCCAGCATCGCGCTAAAGGAAGCCGCCGATGGCATCCTGCCCGCCCTGATGGGACGGCAGTCGGGGCCGGCTTATGCGCTCGATGCCAGCCTCGCTTCGCGCGGTGATGCACTGACCGGCGACCTGTCGCTGACCTCGGGCGGCGCGGCGCATTTCACCGGCCGGTTCATGCTGTCGCCGGCCGGCGCGGGAAAGCGCGTGAGGCTCGACGGCAACGGCAATCTCGCCGAGCTGGTGCCGCCGGATTATGCCGATCTGCTCTCCGGCCCGGTCGCCATCGCCGTCGATGCCGACTGGACAAGCGTCAAGGGCGAAGCGCTGCCCCGCATCGTGCTGCGGCAATGCCGGATCACCACGGACAGCGTGCATGTCTCCGCCAGTGGAGCGCTGGGCGGAAACCGGACCGACCTGGCGCTGAAGGTGGACGTCGCCAATCCCGGTGGCGGGACCGTCGGGCTGCCGTTCCTTGGTGCCGGCGCGGGAATCGAGAGCCTGTCGCTGACCGGCAAGGCGGCGCCCACGGGACATGTCGTGCGCCTCGATCTCATCGGCAGGGTCGCAGGCCTCAAGGCCGCGGGCGTCGTCATCCCCGGCGCCGGCCTGTCATTCGCGCTCGAGGCAGATCAGGCCGATCCGCTGGCCGGCGGCAAGCTGCCCTTCGGCCTGCGCATCGAGGCCGATGCCGTCGAGACGCCGACCGGGCGTCTGGCATCGCGCGCCGATGCGCCGCTGCTGCTGACGGCAGACGGGACCTTCGACACGGCGACCGGCATTGCCGAGACACGGGCGCGGCTGGCTGCCGCGGGCGGCGCCATCGCCTTCAATGGCACGGCCGCGGCCGGTGCGGTCAAGGGACACGCAACCGCCGGCTTCGCCGAAATCGCGCCGCTGTCGCCGCTTGCCGGCCGCACGCTGGCCGGCGCCATCAACGTAACCGCCGATGGCATGTTCGTCGGCGCGGCGCCCGCCTTCACCGTCAGTGGCACGGCGACCGACCTTCGTCCCGGCGATGCGCGGCTTGCCCGGCTGCTTGCCGGCGTCACCAAATTCGCCGCTGCCTTTCGCGGTCAGGCCGGCGGCGGCTTCGCGGTCAGCGACCTTGCCGTCGACAGCGCCGGCATCAGCGCGCGCGGCAGCGCGGCCTTCGACCTCCACACGATCGATGTGAAGCTGGATGGATCGCTCGCCGACCTCGGCCGGCTGGCGGACAAGTCCCGGGGCTCCGCGACCTTCACGGTCCATGCCTCGGGTGCGGCCGCGCGCCCGCAACTGGAAGCGGCCGTCACGGTTGCCGATGGCAGGCTCCTCGACCAGCCGATCCGCAACGCCCGCATCGCGCTCACCGGCGCGCCGAACGATGCCGGCTGGCAGGCAACGCTCAGCCTCGACGGCAGCCTTGCCGGCGGGCGTCTGGCCGGAACGGCGATCGCGACCATGGACCGCGCCGGCGGCGCGCTTGCCTTCCCCAAGGTGGATCTGGCGGTCGGCCAGGACCGCATCACCGGCGCGGTGGAGAGCACGGCGGCGGGCCTGTTCACCGGGACGCTGACGCTCGATGCGCCCGACCTCGGTGCGCTTGCCGCGCTGGCGCTGGTTCCGGCTTCGGGCAGGGCAGAGGCGCGCATTCGGCTGCAGCCCGACGGGGAGCGCCAATCCGCCGCCATCAGCTTCAACGGCGCCGATATCACCTGGCAGGATATCGCGGCGGCGCGCATCGACGGCACGATGACCATCGCCGATGCCTTCGGCGTGCCGAAGATCAACGGCAACGCCTCGGCATCGGCCGTCGACGTCGGCGGGCGGCGCCTCGATACGGTCGCGGCGACGGCAGCGGTGGCGGGCGGGGCGACGCGCATCGAGGCCAGCGCCAGGGGGCCGGACATCGACCTGTCCACCGTCGTTCGCCTGGCCGATGCGGCCGTCACCATCGACGTCCTGAAGGGTACCGCTTTCGGCACGCCGGTCGGTCTGAGCCAGCCGGTGACCATCGCGCTCGACGGCGGGACGACGCGGGTCGTTGGTGCGACGCTGACGCTCGGCGGCGGCTCGCTGCGGGTCGATGGCTCGGTTTCGCCAAAGCTCGACCTCACCGTGGCTGCGACCAAACTAGCCGCTTCCCTGGTCAACGGCTTCGCGCCCGATCTCGGCGCGGAAGGATCGGTCAGCGGGCGCGCCAGGGTCAGCGGGCAGGCGTCTGCGCCGAATATCGACTGGCAGGCCGAGTGGACCGGCTTCGCCCTGGCGGCCAGCCGCAATGCCGGCCTGCCGGCGCTGTCGATCAGTGCCAGCGGCAAGAGCACGACGACCGCATCGACCATCTCGGCCAAGCTCTCCGGTGCCGGCCTGGCGCTGTCGGTCGACGGGCGAGTGCCCTACAGCGGAGCGGGCCTCGATGTGAAGGCCAACGGGACGGTGCCCCTGGCGCTGCTGGCGCTCAGCTCCAGCCGCGAGCTTCGCCTGGCCGGCAACGCCAAGGTGGATGTCACTGTCGGCGGTGCGCTTTCCGCGCCTGCGGTGAGCGGTGCCGTCGATCTGGCCGGTGCGACGATCGTCGACGGCGCGACCGGCTTCGGCATCTCCGGTGCCAGCGGCCGCATCGCCTTCGACGGGCGCAAGGCCACCATCCAGCAGATTTCCGGCCGCTTCCCCCAGGGCGGCAGCGTCGTGCTGGCCGGTTCGATCGCGACGGCAGAGAGCGACCTGCCGGCGGACCTGACGATCCGCATCAGCAACGGTCGCTATGCCGACGGCAGCGTCATCAACACCACCTTCTCCGGCGATCTCGCCGTCAAGGGGCCGTTGCTCGGCAATGGCGTGGTATCGGGCCACATCGATCTCGGGCGCACCGAGATCCAGTTGCCCGACCGGATCAGCGGCTCGGCAAACGCCATCGACGTGCGCCATGTCAACGCACCGCCGGACTTCAAGCCGCCGATCCCGCAAGCGCCCCCCGGAAGCGCCGACGGGGAGGGCGGTGCACCGGCCAATGGCGGCCTGGCGCTCAACGTGTCGCTTGCCGGCAATTCCGGCATCTATGTGCGCGGCTTCGGCATCGACGCGGAGTTCGGTGGCTCGCTGCAGGTCGGCGGCTCGTCCCGCAACCCGCAGGCGGTGGGCGGGTTCCAGTTGCAGCGCGGGCGCATGGATGCCGTCGGCAAGCGCTTCACCTTCACGCAGGGGAGGCTGACATTCGCCGGCAGCCTGGTGCCGGTGGTCGATTTCGCCGCGACCACGCAGACCTCGGATGCGGTGGTGACGCTCAACGTCACCGGCCCGGCGACCGACCCGCAAATCAGCCTGACCTCGTCGCCGAGCATGCCGGAGGAGGAGATCCTGTCCCGGCTGCTGTTCAATCAGGGCGTCAGCACCCTGTCGGCTGCCCAGGCGATCCAGCTCGTCGATGCCGTGGGCCAGCTCACCGGGGCAACCGGCAATGTCGGAATCGTGGCGCGCATCCGCAATGCCACCGGCCTCGACGATCTCGATATCCGCCAGAGCGACAGCGGCGGAACGATGGTGGGCATCGGCAAACGGCTCAACGACAACATCCGGCTGGGCGTCGAGGCGGGCACCAGTGCCGATTCCGGCCGCGTCACCATCGATCTCGACATCACCAAGCATCTGAAGGCGCAGGGCAGCGCCGGGCAGGACGGCTCCGGACAGGTCGGCCTTACCTATGAACGGGACTATTGAAGGAAGCGCCCCTGCCGGCGCCGGCCCGCTTCTTGATGCCTCTTCAATGAGAGGCTTTGCTGAAGAGATGACGGTCGCCATGGCCAGCGCACATGAAATGCCGTTCGGCGCGGAACTGAGGGTGGATGGAGCGGTCCGTTTCCGGCTGTGGGCGCCGTCGCGCGAAACCGTGCATGTCGAACTGGATGGCGATGGCGGAAGCCATGCCATGCGGGCGGCCGAAGACGGGTGGCATGAACTGGTCACTGCCGCGGCCCGTGCGGGCACGCGCTATCGCTTCATCATGCCGGACGGCATGCGGGTTCCCGATCCGGCGTCGCGCCAGCAGGCCGAGGACGTCCACGGCGCCAGCCTGGTCGTGGATCCCGCCGCCTATAACTGGCGCGACACAGGCTGGACCGGTCGACCGTGGGAAGAAGCGGTCGTCTACGAGATGCATATCGGCACCTTCACGCCGGAAGGCACCTTTCGCGCCGCCATTGGCAGGCTGAACCATCTGGTCGATCTCGGCGTGACCGCCATCGAGATCATGCCGGTTGGCGCCTTTCCGGGCAGGCGGAACTGGGGCTATGACGGCGTGCTGCCCTACGCGCCGGCCAACGCCTACGGCCATCCGGACGATCTGAAGGCGCTTGTCGACGCGGCCCATGCGGCCGGCCTCATGGCGCTGCTCGACGTCGTCTACAATCATTTCGGTCCGGAAGGCGCCTATATCCACGTCATCGCGCCGCAGGCCTTCACCGAGCGGCACCATACGCCCTGGGGCGCGGCCATCGACACGCGGGTCGGCGCGGTCCGCGCGTTCTTCATCCACAATGCGCTCTACTGGATCGAGGAGTTTCATTTCGACGGACTTCGGCTCGATGCCGTCCACACCATCCTCGACGACGGGCCGCGCCATCTGCTGGACGAACTGGCGGAGGGGGTGCAACGCCTCGGTTTGCAGCGACCCGTCCATCTTGTCCTCGAGAACGAGGACAACCGGGCGTCCCTGCTTGTCCGCGACGGCGGGCGGCCACGGCTCTACACCGCCCAGTGGAACGACGACGTGCACCATGCCCTGCATGTCGCCGCCACTGGCGAAAGCGACGGCTACTATCATGACTATTGCGGGGACACCGACAGGCTGGGCCGCGCGCTCGCCGAAGGCTTTTCGTTCCAGGGCGAGCCGATGTCCTACCGCGCCGCGCCGCGCGGCGAGCCCAGCGGCGCACTGCCTCCATCGGCTTTCGTCTGCTTCATCCAGAACCACGATCAGGTCGGCAATCGCGCCTTCGGCGAACGCCTGTCGGCCATCGCCCCGGCCGCTGCGGTCCGTGCGGCGGCTGCCACCTATCTGCTGCTGCCGCAGGTGCCGATGCTGTTCATGGGTGAGGAATGGGCGGCGGCGCAGCCCTTCCTCTTCTTCTGCGATTTCGGCGCCGACCTTGCCGACGCCGTGCGCGCTGGGCGGCGCGCCGAGTTTGCCGGTTTTCCCCAGTTCAGGGACCCGGCGATGCGCGAGCGCATACCCGACCCGATGGCGGAGGCGACGTTCCTCGCCTGCAAGCTCGATTGGGACGACATCGCCGACGATCGGCACGCAGCCTGGCTCGCCTGGTACGCCCACATGCTTGCCATCCGCAGGGCGGAGATCGTGCCGCTGTTGCGCAGCATTGACCGCGGCGGCCAATACGAGGCGATCGGCGATGCGGCGGTTTCGGTTCGCTGGTCGACTGCCGATGGCCGCGGCCTCGCGCTCGACGCCAACCTTTCCGCCATTGCGGTCGACGGCTTTCCGCCACCGCAGGGGCGTATCGTGCTGAGCGAGGGAACGATCGGCGCGAACGGCACGTTCGGGTCCTATTCGGTGCGCTGGTCAATCCGCGACAAGATTGCCGGATCACCATGACAGAGCCGCCAGCGGCCCACGGTGACGGGGCCGAGGAGCCAGAGCCAGGCCGGCAGGGCGCCGAGAAAAGGGGGGCATCGACGCACGGCCATACGAATTGGATCGGACGGATCAGCTAACCGGACGGTTCCTATGACCGCTGTTTCCCCCCGGTACTGCCGTCAGCGCTCGGATCGTTCGGTCAGCCCGTCTTCAGAAATAGCGCCGCAATTGGACGTAGGCGGTCGTCGGCACTGCCTGATAGGGCGCGCTGCTTCCCGTCAGCGGCAGGCCGCCATATTCGGTACCCTTGGGGCCGAAGGGCACCTGCACGCCGGCGATCAGGTCGGTGTTGTCGTTGAGCGACCAGTCCGCCTCTCCCGCCGCATAGACGCTGCCATCGTTGAGATTGACAATGAGGCTCGGCGAGAGCGTGAGCAGCGGCGTCCATTCGAGCGTCATGCCGCCGGCGAGGTAATCCTGCGACGTGTTGAACACCTGTCCGCGCGCCAGCCGGTCGGTGAGATCGGCGGGCAGCATGTCATAGGCCGTGCCGCTGCCGGCGACGCCGAAGCCGTTATGAAAATATTCGGCGAAGACAGTCGCGTTGCGATTGAACAGGGTCATCGCGCTGCTGATGTTGGCGAGGCCCGAGATGCGCGTCGTGCCATCGGCCTCGAAGGTCGGGATGATCTCGGCGTTCCACACGGCGCCACCGAGTGGACCGCTGAGACCCAGGCCGGCCGTCCAGTCACCATGGTCGCGCGCGACGATCCCGGTCAGTCCGATTTCGCCGATCGTGCGGTGATAGTGGAGCGCAAAGGTGCTGGCGTCCCAGGTTGGCGTCGCGTTGTAGGTCATGGCGCGCGGCACCGCGATTGCCTGCAGGTCGGAGCCGTCGCCGAACAGCCATTGCAGATAGGCCATGTCGACGCCGGGCTTGTATTCGGTGTCGACCGCGTCGGGGGCGAAGGGATCGACCAGGTCCATCGGGTGAAAGACCTTGCCGGCGCCCCAGGTCAGGGCCTGGCGGCCGACGCGAACGACGAAGTTGTCGGTGGTATAGCCGAGCGCCAGCCGGTCGATCTTCTGGCTTGCCAGCACCCGGCCGTCGTCGACGAAGGTGTTGGTCAGGTCGAACAGCGTCGCCGGGGGCGCCATGCCGAACATGGGCGCCTGGGCGCGGTTGAGGACGACGTTGCCGCCATAGTCACCGTTCACGACGTAGTGGATGGAGAAGTCCCAGTTGTCCCATTTGGGCTCCCAGGTGAGGCGGAGATCGCCGACGAAGTCGTTGCGGAAACGATCGCCGAGGGAGGCCGCGAGGCTGTCGCTGGCGGAGAAGGAGCCGAGGTCGGTGAGTTCCAGCCGCCCGTGAAAGTCCTTGAACCCATCGGCGATGGCCGGCCGCGCCACCAGGGACGCGGCGAGAAAAGCGAGGCCCAGCGCAGCCTTAAGCGTGTTCGGCGACATGCGTCTTCTCCCGGCGTTCATCGGCGGTGATGCGGCCGTCGGTCATTTCGATATGGCGCCGCGTGCGGGCGATGACGCGCGCATCGTGAGTGCCGATCAGGAACGTGATCCCCGAGGCGGTGTTGAGTTCGGCCATGAGGGCGACGAGGTCCTCGGCGGTCTTCGAATCGAGATTGGCGGTCGGCTCGTCGGCGAGCACGATCGCCGGGCGCGCCACCAGAGCGCGGGCGACGGCGACCCGCTGCTGCTGGCCGCCGGAGAGATAGGCCGGCCGGCGGTCTTCCATGCCTGCCAAGCCGACGTCCCCAAGCGCTGCGACCGCACGGCGGCGCCGTTCGCGCGCCTCGACGCCGAGGAGCTGGAGGATGAATTCGATGTTCTCGGCGGCCGAGAGCACCGGAATGAGATTGTAGGCCTGGAAGACGAAGCCGATCTTGTGCAGGCGCAACTCGGTCAGGTGCGCCTTGTTCATCTGGCCGAGATCGTCGCCGTCGACCGTCACCGTGCCGCCGCTCGGCCGGTCGAGCCCGCCGATCATGTTGAGCAGCGTCGTCTTGCCTGAGCCCGAAGGGCCGGCGAGCGTGGCGAAATCACCCGCGGCGATATCGAGATCGACGCCGTTCGAGCGCCGGGACCTCGATGGCGCCGAGCTGATAGCGCTTCTCGACACCACGACAGGAAACGATCGCGGATTTGGAAAGGGAGCGGGAGGGGGACGGCGCGGTGCTCTCAGCCTCATGAAACATGACTCATGGCCTCCACCGGTTTGGACAGTGCCGCTTTGCGGGCCGGCCACAGCGCCACGGCAACGCCAAGCGCCCAGACCAGCATCGACATTTCGAGAAATTCTGCCGGCGCCAGGTGCGGATAGAGCACGTGTCCGGCGCCGATATATTCGGCACCGCGTGCCAGGAAGCCGAGGTCGACGCCACCGTGCAGCGCGACGATGGTCGCCACCGATGCGGCCATGCCGGCGACGACGCCGGTGCCGATCAGCATGGCGGATTCGAGCAGCACCTGCAGCAGGATCAGGCGCGGGCGCATGCCGAGCGCCTGCAGGAGGCCGAAC
Source organism: uncultured Alphaproteobacteria bacterium (assembly GCA_963743015.1). Lineage (GTDB taxonomy): Bacteria > Pseudomonadota > Alphaproteobacteria > Rhizobiales > Kaistiaceae > CAVSRC01. The sequence goes on from CAVUOD010000008.1 coordinate 226,236, forward strand.
TCGCGCACCCGCTCGAAGACGGCCATCAGCTGCGTGTTGACGATGCCGATCGCCATGAAGACGAACATCACCCACAGCCAGATGTAGATGAAGGCCTGCATGAAGTCGTTGACCGCGGCGGCGAGCGGCGACAGCGTCTTCCACGAGCTGACGTCGAGACCGGGTGCCGCGCGCTTCAGCGATGCGATGACGCCGGCAAGCTGCGGCCTCGTCGGGGACGTGAAAGGCGATCTCGGAAATGTCGCCGCCGATGCCGAGCATCGTCTGAGCCGTCTTGATGCCGGTGAAGGCGAAGGCGTCCTCGGCGGTCTGGTTGCCGGCGAAGAGCCCCTCCACCTGATAGGCCTGCTGGGCGAGGCTGCCGTCGGCCGCCTGGGCCATGATGATCACCCGCTTGCCGACGCGGGTCTTGAGCCGGCCGGCGAGGTGTCGGCCGAGCACGATGCCGGGATCGGAAGCGTCGGCGAGGTAGCGGCCGTCGGCAATCTGGCGCGGAATGACGGAGATCTGCCGTTCGCCGGCCGGATCGACACCGTAGAGGGTGAGCGGCAGCGTCTTGTATTCGCTCTGCACGACGGCCGGAACGCGCGCGCGCGTCACCCAGGCATTGATCGACGGGTTCGCGAGCGCCGCTTTCAAGGCGCCGGAAGGCGGCGGCATGCGGCGCGACACGGTCGGATCGTCGAGAAAGCCCTGGGCGTGGATCTGGCCGCTGCCGGTCAGAAGATTGAGAGTGGTGTCGCGGCTCGACTGTGCCCAGGCATCGAGCAGCGCGGCGAAGACCAGGATCGAATAGAGCCCGACGGCGACGACGATGAGCGTGATGATCGTGCGCCGCGGATTGCGCCACAGATTGCGCCAGGCGAGCGGCCCGAGGAGTTGCAGCGCGCCCATCACGCGGCCCTCATGGCGGCGACCGGCTCGAGCCGGCTGATGCGGCGCACGGGGAACAGCCCGGCGATTGCAACCGACAGGATGATGACGGCCGGACCGATCGTGGCACTGAGGATGCTCAAGGTGGGATAGAGCCGCCCGGGCAGACCCCATTGCGCCATCAGTCCTTCCATCCCGCCGAAGACGATGCCCGCGTGCTCGAACCACAGCGCGGCGCCGGCGCCGATCAGGATGCCGATGGCGTTGCCGAGAACGGCGAGCAGGATCAGCTCCAGCCACAGCATGCGCCCGACGAGCCCGGAGCGCATGCCGATCGCAAGCAGCATGCCGAATTCGCGCGTGCGTTCGAGCACCGACATCAGGAGCGTGTTCAGGATGATGAACACGACCACGACCACGAGGCTCACATACCAGAGCATGGAGGTGGAGAAATCGAGCGTGATCGCCTGCTTCAGCGCCGGCTGCAGCACGCCCCAGTCCTCGACCGAGAGGCCGTTTGCGCTGGCGAGCCGCCGAAGCGCCGGCAGCGCGGCGTTGACCGCGGAAAGGCTCGGGCCGGCGAGCGCGATGACATTGGCGGCATCGCCGAGCGCGAAGGTTTCCTGGAAGCGGGCGAGCGGCATTTCGGCGATCTGCCGGTCGAGGTCGCCGATGCCACTGTGGAAGATGCCGACGACTGTCAGACTGTCGGCGGCAACGGTTCCGTCCACGGCCGAGCCGAGCAGGGTCACATGATCGCCGAGCGAGAGCTTGAGGTTGCGGGCCAGCGCATCGCCGAGAACGATCGCATCGCTGTCGCCGGGCCGGAGATAGCGGCCCCGATGCACGGTCGCGGCGAGCGTGGAGACGGTCTGTTCCCGCGCCGGATCGACGCCTTCGATCGCCGCGCCGTAGCTGAGGTCGCCGTTGGCGAGAATCACGTAGGAGGTGGCCCGCGGCGCCGCGGCGGTGACGCCGGGCACCTTGATCGCCTCCGCCGCCAGCTTGTCCGGCGCGGGAATCGTCTTGCGGATGTCGGGATCGTCGGCATAGCCCGGCGGCTGGATCTGGGCGAAGCCGTCGAAGATCCTGAGCGTGTTCGCCTTCATCGTGTCATAGACGCCGAGCTGGAACGACAGCATGAAGACCAGCAACGCCGCGGCGAGCGCCATGGTGAGCAGGCTCAGCGCCGTCCGCGTCGGCTGCCGCCACAGGTTCCGCCATGCCATCCCAATCAGCATGGCGGTCAGCCGCGCGGGTTCTGCAGGTTGGAGCGGGTGAAGATGTAGTCCGGCAGCGAGATGTCGAACTTCCCCGCCGTCGTCTCGATGCGCGTCCACTGCCCGGACTTGGCCATCGGTTTCATGGTCAGCACGACCGGATAGTTGCGTCCGCCGAGCGGGGCGATCTTGTCGGTGGTCATCTTGCGCACCGGCTTCATGTCCTGGTCGAAGAACGTCTCCTCAACGAAGATGCCGTCGTCGCGCACCTTGGCTTCCTGCTTGCCCCAGACCACCGGCGCGCCGGGCTTGGGCAGCGCCTCGATGGTGTAGACCGTGTGGCCGCCGGCCTGCGCGGTGGCGGTGATCCTGTGGGTGTATTCGGTGAGCAGGTCCTCGGCCTTGGAGAGGTCGTTGTAGGAGAAGTCCGACCCCATCCAGGACTGCGCCAGCATCGAAGCCGGCAGCTTGATCACCTGGTTGAGCTTGGGATTGAAGACGTAGGTGGCATTCTTCGCTTTCAGCGTCGCGTTGCCGGCGTCCTTGGCCGGCGCGGTGAAGCGCACCAGCGCCTCGTTGTCGCCCCGCGTCCAGGCGTTCATCGTCAGATGCCGCTCCCAGCTCGGCCGATGAACGGTCATGGTGAGCGTCGTCTCGGAGCTTTCGCCCGCCAATTGTCGAAGGCCGCGCGCAGCAGCGCCGTGGCGTCGGCCGCGGCAGCAGGCGCGAGCGCGCCCATCAGCGCGACGGTCCCAATGCAGGCCAGTGTCGCAATTCGCCGGAAATGTCGTTTCATCGCAGTGCCTCCTCGGCGTCGCCCGGTTGGCCGGCGCGGTGCGTCAATGCGCCGCCGAGCGCCGCTTCCGCGGCCCCGGCATAAGGCGATGCACAGGCATCGCAATATCGCTGGCCACTTGAGTACCGCCTATGTGGACCGGTCGGTACACACTGCTGGTCCGTACTCTCGATTGCTGCTAAGGTCAAGCCATGAGCCGACCACGATTTGAAAAACTCGATCCAGAGCGCCAGGAGCGCCTGTTCGAAAGCGCCGCCGAGGAGTTCGGCGAGAAGGGCTACGACGCGGCCTCGCTGAACCGCATCCTCGAGCGCTCGGGGATGAGCAAGAGTTCGCTCTACTACTACTTCGACGACAAGGCCGACCTGTTCACCACCGTGCTCGAGCGCGCGCTGGCCTTCCTGTTCAAGGAGATCGGCGGCTTCGACCCGGCCAAGCTGACGGCGGAGACGTTCTGGAGCGAGTTCGTCACGCTCTACCGGCGGGCGATCAAATTCTCGACCAAGAGAACCTGGTATCTGAAGCTCGGTCGCGTGTTCTATCGCCTGCACGACACCGCCAAGCAGGGCTCGCCGACCGGCCACATGTTCGATGCAGCACGCCATTGGCTCGGGACAATCATTGCCCGCGGCCAGGTCCTCGGCGTGATCCGCAACGATTTGCCGACGCCGCTCTTGATTGGCTGCGCCATGGGCATCGGCGAGGCGCTCGACCGCTGGGCGATCGCCTATTGGGACAAATTCGAGGAAGACGAACTGCTGCAGATGGCCGAGGAGCACATCGACCTGTTCCGCCGCCTGCTCGCTCCGCCGGTCACAGGGCAGCGTCGCTGAACGTCGGGACATGTGGCGGCGACTTCCATTTCGGGTCATTCACGACCGCGACACCTCCAAACGACCAGACGTCGTCGCAATTGACGAGGTTGAACCTTGCTCTCCTACGCGTTGAACACCGGCACAACGCGACCCTCAGCCTCGAACAGCCGGCGCAAGTCTTTTGTATTTGGACATTCCGGTGCCAGGGGGATGTCGCCGCGGGCGGATCGGGAAAGGCCAGCACCGCGCAGGCTAGCGTCATCGTTCCTGCCTCGACGGTCCCCCGGAGTTGCGGCAGCAGAGTCCGCGCCACCATGACGTTGGTATTGGGCAGCGGCGTCGCCACCGAGCCGTGCGCGCGTCATATCCGACGATCACGCTGACGTCCGCCGCCGTTCTGACGTCGGCCCGACTGCCGACGACGCTTTCTTTCCAGGCCCCGAAATCGGGCTTGGCAATCGCAAATCCGCCTTCGACCACCTCCAGCCGGCGCGGCGTCGTCACCTCATGCAGCCTGATGTGCCAGAGACCCGCCGGTATGAGCCAGGTCTCGACCAGCACGTCCGCATAGGGCCGCCACCGAGCATAGAGGGTGTCGCCGGCGATCAGCGCCGCTTCGTTGCTCTCGCGCATGCGCAGATGTCGGCCGTCATCGCAGAAGCCCAGCATGCCGTCACAGGCGACGCTGGCAAAGTGCCGGTCGTCGGCCTCGATGGAGAAGCCGTAGCGCGTGGAATAGGCAAACTTGCCGTATTTCTCCGGCATGCCACGCCACTGGCGATATTCCTGGCCGGAGGCGAGCGCCACGATGTGGCCGGGAAGGTGCTGCGCCACCATGCCCGGCTCCGGCAATGGAACGGGCGCGTCGAATGTCTCGGCTTCGGCTTCCTCGGTCGACCAGAACGGATGCTTCTCTGGAAGAGCCAGGGGCAGGAAGGCCTTTAGGGCCCAATAGGGCGAGCCGGCCGAATTGTAGCTCTCGCTCATCAAGAGGTTGGGATAGCCGTAGCCGACCGACAGCACGCCATCGCGATCGAAGATCGGCTGGCGCGCCCACCAGCGCAGATTGCGCAGGTAGTATCCTTTGATCCGACCCCAAGGCAGCGCCTCCACACCGGCAAAGGCGAGCGCCCCCCAGAAGCCGGCATGGGCGAAGCGATAGGTGAGGCTGCGGCCGAAGGGCAGCGCTGCGCCGTCCGCCGCGTACCAATGCCTGATCGAACGGGCGAATTCGGCCGCGCGCGCGCGATAGCGGTCCGCCCGCGCCGGATCGTCCGCCAGCACGGAATAGACCAGCCCGTAGAAGTGAAAAGCGAAGGGGATGTAGTGATCGGCGCTCCTGATCGGCCCGTCGCGATACCAGCCATTGCCGAGCACGAAGCGCTCGAGGTCGTCGAGATAGGTTTCCCGCTTCTGCGGATCGACCACGACGCCGCAATGCATGAGGCCGAGGTCGATCAGTACCCGGAAGAACTTCCAATTGCTGTCGACGAATTCGTGCTCGCGCCCGGAAATCAGATAGGCCGCAACATGCCGCTTGGCGGCGTTGTCAAGCGGGTCCCACAATTGTGAGCGGGCGATGCGCAAGGCAAAGCCGATCGCGGCAAGCTCCACCTGGCGCTGGTCGATATCGCCGATGTCGCCCCAATAGTCGGGATGGTCGGGATCGGTGCCGGCGCTCAAGCCATCGCGATAGAGCTGCCAGTGGGCGAAATCGCCGCCGCCGGCGACGAGCGGTGCGATGCCCCAGAGCGGGCGGGCGAAGCCTTCGAGTTCGGCGGCGGCCCGGTCGAAATGCGCCGCCGCCGCACTGAGCCGCACACGCGCTCCGGAGGGCGAGAAATGGGGCAGCAGGGGCTGGAACAGCTCGCCGACCGCGCGTTGAACATCTGCGCGGGTGGTGAGCGGATTTTGCGAAAGGGGCGAGCGGGCCAATTCTGTCGATCGGATTGCGGGGCCGGCGGATGGTCGGCCCCGCAGACTAGCAGATAGATCACTTGATGGCGGCAACGCCTTCGTTCATCTCCTTGATGCCGTCGTCGATCGAGACGTTATTGGTCATGATCTCGTCGTGGACGCGGTTGAGCACCAGCTCATATTCGGGCGCCTTCAGGTCCACCGGCATTTCCAGATAGGTGGCCCTGGCGATCAGCGCCTGAGCGCTCGCCGGATCGCTGGGGAAACCCGGCGTCGAGGTGATCATCTTGATCACATCCGGGTTGCGCAGCGCCGGAATCGTGCCGGTCTTGGCGACGATCGCCGCACCTTCCGGTCCGCCGACCCAGGCGACGAAGTCTTCGGCCGCCTTGGCGTTCTTTGAGTTCACGTTGACGCCGAGCGAAGTCACCTGACCGGCCGTGGCGCCCGCTTCGACGCCTTCCGGATGCGGATATTTCACCAGACCCCAATTCTTGACGGTCGATTCACCCGTCTTTTCCTTGGCGATCTGGGTGCCGATGAACCAGGTGCCCATCGGCAGCATGGCGATCTTGCCGGCGAACCACGGACCCGAATAGTGGGTCTGCGAGGTCTTCAGCGAGGCGTAGGAGCGGACGATGCCGTCCTCCTGGAGCTTCAGCGCCCGTTCGTACCACGGCTTCAGGAAGCTGTAGTCCTTGGCCACCAGCGTGTGCTTGCCGTCCTGGATCGCCGGGAGTTCCACCGTCGAGCGCCAGACATGGAAGTGCGTGCCGTAGACCTTGTCCGGTCCGAAGCCGCTGGTCACCTTGCGGGCCAGTTCGTCGAACTGCGCCCAGGTCATGTCGTTGGTCGGATAGGCGACGCCGGCTTTGTCGAAGGGATCCTTGTTGTAGTAGACGATCCAGTAGTCGGTCCGGAACGGCATGCCGAAGATGCCGTCATTGACCGTCAGGGCTTCGATCAGGCCGCCATATTCCGACGTGTCCTTGGGCAACACGCCCGCCTTCTTCAGGTCGACCAGCCGGCCGGTATTGACCAGTTGCGCATAGCCGGGAATGTCCTTGATCGACACGATGTCGATGTCGGACCCGCCGCCGGTCAGCTGGGTCATGATCATCTGGTTATAGTCGGCGGAGCCAAGATCGGTGTAGTTGATCTTCACGTCCGGATGCTTGGCCTCATAAGCCGCGATCAGCGGCTGGTAGTAGGCGGTCCGATCCCAGTCCCACAGGCCCCAGTTCAGGGTCACCTGCGCCATGGCCTGGCCGCCAACCATGGCCAGACCTGCTGCACCCAGCAGGGCCGACGCGATTGCACCAAATTTCGTCATGTCTTTCCTCCGTCTTTGAGAATTCAAGCCGACTGCGTCCTCGGTCTTCTTGTTGGCCCCTGTCGGGGCGCGGTTGCGATGCGCAAGAAACCGAATTGCACCCCCTTGAGCACGGCAAAGCTGGTCACCAGTGCACCAAGCGAGACGTTGATCAGCACCGGCAGAAGCACCGATGCGGGATAGAAGAGGATGGCGGCGAGCCACAGCAGGGCCACGAACAGGAGCGCGGCGAGGCCCGGCAGCGGGCGCGCCAGCAAACCGATCGCCGACGCCTTGACGATGTCGGCGAAGGGCCGGCCGGCGCCCAGCGCCAGCGCCGCGAAAAGATGGGTGGCGAAGAGCGGCAACAGCACGGCGATCACCAGCGCGATGGTCAGCGGCGCGGCGAAGAGCAGATTGCCCTTTGCCGCTCCTCCATAGGTGTGGATGGCCAGCACCGTCAGCGCGCCGGCGCCGCAGAAGACGAGACCGAGCAAGGTGGCAGGCACGAACCGCGACCGGAACGCGCTCCAGAAATCGCGCCACAGATAGACGTTGCGGTCTTCGATCATGGTCACCGCGATGCTGACCGTTGCCAGATAGGCGGCCGGCAGCGTGACGACCGGCAGCGAGACGGCGATGAACAGGAGATTGAGCTTGATGAGCGGCCACCATTCGCGACCAAGGACGGACGCCAGCAGCCACAGCCCTTCAGGCTGCGGCGCATCCTTGGCGATGCCCGGGCCTTCGCCGAAATAGAAGCTCAACAGCCAGTTCATGCCGTGCGCGGTCTCCGTCTGTTCGAGTCAGGTGCCGAGGGCTTGTTCCGTTTCGATGTCGAAGAGGTGGGCCATGGACAGGTCGGCCGTCAGCGTCAGCTGGTCGCCCGGACGCGCCCGGCAGCGCGGAGAGACCCGCGCAATGATGGTGTGCGCGCCCAGCGCGGCATTGACATGCACTTCGGCGCCCATCGGCTCGGCCAGCTCGACGCTCGTCTTCAAGGGCGCGGCGAAGGCAGGGTCGACGTCCGCCGGCAGCAGTTCGTGGAAGCTCTCGGGCCTGAGCCCGAGCATGCACTGCCGCCCGACATAGGCTTGCAGCCTGCGTTCGGTCAGCCTTGGGGGAAGGGGCAGGGACTGGCCGTCGAACTCGGCGACAAAAGTGTCCTCGGCCCGCCTTATGGTGACCGGCAGGAAGTTCATCTGCGGCGCACCGATGAAGCCCGCGACGAACATGTTGGCCGGATGGTCGTAGAGGAACTGCGGCGTATCGATCTGCATGATGTGGCCGTCGCGCATTACGACGATGCGGTCGGCCATGGTCATGGCCTCCACCTGATCGTGGGTCACGTAGATGAAGGTCGCGTCCAGGCGCCGGTGCAGCCGGGTGATCTCCGCGCGCATCGCCGAGCGCAGTTTGGCGTCGAGGTTGCTGAGCGGCTCGTCGAGCAGGAACACGGCCGGCGAGCGCACCATGGCGCGCCCCAGCGCCACGCGCTGGCGCTGCCCGCCGGAAAGCGCCTTGGGCTTGCGGTTGAGCAGGTGCTTGATATCGAGGACTTCCGCCGCTTCGTTGACTTGTCTGTCGATGACATCGCGTGGGGACCGGCGCAGCACCAGGCCGAAGGCCATGTTCTTGTAGACCGTCATGTGCGGGTAGAGCGCGTAGTTCTGGAACACCATGGCGATGTCGCGGTCCTTGGACGGCACGTCGTTGACGATGGTGTCGCCGATGACCAGTTCGCCGCTGGTGATTTCCTCGAGGCCCGCGATCATCCTCAGCGTCGTCGATTTGCCGCAGCCGGACGGGCCGACCAGGATGATGAATTCCTTGTCGGCGATATCGAGATCGATGTCGTGGACGACGGTGTGCGCCCCGAACGACTTCCGAACTTTCCTGAGCGAGATGCCGGCCATCGCGTCACCAATACGGGGTCCACGGGCGCGACAGCCGCGTCAGGCCCTCGAAATAGTAGTAATCGCCCCAGGTCACGCACTCGTCGACGCCTTCGCCGCGACAGGTGTTGAACGGGGTCTTCTTGGAATAGGTGCCGTGCAGCACGAAGCCGTTGGAAACGGCCGGGTCGGTGACGGCGTAGTTGCGCCACAGGCTGCCGAGCATCTGCCGCGCCAGCGTACGTAATTCGCCGGCGCGCTCTTTGTCGACGAGGCCGGCCATTTCCAGAAGGCCGCAAGCGACGATCGCGGCGGACGATGAATCGCGCGGCTCGTTGCCGTCGATGAAGGTCAGGTCCCAATAGGGCACCAGATCATCCGGCAGATGCTCGAGGTAATAGGCGAGCAGGTTCTCGAAGACGTCGAGATAGGCGGCTCGACGCTCGTTGCGATAGCACAGCGCCATGCCGGCGATCGCCCAGGCCTGGCCGCGCGCCCAGGCGCTCTCGTCGCGATAGCCTTGCGTGGTGGCGCCGCGCACCGGCGCGCCGGTCACCGGGTCCATGTAGAAGGTGTGGAAGGTCGAATGGTCAGGGCGGATGGAATTGGCGAGCGTCGTGTGCGCGTGCGCCAGCGCCTTCTCGCGATAATGGGGCTCGCCGCTCTCCTCGCTCGCCCAGAAAAGCAGACCCAGGTTCAGCAGGCCGTCGATGATGTAGCGGTAATTGCCGGGCTCGCCCATCGGCCCCCAGGCCTGGATGAACTGGCCCTTCTCGTGGAAGCGCTCGAGAAGCTGGTCGGCGGCCAGCAACGCCGCCCTGCGCCCGTCTTCGTCACCCGTGAGCTTCCACGCCGCCACGCAACTCGGCGAATAGAGGAAGCCCATGTCGTGATGATCGGTGGCGATGCGGTTCTCGATCCGATGCAGGAAGCTCTGCACGTGGATTTGCGCAGCGTAACGCAACACCTTGTCGTCGGTCGCCTCATAGGCGAGCCAGATCGAGCCCGGCCAGAAGCCGGCGGTCCACTGCTCGTTGGGCACGGCCGGGTAGAAATTATCGACGCTGGAGTGGTTCTGCGCCGCATAGGTGAAGGTCGGCAGATTGCGCCTGACCTGCGCCACGACGGTGTCGATCGCGCGGGCGACCTCATCGTCGGTCATCGGCGGGCAGGCGTCGGAGCGCGCGGCAATATCGAGCATCGCGCTATCCTTTCAGCCCCGTCGAGGCGATGCCTTCGACGAAGAAACGTTGCAGAGCGAGGAAGAGGATGAGGACCGGAATGAGCGACACCACCGACGCGGCCATGATCAGTCCGTATTCCTGCGTGTACTGGGTGATGAACATGCGGATGCCGATCTGGATCGTCTTGACCTCGGTCTTGGTCAGGTAGATCAGCGGCCCGAGGAAATCGTTCCAGGTGGTGACGAAAGTGAAGATGGTCAGCGTCGAGATCGCCGGCATGGAAAGCGGCAGCATGATCCGCCACCAGATGCCATATTCGCTCATGCCGTCGATGCGCGCCGCCTCGCACAGCTCATCCGGGATCGACATGTAGAACTGGCGCATCAGAAACACGCCGAAGGCGGAGAATGCCTGCAGGCAGACGAGCGCGCCAAAGCGTGTTGTTGAGCCCGAAGCCCCGCATCATGATGAATTGCGGCACCATGTAGACCTGCCAGGGCATGGCAATGGTGGCGACGTAGGCGAGGAACAGCGTGTTGCGATAGGGGAAGCGCAGCTTGGCGAAGGCGTAGGCCGCGAAGCTCGAGGTGAGGAGCTGCAGCACGGTGACGATGATCGTCAGCTTGAAGGTGTTGTAGATGAACAGGGCCAGCGGGATCTTCGTCCAGATATCGACGAAGTTCTGCCAGCGTGGGTGCGACGGGATCCATTCGATGGGAAAGGCGAAGACGTCGCGGTTCAGCTTGAGCGAGGCGGAAAGCATCCACACGAACGGCGCCAGCATGGTCAGCGTGACCAGGATGACGATCACATAAGTGAGGATGAGGCCCCATTTCACGCGCTTCCTGGGGCGCTTGAGGGGCGCCGTGGCGGTCACGAAGGAAGTCGCGCTCATGACGCCACGTCCTCCGAGCTTTCCCGCGTCAACCAGAACTGGACGATGGTGATGACGAGGACGAGCACGAAGAGGACCAGCGCCACCATGCTCGAATAGCCGAGGTCCCAGGAAACGAAGGCCTCGTTGTAGATGTGATAGACCAGCACCAGGGTCGCGGTTCCCGGTCCGCCCTGCGTGATCATGTAGATCTGATCGAACACCTTGAACGAGGTGATGGTCAGCATCACCGATACGAAGAAGGTGGTGGGAGCCAGTTGCGGCAGGGTGACGTACCAGAACTTCTGCCAGGCGGTGGCGCCGTCGATATTGGCCGCTTCATAGAGATCGGAGCTGATCCCTTGCAGGCCGGCAAGGTAGATCACCATGAAGTAGCCCATGTTCTTCCAAACCGAGAACATGATCACGGTGGCCATGGCCCAATGCCTGTCCGCCGCCCATCCGGGCAAATTCTTCGGATCGACCCCGAAGTGATAGAGGACCATGTTCACCGGTCCGAAATCGGGGTTGAACATCATGTTCCAGACCACCGCCACCGCGATCAGCGACGCCACATAGGGGAAGAAGGCGACGGTGCGGAAGAAGTTGCGGGCGAAGATCTTCTGGTTGAGCAGGATGGCCAGCCCCAGCGAGCAGACCAGCGTCAGCGGCACCACGAAGCCGGTGTAGATGATCGTGTTCCAGAAGGCATCCTGGAACACCTTGTCGGAAAACAGCCGCCAGAAATTTGCCAGCCCGACGAACTTCATCGGGTTGGAGCCGTCCCAGTGCATGAACGCCAGCACGAAGGCGAAGACGATGGGACCGAGGGTGAACACCGCGAAGCCGATGAAGTTCGGTGCGATGAACGAATAGGCGGTGAGCGCGTTGCGCACCCGGCGCCAGCGCCGCGAGACGCGGGCGCGCGGCAGGACCGCAACCAGGGGCTCGGCGTAGGTGCTCACCCTCTGCCCGCCTCCTCTCAACTGAGCCGCAGACGCAGATCGCGGCCCGCCAGCGGCACAAGCACGCGGAATATCCGCTCCGGCCAGGCCTGCCGCAAACGCGCGTCAGCTATTGCGATCTGCTCGACGCGGGGCTCTCCGGCGCCCGACAGCGCAATCTCGCCGAGATCGCCGACGATGATGCGCCCGGCCGACAGCGTCGGCGCCTCGCTCAGCATCAGCGACACTTCGGCCGCCCGCTCGCCGTCATGGTGGTCGGCGATCTCGATTGCCTCGCCCTTCACCAGCCGAACCGAGCGCCGGTAGCGCTGGACCCCTGCCTCCGGCGGATAGGCGTTGGCAATGTCCATGCCGATCGAGCGACCCTGCTCGCCGAGATCGACGTCAACGTCTCTCGCCGCGAAGGCCGCGCCGGCACATTGCTGGATGCCTTCGAACGTCGGCAGATTGTGGAAGGCCGACTGCATCGTCCAGATGGCATAGCGCTCGGCCGAAAAGGTCTTGGCCGTATAGGTCTCGACGCCGACGTCGATGAGGAAGGGCCGGCCGTTCTTGTAGACGATCACGCTGCCGACATCGTTGTGATTGTGGCTGTCGCCATTGTCCCCTGCCTTGGCGGCGACCACAAAGCGCGCGTCGCGGGCAATGAACAGGCCGGTGCTCGGATAATAGATGTCGTGCGTCTCGACCGGCCGCTCACCGTAGGCGGCCATCTCCGGCGCCGTGGTGAGAGCCAGCAGCCGATGGAAGAGGTTGATCTCGTCAGGAAGCTCGGGCGCCGGGTTCCGCGCCGCGTCGCTCGCCGCCAGCGCGCATAGCGGCTCCGAACCGACCGCCTTGCCGAACAGGAATTCCCGCGCCCCGCACGGCTCCAGCACGGCGGAGGCATCGGCGAAGTTGATGTACCAGGAATCCTTGACATGGACGTTGACGATGTACTCCGCCATGGCGCGGATCTTGGGCTCGTGCCAGAAGCCGGTGAACACGCCGGGCGCCACCGCGTCCATCACCCGCAGCGCCCCGAACAGCGAGAGCGCCGCATGGCGATAATAATGCGGGCCCTCGTCGCAGGCGCCGTCCTCGCCGTAATCCTTGAGAAAGGCGTCGAGGCTGTGAACCGCCTTGGCGACGACCGCGTGGCGCACCGCCTGCGTCGTCGGGCGTGTGAACGTGCTGATAAGGACGTTCTCGGTGCACCAGGCCGTCCAGTTGTTCATCGGCTCGTCGCCATCCCCCATCCACCAGAAATGCCGGTCGAGATAGGGCCGGGTGATGCGCGTCTCGATCTCGTCATCGATCCGCTGGACGATCCCGGGTGCGGCGGAATTGAGTGTGTCGCCGACGAGCGACGCGACGACGGAAAGCTGCGCCCCGGTCTCTGCCGCGAAGAGGTCGATCACCGGGCGGCTGGGGTCGGGCAGCGGATCGCAGGGCGCGTCGCGCACTTGCGTATTGTGTGCCGGCAACTGCCAGCCGCTTTCCTCGCAAGTGAGAACGATGCCGTCGATCAAGGCATCGACGAAGCGGCCCCTGCCTTCGACCGCCTCGGCCAGCGCCAGAGCATTGATGCGGCGGCGGCGGGCGAAATAGGCGGTCTCATAGTCGATGCGGTTGCCGGTCCGGGTGAAGGCGCGATAGGCGCTGGCCGTCAGCGGCGGCCATGGCGCGCCGAGCGCCGCCTCGCCGTCGGCGATCAGTCGCGATTTGAGATGGCCAGGGATCGCCGTCCAATAGGTCCGGTCGCTCGCCGGCGGGGCCGGGATGAAGGCCGGCAAGACGTCTCCCAACTCCAGAAGGCAGTTGGTGACCCAAGAATTCGGCCCTGCGCTCCGGCTGATTTGTGCCAAGCGGGACACGTTTCCTCCCTTGCCGAACCGGTGCCGGTCCCTTGCCGACAAGTCAGTCAGCCCCCCAACGCAAAGTCAAGACATTTTCTCCAATAATGCAATTTTGCATTATGAATGCAAATGTCGTATCTATTGGCACGTCTACGCCGGCATGCCATGAAAGCCGGCCTTCCGGCCGAACTGATCGCGCGGTTCCGGATGGCCGCCGCACAAGCGAGGATCCACTCGATGGCCGCCCAAGAGGGTTCTCCCGAAACGAGTACGGCAGAGATCGGCCGCTCCGGCCGTGTCACCTTGCGCGACATCGCCGAGGCGGTGGGCGTGTCGATCAGCACGGCGTCGCGGGCCCTCAGCGGTGCTCCGGGAATCTCGGGTGACGTGCGGTCCCAGATTCAATTGGCGGCCGAACGGCTGAACTATGCCGGTGCCGCCATCGGCACCGCGGCCGTGATCTCCGACCTCGAGCACGTCGACAACAATGCCGGGGAATTCATGCTGGCGGTGCAGCGCGGCATGGCCAAGCGCGCAAGGGAATTGGGTCTGTCGCTTTCGATAAAGCTTGCCGGTCCGTCCAGGATGGCATGGTCGGCAGGCGACGATGCCATGGTCGGCTACCTCCTGCTGCATATGGAGCGTGAAGACATCATCGAGCACCTCGCCGCGCGCTCGATCCCGGCGGTCATCGTCAACGGCCGCGAACCGCTGATGCGCGTTGACGCCGTCGCGCCGGCCAATCGTACCGGAGGCTATCTCGGCGCACGTCATCTGATCACGCTCGGGCATAGGCGCATCCTCATGCTTGCTCATTCGCCGCGCGCCACTATCCGCGACCGTTTGGCGGGCAGCCGCTGGGCCATGGAGGAGGCGGGACTGGAAGTGGCGAGCGACGGGATTATCGATCTTGAGGCGATGCGCACCAATCTTGCCTACAACGCGGTGAAGCAGCGTCTCGATACCAAGCGTGGCCCGGACTTCACGGCCGTCTTGTGCTGCAACGATGCCTGTGCCTTCGGGGCCATGGCCGCTCTGTCTGAGGCGGGGCTGGACGTCCCCCGCGACGTATCCATCGTCGGATTTGACGACATCCCGACGGCCGCGCTGAATTCGGTTCCGCTGACCACAATCCACGTCCAGGCCGAAGATGTCGGTGCACGAAGCGTCAGCCGGCTAATGGAAAGGATCCGGTCCCAGGACAGCCTGGCAACTTATACCGAGACCGCCGTCGAACTTGTGGTCCGCGCATCGACTGGTCCAGCGCGAAAGTGAG
>CAVUOD010000009.1:0-32729 GCA_963743015.1 uncultured Alphaproteobacteria bacterium
ACAGCACGTCCTGACGTGAATGAGGAGGCTGCTTCGGCAGCCTCCTTTATTTTCGGCCATGGAGCGAAGGAAGAGCGCGGACGCGAAGCATTGTGGTAGCCGATCCCGCAACCGATGCCGTCAAACACCTCCCTGCCCGCGGCGAGCGCTGACGGCGAACACTGGTCGTGCCGATCGCGCATGAAAGCCATCAGGCTCCTTGATTTCCGAGACCGCCTGAAATCCGCCGTTGAGGAAACAGGTCCAGGGTCCGCCACCATCCCGCATCACCAACACTCTGGCGGATGAGATGGCGAGTTGCCGCCTCATGATCGCACTGTTCGCGCGGGTCGTCTGGCAAGCGCACCGATTTCCAATTTGAAACCGGTACCACGCAATTATGGACAGCCAATCCATATCATTATAATATTATAAGCGTTATCCAGACTGGGTAGCGGCCCGTAGCGCCAATCCGCAGAGGCATGAATGAACCGAAACGTGAAGGCGAACCGTCAGAATGGATCAGCATCGGCGGAGTTTGATCGCCCGCTGGTGCTGTCACTCTATGAGACGATGGTGCTGCTGCGCAGGTTTGAACAGCTGGCCCAGACGGCCTGCCGGAAGGGCGAGACCCCCGGTTTCTTCCATCTCTATATCGGCGAGGAAGCGACGGCCGTCGGCGTCTGCGCCAACCTGCGCCCCACCGACTGGATCACGTCTACCCATCGCGGCCATGGGCATGCGCTCGCCAAGGGCATGGACCCGAAGATTCTGATGGCCGAGCTTTTCGGCAAGCGGGACGGTTGTTGCGGCGGTCGCGGCGGCACCATGCATCTCTACGACCGCGCGATCGGCTTGTTCGGCACCAATGGCATCGTTGCCGCCGGCATCGGCCACGCGGTCGGCGCCGGGATCAGCGCGCGCGTGCGTGGTCGCGATGACATCGGCGTCGCCTTCTTCGGCGATGGCGCCGTGAACCACGGCGGTTTCCACGAAGCGGTCAATTTCGCCGGCATTCAGACGCGCGCCGGTCGTTCTCGTCTGCGAGAACAATCTCTATGCGACGGCGACACCGCTCACCATGACGACGCTCAATACCGAGATCGCCAGCAAGGCGGCGGCCTATGGCATTCCCGGCGTCGCGGTCGACGGCAACGACGTGCTCGCGGTATGCGCGGTGGCGCGCGAGGCCGTCGACCGCGCACGTCGCGGCGAAGGGCCGACGCTGATCGAGGCCAAGACCTACCGCACCGTCGGCCACCACGAAGGCGATCCGGTCTACGGGCACCTATCGCACCCAGGCCGAGGTCGACGAATGGGCCAAGCGCGACCCGATCACGCTGTTCCGGGCACGACTGGCGGACGACTTCGGCATCGGGGCCGACGAACTCGACCCGATCGACGCCCGTGCCGAGGCGGCGGCACAGGAGGCACTCGCCTTCGCCCGCAACGCGCCCGCACCGGATCCCGGCGACGGTCGACCAACACGTCTATGCCGATCCGCTGAACCCCGCGGCCGCCCTCGCGCCGGCCGCCGCAACCGCAACCACCACGACGAGTTGGCTCGATGCGGTGCGCGACGGCATCGCCGAGGAGATGCGCCGCGATCCGCACATCCTCTATTTCGGCGAGGGTACCGGCGAGCGTGGCGGCACCTTCGCCCATACCAAGAACCTGTACCCGGAGTTCGGCGCCAGCCGCATGATCGACACGCCGATCTCGGAGCAGGGTTTCACCAGCGCCGCGCTCGGCGCCTCGGCGACGGGCGCGCGGACGATCGCCGATCTGATGTTCGCCGATTTCTTGTTCGAGGCGGCCGGCCAGATCGTCCTTCAGGCGGCCAAGCTCCGCTACATGAGCAACGGGCAGATGAATGCGCCGATCGTCATTCGGGTCGGCATGGGCGCCGTGCGCAGCGCCGGTCCACATCACAGCGGTGCCTATTATCCGATGTGGGCGCATGTTCCCGGTCTGATCGTCTGCGTGCCCTCGAACCCGGCCGACGCCAAGGGGCTGATGAAGACGGCGCTCCGCGCTTCCGATCCGGTGCTGATGCTTGAATCGAAGACGTTGTTCTCTGCGAAGGGCGAAGTACCCGACGGCGAACACCTGGTGCCGTTTGGCGTTGCCCGCATCGCGCGCTCGGGCACCGATCTCACCATCGCGACGGCCGGCCAATTGGTTCAGCACGCGCTCCAGGCAGCCGATACGCTTGCCGCGCGAAGGGGTTGAGGTTGAGGTGATCGACCTGCGCACCATCATGCCGCTCGACGTCGAGACGGTAGCCAAGAGCGTTGCCAAGACCCATCGTCTGCTGATCGTCGACGAGGCCTGGGCGATGTGCGGCATCGGCGCCGAACTCGGCCAAGCGATGAACGAGATTGCCTACGACGATCTCGACGCGCCGGTCGCCCGTCTGCACAGCGCACCGATCACGCATCCTCTGGCGCCGGTACTGGAGCGTGAGATGCTGGTCGACCGCGACAAGATCGTGGCTGCCGCGCGCAAACTCATGGCCGGCGTCGCGCCGGTTCCACACCACTGGCGCTACCCTGGCGTGGCGAGCGCCGCCGCACCGGTCGCCGTCGTTGCGGCCCCCGCTCCTGCCCCCCCTCCCCCTGAGCCGACCGTGGCCCCTTCGGTGCCGGCAGCAACGGCGCCGTCTGCCGATGGCGAACCGATCACCATGCCATTCGGCGATCTGACCATCAGTGAGGGTAAGATCGTCCGCTGGGTCAAACAGGACGGCGAGGCGGTGAACAGCGGCGAACTGGTGGCCGAGATCGAAACCGACAAATCGGTCGTCGAGATCGAAGCGCCCGAGACCGGACGGGTGAAGATCGAGCAGCCGGTCGGTTCCGTCGTGCCGATGGGCGGACGGATCGGCATCATCAGCCGCGCATGACCACCGGCGGGAGCACCTCCAGCATGGCCGCGACTGCAAACGGGTCGGCCGACGGCGACCGTCGCACGCCCTCGACACCTTATGCCCGGCGTCTCGCGCGCGAGCGTGGAGTGGAGCTGTCGGCGATTGTCGGTTCGGGCCCGCGTGGACGCATCACCGGCGACGACGTGCTGGCGTTCACCCCGAAGCCTGCTACGCCGGAACCCACCCCCAGGCTCACCGCCGCGACCAGCGCAATCGCCACCAGCGTCGATCTCACAGCCAGCCGCGACCTGCTGGTCCAGTTCGGCGACCGCGCGCCGTCGATCGGCATGATCGACATCATCCTGAAATCCACAGCCGCAAGCTTGCGCGCGGCTCCGGAGTTCGCGACGGATTCTGGGCGGACGCTCATCGGGCTGGCAGCCGGCGGAACGTTGCAGGTTCTGGCCGGCGTCGAGCGGCTGACACTGAGCGCTGTCGCTGCGCTCCGGGAAGAGGCTGTGGCGCCGCCAGACAAGCTTGCCTCGCTCACGATCTCCTGGCTCGAACGCGACGGCATCCGGCCGGTCGTAATGTCGCTTGAAACGGGTGCTGCCGCACGGTTGGTCGTCGCGGCCGGGCCGGCATCGACACGAGCGGAGTGCCTGCTGAGCTACGATCCGCAGAGGATCGACGATTTTATCGCCGCAGACCTCCTACTCGCCTTCAAGGGCGCAATGGAATTCCCGCTGCGTCTGATAGCCTGATCCCGGAGAGTGGTGAAGGAGGCTGGGATCCATGGCGATCGAGCATATCGACGGCAAGCTGAGTTCTGCCGAAACGCTCGCGGCGTTCCTGTCGGCCTTGTTCGTCGCTGCAGGAGCCGATGCCGAGAGTTCCGACGCTGTCACTCGCGCCGTGGTCGATGCCTCTTCGCGTGGCGTCGACACGCACGGCGTTCGGCTCGTGCCCTGGTACCTGCAGATGCTCGAAGGCGGCGCCGTCAACCGCCATCCCAAGGTCACCTTCACGCAGAAGGGGCCGGCCGCGGGCCACGTGGATTCGGATAATGGCTTCGGCCATCGCGCCAGCTTCATGGCGATCGACGAGGGCTGCCAAATGGCGCGCCGGACGGGCGTCGCCGCGATCACCGTCGGCCGCTCCACTCACCACGGCGCCACCGGAGTCTATGCCCGCGCGGCGGCACGCAAGGGCTTCGTCGCCATGGGCATGACCCACGCCGACAAGGCGGTGGTACCCTTCGGCGGCCTCAAACCGTTCTACGGCACCAATCCGCTGGCCTTCGCAGCACCGGTCCCGGGCGAAGAACCGCTGCTCCTCGATATGGCGACGAGCAGCATCCCCTTCAACCGCGTGCTCTTGCGCCGCGCCACCAACACGCCACTACCGCCGGAAGTGGCGGTCGATGCAGACGGCGCGATGACCAACGATGCAAACCAAGCAAGTGCCGTGCTGCCGCTTGGCGGCGCCGATTACGCCTATAAGGGTGCCGGCATTGCCGCGATGATCGACATTCTATGCTCGGCGTTCACCGGCATGGGGCACGGTGCGACCTTCGCCAGTTTCGGCGGGCCCGATTTCAGCCAGCCCATTCCCATCGGCCACTTCTTCCTGATCTTCGATCCGAAATTCTTCCAGCCGCTCGCGGCTTTCGACGACCGAATGGCCGCCTTCACCGGCGACCTCAGGAGCCAGCCGGCGAGGCCCGGACAGAAAGTGATGGCGCCGGGCGACATCGAGAACGCGGAAGCCGAGAAGCGCCGGCGCAATGGGATACCCATCGACAGGGTCACCTGGGACGCACTCACGACCAGCGCCAAAACCTACGGCGTGCCGGTACCGGATGTAGACGACACGAAGGTTCCGATCCCCATGGCAGCAGGCATGACATCATGAGGATCGCGCTCGACGGCAAGCGCGCCTTGGTAATCGGCAGCGGCGGGATCGCAGCGGCGATCGCAGCGGCACTGACGGAGAGCGGCGCCACCGTGACCTCAGCGTCGCTGACGACGAAGACAAGCAGCGTGGATGGAGCCCCGGTCGCGCTTAATCTGTGGTCGCCCGCCGAGGCGGCTGCCGCAACGGCCGCCTACGCTGCACGGTTTGGCACCCCCTATCTGCTGGTCAATGTGAGCGGCGAGATCGAGGCGGACATGCGCGCCGGGGAGCGAGCCGACGGCGGCGCGCTGGAGACGTGGTTCGCCCATGCCACGCGCGCGTTCGCGCCCGACGTGAAGCGCGTGGTCAACGTGATCTCGGCCGCCGGTGTCGTCGCCGTCCGCGGCGCCGCAGCGTTCTCCGCGCGCCAGGCGGGCCTTGCCGCCCTCACCCGCGCGCTCAGCATGGAACTCGGGCCCGATGTTGTGGTGAACGCGCTGGCCGTCGGGGCAATCGCCGGCGAACCACCGGTCGCTGACCACTTCGTTTCGCACGCGCCACTGAAGCGCACTGGCACGCCGCGAGAATACGCACAGGCGGCACTCTTTCTTGCTGATCCCAGTAACACCTACACGACCGGGCACGTCATGTGCGTCGATGGCGGCTGGTCGATCGGCTATGCGCGCGATTTTTGACGCGACCGGAGAAAGGAGGCAGCCGTGGATGTTGACCTGAAGGGGCGTGTCGCCTTCGTCACCGGGGCGGCCGGGGCGATCGGCGCAGCGACAGTTCGGCGGCTCGCGCAAAACGGCGCCTCCGTCGTCGTCGCCGATATCAATGGCGAAGGCGCCCGCGCCGTCGCGGCAGAACTCCCCGACGCGATCGGCATCGCGGTCGATATTCGCGACGAGGCGGCCGTGGCCGCGGCGGTCGACGAGACACTCGATACCTATGGCCGTCTCGACATCCTGGTCAACAATGCCGGCGTCAACACCTTCAAGGACCGCGTCACCATCGACGCCTTTCCACCGGACGAGTGGCGCCGCGTCATCGGGATCGACCTTGACGGCCTCTACCTTATGAGCCGCAAAGCCGTGCAGCCGATGATCCGCCAGGGCGGCGGACGCATCGTCAACATCGCCTCGGTGGTCGGCGTCACTGCAATGCGCCTGCAAAGCGCCTTCGTCGCCGCCAAGGCGGCGCGTCATCCACCTGACGCGATCGATGGCGCTGGAACTCGGACCAAAAGGGATAGTGGTCAATTCGCTGGCGCCGGGGTCGGTGATGACCGAGGGAACACGCCAGCTCTTCTATGGCGAGAGCGGCACGTTCCGGGCGCAGGCAGCGGCATTCATGGCGCATATCCCACTAGGCCGGCCGGCGAGCCCCGAGGAAATCGCCGAGGGCATTCTCTTTCTGTCAGCGCCGGAAAACTCATACATGACCGGCCATCTTCTGATGGTCGACGGCGGCTGGACAGCCGGTTCCATGCTGTGAGCCTGCGAGCGGCCGCCTGGGCAGGGAGCCGCCCCGCTAGTAGCCGCCGCTGCCAGTGACCGGGCCCGGCTTGCCGCCGGAGAAACTGCGCCACTCCGCCATCAAGGCGCTCAGTGCCTGCCGATAGATGGTGACGTCGCTGTTATAGGCGACCATCAGGAAGCCATCGTCGAAGACCTCCGCCCAGTTGCGGCCCATGCGCGGCACCGTTGCCAGCGGCTTGCCGACCGCCTTCACGGCCCCCATTGCCTGGCGGATCAGCGCCACGACCTCCGGCGCACCTGTCTGGTCGGGCAGGCCGATGCTGCCGGCGAGATCCGTCGGCCCGATGAAGATCGCGTCGACACCGTCGACCGCCGCGATCTCGCGCGCATTGGCGACGCCCTTCGCCGTTTCGATCTGCACGATGATCAGGAAGTTGTCGTCGGCCTGCGCATAGTAGTCGCTGGCGAAGCCATAGCTCGCCGCGCGGGTGATCGGCCAGGCGTTGCCCCGCGTGCCGCGCGGCGGGAAGCGGCAGAGGTCGACGATCGCCTTCGCCTGGGAACCGCTCTCGACCATGGGTACGAGCACGGCCTCGAGCCCGGCGTCGAGCAGCCGGCGGATGTAGAGCGGGTCGGTCGACGGCGCGCGCAGGACCAGGGTCGCATCCGAACTGGATGCGGCGCGCATCTGGTCGATGGCGGTCTGCAGGTCGCCCGGCCCGTGCTCCTGGTCGGCGATGAAGAAATCGAAGCCTGCGAGCGCGGCCATTTCCGCGAAGGTCGGCGAGCCGCTCTGCACCCATGTGCCGAAACTCCGCTGGCCGGCGGTCAGGCGTGCCTTCAGGCGATTGGGTCGAAACACGCGGTCGGTCCTTTCGTATGAAAGAGCTTGTTCAAGAAGCCAGCTGGTCGTTTTCCGCAAAGCGCGCAAGCTTCGCTCGGAAACCGGGCCGGTCGAGCACGTCGCGATTGACGACGTTGTCGGGGACGCGCCCGCGCGCTGCCGCAAGCATGCCGTTGGCCATGGTTTCCATGGTGAGGCGCGCCGCGTCGCGGGTGGAGGGCAGCCAGTGGGGCGTCAGGATGACGTTGTCGAGGGCCAGCAGCGGATCATCGGGCGGCAGCGGCTCGTGCTCGAAGACGTCGAGCCCAGCCGCGGCGAACCAGCGCGAGCGCAACGCCCGCACCAGCGCCGCCTGATCGACGATCTCGCCCCGCGCCACATTGATGAAGCAGGCGTTCGGTTTCAGAAGACGCAGCTCCTTTTCGCCGATCATGCCGCGCGTGTTCGCATCGAGCCGGTTGTGCAGGCTGACGAAATCGGCGGCGGAAAGCAGCTCGTCGAGGCTCGCCACCAGGCTGACGCCAAGCGCGTCAGCGTCTGCCGGATCGGCACGCGGCGAATAGGCGATGATACGCATGCCCCAGGGAACGGCGAGCCGCGCCAATTCGCGACCGCTGGCGCCGAAGCCGACGATCCCCAGCGTCTTGCCCGGCAGATCGACCCCCATTGTCTGTGGCTGCAAGTCCCAGCGGCCGGCGCGCACCAGCCGCTCTTGCTCGGGCAAGCGTTTGGCAAGCGCCAGCATCAGAAGAAAGGCGGACGACGCGGTGGCGTGGGTCAGCGTATCGGGGGCGTTGAAGACGGCGACATCATTTGCCGTGCAGGCGGCCATGTCGATCTTGTCGGTGCCTGCCCCTGCCCGGCCGATGACGACGAGATTCTCTGCGCCTTCGGCGAAGGCACCGGCCTTGACCCACGGGCGGAAGATGACGATTCCATTCGCGACCCGCACGTGGTGCGGCGCGACCTCCAGCGCATACAGGCGGCCCCAATAGCCAGTATCGCCGGGCTCGGGGCCCTGGTCGCGCAGGTAGTCCTGGCGGACGAAGGACTTGCCGTCGTAGAGGTCGAGGGCGATATCGCCCACGCCGACGGCGCCATTCTCGTCAAGATAGTCGCCGGTATAGCAAACGTCGAAGGTGCGCATGTGCGGTTCGTTGGTCCTACGAACAGAAAAGTAGCTACCAGGCCTTGAGGTTCTCTTCGGTCGTGATCTCGACCCGCGCATTCGGCCGCGCGGCGAAATCGTCCTGTAGTCGTGTGCCGAGTCCGGGCTTGTCAGGAAGGCTGAGATGGCCGTCGACCACGGATATGCGATCGGTAACGACCTCGTCATACCAGCCGTCAATATAGCCGCGCACGGTCTCCATGATCAGCGCGTTGGGGACATGCATCATCAGGTGGGTCGCCGCCCACAAGGCCACCGGACCGATGGTGTCATGGCAGGTGATGGGCAAGTAGGCGGTGTCGGCCATCGCCGCAATCTTGCGGCCTTCGGTCAATCCGCCACCCCAGGAGAGATCGGGCATGATGATGTCGGCAGCGTTCTTCTCGATCCACGGACGGAAGCCGAAGCGCGTGAAGACGCGCTCACTCTGGCAGATCGGAATGTCCGTATCGGCTTTCAATCGCACATAGGCGTCGACATTGTCCGGTGGCATGATCTCTTCCAGCCACATGATGTCGTAGGGCGCGAGCGCCCTGGCGATGCGCCTCGCCGACGGCAGGTCCCAGCGGGCGTGGCCTTCGATGGCGATGCTCATCTTGTCGCCGACGGCCTTGCGAACGTCCTCGACGATGGCGACGCCGCGCTTGAGGTCCTCGTTGGAGATGTGGTGGCCGAGCGTGCCAGCGGCGGTCACCGCACCCCAGACGGTCACCTGCTGCCGCTCTTTGCCAGGGCCGGCGAGTGTCGGACCGAACTGATCGAACGGCCAGATCTTCATGGCCGTGATGCCCTGGCTGAGGAGATCCGCCGCGAGCTCGCCTGCCCTGCCGTTCATCCACGCATCGAGATCGGGATATTTTCCGTAGCCAACGCAGGTGTTGTAGATCGGCACGCGATCCCGGCTGCGCCCGCCAAGCATCATGTAGATGGGTTGGCCGGCGATCTGCCCTGCGAGGTCCCACAGGGCGACGTCGACAGCGGAGATCGCTCGCATCTCCGCCCCCATGGCGCCGCAGAAATTCACCAGGGCAAAGAGATTGCTCCAGTGGTTCTCGATGTCGCGCGGATCGCGGCCGATGAGCAGCGGCGCGTAGACATCATGGATGATCGCGGCAACGGCGCGCGGCAGGTAATAGCTCTCGCCGAGACCACTGAGACCGGTATCGGTGTGGATGCGGACCCAGAGATTGTTGGGCAGCGCCTGGCGTGCGGTGGCGTTGCGCTTGGCCCATTCGGCTTGCGGCAGCGCCTCGAACCAGATGGTCTCGACCTTGGTGATCTTCATGGACGTATCCTCAGCCTTTGACTGCGCCGGCGGTGAGCCCGCGCAGGATGTGTCGTTGGATGGCAAGATAGAAGAGCACGGGCAACACCGAGAAGGTTACGCCGGCGGCCATCAGCACGAACAGCGGCGTATCGAGCTGGGTTATCAGCGTCGCCAAGCCGAGCGAGCCGGTGTAGAGGTCGCTTTGGGTGATCAGCGCCGACGAAAACAAGTACTCGTTCCAGCTCGAGAAGAAGGCGACGACACTGACCGCGACGAGGCCGGGGCGCGTCAGCGGCAGCACGACGCTGATCAGCGTCCGCCAGTGGCTGCACCCGTCGATCAGCGCAGCTTCCACCAGTTCGTGCGGCACCGCATCGAACGAGCTCTTCAGCACCCAGGTACACAGCGGCACCACGAAGGCGGCATGCAGGAAGGCCAGCGCCGTCAGATTGTCCGTCCAGCCGAACGTGCGAAACAGGGTGAGCTCGGGCGCGACGATCATGGCGCCGGGCATGATCTGCGTGAACAGCAGGAAGAGGCCGAGCAGGTTGCGCCCGCTCCAGCGCAATCGCGACATGGCGTAAGCCGCCGGGATGACCACAGCGAGGTTCGCCACCACCACGATGCTCGCCACATAAGTCGACAGCACCAGCCAGTTGCCGATCGGCTTGTCGCCGAACAGCCGGGCGAAGTTCGACCATTCCAGGCCATGTGGATAGAAGGACGGCGGCCAGTTGAGCGAATACTTGCCGGGCTGGATGGCATTGAGCACCATCCAGTAGACCGGAAAGAGCACGATGACGCAGACGATCAGGATCAACGCCGCACGCAGGATGGCGCCGATAGCGGCAGCGCGATCCGCCCGCATCTGGCGGGTGCCGGCCTCGGCGATGGATGCGGCGGCGCTCATGATCGCTCGACCGTCAGCCGCCGCTGGACGGCGATGAAGGCGACGGTCGCCAGCGCCGAAAAGACGAGCCCGACCACGGCCATCGCGCTGGCATAGTTGAAATTGTAGAAGCGAAAGGCCTGCATGTAGATCGCCGGTGCCAGCGTCAACGTGGCGTCGACCGGACCGCCGCCGGTGATCAGCCAGATCAGCGTGAACTGCTGCATGGAATAGATGAAGGCGAGCACGGCAAGCAGCGCGATGCTCGGCTGGATGCTGGGCAGCGTCACATGCGCGAACTGGCTGAACCGGCCGGCACCGTCGAGTCGCGCCGCCTCGTAGAGTTCCTCCGGAACGGCCTGCAGGGCGGCCAGCAGCACCAGCGAATAGAAGGGGAAGCCCTTCCACACGGTGACCATCACCACGATCGCCATGGCCAGCGTGGGGTCGAGCGCCCATTGCGGATTGTCGGTGACGCCGGGCAGCATGCGCGCGAAGAGATTGAAGACACCGAAGGTCGGGTCGATCATGAAGATGAAGGTGATCGCCACCGGCACCTCCGGCACTGCCCAGGGAATGGTCAGCAGTCCGCGCACCACTGCCCGTCCGGCAAATTGCCAGTTCATCAGCAGCGCCACGCCGAGGCCGATCGCCAGGATGATCACGTCGACCATCATGGTGAAGGCAAGCGTCCTCAGCATGATCGCCCAGAAATCGGGATCGACCAGCATCTGCTGGAAATTGCTGAGATCGAAGCCGCCGTCGTCACCCTGGACACTCGCCAGGATGCCTCGGAAGATCGGATAGACCAGGAAGATGCCTTCCAGAACGATGAGGGGAAGGATCAGCCAGTAGGCGATGCCTTCGCCGAGGCGGAATCGCCCGGGGCGCGGTGGAAGCGCTGCCGTGGCACCGGCCATCACGGCGGAACTCATCGCTCTCCTCTTGCAGCGCTTGCGGGTCGTGAACCCGCTATCCCGGCACAAAAGGGCCCCGCGCCGGGTTGCGGCGCGGGGCCCAGCCTCAGTCACACGGGTCTTCAGACCTTCTTTGCCAGTTGCTCGAGCTGCTTCTGGGCAGCGTCCATAGCGTCCTTGACCGAGCCGTTCGGCTGCAGCGCACGCTGGAAGTTCTGCATGACGATGCGGCCGAATTGATCGTCGACATAGGCGAAATCACCCATGATATCGATCGGCGAGACCTGCTTGGCCTCCATGTAGCCGGTGACCCAGGGCTTGTCGGAGAGGTATTTCTTGAAGCGCTCCGACTTCGCCGCCAGGTCGTAGGGCGGGATGACGTAGAGGTTGGTCTCCATCAGCTCCGCCATGTTGTCGGGCTGCATGGCGAACTTGATGAACTCCAGCGCACCATCGACGTTCTTGCTCGATTTCAACGCAATCAGCGGATGGATGCGGTCAAGCGAGCGCTGGCTCTCCCACGGAGGCGGCGCCGACAGGATCTTCGGGTAGATGTCCGGATTGGTGGCGCGCAGAACCACGACGATCGGGGTAACGCCCCAGCCTTGCGCGATGCGGCCGTCGGCCATCAGCTTCATGATCGCGCTCTCGGCGCTGCCCTGCGGCACGCCGGCCTGATAGAGGCGCTTCCACAGCTCCATGCCCTTGATGGTCTCGGCTGAGTTGGCCATCGGCGTCTTGCCGTTGGCCCAAACGCCACCGTAAGGCAGGCAGAAGTTCTGCAGCTGGAACCACCACTCGCCGCCGTCGGACAGCTTGTTGGTCAGCGCGATGCCAAACTGGTCCGGCCGATGGGTCAGCTTGCCGGTAACGTCGACCCATTCGTCGGCAGTGGTCGGGACCGACACGCCTCCCTTCTCGAACAGGTCCTTGTTGTAGACCAGGGTGAAGTTCACATCGATCGCCGAAAGGCCGTAGAGCTTGCCGTCCTGGCGCAGGAAGTCGTGGCCGCGGCTGGGCGTGATGCCGAGATCGGACACGACCCCGTCGAGCGGCTCGGCCAGTTTGAACTTGCGGATCACCTGGGCTGCCAGATCCGGCATGGCCATGAGCACGTCGGCATCGATGCCGCCGGCTTGGGCCTGGATGACCACGTTGGAGATATACTGCCCGGCCGGCCAGCCGGTCCATTCGACCTTGTACTTCGACTGCGACTGATTGAACTTGTCGAAGAGCGCGTTCCACCCGTCCTTCTCGCCGGGCTGAAACTGCTCCCAGCTCATGACCTTGAGTGTGGTGCGGTCGTCGGCAAACGCCCTGCGTCCGAAGGCCGTGCTGGCGATGGACGCGCCGCCCAACATGGCAGCGCCACCGAGCAGCTGGCGCCGCGTCGGCTTGAGCCGCGATGCTGCGCCCGATGTCTTTCCGGTCGTCATGTCTTCCTCCCCTTGATGATGGCTCGGTGGTCAGCCGAAAATCACGACGCGTGCTTGCTTCAAGGAATGTTTATTGTTTACAATTCGAAGGTAGACAGACACCGGTGGGCTGTCAAGCGACGTCACTCACGCCCCCGAAGGGAGGCCGCCATTCTTCCGCTTCAGCATGTCCTGCAGGCGCACATAGGCGCCGCCGATATGCGTCTCGACGGCCGCGGCCGCCCCCTTGACGTCGCGGGCGCGGAGCAGCACAAGCAGATCGTTGTGGTCCTTGTGCCAGCTATCCAGATAGTCGTCGGGCAGCGCATCGCGGAGCAGCAGGAAGACCATCACCTGCGACCGCAGGCCCTCCCAGGCGCGGTAGAGGCGGCGGTGATGAGCCGCCCGGAACATGGCGTCGTGGAACTCGATGTCGAGCTCGGCGACCTTCTTGCGCGTGATGCTGGCCCGCGGAATCGAGCGGAAAAGCACCAATATTGCTTCCATCGGGGCAAGATCCTCGGCACTCGCGCGCTGACAGGCCTGCTCCGCCGCCAGGCGCTCGAGGGCGATGCGCAGGCTGTAGATCTCGGCCGTGTCGTCGGGGGCGACCGTGGCAACGGTGGCGCCGCGGTGGGCCTCGTGGACCACCAGCCCCTCCTGCTGCAGGCGGAACAGCGCCTGGCGGATCGGCCCGCGGCTGACATCGAGCATGCCGGCAAGATCGTCTTCGATAAGTCGCGTGCCGGCGGCGAGCCTGCCCGAAAGGATGGCTTCGCGGATTGCGTCAACGACGTCGTCCATGAGGACACGCCGTTGACGCGGCTGAATCGGCTGGTTGGTCGACATCGGCTTCATGTTTTTTGTATACAATCATCGGGCCGGATCGCCTAGCCCGAACAAAGGCAGATTTTCACTCAAATGGAGGGCCCATGCGCATCCTGAAAGTCAACACTTACGCCCCGGACGGGCCGTTGTACCAAGCCTTCGGGCCGGATGTGACTTTTGATATCCATCGATCCGGAGCGGTCGGCGGTGCACCGCCTTCGCTGGAATCCTGTCGCCTTGCCGATGGCGTAATCAACTGCGCCGCGACCCTGCCGCTAGGCGTTGAGCCGGATGCGTTCGAGCGCTGCCGCATCGTGGTGCGCGAGGGCGTGGGCTACGACACGCTCGACCTCGCCGGCTGGGCAGCGCGCGGCGTGCCGGTGTGCAACGTGCCCGACTACGGCACCACCGAGGTCGCCGATCACGCCATCGCCCTGCTGCTGGCACTGACCCGCGGCACGGGCATCTACGACGAGGCGCTGCGCGCCGATCCGGCCGGGAACTGGCACTACCAGACCGCGCCAGTGGTCCGCCGCATGCGCGGGGCGACCTTCGCCATTCTCGGCCTCGGCCGCATCGGCCTGGCCACCGCCCGACGGGCCGCCGCCTTCGACATGAAGGTGATCTTCTACGATCCCTATCTCAGCAACGGCACCGAGCTTGCGGTGGGCTTCGAGCGCGTCCGCAGCCTCGACGAGATCATGGCACGGGCCGACATCCTGAGCGTCCACACGCCGCTGACCGACGAAACGCGCGGACTGGTCGGCGCCGAACTGCTGGCGAAGGCGAAGCCCGGGCTGATCGTCATCAACACCGCGCGCGGGCCGATCGTCGACATAGACGCCATCGCCGATGCGCTGCGCTCCGGCCACGTAGCCGGCGCCGGGCTCGACGTTCTGGCGCGCGAACCGGTGGAAGCCGAGCTTCCGCTGGTCAAGGCCTGGCGAGCAGGCGAACCCTGGGTCCGTGGCCGCCTGGTGCTCAGCCCGCACGCCGCCTTCTACAGCCCCTCGGCTCTCGATGACATGCAGCGCAAGTCCATCGAGGTGATTGTCGCCTATCTCCGCGACAATGTGCTGATGAATTGCGTCAACGCACATTTGCTGAAGCCGACGGCCGATATCGGGCGGACACAAGGACAGCAGCGGCTTCAGGTCCGCGCCTGACCGTCTCTGGCACCTGAAGGCGCGATGCACGCGCACCGCGCCTTGACACAGGCTGAATGACAACGGTAACACGGCCACTCCTTTGGGGTGGAGCCGCGATGCCGTCGTCAACCGCTTTGCCAAAATCCGTCCTGGTTACCGGTTCGGGCAGCGGCCTCGGGCGCGAGATCGCCGTGCAATTCGCCAGCCGCGGCTCCTCCGTCGCTGTGCTCGATATCCGTGCCGCGCCAGCCGAGGAGACTGCAGCGCTTTGTCGTCAGGCGGGCGCTGCCGATATCCTGGTCATTGTCGACGATCTGACGCGTCCAGGCTCGCCGGAAGACGCAGTAGACAAGGTCGTTGCCGCCTGGGGCCACATCGACGTTCTGGTCAACAATGCCGGCTATGGCGGCATCGAACCGTTCTTCGAGATGACTGCCGAACTCTGGAACCGGACGGTCTCGCTGAATCTCGTTGCGTTGGCGCTCGCATGCTCGGCGGCCGGTCGGGCGATGCGGGAACAGCGCAGCGGCCGCATCGTCAACATCACCTCCCCTGCTTCGCGCATGGCGATCCCAAGCTACGCCGCCTACGCCGCCAGCAAGGCCGGCGTCGACTCGGTCACCCGCGCGGCCGCGATCGCGCTCGCGCCGTACGGCGTGCTCGTCAACAGCGTCGCTCCGGGCATGATGGATACCGAGATGCAGCGCCTGACCGAAGCGCAACTGGCGCGCTTCGAGGGCCGCGACGACCTGCAGGCCTTTCTCGACGAACGCACACGTCGGGTGCCGCTCGGCCGTCGGGTCGAACCCCGCGACGTTGCAGCGGGCGTCATCTGGCTCGCCCTCGATTCACCTGACTACGTCGTTGCCGAACGGCTCAATTTGAGCGGTGGGCTGGACCGGGACTGACGCCGATGACCGTGGACAATCATCCCGCCGACGCTCCAGACTTTGCCGCCCTCGCCTTCCGCGCCGCCAACCTTCGGCGGCACATGCTGACGATGGCCCGCGGCCAGGGGCAAGGCTACATCGGCCAGGGTCTCGGCATCGCCGACGTGCTCACTGTCCTCTACTTCCACGAGATGCGCCACGACCCGCAGAATCCGCGCTGGCCGGAGCGTGACCGTTTCCTGCTATCTACCGGGCACTATTCGATCGCGCTGTGGGCGGCGCTCGCCGAGTGCGGCGTTATCCCCCTCGACGAGCTGCCGACCTATGGCATGGACGGCAGCCGCCTTGATATGTCGACGCTTGACACCACGCCGGGCGTCGAGATCATCGGCGGCTCGCTCGGTCACGGGCTGGGCCAGGCGGTCGGTCAGGCGCTTGGCTTGCGGCTTGACGGCCTGGCGGCGCGCATCTTCGTCGAGCTCTCCGATGGCGAGATGCAGGAAGGCGCTACCTGGGAGGCGGCGATGTCCGCCTCCAGCTTCCGCCTCGACAACCTCGTCGCCCTGATCGACTGCAACGGCATTCAAGCGGATGGCAAACTGGTCCTCGACATGGAGCCCGTCGCCGACAAGTGGCGCGCTTTCGGCTGGGACACGCAGGAGATCGACGGCAACGATCTCAAGGCCATTGTCGTCGCGCTTTTCGGGGCCCGGGAGAGCAATGCCAGACCAAAGGCGATCGTGCTGCGTACGCTGCCGGGAAAGGGCCTTCCGACGCTCGAACGTCGCGAGAAGGCGCATTTCGTACGCGTCGATCCCAGCGAATGGGATGCCTTGATTTCCGAATTCGAAAGCCTTGCGGGGGCGATCCATGGCTGAGCGCACACGCACCCTCGCCATGGGCGAAAACGAGAAGGCCGTCGCTGGCCGGGCAACCATCGACGCGCCCTTCGGCAAGGCGCTGGTCGCGGCAGCGCGCGAACGCCCGGAGATCGTGGGCCTCACCGCCGATCTCGGCAAATACACAGATATTCTGCCGTTCCGCGATGCTTTCCCGGCGCGCTTCTTCAACGTCGGCATGGCCGAGCAGAATCTCGTCGCCATTGCCGCAGGCCTTGCCCGCACCGGCAAGGTGCCTTTCGCCACGACCTACGGCGTCTTCGCGACGCGCCGCGCTTACGACTTCATCGCCATCGCCGTTGCCCACAGCCGGGTGAATGTGAAGATCGTCGCCGGCCTGCCAGGCTTGACCACCGGCTATGGCGGCACCCACCAGGCGATCGAAGATATCGCGCTGATGCGGATGATCCCTGGCCTCGTCGTCATCGATCCCTGCGATGCCACCGACATCGGTCAGGTGACCGCGGCAATCGCCGAGCATGATGGGCCGGTCTACATGCGTCTGCTGCGCGGCGCCGTGCCGGTCGTCCTCGATCCCGAAACCTACCGATTTGAGATCGGCAAGGCGCGGCAACTACGTCCCGGCAAAGACGTCGGCATCATCGCGACCGGCATGATGACCGAGCGGGCGCTCGACGCCGCATCCCTGCTTGCAGAAAGTGGCATCGACACCGGCGTGTTGCA
This sequence comes from uncultured Alphaproteobacteria bacterium, assembly GCA_963743015.1. Classification (GTDB taxonomy): domain Bacteria; phylum Pseudomonadota; class Alphaproteobacteria; order Rhizobiales; family Kaistiaceae; genus CAVSRC01. The sequence goes on from CAVUOD010000009.1 coordinate 17,175, forward strand.
CGTCCCGACAATCAAGCCGTTCGACGGCGACGGCATTGCCGAATTCGCGAGTTCGGTCGACCGGATTGTGACGGCGGAGAACCATGTCGTGGTCGGCGGGCTGGCAAGCCTGGTAGCCGAGGCGCTGTTCGAGCGCGGCGTCAACAAGTCACTGACGCGCGTCGGCCTCCCGGACCGCTATATCGAATGCGGCTCGGTGCCCCACCTGCAATCGGTCCACGGCCTCACGACCGAGCGTATGGTGGCGCGGATCGCGGCGCTCTAGCGCGACGGAGCAGATGATGCGGATCAGCGGTATCGAGACGTTCACCGTCAGCGCCGGCTGGAAGAACTGGCTCTTCGTCAAGGTCAACACTGACGCCGGCATCCACGGCATCGGCGAGGGAACGCTGAACGGCTTCATCCGCACCACCGAAGCGGGGGTGCGCGAGCTCGAACATCTCGCCATCGGAGAGGACCCGCGGCGCATCCGCGCGCTTGCCAAGCGCATGCTGGACAGCGTTTCGCTCGATGGCGGCCACATTCATCGCACCATCATTGCTGCGGTCGAGGTCGCCTGCTGGGACATTCTCGGCAAGTCGCTAGGCGTGCCGATCCACCAGCTCCTCGGCGGGCAGATGCGCGACAGCGTGCTCGGCTATGCCAATGGCTGGTACCGCACGGAGCGCACGCCGGAGGCGTTCCTGGAGGCGGCGAAGGAGGTCATCGGCAAGGGCTTCAGGGCCCTCAAGCTGGACCCCTTCGGCACCGCGCAGGGTTTCATCAGCGCCGCCGATCTCGAGCTTGCCGAGGCGATCCTCAGGGCGCTGCGCGAAAACCTGCCGGCCGACACTCTGATCCTCATCGACGTGCATGCGCGCTTCACCGAAGTCGAGGCACTGCGCGCGGCGCGGCGTCTGGCACCGCTGGACCTTTATTGGTGGGAAGAGCCCACGACGCGCGATCGCCAGGAAGCCGTTCATTCGGTCGCCGCGGCAAGCCCAATTCCTGTCGCCACCGGCGAGATGTACGACACGGTCGGCCAGTTCTTCACTTTGGCCGAAGGCGGTCACGTCAACATCTTCCAGCCCGAGCCGATGTCGCTCGGCGGCATCGCCAATACGCTCGCCGTCGCCGATCTGGCGCTCGCACACGGCAGCTACATTGCCCCGCATCAAAGTGGCGGCCCCGTTGCCACCGCCGTCTGCCTGCAGCTAGCCGCCTGCGTGCCGAATTTTCTCATCCAGGAACACTTCGATGCTTTCAATGAGCCGTGGACGCGAGAGCTGGTCACCTGGGCGCCGACGATCGACGCGCGCAACGGCCACCTGTCGCTGCCCGACGCCCCCGGCCTCGGCGTCGACCTCAACGTCGAGGTAGCGCGCGCCCACCCTTACGATCCCAAGGCCTATCTCAACGTGTTCCAGGACGGCTGGGAGAAGCGCCTCGGCACCGGGCGCTGAGCATCAGGCGCTGTCGCGATCGATGATCTGGAAGCCGAGGCTGACGATCGTCGGCGACTTGGTGTCGCCCGACAGGCGCCTGACCAGCTGGCGCATTGCCAGCCGCCCCATCTCGTAGCGCGGCACCCTGACCGTGGTCAGGGCCGGCCACAGTTGCGACGCCAGGTCGACATCACCATAGCCGGCGATCGCGATGCGTTCCGGCACCTTCCAGCCGCGCCGATGGCATTCCTGGATCGCACCGATCGCCAGGGTGTCGCTCGAGCAGAAGATAACCTGCACTTCAGGGTCTCGCTCGGTGAGGATGGTGAGTGCCTCGACACCGCCCTTGGGCGTGATCGGCACCTCGATCTCCAGCGCCGAATCATATTGCAGGTTGAGGTCGGTCATCGCCTGCCGGTAGCCGATCCGGCGCTGCTGCAGGCGGTCGTTGCCGTGGATCGGCGTCGAGACGAAGCCGATTTTGCTGTAGCCCTTGGTGGCCAGGTGGGAGGTCATGGCGTAGGCGGTCTCGAAATTGGAAATACCCACCGCCATGTCGATCGGCTTCTTGCCGCGGATCTCGCTGATCTCAACGACCGGAATACGGCTGTCATGCAAAATCTGTCGTGTGACATCGCCCTGGACGAAGGCCTGCAGGATTAGTCCCGCCGGTCGCCAGCCGAGCAGGGCACGAACCGCCTTCTCTTCTGCCGCCGCAGCAAAATCGCCCTGGATGAGCAGAAGCTGGTAGCCGCTCTCGTGGCACTCGTCGGACATGCCCTGCACCTGTTCGGCGATGCCCGAATTGATGAGCGGCGGCACCATGGTGCCGATAATCCGTCCGGCACCGCGCATGCTGGAGGCGACCTGGCTGGGGATGAACCCTTCCCGCTCGATCACCTCCAAGATGCGCTGACGGGTATCCGGCGATACCTTGTCCGGCGTCTTCAAGGCGCGTGATACCGTTATCGGCGAAACCCCCGCCCGCGACGCAATCTCGCGCATGCCGAGGCGGTTCGTCGTGTCGGATCCACGCCGACGATCCTTAGGTGAATCCATCACAAGGTGAGCTCTATCGACCAGCCTTTCATCATCTTAGCGGCTTACGCGGACGGCGGAACCCCGGACCCAGACCGCCACCGGTCGCTGATGGATCATGCGCCTCCTGATGACAACGGGACCACCATATCTGTTCCAAAATATGCTGGTGCATTTCAAATTATTATAATAGCATAATCCTAACGGCGGCATTCAGATCGCCATCGGGTGGACGGTGTGCGCACCGGAACATGCGCAGGGGGAGGGCGTATGGTGGAAGGCGTTGTCGCGCGCGAGGCGCAGACGAGTGGCCGCGGGAGCACCAGCGATCGCCTCGTCCGCATGCTTGCCGCCGGCGAAGTCGGCGTCCTTGCGGCCCTGATCATCATCGTTGCCTTCTTCTACGTTCTGCAGCCCGCGTTCCTTTCCGAGCGGAACATCCGCGCAATCCTGACGATCGTTTCGTTCGTCGGCATCATTGCCATCGGACAGACTGTTCTCCTGATCGGCGGCGAGTTCGACCTGTCGGTCGGCTCGGTGGCCGGCGTCAGTGCGGTCGTCGCCGCCCGCCTGATGACGGCGCTGGCCTGGCCCGTGCCCCTGGCCGTCATCGGCGGCGTATTGGTTGGCGCCGGCATCGGCCTGGTCAACGGCGCCATCGTCGTCAAGCTCAAGATTCCCGCCTTCATCCAGACGCTCGGCATGCTGTTCATCGGCCAGGGCCTGATCCAGGTGGTGACCAACGGCTATCCGGTCTATCCCCTGCCCGCCATCATCGGCCAGATCGGCCTGGCGCGACCGATCCTCGGGCTCGGCTGGAGCTTCATTTTCTTCATCGTGGCGGCGCTGACCGCCGATTTCGTCCTGCGCCGCACGACTATCGGCCGCAACATGTATGCGACCGGCGGCAACCAGGAGGTGGCGCGCCTGGTCGGCATCAATGTCACCGCCTACAAGATCGGCGCCTTCATGCTGATCGGCGCGCTCGCAGCCATCGCCGGCATGTTCGTTATGGCCGATCTCGCCGCCGGCACGACCTCGATCGGCAGCGGCTGGGAGCTTGCCGTCATCGCCGGCGTCGTGGTCGGCGGCGTCAGTCTCTTTGGCGGCGCAGGCACGATCGCCGGAGGGTTGTCCGGCATCATCCTGCTGCAGGTCGTGCAGAGCGGCCTCGTGGTCATCGAAGTCAACGCCAACTGGCAGCAGATCGCCGTCGGCGTGATCATGGTGCTCGCGGTGGGGCTCGACATCCTCCGCCGGCGCTTCTTCATCGCAGGCGCCGGTCGCTCGGGAGAACCGACCGAGGCCGAAGCCCGGGTTCAGGTTCAGATCAACGAAGAATGATTTCCGCGCACGGCGAGGCACGTCGTGCGGCGGAAGGGGAGAACTGCCGGCGAGAGACCGGCATAAACAGGGAGGGAAGTATGTCGACGATCATGAAACTCGGTGCAGCGGCTGTGCTTGCGGCCACTGTCATGACCAGCGGTGCGAGCTACGCCGCTGACAAGGCACTGCTATGGGTCCAGCCGATGCGCGACCATCCGGTGCATCGCCTGATGCAGGCCGGCTTCCTCGCCAAGTGCAAGGAGCTTGGCTATCAGTGCGAGGTCGTCGGCAATCCCAGCGCCACGAACTACGATGCGCCGGCCAGCATTCCGCTGGCCGAGGCGGCGCTTGCCCGCACCAAGTTCGGCGCGGTTGCCGTCTATGGCCCCGGGCCCGAGCTCTATCCCTATATCGGCAAGCTCTCCCAGCAGGGCTATCCGGTCGTCACCTGGCATGTCCTGCCCAAGGAAGGCACGATCCCCGGCCTGAATGCGGCCACGGGTGAAGACATTCCCGCGGCCGGCGCCAACGCTGCCGACGCGATGGGTGCCAAGCTCGGCGGCAAGGGCGTCGTTGCGCTGACCCAGGGCAGCTACAACGCCACCGAGAACGTGATGGCCAATTCCTTCCGTGCCGAGATGAAGGCCAAGTATCCGGACATCAAGATTCTCGATACCCAGCTCGAAGGCTTCGAGCCGTCGGCTGCCGAGGGCAAGGCCGTCGGCATCCTGCAAGGCAATCCCGACGTCGTGGGTGCCTTCTCGACCACCGGCAACGGCATCCAGACCTGGTCCGGGGCGGCCCGCAAGGCCGGCCGCAATATCGTGATCATCGGCATGGACTACATCCGCCAGAACCTCGACATCATCAAGGCCGGCGACGCCTACGGCATCGTCGCCCAGCCGCTCTACGAGGAAGGTGCCAAGACCGCCGAACTGGCGGCGGCGCTGGCCGAGGGCAAGAAGGTTCCCTACCTGAACCCGCTCCCGGCCAAGGTGATCACCGCCAGCGACCTGGCGCCTTACTACGCCATCCTCGACAGCGCCGGCCAGTAGGCGCTGTCGTTCCTCCCCTCCGGGCCGCCTTGCGCGGCCCGGAGGCCCGCGGGAGCACGGCATGTCGGATCAATCGTCGCCCTTCGTCATCGAGGCGACCGGAATCGTGAAGAGCTTCGCCGGGGTGCAGGCCCTGCGCGGCATCGACTTCCGTGTCCGCCGCGGCGAGATCCACGCCCTGCTCGGCCAGAACGGGGCCGGCAAGTCGACATTGGTGAAGATTCTCAACGGCGTGCACACCGCCGGCTCGTTCGACGGCACGATCCGCGTAGGCGGCGAGGTGGTGCAGTTCCATACACCGGGCGACGCCCGTTCGCGCGGCGTCGCATACGTGCCGCAGGAAATCGAGGTCTTCGAACAACTGACCGTGGCGGAGAATGTCTTTGCCGGCCAGACCAATCTCGGCCATGGGCTGCTGGTCAGGCAGCGGCGCCTAAGGCAGCGAGCGGCCGCGATGTTCCGCGATTTCGGCATTCCGCTCGATCCGTCCGCCCTGGTCGCCTCGCTCACCGCCGCCCAACGTCACCTCGTCATGATCGTGCGGGCACTGGCGACCAAACCGGCCGTGCTGATGCTCGACGAGCCGACGGCATCGTTGTCCGGCACCGAGGTCGCGCTGCTCTTCGGCCTGCTCGGCAGACTGCGCGCGACAGGCACCACCATGATCTTCATTACCCACCGACTGCCGGAGGTGGTCACGCTTTGCGACAGCGCTACGGTGCTGCGCGACGGGCTCGTCGCTGCCGAGCTTCAGCGCGGCGAGTTCGACAGTGACCGGATCATCGCCGCGATGTCCGGCCAGCGCCTGCAGCGTCTCTACCCCAGCCGCCGTCCGCCGGCCGGCCAGCAGACGCTGCTTAAGGTCGAGCACCTTTCCGTCGAAGAGCATTACGGCATTCATCTCGGCGTTCACGATGTCAGCTTCGAGCTGCACGCCGGCGAAATCCTCGGCGTTGCCGGCCTGCTCGGCTCTGGCCGCACCGAGCTCCTGAGCGCGATCTACGGCCGCCTGCCCCATCAGGGAAAGATCACGCTGGCGGGACGCGCGTTGCCAACCGGCTCGACACGGGCGGCCCGCGAGGCCGGCATCGCGCTTCTTACCGAAGACAGGAAGCGGACCGGCCTGCTATTCAACCTGCCGGTCGGGCGCAACATCACCATCGGCAATCTCAAGCTGTTCTCTTCTGGCGGCGTTATCGCCGGCCGGGCCGAAGAGACACTTGCGCTCAGCGCCATGCGGGAGCTGGCGATCAAGGCCCCCTCCCCCGCCGCTTCCGTCTCGCATCTCTCCGGCGGCAACCAGCAGAAATTGCTGTTCGCGCGCGTGTTGATGAACCGGCCCAAGGTTCTGTTGCTCGACGAGCCGACCAAGGGTGTCGACGTCGGTACGCGTAGCGAGATTTACCGACTGATCGTCGATCTCGCCGATCACGGGGTCGGACTGATCGTGGTGTCTTCGGAACTCGAGGAGATCATCGGATTGTGCGACCGCAACCTGGTGATTAACGACGGCCGTATTATCGATGAGATGGACAAGGCAGACGCCACCGAGGAGCGGGTTCTGCGCGCGATCGCGGCCGCACAGGCGGAAAAGACGCGCGGCGCAATAGCAGCGGAGGCGCGCGCGTGACGGAGGTACCGTCGTCCCTGCGCGGCAAGTCAATCCTCGTGACCGGTGCCGCCACGGGCATCGGTCGCGCCACGGCAGAGCTCCTCGGCGCCGCCGGCGTGCGCGTCTTCGGCATCGGCCTCGACGCCGAAGCGGGCGCAGAGCTGAACGCCGCCGCCGCGCGCAACCAGTGGCCGGTCATCTTCCGGGAAGCTGACGTCACGCTGGAAAGCGACGTCCGCAAGTCCGTCGCCGCGGCGCTTGCCGCTCATGGACGTATCGACGGCGTAGTCAACTGCGCCGGCATCTATATGACCGGCAAACGCGTCGAAGACGTTACCGATGAGGAATGGAACGCGACGCTGGCAATCAACCTCACGGCGATCTTCCGGGTGTGCCGCGCGACGCTGCCGGCGATCCGCGAGGCAGGCGGCGGCAGTGTGGTCAACATCGCCTCGGTGCATGCGCTGGCAACCGTTCCGGGTGTTCCCGCCTATGCGGCGTCGAAAGGCGGTGTGCTCGCCTTCTCCCGCCAGCTCGCCCTCGATTATGCGGTCGATTTCATTCGCGTGAACGCCCTTGTTGTCGGCTCGGTCGACACACGCATGACCCGGGCCGGGATCGACGCAGCCGGTGGCGTTGAGAAGGCCGGCCTCAGCTTCGAGCGCAATGTCATTGCCCGTATCGCCGATCCGACCGAGATCGCCCGCGCTATCGCTTTTCTGCTATCCGACCAGTCGTCGTTCGTCACCGGCTCAGGCTTCGTTGTCGATGGAGGCATGACCGCCCTCCTGTTTTGACGGCGGCACAGACCGCGACGAAAACCAGCCCTCAACCCGCGAATGGAACCAGCGGCACGCCTTTGGCGCCAAGTCCCCGAATAGCGAAGAGGCCACCCGGATTGGTCTGACCTGCCAGAGCCGCCGCATCACGCCGGTAGATTGCGGTGGTCACAAAGAGCACGTCGAGGTCCTTGCCGCCGAATTCGCAGCAGGTCGGCAGGTCGACCGGAAGTTCGATGGTCTGCATCAGCTTGCCGGCCGGGTCGTAGCGCATCACCTTGCCCTTGAACGGCACTGTCAGCCAATAGCATCCGTCTGCGTCTACGGTGGCGCCGTCGACGATGCCACCCATCCACGACAGGTCGATGAAATCGCGGCGGTTGCTGACCTCTCCGCTCGCGGGATCGAAATCGAAGGCCCAGACGACCGGTGTGTGGCTGTCGGTGAAGTACATGGTCCGGTTGTCGGGACTCCAGGCAAGGCCGTTGGCGCAGCCGAAGTTCTCAACGATCTTGTGGGCACTGAGATCAGGATCGAGCCGCCACAACGAGGCGATCTTTGCGGGTGGCTTGCCCGGCGCCTCGAACATGGTGCCCGACCAGAAGCGGCCTTGCCGGTCGGTCTTGCCGTCGTTGAAGCGGGTGTCGGGGATATCGGATTCGGGATCGGCGATCGCGGTAAAGGCGCCGGTCTCGGGATCGAAGAAGTAGAAGCCGCTCGCCATCGATACGACCAGCCCACCCTTGGCGCGCACCGACAGCGTGCCGAGATATTCCGGCGCCGTCCATGTGTCGTCGGCACCGCTCGCCGGATCGTAGCGATGGATCGTCGGACCGTAGATGTCGATCCACCACAGGACCTGTGCCGCAGCATCCCAATAGGTGCCCTCGCCGAGCTCGGCGGCGCAATCGACCACACATTCGATCTCGATCATGACATCTCGCTCTCAGCAGGTTGGTCCGGCCGGCGACGCACCGGACCACGAATCTTCATGGCAAGGTCGGAGAAGGCCTCGCTGGCCAACGAAACCGTAATCAGGATGACGGCACCGTAGACGATGAGCAGCGCACCGTTGGAAAGGTTCAGCGCCGGCAGCAATCCCGCAAGGATGGTTAGCACGAAGGCGCCTGCGATCGTGCCTATGTAGTGGCCGCTGCCGCCCAGGATCGACGCGCCGCCGATCGCTACGGCTGCAATCGAGGTGAACAGATAGGGGTCGCCCATGCCGAGATAGGCCTGCGCCGTATAGCCGGTGAGCAGCATACCGGCGACGGCCGCCGTCAGGCCCGAGAGCGTGTAGGCGAGGACGATCGTGCGTACGATCGGCACGCCGGAGAATTCGGCAACCGTTGGGCTGGTCCCGACGGCATAGAGTTGCCGACCGAAGGCGGTCTTTGAGAGGAGCAGCGATGCGGCGACTGCCATCACCGCCCACAGGATGGCGATCACCGGTAAGGCGCCGAAGCGGCCAACCGCCAGGAATTGGATCAGCGTCGGTGCGACAGCCTGCGGCGTGCCGCCCGTGTAGACCAGAATGCCGCCCTGCAGGATGACATTGACCGCGAGCGTCATGATGATGGGCGGCACACCGAACAGCGCTACGCCGGCGCCGTTTATGAGGCCAACTGCGGCGCCACCGAAAAGCACCAGCGGAATTGCATAGACAAGTGGCTCGTTGTGGCCCTTGGCAACCAGCGTCATCAGGATCGCGGCGCAGTTCAGAACCCAGGGCACCGACAGATCGATACCGCCGCCGATAATCACGAATGTCTGTCCGAGCGCCACGATGCCGACGAACGCCGCCAGCACGACGATGGTGCGCACATGCGCCCCGGCGAGGAAGCCCGGCGAGAAGAAGCTGGTCACAGCCAACAGGACGATCATGCCCAGATAGGCGAGCAAGATCGTTCGGTAACGCGAGAAGGCGGCGCTCATGTCATGCTCCGGCGCGCGGAGCGCTCGGCAAGAGAGCTTGCCAGCACGGCGATCAGCAGGATCACGCCCGAGACGATCGGCTGCCAGTAGCTCGACACCGAAAGCACGAAGACGAGATTGCCGATGATCGTCAGGATGAAGGCACCGATGATCGTCCCCGACAGGCCGCCGCGGCCGCCGAACAGGCTGATGCCGCCGATGACGGCGGCTGCCACCGACGGAAGGATGTAGTCCTTGCCGATGGTTGGCGAGCCGGCGCCGGTCTGCGTCGTCAGATAGAGGGCGGCAAGGGCGGCGAAGAGGCCGGAAAGGCCGTAGGTCACTACGTTGATCAATGTGATGTTGACGCCCGATAGAAACGCCGACTTCTCGTTGGAACCGGTGGCGCGGATGACGGTGCCGAGGCGCGTGCCGCGGAACCACAGCCAGAACAGGAAGAGGACGGCGAGAACCCACACCGAGCTGGACAGGCCGAAATAGGTCGCGCTGCCGAAGGCCATCCAGGCGGTGGGCAGCTGGCCGCCGTCGGTTGGCAATATCAGCAGCGCCGTGCCCGACAGGATCGACCATGTGGCAAGGGTGACCAGGAAGGGCTGGAGGCGCAGAACGGAGATGATCAGCCCGTTGACGGCGCCGACGGCAAAGCCGATGGCAAGAATGATCAGGAACCAGAGTGCCGCGCTTTGCCAGCTATCGCCGAACTGGGTTGCGGCAATCACCGTTCCAAGGCTGATCATTCCGCCGATCGAGAGATCGATGCCGCCGCGGATGAGGACGATGGTCTGCCCCGTAGCGGCAAGCATCAGGGTCAAGGCGGCGGCGGTATCGACGTTGAGTTCCTCGAGGCTGAAGACGTCCGAGCGCAGCGTCGCATAGAAGATCAAGAGCGCGACCAGCATCGCGCAGGCGACCAGAAATGGCGCATTGTCGATCAGCTTCGTCTTGCGAACGGCCACGGGTTCCACCACCAGCTCCGTCAACTCCGCCGACGCTTCCGCCGTCATCAGTTCAACTGCCCTCGTTCTGTCATCGCCGCACGCAGGATCGCTTCCTCGGAGATCGCTTCGCCCTCGAGGATTGCCCCGATCCGTCCGTTGCGCATCACCGCCACCCTGTCGGCGACATGGACGAGTTCCGGCAGGTCGCTGGAATAGAACAGGATGGCATAGCCCCTGGAGGCAAGATCGCGCATGAGCTGGAATATCTCGCCTTTGGTGCCAACATCGACGCCGCGCGTCGGGTCGTAGAGCAGGATGACCCGCGCCTCGGTCAGCAACATCTTGCCGAAGATGACCTTCTGCTGATTGCCGCCGGACAGAGTGCCGGCGAGTTGGCCAGGATTGTGCGTCTTGATCCTGAGAGCACGGATCATATCATCCACCAAGGCTGCCTCGCCGCCGGCACTGAGGAAGCCGAAGCGCGAAAAGCGTCGCACGACCGAAAGCGTCAGGTTCTCGCGCACGCTCTTGGACAGCAGCAGACCCTGGCCGCGCCGATCTTCAGGTACAAAGGCAATGCCATCGCGGCCCGTCATGACGTGGCGCGGACCGTGCCCCACCAACCGCTTGCCCCAAAGCTCGATCTCGCCCCTGGCGCGGCCGATGCCGAAGAGCGCCTGGAACAGCTCGCGCTGGCCATGGCCCTGCAGGCCACCGACACCGAGTACCTCGCCCTCCTTCAGGTCGAAACTGGCGTCCTGCAGCCGGTCACCGACCGCGAGGTTGCGGACCTTGAGCGCGATCTTGCCGGTCGTCGTGTCCACCCGCTCCGGGTAGAGGCGCTCCATGCGCCGTCCCAGCATCTCGGCAATGATCTCGTCGTCGCTGACCGCGTGGACGTCGTGCGCGGCGACGGTCTCGCCGTTGCGGAAGACGGTCAGCCGGTCGGCTATGTCGCGCACCTCGGCAAGCCGATGGGAAATGTAGACGACCAGGCCGCCCTCCGTGGCGAAGCGCCTGGCGAGGCGCAGCAGCCATTCGGTCTCGCGCGGGGCGAGCGCCGAGGTGGCCTCGTCGAGGATCAGCACCTGGGGATCTCGTGCGAGCGCCTTGGCGATCTCGACGAGCTGGCGCTCCGCGAGCGTCAGGCGGCGGACCTCCTGATCAATGCGCATGGGCGGGAATTCATAGCGCTCGAGCAGCTCGAGTGTCCGTCGGCGAAGATCCTTTGACTGGACAGTAGCCCAGCGCGACATGGGCTCGCGCCGAAACCAGATATTGCGCTCGACCGTCAGGTCGGGGATCAGCGAGAGCTCCTGGAAGACGGCCGAGATGCCGGCATCCTGCGCGGCGCTCGGATTGGCTGCGGCGAACGGCTCGCCGGCGAGCAGTATGGTGCCCGAGTTCGCATGGACAGCGCCGGCCAGCACCTGGATGAAGGTGCTCTTGCCGGCACCGTTCTCGCCGATCAGTGCATGGATCTCGCCGGCCCGCGCATGAAACTCGGCTTCGCGCAGCGCTACCACGCCGCCGAAATGCTTCGATACGCGGGAGGCCTGAATCAGGTCCATGGTCCATCCCAAATCACGTCGGCGCCCCGTCGGCAAAGAACCTCCGGGGCGCCGCAAGTCAGCGCAATGAACCTATGAGCCAGCCGCTTCCTTGGCGGTGATGTCGACCCAGCTCGGCGTGATCGGAAGCGTCAGACCCGGCGGCTGGTCGGAGAAGGCGTTCTTGCCCATCTCAAGCTTCTGCATCACCGCATTCGGGTAGAGTTCCGACTTGATCGGATCGGTGGTCAGGAAATCGCCGTTGACCAGCACATGGCGATTGGCGGGTTTCGGCTTGCCGTCGAGGATGTCGACCGCCAGCTTGATCGCCTCGGACGACAGGTAGGCGGGATTGGAGCCGAGGATGCACTTGGCGCCGGCCGTCTGCAGGCAGGCGATAGCGGTCCCGTTATAGGAGAAGGCGGTGACCGGGACGATCGGCCGGCCGGCATCGGCGAGAGCCTTCATCGCGCCACTGCCATAACCCTGGGTGAGGATGCCATCGACCTCAGGATGCGCGGCGAGCAGGCTGGCGACGCCCTCCTGCTCCGGCCCCAGCGCATATTGACCGTTGTAGTTGCCGACCACCTCGATGCCCGGATACTTCTTGAGCACGGCGAGATAGCCGTCCTCGAGCTGCTTCGAGATGGGCGCGCCGGCGAGGCCGCGGTCGACGAAGACCTTGCCCTTGCCGTTGAGCTGTTTCGCCATCCATTCGGCCATCACGGCCGGGATGCGGTTCCAGTCCGACTCGAGCGCATAGGCGCAGGGCTCGGTGACCACCTGATCGAAGCTGATGACGACGATTCCGGCATCGCACGCCTTCTTCAGCGTCGGATTGAGGGCATCCGAGGACCCGCCATCCACGACGATCGCGTCGGGTTTGGCGCGGATGATGTTGTTCAGCGAGCTGATCTGCGCCTGGACGGTATTGTCGACATTCTCGATCTTCAGGTTGACCCGCCCCATGAGCGGTCCCTTCTCGACCGAGACCTTGGCGACGCGCTCCATCTGCTGGCGCCAGTCGTTCCCGACGAAGTTGTTGGACAGGTAGACGGTGTAGGTTTTTCCCGCCGCCATGGCATCATGGGGCATAGCCCCAACGAGCAATGCGGCAACCCCGGCCGCAAAGAGGCCGGCTTTCAGCATCTTCATTTCCTTCCTCCCCTCCTGGCGAAGCTATCCGTTATGGACGCTTCCCTGGCTCTCCTTATTCGGCATGCAATGGCGCAGTTTGGCTTCTTTCCTGCAATGACACCGGTATCATGCACCTCCCGGCCGGTCAACGTAACAGGCCTGCCGCACCGAACAGGCGCAAGATCCGACGAGCCGAAACTGCCGAGTTCAGCGCGAAGGTTATGCTATTATAATCTTTAGGCCGTGTCCATGCGCGAGGCCCGACGAACACCGCTAGGTGTTGGTGACGTCGTAGCCGAGGCTGAAGACATCGGCGCGATGCCGTCCGAATGTCAATTCCACCGGCTGCCCCCCGGTTGAATAATAGAGCATCTCGATAAGCAGGATCGGGCTCCCCTGTTCATAGCCCAGGTCGCGTGCGATCGCCGCGTCCGCGACCTCGGCCTTGACCGAAATGTGGGCCTTGCCGACCTGGATGCCCAGGTGCTTTTCGAGCGCCCGGAAGATCAGCACGTCGTCGAAATCAGACTTGGCCAGACGCCGGCCAACATCAGGCGGGAAGAAAGTCGTGACGTGCGTGTCGGCGCGGTCATCGACCATCAATATCGCCCTCAGGCAGTAGCAGGACTCGCTGAGCGACAGACCGAACGTCTCGCAGGCGATAGTCGAGCGCTCGCGGCGATAGCTCATAACCTGCAGGCGAGCGTCCGTGGTATAAGACTCGATATCTGCAAGGCGCCTGTACATGCCGGTATTGCGCGGCTTGGGCGTCCGGGCGGCAACAACGGCGGGCTTCGCGGCTCGCTTCTTGATCAATCCGTCCGCTTCGAGTTCGCGCAATGCCTGACGAACGGTTATGAGGCTGATGCCAAAACGATCTGCGATGTCGGCCTCTTTGGGGAGGACGGAGCCGACCGTGTAGGCGCCGTCAAAGATGGGTCTGCGCAGGATGGCGGCGAGTTGGCGATAGAGCGGCCCATCCCGGCGATGCAGCTGTCGCGCAGGCAGGAGATCGGTGTTAACGGGTATATCCATGATTTTATTGAATTCTTTGCATCGTGAATTCGCTCAAATATCATAATAGCATCAAGATTATGAAGCCGTAACCGGACGTTCCCGGGCCCGACCGCCACGACCGATGTGACAATGACGAGACCGGCCATGGAAGAGCTGCATTGCGGAGACCTGTCGATTGGACTGGTGGGTGAGATCGGTGGAAGCGTCGCGTTCTTCCGCAAGGCCGGCACCGATATCATGCGGCCGCTGAGCGATGCGGATCGTGCGGCGCGCAACGTTTTGGGCGTCGCGATGTTTCCCATGGTCCCCTACGCCAACCGGATCACACGAAACCGGTTCTCGTTCGATGGCCGCTCTTACACATTCGCCATGAACAACCCGCCCGAGCGGTACAATGTACACGGAAACGGCTGGCACCTGCCTTGGACCACGCGTCGCCTGAACGACAAAGAGATCGTCCTGCGTCTCGAACACATCGCTCCAGAGGAGCCATACAGCTACTGCGCCGAGCAAAGGTTCACGCTGTCGCCGGAGGCTCTCACCGTGGTCACGACCGTCGAGAACCGCGGTGATCGGCGCATGCCCTTCGGCTTCGGCCAGCATCCGTGGTTTCCGCCGGATCCCGATGCGCTCATCACCTTCGACGCCGGCATCGTGTGGCTCATCGACGAAGACGGCGTGCCGACCGGGAACCTGCCGCCGCCGCCAGAACTCGATTTCCGCCGTCCAAGGACGGTGCCGCCGGATGGGATATTGAATTGCTTTGGCGACTGGACGCGACGGGCCGCCATCCAATGGCCGAGCCGCGGGCTGAGCCTCACGATCGAGGCCGCGCCGATCTTCAAGCATCTGATGGTCTATGCCGATCCGAAGCGGCCAGCGCTCTGCTTGGAACCGCAGACCAACGCTGTCTCCGCCGTCACGATGCTGGATGACGACTTGAACGACTACGACCTTGGCGTCACGATCCTGAATCCGTATGAATCTATGACCGGGGCGATATCGTTCACGCCCTTCTGAGTGGCGATCACTCTCGATGCGAGGCGCATCGCGACAGTCCGTCACCCGTGCAGCACGCGCGCCACTTGAAGAACCACGCACATCACCAGGAAACAGCCGTATAGCGCCGACCACATAAGATCTCGCAGAATTTCCGTGCGAGCGCGCCCCTGGTGTTTCCATCGAAGCGCGGTGGTCAACTGAGCAATTGGGATCGCGAGACGAAGAAGCTGCAGCACGCCAGCGGTACCAATGGATGGCACAGACACGACCTCCGGCGAACCGTGGCCACGATGCTCGGCGACATTGGCGTGGCGCCCCACGTTGTGAGCGTCGTGCTCGGTCATGCTCACATCGCCGAGGGTGCAACCGCAGTGTACGCCCGCTCACGCTACCAGCGAGAGCATGGGGAGGCGCTGCAGAGGCTCGCTGATGAAATTGACAGGCTGGTAGCCGGCAACGGCAATGTCGTGCGCCTTACGGCGTGAATGCGTTGCATTGGCTAACGCCGTCGGTGAGTTCGTTGTGCATGATCCTGACGTTTTGGTCAGGGCAGCTTGACTATGCCTCACGATGCGCTCAGCGCGCTCCCTTCATGTCTGAAATCGACGGAGAAGCGGACATGCCCGCAACGGCAAACCGCTTCGCAGTTTGACCCGGAGCAGAACTGTAGGCTCGGGAACTTGTTTGACAAAGTCTGCACTCGGACTGCCAAAGCTCACGGGGAGTCACAATGACGGTATCG
>CAVUOD010000010.1:0-192785 GCA_963743015.1 uncultured Alphaproteobacteria bacterium
GTGTCCGGTCGCGGCATTTTCTGGAGGAGCTCCGGCCTGTTAGTGCTCTGGCTCGGCCGAATTTGTGAGAACAACTCTCCAATTGGCACCATGTTGCCGAAACCATCACCGACCGGCGACACGCCGGCCACGGCCCGACAGGGCGTTCGATCAAGCGTCTGGGCGCAGCCGGTCTAGCATAGCCTCAACAATCACCCGCGGTGCCCGATACTCGGCCAAAGCCACCACCGCGTCATCGTCGGCGAATGCGGCGACGGCCGCTCGCACCTCGGGTTCGTCCGACAGCAAGTCGCCCTCGCCACCGCTTCCAATCATGACTCCACGAAGGAAGAGAACCGGGCTCGACGACGCTGAGGCCTTCGAACCGCCACCGAGCGGCTCACGGACAGGCTCTTCGCCGAGAGGAGCGGGGCACGAGCAACCCCGTCAGCATCGTGCCTGCCCGAAGCTGCGACCCGTGCCACGGCTTCACGGAAGACGGGTCGCACGTGAGCGATCATCCCCTCGGCCTCGTCCGCCCGCTGGCGAGCGCGGCGATGACCTCGGACACGGTCTCGTCCTCGGCGATGAAGCCCGAGGCGCGGGCCGGTACTCCTGCTACATCGCAGGCGGCGAATATTTCCAGCGCCCCCTCGCGTACTTCGGCGATGACGCGCCTGCGAATGGCCGCCTCGGTCGCTTACGGTCTATGACGTGTCTACGCTCGGCCTGATCGACAACGGAAAACAGATCGCCGACCGCTCGTCACGCCAACGCGATCTAGTGAAGAATGCAGACGGCTCGGTAGACCTTTGCGTTGGCCCAAAAGCGTCGGCAGGATTCGAGAAGAATTGGATTCCCAGCGTGGTAGGCAAGGCGTGGCTCCGTTACTTCCGCCTCTACGGCCCCACGGAAGCGCACTTCAACAGGACGTGGGTGCTGCCGGATTTCGAGAAGGTAAGGTAGCCGCAAAAGGGTACGATGGCCTGATCGCCACCCTCTAGACTAGAGCTGAACCCATCGACGGCAAGCGAGCCGATATACCGCACGCCAGCTTTGGGGGAGCCCGGTACGATTTATGAACAAACGGCTGTTCCCAGCGGAGCACCACCGCAATCCGCGTCAAGCATCGGATGGACCTCCGGGTCCACGGGCGCGACGTCACGTTCTCGGGCCGAACCGTCACGCCGGCACGCCCATTGAAGCGTGACATCCCGGCAAAACGGGTTCAAAGCGGAAAATCCTGCAAAAGCCGGTTGTCGACCTTAAAAACGTGACAAGTGTCACGGCCTGTCACGCTCCGCCACGGTGTCACGCTCCGGAAATCCGCGTCTCACGTCGAGAAAACCTTACGCACGAAAGTAGTGTTTTCCCGAAATAGGTCTAACGTCTTGCCGGGACAGGCGAAATTTGTCCTCGCGGCGCCCGCTATTTCCCTAAGATACCATTACTATCTGTCGCGGCCTCCGTTGACGGCGGGGCCGAAACGGTCGAAAACCTCGTGTGCGGCGCACTCATGCGCTTCTTTTATTCCTCCCCTTCAGTCTTCCAGCTTCTTCTTCTTCCTCCTCAAGGGGAGGGGGGAGGGCCTAAGCCCTCTCCCCGTCCCCGATTGAGAAGGGAACGCGGAACGGAGGATGGGAACGGACATCGAGGAGGCGTCATGTGAGTGGGATTATCATCCGTGACCTCGACCAGACCCGGGTCAAGTTCGAGGCAACGGTCACCCGGGTCGGCGCCGGCGACGCCATCAAGGCGTTCTCCCGGGCGATCAACCACGAAGGCCGCAAGGCCTTCACCCTCGTTAAGCGGACGCTCCGGCAACAGACGTCGATCCCCCGGCCGATGATCACCGAGGCGACCCGCTTGAAGTCCTCGACCACGAAGAACCTCCGGGCCGTCATCGAGGGGCGAGGCCGAGCGATCCCCTCCGCCTCTTCAAGCCGGTGCGGTTCACCTACGGCGTCCGCGCCAAGGTGTGGGGCACAGCGGAACGCTTCCCCCATGCGTTCATCGTGGCGAAGTACGGCGGTGACGTCTTCCACCGGAAGGGCGAGGCCCGCTTTCCAATCGAAGGATGTACGGCCCGAGCGTCCCGAAGGAGATGGTCAAGGACGCAACCCTCGAAGCCTTCGAGCAGTCCGGCAACGACGTCGCAACCCGGGCCATGCACGAGCTATCGCGCATCCTCAAGGTCTGAACCGCCAAGCCATGCAACCCGAAGCGACCCGTCCGGGGGCAGGGGGGCCGTCCGCCTGCGGTCGCCCTGCCCCGCCGTGGCCTCGTACGGGCTCGCCTGACGCTCGGCCCTCCCGGGCCGGATCTGGCCCCCATCCACCCGCCTCGTGCCTGCCCTGCCTCGCGGTCCGAGGCAGGCGAGCGGGTCAAGCAGAAGCTGCCCCCCTCAAGGGACCGTCTGTCGGCGAGCGGCGACTGCGGGCGACGCGGCCCCCGGGCTTTCGCGTTTTTTTCGGTCCAATTTTCCGGTTTTGAGTTGGAGCCGGCGAGCTATCTGGGGACCGGCCGTCTGGCGACGCTCATCAATGAGGAGCGAACCCCCTTGTCCGATGCCCCGTCAGTCACCGTTGACCTCCGTCCGGTCAGCGACCTTGTCCCCCTACGAGCGCAACGCGCGGAAGCACTCCGCCGCCTCTGTCCGGCAACTCGTCTCCGTCATCGACAATGTCGGATGGACGTCTCCGATCCTTGCCGATGAGGACGGGATCGTCGCCGGCCACAAGCGCCGGCTTGCCGCGCTCGCGATCTACGGGGAAGGGCGCCGCATCCACCTTCCCAACAGGGTCCGAACTCCCGGAGGGGATGGTCCCGGTCATCGACTGCACCGGCTGGTCCGAGGCGCAGCGCCGCGCCTGTCCTTCGCGGACAACCAGACGACGCTTTCGAGCGAGTGGGACGCGGCGGTCCTCAAGCTCGAACTGTCGTGGTTGGAAGGGTCCGGCGAGGTCGATATGGGCCTGACCGGCTTCGACGGACAGGCGCTTGCCAAGGCGCTCGGCGTCGGCGGCGGGACGGAAGGCGCCCACGAGGGCGAGCAAGCCTACACCCGGAAGATCAAGGCGCCGATCTACGGCCCGAAGGGCGACGCGCCGGCACCGGCCGAACTCTACGACGACGAGAAGACGCGGGCGCTGGTGGATCGAGATCGACGCGGCGGACCTCCCGGAGGACGTCGCGGCCTTCCTCCGCATGGCGGCGCAGCGGCATACGGTCTTCCACTTCCGGAGGATCGCCGACTTCTACGCCAGTGCGGACGCGGGGACGCAACGCCTGATGGAGCGGTCGGCGCTGGTGATCATCGACTTCGGGGCGGCGATCGAGAACGGCTTCGTGAAGCTCACGAAGACGAGCTGGGGATCATCGCGGCGAAAGAGGCGGCGGGACTATGACCGACAAAATCGTCTTCATCAAAAGCGGGACCACTTGGCGGGTCCCGGACGACTTCTCGAACGTCAACAGGCTCATCGCAATCGGCGGCGGCGGTGGGGGTGGTGTTGCCTTTTACGAGCGCCCCGGCGGCGGCGGCGGGGCCTGCTGGAAACCGACAACCTCGACCTGCCCGGGTCCGACGTTTACGTCAACATCGGGGCGGGAGGGGCGGGCGTTACAGACGCGCCCGCCGAAGATGGCGGCGACACTTGGCTGAACAAGACTTCCAATACCCCCCCGACCTCGACTGCTGACGGCGTCCTCGCCAAGGGCGGCCGTGGCTTCTGGCTCAACGGAACTGAGGGCGGCTTCGGCTACATAAACATCCTCGGCGGACAAGCGGCTGAAGGCGTCGGCGACATCAAACACTCCGGCGGCACCGCGCTGATAGGAAGCGGCACCGCCGGGCCGGGGAACGGTGGGGGCGGTGCTGCCGGTCCGAACGGGGATGGGGGGGACGGAACCAATATCACGAACACCGCCGGTGGCGGGGGCGGTGGCGGTGGTGCAAACGGCGGCTCAAGCGCTAGTGTCCCGCCCTCTACCAGCAGCGTCCCGGCGGAAACAATCGTCTCGGCTCCGGAGGAGGCGTCCCTCCCGGCGGTGACGGGACGAACGGCGGCGGCGGTGCCGGCGGCGACAACGCGGGGGTACACCCGAATGGCGGCGACGGGGGCATGGAGGCGCTGTGGACCCAGACGAGCAACAATGAGGGTGAGGGGGTTCCGGCGGCGGTGCCGGCGGCCCCGGGACTGTCGACAACGTCGTCGCTGATCCGCGCCATTGTACGGCGGCGGCGGCTCCGGCGGCCACAACGGGAAAAATACGAGTTGGCCGGGCGGCGACGGAGCGCAGGGCATCCTTGCCATCTACACGCCCGCCGTCTCCTCGGCGAAGGGCAACTTCTTCGCCCTGATGTGATCCTCCCATAGACCGCACCTCGCCCCGTCCGGCTCCCACCGGGCGGGGCTTTCTTTTTGTCTGAAGGAAACGACCGTGAAGCGTCTCGCTCTCGCGGCGGCCCTCCTTGTTGCCGTCGCTTCCCCGCCCTCGCTCAATCCTGCCGCGCCTCGTACTACGGCGGCGGGAACACCTGGACCCGGAACCGCCAGCGGCGAACGGTTCCGGCCCGCGGCCCTGACGGGCGGGGTTGACGCACCGCACCCTTCCGTTCGACACCCGCGTCCGGGTCCGCTACCGCGGCAGGAGGAGGTGTCGTCGTCCGGATCAACGATGCGGCCCGGTGGTGTCGAACCGGCGCTGTCATGACCTGTCACGCAGCGCCGCGGGACGGCTGGGAGCTGATCCGGCCGGGCCACGCCAGCGTAGACATTGACGTCCTGAAGTGAAGAAGGCCCCCGTCCGGTTCGACCGGGCGGGGGCCTTTTTTGCGTTTTGAGGGGGGCGACGATCCACCGGGGGATTAGGCCGCAAAACGGCCGTAACTATGGGGGGGGAAGTGGAAAAACGGACCTCCGCTACCAACGCCACCCCCAAGGTATCCCCGGCCGGCTGGCTGTAGCGTGACGCCGGGTTTTGCACTTTTTGACACCCGGTTCTGCAGCGACGAGAATTTGAAAACGGGGCCTCATGGGGGCTTCGAGGCCCCTTTAGGGGATTGGTAAGCGCGATTCGCTGTCAATTCGAGGTCTTGTTGAGGTGATCGGTTGTCGCCGGTCGGAATTCAATGCCGGATAGGCCACCATTGAAAATCACCTAGTGTGCGCGCACATCTTGTCGATCCGTTCTCCGGAGCGCGGCCGATCGACGAGAGGTCGGGCGCCCCCTAGGGTGTCTGAATGCTGCTCGATATCGGGTTGCTCCTTGCCGGCCTGTGCCTGCTTTTTCTTGGCGGTGAGGCTCTGGTGCGTGGCGCGGTTTCGCTCGCGAATCGGCTCGAGCTGCCGCCTTTGGTGATTGGCCTCACCGTTGTTGGCTTTGGCACGTCGATGCCCGAACTCGTGGTGTCCTTGCAAGCCGCATGGGACGATCACGCCGATATCGCCGTCGGCAACGTCGTCGGTTCGAATATGGCAAACATCCTATTGATTCTGGGTCTTTCGGCTGCCATCGCGCCACTGGCCGTCCGTATGTCCGGGATCGCCCGCGATATCGCCATGATGATGGCTGCAGCTCTCGTCATGCTTAGCCTTGGCTTGGTCGGCCGGATAGGGTCGTTCGCCGGGTTGGCGATGGTTGCGGTGCTCGGCGTCTACATCGGCTACGCCACAATAGCGGGGCGCAAAGAAAACCACCGTGATCCTCAATTATCCGTGCGGTTGCCGGCCTTGAAAGAGGCAGTTGCATTGCTTGGTGGGATCGCCGCGCTGATCGCCGGCGCGCATTTGCTCGTCGTTTCTTCTGTATCGATTGCCCTTGCCTTTGGCGTTTCCGAGGCGGTGATCGGTCTCACCATCGTCGCCGTGGGCACAAGCCTCCCGGAACTGGCGACGTCGGTCGTTGCGGCCTACCGCCGCCATAGCGAGGTTGCGGTCGGCAACGTAGTTGGCTCCAACATCTTCAACATCCTGGGAATTCTTGGTCTAACCGCGATCGTCAAGCCGGTGCAGGTCTCGCCCGAGTTGGCCACGTTTGATGTCCCGGTCATGGTGGCCGTATCCGCAGTGCTTGCCGTCGTAGTTCTCACGGTCGGTCGTTTAGGCCGCCCCGTGGCTGCGCTCTTTCTGATGGGCTATGCGGTCTATGTATCGGCCCTTTTCTAGTGGCGAGTGGCCCACCAAAAGTGGCGTGCCACGCTTCGGGCAAATCCAAAGTGGTTTGCGCCCGGAAGCCCGACTACAATGCCGCTTGTGCCCAAAGGGCCGTGCTCAACGGCACTGGGCCAATGGTGGCTTGATCTACTGGCGCCCGTTCGTCGACGCATGACACCATCGGTTGCCACAATCTTGCGCTTCCGCCTGGCGCGCGTCGCGGCCCTGCTGGCTGTTGTTGCCTTCGGCGTCCAGGGTGCCCTTCAAAGCTCTTACGTCGTCGGGCCACCACCGACCTCCGCCCCGGTGGAAGCGACAGTCACCGCCACCGACCTCGGGCCCGCCTACACAATTCTGCGGGCGGCGCCGGCCGAGATTGCCAATCCCTCCGCACAGCAAAAGCGGCCACCGGTCATTACAAAGGCCGCGGGACCACCCTCGGCCCCTGCGTTCGCCGTGTCATCGGCACCTGATCGTCGAGTCGATTGCGCGGCCCCGCGGCGTCCGAGCTTGCTGCAATATCCGGTCTATGCAGCGCGGGGACCGCCTTTCCTCTCCTGAGCCAATGCCGTGGGCAAGCCTGCGGCACCAGTCAACAGAGCGCCTGCAAGGAACGTGACCGGTTAATGCTGGCCGTACCTACGAGGCGCGTGATCTCAGGAGAAAGTCGTGACTGATAGAGAATTGCGGCCTGGCGATACCGCTTCGCCGAAGCCGGCGGACGATCAATTCACTCGAATAGAGAGGGTTGTCCGCTGGGTGTTCTGGATCGCGATGGCCGGCGCGGCAGTATGGGTCTTCGCGAGCCTGCTGATCCACTAGTAGGCAGACATAGGAAGTGCGGACGGCCGCGTCGCGGCCGCCCGCCTCAGCTCCGGGCATGGCCTCCGAATAACAGATCGGTTATCCCGAGATGATCAGCTCCTTGGCGGCTGTGCTGCCGCGGTCGCTGATCGTGTAGGTGAGCGAGACCGGCGCCCGCTTGAAGCCCGAGAAGGTCTCCCGGACCTCCGGCAGGTCGTTGATCGACAGGATGAAGCGCCCCTTGAGCCGGCGCAGCCGCTTGGCGAGAGCCGCGAAGTCGGCCCGGCTGAAGACGCCTTTGCCGTAGTCGGTCTCCCCGTTCCAGTAGGGCGGGTCGAGGTAGAAGAGCATGCCCTTGCGGTCCCAGCGGTCGATGAACTCGGCCCAGCCCAGGCACTCGATGATGACGCCGGCCATCCGCTCGTGGACCTCCTCCAGGAGCGGGCGCCAGGCGCGTCAGATTGAAGCGGGCGCCGCCGACCTTGGCGACGCCGCAGACCGGAGCGGGTGCGGCGGGAGCAACGGATCGGCGCTCAAGCAAACGGATTTAGTTGCTGATATTGCGGGTTGAGGCGCGAGAGGAGGGGAAGGACTGCCGCGCCGCGTGACACAGCGTCCCGGCCGAGCTCGGCCTTGATCAGGCGCGGAATCTCCCGGTTGTGGCCGCCGACCGAGGGATAGAGCGGCTGCACGCCTTCGACCAATGCATCGATCAGCCATTCCGGCGCATTGCCGCCCAGCATGATCGTCTGGGGGTCGAAGAGGTTCTCGATCGTATTGAGACCGATGCGCAAGGGCTCGATTCCGGCTTCGATCCAGGGCGCGATGGCAGGGTGTCGGGCATCAAACCGCTCTTCGAAGGCCTCCAGCAACTCGACCTCAATTCCCAGGGCGGCGAGATGGCGCATGGCCGAATCGACCGACACGTAAGTCTCGAGGCAGCCGCTCTTTCCACAGATGCAGGCATGGCCGCCCGGAATCACCGTCGTATGGCCGAACTCGCCGGCATTGCCGCTGGCGCCACCGAACGCAGCACCGTTGATCATCACGCCGCTGCCCAGGCCCATGCCGATATAGACATAGACGAAGTTGACGAAGTGGCGGGAGATCTCGCCGAAACGCCACTCCGCCGTCACCGCGCACTGGCCGTCATTGGCGAGCGAGACGCTGAGGCCCGTCGCTTCCTGCAGCAGTCGTCGCAGTTCGACGCCGTCCCAGCCGGGAAGCCGCGGCGGGCTCAGTCCGGCGACCGCGAACGGTCCCGGGCGTCGCCAGCCCGATCCCCAGAAGGCGGTCGCGCGGGATGCCGGTGGCATCGAGCAGTTTCGTCGCCGTGTGCGCAATGTCATCGGCGGCGCGCTGCGGCGTGAGGCCCTCGAGGGCGTGGTCGTCGCGGGCGAGCACCTCGCCGGTGAGGTCGATCGCCACCGAGGCGACCCGACCGAAGTCCACGTGGAAGCCGAGGGCATAGGCGCCACTCGGATTGATCACGATCGGCGTGGGCGGTTTGCCGACCCTGCGGCCGCGGGATTTCTCCTCGCGGACGAATTCCATCTTCAGCAATTCGTCGACTAGTTCGGAGGTCGCCTGCTTGGATAGACCGGTGACATCGGCGATCCCGGAGCGGGAGATCGGACCGTGAATCCGGACCGCCTCGAACACGACCCAGATGTTGATCAGCTTGGTTTTGACGCTGTTTGTTGCACTTAATATCATGAAAAGACTGGTATTTTCTTCGTGTTGAATTAGTAAGTCAGACTGACGGAAAAATTATTGACATCGCATTTGTGACTGGTCAACGTGTTCTTGAGCTCAATGACGAGCCAGCAGGGAGACAAGTCGATGACCATGGGGATATCCCGGAGAAGTCTGCTCTATGGTACCGCCGCGGCCGGCGCGGCGGCCAGCCTATCGCGCTTCGGCGTCGGTCCGGCCTGGGCCGACACCACCAAGATCGATGTTTTCGCGCCGTTGCCCCCGGACCCCGCACCGCCGGGCGCCGCCAAGTTCGCGGAAGCGGCCTTCGCGAAATGGCAGGCGGATAATAATGCCTCCGTCAACTACGAACTCCTTGCCTGGCCGCAATTGCACGACCGCATGGCGACCGCTTTTGCCTCCGGCTCGGCGCCATGGGACGTCGTCTATATGTGCGGCTGGGTCCCCGAACTGCTTTCCAACATCATTCCCTATGCCGACGACCTGCCGAAGGAACTGGTCGACGATTTGCCGAAATCCAGCTTCGCGACGGTAACTGTCGATGGCAAGCGCTACGGCACGGTGTTCACGCTGTCGCTGCTGACCCTGTTTTACAACAAGGCGATGCTCGAGAAAGCCGGCTTCAAGGCGCCGCCCAAGGATTGGGACGAACTGAAGGCCGCAGCCAAGGAACTGACCCATGACGGTCAGTACGGGTTCGTGCTCAACTACGGCGATCCGGCCGGCATCGGTGGCACGGCGAGCTACTGGATGACCTATCTGCAGCAGGCCGGCGGCACGATGTACGGCGAAGACGGCCTGCCGGTCTTCAACAACGAGGCTGGCGTCGCTGCGCTGCAGCTGATGGTCGATCTCATGCCCTATACCGATCCCGGCTCGATCTCCTATGCCGGCATCAACGACGCAACCAACGTTCTTCTCGCGGGCCGCGCCGCGATGATGATGAACTGGCCGTTCATGTGGAATGCTGGCAACGACCCGAAGCAGTCGAAGGTCGTCGGCCAGCTCGACAGCGCGGTACTGCCGGCCGGTCCCGCCGGCAGTGCCTCGCTTGACGGTACCGACGCCTGGACGGTGACCAAGTACAGCAAGAACCCGGACAAGGCGCGCCAGCTGATCGAATTCTACCTCGACGCGGAGGTGCAGAAGCGCCAGGTGCTCGATACCGGCTGGTTGCCGATCCGTCTCTCGGTGCTGGCCGATCCGGAGGTGCAGGCGAAGGCGCCCAACGCCGCGGTCGTGCTGGAGCAGGCGAAGCTCCCTTACGACAGCTTCGTCACTGCCGACTACAACGAGGTCACCGTTGCCGTCGGAACCGAAGTCCAGAAGGCGCTGCAGGGCCAGAAAACCGCGGCACAAGCGGTTGCCGACGCCTCGGACCAGGTGACTGCGATCGTCAAGCGGCGTAAGGCCTGAACCTCACGTCGCGTTCGATGCAGTCAACTACCACCTTTGAGCAGCGCCGGCGACGAGTCGGCCTGCTCTTTATTCTGCCGGCCTTGATCGTGCTGGCGGCGGTGCTTGGCTATCCAATCCTCAATTCGATCGCGCTTGCTCTGCAACGCGTGCAACTGACCGGCGGCGAGATCCACCACAGCTGGGTGGGTCTCGCCAATTTCCAGCGTCTGTTCGGCGATGACACGTTCCGCCATGCGGTGCTGGTTACTGCCTATTTCTCCGTGGTGGAGGTGGTGGTCGTCGTCGGAGTGAGCCTCGGCTTCGCCGTGCTTCTCAACCATCCGATGGGGCGGTTCGGCTTCTACCGCATTCTGCTGATCGTGCCTTGGGCGATCGCGCCGGTCGCGAATGCCGTCCTGTGGAAATGGATCCTGCATGCCAATTACGGCGTGCTCAACGGCGTCCTGAAGTCGCTCGGCCTCATCAGCTACTACCATGTCTGGCTGGGCACGCCGTTCTCGGCGCTCAACTTCCTGCTTCTGGTCGACATCTGGAAGTCGATTCCCTTCGTCACGCTCCTGATGCTGGCCGGTTTGCAGCGCGTGCCCAACATCCTCTATCGCGCCGCTTATATGGATGGCGCCGGGCGCTGGCAGAGTTTTCGTCATGTCACGCTGCCCACTATCCGCGGTGTGATCGCGATTGCGGTGGTGCTGCAGACCATCTGGTCGCTGCGCGTGTTTGATATCGTCTTCGTGCTGACCCGGGGCGGACCGGCCGACGCGACTGCGCTGCTCAACTTCCTCGCTTATCGCGTCACCTTCAATTTCCTCGATCTCGGCTACGGCTCGGCGATCGCCAATGTGATCTTCGCGGTCACCGTCCTGTTGGCGATGCTCTATGTCTGGCTGCTGTGGCCGCGCCGGGTGACGGTGCCGCGATGAGCTTCGCCCGACGCCAGCATGGCGGACCGGTCGTCCGCGGTTTCATCGCCGCCGGCCTGACGGTCTTTGTGGCCTGGTCGGCGGCGCCGGTGATCTGGCTGGTCCTGTCGAGCCTGCTCCAGCAACAGGCGCTGATTGCGCAGCCGCCGGACGTCTCGCCGGCCAGCTTCACGCTCGACAACTTCGTCCACGTCTTCTCGGCCGCCGCCGCACTCGGCCGCGGTATCCTCAATTCGTCGATCGTTGCCCTGTTCTCGACGGCGGTCGCCCTGGCGCTCGGCGCGCCTGCGGCCTATGCGCTGGCCCGCCTGCCGGTGCCGCGCGCCGACGGCATAGCGTTCCTGGTGCTGGCGACCCAGATGCTGCCCGGCATCGCCATCGCCATCCCGCTGTTCATCGCCATCAGCCGGATGGGCCTGATCGACAACGTGTTCTCGCTGGGCTTCGTCTATCTGTCCTTCAACCTGCCGATCGTCATCTGGATCCTGCGCGGCTTCTTCATGGGGATTCCGGTCGGTATCGAACGCGCGGCGGCGGTCGACGGCGCCGGGGTCATCGCCACGTTCTGGCACATCGTGCTGCCGATCTCGATCCCGCCGCTCACCGCGGCGGCGGTGTTCGCCTTCGTCGAGGCCTGGAACGAGTTCTTCTTCGCGCTGATCCTCACCCGGCAGCAGGCACAGACCGTGCCGCTGGTGATCGCCCAGTTCGCCGGCCAGTACCAGACCGTGTTCGGGCAGATGATGGCGGCCGCGGTGATCAGCGTTGCCCCGGTGATCGTGCTGGCGATCGTGTTCCGCAACCAGGTGGTCCGCGGCTTCGCCGACGGCATGACGAAAGGATGAATGGCGCGTGACGGCCGTTGAACTACGCAATGTCTCGAAGTCGTTCGGCCGCCACCCGGTGTGTCGCGACGTCAATCTCGCAGTGGGGGAGGGCGAGTTCGTAACCCTGCTCGGCTCCTCCGGCTGCGGCAAGACCACGACCTTGAACATGATCGCCGGTCTCGAGGACGCCAGCTCCGGCGACATTCTGATGAACGACCAGCGCGTCAACGATCTCTCGCCGGTGCAGCGCGACGTCGCCATGGTGTTCCAGAACTACGCGCTCTATCCGCACATGACGGTGGCGCAGAACATCGGCTTTACCCTGAAGATGCGGAAGCTGCGCCCGGACGAGATCCGCACGCGGGTCGAGCGGGTGGCGCAATCCCTCGAACTCTCGGCCTTGCTCGAGCGCCTGCCGATGCAGCTCTCGGGCGGCCAGCAGCAGCGGGTTGCGATCGGCCGTGCCCTGGTGCGCGAGCCGCGCGTCTTCCTGTTCGACGAGCCGTTCTCAAACCTCGATGCCGGCTTGCGCGTGCGCATGCGGGTCGAAGTCAAGGAGCTGCATCAGCGCCTCGGCGTCACCTCGATCTTCGTCACGCACGATCAGGAGGAGGCGATGTCGATCTCCGATCGCATCGCCGTCATGAACGAGGGCGTGGTCGAACAGGTCGGCACGCCGGAAGAAATCTACAGCCGGCCGGCCACGCGTTATGTCGCGAGTTTCATCGGCAGCCCGCGGGTCGAACTCTGCCCCGGCACCCTGCACCAGGCGGCCGATGGTGTCGTATGTCGGATGGGCTCGGTCACGGTGTCCGTGCCCCCTCAGATGACCGCCGACGGTCGAGAGGTCGAAATCGGCGTGCGTCCCGAGCATGTCCGGCTCGGTGACCGTGGCTTTCCCACCAAGGTCCGGCTGGTGCAGCCGGTCGGACCTGCGACCCATGTGACGCTGGACTGGGAAGGCGGCGCGCTGACGGCGAGCCTGCCCGGCTTCATGCGACTCGAGCCAGGCAGCACCGTGAACGCCGAATTCGATCCCGCTCACCTTCTTGTTTTTGACCGGAAGACCGGAAAGCGGCTTGGGCCGCAAGAGGAAACGTCATGAACCAGCACAGCCCGTCGAACTCCGCCGCTCGCCGCGACATCGAGTTCCATCTGCATTCCCAGACCAACCCGACCCAGTTCGAAGAACGCGGTCCCCTGATCGTCGAGCGCGGCGAGGGTATCCGCATCTTCGACAGCGCCGGCAAGGAATATATCGAAGCGATGGGCGGCCTCTGGTGCGCTTCGCTCGGCTTCAACAACAAGCGCCTCGCTGACGCCGCCGCCAGGCAATACGCCCAGCTCGGCTTCTATCACACCTTCTTCTTCCGCACCCATGAGCCGGCCGTGGACCTGGCCGAGAAGCTGATAGCGCTTACCGGGATGAAGGGGGGCAAGGCCTATTTCGCCACCTCCGGCTCGGAAGCCAACGAGACCATGGTCAAGCTCGCCTGGGTCTATCACGCGGTCCACGGCAAGCCGACCAAGCGCAAGGTCATCGCCCGCGAGCGCGCCTTCCACGGCTCGACCATCGCGGCCGCCTCCATGTGCGGCCTCGAATTCATGCATCGCGAGTTCGGTCTGCCGCTGCCGGGCTTCCTGCACACGCTCGCGCCCTATCCCTATCGCGGCATGCTCGAAGGCGAGGATGAGGCCGCCTATGTCGAGCGGCTGGCCGACGAACTGGAGAAGCTGATCCTGCGCGAGGGACCGGATACGATCGCCGCCTTCATCGCCGAGCCGATCTTCGCCGGGGGCGGCATCATCCCGCCGCCGAAGGGCTATTTCCCGCGCATCCAGGAGGTGCTCAAGAAGTACGACATCCTCTGCCTCGACGACGAGATCGTCTGCGGCTTCGGCCGCACCGGCAACTGGTTCGGGCGCGAGACGGTCGACATGAAGCCCGACATGATGTCGTTGGCCAAGGGTCTGTCCTCGGCCTATTTCCCGATCTCGGCGGTGGTGATGGCGCCGAAGATCTACGACGCGCTGGTCCAGTTCAACAAGGAGGGCGGCGCCTTCGGTCACGGCTTCACCAATTCCGGCCATCCCGTCGGCATCGCCGTCACACTCGAGGCGATCAAGATCTACGAGGAAATGGACGTCGTCGCGCATGTCCGCAAGATGGGCGCGCGACTGCGCGGGCATTTCGAGGAGATGGCCGCGAAGTCGCCGATCGTGGGCGAGGTGCGTGGCGCCGGGTTGATGCTCGGCATCGAGATCGTCGCCGACAAGGAGACCCGCCGGCCGTTCCCGCCGGCACGCCAGGCCGGCCTGACCTTCGATCACATCGCCTATGACAACGGCCTGATCGGACGCTGCATGGGCGATACGCTCGGCTTTGCGCCGCCGCTGATCGTCACTGAGGACGACGTGGACGAGATCGCGCGACGTTGTGCGGTCAGCCTGGCGACGCTGGAGCGCGAACTCGCCAAGTCGTGAGGATGGGCGCGGGCCGGCAAGCGGATTGAAGAAGCGGATCGCGCCTTCGGCGAGATTCCATGGGCGTTCATGAGGGTCGACCGGCGGCCAGGCTTTCGCGAGCCGGGGTCGCTGGTCGCCCCTCACTTCGGGCGCAGGCTCG
This sequence comes from uncultured Alphaproteobacteria bacterium, assembly GCA_963743015.1. Taxonomy (GTDB): domain Bacteria; phylum Pseudomonadota; class Alphaproteobacteria; order Rhizobiales; family Kaistiaceae; genus CAVSRC01. The sequence continues at coordinate 14,453 of CAVUOD010000010.1, forward strand.
GCCCGTGGCAATACACGGGCCGTCACCCTTCGCTTTCGAATGCCCGGCGCAGACCGGCCGGATCAGCCGCCGGGACGCGGGCCGGCCGCGGCCACCTCGGCCTCGATGTCGGCCCCGACCTTGGCGAAATTCTCGGCGAACATCCGGGCCAGCTTATCGGCGGCGCGGTCATAGGCGTCAGCGTCCGACCAGGTCAGCTTCGGGGTGAGGATGTGCGTCGGGACGCCTTCGATGGACGGCGGAATCCGGAAGCCGAAGCGTTCGTCCTTGTGCAGATCGTCCGTCGGGATGCTGCCGTTGAGCGCCGCATCGAGAACGGCACGGGTGACCTTGATCGGCATGCGCGTGCCGACGCCGTAGGGCCCGCCCGTCCACCCGGTATTGACCAGCCAGCAGTTCGGCCGGTGCTCGCGGATGAGACCGAGCAGCAGTCTGCCGTAGTCGATCGGCCGACGCGGCATGAAGGGCGCGCCGAAGCAGGCGGAGAAGGTCGGCTGCGGTTCGCTGACGCCCTTTTCGGTGCCGGCGACCCTGGCGGTGAAGCCGGACAGGAAGTAGTAGACCGCCTGCCTGGCGGTCAGCCAGGCGATCGGCGGCAGCACGCCGAAGGCGTCGGCGGTGAGCATGACGATGTTGGTCGGATGGGCGGCCTGTCCGGTCGGCGAGGCGTTGGCGACATGCGACAGCGGATAGGCGGCGCGCGTGTTCTCCGTCTTGCTGATGTCGGCGAATTGCGGCTGGCGCGTCTCGGCCGACAGCACGACGTTTTCCAGCACGGTGCCGTGGCGGTTAGTGGCCGCATAGATCTGCGGCTCGTCCTCGGCCGAAAGGCCGATTACCTTGGCGTAGCAGCCGCCCTCGAAGTTGAAGACGCCGCCGGCGCCCCAGCCGTGCTCGTCGTCGCCGATGAGCGTGCGATCGGCGGTCGCCGAGAGCGTCGTCTTGCCGGTGCCGGAGAGACCGAAGAAGATCGCGGCGTCGCCGTTCTCGCCGACATTGGCCGAGCAATGCATGGGCAGGACGCCGTGCTCGGGCAGAATGTAGTTGAGGAAGGTGAAGACGGCCTTCTTAATCTCGCCGGCATAGCTCGTCCCGGCAATGAGGATCGTGCGCTCGGCGAAGTCGCAGGCGATGACCGTCGTGGTGCGGATGCCATAGCGCTCCGGATCGGCCTTGAAGCCGGGCACGCTGATGATCGTCAGGCCGTCCGCGGCGGCGTCTGCCGGCGGATCGGTCGGCAGCCGAAGAAGATTGCGGATGAACAGCGAGTGCCAGGCAAGCTCGGTGAAGACCTTGACGTGAAGCTGGTGCTGCGGGTCGGCGCCGGCGATGAGATCCTGGACAAAGAGCTCCTTGTCGCGGACATAGTCGAGAATGTCCGAGCGCAGCCGCTCGAACGCGTCTCGCGAGATCGACGCATTGCTCTCCCAGGCCACCGTCGCTTCGGTCGCCGCTTCGCGGATGATGAACTTGTCCTGCGGCGAGCGGCCGGTGTGGTGACCGGTGTCGACCACCAGAGCACCGTCGCTGGACAACTCTCCTTCGCTGCGCTGGAGGGCCAGTTGATGGAGCGTCTCGCTGTCGTGATTTCGTTTCAGGACGGTAGTCGATTCCAGGATTCCATCGAACCCGGCCCGTGCGCCGCCAGTGCCCGAAATCACCCTGTCCAACACGTCCATGATGCTGCCCCTCTGTTCATGGCCTCACCAGCGAGATGCAACAGAGCGGCCCTGACTGCGCTGTGATTTTCATCAAGCGGAGCACAAATGCCGTCTTAGGTGAAATTGAATTTCTCTTGTGAAAACAAAGCGTTGATTTGTCCTTCCCGGCGACCTGCGACAATTAATCGCTGCCTGGGCATAGGGGCTAGGGCGGGATGTGCTGCCGCCCGGGGGGCGTCCGATCGCGGCGGCTGCCTTGCCGGGACGCATCGCGGCCGGCCGCCCACGGCGCGGGGGAGGGGTGCCGCCGCTCTCTACCCCCTGCGCATATCCTTCCAGGGGACCTTGTCCGAGACGTTGTCCAGCTCGTAGCCGATGGGTCCGTCGCAGGGGCCGAACACGGCGATGAGTTTGGCGTCCGTGGTGCCGATGTTGAAAAAGGCGTGCACCGTATTGACCGGGATGAAGGCGCTGTCGCCGGGACCGAGAACGCGTTTCTCGTGCCTGATCCAGAACTCGATCGTACCGTCGATCACGTAACTCACCTGTTCCTGCTTCGCATGTTTGTGGAAGCTGTGGCCCTGGGTTGGAGTCAGCGTGATCTCGATGACGGTGAGTTGCTCGGCGCCGGTCTTGGGCGGGTTCGATACCCAGCAGAGCTTGCCCCAGTGGAGTTTTTCGGGTCGCGTCTCCTTGGCCATGACGAATTTGCCGACCATGTCCTTTCCTCCTGCTTCTTCTTGTTGGCCCGACATACATATGCCGCCGCCGGTGACGGCGCGGCCGTTTCGGAAACCTTTGGATCTGCGTGGGGGGTCGATGAATGCCGTTTTCGTGGGCGGCTCGACGGGAGAGGCCGGGGAGCCCGTGTCAGTTGCGGCGATGCTGCAGAATGACGGCAGTGTCGTCCGCCATGGCGGTCGGTCGAGCGCTGCGCCATCGACCGCGCAGCGCTGCGCGTGTGTCCCGACGTCTACGGTGACTGGAATGCCGCCCGCTGCGGCGACTTCATGCGCGGTAAAACCGAGGTCTTCGCTCTTCGTGTCGGCGGTGCCGACCATATAAACGCGCTTCCTGCCGCGCCGTGAGGCACTTTTTCCCCCACGTCATAACCCTAGTGCCTTTTGGGATTCGATGGAACCAGCGCGGCCGCGCTATTTCGCAACAGAATTAAACCGGCGGCCGACACGAGCCGCTGGCCACGGCCCGGCGAGCAGGCGCAGCGACCGGGGGCTGCGGTCGGTTTGAACGTGAGGTCCGGCGACCGGTCGCGCGCCCGCGGCCTTTGCCTATTTCGCGGACGCGCAATAGGCGTCGATGGCGGCTTCTATGCCGTCTGCCCAGATCATGGTGAGCCACTTCCGGAATGCCTCGGCGAAGCGCGGCTGTTCGGCAAGTTCACCATAGTTCTGGCGCATGCCGAGCCAGGCCTTGGGATCGTCCTTGGCGGCCTTGGCGAGGGCGACGAGATCATCCCAGAACGGGTCGTTGGGCGCGATCGTGGAGCCGTTCTCGCGGGTCCCGGCGCACATCCGTGCCCAGGCGGCCTCGACCAGAGCAAGCCCTTCCACCGGCGTGCCGGCGGCCAGCCCGTCGCGCACCGAGGGCAGGACAAAGCCGGTGTGGCGGCTGGAGCCGTCAAAGGCAACGCGCTTCACCGTGTCGACGATCGCAGGATTGGAGAAGCGGCGCTCGATCAGCTCGACATATTTCTCGGGCGTCATGCCCGGAACCGGGTTGACGTGGGGGACGATCTCTTCCGCCTCGGCCTTGTGGAACAGGGCATTGATCTTGGGATGCGCCATGGTCGCCGAGATGGTCTCGATGCCGAGAATCTCAGCCGAATTGACGATCACCTGATGACCCGCATTGAGAATGCGGATCTTCATCTTCTCGTAGTCCTTGACGTGATCGGAGAATGTCGCACCGACCTTGTCCCAATCAGGACGGCCGGCGCAGAAGTTGTCCTCGATCACCCATTGGCGGAAGTTCTCGTGGGTCACCGGGACCGCATCCTCGATACCGAACGATGCGGCGAGCGCGATTTCCTTGGCGCCGGTGGCAGGCACGATGCAGTCGACCATCGAATTGGGGAAGCTGCAGTTCTTGTCGATCCAGTCGGCCAGGACCGGATCGGAGAGGCGCGCCAGCGATGTAACGGTCTGGTGCAGAATATGACCGTTGCCCTGGAGGTTGTCGCATGACTGGCAGGAGAGAGGACCGACGCCGCGATCGCGCCTGAGCTTCAGCGCCGCGACGATGGCACCGAAGGCGGTCAGCGGCTGGTCGGGATGTTCCGCGTCGTGCCGGATATCCGGATGCGTTGCATCGAACCGGTTGCTGACCGGGTCGACATAGTAGCCGCCCTCGGTCACGGTCAGCGCGACGATGCGGATGTCGGGTTCGGCCATCCGGGCGATGAGCGGGCCATTGCCCTCTTCGACCGGCACGTAGTCGATCATCGAGCCGACGACTTCGGCCGACTTGCCGGACGGATCGAGCTCGATCAACGTCGTCAGATAATCCTGCGCGCTCAGCTTCTCGCGCATCTGGACGTCATAGGGGCGTACGCCCGCACCGACGATCGCCCAGTCATGGTTCAGTCCCTGCTCGAAAAGCCGGTGCAGATACCAGGATTGATGGGCGCGATGGAAGTTGCCGAGCCCGATATGGACGATTCCTGCAGTCAGCCGTGACCGATCGTAGCTCGGGCGTTTGATGTCCTTAGGAAGGTCTTTCAGTGTCGCGTTGGAAAGTTTCATCTTCTTTCACCAGCCAGGTCGCCGTCCGGCTGCGCGCGCCAAGCAGGCGGCATGGCGCACGGCGATTGCCGGGCCGATGCCTTGTGCGCCGCGCGTGGCAATATCCAGTCTCATTGGCGAATTGCCTTGCCGTCCTTGTCGAAGCGATGGATCCGCATCGGATCCGGTGTGAGGTGGACGGTCGAGCCGACGCCGACGCCGACTTCGCCCACCACACGCACTGTAATATCATCGATTCCGTCGACCGTGACGTAGAGGAACGTGTCGCTGCCGACGTGCTCGGCAACCTTGACCGTGCCGGTCCAGCGCCCGCTCTCCTGCGAGACCGTGATGTGTTCCGGACGCACCCCGATGGTGGCGGCGTTCGGTTCTCCCGCCGCCGCGCCAGCCATCAGGTTCATCTTGGGCGAGCCGATGAAGCCGGCCACGAAAAGGTTGTCGGGGCGTTCGTAGAGCTCGATGGGGGAGCCGACCTGCTCGATACGGCCGGCCTGGAGCACCACGATGCGGTCGGCCATGGTCATGGCTTCCACCTGATCGTGGGTGACGTAGATCATCGTCGTGCCGAGCGTGTTGTGGAGCTGGCTGATCTCCAGGCGCATGGAGACGCGCAGGGCGGCATCGAGGTTCGACAGCGGCTCGTCGAAGAGAAACGCCTTGGGCTGGCGCACGATGGCGCGGCCGATGGCGACACGCTGGCGCTGGCCACCGGAGAGCTGGCGCGGGCGGCGATCGAGATAGTCGGTGAGATTGAGGACGCGCGCGGCGTCGCGGACCTTGGTGTCGATCGTCTCCTTTTCGGTGCCGGCCATCTTCAGCGGAAAGGCGATGTTGTTGTAGACGCTCATATGCGGATAGAGCGCATAGGACTGGAAAACCATCGACAGGCCGCGCTTGGCCGGCGGCAACTGCTCGACGTCGTTGCCGTCGATACGGATGGTGCCGCCGGTCACGTCCTCCAGTCCGGCGATGAGCCGGAGCAGGGTCGACTTGCCGCAGCCCGAGGGGCCGACGAAGACGACGAAGGCGCCGTCCGGAATCTCCAGGTTGACGTCCTTGATGACGTTGACGTCGCCGAAGGCCTTGTTCACGCCGGTCAGTTCGATCTTGCCCATTGTTCTTGTCCCCCTGCCTATTTGACCGCGCCGAAGGTGAGGCCGCGCACGAGCTGCTTCTGGGAGAACCAGCCGAGGATAAGGATCGGCGCGATGGCCAGCGTCGAGGCCGCCGAAAGCTTCGCCCAGAACAGGCCCTCGGGAGCGGAGAAGGATGCAATGAAGGCGGTCAGCGGCGCGGCGTGGGCAGCGGTCAGGTTGAGTGTCCAGAACGCCTCGTTCCACGCCAGGATGATATTGAGCAGCATGGTGGAAGCGATGCCCGGCACCGCCATGGGCACCAGGATGTAGACGATCTCCTTCCACAGCACCGCGCCGTCCATGCGGCTGGCTTCAAGGATGTCGACAGGGATCTCCTTGAAGTAGGTGAACAGCATCCAGATGACGATCGGCAGGTCGATGAGCATCAGGATGACGGTCAGGCCGCCGAGATTGTCGAGCAGGTTCAGGTTCTTGAAGATCAGGTAGACCGGCACCAGCACGCCCACCGCCGGCATCATCTTGGTGGACAGCATCCACATCAGGATGTCCTTGGTACGCCGCGACGGCGAGAAGGCCATCGACCAGGCGCCGGGAACCGCGAAGAGGAGCGCAAGCAGGGTCGAGCCGACGGCGATGACGACCGAATTGTAGAAATGCGCGAAATAATTGGAGCGCGCCTGCACTTCGAAGAAGTTCTCCAACGTCCAGTGCGGTGGCAGGAAGGACGGCGGGAAGAGGATGGCATCTCCCTCTGTCTTGAATGCAGTGAGGATCGTCCACAGGATCGGGAAGAAGATGAGCAGCGCCACGATCCAGGCGAGGATCGTGAACGTCCATCTTTTCCTCGGCGTGACTGCACGGGCCATCGCTTGTCCTCCTCAGGCCTCGAGGTTCTTGCCAACGATGCGCAGCAGGAAGATCGCGACGATATTGGCGAGCACCACCGCTACCACGCCACCGGCCGAGGCGCCGCCGACGTCATATTCAAGCAGGGCCGCGTGATAGACCAGATAAGTGATGTTGGTAGAGGCAAAGCCCGGACCACCGCTGGTGGTCACGAGAATCTCGGCGAAGATCGAAAGCAGGAAGATGGTCTCGATCAGGATCACCACCGTGATGGCGCGGGAGAGGTGCGGCAGAACGATGTAGATAAAGCGATTGACGATGTTGGCGCCATCCATCTCGGCCGCTTCCTTCTGCTCCTCGTCGAGCGACTGCATTGCGGTCAGCAGGATGAGCGTTGCAAAGGGCAGCCACTCCCACGACACGATGATGATGATGGAGAAGAGTGGAAAGCTCTCAAGCCAGGGGATCGGGGCGATGCCGAGCTTCGTCGCGATCCAGGCGAAGATGCCGTAGTTCGGATCGAGCATCATGTTCTTCCACACCAGCGCCGAGACGGTCGGCATGACGAAGAACGGAGAGATGACCAGGATGCGGACGATGCCCTGACCGGCAATCTGCTGGTCGAGCAGCATGCCCAGGAGGACGCCGCCGATGACGGTGATCGCCAGCACCGAGACGGTGAGGATGAGCGTATTGCCGAAGGCCTGGAAGAAGGACGGGTCGGTGAGGAAATAGTAGTAGTTCGTCCAGCCGGCGAAGCCGCTGATCAGCGGATTGAGCAGGTTGTAGTGCTGGAACGAGTACCAGAGCGTCAGCGCCAGCGGCACCGCCATCCAGATGAACAGCGCCACCACCGACGGCGCCATCATCGCACGCGCCAGGCTGCGAGTATTCCGGGTTGCCATGCCCACCTCCCCGATCGGCCCCTTTTTGCGGTGGCCATTCCAGCGACGTCCGGTTGGTTCCGGTGCCGGGTCTTTCAGGCGACGCGTCGCCTCACGACGCAAATCGCCAAATGCACAAGGCAATCTATTCGAGGCTGCCCGGGCAGTATCCAGAAAATCCCGGGCAGCCTCTCGCTTGGGAGGGGGCTTACTTGATGTAGCCCGCCTTGGTCATGACGCGCGTGGCGGTGTCCTGTGCCTGCTTGAGCGCATCGTCGACGCTGCTCTGCCCGGCAAGCGCTGCCGAGAAGATCTGCCCGACGGTGTCGCCAAGGCCCTGGAACTCAGGAATGGCGACGAACTGCACGCCCGTGTAGGGCACCGGCTGTACGGTCGGATGCTGCGGGTCGGCGGCATCGATCGAAGCCAGGGTCATCTTGGCGAAGGGCGCCGCGTCGATGTACTTCGCGTTGTCATAGAGCGAGGTACGCGTTCCCGGAGGCACGTTGGCCCAGCCGTCCTTGCTGGCGACCAGCTCGAGATAGTGCTTGCTGGTTGCCCAGTCGATGAACTTCTCGGCCGCGTCGACCTTCTTGGAACCGGCGGGGATCGCCAGCGCCCACGACCACAGCCAGTTGGCGCGCTTGTCGATGCCTTCCTTGTTCGGGGCGAGCGCAAAGCCGACCTTGTCGGCAACCGTCGAGGCCTTGGGGTCGGTGACGAACGAACCGGCGACGGTGGCGTCGATCCACATGCCGCACTTGCCCTGCTGGAAGAGGGTCAGGTTCTCGTTGAAGCCGTTGGACGAGGCGCCGGAGGGGCCATCGGCCTTCATCAGGTCAACATAGAACTGGATGGCGTCATGCCACGGCGCGGTGTTGAACTGGGGCTTCCAGTCCATGTCAAACCAGCGTGCGCCGAAGGAGTTTGCCAGGGTCGTCAGGAACGCCATGTTCTCGCCCCAGCCGGCCTTGCCGCGCAGGCATATGCCGTTGATGCCGGCAGCGCGATCGGTCATCGCGTCGGCCGCCTTCTTGACGAAGGCCCAGTCGGGCTTGTCGGGCATGGTCAACCCGGCCTTCTCCATCAGGTCCTTGCGATACATGATGTAGGAGCTCTCGCCGTAGAACGGCGCGGCAAACAGCTTGCCTTCGTAGCTGAGACCGGAGCGGATCGCCGGCAGCAGGTCGTTGACGTCGTAGGTCTTGGAGCCTTCGAGTGCCGAAAGCTGTACCAGCCAGCCATTCTTGGCCCAGATCGGCACTTCATAGGTGCCGATGGTCAGGATGTCGTACTGGCCGCCTTTGGTGGCGATGTCGGTGGTCACCTTCTGGCGGAGAACATTCTCCTCCAGCGTGACCCAGTTCAGCGTGATGTCCGGATTCGCCTTGGTGAAATCATCCGTCAGCTTCTGCATCCGGATCATGTCGCCATTGTTTACCGTGGCGATGGTGAGCTGCGTGGCCGCCATGGCCTGGCTGGAGCCAAACAGCAACGCGGCGCCCGCGAGGGCGCGAAGCACAGGTTTCATGATCTCCTCCCAATTATGCCGTGAGCAATTGCTACGACACTGATCATATGCTCATCACAGAAATGCCCAGACGTCAAGCGCGTGTCTGCCGCGGTGCGGCCTCGCGGCCCGGCGCGGCAGAAAAGCAGGAGAGGATTCAGAGGCTTGGGGGGCCGTCAGCCGAGGTCGAGAATCGAACGGGCGGTGGTCTCGTTGGTGATGAGGCCGTTGACGATTCGGCCGCGCAGTGCGGCATGAACCGGCAGGACCTTGCCGGTGCCCTGGGCGACGCCAACGACCAGCTGCTCGGGCGGTACGATACGCGGCACGCTGGTCAGGCGCTCGTTGAAGCCGCCGGGGATTATGCGGCCGGCAGCGTCATAGGCCCAGCCGGTCACTTCGCCGATGCCGCCGAGTCGGCGCATCTCGGCCAGCTCCTCGTTGGAGATGAAGCCATCGACATAGAGCGGGGCGCTCTCGTCCATCTGGCCGATGCCGATGAGGGTGATGTCGGCGGAGGCGCCGAGTTCGAGCACGCGGACCACGGGCTCGAGCTGCATGAGCTGGTCGCGCTGGCTGCGCGAGGGAACCACGACGGGCAGCGGCATGGGGTAGTGTGGTGCGCGGGTCAGATCGGAGAGGCTGGCAAGCACGTCGTAGAAGCTGGCCGAGCCGCGCATGGAGATGTGGCCGACCAGCGAGACGAGCCTGTGCTGGCTGCAGGTCATCCGTTCCATGCGCTGGACGGCGGCGCGCAGCGTACGGCCGGTGCCCAGTGCGACGACGAGCGGCTCGGGCGCCTTGAGCCGGTGCTCGAGAAAGGCGGCGGCGCGCTCGGCAACGCCGAGAACAACGCTGTCCGATTCCGGATCGCTCGGCGCGACCTCGCAGTAAGCCAGCTTGTAGCGCTCGGCCAGCGCCGCGGCGAGTTCCATGCAGGCGGCGATGGGGTGCTCCAAACGGAAGGAAATCAGCCGTTCCGCAAGGGCCAGCGCGACCAGGCGCTGGGCCGTCGGGCGCGAGACGTTGAGCTTGTGGGCGATCTCGTCCTGGGTGTTGCCGGCGACGTAATAGAGCCATCCGGCGCGCGCTGCGTCATCCAGGCGCGATCGGTGATTGCCGTCCGGTTGAGGCGGCTGCGGCGTCGATTTGCGCGTCATTGTAGCAGCAACTCCCCGAGCGAATCGAAGATGCGGTCGGCGCCGGCCGTCGTCAACTTCGCCGCGGCGTCGCGGTTACGGCAATGGCTGCCGCCGATGAAGCCCCAGACGGTCATCGCTGCGGCCTTGCCGGCACGTACGCCGGAAATCGAATCCTCAACGACCAGCGTACGCTCCGGTTGGTGGTTCATCTGTCTTGCAGCCAGCAGGAAGAGGTCGGGTGCCGGCTTGGCGTTCTCGACCATCTCGGCGTTGAAGATCCGCCCGGTGAAGTAGCCGTCGAGATGGGTAACCGAAAGGGCCAGGCGGATGCGGTCGAGTTCGCTGGATGAGGCAAGGCAGTAGGGCCGCGGCAGCTGGGCGAGGACTTCATCGGCAAGCGGCATGGCCTGCAATTTACCGGTGAAGGCAGTTGCCACGCGCCGGCGATGGTCGGGAAAGAAGTCGGGCGGCAGGTCCCGCTTGAGATCCGTGTGCCAGTAGGCGACCACCGCGGCGGCGCTGCGGCCGACGAAGCGCTCGATCACCTCATCGAGACCGAGCGGAACTCCGTGCGCGTTGAAGACATCGGCGAGGCAGGCGCAACTGAGTATCTCGCTGTCGACGATGACGCCGTCGCAGTCGAAGATCACCAGATCGAAGTCATCCAACGGGCCCATCATACCTGTCCGGTCGGAACCGAGCGTACTTTGAACATACGCTCCTGCCGGGAGCAACTGCTCTGCGGCAATGGACGGTCCGCGGTACCGGCCACGCTGGTCTATTTATCACATGATTGGGCCCGGTGCGGTTTCGCAGCTTGGCGAAGTTGGTCCTGCGCCGGCAGGGCGGCGCGGCCGGGCCTGTCCGCAGACAACAGGGCCGGAGGCGGGTCGCCTCCGGCCCCATGCCGCGCCCGCCGCACCCGGAGCGGCGGCGGGCCAGAAGACTGAGCCCTCAGGCGGCCTTGTTGCTCGCCTGCTCGCTGGCTGCGGCGGTGAATTCGACGCCGATGCTGGGGCCGCGCTGCCAGCGGCGAACCGCCGGGTGGGTACGGCCGGTGTCGAGGATCGTGAGCGACAGCGTGCGCGGAATGGCAATGCCTTCGTGGACGGTGAAGCGGGCACCGTGGGCCGATATGTCGCGGATGACGCAATCGATCGTCGAAAAGCCGTCGCCGAGGATGATCCGGCCGCGACGCAGCACGCGCTCGCGATGCTCGATGCGCCGATTGGCGTCGCGATCGCCAAGATCGGACTGATGTTCTTCGTCGGCGGTCGCTGCGGCGTCGCCGGTGCTCACCGTTTCCACGGTGATATGGACGGTGTGCGGCACATGGTAGCCGCCGCCGGCGGCCTTGGCGACGTGCATCGCCCGCCGGGCGGCGTCGAGCATCTCGTCGATGCTTTGACCGTCGGCGGGGTAGAGGGCGGCACCAATGCTGGCCGAGATCGTGATGGCGACGCTGTCGAGCTCGACCGAGGAGGCGAGCGCCTTGCTCAGCCGGGCGCATGCCTGTTCGACGGTCGCAACCGAGACGTCGCGATCGATGAGATAGAGGAACTCGTCGTTGTCGAAGCGGCCGAAGGTGTCGGAGCTGCGCGAGGCCTGCATCAGCAGGCGGGCGAAGGTCTTGACCACCTGGTCGCCGACGGCGTGGCCGTAGATGTCGTTGATCGTGTCGAAATTGTTGAGGTCGATCGTGAGGACGGCGAAGGCACTGTCATGGCGGCGAGAGCCGGCGACCAGGCTCGCCAGGCGTTCTTCGAGGAAGTTGCGGTTGGGCACACCGGTGAGGTGGTCATAGCGGGCGAGCTTCGACAGATATTCGATTTCGTCGAAAAAGGTCTGCATCTTGCGATTGCGCTCGACCGAGCGGCGGATGGTTGGGTGCCATCGACGTCCTCCAGTGATCAGCAGTCGCCCGGGGGTTGATGTCAATATGTCGCAACCATCGTTCCCGCAATTGGTAATAAAGACATGTAGCAACAAACGCGCTATTTCTTTGATTAATTCAGGAAATTACGCAGAAATTGATCGATCCAGGAAAATCTAGGTGTTTCTTTAAGAACTATACGTTCAGATTTGCGTTTTGGTAACTCTAAAGCAAAACGGCTTGGAGCGGCTCTAAACGTCGCTGTGGTGCGGCAGGGTCACCGTCACGCGCAAGCCAGGCTCGGCGTTGCCGATGTCGAGCTGTCCGCCATAAGCGTCGACCACGTCGGTGACGATGGCCAGGCCAAGGCCGGTGCCGCCCGACGTGTCGAGCCTGACGCCGCGGGCGAGTGCGGCGGCGTGTGCCTGATCGGGGATGCCCGGACCGTCGTCGGTTACGCTGATCAGCGTGGCAACGTCACCGTCCTTGGCACCGACGCGCACCTGGGCCTTGGCATAGCGCGCGGCATTTTCGATGAGGTTGCCGAGGATCTCGGCGAGGTCGGCCTCGTCGATCGCGGCGGTGGCGCCGGGGGCCGCATCGATGGCGAAGGTCAGGCGCTCGCCCTGAGGCGTGCGCTTGACGACCGCGATCACCCGTGCCGCCACGGCGGCAACGTCGGTGCGCGCCGTCTGAACGGCGGCCGCCGGGGCGACGCGCACGCGCGCCAGTTCGCGATCGACGTGGCGGCGGATGGACGCGGCGACCGTGTCGATCTCGTCGGCGATCTGCACTTCGCCCTTTTCGCGCAGCTTGCGGATGTCGCCCGACAGAACCTGCAGCGGCGTCTTGAGGCCGTGGGCGAGATCGGTGGCCCCTGAGCGTGCCCGCGTCAGCGCCTTGGCCTGCGCATCGAGCAGGCGGTTGATTTCGTCGGCAAGCGGCTGCACCTCGATGGGCACCGTCGCCTCCAGCCGCGCGCTGTTGCCGGTGACGACATTGCTGACGGCGCGGCGCAGGCGCTCCAGCGGCTTGAGGCCGACGGTGACCTGCAGCCACATGGCAAGGATGAGGACGGCGGCGAGGATGGCCAGTGACGGCACCAGTTCGACGGCGAATTGGTTGGTGGCGATTTCGACGCTGCGATGGTCCTCGGCGACGGCGACGCGAAAGGCCTTGCCGGAGGCATCGTGTATCAGCCGGTCGACGACGAACAGGCGGCGCTTGTCCGGTCCGGGGATCTCGGTGGCGTGGAGAGCGCCGTCGGTGGGGGCGTCCTTGCCCAGATTCAGCTTCGATTCCCACAGCGAGCGCGAACGGACGCTGGCCGCCCCGTCGGAGGTGTCGACTTCCCAGTAGAGGCCAGAGAGGGGGATGGAAAAACGCGGGTCGGTGGGGCCGTCGACGACCGTCAAGGTGCCGTCGGGCGCGATGGTGGTGGCGGCGATGAGCTGGTTCAGATGATCGGTCAGTTCGCGCGCCACGCGGCGTTCGACGTGGCGCTCGAACAGGAAGATGAGCCCGGTGCCGGCAATCGCTAGTGCGATGATGACTGCGATCGCCGCCGCGATCAGCAGGCGCAGCCGGATCGAGCCGGGGTTCATGCAGGGTCGCTGCCGACCACGTAGCCGAATCCGCGGCGGGTTTCGATGGCCTCGGCACCGAGCTTGCGGCGCAGGCGCGCGACGATGACCTCGATGGCGTTGGTGTCGCGGTCGTGGTCGGTGTCGTAGAGGTGCTCGGCCAGTTCGGTCGGCGGCACGACGCGGCCGGCATGATGCATCAGATAGGCGAGCAGGCGATATTCCAGCGGCGACAGCGCTACCGGCAGGCCACCGCGGGTCACCCGCATCTGGCGGGTGTCGAGGGCGAGCGCACCGGAGGTGAGCACCGGCGCGGCCTGGCCGGCGGAGCGGCGCACAATGGCACGCAGGCGCGCCAGCAGCTCGTCCATCTCGAAGGGCTTGGGCAGATAGTCGTCGGCGCCGGCGTCGATGCCTTCGACGCGCTCGGTCCAGGCGCCGCGCGCCGTCAGCACCAGGACCGGAAAGGTGCGTCCCTCCTGGCGCCAGCGCTTGAGCAGGGTCAGCCCGTCAAGGCGCGGCAGGCCGAGGTCGAGGATGGCGGCGTCATAATTTTCCGTGCCGCCGAGGAACCAGGCTTCCTCGCCGTCGCCAACGGTGTCGACGGCGTAGCCCGACGCCTTCAGAGCGGTCGCCACGTCCGCGGCGATCCTTGGTTCGTCCTCGACGACGAGAACCTTCATGTACTGCCGCCGTTAGGCTGTTTCAGGACGACCGCGTTGGCGGCGTCCACATCGACAATGACTCGTGTGCCGTCGGCAGTCACCACCTGCACCACATAGATCCAGTGGTCGTCCTGATTCTGGGTCAGGTCAACCGCCACCACGTCGCCGGGAACCTGCTTGGCGACGGCGGCGAGCACCTGTTCGAGCGGCCGGATGTCGCCATGCTCGTAAAGCTCGCGCGCCAGGTCGTGGTCGTCGTCGCCCTTGCCGCGCCCGTGGCCGTGATCGTCGGCCATGGCCGGCCCGGCGGCCAGCATGGTCGCCAGCACCAGGCCGGTGAATATGCGGACATAGTGTCTCATGAGCGGCATTTGCCACATAAAAGCTTTCTTCCCGCTGACAGCCAAGCGTGACGCTTGCACCCAGTATCTGGTGTTTCGACCGGCAATTTTCATCACTGCCGGTTTGTCCACAGGCGGAATGCCACAACCGGCGGCCAGGCCGAAGGCCGGATTGGCGAACAAGGCGCGGTTCATCCCGGTCCGGTCGCGGCGGTTGCGTCTGGCGATGGGCTGGCGTGTTAAAGGGCCACCGCCCGATTGGCTACCTTTGGACGCACCGCACCGTGGAGGAGCGCGCGACCATGACCGTCGACTACATCAACCCAGAAGGCATGCACCGCAACCCCGCCTATTCGCAAGGCATCGCGATCCCGGCGGGTGCCCGCTTGCTTCTGGTCGGCGGCCAGAACGCGGTCGACGGCTAAGGCGCGATTGTCGGCAAGGACGATATCGCAGCGCAGACGGACCAGGCGGTGAGGAACGTGGTGCATCTGGTCGAGGCCGCCGGTGGCACCATCGAATTCCTGGTCGAGGTGACCATCATGATGCTTGCCGACCAGCCGCTCGCACCGGCTTTCGGCGCCTGGAGGGGGTACTGGCGAGAGCGCCCCAATCCGCCGACCGTCAGCATGATGCGGGTCGTGGGCTGGCCAATCCCGACTTCCTGATCGAGATCAAGGCTCTCGCCGTCTTGCCATAGGCCGGGAAGCACCGGCAGCCGGGCGCCGTCCACTTTCACCCTTGCGGCGGGGGGCTTCGCGGCCTAACCCTCGGGGCGCAACGCGCCATTCGGTGCCGCGCTCCACGCTCACATCCGGAGAAACGACAGCCATGGCCTACATGCCATCCGACAAGCGTTACGACACCATGGTTTACCGGCGCACGGGACGCAGCGGCCTGAAACTGCCGGCGATCTCGCTTGGCCTGTGGCACAATTTCGGCCACGGCTCGAACGGCGAGACGGCGCGCGAGATGTGCCGCGCCGCCTTCGACATGGGCATCACCCATTTCGATCTCGCCAACAATTACGGCCCGCCGCCGGGCTCGGCCGAGACGCTGTTCGGCACCATCCTCAAAAGCGAATTTCGCGGCTACCGCGACGAGATGGTGATCTCGACCAAGGCCGGCTACAACATGTGGCCGGGCCCCTATGGCGAGTGGGGCAGCCGCAAATACCTGCTCTCCAGCCTCGACCAGAGCCTCAAGCGCATGGGGCTCGACTATGTCGACATCTTCTATTCGCACCGCTTCGATCCCGACACGCCGCTGGAAGAGACCATGGGCGCGCTCGACAGCGCGGTGCGTCAGGGCAAGGCGCTCTATGTCGGCATCTCGTCCTACAATTCGCAGCGCACCCACGAGGCGATGGCGATCCTCAAGCGCCTCGGCACGCCGGCGATCATCCACCAGCCGAGCTATTCGATCCTCAATCGCTGGACCGAGGAGGACAAACTGCTCGACGCGCTGGAGGAAGAGGGCATGGGCTGCATCTTCTTCTCGCCGCTGGCCCAGGGTCTGCTCACCGACAAGTATCTGAAGGGCGTTCCGGCCGACAGTCGTGCCGGCCGCGGGGCCGGTTCGTGGAAGGAGGGCTTCCTCAGCGAGGAAAACCTTGCCAGCGTGCGCGCGCTCAACGACATCGCCGAGGCGCGCGGCCAGACGCTGGCGCAGATGGCAATCGCCTGGGTGCTGCGCGACCACCGCACGACCTCGGCGCTGATCGGCGCCAGCCGCGTGGCGCAGATCGAGGATGCGGTGAAGGCGCTCGACAATCTCTCCTTCACCGAGGCCGAACTCAGCGCCATCGACGCGCGCGCGAGAGAGGCCGACATCAATATCTGGAAGCGGTCGAGCGTGAGCTGAGGTGGAAGGCTCTCATGGCGGACGACTGGATCAGACGGCTGCGCAGTCAACGCTGGTTCGGCGCCGACGACCTGCGGTCCTTCGGTCACCGCTCGCGCATGCTGCAGCAGGGCTATGCCTATGAGGATTTCATGGGCAAGCCGGTCGTCGCCATCGTCAATACGTGGTCGGACATCAATCCGTGCCATCAGCATCTGCGTGCACGCGCCGAGGCGGTGAAGCGCGGCGTATGGCAGGCGGGCGGCTTCCCGGTGGAGCTGCCGGCGCTGTCGCTGGCGGAGATTTTCGTCAAGCCGTCGACCATGCTCTATCGCAACCTGCTGGCGCTGGAGACCGAGGAGCTGTTGCGCTCGCATCCGGTCGACGGCGCGGTGCTGCTCGGCGGCTGCGACAAGACCACGCCGGCACTGCTGATGGGCGCGACCAGCATGAACCTGCCGGCGGTCTATCTGCCCGCCGGTCCGATGCTGCGCGGCAACTATGCCGGCAAGGTGCTGGGCTCGGGCAGCGACACCTGGAAATACTGGGCCGACAAGCAGGCGGGCATCGTCTCGGAAGAGGAGTGGCAGGCGGTGGAGGGGGGAATCGCCCGCTCCTTCGGCACCTGCATGACCATGGGCACGGCGGCGACGATGATGTCGCTGGCCGAGGCGCTGGGCATGACGCTCACCGGTGCCTCGTCGATTCCGGCGGCCGATTCGGCCCATGACCGCATGGCGACCGCGTGCGGTCGGCGCATCGTGGCGATGATCGCGGAAGACCTGAAACCGCGCGACGTCCTCTCCCGCGCTGCCTTCGAGAACGCACTGGTGGTGCATATGGCGCTCGGCGGCTCGACCAATGCCATCATCCATCTGATCGCCATGGCCGGGCGCGCCGGCATCGACCTGAAGCTTGCTGATTTTGACCGCGTCGCCCGCGAGGTGCCGGTGCTTGCCGATATCAGGCCGTCAGGTGCCTTTCTGATGGAAGATTTCTATTATGCCGGCGGCCTGCCGGCGCTGCTCTGCGAGCTGAAGGACAAGCTCGACCTCTCGGCGCTGACGGTTGCCGGTGGCACGCTCGGCGAGGCCATCGCCGGCGCCAAGGTCCACAAGCCGGAGGTCATCCGCCCGCTCGCCAATCCGGTGTCGGCGGAACTCGGCACAGCCATCCTAACCGGCAATCTGGCGCCGGACGGCTGCGTCATGAAGCCTTCGGCGGCCGACCCGCGCCTGCTCAAGCATTCCGGCCCGGCGCTGGTCTTCCGCGACTATCAAGAGATGGCGGCGAAGATCGATTCAGACGATCTCGAGGTGACGCCCGACCACGTCATCGTGCTGCAGAACGCCGGCCCGATCGGCGGTCCCGGCATGCCGGAATGGGGTATGCTGCCGATCCCGAAGAAGCTCTTGAAGCAAGGTGTGCGCGACATGCTGCGCATCTCGGACGCGCGCATGAGCGGCACCAGCTATGGCGCCTGCATCCTCCATGTGGCGCCGGAATCGTATGTCGGTGGACCGCTGGCGGCGGTGAGGACCGGCGACATCATCTCGGTCGATGTCGAGCGGCGTTCGATCAATCTCGATGTCACGATTGCCGAGATCGAGCGGCGGCTGAAGGCATGGTCGCCGCCGGACCGGACATTCCCGCGCGGCTACAACAAGCTCTACGCCGAGCATATCAGCCAGGCCGACAAGGGCTGCGACTTCGATTTCCTGGAAGGCACGGCCCCGACCCCGGAGCCCGAAATCCACTAACCAGATCAGCGCCGGTCGAACGGCAGGAGAGGGTGCGCGCTGTCGAAGAAGCCGGCACGGGCGGCGGCGGTGGCGACCTGGTGGCCGCCGTCCCAGACCATGTGAATCGCCACCATGGCGATGAGTACCAGGCCGAGATAGGAGATCCACGGATGCTTCCTGAGGAGGCCGGCGACAAGATTGGCGGCGACGCCCATCAGGGCGACCGACAGGGTCAGGCCGATGACCAGCACCCAGATGTGGTGACGTGCCGTTCCGGCCACCGCCAGCACATTGTCCAGCGACATCGATACATCGGCGACGATGATCTGGGTCAGGGCCTGGCCGAAGGTCTTGTCCGGCGCGGCCCGCAACGGAGCCGCCCCTGCGCCCGATGCGGCACAGGCCGGGTCGGCGCGATAGCCGGCACGGATCTCGCGCCACAGCTTCCAGGCGACCCAGAGCAGCAGCAGCCCGCCGGCCAGCGTCAGGCCAAGGACTTCGAGAAGCTCGCTGGTGAAGACAGCAAAAATGATGCGCAGCACCGCCGCAGCGGCGATGCCGTAGATGATCGCCTTGTGGCGGACCGCCGGCCGCAATCCGGCCGCCGCCATGCCGACAACCACCGCATTGTCTCCGGCGAGCACCAGATCGATGACGATGACGGAGATGAGTGCGGTGATTTCGGAATAGAACATGCGCTGCTTAATTGGGGACGGGGACCCCGGAATCCAACAGGGCCTCGCTCTTCAGATCGCTCCAGAATGCGGCGGGAATCGGCATTTCCCACCAGGCGACGAGCTGGGCCTCTGGTCGTGAATGTCATTATTGTCCCCGTCTTCCGCAATGCGCATGGCGTTGCGGATATGGGGCGCGGGCGACCGGTCTTTCAGACACGAAAAGACCCGCGCCTGCGATTGCCAGCGCGGGTCGAAAAATCCTTCCGCCGTCCGGGCGATCCGGAATATTGCGAATCGGCACACTGGGTGATGCGCCGGAGTGCTACGGTCCCAGCAAGTCACTCCACGATCGGTTCGTGTGGTCCACGCCGTTCCGACCGTCAGAAATGGAAGTTGAGGCCAACTCGCGCGACCTGCACAGTAAGATTTCGCGCTGTTGGATGCAGTGAATGCGGGAAGTTGATCGTTGGTGGAGTTGAAGTTCACCGAGCCCAAGTCCGTGTACAAGTACTCGAACTTGGCGGAGAGGTTCTGGGTAACTGCGTATTCTACCCCCGCCCCCGCGGTCCACCCGACCCGGGTCGACGATGCAGAACCGGCTTCAACACTACCGGTCTTTAGATGCAGAAACCGTTGGCTGAAGCTCAGATTGCCTACGGCTAGTCCGCCGGTCCCATAGAACAGCCAACGGCCGTCCGCGTAGCCAAGGCGGCCCCTCGCCGACGCGAGCCAATCCGTAGTGACGTTGACGGTGGACGACACACCGGAGCCTTTCGTTGGCACCGTGCCCGATGCAAAATAATTCGCGCTCGCATGCAGGTAGTCGATATCTGTTTCAACGCCCAGTACGACTGAGTTGACCTGATAGTTGCACCCGACTTGTCCTCCGCCAGCAAAAGCTGCTTCACCAAGCGACGGCGAGCCAAGGTTGTGCGCGAATGATTGGTCGACTGCTGGAGAGCCGGTGTAGCCGCCAGTCTGGGTGTACGAGACGTCCGAATTTGTCCAAGCCCCTCCGGCATTGACGCCGACATAGCAACCGCTCCAACTGAAGGCAGCAGTTGGCGGGGCCGCATAGCCATCCGATGTCATCGAAAGATTGCCGACAGCCGCAAAAGCGGAAACTGCAAGAACCGCGGAAAGCAACTTGATAGCCATATGTAATCCCCGCCTTATCAAACGCCGTCTCCAGGTACGTTTTTGATCCATTGCACGGCGGTTGTGGCGATGCAAGTTGCGGTTTTCCTCTCCCCGAGAAAGTCACGCACCGGTGGCACGAAGGACACAAGTGTGAACCAAAGCGGGCCCGCGCCACCCGCACCCGCGTTGCTCCAAGACAATCGCATATGGAATTCGGCCGGCGATCTGGCTCTCTCGATGGCGGCAATCGGGAATCAACGCCAAAAGGCGGCCAGTTTCGCAGACACGAAAAGACCCGCGCCGGCGACCGCAGGCGCGGGTCGAAAAATCCTTCCGCCGTCCGGGCGAGCGCCCGGTCAGCCGTCAGTAGGTCGAGGCGATGGCCGCGCCAGCCGCAGCGCCGATGCCCGCGCCGATCGCGATGCCGCCAGCCGTGCCGCCGCTCGCCACGCCGCCAACCACACCGCCGACAACGCCGCCGATCACGGCGCCTTTGACGACCCTGTCGTGATGGGTCATCGGGTAATGGGTGCAGCCGGCCAGCGAAACGCCAGCGCCGATAATCACCAGGGCAAGGGCCTTCTTCATGATCCCGTCCTCCTCCTCGCCGCGTGCGAGCATTTCCGAAGGGTATCAGTAGTGGCGGTGGCCAGGAGTCGTGTCAAGTTGTCCTCAGGCGTCGCGCCGGGGGCCGCACATGGCCCATGCGGTGGCGGATTTCCGCGATTATGGTGACGGCGAGGCCTGTTGCAAAAACCCACCAGGCGGGACGAATCGTATAGCTGAAGTCGAGATTGGCGAGGATTACACGCTGCCAGCCGACGCCGGTGGCGAGCCCGTACCAGGTCGCTTCGACCGCGGCCGTCAGCAGGGCCGCGGCGACGGTCAGGGCAAACAGGGGGACCAGACCCTCCTTGTAGCCGTAGCGGGCCATCAGCCGGTAGCCCATCAGCCAGAAATAGAATCCCGACATCAACACCGGCTGGGTCACGTCGACCTTGGACTGCAGGTAGTAGTGCAGGATGGCGAGCGGCGCGATGACATAGATGAGCGCGTGCAGCCGGTTCCAGGCCTTGGGGCCCATGCGCTTGATCATGGCGTCGGTCGAGGTCACGCCGAGGGCGACGAGGCCGAGGATGGCGGTGAAGCCGATGGTCAGATAGATGCGCACCAGGATTTCGTGGGCAACGAAGCCGAGGTCGAGGCGCGAGTCGACGGTGTAGAGCGTCAGGTGGACGAGGATATAGGCGAGCGCCGACAGGCCGACGATGCGGCGGACGAGGATCAGCTTGTTCCAGTCGAACAGGCGGCGTGCAGGGGTCACGGCGAGCGTGATGAGCAGGAAATAGACCGTCCAGTCGCCCATGCGGTGGATCGCCTCGGTCAGTGGCCGGGCGCCGAGGCCGAGGAACAGCGCCCGATAGAGCAGCCACAGCGCCGGCAGCATGACGAGCACCAGCGTTGCCGTCTTCAGGGGCGAGAAGCGGCCGGCACGGTCGTTCCACGGCATCCGGGACGCGATCGATCTCACCTGTGCCACGCTGGGTTCCTCTTTTCTCGCTCTACGATCAGGGACGGCTTGCCTGCGCGCAAGCCTTTAGGCCGGCGGCGGGCTCACTGTCACGTCACGTGTGCGTAAGGAAAAGGTGAGGCTGGCTCGCGGATTGGCTATCGGCCGGTGAGGCGGCAGGGCCGCACGTCGTCAACCTTGACACATGAACAAGAAGTGTGTAGTTATGTGTAGTTTTCTAAGAAACAGGTAGAAAACTATGAGCAAGTATGATGCTCTGCGCACCTTCCTCGAAGGGCAGCACGCCGAGCGCCTGCCGATGACTTTCGCCGAGATCGAGAAGGTCATCGGCTTCAAGCTGCCGCAATCACAGGCGATCCGGGCTTGGTGGTCGAACAACACCAGCAACAACGTGATGACCAGGGCGTGGCTGGCCGCCGGCTACAAGACCGAGCAGGTCGATATCGCGGGCCGCAAGCTGGTCTTTCGCCGCGACGCGGCAGCACGCCGACAGGTCATGCCGCGTGCCGGGGGATTTGCTGAGGAAGCGCCGGCCGCACGACCGAAGGAGAATGCGAAACATCCCATCTTCGGTGCGCTCAAGGATGTTACCTGGATCGCGCCGGGCATCGACCTGACGGAGCCGGCCGATCCTGAATGGGCGGACCTGATCGACAGCAAGGATTGGGGAAGGCTGCCGGAATGACCATCCTTCTCGACACCTGCGCGGCGATCTGGCTCGTCGCTGGCGCTAAGGTTTCGCAATCGGCGGAAGAAGCGTTGAACAGGGCACAAGCGCGCGCCGAGCCAGTCTATATCTCTCCGATAACCGGTTGGGAGATCGGTTTGCTGGCGCTCAAGGGACGCTTCGCGTCGCCCCATCCGCCCAAGGTCTGGTTCAGCCGTCTGCTGGCCATCGATGGCGTGATGCTCGACGCGCTGCCGCCGTCGGTGCTGATCGACTCGTCCTTCCTGCCGGGAGAGCCGCCGCGCGATCCCGGCGACCGCATCATCGTCGCGGCGGCGCGCGAGCACGATCACACGATCATGACGCGCGACCGCGTCATTCTGGATTACGCGAAAGCCGGTCATGTCCGCGCCCTGGCGTGCTGATATGGCCTGGCTCGTAGCCCGGACGAAGTGAAGCACAATCCGGGAAGCGAACGTCCCGCATTTCGCTTGCGCTCTATGCCACGGGCCTTCGCGCAGATGAAAATGCGGCAGGCCTTGGAGAGCCCGCCGCCGGAGGTGGGTGGAGAGGCAAAGCGGGCGGTCAGCGGACGCCACCGCTCATTCTGTTGTTGACGCTCGCGGTCTTGGCGTTCCTGAGCATCGCCGCCACCACCTTGAAGTTGGAACAGGTCTTCGCTGCCGTGGCGATCATCTTCCTGCGGTTCGCCGGGTCGATCCTGGAGATGTGCCCGTCGCGCCCTTTCACCGCGAAGCGGACGATGCCGAAAGGTTAGCCCGCTCGCCAAGCGCAATCGTCGGTTTCAGCCCGAAGCGCGACGGCGTCTGATGAAACTGGGTCGCACCGGAAAGAGTGGCGGCAGTGGTCGCCGCGGTCGTAAGAATGGGAGAGCATTTTGAGAACAAGAGCGAAAAAGCCATGAATACGATCACACCCGATCTCATCCGACTCTATGCGAACAGCGACGCGCTGACGCTGGCTCAGGCCGTGAAATCCGGAGACGTCACCGCCGGCGAACTGGTCGAGACGGCGATCACCGTTATCGAGGCGCTCGACGACAAGCTCAACGCCGTCGTGATCAGGACCTTCGAAGACGCGCTGGCAACGGCACAGAAGCCGGCCGTCGGTCCTTTCGCCGGTGTGCCCTTCCTCATGAAGAACATCGCCTCGATGTGGAAGGGAACGTCGCTCACATCCGGCATGAGATACCTCAAGGACTTCGTCTGCGATGCCGACTCCGAGATGGTGCAACGCATCAAGGCGTCGGGGCTGATCATGCTCGGCCGCACCAACGTTCCGGAGAACGGCTGGTCGATCGGGACCGAGACGAGCCTGCACGGCGCGACGAAAAATCCATGGAATCCGGACTACACGCCCGGCGGATCGAGCGGCGGGACGGCGGCGGCCCTTGCCGCGCGCATGATACCGATCGCGGAAGGATCGGACGGCGGTGGCTCCATCCGGGCACCCGCGTCGTGCTGCGGGCTCATCGGGCTCAAGCCGTCGCGCGGGCGCATCACATACGGACCCGACGAGGTGGATCTGTGGTTCGGCAGCATCGCCACCCTCTGCCTGTCGCGAACCGTGCGCGACACGGCGGCCTATCTCGATGCGGTGGCGGGCAGCGCGGTGGGCGATCCCTACATATTGCCTTTGCCCGACGTCTCCTTCCTCGCAAACCTGGAAAACGCACCGCATCGCCTGAAGATCGGATTCACCAAGTCGCAGCCATGGGGCGCGCCGTGTGCGCCGGAGGTGATCGAGGCGGTCGATCGCATGGCCAGCCTCTGCGAAGCCATGGGGCACGATGTCGAGGAGAGCGCGCTTGGCCTGCCGCTCGAGGAATACTGGGTTCACTACAACGACATCAACGCGGTCGAGAACGCCGCTCTCTATGAGCGCCTGGCCCCGATCGTCGGGCGTCCGGTCAGCTATGACGACCTGGCGGCGTTCAATGCGGCTCTGCTCGAATACGCCCGTTCGCTGGATGCGGTCACCTATGCCCAGAGCATCGGGGCCGTGCGCAAGGCCAGCCAGCTGCTTGCCCGCCGGATCGACGACTTCGACGTCTACATGACGCCGACGCTGACGCAGCCGCCGCGCCCGGTGGGCTACTGGTCCCTGGAGGAAGGCGACCGCGAGGCCTATCTGAACCGCTGGAGCGATGCCGGCTATCTCTTCCCGTTCAATCTGTCAGGACTACCGGCAATCTCCGTGCCTGCCGGACGCAGCGCGCTCGACCTGCCGATCGGGGTCCAGTTCGTCTCGGGGATCGGGCAGGAGGGCCTGCTTCTGCGGCTGGCGCGCCAGATCGAAATTGCCGCACCGTGGAACGACCGTGTGCCGCCCATCTCGGCCCTGTCGCTTGTCGCGTGACCAGACCTCACATCGCCCGTCATGCCCACTCGGCAACCAAGAAAAAGAATCGGAGACGAGCGGGAAGGTATTGCCTGTCGGTGACTGCGACGGCATCCGGGTGGGACCGTCACCCATCATCGGGGCGCCGGTCGGGGCGAGGGGGTGCTGACTCCCTCGCCAACACGTGGCGGAGCGGCGCACCATGCGGGCTACGGCTTTGGTGCGAAGCTGGGAAAAGGAAGCGGCGGCCTCCCGCGAGAGCCCGCCGCTTGTCCGAGACTTCGATCACGTCCGATCAGCGAATGACCCTGGCGCCCTTGCCCTTCATCGCCGCCTCGACCTCCTTGATGCTTGCCATCGAGGTGTCGCCGGGCGTGGTCATGGCCAAAGCGCCGTGCGCCGCGCCATATTCCACCGCCGCCTGCGGTCCCTTGTTCTCGAGGAAACCGTAGGCGAGGCCCGAAGCGAAGCCGTCGCCGCCGCCGACGCGGTCGTGGATCTCCAGATTCTCGCGCATCGGCGCCTCGTAGAACGAGCCGCCCGCCCAGATCACCGCGCCCCAGTCGTTGACCGAGGCGGTCTTGGCGTTCCTGAGCGTCGTCGCCGCGACCTTGAAGTTGGGGAACTCCTTCACCGCCGTGGCGATCATCTTCTTGAAGTTCGCCGGGTCGATCTTGGAGATGTGCTCGTCGAGCCCCTCCACCTCGAAGCCGAGGCAGGCGGTGAAGTCCTCCTCGTTGCCGAGCATGACGTCGACATGTCGCGCGATCTCGCGATTGACCTTGCGCGCCGCCTCCTGGCCGCCCTGGCTCTTCCACAGCGAGGCGCGGTAGTTGAGGTCGTAGGAGACGATGGTGCCATGCTTGCGCGCCGCCTGCACGGCCTCGATCACCGCTTCGGCCGTGTTGGGGGCAAGTGCAGCGAAGATGCCGCCAGTGTGGAACCAGCGCACGCCTTCCTCGCCGAACAGCTTGTCCCAATCGACTTCGCCGGGCCTGATCTGCGAGGCGGCGGAGTTGCCGCGGTCGGAACAGCCGAGCGCCGGGCGAATGCCGAAGCCCTTTTCGGTGAAGTTGAGGCCGACGCGGGTGTTGCGCCCGAGCCCGTCGAACTCGCGCCAGATGATGTGCGAGGTATCGACGCCGCCTTGGCAGATGAGGTCCTCGACCAGCCAGCCGAGATCGTTCGAGGGAAGCGCCGTCACCACGCTGGAACGCTTCCTCCAGCATTTGCGGAAGGCGCGGGCGACGTTGTATTCGCCGCCGCCTTCCCACACCTTGAATTCACGCGCGTTGCGCACCCGGCCAAAGCCCGGATCGAAACGCAGCATCACCTCGCCGAACGACACCACGTCCCACTTGCAGGCGTCGGCCGGCTTGATGTTGAGGATTTCCTCAGCCATCTCACTTGCCCCGGATCTTCTTGATGAGTGCGATGGTGTCCGCGACCTTCGTCTCGATGCCCTTGTAGTTCTTGGCGGCGAGCATCTCCTTGGTGATCAGCTTGGAGCCCATGCCGGCAGCGACGATGCCGGCCTTGAACCATTTGGTGAGCGACTCTTCGGTGGGATCGACCCCGCCGGTGGGCATCAGCTTGGTCCACGGCATCGGCCCGCGGATGTTGGAGACGAATTCCGGTCCGCCGACACAGGAGCCAGGGAAGACCTTGACGATCTCGCAGCCGAGCTCATGGGCATCGGAGACTTCCGAGGCCGAGCCGCAGCCCGGGCTGTAGGGGATGCAGCGGCGATTGCACGCCCTGGCGACTTCCGCGTTGAGCACGGGGCCGACGACGAAATTGGCGCCGTTGGCCATGTAAAGCGCCGCGGTCGGCGCGTCGATGACGCTGCCTACGCCCATGATCACTGACGGATCCGCCTTCAGGAAATGCTGGGTCACTTCCATGAAGACTTGCCAGGCGAAATCGCCGCGGTTGGTGAACTCGATGCATTTGGCCCCGCCATTGGCGCAGGCCTGGATGACGTTCTTACAGACGTCGACATCCGGGTGATAAAAGACCGGAATCACGCCCTGTTCCATCATGGCCGAAAGCACGGCCAAACGGTCCTTTGCCATTTCACATGATCTCCTAGAGGCAACCGCGAATGCGGCGCAATTCAGCAGGCTTTGCCGTCGGTGGCAATTCACTTTTGATGCAGTTTTACCCAAAGCGGAGCGGTAATTTGACGCTGCCGCGATGCACTATAAAATACAACTGATATACTTGAAGTCATTTTCTGTAGTTTGTGCGAACGAAATTGAAATAAATCCATTGAATTCTCTTTGATATCTTCTGCTCTTTGCTCCCGCGTCGATCTTCCGACAATTGTGCTTCAGTATCTTCCAGTAATCGCTGGCGGCGGCGCGATCCACAAGTGTGGACTTGTTGACGCCGCCGAAACATCGCGAGATTACTGGGGCGTCCGCTCGATCAGGGGCGACGCCGGGCAGGCGCAGTCAGGTCATCGGAAGCACCACTGCACCGGTGGCGTCGCGCAATGCCGTGGGGTTGACCTCGAAGATGGCGTTGGGCGTGCCGGCCGCCGCCCAAACCGTCTCATATTGCAACAGGTCGGCGTCGAGACGGGGCACAAGCCGGCTGGCATGACCGAAGGGCGGAATCCCGCCAATGGCGAAGCCGGTCGCCTCGCGCACGAAGGCGGCATCAGGGCGCACGATGCCTTCACCCAGCCGTTCGCTCATCGCCTTCTCGTTGACCCGGTTGACGCCGGAGACAAGCAGCAGGATCGCATTCCCGGAGTCTTTTCCCCGAAATATCAGCGACTTGACGATCTGGCCTACCGTGCAGCCGCAAGCCGCAGCGGCCTCCTCGGCGGTGCGGGTCACCTGGCTCATGATGCGCACGCTGACGCCGAGAC
The DNA here is from genome assembly GCA_963743015.1 of uncultured Alphaproteobacteria bacterium. Lineage (GTDB taxonomy): Bacteria > Pseudomonadota > Alphaproteobacteria > Rhizobiales > Kaistiaceae > CAVSRC01. Next base: position 41,655 of record CAVUOD010000010.1, read on the forward strand.
CGAGGGCGTCGGCGGCGTCCTGAACGCGCTGCGCCGCAGCGGGAAGGCTATTCATTTCGGTTCATCTCCTCATGGTCCGGCACATGCACGATAGGCTGCGCGGTCTTGCCATTTTTGGTAAGGTTTCATCAACCATCGCGTCAGCTATCGGAGCCCTCCTTGAGCGACCCGTCGGACAGCACTACCGGGAAAGCGCGCAGCCTGCGCGACACATTGCGTGCGGTGCGCACGGCCGAGACCGAGCGCGCCGACGTGGTGGTCGAGCTGCGCGACGCGGAACGGGCACGGCTGGAGTTGCTCGCCGAGGAACTGCGCGGCGTTTTCGCCGAAGTCCCGGCCGACGACGACCAGTTCATCTTCGCCGTCGCTGCAGGCACGCCGCCGCGTCTGTGGATCGACATGACCGCCTTCGTGGTGATGGGGCGCGACCGGCGCACCTATCGCTTCCTCAAGGACACCCGCCTCGGCCGCACGATCATCGTCGAAAGCGCCGAGCTCGGCGATGTCGCCGACACCGTCACCCACTACGTCGCCGAGCGTATCATCGAGCGCGAGCGCGCCATCGAAGGCGACTGGCTGATCAAGCGGGTGATGCGCGACGAGAAGGAGCGCCGGCTGGAGACGCGACAGGCGGTCGCCGCGGCGGCCGAGGCCGTTGCCGCACCGGCGCGGTCGCCGATCCGCATCGACGGGCGCAATCTCGGCTGGTTCGTAGCCGCCTTCCTCGCCGGCATCCTGATTGGCGCGGTGGTGCTGTTCGCTTATGCCTGGATGCAGGTGTAACGGGCACCGTTTTGTCTTCGCGAAGCTATCGCAGATGCCCCGCAAAGGCGGAGATGGGGAGTTTTCGGAGGTCGCGGGATGCCTAGGCGGGGACGGGGAGGGCGCGCTCCAGGCGGGTCGCAACCGCGCCGGATTCGGTGACCGCGCGTTCACGCATGGTCAACCGCCATGTACCGGGCTCGCCGTCGATCTCGAACAGGTTGTAGCCGCCGCCGGGATGGTGCGGGCGCGGCTTGAGCGAGGCCGCCGTCGCCCCGACAACGGGCACGGCGCCGAGCGGACCGGGGACGGAGAACACGCTGGTCCTGTGGTTGTGGCCGTGGAGCACGAGTTCGGCGCCGCATGCGGCGATCACATCGCGGACGCGCTCGGCATCGACGAGGCGGCGCATCCGCGTCGCGGAATGTTCGGCCAGCGGATGGTGGATGAGAACGATGCGAAAGAGGCCCTGGCGCCCGGCCGCGGTGAGCAGCGTTTCAAGAGCCGCCGCCTGCGCGGCGCCGACGCGGCCGGTGGCCATGAAGGGCGCGGTGGGCACGGCGGAGGAGACGCCGATGAGGGCGAGGGGACCGCGCCGACGCAGGAAGGGAAAGACCGAGCGCTCGTCGGCCTCCTCGTCGTCGCCGCCGGCGAAATCGCGCCACTGCTCGGTATAGTCGGCGACACCGCTGGCGATATAGGCGTCGTGGTTGCCGGGAATGACGGTGACGTCATGCGGCGGCCCCAGCGTTTCCAGCCAGGCGCGGGCCGCACGGTATTCCGCCGGCAGGCCGAGATTGACGAGATCGCCGGTCACCACGATCTGGTCCGGCCGGGCGGCGTGCATGTCGGCGGTGAGCGCGCTCAGCACGGCGTCGGCATGGATGCGGCCGCGGCCGCGCTGCCAGTTCAGGTAGCCGAGCAGCCGCTTGGAGGCGAGGTCGGCGACCGAAACCTTCGGCAGGGGTCCGAGGTGGACGTCGGAGAGCTGGGCGAGGAGCACCATTGCCGCGGGCTTAGCCGACGGAACTCAGGCCGTAAAGCGTGCCTTACCGGAAAAGGCCTAGTGGCCGAACTCCATCAACGCCACGCTGACGTGGCGTCGACTGAATTCGACTGCAGGTATCCAGGTGTAGCGGTGCGTCCGGCGGCGCCGGAAAAATCGGGCGAACATGGTTTCGAGCTTTTCGGGAATCGAATCTGCCATTGAGGTAGGCTGACCGCGCCGGGGTTACCACTCACGTCGGCGCGACTCTCTTATGCGCTTATCGCATGGCTGGATTGCAAAATCATTAATGATCCTGAACCGCCTTGTCGCACGTAGCTACCTGTTTGTGTCGCTTTTTCGGCGCGGAATGACGCTCGGCGTCCGCGCCGCGGTGTTCGACGCGCAAGGCCGGGTCTTTCTGGTGAAGCACAGCTACATGCCGGGCTGGTATCTGCCCGGCGGCGGCGTCGAGCGCGGCGAGACGATGCGCCAGGCGCTCGACCGCGAACTCGCCGAGGAAGCCGGCATCCGGCTCGCGGCGCCGGCGACGCTTTTCGGGATCTATCTCAACCGTCGCGCGGCGCGGGGCGACCATGTCGCCCTCTATGTCTGTCGCGACTGGACCCAGCCGGTGGCGCCCAAGGTGCCCAATCTGGAAATCGTCGCCTGCGGCTTCCATGCGCCCGATGCGCTGCCGGAGGGCGCCACCGAGGGCACCCGCCGCCGGCTGGCGGAGATCATCGAGGGCAGGGCGCCTTCGGCGGAATGGTAGCGCCGGCTCGCGGCTCAGGCGGCGCGCAGCCGCTCGCGCCCATGCGGCGACGTCAGGTCGATCTCGGGGCCGATGGGAATGATGCCGCGCGGATTGATCGAGCGGTGGCTCAGAAAATAGTGCCGCCTGGCGTCGTCGAGGTCGGTCGTCTCGGCGATCCCGGGCATCTGATAGAGCTCGCGCAGATAGCCGAAGAGGTTCGGGTAGTCGCTGATGCGCCTCAGATTGCACTTGAAGTGGGTGACGTAGATGGCGTCGAAGCGGAAGAGCGTCGGGAAGAGGCGCCAGTCCGCCTCGGTCAGGCGCTCGCCGGTCAGGTAGCGGCTGGCGGCGAGCCGCTCTTCCAGCATGTCGAGCGTTGAAAACAGCGCCGCCGCCGCTTCGTCATAGGCGTCCTGCGTGCGGGCGAAGCCGCAGCGATAGACGCCGTTGTTGACGGTGTCGTAGATGACGGCGTTGAGCCGGTCGATCTCGCTGCGCAGGGGCTTGGGGTAGTAGTCGCGCGAGGCGTCGCCGCCGACGCGATCGAAGGCCGAATTGAACATGCGGATGATCTCGGACGATTCGTTCGAGACGATGGTGTTGCGCGCCTTGTCCCACAGCACCGGCACCGAGGCGCGGCCGGTGTAGTCCGGCCGGGCCTCGGCATAGATCTCGTAGAGCCGGCTGCGTCCGCCGAGATCGTCCGGCCGGCGTTCGCTGAAGGACCAGCCGTAATCGTCGAGCAGAAACTCGACGGTGCTCACGCCGATCAGCGATTCCAGCCTCTTGAGCTTGCGGAAGATCAGCGTGCGATGCGCCCACGGACAGGCCCAGGAGACATAGAGGTGATAGCGGCCGGGTTCCGCCGCAAAGCCGCCTTCGCCGCTGGGGCCGGGAGCGCCGTCGGGGGTGATCCAGTTGCGGAAGGTGGTTTCGGCACGGTGAAAGTGTCCGTCGCTGGCCGGCGATCTGCTCGTTCGTCTGCCACACCCCGTCGACCATGCGTCCCATGTGCCCGTCCCGTCGCTGCCGTTGTCCGTGCCGGTCTATCTATGCCCTCCGGCCGGCAGGGAAAGCTTTCATTGCGCACCGCTGTCTCGCAGAGTTCGATTTCCGCTACAACAACCGCATCGCCCTCGGCGTGAACGATGGGGAACGTGCGACGCTGGCAGTCAAGAGCGCGGCTGGTAAGCGTCTCACGTACCGTCAGCCTAACTGAGCCCGATTTCAGTCACACAGCCAAGCGCGTCGCACGATCACTCCGCAAACTTCGGAAGAAGCGGAAGCCTAAATCGTCAGCGGTCATCGCCCGACGTTGGACGGAGACATGACCTTCAGGCGACCGTTGACAATTAACTAGGCCGGTCCAGAGCCTCATGCACCGCATAGATTTTGTAGAGGACAGGCTCACCGTCAACCGTACCGGCACGACCGTCTACCACGTATGCCCTGTCAAACGGGTGAGCCTCATCAAGCACGGTGCGTTTGGCGGCTTCGTTCATGAATTCGAGTTTGACCGGCTTCGCCGAAAAGCGCTCGATGACACCTCTGTCACCAACTTTCGATTTTGTATCGGCGCGCACCTGGACCAAATAGAGCACCTCTTTCTCGAATAGGCCCTGCGACGGGATTGGCGGACCCAAATATCGCCTGACACGGTTCTGGATCACGTTAGCATCTTGCGAGTTCAAATTTATTGTGATGGGTGCGGTCACATCACCGTTGACGGTCAAAAATATCTGCGAGCCGCCATCTTTTGCCACCGGCTCAACGAATTGCGAAAGTCGCGCCGCTTCTGGTTTGCTTACTTGAACGGACGGCGAAGCTGAACGACCAAGGAAAAATTGAGTCAGGTCGTTTAGGTTCGTTACAAATGCCGCGAAAATATCAGCATGGTCGAGGACAAAGGATGCCTGATCAACCAGCGATTTTAGTTCGGCAATGATGCTTCCGCTGCGCAATTCGGAAATGTAGAGGCGCACATTTCCGGCCTGTGGATCAAACCCTCGCAGATTGACAAACTCGACATACTCCTCGCCAAGCGCCTGAAGGCTGGCCGTCAAGTCGAGCAATTCGACCGGCCGCGTATTCTTAAAATCGATGGTGAGACCCGGCTCCCGCACAAAGCGCCTCTGTATCAATCCGCCGGTTTCTTGTTTACTACCTACCGTTGCGCCCTGCGACGTTTCGGTTGCACATTCTTTTCTGGCCTATGCCCGACCGCACGCGCGCCGCGTAGAGCAGTCTCTAACCGTTTGCGCCCCTCCTGCGCGGTAAAACGTTCGTCTGGCTGCTTATCGCTCATTGGGACAACCTGCTATGACAAACCGCTCGACAGAACCAACTGACCCGCGTCGGCGCGAACGCCGAGGAAAACGAGAAGAAAAACACCGGCAAACGCCCCCGCGTACACCGGTCGCGTTGAAGCCAGGAGAATATCTCGACCCTACGGTTTCGCTCACGCATCAAAAGCTCATGGGGCGCGTCGTTGTCCTATTCGGTAAACTAGAGGCAGCGGTTAATACGGCAATTTGGGTCCTGGCTGACATGGCCGATGGTGACGGCCGCATCTCACACAACGCCGCGACATTGAAGACAACATGATTGCCCTGCGCGCCTTGACGAAGCGCCACATCGAGACAGAGGACGCCCGAAACTGGAGAAGCTTTTCGACCTAATCAAAACCATGCAGGAGCATCGCAATGCGATTGTTCACGGCGGATGGGGAACGCTAGAACCGAAGGGCGTTCCTTTGGCTCTTGTCCTGCGCAAAAAATCCGATCCCGGCATGGTGACGGGCGAAACATTTGCGCGGGAGAGAATGCAGTCAATTATTGATGGGCTCATTCATGCCATCAATGCGTTAGTCAAATTCACCGATGAGCTAGAGAACGCATCGCCCGGTACACCGCCGTGGCGACAACATCCGCTGCCAAGTACCCCTGATGAAGGTCAATCGGGACCGGACCAGCCAGTTCCCGAGCCCCCGCCTCAATCATAGCCGGGGTCACCTCAATCTCATCTTCGGGCGCGCCAGCTTCGGACAACTGAAGCCGAAGCGGCTGGGATACTAGCTTTTGTCATTGTGGTGTCAACCGGATAATTAGGAAAAAATTCCTAATTATGCACTTGACATAATAGGGCGGAAACGGAGATGAATGTCTCTCGACAGGCCGGCACTAAAGGGCGAGTTGATTCCGCCCGCCCATGAGATTGAGGTCACGCCCGAGATGATTGAGGTTGGCGCCTTGATCCTATTGCGGTTCACGCTGGATAAGGATGAGCGCGAAGTCGTTGCGGAAATCTATCGCGCTATGGCTGCGCTTTCGCCTCCACGCCTTTCATCTCGGCAATAAACTCACCACGCAGCTCTGGCTCTATTCGCGATTTCATCTGTTCAACACAGCACACGACAGAATGCTTAAAGGCATCCTAGTTGTCTGGAGGAAGTGCCCCTGAATTCAGCTTCTTGCATAGGTCGGCCACCTCCGCGTTCTTAAACGATGCTACGGTCGATGCGTGGGCAAAGTGATTTCGGATTTCCTTGACGACGCGAAGATCGGCTGCAGTATTTGTGACTATGAGATAAGAGCGGCGGCAACGTCGATTTTTGCCGCGAACGTACTAAGCGGGCCATATCCATCAAAAACGCGCCGGCGCAGGCGATTTGATACGCCCATCATGGATGATCGCAGAACCCATGAGAGCACCTATTCTGCTATGGAGCCGCCGATCAATACGCGCGCTGTCTCCGAGAGTGTAGATAGTTCATTAGCGGCCTGTTTCAGCTCCCCCACAATCTTAGCAATAGAATTCAAGGCATCCTGCACTGCTTGAAGCTTGGGATTGGTCGCCATGATAAAGTCCTCCAAGAATTCGTCCGATGGCTATAATGCCGAAGAAACTGCACGCCGCCGCGATGACGCTGTGCGCCGCGCCCTCAACACGCCACGTCCGCCCAACGCGAAGCGGGCTGCCAAGCGAAAGCCGCCGAACAAAAAAAGCGACCGGAAGCGCTGATCATGAATTTTCATCGGATAGTGGCTCGCCTCGCATCACCTTTGCGAAGTTGGCTCTTTCATTTGCGAGACAGGCAGCCAATTCATCCACCGTCACTTCCGACAGGCGTTTTAGAACTTCGACTGTCCGGATTAAGCGGCGTGTTCGATACCTTGAATTGGGTCAGTCGGAGCGATCGCGACTGCGGTGCTGACAAATGCTAGTGGCCCGTCGGCTTTGGGGTCTGCACCGGCGGAAAGCGTACCGCAGCTAAATCCCATCGTCTGTGAATTGTCCTTTTCGATTTGGACGCGAAGGCCCGAAAGTTCGACCTTGCGCAATGTGCGATCTTTGACGGGAATTTCTGGCGTGCTTGCCATGGGCTGGGCTCCATCGCTCATGAGGTGGGAGCCGCACGGCCTTTGATGATTTGCAACGTCGTGACGACGTTGCGAGACGTTCCTGGCGTGGCTCCGAAACCTATTGCGGGACGTTATTGGGCGCCGGTGACTGCGAATTACCGGCGCCCGCATTCTACAACCTAAGCGTCTCGATTTCGACGCATCCGCGCGAGTTTTCGCGCCAACTGGCGGTTCGTAACTGGCTTAACGAGGTTGGGCGTACATGAGCCGCTTGCCTTCGGCGCCGCGCATTGCATCGGTCGCGCGGTCGGTATCGTTCCAGCCAAAAGCGGTGCGGCGGTTGTAGCGGAAATCAAATTCGGCAAGGTAGCGGTGCAGGTGAGCCTCGCCGCAGAAATGATAGACGCCGGTCATGCCGCGCTTGAACACCGAGAACACGTTCTCGACCGTGTTTGAGTGAATGATGGTGTCCTCGTCATAGCGGACGTACTCGCCAGCGGAATGCTTCACGCTGCGATGCTGGGCGAACTCGGCGCCAATCTCGGTGTAGAGGCGGCTTTCGTCGGTATGCAGCGCTGACTTGCGGTCAACGTTGCGGACCAGAATTTCGCGGACGCTTTCCTTGGTGGCGTTCTGGACATGGAAGGAACGAACCTCCCGCCACGCTCGACAAGGGCGACGACGGCGCGCTTATCCCAAGGGGCCTTGCGCTTGATGTAGGGACGACCCTTGCGCTGCGGTGAGGGACGCGGGTTCTCGCGCGGCCGAAATAGGTTTCGTCGGCCTCGACGACCTTGCCTTCGCCGCCGATCGGACCGGCGTCCGCGTCAAGCTTCATGGCTTCACGAATACGATGCGCCATAAACCAAGCGGTGCGATAGGAACCGAAGCCGAGCATCCGATAAAGCTGGTGGGCCGAAATGCCCTTCTTGCTCGCCGCCATCAAGTGGAAGCCGAGAACCCATTTGTGGAGCGGGATATGCGACCGCTCCATCACGCCGCCGACCATGACCGTGAAATGCTCGCGGCATTCGTTGCACTGGAACAGGCCGGGGCGATGAGACTTGCCCTGAAGGCGCGTGATCTTCTCACGGATCGGCATTGCCACAGTGCGGGCAGACCGGACCATCGGGCCAGCGGATCGCTTCCAGGTGCGCCCTAGCGGCGTCCTCGTCGTGGAAGATCGGATTGGTGAGGTCAATGTTCGCGATTTCGGTCATGGAAGCGCCCTTTCGTATTGACTGATATGGCAATTTCTGCCGCTATGTCAAGTGCATAATTAGGAACATTTTCCTATCCCGCCACAAGCGAAGCGCTGGACGGGCGGGGCCGGCCGTGCTATCGGCGCCCAAGCGGAGGAATTTCCAAGCAATGACCGCGAAGGCCGGACTGCGACGACGAGCGGGGCGACGTGACTTCCGTCACGCCATGCCGCCATCCGGCCGTTGGCGCACGCCCCGTAGGGGCGAAACGCGGGCAGGCCGGACACGTTCCGCTCCTTCTTCCGGGCCTTGCCATGAACACCGCATTCTTTTCCTACCGGCTGGAACAGCCGGCCGATGTCGCCGACCATCGAATGGCTGCACGCCAGCCTGTTCGGTCCCGAACGCTTCAAGCGCGCCGCCTATGTGCTGCGCGACGGCGTGCCGCCGGACCCAACTCTCAGCTTCGTCGCGACGCGCGGCGACCGCCTCGCCGCCTCGGTGCGCATGACGCCGATCGCGATCGGCGGCCGTCCGGCGCTGCTGCTTGGGCCCCTGGTCGTCGATCCGCGGTTCAAGGGGCAGGGGGCGGGACGCACGCTGGTGCGCATGACCTGCGCCGAGGCCCGCCGGCAGGGCCATGGGGTGGTCATGCTGGTCGGCGATCTGCCCTATTACGGGCCGCTCGGCTTCACCTTTCTTGGCCGCGACGTGATCACGCTGCCGGCCCCGGTCGATCCCGACCGGGTGCTGGTCTGCGAGCTGAAAGAGGGCGCGCTCACCGGGCTCGGCGGTGCGGCGGAACCGGCCCTGTTGTCGGCCCATGGAAAATAAGTGTTGCATTGCAACAATTTCGAGGCCATATCAGCGACGCACGGGCCGCGTTGCACAAATCCGTCAGTAAAAGACAGATTCCAGCCCGCCGTTTTTCACCAAGACATCGACAGCCCAGGCCACGCGGGATGTCCAGATGGACCCGCGATCGCAGGCGCCGGTTTTTCCAGGCGCCGAGCGCCCGCGCTGTATTGAAAGAAACCTGATCCATATGAGTTTTGACTTACTCGGCCTCGCCGAGCCTGTTACCCGCGCCCTTGCCGAAGAGGGCTATACCCAGCCGACGCCGATCCAGGCCGCGGCCATTCCTCCGGCCATGAACGGCCGCGACCTCGTCGGCATCGCCCAGACCGGCACCGGCAAGACCGCCGCCTTCGCCCTTCCCATCCTGCATCGCCTGGCCGGCAATCCGAAGCCGCGGCAGCCCAAGTCCTGCCGCGTGCTGGTGCTGGCGCCGACGCGCGAGCTCGGCAACCAGATCGTCAATTCCTTCGATGCCTACGGCCGTCACCTGCGCGTCTCGGCGACGCTGGTCATCGGCGGCGTGCCGATCGGCAAGCAGATCCGCGCGCTGTCGCGCGGCGTCGACGTGCTGGTCGCCACGCCCGGCCGGCTGCTCGACCTCCACAAGAGCCGTGCGGTCAATTTCGACGATGTCGAGGTGCTCGTCCTCGACGAGGCCGACCGCATGCTCGACATGGGCTTCATCCACGATATCCGCCGCATCGTCGGCCTGCTGCCCAAGGTGCGGCAGACGCTGTTCTTCTCCGCCACCATGGCGCCGGAGACGGCCAAGCTCGCCGACCAGATGCTGAACGAACCGGTGACGGTTGCGATCACGCCGCAGGCGACGACGGTCGACAAGATCGACCAGCGCGCCATCCGGGTCGAGAAGGCTGGCAAGCAGGACATGCTGGCCATGCTGTTGAAGCGCGAGCCGGTCGATCGCGCCCTGGTCTTCACCCGCACCAAGCACGGCGCCGACCGCGTCGTGCGCGGCCTCGTCAGGGCCGGCATTGCGGCGGAAGCGATCCACGGCAACAAGAGCCAGGGCCAGCGCGATCGCGTCATGGCCGCCTTCCGTTCCGGCGGCATACGCACGCTGGTCGCCACCGATATCGCGGCGCGCGGCATCGATGTCGACGGTATCAGCCACGTCATCAATTTCGACCTGCCGAACATTGCGGAGAGCTATGTCCACCGCATCGGGCGCACGGCGCGCGCCGGAGCGGAAGGCGTCGCCATCTCTCTGGTCAGTGCCGACGAGGTCGCCTACATGCGCGACATTGAAAAATTGATCCGTCGACAGATTGCCGGATCAGGCACGGAAGGGCATTCTCCCGCCGCGCGCAGCGGGGTTCGGCCCGCTGCCAGCGAGCAGCAGGAGAAGCCGCAGCGGCAGGGTCGCCGTCGCGGTCGGAAGCAGGGATCGGAAAAAAAGCAGCAGCGGCCGGCATATAGTGCACCGGGCCGACAGCACGCCAACGGCCTCGCCGGGGCGAGCTTTCTGGAGCCGGTTCGCCGCGGTCCGGCTGCGCAGCCCGGTCAGTAAGTGAGGAGAAGCAGTGGCAAAGGAAGAACTACTGGAATTCGAGGGGGTGGTGACCGAGGTCCTCCCCGACGGCAACTTTCGCGTCAAGCTGGACAACGACCACATGATCCTCGCCTATGCGGCGGGGCGCATGCGCAAGAACCGCATCCGCACGCTCGCCGGCGACCGGGTGCGGGTCGAGATGACGCCCTACGATCTGGAAAAGGGGCGGATCAACTTCCGCCACAAGACCGAGGCGATGGCGCCCTCCGACGCGCCGCGCCGTCCGCAGTTCAAGCGGAAGTAGCCGCCTCCGCGCCCGGCGACCAAACGCCGGGCGGGCAGGGTTACCGTCCCTCGCGGATCCAGGTAGCGAAGGGCAGGCCGAGAAGGGCGAGGAGCCCGAACAGGCCGGCAATGCCGAACAGCGAAATGAAGCCGGTGAACAGCGGCACGCGGGTGATGCCCTTGAGCACGCTGGCATCGGTGGTGTGCACGCCGATCCAGTCGCTGCCGGAAAGCGTGACGCTCGAGCGCACGGGGACGATGCGCGGCAGGTCGAGATTGCCGGAGCGGTCGGTCATGCGGGCGATGCGCCCGTGGGTGGCGTCGACCAGCGGTTTGAGCTTGTCGGGCGTCGAGATGGCGTCGGCGAACTCCTTGGGGTTGGCCGGGCCGACGCTGGCAAAGGCATGCTTGTCGCCCTGGTCGAGGCGATAGAGGCCGATCTCGTCGGCGGGGATGGTCGCCCGCCACAGGCCGGGCTCGGCTGCGGTCAGGTTCACCGTCTCCACCGCACCCGACGGCTTGCGCACCGTCACCGGCCCCGTCGTGTCGGCCATGGTCTGGCGCTCGATGGTCAGTTCGCCGGCGCGCGCCTTGGCGCGCAGCGCCTCCTCCTCGAGGTCGGGCTCCTTCATCAGCCAGTGCGCCAGACGGCGGAGCAGGTCGACATGCGGCCCGCCGCCCTCATAGCCGCGCGCCCACAGCCAGGTGTTGTCGGACAGCAGCAGGGCGACGCGCCCCTTGCCGACGCGGTTCAGCACCAGCAGCGGCTTCTGGTCGGGACCGTCCATGACGACGTTGCCTTGCGGCTTGTCGACGCCGATGAGGCGGAAGAAGCGCCCCCAGTGCGGCGGGTTGGAATGCGAGCCTTCGAGGTCGCGGGTCACCGGATGGCGCTGACCGAGATCGGTGACGGTCGGGAAGTAAGGCTGTTCGAGCACGCGGCCGGTGGGCGCGGAGGGAAGCACCGGCGACAGCGGCGTGTCGTAGATCGAATCGGCGCCGGCATAGTCGGGACCGGCGGCGACCAGCAGAGCGCCGCCGTCGCGCACATAGCGGGCGATGTTGTCGAAGTAGAGCAGGGGCAGTACGCCGCGATGCTGGTAGCGGTCGAAGATGATCAGGTCGAACTGGTGGATCTTCTCCGAGAACAGCTCGCGGGTGGGGAAGGCGATCAGCGAGAGCTGGTTGATCGGCGTGCCGTCCTGCTTGTCCGGCGGACGCAGGATGGTGAAATGGACGAGGTCGACCGCGGCATCCGATTTCAGCAGGTTGCGCCAGGTGCGCTCGCCGGCATGCGGCTCGCCGGAGACGAGCAGCACGCGCAGGTTCTCGCGGATGCCCTCGATCGAGACCACGGCGCGGTTGTTGACCGGGGTCAGCTCGCCGGCAAGCGGTGCTGCCTCGAACTCGATGATGTTGGGCCCGCCATGGGCGATGTCGACGACGAACTGGCTGGGGACGCCGGGCAGCACCTTCTCAGTCGACAGCGGCTTGCCGTCGATATTGACCGACACGGTGACCGGCGGATCGTTGCCGGTAACACCGTCGTCGACGACGCGGAACTTGATCACTTGGGCTTCGTTGACGATGCCGAAGCGCGGGGCGTTGTCGATGACGATGCGCCGATCGGTCTCGTCGGCGTGGCCCGAGAGGAGAACGTGCAGCGGCGCATTGGGCGGCAAGCCGACCTTGCTCGCCGGCACGTCGTGGACCTCGCCGTCGGTCAGCATGACGACGGCACCGATGCGGTCCGGCGGAACATCGGCGAGCGCGGTGGAGAGCGGGCCGAACAGGTCGGTGCCGTCGACCGGGCGGCCGCCGACCGGGCCGCCGGCGTCGATGCGGCGGACATCGATGTTGTGGAAGGCGGCGAGCCGCTTCACCAGCTCGTCGGCGGCCTCGGCCGTCATCTTGTCGCGACCGTCGAGGGACTGGCTGGCGCTGTGGTCGACGACCACGGCGACGACCGTCGACAGCGGCTCGCGCTGTTCGTTGAGAAGCACCGGGTTCGACAGCGCCAGGAGCAGCGCGAGCGCCGCGGCCAGCCGCAACCAGGCGCCGCGCATGCGCCGCCAGATGCCGGGGATGGTGATGATGAGGGCGACGACCGCCAGGCCCGCCAGCCACGGCCACGGCAGCAGCGGTGAGAAGATGAGCTGCCAGTTCATGGGCGCACCTCGCGCCGGCTACAGGCGAGGATGCCGCCTTCTGGTGCACCGCCGCCGCTTGCTCCCCATCTCCCCCCTTGCGGGGGAGAACGGCGAAGCTTGCGGCTCGCGCAAGCGAGACCGTTAGCGGAGCCAAGAGGGGGGTAGTGGTAAGGTCGTGCCCGCACCCCTCACCCGGACCGCTGCGCGGTCCACCCTCTCCCGCAAGGGGAGAGGGTTCGGCCCCGTGCGCCATGCGATCGCTCCCCCGCAAGGGGGGAGATAAGGCCGTGCCATGTGTCATGGCCGTGCCCATCATTGTCCCAGCCTCTCGAGCAATGCCGGGACATGCACCTGGTCGGCCTTGTAGTTGCCGGTCAGCGTATACATCACGATGTTGATGCCGGTGCGATAGGCCATCTCGCGCTGATGCGGATCGTTGGGCACGACGGGGAACATGAAGTTGCCGTCGGGATTGCGTGCCCAGGCGCCGGCAAAGTCGTTCTCGGTGATGAGGATCGTCGAGACGCCGTCGCCGGCCTGCGCCGGCCGATCGGTGCGGTCCTTGCTCTCCGTCGCCTCCACCCATAGCGGCCCGCCGGCATAGCGGCCGGGAAAGTCGTTCAAGAGATAGAACGCCTTGGTCAGCACATGGTCGGCCGGCACCGGCTGCAGCGGCGGAATGTCGAGATTGGCGAGCATCTCCTTCAGCCGCTCGGCGGCCGGCGTGCCGGAGAAGGTGTCGAAGGAGGTCGAGCGTTCGAGCTGGTCGCGGGTGTCGAACAGCACCGAGCCGCCCTGGCGCATATAGGCGTCGATGCGCGCCATCGCCGTCGATGACGGCATGGCCGTGTCGGGGGCGATCGGCCAGTAGATCAGCGGGAAGAAGGACAGCTCGTCGCGTGCGGGGTCGACGCCCATGGGATCGCCGGGTTCGAGCGCCGTGCGGTTGGCAAGCACCTGCGAAAGGCCGGCGAGCCCCGCCTTGCTGACAGCGTCGACTTGGCTGTCGCCGGTGATCACATAAGCCAGGTGGGTCTTCGCCACCGCCTCCATGGCGAAGGCGTCGCTGGCCGCATCGGCCCTGGCGTGACCGGCGAAGAGAAGCGCGGCGCCGGCAAGCGCACCAAGCAGCATGGCGGCGGTGGCCGCGCGCCGGCGCATGCGCAAGGCCCCGTTCAGCCACAGCACCGCGAGCGCGTCGAGCGCCAGCAGGAAGAGCGCAAGGGCGAGCAGCCAGGGTGCCAGGTCGGTGGGCTTGGCCGTCGGATAGGGGCGCACGCTGACATCGCTCACGCTGGCCAGGTCGAGGGCGGGAAGCGTCGCCTTGTCGCCGAGCAGGTTGAGGGCGCGGAAGCCCTCTTCGGTGCCGTAAAGGCCGGGCGGATGACTGATACCAGGCGTCACCGCGGCGATGTCGCCGGCCAGCGGCTGTGCTTCGGCGCTGGCGGCGACGAAGTGGCCATAGCCGTCGAGCAGGCGATAGGGCGCCACCGGCTGGGAGGCGTCGGCGGTCTTGGCGCCGCCGCCGGTACCGGACGAGAAGGCGATGATGCGCTTGAGCATTTCGACGAAGGTGCCCGACAGCGGCAGGTTCGACCAGCTCAAGTCGGCGGTGACGTGGAAGAGGATGAGCCAGCCCTTGCCGAGCGGGGCGGCGGTGACCAGCGGCGTGCCGTCGGCGAGCGCCGCCCAGGTGCGGTTGGCGAGCGTGCCGTCAGGCTCGGCCAGGACCTGCCGGGTGACGGTGACGTCGTCGGGCACTTTCAGTCCGGCGAAGGGGCTCTTGTCGGAGAAGCTGGCGAGCGGCTGTGGCGTCTGCCAGGTGAGGCTGCCGCCGAGCGTGCGATCGCCGTGGCGGAGCGTCACCGGGATCAGCGAATCGGTTGCCGCCGCCAGGCGCGGGCCGGCGAAGCGCACCAGCACGCCGCCTTTCTGCACCCATTTGGAAACCTCCTCCTCGACACCGGCGGTCAGGTTGCCGATGTCGGCCATGGCGATCACCGAGCAGTTGGTGTCGATCAGATCCGGCACGGCCACGGCCGCATTGGCGTTGCGCGGTTCGCGCACGTCGGCGAAGGGCTGAACGGCACGCGAGATGTAATAGAGCGGCGAGAGCAGCGGCTGCGCCGCCTCGACGCCGGTGCCGGAGAGCAGGCCGATGCGGCGGCGGCGGAAGCGATCGTCGAGGAGCTGAACGGCGCCGGCGGTGTTGGCGCCGGGAAATCTCCAGCCGCGCGATCTCGTTGCGGATCTCGATGGGCAGCGTGATCTTCGCCTGTGCCGTCGTCTCGCCGCCGGCGAAGGTAAAGGGCGCATCGCCGATGACGCGGCCCTTGATGTCGCGGGCGGTCACCAGTCCCGCCGCGGCATCGGAGGAGGCGCGGCGGATCACCGGCACGGTCAGCGCATCGGCGCCGCTGACCGGCGGCTTCAATCCCATGAGGGCGCTCGCCGTGTCGGCATAGACGATCACCGGCTGTCGTGTGCTCTGCCCGAGGAAGCGGGCGAAGGCATCGGCATCGGGTCCGCCGACGCCGTCGGAGAGCCACACGACGCCGCCGAAGGGCGTCTTCGCGGTGACGTCGGCGAGCGCGGTGGCGAGGTTGGCGCGCTCAGGCGTCCACGGGCGCGGCTGCAGGGCGTCGAGGCGCTTGAGAATCTCACCGGCATCGGCCGGCTGCAGCGACTGGTTGGCGGCGTCGGCCGTGGCGAGCAGCGAAATCGGCCGGCCGGCGTCCTCGGCCAGGCGCACGACGCGGTGGGCGGTATCCATGGTGGCCGTCCAGTTGGGCGCCGCGGCCCAGCCGTTGTCGATGGCGATGAGCAGCGGACCCTTGCCCGGCGCCATTTCCGCCGTCGGTTTGAACACCGGACCGGCAAGGGCGAAGATGACGATGGCGGCCAGCAACAGGCGCAGCGCCGTCAGCCACCAGGGGCTGGTCGCCGGCTGCTCGTCCTTGCGGGCGATCTCGAGCAGCAGCCGGGTCGGCGGAAAGCGCTCCAGCCGCGGCTTCGGCGGCATCAGGCGGAGGAAGTACCAGATCACCGGGAGGCCCGCGAGCGCCACCAGCATGCCGATATTGGTGAAAGCGAAGGCGGTCATGCGGCGCGTCCGGCAAGGGCGGCGGCACCGGCGCGGCTATGGCGGTCGGCCAGGCGCGCATGCAGCGCCAGCAGCGGTTCGGTCGCCGGGCGGTCGGTGCGGTGGACGATGAAGGTCCAGTCGAGCCGCCGGCAGAGCGTGGCGAGGCGGTCGCGCAGCGCCGCCAGCCGGTTCTGATAGTCGGTGCGGTACTGCTCGGCGCGCGAGACGACATGGCGCAGCCCGGTCTCGGGATCGTGGAACTCGGTGCGGCCGGCGTAGGGAAAGGTCTCCTCGATCGGGTCGATGACCTGAACCAGGTGGGCGTGGACACCGGCTCTGAGGATCGCGTCGAGCATCGCCTCGATCTGGTCGATCGGATCGAGGAAGTCGCCGATGAGCGTGATGTCGGTGAAACGCTTGAGGGCATGCACGTCGGGCGGTGCCGGCTTTTCGGCGGCGGCCGGGATGAGGACGGCGATGCGTTCGGCGGCATTGCGCGTCAGCATCGCCCGGCTGGCGCCGACCAGGCCGGTGCGCTCGCCGGCGGTGGCCAGCAGATCGGCCAGCGCCAGGGTCAGCACGGTGGCGCGGGCGAGCTTGGTGACCGGCGCCAGGCGCGAGCGGAAATCCATCGAGGCGGAGAGGTCGGCCCACAGCCAGACGGTGTGGGAGGCCTCCCATTCCTTCTCGCGCACATAGAGATGGTCGTCGCGGGCCGAGCGCCGCCAGTCGATCGTGGCCGCCGGCTCGCCGGTGACGAAGGGGCGGAACTGCCAGAAGGTCTCGCCGCGGCCGCTCACCCGGCGGCCATGCCAGCCGGCCAGAACCGTGGCGGCCACGCGCCGCGCCTCGACCAGAAGGTCGGGCATGCCGGCGGCGATCCCCTTGGCCTCGGTGAGTGCCCCGCGAACGGTGTCGGCTCGCTCCATGCCGGTTCGCTATCCAATCCGCGCCTTGAGCTCGGCGATCACGTCGCGCACGGTGAGGCCGTCGGCGCGCGCCGCGAAGCCCAGCGCCATGCGGTGCTGCAACACCGGTTCGGCAAGCGCGACCACGTCGTCGAGTGAGGGGGCGTAGCGCCCGTCGATCAGCGCCCGGGCGCGCGAGGCGAGCATCAGCGCCTGACTGGCGCGCGGGCCCGGACCCCAGGCGATGGCCTGGGCCAGGCGCTCGCTGGTAGTGGTGCCGGGACGCGCCGAGGCGACCAGCTCGAGGATGCCCTCGACCACCGATTCGCCGACCGGCATGCGGCGGACGAGCTGCTGGATCGAACGCAGCTCCTCGGCAGTGAGGACCTGGCTGGTCGTCGCCTGATGGGCGCCAGTGGTTTCGAACAGCATGCGCCGTTCGGCATCGCGGTCGGGATAGACGACGTCGATCTGCAGCAGGAAGCGGTCGAGCTGGGCCTCGGGCAGGGGATAGGTGCCCTCCTGCTCGAGCGGGTTCTGGGTGGCGAGAACATGGAAGGGCGCCGGCAGGTCGTGGCGCACGCCGGCGACGGTGACGTGATATTCCTGCATCGCCTGGAGCAGCGCCGACTGGGTGCGCGGGCTGGCGCGGTTGATCTCGTCGGCCATCAGCAGCTGGGCGAAGACCGGGCCGGGCACGAAGCGGAAATTGCGGGTGCCGTCGGCGGCTTGGTCCATCACCTCCGAACCGATGATGTCGGAAGGCATGAGGTCGGGCGTGAACTGCACGCGCCGCGCCGACAGACCAAGGACGGTGCCGAGCGTCTCGACCAGCTTGGTCTTGGCGAGGCCGGGAACGCCGATCAGGAGCCCGTGGCCGCCGGCCAGAATCGTGATCAGCGCGCGGTCGACCACCAATTCCTGGCCGTAGATCACCCTGCCGATCGCCTCGCGCGCGTTCCTGATGCTCGCCACGGCAGTGTCGGTCTCGGCAATGATGCGGTCGGCATCGGGGCTGGTTGTCTGGACGATGGCGCTCATGGGTGTCACGGGACCTGTCTTGCTGCCTGCCTAGGGGTTCATCGCCGTCGGCGGCGGTGCACGGCCGACCGGCTCATGTCACGGGATTGTTGCATGCAGCATGCCAGCGCAATAGGGATTTGTCGGTGCCGGGCCGCCGCGGGGCAAAACCCCCTCCTGTCCCGGCAGCACAGGAGCAAAGCGAGGCGAAAACATGGCCGCTGCGGGGCCTTGGACGCTCATTAACGAATTGCAGACGCTGCGCGGCGACTGGGTTGCGGGCAGGCTTCACCGGAATGTGAACCGATCCCCCCGGCGGTCGGCGCCGATCCGGTGACAGCCGGCGCCATCGATCGTCAACTGGTGAGGCCGCAGGCATTCCTTGCCCGCGCGGCGGAGCGTCTGCACGCGGCGCCGCCGAGCAGCCCGGCCACGGGCGAACAGGTGCTCAATCCGGACCTGTTCGCCGAAGGGTCCGATTTTCTCGATGCGGCGGTGCTGGTGCCGCTGGTTGCGCACGAGACCGGGCTGACGGCGCTGCTCACTCTGCGCACGCCCCATCTGGCCGTCCATGCCGGGCAGATCGCCTTCCCCGGCGGCAAGATCGAGCCGTCGGACAAGGGGCCGGGAGCCGCGGCGCTGCGCGAGGCGCACGAGGAAATCGGCCTCGATTCGGCCGGGGTCGCGGTTATCGGCTATCTCGACCGCTACCTCACCGGCACCGGCTTCCGCATCACGCCGGTCGTCGCCCGGGTGGCGCCAGATCCCATGCTCTCGCTCAACCCGCAGGAGGTGCAGGAGGCCTTCGAGGTGCCGCTCGCCTTCCTGATGGACCCGAAGAACCATCGCCGCGCCAGCCGGGTGTTCCAGGGCCGCGAGCGCCACTTCTATGAGATGCCGTTCGAGGGGCGTTATATTTGGGGGATCACGGCAGGGATCATCAGGGGCCTGTACGAGCGGATGTTTGATTCATGACGCGACTGGTCGCCTTCGACGCGCTCTTCTTTCTGATTCCGTTCGCGGTCTATGCCCTGTGGCTGATGTTCACCCGCGGGAGCCTCGCCAATATCAACGATTGGCAGGCGCGCACCATCGCCTGGCTGGCGGCCGGCGGCGCGGCGCTGATGATCGCGGTGCTGGTGATCTTCGTCCATCTCGGCCCGGCGCCGACGGGCGGCACCTATATCCCGGCCCATATCGACGAGGACGGCAATATCGTTCCGGGCCACTTCGAATGAACGGTGCGGGCGGATGAACGCAGCACCGCCCGGCCTGACAGGCGCCGACTGGCTGACGCAGCCGGCGGCGCAGCGCATCTTCGCCGCGCTCGGCGCCGGCGGCCATGAGGTGCGCATCGTCGGCGGCGCCGTGCGCAACGCGCTGATGGGTGTGCCGGTACACGAGATCGATTTCGCCACCACGGCGAGGCCGGATGAGGCAGTGGCGCTGGCCGCGGCCGCCGGCCTCAAGACGGTGCCCACCGGCATCGATCACGGCACGCTGACGATCGTCGTCGACGGGCGCGGTTACGAGATGACGACGCTGCGCGAGGACATCGCCACCGACGGCCGCCATGCCACCGTGCGCTTCGGCACCGACTGGACCGCCGACGCCATGCGGCGCGACTTCACCGTCAACGCGCTGTCGGTGGATGCGGACGGCACGGTGCACGATCCCGTCGGCGGCTATCCCGATATCCTTGCGCGCCACATCCGCTTCATCGGCGATGCCGACCGGCGGATCGCCGAGGACCGGCTGCGGATCTTGCGCTTCCTGCGCCTCAGCGCCGAATACGGCGAGGGCGCCCTCGACCCGGTGGGGCTCACGGCGGCGATTCGCGCCCGCAACGACCTGCGGGCGCTGTCGGCCGAGCGCATCGGCAACGAAGTGCGCCGGCTGATCGTGGCGCCGCGCGCCGCCGAAATGGTCGCCGTCATGCAGGAGACCGGCATCCTCGGCGTGGTGCTGGCCGGCGTCGGCTATGTCGCGCAGTTCGCGCGCTTCGTCGCCTTCGAGGCGGCGGTCGGCGCAGAGCCGCAGGTGCCACCGCGGCTGGCGGTGCTGACAGCCCGAATCGCCGAGGACGTCGAGCGGGTCACCGGCCGCCTGCGGCTGACCAATGCCGAGCGCGACCGCATGCTGGCGGCGCTGGCGGCAGGCCGGGCGTTTTCGCCGCTGCCCGGCGCACGCGCTGCCCGTGCCTTGCTCTACCGGCTGGGCCAGCCGGCCTGGCGCGACGGTCTCGGGCTCGCCTTCGCCGAGCATGTGGCCGCGGCGGCGGAGGCAGCCTGGAAGGCGCTCTACGAGCTGCCGGACAGCTGGGCGGTTCCGCGCTTCCCCTTGAGCGGCCGCGATATCGTCGGCCGGACGATGCCGTCCGGACCGGCGGTCGGCGCGGTGCTGCGATCCGTCGAGGCCTGGTGGATCGCACAGGACTTCGCTGCCGACGAAGCGGCCCTGCGCGCCCGCCTGCAGCAGGAACTGGCCGCCGCGCAGCAATAGGTTCCCACAGGGAAGGCGCGGTTCTTGCTACGCTTCTTGCCAGTAAATCGGCTCACATGTATTTATTGATATGAAAGTGCGTGGCAAATCTGGAGAACCGTCATGCGGCTCTTGCGGCTGGGCAGAATCGCCTACTACGCAGATTTCTACGTCTATCCCTTGGTGATCGCCGCACTGGCGGCCTATGCGATCTGGCACGGGCCGGCAGGGGGTTGGGCGATGTGGCTGACCGCCTTCGTCAGCGGCGTGGCGCTGTGGACGCTGGTCGAATATGTGCTGCACCGCTTCGTCCTGCACCACGTTCCCTTCATCAAGGACACGCATGACGCCCATCACCAGGATCAGCTCGCGCTGATCGGCACGCCGATCTGGATCAGCCTGTCGATCATGGTGGTCATTGTGCTCATGCCGCTCAGCCTTGTCTTTCGATCAGCAGGTGGCCATCGGCCTCGCCTGCGGGCTGATGCTCGGCCATATGTGGTATGGCGGTGTTCATCACATCCTGCATCACTGGAAGACCGAGCCGGGCAGCTATCTGTATCCGGCTGAAGCGCCACCACATGCTGCACCATCATTTCGACGAGAAGGGCAATTTCGGGGTCACCAGCAGCTTCTGGGACGTGGTCTTCGGAACCGACCTCAAGGTGCGCGTGGCGGCGGCGCCGCGCCGGCGTGAAAACGGCGGGCTGCCAGCAGTAACCACTTCTTTCCGGTTGATGCGGTTTAATCGGGCGGTTCACGGTCCGATTCCGCTTCTGTTGCTATGTCGTTGAGTTTGTTAGTGTCATGAGCTCGGTTCAAGAATTGCGCGCGGCCCTGTCGTCGTCCGCCCCGGCAAATAAGGCTGCCGAGGAAGGCCCGACGAAGGCCCAGTCGGGCGCTTTCGCCATGCTGCTGCTTGCCGGCGTGCTCGGCGCCAGCGTCGGCATCGCCTTCGACCGGTTCGTCCTGCCGCATGATGCTGTTGCGCCGCCGAAGCCGGCCGGCGTTTCGCTGCCGCAGGCAACGCCCCGGGGCGATGTCGTTGCCACCGGCACCTTCATTCAGCCCGACCGCAACAATCCGCTCAGCCGCGGTTCCGGCGGCGTCTCGGTGCGCGACGGGAAAGTCGTGCTCGATGCCGATTTCGCGGTGACGCCCGGTCCGGACTATCGCGTGCTGCTGGTGCCGAAGGCGGCGATCCGCGCCGCCGCCGACGTCGCCAAGACCATGTATGTCGACCTCGGCCCGCTGACCGCCTATCAGGGCAGCCAGTCCTTCGTCGTGCCGGCCGGTGTCGACGTCTCCCGCTATCCGAGCGTGGTCATCTGGTGCGCCCCCTATGCGGCGCTGATCTCCTCGGCCGATCTCAGCTTCGGGAAGTAAGGCCGGCGAACGGCTCAGCCGTCGCGCACGGGCAGCCGCGCGCGATTGAGCGCCTCGATGAGCTCGGTGATGCGGCGCGTATGCGTCTTCTCCTTGATGCGCCGCAGGTGGGTATAGACCGTGTTGGGCGATACGGCCCGCTGCCGCGCATAGGTGGCGGGCGATGTCCCGGCCTGCAGTGCGCGGGCGAGGTCCGCTTCGGCGTTGGTCAGGCCGAAGGCGGTCTGCAGGATACGCAGGCCGGCAGCATCGGCGGCCATCGGATCGCGTACGAAGAGGATGAAGCGGGCGTCGGTCTGGAAGCTGTCGGGGGCGCCAATGAGCGGACGAACCGAGACGAGATAGGGCGGCGCCCCCGACGGGCGCGGCAGGATGAAGTCGGGTCCCGGCGCGACGGTCGACGGGTGCAAGCCGGCTATCGCCGCGAGCGCCGCGTCGAGGCGTGCGCGTTCCGCAGCCCCGGCCAATTCGATGCGGTTCTTGACGAGGCGCAGCCCGTCTCCGGCGGCCACGATCTCGATGAAGGCGCGGTTGGCGTGGCGGACGGTGCCGTCGCCGGCCACCAGGGCAACGCCGTCGGTGAGCCATTCGAGGGCCTGCTCCGCCACCCCGGCACCGGCAAGGGGTCTCAGGCGTGCCGCCATGTCATGTGCCCGCCGGACGTGGGCGAGCAGGTGCCGCATGGTTTCGATCTCGGCGGAACCGATGTGGCCCTGGCGCCGCGTCCGCTGCAGGGTGATGACCGCCTGCCGGGTGTCGGTGTTGAACAACTGGGCGGAGAGGAAATAGCGCAGCTCGATCGAGCGCAGATACTCCGCATAGTAGGGCACGCGGTCCATCGCCCGCTCGTCGAGGATGTCGTAGTCGGTCAGCATCACCCGGGAGAGGTGACGGAAGGCGAAGTCGGCGCGGGGATTGTGCTGGGCGTAGTGCTCGACATAGGCAACCTCCGCCAAGGGCGGCAGCCCGGCGACCCGGAATTCCCGGATCGTCGGCGGCGACGTCTTGTCGAAGACTTCGAGCGTGGCGGCCCGCGACCCGGTGAGGCGGGCGGCGGCGAGCAGCGCGTCGGGCCAGCGCGCCTCGTCGGTGCCCGCGGCATAGATACGCTCGATCACGCCAATCAGGCGGTCTGAACTCGCCATCGGTCTTCCCCCCCGGGCTTGTGCCGGAACCAGGCGATCGCTGGAGCATAGGCGCGTTTCCCCCCGCAGCCAAAGGCAAATCTGCCCGCGGTCAGCACGCCACGCCAATGCAACGGCTGTCGTCATCAGATTTGGTGACGCGCGGTGGGGTCGTTCTTCCTAGTCTCAGGACTCGGTTGACGGGAGGCGGCGATGGAAAGACTGGCCCGAATCCGGTGGCGCCTGGCTCCGGCGCTGATTTGTCTTGGCGGCGCGGGGCTTCTCCTCTTGCCGTCGCTGCCGGCGCTGGCCATGAGCCCGTACCAGAAGGCGGCGCTGCGCGCGCTGGACGATACGGCGGCGACCTTCGGCCAGGTGATCGAAGACGATCTCGACGCCATCGACGAGTCCAACAAGAGCGACGACGCCAAGAAGCGCGAGCGGATCGACCTGCTGCGCAAGAAGCTCGACGAGGCCAAGGAGCGCTACGGCGAACGTTCGAACCAATACCGGCTGGTCCGCTTCATGCTGGAGCAGGATAGCCTATCGCCGGGCGACCGCGAGCTCTATGGCTCGGTCCTGCCCGACAAGTTGCAGCAGCGCGTCGATGGATATGTCTCGCTTAATCCCAAGCAGCAGGCCTTCGTCAACGTGGTGAAACGGTTCGATCCCAAGCGCGGCGCCGAGATCGAGCAGAAGCTCAAGCAGATCGCACGCGACCCACACTTGCGCCCGGACGAGATTGTCAAAGTCCAGCAGGAAGCGGTCGACAAGATGATCGGCGAGGTCGGGCTGGAGGAGCAGGAGCAACGGCCGGGGAGTGCTGACGCGGCAAACCGTCTCGACAACGTCAGGTCGGCGCTGCGCGGCGTCCGGGCTACGACCGATCCGAACTACGTGATCGATACGAGCACGACGGAATGGGGCGATTACGGTCAGTCGGTCTACTACGGTTACAAGGCGGAACTCGACAAGCTTCGTGCGGCGGGCGTCACGATACCAGGCGAGGGGTCGTCGCCGCCCGAGCGCCAGGCCGAGGAGGTTCCGCCTCCGCGGGGCAGCCGCTACAGCGAGCCGTTCGGCTACAACCCGCCGCCCGGCGGCGGGGCCGTGCCCACATCGTACGACGTGCGCTTCGGCTATTCCGGCTGGGTTGGCGGCACGTTCTCGGTGGTCAGCCAAGGGTCGATCTTCGGCGGTGGCACCGTCGTCAATGGCGGCGAGCACTTCGCGGCCAGCGTTCCGGACAGCATCACACGCCCGGGCTTCGACATCGGCGGGCGGCTCAGCCTGCCGGGCGCCGGCTGGATCGTGCGCGGCGACAGCTATGTCAGCATGGGCTTTGCCTATGCCAGCGGCTCGGCATCGTCGAGCAGCGGCGCCACGGTCGGGGTCGACGGCGTCAGCGAGGTCGGGCTGACCTTCCTCATGCCCGATGGCACGTATGGCACCGGCGGCAGCATTCCGACCCCGGACAACTACATCGAAAGCACGGCCGGGGTCAGCAACACCTGGGCGATCGGGACGCTCGGCTATGGCGAGCGCTTCCATCCCTTCGGTCCCGACGGGCCGAAGGCGCATATCGGCCTGGCCGTCGCGGTTGAGGGCTTCGACCAGGACTTCACGGCGCGGTCCGATATCTACGATCCGAGCCCGCTGACCCGGCTCGCCTATCAGGTCACCACCGGGTCGACCAGCGACCGGTACTACGGGGTGCGCTTCGACACCGGGCTCGACTACCGCGTGGCGCCGGGATGGACGCTCGGCGTCGCGGGCTACGTCACGCCGTCCTACCACACGGGCAGCGGGCAGATCGCGCAGGAGAACAGCATCGGCTCGGTGTCCCAGCAGTTGAGCTACGACGCCAGCGGATTCACGCTGTCTGGCGGCATCGGCGTGCACCTCACCTGGCACCCGCGGCCCAACCTGTCCGTGCGCTTCTCGCTCGAGCACTCCTGCCTCGGCGACGTGACCCAGCTCTATGTGCCGGCGAACCCCAACGAGCAGCCGGCCCATTTCGGCAGCGGGCTGGTCACGCGCGACTTCGGCAAGCTTGGCCTCAGTCTCCGCTTCTGACGCTCACGGCCACTTGGCCACCGGCGGCATGGAGGAGAGGATCGAGGCGACGTTGCCGCCGGTCTTGAGGCCGAAGACCGTGCCGCGGTCGTAGATCAGGTTGAACTCGACATAGCGCCCGCGGCGGACGAGCTGTTCCTCGCGCTCGGCCTCCGACCAGGACGTGAGGAAGTTCCGCCGTACCAGCTTCGGATAGATGTCGAGGAAGGCGAGGCCGACCTCTTGGGTGAAGGCGAAGTCCGCCTCCCAGTCGCCCGAGTTCAGCCAGTCGTAGAAGATGCCGCCGATGCCGCGCGCCTCGTTGCGGTGCTTGAGGAAGAAATACTCGTCGCACCATTTCCGGTAGCGTTCGTAGTCGGCGCAGGCGTGGGCGTCGCAGGCCCCTCTCATGGCGGCGTGGAAATCGACCGTGTCGGGGTCGTCCTGCGTGCGCCGCCGGTCGAGCACCGGCGTGAGGTCGGCGCCGCCGCCGAACCACTGGCGGCTGGTCACCACCATGCGCGTGTTCATGTGCACGGCCGGCACATGCGGATTGTGCAGATGGGCGATGAGCGAGATGCCGCTCGCCCAGAAGCGCGGGTCTTCCTCGGCGCCGGGAATGTCCTTGCGGAACTCCGGCGAAAACTCGCCATGAACGCTCGAGATGTGGACGCCGACCTTCTCGAAGACGCGGCCGCCCATCATCGCCATCATGCCGCCGCCGCCGTCGGCACCGCTATGGTCGGTGCGCTGCCAGGGCGTGCGCACGAAGCGTCCGGCGGGCCGGTCGCCGAGCCGGGCGCTTGCCGGCAGCTCGTCCTCGAGTGTCTCGAAGGCGGCGGTGATCCGGTCGCGCAGTTCCGCGAACCACCGGGAAGCGCGGGCCTTCTTCTCTTCCATTGTGTCGGACATAGCTGAACTGAGGACGACGATGCGTGGGATGCCGTCCCCATGCACCACACGCCGCCCGGATGCAAACGGAAGGCGCACGGCCGCCATTCGCGCGCCGCGGCCGGCGGGCGGCGCCGATCCCCTCTCCTGACCGTCATCGGGCGGGCTCTCCGGCTTCCCCGGAAATCCGCCTGTCCGCCGCCGATCCGGTTTTTCCGCCTGCCCCTTGAATTCGTCTCAGTTCCGATATATCTCGATTATCGATATATCGGAACTAGTACGGAATTTCACCATGCACATGCACGAACATGAAGACCATGCACACGGCCACGGCGCTCACTGCGGACACGGCAGGGGCGGCGGTCACGGTCACCATTGCAGACATCACGGCGAGGGCGGCCACGAGGACGACGGCGGCCAAGGCGGGTGGGGACGTGGCGGCGGCGGTCGCGGCGGCCGGATGGGCGGCAGGGGTCTCGGCCGCTTCTTCGCCCATGGCGACCTGCGCCTGGTCATTCTCAATCTGATCGCCGAGAAGCCGCGCCACGGCTACGAGATCATCAAGGCGATCGAGGATGCGGTGGCCGGCGCCTATAGCCCGAGCCCCGGCACCATCTATCCGACGCTCACCTGGCTCGAGGAACTCGGCTACGTCACCGTCGCTCCGTCGGACGACGGGACCAAGAAGCTGCACGCCATCACCGAGCAGGGCCGCGCCTTCCTCGAGGCCAACCGGCCGGCGCTCGATGCGCTGCTCAAGCGCATGGAGGCGGCGGGCAGGGCGCATGCCAGCGGTGACGCGCCGCAGATCGTGCGGGCGATGGAGAATTTGCGTCTGGCACTTCGCCTGCGCCTGTCGCGCGGAGCGCTTACCGCGGAACAGGTGGACGCGGTCGCCGCTGCGCTCGATGGCGCTGCCATCGCGGTCGAGCGTGTCTGATCCGCTGGGGCATCCTAGCCGGTTTGCGGGAAGCCTTGCGTCTGCCTCAGCGCTTCGCCGAGCATCATGGCGGCAGCGGTGGCGACGTTGAGCGAGCGCATGCCGGCGATCATGGGGATCGTCACCCGCGCTTGCGCCGCCTCATGCACCGTGCTCGGGCACGCCGGCGCTCTCGCGGCCCATCAGGATCAGGTCGTCTCCGGCGAAGTCGAAGTCGGTATAGGGCTGGGCGGCCTTGGTCGTCGCCAGCACCAGCCGGCGCCCGGTTTCGGCCTGCCAGGCCGCGAACGTCTCCCACGACAGGTGGCGGATGAGGCTGACCTGCACCAGATAGTCCATGCCGGCCCGCTTCAGCGCGCGGTCGGAGAGATCGAAACCCGGGGGCTCGATCACATGGACGTCCACCCCCAGACAGGCGCACAGTCTGAGCATGGTCCCGGTGTTCTGCGGAATGTCGGGCTGGTAGAGCACGAGAGAGATCATGACCGAGCGAAGCCCCGAAAGAGGCGCATCGTCAACTGCCGCGGCCTGTCCCGGCCGCCGCTAGAATAGAGACCAGATGCGCAAGAGCTGGTTCGAGACCCTGTTCGATCCGTTTCCGCTGTCGCCGGTCGAGCGCCCGCCCGACCGGCTTCTGGCGTTCTATCGCTATTTCATCCATCCGGTGCGCTGGCTGGTGCTCGTCGTGCTGCTCATCTCGCTGGCCAGCACCGTCATCGAGATGTCGCTCTACGTCTTCCTCGGCAAGATCGTCGACTGGACGGGCACCACACCGCGCTCGGAATTCTTCGCCACCCATGGCTGGCAGCTCGCCGGCATGGTCCTCGTCGTGCTGGTAGCGAGGCCGGCGGTCGCGCTGCTCCAGCGCGGCTTCAACAACCTGTCGCTGGTGCCGACGCTGACCGCGATGGTGCGCTGGCAGAACTACCGCTACGTGCTGCGCCAGAGCCTGTCATTCTTCCAGAACGATTTCGCCGGGCGCATCGCCCAGAAGGTCATGCAGACCGGCCCGTCCCTGCGCGAGACGATCCGCAGCCTGATCGACGGCGTCTGGACGCTCACGATCTATGTCGGCGGCACGATCTGGCTGTTCGCCGGGCTCGATGCCTGGCTGATCGCGCCGGTCGCGGTCTGGCTGGCGCTCTACATCGTCACCATCTGGAAGCTGGTGCCGCCGGTGCGCTTGCGCTCGGCAGCCGTCGCCGAGGCGAATTCCGGCCTGTCGGGGCGCATCGTCGACAGCTACACCAATATCCAGTCGGTCAAGCTCTTCGCGCCGCCGGAGCGCGAGGACGGCTTCGTGCTGGAAGGCTTCCGCACCCACTTCGACGCCTTCCTCAAATTCGCCCGCACCATGGCGGGACTGATGGTGACGCTCAACACCATGAACAGCGCCCTCATCGTCTCGGTCGCCGGGCTCGGCGTGTATCTGTGGAGCCGCGGGTCGATCACGGTCGGGGCGATCGCCATCGCCGCCTCGCTGGTGCTCCGCCTCAACCAGATGTCCGGCATGATTCTGAGGCAGATCACCTCGTTGCTCGAAAGCGTCGGCACGGTGCAGAACGGCATGCAGACCATCGCCCGGCCTTATTCGCTCAACGATGCGCCGGATGCGATGCCGCTGACGGTGGCGCAGGGCGCCATCCGCTTCGAAGACGTCAGCTTCCATTACGGCCGCGAGTCGGGCGTCATCGACCATCTGACCCTCGACGTGAAGCCGGGCGAGAAGGTCGGTCTGGTCGGCCGCTCCGGTGCCGGCAAGTCGACCCTGGTCAACCTGCTCCTGCGCTTCTACGACACCGAAGGCGGCCGCATCCTGGTCGACGGCCAGGACATCGCCCATGTCACCCAGGAGAGCCTGCGCGCGGCGATCGGCGTGGTCACCCAGGACACCTCGCTGCTCCATCGCTCGGTCAAGGACAACATCAAATACGGCCTGCCGCAAGCGAGCGACGAGGAGGTCATCGCCGCCGCCCGCCGGGCGCACGCGCACGATTTCATCCTCGGGCTTCAGGATCTGCAGGGCCGCACCGGCTACGACGCCCGCGTCGGCGAGCGCGGCGTGAAGCTCTCCGGCGGCCAGCGCCAGCGCGTCGCCATCGCCCGGCTGATCCTCAAGGATGCGCCCGTGCTGGTCCTCGACGAGGCGACCAGCGCGCTCGATTCGGAGGTCGAGGCGGCCATCCAGGAGCAGCTCTACGGCCTGATGGAGGGGCGCACGGTGATCGCCATCGCCCATCGCCTGTCGACCATCGCCGTGCTCGACCGCCTCATCGTCATGGACGAGGGGCGGATCGTCGAGACCGGCACCCATGCCGAGCTTCTGCGCAAGGGTGGCCTCTACGCCCAGTTCTGGCACCGCCAGTCGGGCGGCTTCCTGACCGTGGACGAGGGGCCAAGCGTGCCGGTGGCGGCGGAATAGTTGCCTCCCGGCAACGGTTGCCGGTTGCCGACAAATTTCGGCCGTCCGCCTCTGGAAAATCGGCGCGAACAGGACTAGTCAGGGCGCCGTCGCGTCCGCACGCAGCCTGGTCCGCGTGCCCCCGTCAACCTCGAAGGAGATGCCGAATGGAGCGTACCAGCACCATGGCCCCGGCCGCTGTCGCCGCCCGCGTCTCCTTCTGGCCGTTCGCCTGACGCCCGCAGCGACGACTTCCCACCGGCCCGGAGCCTGAGTTCGGACGCCCGCGACGCGGGTGCCCCGGCTCCCTGTCCCTCACTTTTCATTGCCGGCTGCACAGGCGTGCGCCGGCCCTTTTCGGAGCACGAGACCCGTGTTCAAACGATTCGAGACCCTGGTCGATCCCTATCCGACCGACGATGCCGGCACGCCGCCGAGCGGCTTCTGGCGCTTCATCTGGCACTATTCGCGCCCGATGATGCCGTGGCTCACCATCATGGCGGTGCTGACGGCGGTGATTTCGATCATCGAGCTGACCTTCTTCTCCTTCACCGGCACGCTGGTCGACTGGCTGGCCTCCGGCGATCGGGCGGCCTTCGTGAGCGCGCATGGCTGGGCGCTTGCCGGCATGGCGGCGATCATCCTCGTCCTCTTCCCGGCGGTGGCGCTCGCTCAGGGGCTGCTCATGTTCCAGACGTCCTTCGGCACCTATCCCATGCTGGTGCGCTGGCGGGCGCATCGCCAGCTCCTCGGCCAGAGCCTGAGCTTCTTCCAGGATGAGTTCGCCGGCCGCGTTTCGCAGAAGGTGATGCAGACGGCGCTCGCCGTGCGCGAGACGGTGATGAAGCTGATGGATGTCGGCGTCTACATCACCACCATGTTCATCGGCACCGCCTATCTGTTCGCCTCGATCGACCTGTGGATGCTGGCGGCGCTGGGCGTGTGGCTGGCCGTCTATGTCGCCATCATGGTCTTTTTCGTGCCGCGCCTCGGCAAGGTGGGCGAGGCGCAGGCCGACGCGCGCGCGCAGATGACCGGACGCATCGTCGACAGCTACACCAACATCCAGACGGTCAAGCTCTTCGCCCATTCCACCCGCGAGCAGGACTATGCCCGCGGCGCCATGGACGAGTTCCTGGCCACCGTCCACAAGCAGATGCGCCTGATCACCGGCTTCACCTGGTCGGTCAACCTCATCAACTCGCTGCTGCTGGCGGTGGTCGGCACCATCGGCATCTTCGCCTGGCAGCAATCGCTGATGACGGTCGGCGCGATCACCGTGGCGCTCGGTCTGGCGCTCCGCATGCGCGGCGTGTCGCAGTGGATCATGTGGGAGGTCGCCGGCCTGTTCGAGAACATCGGCACGGTGCACGACGGCAAGGGCATGCTGACCAAGCCGGTCGCCATCCTCGACCGGCCGCAGGCGGCCGCGCTCGCCGTCAGCCGCGGCGAGATCGTCTTCGATCACGCGCGCTTCCACTACGGCCGCGCCACCAAGGTGATCGAGGACTTCGCCCTCACCATCGCACCCGGCGAGAAGGTCGGCGTGGTCGGCCGCTCCGGCGCCGGCAAGTCGACGCTGGTCAACCTGCTTCTGCGTTTCTACGACCTCGAAGGCGGCCGCATCCTGATCGACGGGCAGGACATTTCGCACGTCACCCAGGAGTCGCTCAGGCGCGAGATCGGCATGGTGACGCAGGACACCTCGCTGCTGCATCGCTCGGTCATGGAGAACATCCTCTACGGCCGGCCGGAGGCGACACGCGAGGAGGCGATTGCCGCGGCCGAGCTGGCGCATGCCGACGGCTTCATCCGCGATCTCTCCGATGCCAAGGGGCGGCACGGCTATGACGCCCATGTCGGCGAGCGCGGCGTCAAGCTGTCCGGCGGCCAGCGCCAGCGCATCGCCATCGCCCGCGTCTTCCTCAAGAACGCGCCGATCCTCGTCCTCGACGAGGCGACCAGCGCACTCGATTCGGAGATCGAGGCGGCGATCCAGGAATCGCTCGACAGCCTGATGGCCGGCAAGACGGTGATCGCCATCGCCCACCGCCTGTCGACCATCGCGGCGATGGACCGGCTGGTGGTGCTCGACCACGGCCGCATCGTCGAGATCGGCACGCATGAGGAGCTGCTCGCCAGGCGCGGCCTCTATGCCGCCCTGTGGAGCCGCCAGTCAGGCGGTTTCCTCGATCTCGAACCGGTCAAGGCGGAGGTGGCGTGATGGTGATTCCGCGGGTATCGGCGAGCGGCCTGGAGGTCTGCGGGCGCCGCCCCTTTGCGACCCTGACGATCAGGACGGCGCCCGGCTCGCGGCCGGGTCGCGGCTCCCTGCCGCTGTGCCGGCACGGGGCAAATCTTTTCGGTGCAGTGCGGTGTTCCGCGTCGTCGCGACCCTGAGTGCAGTCCAGGCCGGCATCCTCAGCGGCGGGCTTTGTGCCGCCCCCGAGGAGCCGCCAGTCCGGCGGTTTTCCCGGGCGCCGACCGGCAGCCGGCCAAGGCCGCGCCGCCGGCCGCTGCGGCGGGGCAGGAGGGCGCTCCCCGCGACAATATGCGCAAAGCCGAGGGGATGACTGGACAAGCGCCGAGCGCGATGGCTAAACAGACGCGGCCGGTGGAGGGATTCTAAACAGTCCCGTCCGCCCGGAGGGGCATTTTTGGGGGTCCGATCTTGGCAAGTACCGATACGGCTGACCATCCGGAGCCGACACGGCGCGATTTCATCTACATAGCCACCGGCGCCGTCGGCGCCGTCGGCGCGGCGCTGACCGTGTGGCCGCTGGTCGACCAGATGAACCCGGACGCCGCGGCGCTGGCGCTGGCTCAGGTCGAGGTCGACATTTCCTCGGTGACCGAGGGCATGTCGCTGATCGTCAAATGGCGCGGCAAGCCGGTGGTGGTGCGTCAGCGCACCAAGAAGGAGATCGACGAGGCCAAGACGGTCCCGGTCACCGACCTGCGCGACCAGCTCGCCCGCAACGCCAACCTGCCTGCCAACGCGCCGGCCACCGACGCGAACCGCGCCGCCAAGGGCAAGGAAGCGTGGTTCGTCATGATCCAGATCTGCACCCATCTCGGCTGCGTGCCGCTCGGCCAGGAAGGCGAGTACGGCGGCTGGTTCTGTCCGTGCCACGGCTCGGTCTACGATACCGCCGGGCGCATCCGGCAGGGGCCGGCGCCGGAGAACATGGCGATCCCGCTCTACCAATTCGTCACCGATACCACGCTGCGCATCGGCTGAACGGGGCAAGGACAGCAAGATGGCCGGGCACACGACTTTCGAACCCAAGAATCCTATTGCCAAATGGCTGGAGAGCCGCCTGCCGGTTCTCAGCCTGGTACACTCGTCGTTCATCGTCTATCCGACGCCGCGCAACCTGAACTACTGGTGGAACTTCGGCGCGATCCTCACCTTCATGCTGGCGGCGCAGATCGTCACCGGCATCGTTCTGGCCATGCACTACATTCCGGCCGACGCGCTGGCCTTCAATTCGGTCGAGAACATCATGCGCAACGTCAACTACGGTTGGCTGCTGCGCTACCTGCACGCCAACGGCGCGTCGATGTTCTTCCTGGCCGTCTACATCCACATCCTGCGCGGCATGTATTACGGCTCCTACAAGGCGCCGCGCGAGGTGCTGTGGATCCTCGGCGTCATCATCTACCTGTTGATGATGGCCACCGCCTTCATGGGCTACGTGCTGCCCTGGGGGCAGATGTCCTTCTGGGCGGCCAACGTCATCACCAACCTGTTCTCGGCCATTCCGGTGGTCGGCGGTGCGATCGTCACCTGGCTGTGGGGCGGCTTCTCGGTCGGCGGGCCGACGCTCAACCGCTTCTACTCGCTGCATTACCTGCTGCCGTTCATGATCGCCGGCGTCGTGCTCCTGCACATCTGGGCGCTGCACGTTCCCGGCAACGGCAATCCGACCGGCGTCGACGTCAAGGACAAGCAGGACACCGTCCCCTTCCATCCCTTCTATACGATCAAGGATGTGTTCGGGCTCAGCGTGTTCCTCATCCTGTTCGCCTGGCTGGTGTTCTTCATTCCCAACTATCTCGGCCACTCGGACAACTACATCCCGGCCAATCCGCTGCAGACGCCGGCCGAGATCGTGCCGGAATGGTACTTCCTGCCGTTCTACGCGATCCTGCGGGCCATCCCCAACAAGCTCATGGGGGTGCTGGCGCTGTTCGCCTCGATCGGCATCCTGGTCTTCCTGCCGTGGCTCGACACCTCGCGGGTGCGTTCGGCAAAGTTCCGGCCGATCTACAAGCAGTTCTTCTGGATCTTCGTGGCGGTCGGCATCCTGCTCGGCTATCTCGGCTCGCAGTCGCCGACCGGCTTCACGCTGCATGTGCCGAACGTCATCTGGGCGCGCGTCCTCACCTTCTTCTACTTCGCCCATTTCCTGATCGTGCTGCCGGTCGTCGGCCTGATCGAGCGGCCCAAGCCGCTGCCGGCGAGTATCACCGAATCGGTGCTCGCCAAGTCGAGCCAAGCAGCACAGGCAGGAGGCTGACCGCGATGAAAATTCGTTTCGCCGGCCTTTTCGCCGCCGCCGCTGTCATCGGTCTGACGCTGGCGCTGCCGACATCGGCGCAGGAAGCCGGTGGTGGCGCCATGCCGACCGAGTTCCCGCTCAAGAAGCCGCCGCTGATGAAGTGGTCCTTCGCCGGCTTCTTCGGCACGTTCGACCAGGCGCAGCTGCAGCGCGGCTTCCAGGTCTACAAGGAAGTCTGCTCGGCCTGCCATTCGATGAACCTGGTCGCCTTCCGCAATCTCGGCGACGAGGGCGGTCCGCATTTCAGCGAGGCCGAAGTCAAGGCGCTGGCCGCGTCCTATCAGGTCACCGACGGCCCCAACGATGCCGGCGACATGTTCCAGCGTCCGGGCAAGCCCTACGACCACCTGCCGGCGCCGTTCCCCAACACCGAGGCCGCCGCGGCAGCCAATGGCGGCGCCGCACCGCCGGACCTGTCGGTGATCGCCAAGGCGCGTGCGATCAAGCGCGGCCTGCTGTGGGGGCTGCTCGACTTCTTCACCGGCTATCAGGAGGCCGGCCCGGACTATATCCACGCCCTGCTGACCGGCTTCCAGGATCCGCCGCCCGGCGTGAAGGTGCCCGATGGCACCTACTACAATCCGTATTTCCATGCCGCCATATCGCTGCACATGCCGCCGCCTCTGTCGGACGGTCAGGTGACCTACAGCGACGGCTCGCCGCAGACCGTCGACCAGTATGCCAAGGACGTGTCGGCCTTCCTGATGTGGACGGCGGAGCCGCATCTGATGGAGCGCAAGCGCGTCGGCTTCATGACCATGATCTTCCTGGTGGTGTTCGCCGGCCTGATGTACCTGACCAAGAAGCGGGTGTGGTCGGACGTGGCGCACTAGCCGGCGCAAGCCCCGCGAAACGAGAAAAGGCCCGCTTCGGCGGGCCTTTTTCGTATTAGCCATCGGCCACATTTCGCCTTGGTGCGGGCGGCGGGGCGGTGCTAAGACCCGGCCATACCAAGCGCAGGAGAGTGCGTTCGTGCAGCCCGTCATCGACCTGAAACCGCTGATCCGCACCATTCCCGACTATCCGCGCAAGGGCATCCTGTTTCGCGACATCACCACCCTCATCGCCAATCCGGCCGGCCTCAGGGCCTCGATCGACGGGCTGGTGCTGCCCTTCCTCGAAGCGCAAATCGACAAGGTCGTGGGCATCGAGGCGCGCGGCTTCATCCTCGGCGGTGCGGTTGCCCATGAGCTCGGCCGCGGCTTCGTGCCCATCCGCAAGAAGGGCAAGCTGCCCTGGCGCACCATCGGGCAGGAATACAGCCTCGAATACGGCGTCGACACCATCGAGATCCATGCCGACGCCATCGGCGAGGGCGACCGGGTGCTGCTGGTCGACGACCTCATCGCCACCGGCGGCACGGCAGAGGCGGCGACGGAACTGATCCGCCGTTCGGGCGGCGAGCTGGTCGCCGCCGCCTTCGTCATCGATCTGCCCGACCTCGGCGGCGCCAAACGCCTGGCGGCACGCGATGTGTCGGTCCACACGCTGGTCAGCTTCGAGGGGCACTGACATGGTCGACTTCCATATCTATGTGGGCTACCGGACGGTTTCGTCGTGGTCGCTGCGCGGCTGGCTGCCGATGAAGAAGGCCGGGGTGCCCTTCGACGAAACCCTGATCCACTACCGATCGCCCGAGGGCAGGGCGGAGCTCGACCGGCTGTCGCCGACCGGCAAGGTGCCCTTCCTCGTCCACACCCGGCCGGACGGTCGCGCCGTCAAGGTCTGGGATTCGCTGGCCATCGCCGAGTATCTGGCCGAGACCGTGCCAAACGCGCGGTTGTGGCCGGAGGACCCGGTCGCCCGGGCGCATGCGCGCGCGGTCACGGCGGAAATGCATTCCGGCTTCGCCGCGCTCCGCCGGCATTTCGACATGGCGCTCACCGAGCGCCGGCCGAACTCCGGACGATGCCGAGGGCAAGAAGGATGCCGCGCGCGTCCAGGCGATCTGGCGCGAATGTCGCGAGACCTGGGGAGCCAAGGCGGACGGGCCGTTTCTGTTCGGCCGCTGGAGCATCGCCGATGCCGCCTATGCGCCGGTGGTGACCCGCTTCCGCACCTATGGCGTGACGCCCGATGCCGTGGGCGCCGCCTATATGGAGGCGGTGCTTGCCGACCCCGACTTTCTGCTCTGGGAGGCGCACGCGAAGCACGAAGCGCCGCCGGAGTGGCTGACCCCGTAACCGGCAAGAGCCGCCACGGACCGTCGTGATCCGGCAAAGGGAATGCGCTAGGCTCGTTGTATCCCGCCTGGCCGGTGCCGGGGTGCGCTCGATTTGCGCACACCCCGCCGACTGGCGTCGATCGAAAGCCGGCAAAGCAGACGCGGTCGCCGGCTCAAAGGGGCGATCCATTGACGAGAGAGGCTAAGCCATGATCGGACCTTCGCGTTCCAAACTGCTTACCGCCGCCGCGGCCGCCTGCCTGGTGACCACCGTCGCCGTCGGCGGGGCGCTCGCCGCCGACCCGGTGCCGCAGAACGACCTGCTCAACGCGACGCTGTGGGTGACCAATTCGGTCGAGTACAAGGCCAATGCGATCGGCGAGTATGCGCTTGCCAAGATCCAGCTCGACAAGGCGCTGGCCGACAAGAGCTGGACGGCGGCGACCGAACAGACCGGCGATTTCCAGGACAAGCCACCGGCGGTGATCCTCGACGCCGACGAGACGGCGATCGACAACGGCGCCTACGAGGCCTGGCTGATCAAGACCGGCAAGGACTACAGCGGCAAGACTTGGGGCCAGTGGGTCGCCGATGCCGAGGCCAAGGCGGTGCCGGGCGCCGTCGACTTCACCAAATATGCCGATTCCAAGGGCGTGAAGGTGTTCTACGTCACCAACCGCTCGGCCGACCAGGAAGAGGCCACCCGCAAGAACATGGAGGCGCTCGGCTTCCCGATGGGCGGCAATGTCGACACCTTCCTGATGTCGAAGGAGAAGCCCGACTGGACCTCGAAGAAGGGCACCCGCCGCGCCTTCGTCGCCGAGAACTATCGCATCCTGCTCCTGATCGGCGATAATTACGGCGACTTCTCCGACGACTATGGCGGGTCGGAGGCCGACCGCGCGAAGTCGTTCGAGGCCAACATGGCCCATATCGGCCATGACTGGATCTTCATCGCCAATCCGGAATACGGCTCGTTCGAATCGGCGCCGTTCCTGTCGAACTACAAGCTGTCGCCCGACGAGCGCCGCCAGATGAAGATCGACGCGCTGCCGGCCTGGTCCGGCCCGAAGGAGTAGGCGGTCTTCGCGTCCCGGGCGCGGCGCAGCACGAAGTGGTACGCCGCAGAGCCGGGACCTCGAAGCTGACCCCGGATCTGCGCTGCAGCGTTTCACGGCTCGCAGCGCGTCCGGGGAACGTAGGGCGACCGATCGCCAGCGCCCGGCTTCGATCAGATTGAGTGCGCGGACGCGAGCGGTGTTTGATGCGTGAGCATTGCCCCACGCTCATTCGTTATTCCGGCGAACGCCGGAATCCAGACAGCGATTCCACGAGCGAAGCGGCGCCGTCTGGACCCCGGCTTTCGCCGGGGTGACGAGCGTGAATGCCGTGAAGCCCGGCCCGCCATGCCCTCACACGTTGAACTTGAACAGCATCACGTCGCCGTCCCTGACGACATAGTCCTTGCCCTCGTCGCGCGCCTTGCCGGCGTCCTTGGCCGCCTGTTCGCCGCCGAGCGCGATGTAGTCGTCATAGGCGATGGTCTGGGCGCGGATGAAGCCCTTCTCGAAATCGGTGTGGATGGTGCCGGCCGCCTGGGGTGCATGGGCGCCCGCGGGAACCGTCCAGGCGCGCACCTCCTTGGGGCCGGCGGTGAAGAAGGTGATGAGGCCGAGCAGCGCGTAGCCGGCGCGGATGAGGCGGTCGAGGCCGGGCTCGTCGAGGCCCATCGTCTCGAGGAACTCGTGCTCCTCCGCGTCGGGCAATTGCGCCACCTCGGCCTCGATCTCGGCCGAGATGACCACCGCTCCGGCGCCTTCCGCGCGTGCCATCTCTTCCACCCGTTTCGAATGGGCATTGCCCGTGGCCGCCGCCGCTTCCTCGACATTGGCAACGTAGAGGACAGGCTTGGCGGTCAACAGGTTGAAGGAGCGGAAGAGGGCTTCCTCCCCGTGCGGCACCTCGGTCAGCCGTGCCGGCTTGCCGTCAGACAAGAGCGCGATCGCGGCGTCCATCAGGCCGACCTCGACCTTGGCGTCCTTGTCGCCGGACTGCGCCCTCTTGCGCAGCTGCGTCACCCGGCGCTCGAGGCTGGCGAGGTCGGCGAGCATCAGCTCGGTATTGACCGTCTCGGCATCGGCGACCGGATCGATTTTGCCTTCGACATGGGTGACGTTGCCGTCCTCGAAGCAGCGCAGCACATGCACGATGGCGTCGACCTCGCGGATATTGGCAAGGAACTGATTGCCGAGCCCTTCGCCCTTGGAGGCGCCGCGGACCAGCCCGGCGATATCGACGAAGGAGATGCGGGTGGGCACGATCTGCGCCGGATTGACGATCGCCGCCAGCTTGTCCAGGCGCGGGTCGGGCACGGCCACGTCGCCGGTGTTCGGCTCGATCGTGCAGAACGGGTAGTTCGCGGCCTGCGCCGCGGCGGTGCGCGTCAAGGCGTTGAAAAGGGTCGACTTGCCGACATTGGGCAGGCCGACGATGCCGCAACGGAATCCCATGAAAAGTCCTCGGATGAGCGCCGGAAGGGGAGATCGCCGGTCTTCTAGCAGGCCCGGCCCAATCGGCAAGGTCCGGCGGCGGGCTGGATCGCGCCAATGGCCGCGAAACGGCCGTCCGCTGGTTATGCCGCATCGTTTCGCAAACCGCCGGGGCCTATCCTGAGCAGACTGCAGTGTGACGAGAGGAGGCGCGCGATGCGTGTGCTCGTGACCTGGGGATCCAAGCTCGGCGGGACGAAGGGCATCGCCCGCATGGTGGCGGAAGAGCTTGAGTATCGCGGCGTCGAGGTGGCGTTCGTGTCGGCCGCCGAGCTGCGCAATGTCAACGGCTTCGACGCGGCGATCATCGGCGGTGCGGTCTATGCCTCGCGCTGGCACAAGGCGGCGCTGCGCTTCGTCTCGCGCAATGTCGCGGCGCTCAGGCGCATTCCGGTCTGGCTGTTTTCAAGCGGTCCGCT
The DNA here is from genome assembly GCA_963743015.1 of uncultured Alphaproteobacteria bacterium. Lineage (GTDB taxonomy): Bacteria > Pseudomonadota > Alphaproteobacteria > Rhizobiales > Kaistiaceae > CAVSRC01. The sequence continues at coordinate 80,513 of CAVUOD010000010.1, forward strand.
CGACCCATCCGCCGACGAGGAGGCCATCCCGCCGGTAAAGGAGGTTGCCGTGCTGATGCAGCGCATCGGCGCACTCGGGCACGCCACCTTCGGCGGCAAGCTTGCCGCAGACGCCAAGGGCTTTCCGGCCAGCGCCATGGCCAAGACCCGCGCCGGCGACTGGCGCAATCCCGAGCGCGTCCACGCCTGGGCGGCGGAAATCGCCGCGGCGCTGCCGAATGCGCGGCCGGGGCAGGCGCGCGAGCCCGCCGGCAGCTCGCCCTGGCGGCTGGCGGCTTTCGCCGCCGCCGGTTGGGCGCTTTGCGCCGCCGTCATGGGCGGCCTCATGGCCGTCGCGCCGCTGTGGCTGGCCCTGACGCTGCATGCCATCGCCGCACCGGCGATCTTCGCCGCGCTGTCGGTCTTCTATTTTCGTGCGCCGGGGGCCCGCCAGCCGGTGGAGACGGCGCTCGCCTTCACCGTGCTCGTCGCCGTACTCGATGCCGTCGTCGTGGCGGGGATCGTCCTGCGCTCCTTCGACATGTTTTCCAGCATCGCCGGTACATGGCTGCCCTTCGCGCTGATCTTGCTTTCGACCTGGGCGACGGGAGCGATCATGGCGATGATGCCGGAGAGGAAGTAGCGAATGGTGAATGGTGAATGGTGAATGGTGCAGCGCTGTCTGCCATTCACCACTGACTATTCACTAATCACCGCCAAACAGCTTCCTGAGTGCTCCGGCGAACGGCCCCTCGGTCGGCTTCGGCTCTTCACGCGATGCTTGAGGTGGCTCTGACTTCGATTCCGCCGCTGACCCCAAGTCCTTATCCGCCTTGGCCTTTTTCGCCGGCTGCTTGTCCGCCTCTTGGGGCTGTGTGGCGGCGTGCAGGCGATTGGCGAAGGTCGGGTCCTTGCCTTCGGCGAGTAGTACGGCGTTTTCGGCGATGGCCTCGATCAGCGGCTTCAGCCACTCCTGGTCGGCCTTGGCGAAGTCGTGCAGCACGTAATGCGGCACCGCCTCCTTGACGCCGGGATGGCCGACGCCGATGCGCACGCGGCGATAGCCGTCGCCGAGCGCCGCATCGATCGAGCGCAGGCCGTTATGGCCGGCAGCGCCGCCGCCGGTCTTCATGCGCGTCTTGCCGGGCGGCAGATCGACCTCGTCGTGGATCACCACGATGTCGGCGGTGGGGATCTTGTAGAAGGCGGCCGCCGCCTGAACCGCGCGGCCCAACTCGTTCATGTAGGTCTGCGGCTTGACCAGCAGCACCTTCTCGCCGGCCAGCAGCGCTTCCGAGATCTCGGCCTGAAAACGCCGCCGCCACGGCGGGAAGCCGTGGCGGCGGTGGATGGCGTTGACGGCCATGAAGCCGACATTGTGCCGGTGCTGCGCGTATTCCGCGCCAGGATTGCCGAGGCCGACGATGAGGAGCATGTGGCTCTCTCCGTTGCCCCCAGCGCACCGGGGCCGCGCCGGGACTACTTCTTGGCGGCCTCCGGAGCGGCCGCGGGTGCAGCGCCCTCGGCAGCCGGCGCGGCGGCAGCGCCTTCGGCACCGGCCTCCGGCGCGGCTTCGGCGGCCCGGGCAGCCTCGGCAGCGGCACGGATCTCTTCCTTGACGCCGGCAGGTGCTGCGACCGTGGCGATGGTGAAGTCGCGCCTGATCGAGGGACGCACGCCTTCAGGCAGCGAGACGGCGGAAATATGCAAGGAATCGTTGATATCGAGGCCGGTCAGATCGGCGACGATCTTCTCGGGGATCGAATTCGACCCGGCAGATGAGGGAAACCCGGTGGCGCACCACGTTGACCACACCGCCGCGCTTGACGCCCGGCGCCTGGCTCTCGTTGATGAACTGCACCGGCACGTCGATGGTGATCATCGATTCCGGCGTCACGCGCAGGAAGTCGACATGCAGCGGCTTTTCGCTCACCGGATCGAGCTGGTAGTCGCGGGGAAGCGTCTGGACCTTGTCGCCGCCCACGTCGATGGTCGCGACCGAGGTGTAGAAGCCGCCGCCGCGAATCTTGAGGCCCAGTTCGCGGCTGGGCAGGCTGATGGCGATCGGGGGTTGGTTGCCGCCGTAGATCACGGCGGGGGTCATGCCTTGACGACGTACAGAGCGGGCGGCCCCCTTGCCCACCTTCTCGCGTACCGTCGCCGAGAGCTCGTAATTGGCGCCCATCGGACAACTCCTTGAGTTTGGCTGTTTTGCCGCGTGCCTCCAGGGGTGTCGGCGCGGCTGCCGGCTTATAGGGGAGAGCGGGGCGAAGGGCAAGCCGGGCCCAAAGCACCGGCGCGTGCGGGACTGCCGATATTCAATTCTAGGCATGCCATTAACCGGGTTTCTACCAATGCTGCGTACAAAGAATGGTTGTGGTGAGGCTGGACACCCGGTTCGGCCGCGTTTCGAGGCAAATTGCCGAGGGGGCAACGTGGAGCAGGGCGAGGCGGCATTTGCGATGAAGGATTTAGCGCATGGTGTGGTGATCGGCGTGAGTGGTTCGCGGGCCAGCGTCGGCCTGCCGCAGACCAGTGCCGATCTGACCGGTGACCAGTGCGCGACGGTCGGCCGCTGCCTGCGCATCCAGCGCGGCAACGCGACGTTGATCGGCATGATCGTGGAAGTGTTGCTGGAGACGTCGGCGGTCGCGCGCGAGCAGGGCTACCACGTCACCGCCCGTGTCGACATGATGGGCGAAATCCGCCCGGATTCGAACGGCGTGCCGCGCTTCAGGCGCGGCATCATGCATTATCCGGTCATCGGCGACGCGACGACGATGGTCGATGCGGACGAGCTGCGCCTGGTCTATACGGCCTCCGGGGCGGGCAAGATCGAGATCGGGCGGCTGCATGACGACATGGCCGTCACCGGCTTTGTCGACGTCGACAACATGCTGTCCAAGCACTTCGCCATTCTCGGCACGACCGGCGTCGGCAAGTCGAGCGCGGTGTCGGTGCTGCTCGGGCAGATCCTCGATGTGCGCCCCAATGTGCGCATCTTCCTGCTCGACGCACACAACGAATACGGCCGCTGCTTCGGCGATCGCGCTCTGGTCCTCAATCCGCGGAACATGAAGCTGCCCTTCTGGCTGTTCAACTTCGAGGAGTTCATCGACGTCATCTTCAGCCGTCGACCGGGCATCGAGGAAGAAGTGGCGATCCTCTCGGAGACGATCCCGTTGGCCAAGAGCCTGTACTTGCAGAATCGCGACGCCGGCGACCGCCCGTCACTGAAGCGCTACGATCCGAAGGTCACCGGCTTCACCGTCGACACACCGGTGCCCTACCGCCTGCAGGATCTCCTCAACCTGATCGACGAGCGCATGGGCAAGCTCGAGAACCGCTCGTCGCGGCTCAACTACTACAAGCTGATCACGCGCATCGAAACCGTGCGCAACGATCCGCGCTACGGCTTCATGTTCGACAACGCCAATGTCGGCGGCGACACCATGGCCGAAGTGGTTCGCGAGCTCTTCCGCCTGCCGCCGGGCGGCCAGCCGATGACCGTCATGCAGCTTGCTGGCTTCCCGACGGAAGTGATCGATTTGGTGGTGTCGGTGCTCGGCCGCATGGCCTTCGATTTCGGCCTGTGGAGCGACGGCGCCGCGCCGCTGCTCTTCGTCGTCGAGGAGGCCCACCGCTACGCTTCCGCCGACCGTTCGCACGGCTTCGGCCCGACGCGCCGGGCGATCTCGCGCATCGCCAAGGAAGGGCGCAAATACGGCGTCTTCCTCGGCATGATCACCCAGCGCCCGGCGGAACTGGACGCCACCGTCATTTCCCAGTGCTCGACGCTGTTCTGCATGCGGCTCGGCAACGAGCGCGACCAGGCACTGGTGCGCTCCGCGGTCTCCGATGCCGCCGCCAACCTGCTGGCCTTCGTGCCGTCTCTGGGCACGCGCGAGGTGATCGCCTTCGGCGAAGGCGTGCCGCTGCCCACCCGCCTCGTCCTCAACGAACTGCCGGTCGAGCGCATCCCCAAGGCGGAGGCCGTCGCCAACCTGGCCACCGATTCGACCAGCATCTCCGACGACGCCTTCATCGATGCGGTGATCGAGAAATGGCGCGGTTCGTCAATGACGGCCGGGCTCAAGAACGATCAGCCGGAGAGGGAGAGGGATTCCGTCGCCGAACGGCTGGGCGCCCTGCATTCGGCCTTCGCCAAGGACCCGGTGCGTCCGTCGGTGCTCAAGCGTCCCGGCTAAGGCCAATTCAGGGTCACCGCTGCGGAGACATGCGGTCATCCTCCGGTCTTCGCTTCGCTCGCCGGAGGATGACGGCTATCGATTTGCCCTAGTCGAACAGGCTCGAAACCGACTTCTCGCTCGCCGTGCGGGCGATCGCCTCGCCGATCAGCGTCGAGATCGAGGTGACGCGGATATTGGGGGCGGCGGTGACCGCCTCTGTCGCCTGGATCGAATTGGTGATGACCAGCTGCTCGATGCGCGATGCGGTGACGCGCGCCACCGCCCCGCCCGAGAGCACGCCGTGGGTGATGTAGGCGAGCACGGAAGCCGCGCCGGCGTCGATCAGCGCTTCCGCCGCGTTGACCAGCGTGCCGCCGGAATCGACGATGTCGTCGAACAGGATGCAGCGACGGTCGGAGACGTCGCCGATGATGTTCATCACCTCGGCCTCGCCGGGGCGCTCGCGGCGCTTGTCGACGATGGCCAGCGGCGCGTCGATGCGCTTGGCGAGCGCGCGGGCGCGCACCACGCCGCCGACGTCGGGCGACACCACCATGACGTTGCGCACGTCGTGGTGGGCGCGGATGTCGCGCGACATCACGGGAACCGAGAACAGGTTGTCGGTGGGGATGTCGAAGAAGCCCTGAATCTGGCCGGCATGCAGGTCGAGCGTCATCACCCGGTGAGCGCCGGCCTCGGTGATCAGATTGGCGACCAGCTTGGCCGAGATCGGCGTGCGGCCGGCGGAGCGGCGATCCTGCCGGGCGTAGCCGAAATAGGGCAGCACCGCGGTGATGCGACGCGCCGAGGAGCGGCGCAGCGCATCGCAGATGATCAGCAGCTCCATCAGATTGTCGTTGGCCGGGTAGCTCGTCGACTGGATGATGAAGACGTCCTCGCCACGGACGTTTTCCTGGATCTCGACGAAGATCTCCTGATCGGCGAAGCGCCTGACCAGGCATTTGGCGAGCGGAATCTCCAGATAGGTGGAGATCGCTTCCGCGAGCGGGCGGTTGGAGTTACCGGCGACGAGTTTCATGATGCCAGCGTCCCGATGGGGCGTCGCCCCGCCGAATCCGGCAAGACGACAATTGCATGACGCCGCGGCCTTGTAGCAATGCCGGGCGGGGCGGGCAATGCCCGTTTCGGCGTGTCCGATCAGCGCGGCCGGCGCCCCATGATCGCGCGGGCTGCGGCGACGATTTCGGCGTTGTCGCGCGCCGTCCGGCCGTCGGGCAGGGTGCTGCCGTCCTCCAGGCCGACGCGGGTTGAATAACGCCCCGCCGCGGCGCGTTCGACGAAGGACCAGACCGTTCCGTCGAAACCGTGGATCAGCACCGGCTTGGCAATGCCGGCATCGCCGAGCCGCGCCAGCATGGCGTCGGCCAGCGCATGGGCGGCGGTGCGGTCGGTGATCGCGATCTCGATCAGGATGCGCAGGCTCGCACTGGCCAGACCGAGCGCAATCAGTCGTTGCGTGTCGGCCATGTCGGCCAGGCCGGCCTCGACCGCGATGCCGCGACGGGCAAGGCGCTGATAGACGGCCGGCGCGTCCTGTTCGCCGAGATTGACCGAAGCGTAGTCGGGCAGCACATGCCAGCCGTCGATACAGGCAAGCCGGCGGGTGTCGTCGCCCTCGATCCAGTCGCCGGTGGAGATGCCGATCAGCGTGCCAGGCAGGCGCCGGCGCAGCGCGCGCATGGTTTCGTCCATGACCGCCGGCGCCAGGGTTTCGGCGCCGTCGTCGCCGCGCATATGGATGTGGAGTTCGTCGGCGCCGGCGTCGACCGCGTCTACCGAGTTCGCGATGATTTTCTCCGGGGTCGTCGGCAGGTGCGGGTGGAAGCCTGCAGGGCGGGCCCCGTTCAGACAGGCCTGGACGATCACGGCGTCAGCACGATCGCCGAAAGCAGCCGGCCGTAGTCCGGCTCGCCGAGATGGGTCGCCCGCCGGTAGGAATAGAAGCGCTCCGGCTCGGCATAGGTGCACAGATCCATATTGGCTGCCGCCACCCCGGCTGCCGTGAGCCGGTTCACGGTGTAGCCGGGCAGGTCGAACAGCGCGTGGCTTGCGCGCGGCGAGGGCACGAAGAAGCGGGCATTGGCCGGGTCGGCTTCGGTGAACCGGGCGACAAGCTCGGGTCCGACTTCGTAGTTCGCCTGCGAAATCGAAGGCCCCAGCACCGCGACGATGCGCTGGCGGCGGGCGCCCAGGGTCTCCATGGCGGCGATGGCCGCCTCGGCAACGCCGGCCAGTGCCCCCCGCCAGCCGGCATGGGCCGCACCGATCACCCTGGCCGATGCGTCGGCGAAGAGGATCGGGCCGCAGTCGGCGGTGCCGATGCCGAGCGCCAGGCCGGGGCGATCGGTGACCACGGCGTCCGCCTTCGGCCCCTTGCCCGGCTCCCAGGCCGTCTCGACGATCACCGCATCGGTGCCGTGGACCTGATAGGGGGTCGCCAGCCGGTTGGCGTCGACGCCCAATGCGGCCGAGACGCGGGCGCGGTTCTCCAGCACAGCCAAGCGCGCGTCCCGCGAGCCGGTGCCGCAGTTGAGGCTGGCATAAACGCCGGTGGAGACACCGCCGGCGCGCGTGAAGAAGCCGTGGGCGATGCCGGGGAGGGCAGCGAGGCGTGCGTCGGTCAGGTGGGGGACCATTGCGGCGAATGTCGCCGCGGTGCCCGCGACTGTCAACGGCAACGCGGCGACGGATGGTGTGTTCGACCGGTGGCGCGATTTCGTCCGGGACGTGTGACGACGCAATCGCGGCTCTGTACGTATTCGATCGCCGCCGTCATAATCGAGCCTTGATGGGCAAGTACAATTATGGCGTTTTCTAGAATTGTGACAAGTATAAAGTCGGTGTTTTCTGCGCAGTCGCATGACACCACTTCGGTCTTCGCGACCGGGCGGTGCGAGAAAGAGGAGGATCTCAGCATGCGTACGCCAGTGAAATTCCTGATTTTGCTGGTCGCATTGACGGGCTTCGCCGGGATGGCAAATGCGGCACCCTACGAGCCCAATATCGATCGGACCGGCGGTGACTACACCAATGTGACCCTGCCCCCCGGGTCTGGTGCCCCGGCGTGCCGTTCGCTGTGCAATGCGGACGGCAACTGCAAGGCGTGGACCTACGTCAAGGCCGGTGTCCAGGCGGCGAACCCGCGCTGCTGGTTGAAGAATGTCGTGCCACCGCCGCACGTCAGCAACTGCTGCACGTCGGGCACGAAACTCGTTTCTTCGCCCATGGAACACAATGTCGACCGGACCGGTGGCGACTACACCAACGTGACCTTGCCCGCCGGGGCCAATGCCCAGGCGTGCCGGTCTCTGTGCAATGCTGACGGCAATTGCCGGGCGTGGACCTATGTCAAGGCCGGCGTCCAGGCGGCGAACCCACGCTGCTGGCTGAAGAACATGGTTCCGCCGCCGCACGCCAACAATTGCTGCACCTCGGGCGTCAAGTGAAGGAACGGTCGGTGCAATAGGCCGCGGCCCTGCGGCGCTCATCCGATCTTGTCGAAGACCGGCAGCTTGAGGCCGGGCGAGGCGATGGCGAGCACCTTGAACAGCTTGCCCATCGCCTTCGGTCCGGCCAGCCGCTCGATGGCGCTGGCGATCCGGTCGCGCGTCTTGGTGTCCTTGTCGCGGCCGAGCACCTGCGCGCGCTCGACCAGACCGAGGCGCACCAGGAACTCGCCCTGTCCGATCACCGGACGCGGTGCGACGCCGGCTTCGGCCGCGGTACGGGCAAGGGCCGAGAAATCGACGTGACAGGTGACGTCGGCTTCGCCGGGCATGGCGAAGGGGCTCTCGTATTTGTGCTGGCGCACCGCCTGCAGCGTATCGCCGATGCCGGGCTTTTCGCTGCCGTAGTCGATGATCAGCGCCGCCCCGTGGTCGCGGGCGAGGCGCTCGCCGATCAGCGTCATCACCGCCTTGCCGGTCGGCGAGGCTTCGACCACGGCACCCTCGGGCAGGACGACCTCCGCCGGCCGCTGGGACACCGGCGACAGGCCGAAGGTGAAGGCGTCGTCTTCACCGAGGCCGATGACGCGCTCCGCCCAGATGCCGCCCTGCCACTGGAACTGGCGCACCGGCATGGCGTCGAAGAACTCGTTGGCGACGAAGATGGTGGGGGCGTGCGGAATGTCGTCGATGCGGGCGTGCCAATGGACGGCGTGGCCGGAGGGCGCCAGCGTCGCCTGCTGGACCTGTTTCAGCTGCGGGCTCATCTCGACCAGATGAACGCTGGCCGCCTTGAGGAAGGAGGGCTTGACCGCGCCCGGTGCGCAGCATGTCGGCCATCAGCGTGCCGCGGCCGGGGCCGAGCTCGGCCAGAACGAAGGGGTCGGGCGAACCCAGCATCTCCCACACGCCGATCGTCCACAGGCCGATCAGCTCGCCGAAGATCTGGCTGATCTCGGGCGCGGTGATGAAGTCGCCGGCGCGGCCGAAGGGGTCGCTCTGCATGTAGTAGCCGTGCTCGGGGTCGGCGAGGCAGGCCGCCATGAAATCGGCGACCGTGATCGGCCCGCTGGCGCGGATCTGCGCCTTGAGCTTCTCGGCGAGCGGCGTCATGCCTTTTCCACCGCGCCTGGCGTGTGCGTCTGGCGGCGCGCCACGACGATCATCGTGATGACGCCGACGATGATCATCGGCACCGACAGGAGCATGCCCATGGTCAGCCCGCCGGCGAGATAGCCGATCTGGATGTCGGGCTGGCGGAAGAACTCGGCGAATGTGCGCGCCACGCCATAGCCGGCGACGAAGGCGCCGGCGACGAAGCCGGGCGTCGCCAGCTTGTGGAAACGGTGGGTCAGCAGGCGCAGCACGAGGAAGAGCACGATGCCTTCCAGGGCCGCCTCGTAGAGCTGGCTGGGATGGCGCGGAATCACGCCGCCGTCAGGTGCGGTGGGAAAGTATACCGCCCAGGGCAGGTCCGCCGGCCGGCCCCACAATTCGCCGTTCACGAAATTGGCGAGCCGCCCGAAGAACAGGCCGAAGGTCACCGACGGGGCGATGACGTCGAACAGCGACCACAGCGAAAAGCCGCGCGAGCGGGCGAACAGGATCATCGCCAGCGTGGTGCCGAGGAAGCCGCCGTGGAAGGACATGCCGCCGTGCCAGACCTCGAGGATCTGCCAGGGATTGGCGATGTAGACCGGCAGATCGTAGAACAGCACGTAGCCGATGCGTCCGCCGGCGATGATGCCGATCGCCGCCCAGACGACGAAATCGTCGATGTCGGCCGGCTTCATCGGCGGTCCGGCCGGGCCCCACAGGCGCTGGATTGGCGACCAGCCGCTTGGCATACCACCAGCCGATGAAGATGCCGGCGATATAGGCCAGCGCATACCAGCGGACGGCGAAGGGGCCGATCTGGATGAGCACCGGATCGAAGGCGGGGAAGGGCAGGGCAAGAAGCGGCATCGGCAATCCCGGATTCGCGCGCAAACTGCGCTGCGACAAGGGCCGGGTCAAGGCAGGCGGGCGGGACAGGCGCCTTGCGGGCGCCCGCGGCCACGCCCATAGTATAGAGGCGTGCTGCCCGACGAGAGAGCGACCTTGAGATGACCCAGACCTCCAACCGCATGTTCGACGAGATGGCGCGGCTCATGGGGGACGCGGCGAGCGTCGCCCAGGGCGTGCGGCGCGAGGCGGAAACGGTGTTCCGCAGCCAGATGGAGCGCTTCGTCAACGATCTCGACCTGGTCAAGCGCGAGGAATTCGACGTGGTGCGCGAGCTGGCCTCGAAGACGGCGGCGGAAAACGAGAAGCTGAAGAAGCGCATCGCCGAGCTGGAAGCCAAGATCGGCGGCGAGGCTGGCCGAGCCGCAGCGAAGAAACCCCGCCGGGCCGTCGGCCAAATCCGCCGAGGAATAGGCCGTCCACAGAAGTCATACGGCTGACATCTCAACGATTCACGTTGTCCACAAGCAATTGTGGTGCGTGAGAGTCAGGGGCCTATATACTGATTCTCAACAGAGATTCGCGCGCGCGCCGTCATCCGGGCGCCGCAATCCCGGTCGCGTAGTCAGGCAATCCTTCCAGCCGCAAGGTTGAATCCATGAGCCTCATCGACATCGAACAGGAACGCCTCTCGAACCCGGTCGACGTGATCGAGCAGATCGCGGCGCTCAACGACTGGGCTTTCGAGCGCTCCGGCGATGACGAGTTGACCATCGCCGTCGGCGGTCACTGGTGCGACTACCACATCTCGTTCTCCTGGATGGAGGAGCGCGAGGCGGTGCATCTGGCCTGCTCCTTCGACCTGAAAGTGCCGGAGGCGCGCAAGATCGAGGTCATGCGCCTGCTGTCGGCGGTCAACGAGCAGATGTGGATCGGCCATTTCGACCTGTGGAGCCAGGAAGGCGTGATCATGTTCCGCCAGGCGCTGCTGCTCTCCGGCGGTGCCGATCCCAACAACGCCCAGGTCGAGCGCCTGCTGGTCACCGCAATCGAGGCCTGCGAGCGCTACTACCAGGCGTTCCAGTTCGTGGTGTGGGCCGGCAAGTCGGCGGCCGAAGCGCTGGAGACGGTGCTCTTCGAGACCGCCGGCGAGGCGTAGAGGCATCGTCTGCGTGTCGTCCCCACGAAAGTGGGGCCCAGTAATCACCGAATCTGAGCGTGATCGCTGCGTGCCCGGTCGGGGCCGGGCATGGCAGAGGCTGTTGTTGCGGTAGTGCCTTTCCTTTTTCTGTCATCCTCCGGCGAGGCGTAGCCGAGGCAGGAGGATCGCGCCCCGCATAAGCGGCGCACACCGTTCTTGCCGCATGCCGATCCTCCGCTTGCGCGGAGGATGACGGGTGGGAATGAAGTCGTCGTACGCCCACTATTCGGGGCTTGTCTTGCAGCGTTCGTGGCGACTAGGGTCGCGCCTTCGCGCGAACCACGGTCACGGCGCCTCATGTCTCTCTCCTCCGCCTTCTCCCCGAAATCCCCGCTGGTGCTGGTCGGTGCCGGCAAGATGGGTGCGGCCATGCTGAAGGGCTGGCTCGACGGCGGCCTCGACCGCAAGGCGGTGGTGGTGATCGATCCGGCGCCGCCGCCGGACAGCGCCGCCTTTCTCGCTGCCGCCGGCATCCGCGAGCGGCCGAGGCCGCCCGCCGGCATCAAGGCCAGGGTGATCGTCGTGGCGGTCAAGCCGCAGATCATCGGCGACGTCCTGCCGGGCCTCAGCGGTCTGGTCGGACGCGGCACGCGTGACGCTGTCGATCGCCGCCGGCACGACGCTGGCCAATCTCGCCGCTGGCATCGGCGAGGGCGCCATCGTGCGCTCCATCCCCAACACGCCGGCGCAGGTCGGCCGCGGCATCACCGCGGCGATCGCCAATGGTCGCGTGTCCAGGGCGGGCAGGGGGCTTGTCACCCGCCTGCTGGAAGCGGTCGGCGAGGTCGTCTGGGTCGACAAGGAAGGTCTCATCAATTCGGTCACCGCGGTTTCCGGTTCCGGTCCGGCCTATGTGTTCTGGATGGTCGAATGTCTGGCCGAGGCGGCGCTCGCCGCCGGGCTCGACGCGGACAGCGCGGCACGGCTTGCCCGCGCCACGATCACCGGTGCCGGCGAGCTGCTCTACCGGTCCGACCTGCCGGCGGGTGAATTGCGCCGGAACGTCACCTCGCCCAAGGGCACGCACGGAAGCCGCGCTCAAGGTGCTGATGGCGAAGAAAGACGGCCTGGCGCCGCTGATGAAGAAGGCGGTGGCGGCGGCGAAAAAGCGCTCGCGGGAGCTTTCCGGCTAAGAAGCCTCGCCGTGGCCACGTTCCCGTCCTACATTGTCAAGGACAAGACCATCAAAAGGTGATGCCATGGCAACCCGACCGAGACGCAAGCAGGCCGCCGGGCGCGGCACCCGCAGCGGCGGCAGCCGGAGCGCAAACGCGGCGAAGCCCGAACCGCGCGAGCGCATCATCGATGCCTTCATGACGCTTGTCGGCGAGCGCGGCCTGGTGGGGACCGGCCTTGCCGACATTGCCGCGGCCGCCGACGTCTCGCTCGCCGAGCTGCGCGCCGAATTTCCCGGCAAGCTCGCCATCCTCGCCGCGTTCTCCAAGCGCATCGACGAGGCGGTGCTGGCGCAGGGCCCGGCGGAAGGCGAGGGGGCCAAGGACCGCCTCTTCGACGTCCTCATGCGCCGCCTCGATGCTCTGGCACCCTACAAGCCGGCGCTGAAGAAGATGGCAAGGACGGCAAGGCGCAGCCCGGGCTTCGCCGCGGTGCTCTATGGCCTGGCCGGCCGCTCGCAGAGATGGATGCACGCTGCCGCGGGCATTGACCGTGGCGGTGTGCCCGGCGCCATTGCGCGGCGCGGCGGCGTCCTGGTCTTCGCCGAAACGTTGCGCGTCTGGCTCGACGACGACGATCCGGACCTGGCCAAGACGATGAAGACGCTCGACCGCGGGCTTGGTCGCGGCGACCGCGCCATGCGCCTGGTGAACGATGTGTGCGGCGTGGTCTGCCGCGTGGCCGGCGCAGCGCGGGGAGCGGCGGAGCAGCGTGCCGCCGGATAGGCCGGTGGACGGCAATTCCACCGGCATCCAGTCGCGCGTCCCGCCGGGTACGGCGGCGATCATCACGATCTGCGTCTTCATCGCCGCCGTTCAGGAGCTGCATCCGGAATGGGTGGGGCTGGCCGAGCGCGATCCGATGGGCATCGCCGCCGGCGAGTGGTGGCGCGTCGTCACCGCGCTCTTCGCCTTCGACGACGGCCCGGTGCAGAAGCTCGGAACCGTCTTTGCGGTTCTGGCGCTGGGCATCATCGCCGAGCGCAAGATCGGCACCGTCGAGTGGCTGGTCATCGCCTTCGTCTCCGGACTTGCCGGTGAGATCGTCGGCCTGTGGTGGCAGCCGGTGGGCGCCAGTTCTTCCGTTGCCGTTGCCGGCCTGCTCGGTGCGACGGCCGTCTGGCTGGCGTGGCCGAACAAACGTCCCGATGGCGCGCAGGTCGCGCATGTGCCCGGGCCACTCGCCCGCTTCGGCGTGAGCGGAAAGATGCTTCTCTGGCTGGCGCGCATCGGCTGGCTGGCCGTCGCGGCACTGGCCATCTATCTGCTCGTCATGCGCGACATCCACGGCCTGGCGATCGTCGCCGGCGCCGCGCTCGCCTTTCTTTTCCTGCGCCGTTCCGGTTGAGGCGTCGCAGCTCGCGTGCTAACCGCCCGCGGTCCAAGAGCGAAAAGGGCGAGACATGAGCGAGCCGGCGGCAGAGATCACATTCGACGATTTCCTGAAGGTCGACATCCGCGTCGGCACGGTGGTCGAGGCGAGCCCGTTCCCCGAGGCGCGCAAGCCGGCGATCAAGCTGGTGATCGATTTCGGTCCGGAGATCGGGCGTCGGAAATCCTCGGCGCAGATCACGCGGCACTACACACCGGAGATGCTCGTCGGTTCCCAGGTCGCGGCGGTGGTCAACTTTCCGCCGCGCCAGATCGGCAAGTTCATGTCGGAGGTGCTCACCCTCGGCTTCCCCGACGGCGACGGCGAGGTGGTGCTGATCGAACCGAGCCTGCCTGTGCCCAACGGCGGACGGATGTTCTGAGGATCAGAATTCGGTAGGACAGCGATGGCCGGCATGCCCGCGAAAAACACGGAAATGGTCGATGGCGTGCCGGTGCTGTGGTGGGCGCCTGACGCACCTGCCGCAATCCTCATCCACGTTCCGGCGTTCAGCCAGACGAAGGAACAAACCCAACCGGTTCTGGATCGCGCCCTTTCGCTCGGATTTGCGGCGATTGCAATCGACGCCTATCAGCACGGGGCGCGCGGAACAGAAGACCGCGACGCGCTCACGCGCCGGGTGTTCGCCAATTTTCGTCGCGAGATGTGGACGATCATCGGCGAAACTGCTCTCGATGTGCCACGGATCGCCGAGTGGGCGCGGGCGAAGTTCGGCGCGAAGCTGCCGGTGCATCTGACGGGCCTGTCGATGGGCGGCGATGTCGCCGTCGCCGCTGCGCCGCTCATCGACAATGTCGCCAGCGTGAATGCCGTGGTGGCGACCCCGGACTGGCAGCGTCCCGGCATGCGCGACATTGCCAGTGGAGAACTCGTGCCACAGGGAACACCGGATGCGAAAGCGCGCCTGTTCTTCGACCGGCTGAATCCGATCGACCATCCCGGGCCGTTCCGCAGGCTCCGCGTCCATTTCATCCTCGGCGAACTGGACACGCATGTGCCGCCCGAGGCTGCCCGTCGTTTTCAGGGCATCGTCAATGACGGACAGGAACCGGGCCCTGTCAGGATCACCGAGAAGGCAGGTCTCAGGCACCTCGATTTCATAGCGCCGAGTCTGGATCGACGATTTCGATTTCGGCGCGGGCGGATCGCGCTAGACCGGGATCGTTTCCGTCAGCCCCAGGCCGCCGGGCGGATCGTCTGAAACAATCGGTTACACAGAACCGGCTTCTCTGAAATACGCGAGAGACGCTTGGCCCCTAGGGTCGCGGCCGGAGTTTGTTCCCCGGCGCCGTCCGGCGGATGGGCTCTGCCCGTCACCCACAGAGGAATCCCGATGTTCAAGACCCGCCTGATCACCGCTGCCTCCGCCGTCGCCCTGTCGCTCGCCATGCTGTCGGCGCCGGCCTTCGCCGCGACCACCATGAAGCATCCCAAGCCGCCGATCCACAAGATGGTGGTCAAGAAGACGGTCCATCACACCTATGTCAGCGGCACGATCGCAAGCATCGACAAGGCCGCGGACATGATCACGCTGAAGAACGGCAAGACCTATCGCGTCAGCGCCAAGGCGCTCGCCAAGTTCAAGGTCGGGCAGCACGTCCGCCTGCGCATCGGCTGATCCCTCCTGCGCCATGCTCGCTGCGGCCGTCCGCGAGGGCGGCCGCTTCTTTTTGACGGGGTGACAAACGCCGGCTCGCGCCGGGCCTTGCCGCAGGTGACGGCGCGTCAATGTCCTAGGCGGGCTTCCAGCGGACGTAGGTTTCGCTGCCCCGCTTGGTCAGTTCGATGCCGGGCAGCGCGCTGACCAGGTCGGTGATCGTGCGGTAGCCGTAGGTCTTGGCGGCAAAGCCGGGAATGGCGCGCGTCAGCCGGTTGCCGACCGTGCGCATGTGAGCGAGACCGTCGTCGCTCATGGCCGCATCGATCGCGTCCATCACCTGCTCGATCGGCAGGTCGACCTTCGTTGCCTTGGTCGGCGGCGGCGTAGCCGGTGCGGCGACCTTCCTGGCCGGCGGCGGCGTCTCCGGTGCGGCGGCCTTCCTGGCCGGCGCCTTGCGGCGCCGGCGGGGCGGTCGGGCTTCGGCCGGCTCGGTTGCCGCCGGCGCGGCCGGTTTCCGCTCAGCCGGTTGCCGCTGCTTCGGCTCCGCTTTCCCGGCGGCCAGCAATGTGTCGCACTCGTAGAAACGGTCGAACTCGTCCTTGTAGGCCTTGGGTGCCTTCTTTGCGCCAAATCCGAAGACCGAGAGCGCACTGGCACGGATGCGCTCGGCCAGAGGCGTGAAGTCGCCGTCGCTGGAGGCGATGCAGATGCCGTCGAGCTGCCGCCCGTTCAGCATGTCCATCGCCTCGATGACCAGCTTCATGTCGGTGGCGTTCTTGCCGCGCGTCAGCGGCGACACGTTCACCGCCGTCAGGGCAAAATCGTCGATATGCTTCATCCACGACTTCATCTTGCCGCTCTTGAACTGGCCATAGATGCGGCGGATGGCGACGGTGCCGTGCTTCTCGGCCTCGCGCATGATCAGCGGCATGTAGGCCGCACTGATGTTGTCGCCGTCGATGAGGAGGGCAAGCTTGGTGGCGGCAGTCGCCGCGTTCTGGGTCATTGCCTCGTCTCCTAGGCCGGGATCATGACGATCACCCTGAGGCCGCCGAGCGGGCTATCGTCAAGGGTGATGTCGCCGCCGTGGTTGCGGGCGATGTCGCGGGCAATCGACAGGCCGAGGCCGGTGCCGCTCTCGTCGATGTTGCGCGCATCGTCGAGCCGGTAGAACGGCTTGAACACCGCCTGGCGTTCCTCCGCCGGGATGCCCGGCCCGTCGTCGTCGACGGTCACCGTCAGCTTGCCCTCGGCGTGGCTGCCGGTGACCTCGATGCGCTTGCTGTGGCGCGCCGCATTGCCGACGAGATTGTCGATGCAGCGCTTGAAGGCCTGCGGCCGCACCCGCACCATCGGGTCGCCGGCATAGGAGACCTCGGTCGCATGGCCGGCAAGGCGCGCCTGGCGGCCGATCTCGTCGAGCATGACGGCGATGTCGGTCGTCACCGTGTCCTCGTCGCTGTCGCCGCGGGCAAAGGCGAGGTAGCCGTCGAGCATACGGTTCATATCGTCGACGTCCTTGCGCAGTTCCTCGGCGTCCGGCGAGTCCTCGAGCAAAGCGAGCTGCAGGCGGAAGCGGGTGAGGATCGTGCGCAAGTCGTGGCTGACGCCGGCGAGCATGGCGGTGCGCTGGTCGATCTGCCGCTCGACGCGCTCCTTCATGTGGTGGAAGGCGATCGTTGCCTGGCGCACCTCGCGGGCGCCGCGCGGCGGAAAGCCGGGCACGGCGCGGCCCTTGCCGAAAGCGTCGACCGCCGCCGTCAGGCGCAGGATCGGACGGATCTGGTTGCGCAGGAAGATGATGGCGATGGCGAGCAGCACCACCGAGGTCGCCACCATCCACCAGATGAAGATGAGCGAATTGGAGACGTAGGCCTGGGCGCGCGGGGCGAAGACGCGCAGCACGTTGTGGTCGAGCTGGATGCGGATCTCGATCAGGCTCGAGCGGCCGACGGTGTCGATCCAGAACGGCTTGCCGATCTTGCTCGAGATCTCCTGGCTGAGCACCCGGTCGAGCGGCGAGAAGAACGGCTTGGGGCCGGCCGCCGGCAGCGGCTGGGGCGGCAGCACGGCGATGTTGAGGCCCATGCGCTCATTGGCGATGCGGGTGATGGTCTTGAAGTCGGCATCCTGCGGATAGCTGTCGAGGATGTCGACGATGGCGGCGATCTCGCCGACCACGGTGGAGGAGAGCTGGGCGGTGACCAGCTGCCAGTGGCGCTCCATGAAGACGAAGGCGACCAGCGCCTGGAGCAGCACGGTCGGGGCGATGATGATGATCAGCGCCCGGGCGAACAGGCCCTTGGGCAGGATCGCGTTGATCCCCCGGGTCAGCCGTCGCCAGCGGGCGCGCAGGCCGCGCGCCGCAGGTGCCGGAGCGTCGACTGTCGTCGCCATGCGCGGCGCGCCTATCCCGTGATGGCCAGCCGGTAGCCGATCCCGCGCACGGTCTGCAGATAGAGCGGGTTGGCCGGGTCGGCTTCGATCTTGCGGCGCAGGCGGTTGATCTGCACGTCGACGGTGCGCTCGCCGGCCGGACCGCTGGTTACCATCAGCTTGTCGCGGCGCACGGTCTCGCCCGGCGTGGCGGCGAAGATCGCCAGGATCTGGCGCTCGCGCTCGGTCAGGTGAACCACCTCGCTGCCGCGCTTCAGCTCCAGCTTCTCGCGATGGAAGGTGAACGGGCCGAAGCAGAGCTGCTCGATCAGCGGCCGGTCGGGCGGCGTGGTGCGCTTGAGGATGGCGTTGATCCTGAGCAGCAGCTCGCGCGGCTCGAAGGGCTTGGGCAGGTAGTCGTCGGCGCCGCTCTCCAGTCCGGCGATGCGGCTTTCGGTCTCCGAGCGCGCGGTCAGCATCAGCACCGGCACGTCGCTGGTCTCGCGCAGGCTCCTGACCAGCGTCATGCCGTCCTCGCCCGGCATCATCACGTCGACGATCAGGAGATCGAAGGCGAGGCCGGCGAGGTGCTGGCGCGCTTCGACCGCGTTGCCGGCGATGGTGACGCGAAAGCCGCGATCGCCGAGATAACGCGAAAGAAGCGTGCGGATGCGGTTGTCGTCGTCGATGACGAGAATGTGGGGGGCGTCGTCGGCGACCGCGGGTGCAGGGTCGGCTGCTGCTTGGGTTGCTGCTTCCATGGGCGGTGGCCTTGTCGTCTCACCGGTCGATCATGCGCGTGACCTTGTCACGCTCGTCGGGGCTGATCATCAGGCGCAGGAAGCGCTCGGCGCCCTCGCGTTGCACCGGCGTCAAGTTCTCCAGCGCTGCCGCGATACGCTTCACCTGCGGGTCGCGCAGGCGGGCGGCGAGCGCGCGCCCGGCTTCGGTCGGGAAGAGCAGGCGCTGGCGGCGGTCGACCGGGCCGGGGCGCTGCTCGATGAAGCCGGTGTCGACGAGCTGCTTGAGCACGCGGCCGAGGCTCTGCTTGGTGATCTTGAGGATGTCGAGCAGGTCGGCGACGCGGATGCCGGGATGGCGACTGACGAAATGGATGACGCGGTGGTGGGCGCGCCCGAAGCCGAGCGTGAGAAGGGCGGCGTCGGGATCGGAGATGAAATCGCGATAGGCGAAAAACAGAAGCTCGATGAAGAGGATCTCGGGCTGATCGGCGAGCGACAACGGCGCCACGACCGGCAGGCGCGAGGCTCCCTTCGGCCGTCGGGCCGGCGTATCGTCCGATTTGAAATTTACGTCAGCCATGTTGACATATTTTACGCCGATTGGTACTCAGTACAAGTCGCGGCCAATGACGCGAAGGCGTTCGCCGTCCCGGCGACCTGGACCAGCCGTTCCGCGGCACCATATCGGCGATTCCGGTGTGACGCAAAGAACGTCGCCCGCTTCGCCGACCCGCCCGATCCAACACAAGTGAGGCATCGCCTGAGGATGCCTCCGGGGAGGAAGACATCATGGCTGCTCAGCCCTTCGACCAACGCGACGGCGTCATCTGGATGGATGGCGAATTCGTCAAGTGGGCGGATGCCAAGGTCCACGTCCTGACCCACGCACTGCATTACGGCAGCGCCGTGTTCGAGGGCGAACGCGCCTATGGCGGAGAGATCTTCGAGCTTACCGCACACACCCAGCGGCT
This sequence comes from uncultured Alphaproteobacteria bacterium, assembly GCA_963743015.1. GTDB lineage: Bacteria > Pseudomonadota > Alphaproteobacteria > Rhizobiales > Kaistiaceae > CAVSRC01. Next base: position 99,552 of record CAVUOD010000010.1, read on the forward strand.
GCACGATTCGGCCAAGATGATCGGTTTCGAAGTTCCCTATTCGGTCGAGACCATCAACCAGGCCTGCAACGAACTGCTGGTGCGCGAAGGCCTCAAGGACGCCTATGTGCGCCCGATCGCCTATCGCGGCAGCGAGCAGATGGGTGTCGCCGCCCAGCAGACCAAGATCCACGTCTCGATCGCGGTGTGGGAGTGGCCCTCCTACTTCAAGCCGGAAGAGCGGCTGAAGGGCATCCGCCTCGACATCGCCCGCTATCGCCGGCCCGACCCGGCAACCGAGCCGTCCAAGGCGAAGGCCGCCGGCCTCTACATGATCTGCACCATCTCCAAGCACGAAGCGGAGCGGAAGGGTTATGCCGACGCGCTGATGCTCGACTGGCGCGGCCAGGTCGCCGAGGCGACCGGCGCCAACGTCTTCTTCGTCAAGGACGGCGTCATCCATACGCCGACACCCGACTGCTTCCTCGACGGCATCACCCGCAAGTCGGTGATCAAGCTGGCCAAGAAGCGCGGCTACGAGGTGGTCGAGCGCGCCATCATGCCCGACGAGATGGAAGGCTTCGAGCAGTGCTTCCTGACCGGCACGGCGGCGGAAGTGACACCGGTGTCGGAGATCGGCCCGCACAAGTTCAGCGTCGGCGAGATCACCAAGACGCTGATGGAAGACTACGACGCGCTCGTCCGCCCCAAGCAGCGCGCCATGGCCGCCAACGGCTGAGCCTGCATCACGCGCGCGCCGCGGCTTGCACGCGGCGCGCGCCGTGGCCAAGATATTCCCGCCCGGGATGCCAGTCGGGTGGGAAATCCGTCATGGCGGACATCTTCATCAGCTACACGTCGAGCGACCGCGACTGGGCGTTCTGGATTGCCCGTGAGCTCGATGCGCTCGGCCACGTGCCGCATATCCATGAATGGGAGATCAAGGGCGGCGACGACATCTATGCCTGGATGGAGAGCCGCCACGCCGCCGCCGACCATGTTCTGTGCGTCGTCTCCGACGACTATCTGAAGGCGCCCTATTCGACGCTCGAGCGCAACGCCGCCCTGTGGCAGGCGGTCGCCAAACGGCCGGGTTTCGTGCTGCTGGTCGCAGTCAAGCCCTGCCGCTTTCCGACGCTCGCCGACCATCTCCGCCGCTGCGAGCTGTTCGGCGTATCCGAAGAGGAAGCCCGCGAGCGCTTCCGCGCCTTCATGGCGAAGCCGGATGCGTCTCCGACGTCCTACTTTCCCGGCCAGGCGTTCGCCGTCTCCAACATTCCCATCCGCGTGCCGGCGCACTTCCTCGGCCGCGACGATTCGCTGGCGGCGATCGAGGCGGCCCTCGACCGCTACCAGGGCCGCGTCGCCATCACGGCGCTCCATGGCTTGCGCGGGGTGGGCAAGACGACGCTCGCCGCCGCCTATGCCGAGCGCCATCGCACAGACTATCGCGCTACCTGGTGGATACGGGCGCAGACGGCGGAGGGCATGCGCGCCGATCTGGTCGGCCTCGGCGTTCGCCTCGGCTGGGTCACGGCGGACGAGAAGGAGGAGCCGGCGCTCGCCGTGGTCATGGAGCGGCTGCGGAACGAAGGCGAGGGACTGCTGCTCATCTACGACAACGCGGTCGATGCCAAGGCGCTGAAGGCCTATCTGCCGGCCGGCGGCCGGGCGCACGCGCTGGTCACGTCCAATGCGCCGGCCTGGCGCGGCGTCGCCGAACCAGTGGAGATCAGGCTGTGGCCGAAGGAGATCGGCGCCGACTATCTGGTTGCGCGTACCGGCCGCGAGGACGAGCGCGCAGCGGCGGCAGCCCTGTCGGACGCGCTCGGCGGCCTGCCGCTGGCGCATGAGCAGGCGGCGGCCTATTGCGAACGGCTCGACTTGTCGCTGGCCGAATACCAGAGGCGCTTTGCCGCCTCGCCGGCGAAGTTCCTCGACAACAGCCGCGATGCGCCGAGCGAGTACCACGACGGTCTGACCGTGGCGAAGACCTTCGCGCTCGCCATCGAGGAAGCGGCGAAGCTTCATCCCGCCGCCGAGCCGCTGATTGTCCATGCCGCCTTTCTGGCGCCGGAACCGATCCCGCTGTTCCTGTTTTCAGAGGGGCGCGAGAAGCTCGACGAGCCGCTGGCTTTGGCGCTGGCCGACGACGACGGCCTTGACGAAGCGATTGCGGCGCTGCGCGCCTTCGCGCTGGTCGACCGCGAAACGATCCCCGATGAGCGCGATCCGTCGATCACCACGGAGTGCGTCCGCCTGCATCGCCTGGTGCGTCAGGTGGTGGCAGGGCGGCGGGAAGGCGACAGGCGCGAAAATGTTCGGCGTGCGTTGGTGAGGACGTTGGCAGCAGTTTATCCCGAATACATATGGCGCGATCCTGCGACATGGCCACGGGCGCGCCGGCTCGATGGGCTGGCCATCGGGTTGCTTGCTGGTGACGCTGCCCTACCTGACCAGGCAGAGGATGCTGCTGCCTCTGCGCTTATCGGCGCCGGAAACTACAAGCAATTTGCCCTCGCAGCTTATGCGCAAGCGCGACCGCTCTATGAGCGCGCGCTGGCGATCCGTGAGAAGGTGCTTGGCCCCGAGCATCCCAGCATCGCGAAAAGCCTCAACAGTCTTGCCTTCCTGCTGCGTGACCAGGGCGACCTTGGCGGCGCGCGACCGCTGTTGGAACGTGCGCTGGCGATCGACGAAAAGGTGCTCGGCCCCGAGCATCTCTCCACGGCGCTGAGTCTTCACAACCTCGCCAGCCTGCTGCAGGATCAGGGCGATCTCGCCGAAGCGCGACCGCTCAATGAGCGCGCGCTGGCGATCTACGAGAAGGCGTTGGGCCCCGAGCATCCCGACACAGCGGCAAGCCTCAACAACCTCGCCTTCCTGTTGCAGGATCAAGGCAACCTTGCCGACGCGCGACCGCTTCATGAGCGCGCGCTGGCAATTTGGGAGAAGGCGCTCGGCCCCGAGCATCCACATACGGCGACCAGCCTCAACAACCTTGCCATCCTGCTGCGGAGCCAGGGAGACCTCGCCGGGGCGCGATCGCTTTATGAGCGCGCGCTGGCGATACGCGAGAAGATGCTTGGCCCCGAGCATCCGGATACGGCGCTCAGCCTCAACAACCTTGCCTTCCTGCTGCGGGCCCAAGACGACCTTGCTCGGGCGCGACCGCTTTACGAGCGCGCGCTGGCAATTTGGGAGAAGGTGCTCGGCGCCGGGCATCCGCACACCAATCGCGGGCGTGGCAATCTGGCCAGTTTGATGCTTGCCGCCGATCAGCCGGCGCGGGCTCTCCCACTCGCCGAAGCCGCCCTTACCTCCCATGACAAGGCGCTGGGGGCGGATCACCCGTGGACCAAAGACTCCGCCCGCATCACTGCCGATGCGCTCGACGCCCTCGGCCGCGGCGATGAGGCGGCGGCGCTGCGCGAGCGCTACGCCCTGCAAGCGGACGAGGCCGGCAAGGCGACGTGACGCGTTGTCTCCTGCACCCCCCACAACAAAAAAGCCGCCGGTCTCCCGGCGGCTATCAGAAGTTTCCGAGCGGCGCCTGCGGGTCGCCGCTGGAAAGTGTCAGCCTACAATTTGCAGATCGACTGCCTTGGGCCCTTTGCCTCTCTCGTCCGGCTCGGTGTCGAAGGACACCTTCATGCCGTCCGTCAGGGGGCCAATGCCGGACCGCTCGACGGCAGTGACATGAACGAACACATCCTTGCCGCCGCCGTCCGGCGTGATGAAGCCGTATCCCTTAGAGGCGTTGAAGAACTTGACGGTGCCATTCTGGCGCATCGCATGACCTTTTCAGTTCAGTCTCCCGGATGCGGACGGCACGCGGTCCGGCGAGGTGGTCCCCGCCGGGCCTCGCGTCGCCCACGGACAAACTATGATCCAGTGGGGGGGAGAAAACAACGTCCGGCAGCGCCGCAGCCCCTGCGAGCCGGCTCAAGTGCCTGACGGCACGTGATTTTTGTCCGGCGGCCGGACCCCGGCCAAGCGCTCCGCGGCGAAGCCGCGTGCGCCCGGCCGAGTGTTTTTGGCGCGTCTTGCGCTTACTTGCTGACCTTCAGCTTGCCCATCTGAAGGAATTGCATGACCGCCTTTTCAAAGTACGGCTCGGTGATGCCGCGCCTCACCTTGCCCATGAAGTACTTCTCGAACGCGATCTTGGCGACGTGGACCCATTTGCCTTGCGACGACCAGTTGACGTTGCGCGGCGGGTTCTGCGGCTGGGCAATGAAGGCGACGCCGGTGTCGCCGAAGTCGGCCAGGCAGATCGCGTTCCAGCTCGCCTCGTGCGAGGTCTCCTTGCCGACGATGGCATCGCGGATGTTGAGCGCGGTTGCCGTCACCATGCTCTCGATCATGTAGCCGGTCTTGGGCACGCCCACCGGCACCGGCGTCGGCTCATAGGGCGGAATGGCGATGCACACGCCGACGCCATAGACGTTGGAGTATTTCGGGTTGCGCTGGTGGTGGTCGACAATGACGAAGCCGCGCGGGTTGACCAGCCCCTCGATGCCGCGCACCGCGGGAATGCCGCGGAAGGCGGGCAGCATCATGGAGTGCTTGTAGGGCAGCTCGTGCTTCTTCTTCTCGCTGCCGTCCTCATTGAGCTCGAGCACATAGGCCTTGCCGTCCGCGAACTTCTCCACCTTGGCGTTCACCACCCACTTGATGGTGCGCTCGCGCAGTGCGCTTTCCATCAGGCCCTTGGTGTCGCCGACGCCGCCCAGGCCGAGATGGCCGATATAGGGCTCCGAGGTGACGAAGGTCATCGGCACTTTGTCGCGAATCTTGCGCTGGCGCAGATCGGTATCCATGATCATCGCGAACTCGTAGGCCGGGCCGAAGCAGGAGGCGCCCTGCACGGCACCGACGACGATCGGGCCGGGGTCGGCGCAGAATTTCTCCCAGGCCTGCGAGCCGCCGGCAGCGTGATCCACGTCGCACACCGAGGTCGTGTTCTTCTCCGGGCCGAATCCCTCGATCTCGTCGAAGGCGAGCTCGGGACCGGTGGCGATGACCAGATAGTCGTAGGTGATCTCTTCGCCGTTCGACAGCGCGATGCGGTTTTCCTCCGGCACCAGCTTCTCCGCCGCGGCATGGACGAAGTCGACCTTGTTGCGCGGCAGCACCGTGGCAAGGTCGATGGTGACCTGTTCCTTCGTCCGCCATTTCACCGCCACCCACGGATTGGACGGCGTGAACTGGAAGAAGGGCTTGTTGGAAACGACCGTGACCTTGTGGGCCCGGTCGAGGGTAGCGCGCAGCTCATAGGCGGCTGAAATGCCGCCGATGCCGCCGCCGAGAACGACGATATGCGACATGGTTGTGGGATCTCCTTGGTTTCCTGTCCCCCTTACATACAATTTTTTGCATGTATTGGAAGCCCCCGCGCTCCGCCGTGGCGAAAATTGACGGTTTCCGCGGGCGAAGCCGACGAAATCACGGTGATCCAGGGCACCTTGCACCCAGCCCCGATCATCGATTCCGATGTTAGCCGGGCCAATCGGGGCCGCAATGACATGAGTCAGAAGCGGGCCGCGACAAAAAGGCGGGCACGGGAGGCAGCAACACGAAGACGTGAGCGGCGCGCCGGAAGGGGCGCCTTCGAACGTTCAAGGCCGTCAGGCAGAATGAAGCGCAAGCCGGATCACGGCCAATGGAGGAGAAGGCATGACCCAGGCACCGAAGATCACGCAGGAAATGATCGATCTCTATGACGAGTACACCCATCTGACGCTCGACCGGCGCGGGTTCATGGCGAAGCTGACCGGCCTTGCCGGCAGCGCGGCCGCGGCGGCGGCGATCGTGCCGTTGATTGCCAGCAACTATGCGCGGGCGGCAGTGGTGGCGCCGGACGATCCGCGGCTCGCCGTCAGCGATGTGACCTATGCCGGCGGCGCCGGCAAGGTGAAGGGCTATCTCGCCATGCCGGCGGATCGCGACGACGAGCTTCCCGCCGTCGTCGTTGTTCACGAGAATCGCGGCCTCAATCCGCACATCAAGGATGTGACCCGGCGTCTGGCGGTGGAGGGCTTCGTCGCGCTGGCCGTCGATCTGCTGTCGCGTCTCGGCGGTACGCCGGCGAGCGAGGAGGAAGCGGCCAAGATGTTTCAGAACATCGACCGCAGCGGTCTGGTCGTCGATGCGGTCGCGGCGGTTCCCTATCTCGCCGGGCGCGAGGAGACCAACGGCGCGGTCGGGGCGGTCGGCTTCTGCTTCGGCGGCGGCATCGTCAACCAGATGGCGGTCAACAGCCCGGACCTGCGCGCCGCCGTCGCCTATTACGGCGCCCAGCCGCGGGCCGAGGACGTGGCCCGGATCAGGGCGAAGCTGATGCTCCATTATGCCGGCCTCGACCAGCGCATCGATGCGGGCATTCCCGCCTATGTGGCGGCGCTCAAGGCGGCCGGCGTCGACTATCAGCTGTTCATGTATGAAGGCGTCAATCACGCCTTCAACAACGACACCTCGGCGGCGCGCTACAACAAGGCGGCGGCGGATCTGGCGTGGGCGCGCACCGTCGCCTTCTTCAAGGAGACTCTGGTCGCGTGAGGCCGGCGCGGCGAAGCGTATCGCGCGGTGCGTTTCTCCGCCTTTACCACGCGGATCGCCGTCACTTGCCTCGCCACATTCGTGGCGTAATCTTTGGTGCAGGGGGGCCGGACGCCCGGCCAGGTGCCGGGCGCGGTCGGCCCAGTTTCTTATTCCTTGGGTGGTTTCTCGCCGGTGCCGATCGGCAATACGAAGAGGAAACGAGGATGAAGCTTCGTTCGCTTGCAACCGCCGCGCTCGGCTTGGGTCTGGTCATGGCCGTGCCCGCCGTCGCGCAGGCCTATACCAACTACACCACCGACTCGGTCAACTTCCGTGCCGGACCGGGAGTCGGTTACCACAGCTATGGCGCCCTGCCGGCGGGCACGCCGGTCGATGTTCACTATTGTCAGGCCGACTGGTGCCGGGCGACGTCGTTCCTCGGCACCGGCTGGGTGTCGTCCTACTATCTCGAAGGGGCGCGGCGCATCTATCCGCGGCGCTACTTCCCGCCGGCCTACTATGCGCCTTATCCCTATTACCGGCCGCATCGCTATTACCGGCCCTATCCCTACTACCGCCGCTACCCGCGGTCGGGCTTCTCCTTTTATTTCGGGTGGCCGTAGGCGACGGGTGACGGCGCGCCCGCGTCGCGTGACGCGCGGTCGGTCAGGCAAAGGGGAGCAGCCTGCAAAGCGGCTCCCCTTTTCCGTCGGGTACCCATGTCGCCGTCGCGTGTCGTTTGGTGCGCGATGCCGGTCGCGACGAGCCGCCGCAACTCACTTGAAGAGCTTCGGCAGCGTCAGCCGCGGCAACTTCAATTTCGGTCGCGTGAGCTGCTTCATCGTCTCGGTGACCGTCGTCGCGGCACCGCCGACATAGCGCGCGACAATTTTTTTCTCGCCGCGCAGCGCCGGTACCAGCAAACGCTGATTGCTGATGAAGGGCAGTGCCGCCTTCAGCGGGATGCCCTTGAAGAAGGTGCCGTCCCACTTGTCGTGCAGCGAGAAGATGCCGTCGATGCTCATGGTGAGAAAGCGTCCGATGACGTTGTGCAGGCGGCAGGCAGCGTTCGACGGACACACCTCGACGGCGCCGTTGATCATGGCGATCGCCAACTCGCCGGTGTTGCCGACATAGACGTCGAAGGCGGTGCCGCGCACGCCGATGGTGGCGGTCGGCGTCTTGATCTCATAGGCGTCATGCCTGGCCTGGCCGGTGATGAAACGGAACGAGCCGCGGGTCAGGTCGATCACCACCTTCGAGCCGGAACTCTTTGGATTATATACGAAATTGTCGAGGACCACGGTCGAGCCGGGGCCGATGGCGAGCTTGGTCCTGTCGCGGAATTCGAACTGGCCGACGCCGGCGGAATTGGTGGTCACGGTCTGGTTGGCGAAGATGTCGTCGCCGCTCTTCAAGACGACCGACTGACTATCGAGCGTGCCGGTCACCGACGTCGTGATCGCCGTCGCCTTGCCGATATCGGTTGCGGCCCGGGCGCTGCCGGACAGCGATGCGACGAAGGCGAGGGCAAGCGCGCATGCGACGCTGCACGATGGTGAGAACGGCATCGGTCGAAGAAGCCTCTTGACGAAGTAACGCGATCGAAGCCGCGCATGATGCACTCCATCGCGACGCCATGCATGCGCAAACGACGGTCGCATAAATTTCGTCGGCATTACGATTAGCGCGTTGTTAACTCGGAACTTGCACTACTATGTTCGTGTGAGTTGATTCGCGACTCGACACCGAGAGGAGAAGACCATTGGCTAAGAAAGCTGTGAAGAAGGCGGTGAAGAAGCCTGCGAAGAAGGCTGCCAAGAAGAAGGTCGCGAAGAAGGTCGCGAAGAAGAAGTAGTACCGATGTCACCGATCACCCGGTGACAACCACGAGCATCCCGCTCGCCGTCGCGGTCACATGACGGATCGCACGGCGGCGGGGATGTTCCAGTAAAAGGGGCATCCATGTGATGCCCCGTTTTTTTGTGCTCTCCCATTCGCAACACGCGTCGCGCCGCCGCTGGTCCTTGCCCGCGGCGAGGTTCGCGCGCGTTCACACCATGTGGCGCATGTCGGCGGCGAAGGTCGGGAAGGCGTAGACCATCTCGCCGAATTCCGCAGTGGCGATGCCGTGGCGCATGGCCAGCGCGAAGACGTGGATCAGCTCCTCGCCGCCGTGGCCGACGATGTGGGCGCCGAGAATCCGTCCGCTGTCGCGCTCGCTGATCACCTTGGCCCAGGCGGCGGGTTCGGCGAAGGTGCGGGCGGAGAGCCAGTCGTGCATGTCGCTGACCGCGACATGCACGTCGAGGCCGCGGTCGCGGGCATCCTCTTCGGTCAGGCCGATGCTGGCGATGGCGGGGATCGTGTAGAGGCAGTAGGGGATCGCCGCATAGTCGGGCCGGTGCTTGGGTCCATCGACGATGTTGCGGCCGACGAGGCGGCCCTCATAGGTGGCCAGCGGCGAGAGCTGCGGCGTATCGGGCAGGGCGTCGCCGACGATCCACACCGCCTTGTTCGAGGTCGAGCGCAGATGGTCGTCGTGCAGCAGGCGGCCATGCTCGACCGCGACCTCGCCGGATTCGATGTCGAGCCCTTCGGTGTTGGCGACGCGGCCGGCACCGTTGACCACCCGGTCGGCATCGACCGTGCGTTCCATGCCGTCCTCCTCGAAGGTCACGCGCAGGCGATCGCCGACCTCAGCGATCGCCTTGACGGCGATGCTGCCGCGCAGGTCGATGCCGAGGCGGCGCGTCTCGGCGAGGATCTGGTTCGACGGCGTCGGCATCGTGACGCGGCAGGAAGCGTCCGCCGGCCTGCAGGATCGTCACCTTGGTTCCGGCGCGGGCATAGACGTGGCCGAACTCGAAGGCGATGACACCGCCGCCGACGAAGACCACGTCGCGCGGCTGCCGGGGCTCGCTCAGCACCTCGTCGGAGGTGATCATCAGCTCGGCGCCGGGGAAGGCGAGCGGGCGCGGCCGCGATCCGGTGGCGATGACGATGTGCCCGGCCTCGTAGATTTGGCCGCCGGCGCGAACCGCGTTGGGCGTGACGAAGTGGCCGTGGGCACGCACCAGATGCACGCCGCGCTTCTCGAGTGCCGCGGTGAGGGCGCCCGGTATGTGGGCGATGATCTGCTTCTCGCGCGCGATCAGTTCCGCCCAGTCGAGCCGTGCCGGCCCGACCGCGATATGGTGGGCGCCGGCATGGGCGATCGTGTCGAGGGCGTGGGCGGCGGCGACCAGCACCTTCTTCGGCGTGCAGCCGCGGTTGGAGCAGGTGCCGCCCAGTTCGGCCGGCTCGAGCAGTGCCACCTTGAGGCCGGCATGGCGCGTCGGCACCGTTACCCCCATGCCGCCATTGCCGCCGCCGATGATCACGACGTCGTAACTGTGGTTGGCCATGTTGCGCCCTCCCGTTTGCGTTCCAGGCAGGATAGGGGAGCGGCGTTCACAGGGCGACGGGTGGCGCTGCACGATTCCGTCACGCGGTGTTGATGCAGATCAGCGTGCTGTCAGGTGTATCCAGGTCTAAGCGGGTGGGCGCGACAGCTGGAGAGGTATGGCCATGCACGGTTTCCTTCGTTCCGCCGCTTTGTCGGCTGCCTTCATCCTCGCTTCGAGCGTCCTGGCCGCAGCGGCGCCGACGACCGTGACCGTGCGGCTCCTCGACAGTTCGATGATGGGCCAGGGCGGCGGTCCGGGCGGCAATGGCTTTGGCATGGGGCAAGGCCAGGGCCGCGGCTTCGGCATGATGGGCGGCGGCATGATGGGCGGCGGTCGCGGCATGGGGCAAGGCTACGGCCGCGGTGGTATGGGCCAGGGCATGGGGCAAGGCTATGGCCGCGGCGGCATGGGCCAGGGCATGATGGCGATCCGCGCCGACAAGGGCACGGTCGAAGCCGGCAAGGTCACCTTCGACGTCACCAACTGGTCGCGCAAGCTGATCCACGAAATGCTGGTGGTCTCGGTCAAGAACGCCGATGTCCAGCTCCCCTACGACAGCGACGACCAGCGCATCGTCGAGGACAAGATCAAATCGCTCGGCGAGACCGAGGAGATGCAGCCCGGCGCCTCCAAGGATCTGACCCTCGATCTCAAGCCCGGCACCTATCTGCTGGTCTGCAACCTGCCCGGCCACTATGCCGCCGGCATGTGGACGGTGCTGACGGTCACCCAGTAGGCGCAGTTTCCGCTTCGGCAGTGCCCACGGCGGCGGCCCCATGAGGCCGCCGCTTTCTTCTCGCGCGTGGCGCTGCGCTGCCGGTCCTAGCGGATCGGCATGTAGATCTCGGTGAGGAGGTCGGCCGCGGGCGTCTTGTCCGGATCGCTGACATAGACCTCCCAGGCGGTCGCCGGCACCGGCAAGCCGATCCTCTTCAAATGGGCTTCCAGTTTGCCGTAGGTCTCGCCGAGCTTCGGATACGGCCCGTGATGCACCGCCTTAAGGGCCTTGCCTGACGGCGTCTGCCCGGCATGGACCTCGCCGGTTGCCTTGGTGGTGTCGCAGCATGCAACCGGGAAGCCGAGGTCGATTGTCATCGTGCCGGCGCCTTGGTCCCGGTCGTGATAGACCGCGACGGGCGGGCCGGCGGGCCTGACGCCGCTCCTGCCGAGAAAGGCGCCGATCGCGCCGAAGGCTTCTTCCATGGTCGCCGCAATGTCATTCGGGGCCATGCTGGCGGAGCGGGTGACGTAGAGCATCGGCCGGGTTTCGGCCTCGATCGTCTCTATGAGCATGGCGCACACTCCCCCTGTGCGTTCGCTTGCCTCTGGCATGTGAGAAGAGCCGCCGCCTTGCGCAAAATGGCCTGATGCCGCACCCCGCCGCGCTCCCGGGGGCGGGTGCCGCCGTCCGCGTGTTGCTGCGGCAACCTTGAGCTGCGGCGATCGGCCTGCCATCATTAGCGGGGGCATGTTTTCGATGAGATTCTTCCTGCCTTATGCGTTGCAACGCAAAGCGGTTGCGAAACCGATCGCCGCGTTGCCGCGGCCGGCCCAGCCAGCGGGTCAGCCATGAGCGAGCGTCAGACGGCCGGACAGATCGTGCCTTACGCGCTTCTGGTGGGGGCGATCACGGGCCTGCTGACGGTCTTCCTGCCGCTTCCCATGGAGACCCTTCCGGCGGATCCGCGGGCCGCCGGCTACATCATTCACGCGCCCGTTCTCGCTCCCCTGGGCGCGCCGATCTATTTCGGCCTGGGGCTGATGTTCCTGCTCAATGCGATGGACAGGCTGTCGACCCCCGGGGCCCTGCCGATACTGGCCGGGGTGTTCGTCGGCTGGCTGCTCGCCATCAACCTCTATCTGCGCATCGGCGACGCGATACCGCCTCCCCAAGGGGAGGGCGATGTGGCGACGCTGAGAGCGATCCTCGGCATCGCCATAGGCGCGGTGTGCGGCGCCGCCGGTGCCGCGTTCACATGGCTCGGTGCGGCCGTTTCGGTGCGCAGGCTGATGCGCTTCGACGCGTTCCTGGCGGTGACGGCGACCGGTCTGGTGGTCGGCGGCATCCTGGTCTTTTCGGATCTGATGCACACGCCCTGGAAGCTCTTCTGTTCCTGGCAGGCCGCGGTTGCGGCAGCGACCGTCTGGGCCAATTCGCGCATGCGGATCTGAGCCGCGCGCGGCCGGCCCCGGCGCTCAGAGTTCCAGCGGTTCGCCGGTCACCTCATAGGCCAGGATGTCCCGTTCCAGGGTGCCGCCGGCCGCTTCCCGCGCATCGGCCCAGACCTTGATGTGCGGCGCCTTGGCATGGGCCTCGATCGCTTCCCAGCTCTGCCAGCGTTCGACGATGCGGATGAGCCCCGGGTCGAGCACGTCCTCGCCATAGGCATAGAGCAGGCAGCCCGGCTCCTTGCGGGTTCCTTCCAGCGCCACGCGCATGAACGGCCTGAGCTCATCCATCTTTTCCGGCCTTACCCGGATATGTCCGCTGACGATGATCACGCTGAGCCTCCTTCAAGCGATTGTTGCCTGCCTTTCGGCCATATGCACCGCGCGGCGGGCAGAGCGCAAATGCCTTTGCCCGAGATTTCGGCAGACGGCCGGCGTAGGGCAGCGGTCTTGCGGCCGTATCAGGACCATTGCCGGTTCGCCCTCGCGGACCGGCGCATGTCTGGAGAGTTCCCGATGAAGACTGCTTCCGTCGCGGCTGCCGCCGCCTTTGCCGTGGCCGCCGCCTTGCCGGCGGCCGCCAGTGCCGCCAATGCGGTGACCACCACCAGCGTCAACATGCGCGCCGGCCCCAGCGTCTCCTTCCCGTCGGTGGCGCAGCTTCCGGACGGGGCCCCTGTGCAGATCTACGGCTGCGTCAACGACGGGTCGTGGTGCGACACGGCCTGGACGAACCAGCGCGGCTGGGTCGCTGGCGCCTATCTCAGCACGATCTATCGCGGTGCGCCCGTCTCGGTTGCCGTCTACGGGCAGCGGCTCGGCTATCCGGTGGTTGTCTACGACCAGAGCGCCTATTGGGGCCGCTATTATGTCGGGCGCCCGTGGTATGCCCAGCGGCACGTCTATCTCGGGCCCAATCACCAATGTTTCCGCGGTCGATTTGCAACCGCCTGCCGCTGAACGCGCCCGCGTAGGGTAACCGCCTCACGGCCGTGAAAGGGCAGAGGCCGGATTCGTCCGGCCCCGACGCTGTCGTCATCCCCGCGAGTATCCGGGCGTGTTCGGCCTTCGCCTCTGGTCCACCCGCCCCCCGTTTGGACCATGCCGGACACGCCAGGGCGGATGACACGTTGCGACGCCGCCCCAGAAGGCGAGGGGCGGCGGAGCAGCGCATTTCAGGCGTGGCCGAAGAGCAGCGCGAGCGCCATCCCTGCCGCCAGGACCACAAACGAAACGAGCGTCATGATGGCGATCGACGGTGCCGGCGCCGCGCCGCCGTGGCCCATCGCGCCGCCGTGATGGCCGCCCATCGCCGCGCCGCTTCCCATCATGCCGTGGTCATGGGAGGCGTGGTCGGGGAGGCGTGGTCGGGGGCGCCGCCGTCATAGACGATGTGCGCCTGAACGTCGCCCGGCCGGCGCACGGTCATCATGCCGTGCTTGAGGTGATTGGCGACCAGCCACCAGTTCATCGGATAGGCGACGACGAAGCCGGCCATCAGCGCCAGCGACATGCGGAACCAGAAGAGCGGCCGGGCGGGATCGTGGGCCGCCGTGTCGCCGGCAAAGGCGATCGCCATCACCGGCCACATGCCGCCCATCAGGCAGTTCATCGACAGCAATTCGGGAATGAAGGTGGACTTGAGCGAGGCGCCGTAGGAGCCGGCCATGCCGCGCATGAACAGCGCCTGGAAGATGGTCCAGCCGAAACCGAAGCCGAGGACATATTCGAGCCCCATCTCGACGATCATGGGCAGCGCGACCAGCGCGCCGATGACGGCGCCGACGAGGATGCCGATGCCGTCGCCGGCGACGCAATGCATGGTCGAGCCGAGCACCTGGCGCCAGCGCGCGGCGACATACTGCTCGTGCAGGCCGGGAAGGGGCTCGCGGCAGCCGAGCACATAGAAGAAGGCGCCGAACGGCCCCGAAAACAGCGTGATCAGCACGAAGCCGACCTTCATCACCGGGTGTTCCGGCGTCGAGCGGATGTCAATCGCAACGAAGGCGACCGCGAGCGCGGTCAGGATGAACCAGAGAAGCATGACGCCGTCGATCATCATGGCCGCCGCCTTTCCCATGTGATTGCCGTGCGCGGCCGAGGCTAACACAGGATGGCGCGGCATCACGCCCCTCGCGCCCCGGCCTTTGCCGTTCTCCGGCCCGCCCTATCTTCCGCCCGGTAGCGAATGCGAAGCAGCGGACCGGTGGAGCCAGCATGGACGGAGAAGCATTCGGTGGGCCGGGGATCGCGCCGACCTGGGCATCGAGCGACAAGGACTTCGTCACCACGGCGCTCGCCAATGCGCGCCTGTGGGCGACCATCGGCCACGGCATCGTCAACGAGATCTACTGGCCGTCGACCGGCCGCCCCGAAACCCGCGATATCGGCTTCTATCTCATCGGCACGCGACCGCTGGGTCGATCTCAAGCGCGTCAGCCGCTATTCGCTGTCCAAGCCGAAGCCGACCATCCCGCTGCTCTCCGTCGTCCATAAGGGCGAGGACTACCAGCTCACCGTCGAGTTCCTGCCCGATCCGTGGCGCGACGTGCTGCTTATGCGCTACGCGCTGGAGGGGCCGTACCGGCTCGGCATCATCGCCGCGCCGCATCTCGGCTCCACCGGCCACGACAATACCGCCTGGGTCGGCGACGGCGCGCTCTATGCCGGCATTGCCGACCGTGGCCTGTGTGTCGTCGCCGACGTGCCGATGAGCGATCTCAGCGCCGGCTATGTCGGCGCCTCCGACGGCTGGCAGGATCTTGCCCAGCATGGCCGCCTGACCTGGACCTTCGGCCGGGCAACGCGCGGCAATGTCGCCCTGTCGGCATCGCTTGCCGATGCGACGGGCGTGATCGCCGTCGGCTTCGGGCCCGATGCGGAGAGCGCGCGCCGGCTGGCGCGTGCGGCGCTGGCGGAGGGCTATCAGCCGATCCGGCGCGAATTCATCCTTGGCTGGGAGCGCTGGGGCGCCGGCCTGATCATCCCGTCACCCGATCCGGGCCTCGAGGAGGAGGCGCTGATGTCGGCGACCGTGCTCAAGATGCACGAGGACCGCGCCTATCCGGGCGCGGTGGTCGCCAGCATGAGCACGCCATGGGGCAACAGCACCAACACGCTTGGCGGCTATCATCTGGTGTGGCCGCGCGATGCGGCGATGGCCGCCTTCGCACTGATCGCGGTCAACGCGGTCGACGACGCCCGCCGCATCCTCGCCCATGCGATGGCCGCGCAGGAGCCCGACGGCCACTGGCAGCAGAACTATTTTCCCAACGGCGAGCCGTTCTGGACCGGCATCCAGCTCGACGAGACCGCCTTTCCGGTCCTGCTCGCTGCAAAGCTCCGCGAAATCGGCAGCGATGAAATGCCGGGCGTCAGCGAGATGGTGCGCGGTGCGGCCGCCTCCATCGCGCGCAACGGGCCGGCCAGCGAGCAGGACCGCTGGGAGGAAAATCCGGGGATCAGCGCCTTCACCATCGCAACGGCCATCGCGGCGCTCATCGCCGCGGCGCCATGGCTGGACGAGGCGGCGCGCGACTACGCGCTGGATCTTGCCGACGACTGGAACGAGCGGGTGGAGGAGTGGTGCTATGTGGTCGGCACGCCGATGGCGAGCCAGGCCGGCGTCGCCGGCTACTATGTGCGCATCGCCCCGCCGCACAAGGATGGCGGCGTGACGGGCCGCGTCGTGCTCAGGAACCGCAACGGCGAGACCATCGAGGCAAGCTGCCTCGTCGCCATGGACTTCTCCTGGCTGGTGCGCCTCGGCCTGCGCAAGGCCACCGACAGGCGCGTCGCCGACACCGTCGCGGTCGTCGACCGGGTGCTGAAGGTGGAGACGCCGTCGGGCGCGGTCTATCGGCGCTACAATGACGACGGCTATGGCGAATACGATGACGGCCGCCCCTATGACGGCGCCGGGGTCGGCCGCGCCTGGCCGCTGCTTGCCGGCGAGCGCGGCCATCTCGCTCTTCAGGCGGGCGAGGACCCCATCGCCTATCTCAACACCATGCATCGCTGCGCCAGCCCCGGCGGGCTGTTGCCCGAGCAGGTGTGGGACGCCGCGCCGATCCCCCAGCGTTTCCTGTTCCCCGGCCGCCCGTCGGGCAGCGCCATGCCGCTCCTGTGGTCGCATGCCGAGTTTCTCAAGCTGCTCATTGCCCGCCACGAGAAGCGCCCGGTCGAGCTGCTCGAATCCGTGCGCAAGCGCTATGGCCGCCGCGTGCCCAAGGCGAAGAACACGCGCTGGCGCAACGAGACTCCGGCAGCCCATGTCGAGGTGGGGCGGACGCTCCTGATCGAGGACCGCCGCCCCTTCACCCTGCATTTCGGCTTCGATGGCTGGCAGGACATTGCCGAGCGTCCGGCGGTGCCGCTGCCCTTCGGCCTGTGGGGCGTCGCCATCGGCCCGGAGCTTTGCGCCGGCCGCGCGCAACTGGACTTCACCCGCCGCTATGGCGTGAGCTGGGAGGGGCAGGACCACAAGGTGGCCATCGTCGCGCGGCCCAAGCCGCAGACGCTGGTCCATCGTCGCACCGGCGATCGGGCATCGGTGGGGTAAGCCCTCGCGCTCGCCCCTCACCCTGTCCCTCTCCCGGAGGGAGAGGGGACGATGGGGCAGCGTCAACGCAGAACTCAAGTCCGGCGATGGCCGCAACGTAGGGGTTCGTTGGCGGCAGAGCGTCAGCCCCATGGTCCCCTCGCCCCCTTGGGGGAGAGGGACAGGGTGAGGGGCTTAATCGTCGATCGTGCCGTCGAGGATTCTGAGCAGATCCAGCAGCACGCCATCGGTGTTGCCAAGGACTTCATGGTTCCAATAGCGGACGACACGGTAACCGCGCGCTGCCAGATCGCGATCGCGGAGCACATCGTGCCGGTTGCCGCTGTGCTGGCCGCCGTCGATTTCGACGACGAGCATGGCGTGTACACAGAGGAAGTCGACGACCCAAGGACCGATCGGCACCTGCCGGCGGAACTTGTGATCACCGAGACGGCGGTCCCTCAGGACATGCCACATCCTTAGTTCCGCGTCGGTGGACCGTCGGCGCAAGCTGCGCGCCTTGGCAATGGCAACTCGCCTCATGGCCGGCGATCATTGCACGGTCCCCTCACCCTGTCCCTCTCCCGGAGGGAGAGGGGACGACACTTCAAGATGCCCGGAGGGACTACAACGACGCGCTCATGGGAACGCCTTCATCTGGAAGGCGGTGCGCTCGACCTTGTTGTTGACCGGCGGGATCGTGCGGATAAAGGCGACGACCGCGTCGATGTCCTCCGGCGTCATGTTCTTGAACCAGGGGAAGGGCATCGGCGGCGACAGGTGCTGGCCGGTCGGGGTGACGCCCTTGATGAGCGCGTCCTTGATCTGCTGATCGGTCCACTTGCCGATGCCGGTCTCGGGATCGGAGGTGATGTTGGGCGTGCGCACCACCATGCCGGGGGCCAGCGTGATCTCCATGCCGCCGGCGCCGAGCTTGCTCATGTCGGGCCCCTTGGGTCCCATCGGCGTATGGCATTCGAAGCAATGCGCCTGGGCGGTCACGATATAGCGGCCATAGGCCACCTTGTCGGTCTTCGGCGGGGCCGGCAGGCCTTTCGCCGGGGGCATCGCCTGTTGCGGGATCTTCCAGGTCGATTCCGCCACGGCGTTGTGGACCGGCTCCAGCGTCCGCAGATAGGCGACGACGGCCTTCACGTCGTCGTCCGACAGGTTGTTGTAGGTGGGCACCGGCATCGGCGGGAAGATGATGCGGCCCTCATCGTCGACGCCCTCGCGGATCGCCTTGATGATCTGCGCGTCCGTCCAGTTGCCGATGCCGGTCTCCTTGTCCGGCGTGATGTTGGCCGCATAGACGTCAAAGGCGGGGTCGACGAGATGGAAGCCGCCGGCGAATTCCTTGCCGGGCTCGATTGAAAAGTCCTTGGCGCGTGTGCCGTGGCAGTTGGAGCAAGCCATCGGACCGTTGACCAGATAGTCGCCGCGTTTGACCAGCGCGTCCTGGTCCTGGGCTCCGGCCGGCGGGCCGAAGGCAATCATCAGGGCCGCGGCGGCGGCCAAGCAAAAGAAACCCTTCGTCACGAAAGTTCCTCCCCCTTTTCGCCGCTCGACGGAGATGCCGGGAGCGCGAAGCCACTTCCCTACATTGGGATCATACCAGAGAAGCAAGTTTTGCACATCTGTATGCAGGCAAGCTGTCGATCCCAGGCGTGCGTTCCGCGAAGAAATCAAGAAAACGGAATAACATATGGCGTTTAAATGAAATTGTTGTTTTCAACCACCGTGGTATTCGCTCAACTTCTTGTTGAGTGTGGCGACATTCCGCAAAAATAGGCGCCAGTCAATGAACCTCGGCACTCGCCTTTAGCTGTTTCGTTCGCCATAGTCCGGCGATGCTGCCGCGCAAGTCCGAAATCCCCGCAGTGCCGCAAGAGCCGTGGAACGCCGAAGGCGCGACGGGGACGATGAACGGGCGCCCGGTCAGGATGTCCTGCCATGCCTTCATGGGCGGCGGGCCGTTTGACCGGCGACGCCGCTCTGCATGACCGCCGACATCTCCGCCGCACCCGCCCCGGGCTTCTGGCGCGACATCACCCTGGCGCACGTCGCCAATGCCACGGTCGGGTTCCTGTTCGCGGCCTCCGGCCCGCTGGCGATCATCCTGGCGACCGGCAGAAGCGGCGGCCTGTCGGAGGTCGAGATCGCCTCCTGGGTGTTCGGCTCGCTCGCCTTCAACGGCGCGCTCAGCATCGGCTTCTGCCTCGTCTGGCGTCAGCCGCTGGTCTTCTTCTGGACCATTCCCGGCACCGTGCTGGTCGGCCCCGCCCTCGGCCACCTCACTTTCCCCGAGGTGGTCGGCGCCTACATCGCCACCGGCCTGCTGATGCTGGTGCTGGGCGCGTTCGGCCTGGTGCGGCGCGCCATGGCGCTGGTGCCGATGCCGATCGTCATGGGCATGGTGGCGGGCGTGTTCCTGCAGTTCGGTCTCGACTGGATACGTGCCCTCCAGGCCGACCCATTGATTGCCGGCACCATGACCGTCGCCTTCCTGCTGGCGAGCGCCGCCCCGCTGCTGGCAGCACGCGTGCCGCCCTTGCTCATCGCGCTGGTTGCCGGCGCTGCAGTGATCTGGGCCGCCGGCAGTTTCGCGCCCGGGTCGGAAGCGACCGGCATCATCGCCGCGCCGGCGCTGCAGCTGCCAAAGGTCTCGTGGACTGCGATGGCCGAACTGGTCGTGCCGCTCGCCATCACCGTGCTGGTGGTGCAGAACGGGCAGGGCGTCGCCGTGCTGAGTGCCGCCGGCCACGACGCGCCGGTCAACGCCATCGCGGTCGGCTGCGGCGCCGTTTCGATCGTCTCGGCCTTCGTCGGCGCGGTGTCGACCTGCCTCACCGGACCGGTCAATGCCATCATCGCCGCGGGCGAGCGGCGCACGCAGTACACGGCGGGCGTCGTGGTCGGCCTGCTCGCCATCCTGTTCGGGCTGTTTGCGCCACTGGTGACGTGGTTGATGCTGGCTGCCCCGCGGGCCTTCATCGCCACGCTGGCGGGCCTCGCCATGCTGCGCGTGTTGCACGCGGCGTTCACCATCTCCTTCCGCGGTCCGTTCGCGCTGGGGGCGCTGGTGACATTCCTGGTGACGGTGGCCGGCATCCCGATTCTCGACATCGGCGCACCGTTCTGGGCGCTGATCGCCGGCTCCGCCGTCTCGCTGCTGCTGGAGCGCGGCGATTGGCAGGCGCGGTGATAGGGCGAGGGAGCTCGATTGGAGTCCCGGCGCTGACCGGCTCCTGACATCCCCCTGTCAACAAGTCGCTCGCGCGCCTCGCCGCGACCACTCGCCTTTGACCAATTCATCCCCCATATTCGGGCCATGCCACCACGCAAATCCGGATTCTCAGAAGCGCCCCCGGCGAACTACAAGTCATCGCGCGGCACCTCCATGGGCGGGCTGGGCTCGGCCAAGGAGCGCGCCGCCGTCGGCCTCAACCCGGTGGCCGGCCTCGATGTCGACCTGGAGGATGTCGGCGGCCTGCCGCAGAACGCCGTCACCGCCACGGTCGAGGCGCTGTCGGCGCTGATCGAGAGCGGCCGGCCGGAGTTCCGCGACAAGACCTGGGTGCCGCACCGGCCGCCGCGGCCGGAGAAGTCGGAAGGCGGCGTGCCGCTGAAGATCGTCTCGGAGCTGACGCCGAAGGGCGACCAGCCGACGGCGATCGCCGAGCTGGTCGCCGGCATCGAAGGCCAGGAGCGCGACCAGGTGCTGCTCGGCGTCACCGGCTCGGGCAAGACCTACACCATGGCCAAGGTGATCGAGGCGACGCAGCGCCCGGCGCTCGATCCTGGCGCCCAACAAGACGCTCGCCGCCCAGCTCTATGGCGAGTTCAAGTCGTTCTTCCCGGAAAACGCGGTCGAGTATTTCGTCTCCTATTACGACTACTACCAGCCGGAGGCCTACGTCCCGCGCACCGACACCTATATCGAGAAGGAATCCTCCATCAACGAGCAGATCGACCGCATGCGCCACTCGGCGACGCGCTCGCTGCTCGAACGCGACGACGTCATCATCGTCGCCTCGGTGTCGTGCATCTACGGCATCGGCTCGGTCGAGACCTATACGGCGATGACCTTCGCGCTCACCGTCGGCGAGCGCATCGACCAGCGCCAGCTTCTCGCCGATCTGGTGGCGCTGCACTACAAGCGCGCCGACGCCGATTTCCGCCGCGGCACCTTCCGCGTGCGCGGCGACACCGTCGACCTGTTCCCGGCCCATCTCGAAGACCGCGCCTGGCGCGTCGCACTGTTCGGCGACGAGATCGAATCGATCACCGAGTTCGATCCGCTGACCGGCCAGAAGGCCGGCAACCTCAAACAGGTCAAGGTCTACGCCAATTCGCACTATGTCACGCCGCGGCCGACGCTGGCCCAGGCGGTGAAGAGCATCAAGGAGGAGCTCAAGCTGCGCCTCGAAGAGCTGACCCATGCCGGGCGCCTGCTCGAAGCGCAGCGGCTGGAGCAGCGCTGCCGCTTCGACATCGAGATGATCGAGGCGACCGGCTCCTGCGCCGGCATCGAGAACTATTCGCGCTATCTCACCGGCCGCAAGCCGGGCGAGCCGCCGCCGACGCTCTTCGAATATCTGCCCGACAACGCGCTGGTCTTCGTCGACGAGAGCCATGTCACGGTGCCGCAGATCGGCGGCATGTATCGCGGCGATTTTCGCCGCAAGGCGACGCTCGCCGAATACGGCTTCCGCTTGCCGTCCTGCATGGACAACCGGCCGCTGCGCTTCGAGGAATGGGACCTCATGCGCCCGCAGACGACCTATGTCTCGGCGACGCCGAGCGGCTGGGAGATGGAGCGCACGGGGGGCGTCTTCGCCGAGCAGGTGATCCGCCCGACCGGCCTCATCGACCCGCCGGTCGAGGTGCGCCCCGCCAAGGCCCAGGTCGACGATGTCCTCGGCGAAATCCGCGAGACGGCGCTCAAGGGCTACCGCACGCTGGTCACCGTGCTCACCAAGCGCATGGCCGAGGATCTCACCGAATATCTCCACGAGCAGGGCGTGCGCGTGCGCTACATGCATTCCGACGTCGAGACGCTGGAGCGCATCGAGATCATCCGCGACCTCAGGCTCGGCGCCTTCGACGTGCTGGTCGGCATCAACCTCTTGCGCGAGGGTCTGGACATTCCCGAATGCGCGCTGGTCGCCATCCTCGATGCCGACAAGGAAGGCTTCCTGCGCTCGGAAACCTCGCTCGTCCAGACCATCGGGCGCGCCGCGCGCAATGTCGACAGCAAGGTCATCCTCTACGCCGACCGGATCACCGGCTCGATGGAGCGGGCGATGGCCGAGACCGCCCGCCGACGCGAGAAGCAGATGGAATACAATGCCGCCAACGGCATCACCCCGGAGAGCATCAAGAAGCAGATCGGCGATATCATGTCGTCGGTCTACGAGCGCGACCATGTCATCGTGCCGACCGGCCTGGCGGAAGAAGGCGCCGTCATCGGCCACAATTTCAAGGCGACGCTGGCCGACCTCGAGAAGCGCATGCGCGATGCCGCCGCCGACCTCGAATTCGAGGAGGCGGCGCGGCTGCGCGACGAGATCAAGCGGCTGGAGCAGATGGAGCTCGCCGTCGCCGACGACCCGCTCGCCCGCAATCCGGGGGACCAATCGCCCGCTTCGCAACGGGGCTCCACCTCTCCCATGGGGAGAGGTCGGCGCGCAGCGCCGGGTGAGGGGGTACGACGCGGCGAGGATACCTCAACCGCCGAGGCAGACTCCCCTCCCTCCCGCGAAGCGGCGAGGGTGGCCGGCGAAGCCGGACGGGTGGGGGGCTCGCGCGCCCGCAAGAATTCCTTGGACGAGATGACAGTCCGCCGCACCGAGATCCCGGTCCAGGGCGAGCGCCCGAAGAAGCCGTCGATTGACTATATGGGCCCCGGCACCGACCGCGAGACGCCGATGCCCCAAACATCAACGTCGAAGACGCGCCCGCACGCGCCCTCGCTCAAAGAGACGCACGAATACGACTTCATCCCGGCGCCGCAGGACAAGCGCCCATCCCCGCGCTCCTTCGGCGGCAAGCCCGGCAGCCCGGTCGGGCGGGGAAAGCGGAGACGGTAGCACCCTGTCAGACATCGGTCCGATCATGGACTCGCCGCTGGGCTGGGCGGTCGTCATCCTTGTGCTGGGATGGCCGGTGCTGCTCGCCGGCGGCATTGTCGGGCTGATCATCGGCTGGCTGATCCTGCGCAGGACGCGGCCCTGGCTCGGGTCGATCGTCGGCATGCTGGCCGGCCTGGTCCTCGGCGTGATCGGCTTCTTCGCTTATGCTGGTTTGATCGCGCCGTAGCAGGCTCGACAGCCCGGTCGGCCGCGGCAAGAGGAGACGGTGACGGCAATGCGTCTTGTGATGATTGCGGTTCTTGCGAGCGTGGCGCTGGCGCCATCGGCCTTTGCGGCCCCCGCCTCGACGGCGACCTGCGACGCCGACCTCGCCGCCGTCGATGCCAGCTTCGCCGAGACGCAGGCGCGGCTCGACAAGGCGGCGAGCGCCGATCAGGCGGAGAAGTGCGCCGCGATCCGCCATCATGTCGAGGTGATGGCGAACGGCATCGCCGTGTTCCGGCGTTGCCTGCCGGAGGGTCACGACAGGCAAGAGAATATCGGCCAGCTCGCCGGGTCGATTGCCGATTTCCTCGGCATCAACGATTCGCTCGGCTGCCCGCCGATCGATCCGCCGAAGGATTAGGCCGGTCGCACCCTCGGGTGGCGTTTGGCACGCTTTGCCGCTGGCCTCGCCGGTTCCTGTGGAGGGGGCGCGGTTCTGCGCCGCCCTCAGGCCATGGTCGCGACAGCACTTGTTGCCTGGCAAGAGCGGGCGGGCATGCGCGCTGCGGCTGCGGCGCGACCGCCTCATCCCTCCTTGCGCACCACCGCGATGTTCAGCGTGGTGCGTTTCTCGAAGCCGATCGTCTCGTAGAGCGTGATGGCCGGCCTGTTGGTCGTATAGGCGTGGAGATAGGGCGTCTCGCCGCGCGCCAAGATCCGGTGCGTGACGAAGACGGAGAGCAGGCGGGCGAGGCCCCGGCCGCGAAAATCCGGATGCGAGCAGACGCCGGAGAGTTCGGCAAAGCCCACCTGCTTCATGCGCTCGCCGGCCATGGCGGCGATGCGGCCGTCGATGCGGATGCCGTAGAATTCGCCGAGCGCCCGGGCGCCGCGGGTGAAGGGGCCGGGCTTGGTGAGCAAAGCGAGAGCCAGCATCTCCTCCGCATCGGCGCCGTTCAGCGGTTCGATGCGCGCGTCGGCAACCGGCTCCGGCGGGCGCGTCAGCACCATCTGCACGACGGCGGCTGTGGTGGTGACGGCAAGGCCCGGCGGCAGGGCGATGGGCCCGGCCTCGGCAAGCAGCATGTCCTCGCCGGGGCGGGGCAGGGCGGCGAGCGCGGCGAGGCTCTGCGGGCGGTCGTCGCTGGCCGCGGCGAAGGGAATGATGTCGGACCGGTAGCGGCGGGCGAGCGGGCCGCCTTCGGCCAGTGCGGCATGCGGGCCGTTCAATGCGTTCCATGCGGGACGGTCGAGCACATGGGTCATGTCTTCCTCCGCCGAGCATTGCCCACTCGTTGATCGAGCGGGCGTTCGGTCAGTCGGTCCTCGATTGCCGCGAGCTGGTCGAGCAGGGGGCCGGAGAGGCCGCCACAGAGATCGGCCACCGCCGCCTCGACCTTCGGCCACACATCCTGCTTGCCGAAGTCGACCTCGCGCTGGCCCTTGGCCGTCAGCGAAACGACCCGTTGGCGCTGGTCGTTGCGGCCGGGCCGCGCCTTGGCCATGCCGATCTTGACGAGTTGCGCGACCACGCGGGTGGCGCCCGGCTGGGTGATGCCCACCGCTTCGGCCAGTTCGCCGATGGTCAGCGGCCCCAGCCGGTCGAGGGCCGCGAGGAAGGGGTATTGGCTGGAATGCAGCGTCACCCCGTGCGCCGCCGCGACGCGGGTGGCATCGCCCTGCAGGCGCTCGGCAATGCGCTTGAAGCGGGTGCCCAGCATGAGGAACCCCATTGCGCGAACGATATCCTCGGCCATCGATCCACCCCAATTCATTCAGTAGTTATATAACTAAGCATATAACATGAAATGGAACGCTTGTCGAGGGCTTGCGAGGACGGACGGTGCAGTGGGGTGCCGGTCGCTGCCGGTCCGGCTCAGATCGCCCGGCGGCGCGCGGCGCGGCCGGCAAAGAGCAGGCCGTACATGCCGATGGCGATGGCCACCATGGCGAGCACCTGATGCAGCGCGATCGCCACGCCGGTGAAGACGAGCGCGATCAGCATGGTCACCGCCGGCGTCGGCACCTCGATCGAGGCGGCCAGCGATACGTCGATGTTGCGGATGGCCTGGAACCAGAAGATCAGCTCGACGTAGTAGGCGATCCCCATGATGGCGGCGGCCCGCTGCAGGCCGGGGTCGGTGAGGCCGGCGATGAGCGCGCGCGGCTCGCCGATGGCGAGCGCCAGCGCCAGCAGGAAGACGCCGGATATGAGCAGGCGCGAAAGGGTCACCTGGTTCGGCGTCAGCGTCGTGCGGTCGAGCACCTGCGTCTTGAGCAGCAGATGCGCCGCCGCCCAGAGCAGCGGAACGCCGAGCGCGAAGACCGACCACCAGGAAATATCGGTGATCAGGAAGGTGCCGTTGGTGGTCAGATAGACGAGCGCGACGATCATCAGCGCGGTGAAGCCGAGTTCGGGGAACGTCTTGCGCTTGCCGAGGAAGAGCGCCTCGCCGAGCATGGCGAAGATTGGCGTGCCCTGCGAGGCGATGGCCAGGCTCACCGGTCCGGTCTTCTGGGCGGCCACCACATACATGTAGGTGGCCAGGCCGAACATGATGCTCGTCCCGAGTGCCGCGGCGATCGTCCATGGCCGCCGGCTGCCGGTGCCGGCCGCCTCGAAGAGGCCGCGTCGGCCACGGGCGCGCTCCATGAGGAACAGCGGCAGGGCCGCGAGGATCTGCCAGACGGTGAGCCAGACGGTGAAGGTCAGCCCGTCGACGTTGGCCGGTCGCGCGCTGGCCAGTACGGGCAGGACGCCGAGAATGCCGAGGCAGGCGAAGGCCGAGATGATGCCGAGGCGGGGATTGAGGGCCATGCGGCCGCCTCACTCAGGGGAGGAATGCGGGAAGAAGCTTTAGCGCCGGGAACGGCAGGGGGCAAAGCAAGAGTGTCGCACGCCTTGCCGCGCTGACGATGAATGCGCGGTTCCCTGATGACGCTCTCCATTCTCCCCCTCGCCCACCACGGAGGAGAGGACCACCAAACACAGGCCATGCCGGGAAACGGTCAAGCGCCGGTCCCGCCGGTTCGCGCATCAGGGGGATCGACGGGTCGCCGGGATCGCACCGGTTGTGGAGGTGGCGGAGTCGCGGGCGCCGCCGGCGTCAGCGGCGGCCGGTCCGCACCAGACGCGGAATGTCGCTGCGCGCAATGCCGAGGTCGCGCAAGACGGCGTCATCCGCATCGGCGAGCCAGTGAATGTCCTGCTGGTCGCGCCAATGGCGGGCGATCGCCAGGCCGAGCCTGGCGACCAGCCACAGCGCTTCTCCGGCGGCACGGTGCATGTCCTTGACGATGGCTGGCACTGCAGCCGGCGCGAGATCGCGGGCGTTGCCGTGGCTGAGGGTGATGTATGCCATGTGGCTCTCCGTCGTCGACGGTGGCGAGAACGTGACGGACCGTCAGGCAAGCTGGCGTCGGCGCCGGCGGCCTTCTTGTCCGGCGCCACCACGCCCATGCGCGCACGTCCGCACGGTAAGATCCGACCGGACCAGCGGGCGCCCAGCGCGCACGAATCAGATCATATGGCGTCCAGGTAAACCGATCGTTGCAGCGGGGGCGGCCGTTAACGCATGGCGAGGGGCCACCGGCCCCTGTCATGGGCGGGGCCCTTGGCCCTCCGGCTCGACCGGAGGATCATCCCGGCCTTCCATTTGGGGGCTTTGCGCTCTATGCGGCGCCCTCACTCCCCCACATGCACTGCCAGCCACACGGTCGGCTGGCTCGCATCGGTCCAGGTGACGCGGTGGCGTTTGTGGGCGGGGAGGAAGACGTAGTCGCCGGGTGAAAGGCGCATCTCCGCCGCGCCCTCGACGGCAAGGCCGGCGCCGCCCGAGAGCAGGATTACCCATTCGTCATGGGCCTGGTCGTACCAGAAGCCGGGCGGCGAGGCCTGACCGGTCGAGACGATGCGCTCGATGCGCAGGCCCGGCTGGCTGAAGAGGTCGGTCAGCTCTTCCTCGGCGGCAGCGGCGGGCAGGTCGGCGAAGATGTTGGGCATTGGGCTTTTCCTCGTCATTCCGACACGCAATTCGTCGTGGCCGGGCTGAACCAATGCGTCCAGCAAGCGCGGCAGTGGCTGTCGCTCCCTCTCCCCTTGCGGGAGAGGGCTGCTTTTCTTGGCAAGCGACAAGCGAGCCTAGAAAAGCAGGGTGAGGGGTCATGGCAAGGCAGCAGTTTCGGGTGCCGGGCACAATGCCCACGCCCCCCTCTCTATCTCTCCCCCGCAAGCGGGGAGAGGACCATTGCGGCGAAGCTGTTGCTGGAGCGGGCGCGGCGCCCGCCGCTCCTGGCCGGCCGCCCTTCGGCCCGAATCGGGCTTATGATGGCCGCATGACCGCCTATGTTGCCCTGCTGCGCGCCGTCAATGTCGGCGGGCGCGGCGTGAAAATGGCCGCCTTGCGCGACCTGTTCGCCGATCTCGGCTTTGCCGGTGCGCGCACCCATCTGCAGAGCGGCAATGTCATCTTCACCGCCCATGGCGAGCGCGCCCAGATCGCCGCCACCATCGAGGCCGGCATCGTCGACCGCTTCGGCTTCCATTCCGAAACCATGCTGCGCAGCGCCGCCGAGCTGCAGCGGCTCACCGGCCGCAATCCGTTCCCGGAGATGGCGGCGGCCGATCCCAGCCATCTTGTGGTGATGTTCCTTGCCGGCCTGCCGACGGCGGAGGACCGCGCGGCGCTGCGCATGGAATGGGACGGGCCGGAGACCTGGGCTGCGGTCGGGGCGGACCTGTTCATCTGCTATCCCAAGGGCATCGGGCGATCGAAGCTGAAGCTCAAGCTCAAGACGTCGGGCACGGGACGCAACTGGACCGTGGTCCAGGCGCTCGCCGCCCTGGCGGCGGAGGCCGCCAATGGAAGCAAGCCGGCGGAGGCCGCCAATGGAAGCAAGCCGGCGGAGGCCGCCGACTGAAGCAAGCCGGCGGAGCCGGGTTGTCGCCTGATCTTGCCCTGAATCGCGTCTGAGCTAGGTCAATTCACAGCCGTCCGCGGCGCGGTTAGTATTCCGGTGAGCCGGTGCATGCGTGCGCCGCGTGCATGAAGGAGGACGTCTGATGTCTAAGGGACGCGACAGACCATCTCACGAAAAGAAGAAACCGAAATCGGACAAGAACAAGAAGAACAAGCATCAGCCGTTCGGCGGCAAGACGCCGTCGGCGGTGATGGCGACCATGCATCCGGATGAGGCAAAGAAGCCGCAGCAGTAATTCGGCATCTGCCGCGGGCGGCAATCGGGTCGCCCGCCGAGCCGCATTGGGGGGGAAGATCATGATCCGCGTCGGCATCGGCGGGTGGACCTATGCGCCGTGGCGCGGGGCCTTCTATCCGGACGGGCTCAAGCAGGCCGACGAGCTGAAATACGCGGCAAGCAAGCTCACCTCCATCGAGATCAACGGCACCTTCTATCGCACCCAGTCGGCGGCAAGCTTCGCCAAGTGGCGCGACGAGACACCCGACGGTTTCGTCTTCGCGGTGAAGGGCCACCGCGCCGTCGTCAACAAGAAGGTCCTGGCCGAGGCCGGCGAGCCGCTCGCCTGGTTCCTCAAGTCGGGCATCACCGAACTGGGCGACAAGCTCGGTCCGCTGCTCTGGCAGTTCGCGCCCTACAAGAAATTCGACGCGGACGATTTCGGCGCCTTCCTGGCGCTGCTGCCCGGGGAAGCCGATGGCGTCAAGCTGCGTCACGTGGTCGAGGTGCGCTCGAAAACCTTCCTGGTGCCGGAGTTCGTGGCGCTCTTGCGCAAGCACAATGTCGCCGTCGCCTGTGCCGATTCCAACGACTATCCGGCGATTGCCGATGTCACTGCCGATTTCGTCTATGCCCGCCTGCAAAAGACCGAAGAGGCCAATGCGGCCGGCTATGCCCCGGCCGAGCTCGATGCCTGGGCGGCGCGGGCCAGGAGCTGGGCCGCGGGGGGCGAGGTGGACGATTTGCCGCGCTTCGGCGCCAAGCCTGCTGCGAAGAAGAAACGCGACGTCTTCGTCTACATGATCGCCGGCGCCAAGGTCCGCAATCCAGCCGCCGCAACGGCTTTGATCGCGCGTCTCTAGCCGCTTCCCATCCCCTGATTGCGGCCCGTCACGGCCGTTAACCGACGGTCACGCAGGGTGATCGGCCGGCCGCATTCGTGCCCCATTTCGCAGCGCACATCGCCCTCGCCGCCGCGGAGGGGTCCACAGGGCGGCAGTGCTGGGAGGGACATGCCAAGGATGCGGTTCAACAACAAACGGAAGCCACAGAGTGAAAGTAAGCAAGTCACGCATTTTTGCGTTCGGGGCAGCCGTCGCGGCGTTTGTCGCGGTGGCAGGTCTTCAGTCGAGTGAAGCGTTAGCCGCCCAGTGCGGCAAGGCGTCCTGGTACAGCACCGGCACCAAAACGGCGAGCGGCGAAAGGATGAACGCCAATGCGCTCGCCGCCGCCCATCGCAGCCTTCCCTTCGGAACCCGTGTCAGGGTCGACAATCTCGCCAATGGCCGTTCGGTGGTCGTGCGCATCAACGATCGCGGTCCCTTCATCCGCGGCCGGGTGATCGACCTCACCCGCGGTGCGGCAGCGCAGATCGGCATGATCGGCTCGGGCACCGCCGCGGTGCGGGTCACCGTGGTCAGCGGCAGCAAACACCTGCAGGGCTGCTCGTAGTCTTCGGGCAAGCCTCAGGCGAAATCGTCCAGCCGGTCGAATGCCGCTGACTTGATCAGTGCCACGACCGGCTGGCCAACCGCGATGTCGAGCGCCTTGGCCGCATCGCGCGTGATGCGCGCCACCAGCATCTGACCGCCGACATCGAGCTGCACCTCGACCGCGGCACCGGGGCCGATGGCGATGTCGGTCACCGTCGCGGCGAGGCGATTGCGGATCGACAAGAGGCCGGGGTCACCCACCGCCAGTGCCACCTCGCGCGCGCGCACGCGCAGGCGCACCGTGCTGCCCGGCGAGCGGTCGATCGCCGGCGTCCACATGCGCCCGGCCGGATGATCGAGGATCGTCATGCCGCTCTGCGCATCGTGCGCGATGACCTCGGCCGTCAGCACCATGCTCGCTTCGAAGCGCCCGGTATGGGGACGCAGGTCGAGCCGGCCGAAGACGTCGTTCACCGTGCCGCTGGCGATCACCTTGCCGTCGGCGAGCAACACCAGCGTGTCGGCCAGCCGCGTCACCTCGTCGACGCTGTGGCTGACATAGACGATGGGCAGCTTCATCTCGTCGCGCAGGCGCTCGACATAGGGCAGGATCTCCTCCTTGCGCGCCGGGTCGAGCGAGGCCAGCGGCTCGTCCATGATCAGCAGGCGCGGGCTCTGCAGCAAAGCGCGGCCGATGGCGACGCGCTGCTTCTCGCCACCGGAGAGGCCGGCCGGGCGGCGCTGCAGGAGGTCGCCGATGCCGAGCAGTTCGACGATCTGGTCGAACGAGCCCCAGCGCTGCCGGCGCGGCGTGCGGCGGCGGCCATACATCAGGTTGCCGTGCACCGAGTAGTGCGGAAACAGCCGGCCTTCCTGGAAGACATAGCCGATGCCGCGCTTGCGCACCGGCACATCGACGTGCCCGCCGGCATCGAACAGCACCGCATCGTCGAGGCGGATCGATCCCCGGTCGGGACGCACAAGCCCGGCGATGGCGTTGGTGAGCGTCGACTTGCCGGCGCCGGAACGACCGAAGAGGGCGGTGACGCCGCCGCTGCTGGCAAAGCGCGCGCTCAGGGTGAAATCGCCCAGCGCCTTTTCGATGTCGACGGTGAGCATGGGTCAGGCCGCCGTGCGGCGGGCGACGCGGCGTGCCAGCGTCTCGGAGACGAGCAGCGCGGCGAAGGCGACGACGATGGCAATCAGCGTCAGGCGCAGCGCCGGCAGCTCGCCGCCGGGCACCTGGGCATTGGTGTAGATCGCCAGCGGCACGGTCTGGGTGATGCCGGGAATGTTGCCGACAAAGGTGATGGTGGCGCCGAACTCGCCGAGCGCGCGGGCGAAGGAGAGCACCGTGCCGGCGACGATGCCGGGAGCGGCAAGCGGCAGGGTCACGGTCACCAGCACGCCGATGCGGCGGGCGCCGAGCGTTGCCGCGGCGGCGCCAAGCCGCGGGTCGATCGCCTCGATCGACAGGCGGATGGCGCGCACCATCAGCGGAAAGCCCATGATCGCCGCGGCCAGCGCCGCGCCGGTCCAGTTGAAGGCGAAGACGATGCCGAAGGCATGCTGGAGGAAGGCGCCGATCGGCCCCTTGGTGCCGAAGGCGAGCAGCAGCAGATAGCCGGTGACCACCGGCGGCACGACCAGCGGCAGATGGACGATGCCGTCGATGAGCGAGCGGCCGACGAAACGGCCGCGGGCGAGCAGCCAGGCGACTGCGATGCCGAAGGGCAGGCTGGCCAGCGCCGCCACTGCCGCCACGCGCAGGCTCAGTTCGATGGCGGACCATTCCTGCGGGGTCAGCGGGTCGAGCATGAAGTCCTTATCTCATGAGCCCGGCGCCACGATGGTGAAGCCCTGCTTGCGATAGGCCGGCGCGGCCGCGTCCGAGCCGAGAAAATCGAAGAAGGCCTTGGCGTCCGGATTGGTCGAACTGGCGGTCACGGCTACAGGATAGAGGATCGGCTTGTGGCTGTCGGCGGGAAACACGCCGATCACCTTGACCGCCGGCTCGGCGGCGGCATCGGTGGCGTAGACGATGCCGGCCGGTGCTTCGCCGCGGGCGACGAAGGCGAGCGCCAGGCGCACGTTCTCCGACTGCACCACGCGGCCCGCGATGCTGTCCCACACGCCGAGGCTCTCCAGCGATGCCTTGCCGTATCTGCCGGCCGGTACCGAATCGACATTGGCCATGGCCAGGCGTCCGTCGGGGCCGAGCAGGCCGGCGAGGTCCATGCCCGGCGCGATCGTGATCTTCGCCGTCGAATCCTTCGGCGCGACCAGGACGATCTCATTGCCGAGCAGGGTGCGCCGCGTCTCCGGCTTCACCAGCTTGTGCTCAACGGCATAGTCCATCCAGGCCATGTCGGCGGAAAAGAAGATGTCGGCCGGGGCGCCCTGTTCGATCTGCCGGGCGAGCGTCGCGGTGCCGGCATAGCTGATGGCGACGGTCTTGCCGGTCTTGGCATGATAGGCCGCGGCGACATCGTCGAGCGCATTCTTCAGGCTGGCCGCGGCGAAGACCACCGGCTCGGCGGCAGAGGCGGGCAGGGCGACGGCGAACACCGGTGCGGCAAGGACGGCGGCAAGAAGCAGGCGACCGAAGATCATGGCTCCCTCGATATGTTCAGCCAGACATATCGCATATGTCACCACGGAGCGGCGGACGAATCAATCGTCCTTGCGGGGGCGGCCGCGCTTGGGGCGCGGCGGCAGAGGGGCGGGCGCCGGCTCGCCGCTGTCCGCTTTCAGATAACGGCGAAGGTCGGCGATGCCGGCGGCGATCGCCTTGCCGGCGTCCGCCTCCATCTCGCGATAACGCGTCAGCACCTGACGGCCGAGCGGCGTCAGCTGGGTGCTGCCGCCGCCGCCGGTGCCGCCCTTGATCGTCTCGACCAGCGGTGTGGCGAAGGCGGCGTTCATTTCCTGCACCAGCACCCAGCTGCGCTTGTAGCTCATGCCGGAGTGCTTGGCCGCGGCGGTCAGCGATGCGGTCTGGTTGATCGCGTCGAGAAGGTCGGCCTTGCCCGGACCGATCGCGACGCCGGGTCTCAGCACTATGCGGAAGCGCAAGCCCTCGGTGCGGTGGGCAGATTGCGGCAAGTGCGGGCTCCTGAACTGACAAGTATGCGCAATCTTGAATAGAAAAACGGTTGTGGGAAGAGCGCATGCCCGGTCGGATTGCCGCACCGCCAGAAGCACAGGCAATGCAAAGCGTCGGGGCCATGTCATTGTCATCTAGGGCCGTATTGTCGCGCGGTGTAGTATCTCCCCGATGACAGCCGATTCCACGCCAGCGCCCGCCGGCGACGGGCCGGACGTGACGCATCCTGCCAGCGATGCGCCGGATAGCGCGCAGTCCGCCAGGCGGCGGGGGGCGGCGTTCTGGCTGAAATGGGGCGCTGCCGGCGCGGTGGCGCTGGTCGTGGCGGCCTTCCTTGGCGCCTATGTCCTGCCGCGCGAGCCCGAGGTCACCCGGTCGATCGACGTCGCGGTGCCGCGCGCCGCGGTCTTCCCGCTGGTTGCCGACCTGCGTCATCTGCCCGACTGGCTGCCACAGCTTGCCGGCGATCCGGAGACCGTCATCACCTTCACCGGTCCGCTCGACGGCGTCGGACAGACGCTGACCTGGGAGAGCAAGCTGCCGGCGGTCGGCGCGGGCGTCGAGAAGATCACGGCGATCGACCCGGACAGTGCCGTCGAGATGAGCGTTGCCCGCGCCGGTCAGCCAGCGACTGTGGCGTGGTTCCGTCTGACGGAGAAGGGCGCGAACGCGACCACCGTCGTGTGGGGCTATCGCGAGGATGTCGGCTTCAACCCGGTCAGCCGCTATCGGGGTCTGGGGCTCGACGGGATCGTCGGGCCTGATTACGAGCAGGGCCTCAAGCGCCTCAAGGCCTATGCCGAGGCGCAGCCGAAGAGCGAATAGCGCGGCCAAGCTCTCCGCGGTCGTTGGCTGTCGATCGGCACGCGCACCCGTGGTTGCTTCGTCGTTTGAAGGCCGGACGCCATCGGCGTCCGGCCTTCCTGTTCAGTCGAGGGCGCCTTCCTGGGCGGCGATCCAGGTGATCACCGCCTCGGAGAAGCCGTTGACGCGCCGCCACGGACCGTTGCCGACGCCATGCTGGTAGGAGGCGACGTTGATCATGTATCCCGCGCCCTTGGGTGCGGGCACCTGATCGTGCGCCTGTTCGTCGGTGAAGACGATGAGGCGCGTCCCCTTCCTGTCGATCTCCGTCACTGCCTTGCCAAGCCAGGTCCCGCTATGCGGCTGGCTCGCGACGATCGCGTCACGCAGCGCGAAACCGCGGCGGGGCGGAATCTTCACCACCCTGTCGGAGAAGGTGAAGATCTCGACCTTGTCGCAGATTTCGCGGGCAAGGATCGCCAGACCGCAGGCGGCTTCCAGCCGCATCATGTAGGACTGGGCGGAGAGCGGCCAGTCCATCGAGGCCGACACGTCGATCAGCAGCCGCGTGCGTCCCTTCAGCCGCACATGGCTCTCGATCGACTTCAGCATTGCCGAATTCGAGCTCGGGCTCGAGGTCCGGCGCATGGCGTGCCGCCGCGATGAAGCGGAAAGGCAGGATGCGATCGGTGCGCATCGCCGAAAGCGCGCCGGCGATGGTCTCGTGCTCCACCCCGGCAGTCTGCATGAGGCGCAGATTGCGGAGCAAGGCGAGGCCACCCAGCTTGTTCTCGGCGATCAGACGCTCGAAGGTCGCGCGCTTGTCCTTGCCGGACGAGAGCTGGACCTCCCAGGTGTCGGGCGCCGGAAGCGTGCCATCGACGAGCTGCTTCCAGACCTTCTCCTGGGCCGCATCCTGCGGCTTGGCATGGGTCAGGAACAGAACGTCCCTGATCCGCACCGCGCCGTCGCGGTCATACTTGGCGAGCTGATAGGCGTCGAACTTGGTCAGCGCCTTCGCCAGGCCCTTCTTCGCCTGGGCGGAGACGGGCTGGCGCTTGCGCTGCTGCATCGGCCCCAGCGCCTCGGCCCAGTAGATGGCGAGGAACTGGGTCAGCTCGTCCGGCCGCTGGATGATGCGCTCCAGCGTGTCGGCGACGAGGCCGCGATGGGCGGGGCTGCGCGCCATCTCGCGGACGATCAAGCAGCGGCGCATGGCGCAGCTTCATGGCCTCGCGGGCCTCCACGGCGAGTGCCGCGACCTCGGCAGGCTCGACCTGCGGGACGAGCTTTGCCATCCGCTCGGCGATGGACACGCCGTCCTCATAGAACTGGTCCTCCCACAGGAGGCAGTTCATCAGCGTGCGCTTCAGCTCCTCGGCGGGCGTGAAGCGCCTGGCCCGCGCCCCCTCATGGGTGCGGGGGCGGAACAGCTTGTTGATGTTGGCCATGGAAACCTCCTCAGGAACAGCCATGAGTTTTCTAAGGTACGCACCGTAGAACGGCGGGGAACGGACGACGCTGAACTGCCCGAAGGCTTTGACTGAGCTACGGCCTTGCGGCCGGCGGGATTTGAACCACGCGACCTCCTTGGCGCTCGTCGCGCCTCGGCGCTCCACCCGAAGTATCAGACATCTTCACCACCGCCGCACCATCCCGCTCACGCGGGATGGGACGATTGCCGGGGAACGATCGAGACCGTACTGCCCCCTCGCGGGGGCTTCACATGCTCTGCCACTGAGCTACGGAAGGCCTGGGCCTGTCCGGGAGGAATCGAACCTCCGACCCTGTGATTACCGAAGCAACGGTGCTCTTCACCACCGGCAAAGGGAAACGCATGATCCGGGAACAGGCGATGCTGAGCTGCCGTCCCGAGGACGGCTGGTGCTCTGCCACTGAGCTACGGGCGCACAAGAGATTTGGCGCGCCCGGCGGGATTCGAACCCGCGACCGACCCGGTCTAACAGCCGAAGTAACAGACATCTTCACCACGGTCATGCGTATGGGATTGGCGGGGAATGGTCGAGTTCTGTGTGCACGGCATTGCTGCCGTGCGCTTCACCCAAAGAAGTAACAGAGCTCATCACCACCGCCAAAGAGGGACGCTGGGGAACGGGCGATCACGGAAGTCCAGCCATCCGCTGCGCGAGCTTTCCCCGAGAGGAAGACCGGACCCGCGTCACGCTCGCCTTTCGCGAGGCAAGCTCCACGGCACGCATCGGCGCTGGCTCGATGTCGGAGCGAAGGATCCGTCATCTTCACCACCAGCGTATGGGTTTCCAGGGGAACGGTCGGCGGCCGGTTGGCCAAAGGCCTTCGGGGGCAGCGAAGTAACCGAACGCCTTCACCACCTGGAACCTGGCGCCTCGAAAATTCCGAGGCTCAATTGCCAAAACGAAATAGCGTCGCGGCGCTCTCGGCCTATGGCGCGCCGCCAAGCGGACCAGAGTTCGCCCCGCCATCGGTGTCCGGCTCTCGCCTCGTTCCCTCCGACGGGCCCCGCGCTTCGGATGCATGACGCGGAGAGGCGCCAGCAATCCCGGAATCCGGGTCTTCCGCCCCGGCTTGCGCCGGGCCTCGTTCACAATGGGGGCTCCGGATGGGGCGGATATGAAAAACCCCTCCGGAGCACTCGGCTCGGGAGGGGTCCGATAACGGACGCTGCGGTTCGTTCAGAGCGAACCGCCTCCATGAGCCGGGCAAGCATCGGCAAATGGCCGCGCGCCATTCAGCGATGTCAGTTTGATCGAATATCCGCGTTCCATCGTCTGGCTCATCTGCTGCGGACACCTGTCCGCGAAGGGCGGTGCATGTACTCTTCACTTGTCCTGGCGTCAAGCACCAAGAAATTCTGTCTCCGCGTCGGCCCGACAAGTCGTGGGGTACGACGAGCCGGTGGCGAGCCGCCGCGCCTTCGGCGCTTGCCACTCACGTCGTGGTGCCGACGGCTGCCCGAGCCCGAAGGCTGCTAGCCGATCCCCGGGAAGGATGGCCAGGCGAGCATCGGGTGGTTGAACAGCTGGGTGCTGCCGTTGAAGGCGATCAGGGCCAGCATGAAGGCGGCATAGACGGCGATCCACAGGACGAATTCGCCGGTGCCGGCGTCGTGTTTGGCCTGGGCTTGGCTGCGAGCGATACTGCGCATGGGTCTTCCCTCCCTGTCTGGGAGACTCCAAGGTGGGGGGCGATGACGGCACTCGTCGGACCGCAATGGGGCCATTACGGGCAGTTGTGCGGGCCGAATTGTGGCAACCGGGCCGGTCGGCCGGCCTTGCCTATGTCTTCGGCCGCCAGTCCATGCCGACATGGGCGGGCTCGGCGGCAACCCGCTTCAGCCAGGTGCTGATCGCCGGATAGGCGGAGAGGTCGAAGCCGCCGTCACCGGCGACGTGCGTATAGGCATAAAGGGCGATGTCGGCGACCGAATAGGTGTTGCCGGCGAGCCAGTCATGCTGCGTCAGCGCGTGTTCCATGACGGAGAGGGCCCGATTGCCGCGCTTGTGCCAGTCGGCAAGCTGCTCCGGCGTCGCCTTGCCGATACGGTCGGGATAGATCTTCAGCCAGGAGCGCGCCACGGCGATCACCGGTTCGTGGTCGTATTGCTCGAAGAACAGCCACTGATGGACCAGCGCCCGCTCAAAGCGATCGGCGGGCAGGAAGCGCGTGCCCTCGGCGAGGTAGAGCAGCATGGCGTTTGATTCCGACAGAATGCGTCCGTCGGGAAGCACCAGCAGCGGCACGCGGCCGTTGGGGTTGAGCGCCAGGAATTCCGGCGTGCGCGTCGCGCCCTTTGACGGGTCGGTTTCGACCAGGCGGAAGGGCAAGCCGAGCTGGTGCATGAGCAGCCGCGGCTTGTAGCAGTTGCCCGAGGACTGCATCGAATAAAGCGTGTAGGTCATCCGTTCTCTCTGCTCGTCTCACGAAGAATTGGCTGGCTGGTGACCGCCGTCCAATTCCAATCGGTGGTCGACATATAAGCTGAATCGATCGAACGACGGAACGAACGGAGATCAAAATGGACGGCGAGCAGTTGAAGGCGGTACAGGCGCCCCTCAAGCAGCGTTATCGCGACGATCCGCAGGCGGCTGTGGTGACGCTGCACGCCCGCGGCGCCATCGGCGACGGGGTGACCTGCTCGGTCGAGACGGGACAGGCGCTGGCCCGCGCCGGCCTGCATCCGGCAAGCGGCGGAGAGGCAATGGTCAACGTCTGCTCCGGCGACATGCTGCTGCAGGCGCTGGTCGCCTGTGCTGGCGTCACGCTCAATGCCGTGGCCACCTCGCTCGGCCTGCCGGTCACCGATGCGCGACTGCATGCCGAAGGCGATCTCGATTTCCGCGGCACGCTCGGCGTCTCCAAGGAGGCGCCGGTCGGTTTCAGCGATATC
The DNA here is from genome assembly GCA_963743015.1 of uncultured Alphaproteobacteria bacterium. GTDB lineage: Bacteria > Pseudomonadota > Alphaproteobacteria > Rhizobiales > Kaistiaceae > CAVSRC01. The sequence goes on from CAVUOD010000010.1 coordinate 137,457, forward strand.
CGCCTGACGATCGAACTGGAGGGCGATCTCAGCGACGAGCAGATCGCCACGCTCGTCAAGCTCACCGAGCGCTATTGCGTCGTCTATCAGACACTGAAGGGCGCGCCGCCGCTGTCGCTCAGCGCCACGCGCGCCTGAAGCGACAGGCGATGGTGGCATGACGCCACGCCGCCAGTCCTTGTCGGCGACCGGTGGCAGGTCGATCTCCGCGCGGATGCGCTCAGGCTTCGGCCAGGTGCTGTCTCCGGTTGCTCTCCGCCAGGTCGACCGCGGCGCGGCGTACGATCAGCGTGTAGAGCGCCAGCATCGCCATCAGGCCGATCGGCAGACCGGTGAGGTGCATGATCGAACGCGTGACCAGCGGTGCCGTCCAGGCAAAGGCGAGGGCACTGATCTCGTAGTCGTGGAAGCCGTTGGCGATGCCGTGGCGCAGCAGGAAGGCGCCGGCGACGGCCAGCGCGACGAGGTCGTAATCGAGGACATAGGGTGTGGCCAGCAGGCTGGCGGTGACCAGCGCCGCCGCCTTCAGATCGAAGCTTGCCCGGCTTCGCCACAGCCAGACGAGACTGGCGGCGAGCGCCACGGCGAGCACCAGTTGCGCGGCATAGGCCGTGTCGACGGTGCCGCCCCACATGCGCACCGCCGAGAACAGGCTCTGGATCTTCTGCCAGCCGGTCCCGCCCTGTTCGAGCACGACGGTGCGGGTGAACTGTTCGGAGCCGGCGAAGGCGGTCCATATGCCGACGCCGAACAGCGCGACGGTGGCCGCGCATGCGGCAAGCACGGTCGCTGCCGCGGCGAGGAAGGTGCGCCAGCGCAGCGTGGCGATCAGCACCAGGGGGATCATCACGCCGAATTGCGGCTTGTAGGCGAGCAGTCCGATGAGGATGCCGGCGATCCACGGCCGCCGGTCGAGGATGAGCAGCGCGCCGCCGATCAGGCAGGCGGTGAGGAACCCGTTCTGGCCGTGGCCGAGATTGACGAAGACGGCCGGGAAGGCGGCGGCGATAAGCAGCGTCTGCGGCCGCGGCAGGAGCGCGCGCATGGTGGCGAGATAGGCGGCAAGCGTCGCCACCATGTAGACGAGCAGCGCCCAGGCATAGGGCAGCAGCGCCAGCAGCGCCGCCACCATCAGGAAGAGCGGCGGGTAGTGCCAGCCATAGAAGGGCACGGTGCGCCCGCCGAAGACTGCGATCTCGGCGGCGTGCTGGCTCGCGGGGTCGTAGACGTCGGGCGCGGCGCCGGCCCAGACCTGCGTGCCGGCGGCATAGACATTGGTGAAATCGGTCCCGATCGGGCTGCCGACCCGGTCGATCAGGTCGTTCGACAGCGCGATCCAGACGACGCTGACCAGCACCACGAGGGCGAGCACGATCAGCGGATAGACGCGCCGGCGTTCGGCCGTCAGCCAGTCGCCGCTGCGGATGTGCTGCCAGATGGACGCCATCCCCGCCAATCGCCCGTTCCTGTTCCCGGAAAACTGGCCTGGCAGGCTAGCCGAGCGGCTTTAATGCCGCCTTAAGCACCACGCTGCGCCGGTCGCCGGGCGGCGCCGGCGCGCGGGTGACGCAGCGGCGCCAAAACCCCACGGTTTCGCTTGAGATTCATGGCGGCCGGGCCTAGGGTCCGCGCCGTTTTGAAAACCCCGTTTCCGGAGTCCGGACCATGGCCTTCCTTGCCGACTCGCTTGCCCGCGTGAAGCCTTCCGCCACCATCGCGGTGACCAACAAAGCGCGTGAACTCAAGGCCGCCGGTCGCGACGTGATCGGGCTGGGCGCCGGCGAGCCCGACTTCGACACGCCAGACAACATCAAGGAAGCGGCGATCAAGGCGATCCGCGACGGCAAGACCAAGTACACCGCCGTCGACGGCATCCCCGAGCTCAAGGCGGCGATCGTCGACAAGTTCAAGCGCGAGAACGGTCTGACCTACGCGGCCAACCAGATCACGGTCGGCACCGGCGGCAAGCAGGTGCTCTACAATGCGCTGATGGCGACGCTCAACCCCGGCGACGAGGTGCTGATCCCGACGCCCTACTGGGTGAGCTATCCGGACATGGTGCTGCTTGCCGGCGGCACCCCGACCTTCGTCGAGGCCTCGCTCGCGACCAACTTCAAGGTCACGGCGGAAGCCCTTGAGAAGGCGATCACGCCGAAGACCAAATGGTTCATCTTCAACTCGCCGTCCAATCCGTCCGGCGCCGCCTACAGCAAGGCCGAGCTGAAGGCGCTCACCGACGTGCTTGTCCGTCACCCCCAGGTCTGGGTGATGACCGACGACATCTACGAGCACCTGGTCTATGACGACTTCGCCTTCGCCACCGTGGCGGAAGTCGAGCCGGCCCTCTACGAGCGCACGCTGACGGTCAACGGCGTCTCCAAGGCCTATTGCATGACCGGCTGGCGTATCGGCTATGCCGGCGGCCCGGCCCAACTGATCAAGGCGATTGCCAAGATCCAGTCGCAGTCGACGTCGAACCCCGCGTCGATCTCGCAATATGCCGCGCTCGAGGCGCTGACCGGCCCGCAGGACTTCATCGCCGCGCACAACAGGGTGTTCAAGGGGCGGCGCGACCTGGTCGTCTCAATGCTCAACCAGACCAACGGGCTGTCCTGCCCGACGCCGGAGGGCGCCTTCTACGTCTATCCCTCCTGCGCCGACCTCATCGGCAAGACGGCGCCGTCGGGCAAGGTGATCGGCAGCGACGACGAATTCGTCACCGAGCTGCTCGAGGCCGAGGGCGTCGCCGTGGTGCAGGGCTCGGCCTTCGGCCTCGGCCCCAACTTCCGCGTCTCCTACGCCACCTCGACCGAGGCGCTGGAGAAGGCCGGCGAGCGCATCCAGCGCTTCTGCGGGGCGTTCCGCTAGCAGAAATGCACCATCGTGGGCCGGCCGCGCGCCGGCCCTCGGGGCTCCCGCAAAACAAGAATTGGCCGGCTGGCGGTCGCCCCCGCGGACGCGCGCCTTGGCAGATCTGCACAGGCACGTGATGCAATTGCCACAGTCGCGGCACGAAAGCCGGGGTGCTTCGTTAAGTCCTCTGCGCGGGGTCCGCAAAAGCGGCGACAACAGACGACTGACGGAATTCTGGTTGCGGGGAACGCCATTCATGAAACGGATACGGACGATCGCGCTGTCGGTGAGCTGTCTGATGACGCTGGCGGCAGTGGGCAGCGCCGATGCCGGTGGGTATTTCGACGTTTACAATCCCTTGGCGACGCCGGGCAGCCTGCCGGCGGTGTCGCAGCTGAACGGGAAGGTGAGCGTCTTCGGCGGCAACCAGGAAGGCAGCGGCCAGAGCGGCGGCATGTTTGGCGTCGTCGGCTCGCTTTCGGTGCCGATGGGCTTCGCCTATGGGCTGCAGATCGATGGCGCAGCGGGTTCCGGCGATGGGGCGGCCTTTTACGGCATCGGCGGACACCTGTTCTGGCGCGATCCGGCCAGGGGCCTCATCGGCCTCTATACCAGCTATCTCAATTGGGACGTCACCAGCGGTGCGACCAGCGGCTTCGACATCGGCAAGTTCGGCGTCGAAGGTGCCGCCTATCTCGGACGCTTCTCGCTCGAAGGGCTGGCGGCCTATCAGTTCGGTTCGGCGAGCGGATTCAACGGCAAGGCGGTGATTGCGTACTATCCGATCGACAATCTGCGTCTCGACGCCGGCATCCGCCATGTCGAAGGTCCCGGCACGATGGGTCTGGTCGATGTCGAATGGCGGCCGCATGAAAATTCGGGCCTGTCGCTCTTCGCCTCCGGTGCGTTCGGTGAGAACAGCTTCAGCCAGGTTCTCGGCGGCGCGCGCTATTACTTCGGCGATTCCCGCAAGTCGCTCATCGACCGTCACCGCCAGGACGATCCCGCACCGGATTTCGGCGGCGATCTGTCGATCGGCAGCAGCTGCCTGTCGCCCAACGTGATGCTGAACGGCGTCTGTAGCGCACCGGTGGTGACCCACCACCAAGTCGAGAAGTAGTGGTGCGTCTGGAGGGATCGGCGCACTTGCCTGCAAGGGCCGGCCGCGCGCCGACGCCACGTTGCGCTAATCCATCGGCAGGCGCCGCGGCCAAAGCCGCCGCGGCGCCGCCGGTGCTCACCCCGAAACGCTGAACAGCGAGGCGAGTTCCGCCATGCGCAGGCGGAGTTCGATGTCGCGGAAGCCGACGAAGGCGTCGGCGATCCAGCGGTGGAGCATGGTCCGCCGGTTCGACGGGTTCGCGGCATAGTCGCCGAAGCAAAAGCGCGGCCGCATGACGATGCCGTGGAGCGCCGCCGGCAGCAGGGCGATGCGTACCGGCAGTGCACTCTCTTCCGGCAGAGGCGGCAGCGAGGCGCCGACCGGGAAGAGCATGTCGTTGACGACCGGCACGACGGTCATGCCGGGGAAGCGCCGGATGAGATTGCGGTGGGCGGCGATGGCGTGGGCATGGTTCTCGACGACGAAGAGCGCCGCGGTGTCGATGCGCCTGGCGCGGGCGCTGTCGACGAAGGCGGTGGTTTCGGCGCTGTCGAAGAACGGATCGAAGAAGGCCGGCGCCAGGTCGATGACCTTGGGCCGGCCGTCGGCAAGGATCAGCCGGTCGAACAGGGCCATCTCGCCGCGCGTGTCGGCAACGCTCGCGGCAAGGGTGTGGCGCGGCTGGTAGGCGGAGAGCAGCGGATCGCCGGGATTGGCGTCGAAGGCAAGCGGCGCGCGGTCGTCGGCGACGAAATAATCGACCAGCAGGCGGGCGATCAGCGTGCGCCCGACGCGCGGCCGCGGCGAGCACACGATGAAGACGGGCGTGCGCCGCAATGCCCCGCCGGGATGGCGGGACATCGCGTCGCCTGGTGGTGCCCCCAGCTTCGGCGAGCATCGCCGGCGCCGTCAGGCGGCCTTCTGCCTCTGGCGCACGAGATCGGCCAGCCCGACGCGGTCGTATTCCGCCCACACGCTCTGCAGCCAGTGGCGGACATAGCCGCGCAGGACGAAGGAATAGGTCGCAGGACTTCCGTCGGAGGCCTGGTTGGCGACGAAGGTGGTGAACGGGATTGCGGTCAGCTCGACCCGCTCGCAGGCCATTTCGTTCAGCCGCGGCACGGAGATTTCCCGCAAGCCCTTGATCTTCTTGAAGTAGCCGTCATAGGTCGCCGGGTCCCACTCGAAGAACGTCGTGTTGTTGATGAAGTTCTTGACGAGGAAGTGGTGCGCCCCGTTGAGCTGGTCGGCGGTGTCGCTGATCTCCTCCAGCGACGAGATCGAGGGCCCGAGAATGTGGAAGACGGCGAAATTGAAGTCGCCCTGGCGGGCGGCGTAGAGGAAGCCGATGTCCTCCAGCGCCTTGAGGGTGGTCGACAGCAGCCCGGCGCGCACGTCGATGAGCGTCACCTCGGCGGCGTTGATGGTGTCGAAGATCTTCATCTGGTCGGCGGCCGAGGTCACGTCGACAACGTCGGTGACGTCGGGATGGAAGCGCTTGAGCGTGCCTTTCGGCGCCTCGGTGTCGAAGGCGCGCAGCGGGATGTCCTGCGCCGTCAGATAGTCGAGCAAGGTGCGGGTGACCGTCGTCTTGCCGACGCCGCCCTTGTCGGCGCCGACCAGGATGATGGTCGGCATGACCGCCACCTTGTCGGCTGCCGGCCTCGCCGGCGCCTGGCTGCGGGCCGGCGGCTTGTCGGCCGGCTGGTCCTTGGCTGGCGTGGCGTCCTTGGCAGGCGACAGGTCCTTGGCCGCCGGCTGATCCTTGACCGGCGTCTTGTCTGGTGTGTTGAGCATTCCCCGTCCTCGGCTTGGCTACGCCCCCCAAGCCGGCCCGCAGCAGCCATCCTCCGCCACAATCGTGGCAGAACGGTAGCAAAGCGGCCGCGCACCGGCACGGCGCGATTAAGGCGAGTCGCGGCGGGCAGTTCCGATCGTTTCTTCGGGTAGCGACTGAAGCAATCGGAACGTGTTGGCGTGATCCCCGGGCAACATCTTTTGTCATTGTTGAAAATGCGTAGGAAGCAGATTTACGCCGGCTAACAATTGGAGTGGAGTTGGAACAATAAGAATCAGCGGCGAGGAGGCCCTCGGCGATGCGGATGCGAGCATGGTTGCTGTCCACGACGTGCCTGTGTGCGCTCGTGGCTGGAGGTGGCGTGCGGGCTGAGGGCCTGCCGTACGGTTACGGCGGTCTGCCGGATTACGGCCGACCGGCAGTGTCGGCGCCGAACGGCAAGGTCTCGGTCTTCGGCGGCAAGATGGATCCCTCGCTATTCGGCGTCACCGGCGCGTTCACTGTGCCGCTCGGCCACAGTTTCGGGTTGCAGGTCGACGGCATGGTTGGCTCGGGCAGAGGGGCCGCTTTCTATGGCTTCGGCGGGCATGCCTTCTGGCGCGATCCGGCCAAGGGCCTGCTCGGCATCTATGGCAGCCACGTCAACTGGGAAGCGAGCACAGTCAATGCGTCTGCTCCCGGCGGCGCCGTGACCGACGTGCTGGGCGCCGACGTCAACAAGTTCGGCGTCGAGGGGGCGGCCTATCTCGGCCGGTGGTCGCTTGAAGGGCTCGCTGGATACCAGTTCGGCAGCTATACCGGCTTCACCGGCAAGGTGATGCTGGCTGTCTATCCGACCGACAATTTCCGCCTTGACGGCGGGTTCCGCTATCTCAACGGCGTTGGCGCCATCGGCATGGTCGATGCCGAGTGGCAGCCGCACCAGGGTACGGGCCTGACCGTCTTCGCTTCGGGGTCGCTCGGCGAAAACGACTACAGCCAGGTGCTTGGCGGGGTGCGGTACTACTTCGGCGATACCGGCAAGTCGCTTATTCGGCGTCATCGCGAGGACGATCCGGGCGTGCCTATGCCCGACGATCTGATCACCTCGACGGGTGGCACGCATTGCCCGACGGGCACGGTTGCGTACACGCCGATTGACGGCGCAACCATCTGCACTGCGGCCGTCCCCAGCCCTCGCTGAGCGCCGCGCTCACCTGACCGGCGTGCTACAGGCGGGGTGCCAGTCGGTCAGGATACCAGGCTGACGCAATCCTCGAACTTGCCCGAGGGGGAGCGTTCGACGTCTGGTCCGGGCGCCTGGGGACGTAGCGCAGTTCGATCCGGTCGACGGCGCCGCCATCTGTCAAAGCGAACGCTAGCCCATTGACGGGGCCGTCTCCGGCGGTCCGGTGCGCTTGCCGGTTCAAGCGTCTTCGGGCAAGCCGACGACTTCCGGAAATTTCCCCGAGGGCAGGCGGTCGATGCGGTCGACCGCGGTGATGTCGACCGACAGCGACGAGTGCAGCGTGCGTCGCAGATAATTTGTCAGGCCCGCAAGGTCGTTCGTCTGGTCGGCGCGTCTCCGCACGTAGCGCAGTTCGATCCGGTCGAGCGCGGTCTGAATCAACTGGCATTGGACATGCGGGACGAAGCGGTCGATCGCCACGGAGGGCACCATCGGGGTGATACGTGTGCCGTCCGCGAAGCGGAAGATGTCAATGGCGCGGCCGAGGATGCGCTCCATGATCGGCAGTGTCCGCCCGCAGCCGCATGGCTCTGCGGCGAGCGCACCGAGATCGCCGGTGTCATAGCGGATGAAGGGCATGGCGTAGTTGTAGAAGGGCGTTGCCACGATGCGGCCCGCGGTGCCATCGGCCACCACGTTTCCATCGTCGTTGACGATCTCGACCAGGACGAGGTCGCTGGCGATGTGATGCTTGCCGGAATATGGGCAGGTGCCTGAGACGTGCCCGACTTCTGTCAGCCCGTACTGATCCAGCGGAGCGTGGCCGAGGGTGTGCTTGAGTTCGGCGCGGAGATCGGTCGAGACCATTTCGCCGACGCTCATTACGGCATCGACCTGGATTTGTGGCCCGTCTTCCGCCGCGACACGCCCGATCTCGCGCAGGTTGGTCGGGTAGCTCCACAGGATGTCGGGGGCGGTGCGGCGAAGCCATTCCACCTGCTGGTGGACCGGTGTCGAGAGAGCCAGAGTTGCTATTGGACTGTCGGGGTAGGCAATGCGCCAGCCCGTGGCGCGGTGTCCGTGCGGATAGGCGGCCTCAGGCCTGCGGTCGCTGCGAATGACAGCCACCAGTGCCGTCGGGTCGAGGCTGTGCCAGGTGAAGAAGCGCTCGTTGGCGCAAGCCGAAGCAATGCGCTGGAGATCGTTGGACAGATGCTGGAAGGCGCGTCCGGTCGATCCGGAGCTGGCTGCCGTCATGGACCTCGCCGGCAACCGCCGGCAGGCGCGTGGCGCGCAGTGCCTCGCTGTTCTCCTGCGCTTCCGCGCGCGTCAGGACCGGGATTTCCGTCCAGCGGTCCCAGTCGATGCTATCGTCGGCGCGGAAGACCGGCGCCAGCCGGTCGGCATAGAAGGCGCGTCTCGGCTGCGGGCATGGCGCAAGAGCCGGTCGAGCAGGCGGCGCTGATAGGCTGCCATGCGGTCGGGCCCTAGGTGCTGGGTTTCATCGAGTGCGGCGAGGAACCTGGTAACTGCCGGATCGACCAAGGCGTTCTGCCCGCACTCACGCCCAGGGCGTCGACAGCCGCAGCAGTTCGCGGAAGCGTTCGGCGGCTGCCTCGGGGTTGCGTTGCAGGGCAGCGGCGGCGTTTTCGGCCACCGCCGGTGCCAGCGGCTCGCAGATGTCGGCGCCGGTCAGCGCCGTCGCCCTGACGATGTAGAGAGAGGCGCCGGTGGCCAGCGCCGTCACCTCGTTGGGATAGCGCAGCACAACGTCGGTCATCGGGTCGGAGACGTCGCGCATCATGGCCGAGTAGCTGACGACGCGCAGGCTGGCGAGGCATTCGACCAGATCGGCGCACAGCCGCACGAAACGCCGGTGGCCGTTCTCGCCGTTGTCCTTGTCCTGCAGCCTGGCGATCCAGTTGTTGTAGGCGCGCCAGCGGCCGGCGACGTTGATGTGGACCCTGAGGGTGAAGCGGTCGGCGATGGCGGTCGCCACGGTGTCGATATAGCGGTCGAAGGTCTGGCGATCGGCCAGTTCGGCCAGGCGCCAGACGCGCTCGTTGCCGGGGCGGTCGGTTGCCTCAAAGGCCATGGCCGAAAAGCTTTCGCACGGCGCGCCGGATCAGGTCGTTCTGCTGGATGGGGGAGACGGATACGGCATCGGCGAAGACGGACGCGTCGATGTCGGCGAGCCGCTGGCGCGCCGAATTGATCTGGTCCTCTGCCGGTTCCGGTGCTAATGCAACCGTAAGTCGAACGTCGTCAGTGGAAGACATTACGCCGCCTGTCTTCACCAAGTCTATGTCATGATATGGCACTGTCGGCCGGCGACTCAAGGTTGTCATGTATAAATTTCTGAATGTCTTAGTCGTTTTTCTTGTTTTTGCTAGGATTTCCGCGGCATTGGCGGCGGAGTCCATTATCGGCAGCGTGGTCCGCTGTGAGGGCACCTGTGTCGGCATCAGCGATGGATCGCGCGAATCATTGGCTGGCGGGACGGTTGTGCGGCTGATGGAGACGGTGACCACCGGCGATGGTGGCCGCCTCGAACTCCGCTTCGCGGACGACACCCGCCTGATGGTTGGCGAGAAGGCCGAAGTCCTGCTCGACGCGTTCGTCTTCGATCGCTACGGTGCCAACCGCTTCCACGCGGCGATCACCGGGCCCTTCCGCTACATCTCAGGACCGCTCGGCGCCGGCGCCACACGCGATGCGGGCATTTCCATGCCCTTGGCGCTGATCGGCGTGCGCGGCACCGACTTCTGGGGCGGCACGATCAATGGCGTGACCGGAGTCGTCGTTCTGGACGGCTCCGTCTCGGTCACCACCGCCGGCGGTACGGTCATCCTGTCGGCCCCGGGGGAGGGCACCAACCTGTCGACGCACGATGCGCCGCCGAGCCCGGTCAGGCAGTGGTCGGACGACCGCATCGCCGGAGCCATCGGTTCGGTCAGCTTCCACTGATGCGGTGAAGGGAAAGGCGGGCCTACAGCCAGCCGCGGCGCTTGAAATAGAAGAAGGGCACCAGCGCCGAGACGATCATGGCGCCGATCACCAGCGGATAGGCGAAGGGCCAGTTCAGCTCCGGCATGAAATGGAAGTTCATGCCGTAGAACGTGCCGATCAGGGTGGGCGGGAAGAAGAAGGTCGACAGCACGGTCAGCACGCGGATCACCTCGTTCTGCTCCACCGAGATGAGGCCGAGGGTGGCGTCGAGCAGGAAGTTGATCTTGTTCGACAGGAAGGTGACGTGGTCCTCGAGCGAGCGGATGTCGCGGGCGGCCAGCTTCATGCGGGCGCGGTTGTTGCCCTTGGCGTTGATGCTCGGCGCCGCCAGGCCGGCATACTGGATCAGGCGTTCGAGCGAGGCGAGACTTCTCACGGGCCTTTGCCGCCAGGTCGCCCTGCACGCCGATCGCCGCGATCAGCTCGGAGAGCTCGCGGCCCTCGTGCGCCGGGTCGCGGCGGCGGGCGAAGACATCCTGGTTGATGCGGTCGACGTCGCCGCTGATGCGTTCCAGAACGTCGGCGGCGCGGTCGATGATCGCCTCGATCAGGCCGAGGAAGACCGCCGGCGCCGACGAGCAGCCGCTGCCCGGCTTGGAGGCGCGCGTCAGAAAGTGACGGAGCGCGCGCAGATCGTTGTAGCGCAGCGTGATGATGCGGTCGCCGGCCATGGCGATGGTGAAGGGCGCCAGTTCCGGCGTGCCGGCATCGACGCCGGTCATCACCGTCGCGGTCATGAAGGTGGCGCCGTCCTCGGTATAGAGGCGGCTGGAGAACTCGATCTCCTGGGCCTCTTCGCGGGTCGGCACCGGTGCGCCGAGAAAGCGCTCGGCGGCGCGGTTCTCCTCCGGCGTCGGCTGAGACAGGTCGATCCAGCCGGTCGCCGGCGGCGCCTCGCCGCCTTCCGCTGCCGACAGGGTCTCCAGACCCTTTTCGCCGAAACCGTAGAAGCTGAGCATGCGTAACCCTCCGTGCGAGGACATGCACTGTTGGCGTGCTGCGATCAAGCGTCGCTTCGCCGAGCACCAGCTTTTCCTTGGCCGCCCGCCGTGCGACGATGCGCCTGAACGGGGGAATGCAACGCCCGGCCCGGTCGGCCGGTGCCGCCCGATTCGGAGGCATTTTTGACCATGATTTCCAGTTATTCAGCGGCGGCGAGGGCCCTGTTCGCCGGCGTGGCGTTGGCTGTGGCCGCTCTTGTCGGCGCGGCGCCGGCCGACGCCGGCTATATCAAGACCGGCCTGCTCACCTGCAAGGTGGCCCCCGGCATCGGCATGGTGTTCGGTTCGTCGAAGGGCATGAACTGCACCTTCAAGCCGGATTTCCGCGGGGCGGAGCCCTATGGCGGGCGTATCGACAAGGTGGGCATCGACATCGGCGTCACCGGCGAGACGGTGATCGTGTGGGCGGTGCTGACTGCCGGGCGCGGCTATCCGGTGGGCGCGCTGGCCGGCACGTATGTCGGTGCCTCGGCGGAAGTTTCGCTGCTCGTCGGCGCCGGCGCCAACGTGCTGGTCGGCGGCTCCAACCGCTCCTTCGCCTTGCAGCCGATCTCGGTGCAGGGCCAGACCGGCCTCGATATTGCGGTCGCCATCAGCTCTCTCGACCTGTGGGCAGACTAGATGAAGATTGGGGCGGCGGTTCCCCGCTGTCTGCCCTTGTCAGCCCGACGGTTCCCTGATGTCATCGGGCTGACCGGTCGCGCCAAGCGGTCCCGCGCGGCTTGAAAAGAACGAAACAAGAAATGGAACGCTCAATCAAAAGAAAGGCGCGGCTATGGGAAACGACAACAGAGTTGCCGGGCCTCGGTGCATTGCACTCGTAGGCCCGTTTGCTAGCGGTAAGACAACCCTCCTGGAAGCAATTCTGGCGCGCACCGGTGCCATCAACCGGCAGAGCACGGTTGCCGAAAAACACACGGTCGGCGATGCCTCGCCGGAGGCGCGCGCCCACCAGATGAGTGTCGAGGTCAATGTCGCCGAGACCGATTTCATGGGCGACAGGCTGACCTTCTTCGACTGCCCCGGCTCGATCGAATTTGCCTTCGAGGCCGAGGGCGTGTTTGCCGGCGTCGACCTGGCGGTGGTGGTGGCCGAGGCCGACGAAAAGAAGATCCCGGCGCTGCAGGTTATCCTCAAGACGCTGGAAGACCACGGGGTGCCGCGCATCCTGTTCCTCAACAAGGTGGACAAGGCCGACGCCAGCGTGCGCGAGACGTTGCAGACGCTGCAGCCGGCGAGCAGCGTGCCGCTGGTTCTGCGCCATCTCCCGGTCTGGCAGGAGAATGTCGTCACCGGCTATATCGACCTCGCCCTCGAGCGCGCTTTCGTCTATCGCGAGCATGCGCCGAGCGAGATGATTCCGATCCCCGACGACGACAAGGGGCGCGAGGTCGATGCGCGTTTCCACCTGCTGGAGACGCTCGCCGATTACGACGACAAGCTGATGGAGCAGTTGCTCGAGGAGATCGAGCCGCCGCGCGACCAGATCTTCGACGATCTGGTCAAGGAGATGCGCGACGGGCTGATCTGCCCGGTGCTGATCGGCGCGGCCGAACATGGCGGCGGCGTCGGCCGGCTGCTCAAGGCGATCCGCCACGAGGCGCCGGACATTGCCGGCACGCGCGCCCGGCGCAATATCGAAGCCAAGGGCAATGCCGTCGTGCAGGTGATGAAGACGCTGCACACGGCGCATGGCGGCAAGCTGTCGATCGCCCGCGTGCTGTCCGGTTCGGTCGGCGACGGCGCCGAGCTTGTCGGCCCGGACGGCTCGGTCGGCCGCGTCTCCGGCGTCTTCCAGATCATGGGGCAGCACACCACCAAGCGCGATACGGCCGAAGTCGGCGAGACGGTGGGGCTGGGCAAGCTCGACGGTGCGCAGACGGGCATGACGCTGAGCGACGGCAAGGATCCGCCGCCCCAGGTGACCGTGCTGGTCGCACCCGACCCGGTGCTCGGCACCGCCGTCGCAGCGGCCGAGCGCAAGGACGACGTCAAGCTGTCGGCGGCGCTGACCAAGCTGAAGGAAGAGGACCCGTCACTGCGCGTCACCCATTCGCAGGATACCGGCGAGACGCTGATCGAAGGGCAGGGGGAGATGCACCTGCGCGTCGCAATGGAGCGGCTGACCGGCAAATACGGCGTTGCGGTGGTGACCCGCGATCCGGAGGTGCCCTACAAGGAGACGATCCGCGGCTCGGTCAATGTGCGCGGCCGCCACAAGAAGCAGTCGGGCGGCCACGGCCAGTTCGGCGACGTGGTGCTCGACATCAAGCCGCTGCCGCGTGGCACCGGCTTCCAGTTCGCCGAAACCGTCACCGGCGGCGCCGTGCCGCGCAACTATTTCAGCTCGGTCGAGCTGGGCGTGGCCGAATATCTCAACCGCGGGCCGCTCGGCTTCCCGGTGGTGGACGTCTCGGTGACGCTCACCGACGGCTCCTATCACTCGGTCGACTCCTCCGACATGGCCTTCCGCACCGCCGCGCAGATCGGCATGCGCGAGGGCATGCCGCAATGCAAGCCGGTGCTGCTCGAGCCCATCCTCAAGGTCGAGATCGCGGTGCCGTCGGAAGCGACGCCGCGGGTCAACGGCATCGTCTCGCAGCGGCGCGGCCAGATCCTCGGCTTCGACGCGCGGCCGGGCTGGCCGGGCTGGGACGTGGTCGAGGCGCTGATCCCGCAGGCCGAGATTCGCGACCTGATCGTCGAGTTGCGCTCGGCGACGGCCGGCGTCGGCATGTTCAAGGCGAGCTTCGATCACCTCGCCGAATTGACCGGCCGGCTTGCCGACCAGGTCATCGAGAAGGCGGCGGAAAAGGCGGCCTGAGTCCGGCGCGACGGAATGATACGGGCGCGTTCGCGACAAGCGGACGCGCCCGTTGCGGGCGCCCGCCTCATCTGACGATGCCGCCAGTGGGGCGGCCCGATGGCGACGGGCATTGGCAGGCGTCGCCAACCTCGGCCCCGGCGGGGGCGGGGCACCAGGTCTGCGCCCGGCCGAGCACCGGCGCGTGTAGCCACCAGCACCGCCTGACCGCGTTCACGCTCGATCCCTGCTGGAATGAGCGCTCGCGCCCACATGCCCCGTTCGGCGGCTTGTGCACGCGCCCGGGCGGGCATCGGTCGACGCACTTGCCGTTCGACATTTCTCCCGGTGGCAGGCAGACCGTGAGCTCCCGCCCCGGCAACGCGCTCGGCTGGTTGGTGGCGTTGCTGCCGTCGTAGATCCTCAATTGGGCACTGGCGGGCACGACCATCAGAGCGGCGATCGACATGCCGGCGACGATGAGCGCCGCAGAGGCGAGGCGGGCGAAGATCGGAAACATGGGCCGGTTGCTCCTTACGCGGGGAGAGGTGTAGGTGGCTGCCCGCAGGCGCCGTCAGCGCCGTGTGCCATTCCACGCTCCTCCGGCGTTGGGGTTGTTGGCGAGGCTGTAGTTGCCGGCGAAGGACTGGCCGTCCGCGGAGAGCGTGAACTGGCCCGACCCGCGCTGGCCGTCGGCCTGCTTCCATGAGAAGCGCAGCACGCGGCCCTTCATCCTGCCGCTGATCGAGCCGGCGCTGCCGTCGGCACCGCTATAGCGGCCGTTCACGCTGCTGCCTTTCTGGGCGAACGTGATCCGGTAGGTGACGCCGTCCGCCTCGGCGTCCCACGATCCGGCAAAGCCGGTGGCCGCGCCGGAGGAAGGCTTGCCGAGCGGCTGCTTGGCGAGCCCCGCAGCGCCGCCGGAACCACCGAAGGTGAGGAACTGCGCCGACACGCAGCCGTTGACCGGTGCATCGATCTGGCACCAGCCGGGCGTCCCGCCCGTGCCGGGGCCGGGCTGAGGCAATTGTCCCGGCGATTTGCCAAGGCCGCCGCTTGGCTTGCCGAGCGTCTTGGCGAGCCCGGCCGCCGGTTCGCTGCCGCATTCGCCGACAATTCGGACCGTCTGTCCTTCGGGGATGGTGCCAACCACTTTGCCGCCGGGCTTCACGCGCACGTTGAGCTTGGTCAGATTCGGATCGGCGATGGTGACCACCGCTGCCCCGCCCGGCGGCCCACACGGGCCGCCGGGCGTCGTCGAGGGGGCTGGCACGGATGCACTGCCGCCGCAGGTGACATGGTCGAAGGCGCTGCAGGCGGGGTCGTTGCATATCTGCCGCGAGCCGATCGTCATCGTCTGGCCGAAGCGTCCGCCGCGCTTCAGTTCCGGGGCATCGACGGCCTTGGGCAAGCGGCCGCCATCGACCGCCGCGCAGAAGGCGTCGGCGGCGGGCTGGCCGCAATTGGTCGCCCATTCGCGGCACCAGTCGAGGAGCGCGTAGGTGCCCGGGCTGAGTTCAATATAGGGGTGGTCGTAGCGGGTGCCTTTCGCGGTCGGCACGCCGGGGGACGGCTTCAGCGGAAAGCCGTCCGGCAAGCGAAACCCGTCCCAGATTCCGATTGCCTTGGCCGGATCGTTCACAGGCACCGTGCCAGACAGCGTGAAACCGTGAAAAGACTGTCCGTCGGGAGACATGGTCAAGTACAAGGGATTTGATGGTCCGCCATTGGCTCCATACCATTCGCCCTTGAATACGTTTCCAACAACTATCCCACCAATGTCTGGGAAACGTTCAGACTCTCCGATCTTGACTGTTCCGTCGACGATTCTTTCCTCGCTTTGCTCGAGGGTCAAAATAAACGGCAAGATACTGTCCGGAACGGCAACGCTCCTCTTGATCGTCCGCCACTTTCCACTGAAATTCGACGTCGCCGGCGCTGCGCCCGCCATAGCCACCGACAAGCCGATGATGACCATCGCCAGCAAAGCGGTGCCACCGCGGAAATACATGGGCCCGACTCCTGTTGATCGCGCGGCAGGCAAAACTGTCCGCCGGCAGAAAAGCCTAGCGGCGGCCGGAAGCCCCGCGCCTCATCCATTTGAGTGAGAGGCGATCGAGGTTATGCTGCACGGCAGGGTGGAAGGAGCGGGGGGTGATGGCTGCCAAGGCATGGCCACGATCCGGCCCCACGAAAGAAGCTGCATTGCTCGATCTGGTCGGCGCCATCTACGACGTGGCGCTGGCACCAGATGATTTGCCGCTGCTCCTGTCGCGTCTCGTGAACCTCGTCGGAGCACTGTGGGCGCCGATGTCGGTGGTCTCGCTCAACGGTGGCGAGACGGTCTCGTTCCACAATGTCGAAGGCGATCCCGCACACCTGTCGCTGTTCAACAGCCGCTACGTGACGGCGCAGCACAATCCGGCGGCGCCTCTGCTGCTTGCGGCGCGGCCGGGAACCATCGTCCAGCGCGAGCGCTATTTCACCGACGCCGACTGGGAGCATCGCGAGGTCTACCAGCAGATCTACCGTCCGATCGGCGCCGAGGCTTCGCTCGGCGTCGTACTCCACAAGACGCGCCACCATTTCGTTCCGCTCGGGCTGATGCGCCCGAAGAGCTTCGGGCCCTATCGCGCCGAGGATCTCGACATGCTGGAGCGGGCGATCCCACATCTGATGCGCATGATCCAGATCCTGCTGCGGCTGAACGACCTTGCCGGGCAAAATGCGGCCGGGGCGGCGCTCTGGGACCGGCTGCCTTACGGGATCATTCTGCTCGACGAGACCGGCCGCCTGTTGTGGGCCAACCGCTCGGCCGAGGTGATGTTGTCCGCGGGCGATAGTGTCGGTGCGCGTGGGGATTTCCTGCGCGCCGTGAGGCCCGGTGAGGATGCTGCGCTACAGCGTCTGATCGGCGAAGCTGCGGCAACCGGCCGTGGGCGCGGCGGCGGCAGCGGCGGTTTCATGGCCTTGCCGCGCGGCGACGGCTGCCGCCCTCTGGCCGTCCTGGTGGCGCCCTTTCCCATCGACAGGGGGGCGCTTTTCGCGTCGCGTCGGGCCGCCGCGGTCGTATTCCTCAGCGATCCGGAGTGCCAGGCGAGAGCGCCCTTGGAGCGGCTGGCCGAGCTCTACCGGCTGACGCCGCGCGAGGCCGAGCTGGTGGCGCTGCTGATCGATGGCCTCGACCCGCGGGCCGCGGCCGAAAGGCTGGAGATCAGCTTCAACACGGTGCGCAGCCATCTCGCGCAGGTCTTCGTCAAGACCGGTACCCATCGCCAGACGGAGCTGATCAGCCTGATCTTGCGCAGCACGATCGTTCTTGCCGCGGAAGATTCGCGGCTGAAGGAAAACGGACAACAAGCCCCCACGCCATCGTGAGTTGATCGTGTGCGGGGAGGGCTTTAGCTAGGCTCACAGGCAGCAGCGAGCCGAGGGAGTGAGCGATGCATGTGATCCGCAAAAAGGGTTGGGAAATCCCGGAGCACCGGGCGACCCCGGAGGCGGCCTACCTCAGCCGCCGTCAGATCATGGCGGCCGGCGGTGCGGCGCTTTTCGGCGGTGTGGCCGCGGCCGCGCTGCCGACGGCAGCCTGGGCGCAGGCCGACCAGACCATCGATCTCTACCCGGCGGCGCGCAACAACAGATACACGATCGACCGGCCGGTGACGCCCGAGGCGATCAACGAGAGCTACAACAACTTCTACGAATTCGGCACCCAGAAGGACGTGGCCGGCGCCGCCAAGGCGCTGGAGATACGCCCGTGGGAGGTGACCATCGACGGCATGGTGGAGAAGAAGATCACCATCGGCATCGACGACCTCATCCGCAAGATGACCCTGGAGGAGCGCCTCTATCGCCACCGCTGCGTCGAGGCGTGGTCGATGACGGTGCCGTGGACGGGCTTCCCGCTGGCCAAGCTGGTCGAGTTCGCCAATCCGCAGGGCTCGGCCAAGTATCTGCGCATGGAGACCTTCAACGATCCCGACATGGCCAGCGGCCAGAAGCAGTTCTGGTATCCGTGGCCCTATGTCGAGGGGCTGACCATGGCCGAGGCGACCAACGAACTCGCCTTCATGGTGACCGGCGCCTATGGCAAGCCGGTGGCCAAGGTGATGGGTGCGCCGCTCAGGGTCCACCTGCCGTGGAAGTACGGCTTCAAGTCGATCAAGTCGATCGTCAAGTTCACCTTCGTCGAGGAGCGGCCGGTCAATTTCTGGCAGGCGCTGCAGTCGAGCGAATACGGCTTCTGGGCGAATGTGAACCCGGACGTGCCGCATCCGCGCTGGAGCCAGGCGATGGAGCGTGACATCGGCACGCAGGAATCGATCCCGACCCGCATCTACAACGGCTATGGCGAATACGTCGCCGCCATGTATGCCGGCATGACCGGCGAAAAGCTGTTCATGTAGCCGGCGCCGGCGGCGAAGCGTCTTCGCCGTCGTGCTGCAAATCGTCAGCGATCGGTGATGCGTCCGGACCCGCTCGGGTCCGGACGCGAAGATTCATTCGGAGCCGTCCGCTGATTCTCGCAAGCTGATCCGGCACCACCGCCTAGTGGAGCTACTGCGTCAGGTATGCAATAGTCGAAGTTCCGTCACCGAATATCGCAAGATAGGGGGAACGGTGGCCATCGAAGAGCTTCTGCGCGAAGCGATAAACCTTTGGTATAAGGCCGGTTTCGGCGAGGTTTCGTGGGCCGAAGCCTTGCAGGCGACCGCGCATATGCTTGGCGGTGGGGCCGGAGCGGTGCTCGATCTCAACCGCCGCACCATGCGCGTCGGTCGGATCCAGGTGCACCAGCTCGACACGACCGTCAACGAGTACGTCGCTCGCATGAACCGGATCAATCCGCGCGTGCGCGCCTCGCTCAAGCGGCGCGGGCCCCATATCATCAGCGACTACCGGGTGCTGCCCGAGACCGCGCTCGATCGCAGCGAATTCTATGACTGGATAGAGCGCCATCACGGCGTGCGCTATTTCGTCGGCGCGCGCATCGTCGACGACGGCCCTCGCTCGCTGCTGGCCTCGGTCGAATTCACCCGCCGGCACGGGCACCCGGAAGAATCGGTCTTGAAGACCTTCCAGCACGTGCTGCCGCATATCGCCAATGCCTGGCGCGTCTCGTCGCTGGTCGAGCAGTTCGGCAGTGCCATGAGCCTGATCGAAACACTGGCCGGCCAGCGTCTGTGCGGGCTGGTCGGCCTGCGCGCCGACGGCAGCGTGCTGTTCATGAACGCGATCGCGGAGGACGTGATCCGTGCCGGCGACGGACTGACGGTGGTCGGCGGTCAGTTGCGGGCCGCGCGCGCGGCCAACGACCGCACATTGCAGCAGATCATTGCCGAGGTGCTCAGCAGCGAGCCGGACGGGCCACGCGAGGGCGGCGGGGCGGTGGCCGTGGCGCGGCCGAGCGGGCGCATGCCGTTCGGCGTGCGGGTGATGCCGAGCGTGGCCGGCGAGCGTTTCCACGAGGGCGAACTGCCGGCGGCGCTGGTGCTGATCGCCGATCCCGACCGGCGCGCGACGCCCAGTGAGGCAATCTTGCGCAGTCTCGGATTCTCGCCCAGCGAGGCGCGCATCGCACAGCGGCTCATGCAGGGCCGCACGCTTGCCGAAGCCGCGCGCGACCTCGGCATGGCGCACAACACGGCGCGCGCCCACCTGCGCAGCATCTTTGCCAAGACGCAGACCCGCTCGCAGGTCGAGCTGGTGCGCATGCTGGTTGCGTTTGTCCGTATCGACGGCGCCGGTTGAGCGGCAAGCGCGGCTCACGACCGTCCGCGCCGGTCAGGCACGGCCTCAGGGGTTAGTCCAATTGGACTAGAGCGGGATGAATCTAGGCTGGGGCATAGCCGGCGTGAGCGAAGAAGTTGGCGCATTCGGCTGATGTGACACGGTCGAGAATGGGGCCGATGGCCTCATAGACGGCGTCGGCGGTCCGGCCTGCCGCCTTGCGCAACCAGTGTTTGAGCTTGGCGAAGAACTGTTCGATCGGGTTCAGGTCGGGGGAGTATTTGGGCAGGAAGAACAGCCTGGCCCCAGCCGCCCTGATGGCGCTGCGCACGGCCTTGCTCTTGTGGCTGCCGAGATTGTCCATGATGACGATGTCGCCGGGCCTGAGGGTGGGGACGAGGACCTTCTCGACATAAAGCCGGAAGCGCTCGCCGTTGATCGGGCCATCGATGAGCCATGGCGCCTCGACCCGGTCGTGACGCAGTGCTCCCAGGAAGGTCATGGTCTTCCAGTGGCCGTGCGGCACCTTGGCTTTGAGGCGCTGGCCGCGCGGCGCCCAGCCTCTCAGTGGCGCCATGTTGGTCTTGGTCCAGGTCTCGTCGATGAAGACGAGACGCGCCGGGTCGATGCGGTCCTGATAGGTCGTCCATTGCGCCCGCCGGCGGGCGATGTCGGGCCGGTCCTGCTCGGCAGCGATCAGCGTCTTTTTTTGTGCGTCAGCTTCTCGGCATGGACGAACTCCCACACCGAGCGGTAATCGACCTTGAGCCCCAGTTCACCCAGCTCGTCCACCAGCCCGCGCAGGGTGAAGTCCTTCCCCCGGCAGCGCTCGATCATCCACTCCCGCCAAGGCCCGGAGAGCTTCTTCGGCCGGTGTCCGCCCATCTTGCCGGGGGCCACGCCGCCGGTCTTGCGGAACAACTGAACCAGCCGGATCGCCGTGCTGACGCCGACCCCGTAGCGCTCCGCCGCCTGACGCCGCGACAGCCCTTCTTCCTCAACCGCCCTGACGATGCGCTCGCGAAGATCGTTCGAATAAGGTCGACCCATCCCGTGCTGGCCTCCTTCCCCAGCCAGCACCGTGAATCAGATTTGCGCCCCTACGGGAATCCCCCGTCAATTCAGCCTCGCTTCATTCCGCTCTAAACGACCGCCGCGACGCGGGGAAGCGTGTTGAACCATAGTCAGGGGCAACGCGCCGCAGGTGAGCCCCTGGGTACCTGAGGGGCGGTGCCATGGAATCCAAGCCATCGGCTGGCTGCTCGGACTTCTGGCGGTGCTGTTGCTGTCATCGCAAGCCCATCGCTGGCGGACTCCCATCCAGGGGTGCGGACGCTGGTGGAAAGACGGCGAATGAAGCCGAGGCTTTCAGAACGACAAAGTGCGAAGTGCAGGTCAAGTCTAACTTGAGGGACTTCACGTCCTATGGAGGCAGATATGACGAAATTCGGCCTATTGATTGCGGCAACGTCAATGATGTTTGGCGCCAGCGTTTTGCCTGGCGCGTCTTTTGCCCAGGAAATGTGTGGCGATTATGCGGTCGACGGCCAGTTCATCATAGAAGTTACACCGCCAGCCACCCTGAACGAGACCGAAACGTCGCGATACGGGACGTTCAGTTCGACATGGACTTTGCGGACCGATGCGTCGACGGACGCATCCTATTATTCTGCCGTATGGAACAACGGCGCACAGGCCCGGCTCAAGATACTGGGCTACAACGGCAATCGCATCGTTCTGTATCGTGAGGATATCGCCGGCCCAAGCGTGGGCCTGCATGGTTGCTACGAAGCCTTTTTCAATGCGAGTGGCGCGGTAACAGGCGGGACTGTTCAATGGACTTTCAGCAATGGCACCACCGCCAACGGCTCGTGGACAGCATCCTAGAGTGCCGCCGCACAGGGCTCGTCACGATACCTGAAGCGCATGGCGTAGCACAGAAAAGGCCGGGCCCTTTCGGGCCCGGCAGTTTTTGCCGTTACAGCATCGCTGCCGGCATACGCTCCAGAAGGGAACAGATGATGCGTCAACAGGCCCGCAGGGAGGAAAACAGGCAAATCACCGCACCAACGCAATCAACCGTATGAATATTTTTTGATCAGTGACACAAAACTTATGGTTCTACATAAGCAATATTATCAGGTGTTGCATTATAGGCACAGACGCCGAAAAGGATTATATTTCAATTCAATAGGCCCAGTTCTGTGCCTTGCTTAGCAGAAAATCGCGGAAAACGTGGACTCGCGCGGAATTTTTCAATTCGGCCGGGTAGACGAAATAGGACGCGAAGCTCGGCACCTGGACCTCGGGCAGCAACTGCACCAGGCCCGAGCCCGGCTCGACCATGTAGCTCGGCAGAACCGCGATGCCGGTGCCGTTCTGCACCGCATTCTTGATGGCAAACAGATTGTTGATCTTGAGCACCGGCTCGCGCGGATTTTCCGAGGTGCGGCCGGCAAGCTCCAGCCAGTTGAGATCGCGCAGATAGGCCGGCACCGGCACGCCGAAGGTGACGATGCGGTGCTCGTCGAGATCGGTGATCGATTTCGGTTCGCCGAAGCGGTCGATGTAGGTCGGCGAGGCATAGACGTTCATGTGCACGGTGAACAGCCGACGCTGGATGAGGTCGGGTTGCACCGGCTGGCGCAGGCGGATGGCGACATCCGCCTGGCGCATGCCGAGATCGAGCTCGGTGTCGTCGAAGATCAGGTGCAGGTTGATCGAGGGGTGCAGGTCGACGAATTCATGCACGCGCGCCGTCAGCCAGGTCGAGCCGAGGCCGACGGTGGTGGTGATCCTCAACGTGCCGGACGGTTTCTCGGCGGACTCGGCCAGCCGCGAGGTCGCCGCGTCGAGCTTGATCAGCACGTCGTTGGCGGTGCGGAAGAGTTCCTCGCCCTGCTCGGTGAGGATGAGCCCGCGGGCGTGGCGGTGGAAGAGGGGAACGCCGAGATCCTGTTCGAGCGCGCTCACCTGCCGGCTCACCGCCGACTGGCTCATGTTGAGGTTCTCGCCGGCATGGGTGAACGAGCCGGCCTGGGCGGCAGCGTGAAAGATGCGCAGCTTGTCCCAATCCAGCATCGGTTCCCCCCGCACCCGATCGCGTTCCTGGAACGCGCCGGCGTGCTCCTCCTATTCCGCGGCTTCTGCCGGCGCCTCGGCCATGGCCAGGAACTTCTGCACCTCCAGAGCGGCCATGCAGCCCTGCCCGGCGGCGGTCACCGCCTGGCGGAACGTGTCGTCGGTGACGTCGCCGGCAGCGTATACACCCGGAACGCTGGTAACGGTCGAATCCGGCGCCGTCCACACATAGTTGTTCGGCTTGAGCTTCAGTTGTCCGCCGAGGAACTCCACCGAAGGCGCGTGGCCGATGGCGACGAAGACGCCGTCGGTGTTGATCTCGCTCACCGCGCCGGTGACCACATTGCGCAGGCGCACGCCGGTCACCGCCGGCGGGAAGCCGGTGGAGCCGACGACGTCGTCGAGCACCGAGTCCCAGACCACGGTGACCTTGGGATTGGCGAAGAGCCGGTTCTGCAGGATCTTCTCGGCCCTGAGCTCGCTGCGGCGGTGGACGAGCGTCACCTTGGAGGCATGGTTGGTCAGATAGAGCGCCTCCTCGACGGCGGTGTTGCCGCCGCCGAAGACCACCACTTCCTTGTTGCGATAGAAGAAGCCGTCGCAGGTGGCGCAGGCGGACACGCCGAAGCCGCGGAACTTCTGCTCGGACGGCAGGTTCAGCCACTTGGCCTCGGCGCCGGTCGCCACGATCAGGGCGTCGCAGGTGTAGGTCTCGCCGCTGTCGCCGGTCAGCCGGAACGGCCGGCGCGACAGATCGACGGCGGTGATGTGGTCGCTGATCATGGTCGTGCCGACGTGCTCGGCCTGGGCCTTCATCTGCTCCATCAGCCAGGGCCCCTGAACCATCTCGGCGAAACCGGGATAGTTCTCGACGTCGGTTGTGGTGGTGAGCTGGCCGCCGGCGGTCAGGCCGGAAATCTGAACCGGCTCGAGCATGGCGCGGGCGGCATAGATGGACGCGGTGTATCCGGCCGGGCCGGAGCCGACGACGATAACTTTGGCATGCATGGGAACACCTCTGGGGCGGGCGCGGGCGCCACCTCCCTTGAGGAGGGCACCGGGAATCTCGTTTCGTGGCCTGTCGCCCCGCCCGGGCGGCGGCCGAGACTCGGTTGGACTATTCATCGGAAATCTAAGCTCTCGGCCGAGCTATGCAAGATGCGCAAGGGTGCGACAAGGAGAGCCGTGCTGGGTGCGGGGCGGGGCCGGTCGCCTCCCGGTGGGAGCGTAGCGCAATCAGAAGGTGCGCCGGAGGCCGGCACGTCAATGCCCCGGGCCAGGCCGCGGGGCACGAGAACCATGCCGGCCGGCTGCTGCCGGCTCAGCCGAACTTGACGTCGAGAATCTCGTAGGAGCGGCTGCCGCCGGGCGCGGCGACCTCAACCGAGTCGCCCTTGGCCTTGCCGATCAGCGCCCGGGCGATGGGCGAGGAGATCGAAATCCTGCCGGCCTTCACGTCGGCTTCGACGTCGCCGACGATCTGGTACTTCTTCTTCTCCTCGGTGTCCTCGTCGATGAGGGTAACGGTGGCACCGAACTTGACCGTCTTGCCGGACAGCTTGGACACGTCGATGATCTCGGCGCGCGAGAGCTGGTCTTCGATCTCGACGATCCGCCCCTCGTTGAGGCCGTGGGCTTCCTTGGCGGCGTGATATTCGGCGTTCTCCGACAGATCGCCGTGGCCGCGGGCCTCGGCGATGAGCTGGATGATGCGGTGCCGCTCCTCGCTCGTCCGCCGCTTCAATTCGGATTCCAGCACCGCATGGCCGGCCGCGGTCATCGGAATCTTTTCCATCATCACACCCGTACCCTTTCCCAGGACGCGCCGGATTGGAGCCCGACGCCTCGAATGACCTCGTCGGCAGAGCCCACCGGCTGCTGCCGCCTCGGCAAAGCCTGCTTCCCGCCCATCGGCCCCGTCACCGGGTCGATGATCGTTCGTCAGACCGGAACTTGCCAGCCTTCCCCCGCGTTCCCCTCAACCCGCCGATGCGAAATAGGTTTGCAACGGGCGGACTTCAAGCGTACCGGAGCGGTATGCCTCGATCCCGCGAGACACCGCAATCGCACCCGCGATGGTGGTGTAATACGGAACCTTGTGCAACAAGGCTGCGCGCCGGAGCGACCGGCTATCGGAGAGCGCCCCAGCGCCTTCGGTTGTATTGAAGACCAGCTGGACGTCCCCGTTCTTGATAGCATCGACTATGTGCGGCCGGCCTTCAAGTACCTTGTTGATGTGGCCGCACTCTATGCCGTGGGCCTTAAGAAATCGCTGCGTTCCCGAGGTCGCGATGACCTTGAAACCCAGGTCTTCCAGCCGCTTTACCGGCTCGACGACCCGCTCCTTGTCGGTGTCGCGCACCGAAATGAATACGGTGCCGGCGGTCGGCAGCAGGTTGCCGGCGCCGAGCTGGCTCTTGGCGAAGGCCAGCGCAAAGGATTCGTCGAGGCCCATCACCTCGCCGGTCGAGCGCATTTCGGGGCCGAGCAGGGTGTCGACATTGGGGAAGCGGGCAAACGGGAAAACCGCTTCCTTGACCGCGACATGGCCGGAACGCCTGGCGGTCAGGTCGAAGTCGGCGAGCGATTCGCCGGCCATCACCCGGGCGGCGATCTTGGCCACCGGCAGACCGATCGACTTGGCGACGAAGGGCACCGTGCGCGAGGCGCGCGGATTGACCTCGAGGACGTAGAGGTCGCCGTCCTTGAGCGCGTATTGCACGTTCATCAGGCCGCGCACTTCGAGCGCCAGAGCCAGCTGGCGGGTCTGCGTCTCGAGTGCGGCGATGGTCTCGGGCGTGAGCGAATGGGGCGGCAGCGAGCAGGCGGAATCGCCGGAGTGGATGCCGGCTTCCTCGATGTGCTCCATGATGCCGGCGACGAAGACCGCACTGCCGTCGGCCAGCGCATCGACGTCGATCTCGATGGCGTCCGACAGATAGCGGTCGAAGAGCAGCGGGTTCTTGCCGAGAACGGTGTTGATCTGCCCGGTCTTGTCGTTGGGGTAGCGCGCCTTGACGTCGGCCGGCACCAGCTCGGGCAGGGTGCCGAGCAGATAGTTGGAGAGCTGCTCCTCCGAGCGGATGATCTGCATGGCGCGGCCGCCGAGCACATAGGAGGGGCGGACCACCAGCGGCAGGCCGAGGTCGGCCGCCACCAGGCGGGCCTGCTCGACCGAGAAGGCGATGCCGTTCTTGGCCTGGCGCAGGCCGAGCTTGGTCAGGAGCTTGGCGAAGCGGTCGCGGTCCTCGGCCAGATCGATCATGTCCGGCGAGGTGCCGAGGATCGGCACGTCGGCGGCCTGCAAGGCGCTGGCGAGCTTCAGCGGCGTCTGCCCACCGAACTGGACGATGACGCCGGCAAGCCGTCCATTCGACTGCTCGACGCGCACGATCTCGAGAACGTCTTCCGCCGTCAGCGGCTCGAAATAGAGCCGGTCGGAGGTGTCGTAGTCGGTCGACACGGTCTCCGGGTTGCAGTTGATCATGATCGATTCGTAGCCGGCATCGTCGAGCGCGAAGCAGGCGTGGCAGCAGCAATAGTCGAACTCGATGCCCTGGCCGATGCGGTTCGGCCCGCCGCCGAGGATGATCACCTTGTTGGCGCCGCTGGGCTCGGCCTCGTTCGCCGCTTCGCCGGCAAACGGCACCTCGTAGGTCGAATAGAGATAGGCGGTGGGCGAGGCGAACTCGGCGGCGCAGGTGTCGATGCGCTTGTAGCTCGGATGGACGCCGAGCCGGTCGCGCAGCGCCGCCACATCGGCCTCCTCGATACGCGCCAGCGAGGCCAGCCGGGCATCGGAGAAGCCTTGCGCCTTCAGCCTTCTCAGCGGTCCGGCGGTCACCGGCAGGCCGAGCTTGCGGACCTGCAATTCCGATTCCACGATCCCCTGCAACTGTCTGAGAAACCACGGGTCTATGTGGCAGACGGCATGGATCTCCTCGACCGACACGCCCAGCCGGATGGCCTCGGCGCAGGCGAGCAGCCGGTCCGGCGTCGGGCGCCCAAGCGCCGCGCGGATGGCGTTCTTGTCGTCGCCCTGGCCGAGGCCGGGGATGAGCACTTCGTCGAGGCCGTCGAGCCCGATCTCCAGGCCGCGCAGCGCCTTCTGCAGACTTTCCGCGAAGGTGCGCCCGATGGCCATCACCTCGCCGACCGACTTCATCGACGTGGTCAGCAGCGGCTCGGCGCCGGGGAACTTCTCGAAGGCGAAGCGCGGCACCTTGGTGACGACATAGTCGATGGTCGGCTCGAAGCTCGCCGGCGTGGCGCCGCCGGTGATGTCGTTGTCGAGCTCGTCGAGCGTGTAGCCGACCGCCAGCTTGGCGGCGATCTTGGCGATGGGGAAGCCGGTCGCCTTGGAGGCCAGCGCCGAGGAACGCGACACGCGCGGGTTCATCTCGATGATCACCAGCCGTCCGTCGGCCGGATTGACGGCGAACTGCACGTTGGAGCCGCCGGTCTCCACCCCGATCTCGCGCAGAACGCGGATCGAGGCGTCGCGCATGATCTGGAATTCCTTGTCGGTCAGCGTCAGGGCAGGGGCGACGGTGATCGAGTCGCCGGTATGGATGCCCATCGGGTCGACGTTCTCGATCGAGCAGACGATGATGCAGTTGTCGTGTCTGTCGCGGACAACCTCCATCTCGAATTCTTTCCAGCCGAGCACCAATTCCTCGACCAGCACCTCGGTGGTCGGCGAGGCGTCGAGGCCGCGCTCGACGATGTCGAGGAATTCCTCGCGGTTGAAGGCGACGCCGCCGCCGGTGCCGCCGAGCGTGAAGGAGGGCCGGATGATGGCGGGCAGGCCGATCGTCTGTAGCGCGTCGAGCGCCTCGACCAGTCCCTTCTCCTGATAGCGCTTGCGCCGCTCGGCTTCGCCGCTCGCCCAGTCCTGCTCGAAACTCTCGACGCAGGCGCTGGCGCTCGGCTTCCGGCAGGTCGAGCCCGGCGATCCGGTCGAGCTCGGCCTGGTGCTTCTTCTTGTCCTCGTGCTTGAGCGCGGATGCATTGGCCAGAACCGAGCGCGGCGTCTCCAGACCGATGTTGCGCATCGCCTCGCGGAACAGTTCACGGTCCTCGGCCTTGTCGATGGCTTCCGCCGTGGCGCCGATCATCTCGACGCCGTGTTTCTCCAGCACGCCCATCTTGCGCAGCGACAGCGCGGTATTGAGCGCCGTCTGGCCGCCCATGGTGGGCAGCAGCACCAGCTTGTCGTCGGGCCGGGCGGCGCGCTCCTGCTCGATGATCTTGGCCACGATCTCCGGGGTGATCGGCTCGACATAGGTGGCGTCGGCCAGTTCCGGGTCGGTCATGATGGTGGCCGGGTTGGAATTGACCAGCACCACGCGGTAGCCCTCGGCTTTCAGCGCCTTGACGGCCTGCGTGCCGGAATAGTCGAATTCACAGGCCTGGCCGATGACGATCGGGCCGGCGCCGATGACGAGGATCGAATCGATGTCGGTGCGTTTCGGCATTGTGGCTTGTCGGGGGCTCCGTCGCGAACAAAACCCCGGCGCGGCGGCCGCTCCGGGGCAGATCCCAAGTGGTTTCGGGCTAAGCGGGGCTTATACGGCAAACGGTGACAGGGCGGAACCCCCGCTTTCGGGTAGGTCCCGCCGGGGACGCGTCACGGCGACAAAGGCTCGCGGGCGCCGGCTGCGGCCGGCTCGCCCGGGCCGCTTCAGTGGTGCAAGCGGATGGTGCGCGGCTTGCGCTGCGGCATGTAGATGTCGATGCAGTCGCCGGGGCCGTTGGTCACCATCCACGGATGGGTGACGAAGGTGTTGACGCTGTAGCGCTGGCCGGGATTGAGCCAAGCGTAGTTCTTGGTGCCCCCGTTATAGTCGATCCACAGGATGGCGCGCCCTTGGCCGGTGCGGTTGATGAAGGTCATCCGGGTCGGCTGAGCCGAGTTCTGCGAGCGCAGCGACCCCTGGGCCGAACAGGGGACGTCGCCGGCGGCGGCGGGAAGGGGTGCGAGGACAGCAAAAGCAATCGCTGCCACAAGCGGCAAACCTGGACGCGTCATGTTCCCTCCTTGAGATCGGTGTCCGCAGGCGGGAATTCGCCAACGGTACTTGGCAAGCCTCACAGGATAGACATGCTTTTTGGAAAATTTCCAGACTGGGAATACGGTTACGAGACTTGGAATGCATCGCGATGCGCCGTGTATTTCGACTGAAAAGTCTGGGAGGACCGGCCAGATTCTTGCCCAAGACTGCCTGTCTATTGTGCGCTGGATCGGGCGGAGCGCCGCCGCGCTCGGCCGCTCTTAGCCGTCCGTTAAGCTTTCGGCGGCAAGTAAGCGAAAAGAGGTGTCGCGCGGGATTCTTTGCGATGGCGACAATCGCGCTCAAGGAAGGCGATTTCGGCGGCGACGTCACCGTCACCGTCGGCGAGACGGCATTCTACCTGCCCGACCGCTCGCGGCCGGGGCTCAACGAGATGGTCCCGCTGAGCGCGGTGGCCGAGATCGTGACGCTGTCCGACGATCGCTCCGCCCAGTTGAAGGCGGCGTTACGTTTCAGCGCCCGCGGTTTCCTCAACACCGGCAATCCCCTCGGGCTGGCCGCCGGCGTGTTCGCCGTCACCAAGGTCAAGGACGTGGAATTCTCCGTCCGCCTCAAGGACGGTCGCAAGTTCGTGGCGACCGCCGATGCCGGCACATTGGCCACTCTGCGCGGCGCCTGCAACACGGCGCTGGTCACGGCCGGCGAGGATGCTGAAGCCGCGGCGCGTGCCGATGCGGTCATCGCCAAATATATCGGGCCGGAGGCGCTGCCGACGGGGCCGGAAACGCCGGAACCGAGCGCGGCTGCGGAGCCGCAAGCCGGCGAGGGCGAAACGGTCGGGGCAGCGCCGGCGCCGGACAAGCCTGGCGCCCGCCGCGTCTTCGGCCGGCGCGGCGTCCGCTAGCGCGCGGCCGCGCCGGCTTTCCTCAGTCGCTCCTCTTCGTCTTGCCCCCTTCGCTTTTCCGTCGTCAGGACTTATCTAGCTTCTCGAATATGTCCTGACGCTCGGCCGGAGCTTCGGCCGAACCGCCAACCCGAGGAAGAGCGAGACGATGAGCTACTACTTCGCCAAGACCGTGAACACCCCGTTCGCCGAGACCATCGACAACGTCACCGCGGCGCTCAAGGAGCGCGGCTTCGGCGTGCTGACGACCATCGACGTCAAGGCGACCATGAAGGCGAAGCTCGATGCCGATTTCCGCCCCTACACCATCCTCGGCGCCTGCAATCCGGGCTTTGCCCACAAGGCGCTGACGGCGGAAGACAAGATCGGCACCATGCTGCCCTGCAACGTCATCGTGCAGGAGATCAAGCCGGGCGAGGTCGAGGTCGCCGCCGTCGATCCGGTCGCCTCGATGCAGGGCGTCGGCAATGCCGCGCTCGAGCCGATCGCCGGCGAGGTGCGCGAGCTGCTGCGCCAGACGGTGGAGAGCCTCTGATCTCCGCGCCGGCCCTGTCGCGGCCGGCGGCAAGTGACCCGCGTCACATCTTTCGCCCGCAAACATGCCCATGTCTGAAGACCCGCAATCGTGACGCGGGGCCAACCAGGGAGGGCATGGCATGTTTGGCAATCATCGTGTCTTTGCGACGATCCCGGCAACCGACATGGCGCGGGCGAAGCGCTGGTACGAGGAAAAGCTCGGCGTGACGCCGGCCAACGAATTTCCCGCCGGCGCGATCTACGACATGGGCGACGGCACCGCCTTTCTGCTCTATCCGACCCAGTACGCCGGTCAGGCGCCCAACACCTTGATGGGCTTCGAATCCGATGACGTCGAGGGCGATGTCGCCGCCCTCAAGAAGAAAGGCGTCGTCTTCGAGGAATACGACACGGCGGAGCTGAAGACGGTCAATTCCATCGCCAGCTTCGGCGACCTCAAGGGCGCCTGGTTCCGGGATTCCGAGGGCAACATCCTGTCGATCGCCAACTCGCCGAATTGATATTTGCGCAGAGCGGCGGCGTTGGATCACAATGCCGCCGCGCCGCCGGGTCAGGCTGAGCGCTCAACGGAGATCGGTTTCATGCGTTGGCAGGGGCGCAGGCAATCCAGCAACATCGAGGACAGGCGCGGTGACGCCGACATGGGCGGCTTCGGCGGCACCGGCCCGCGCATCGGTCTGGGCCTGCCCGGTGGCCGCCGTGGCGGCGGCCTCTCGATCGGCGCGGTCGTCGTCATCCTGGTGGTGAGCTGGTTCCTCGGCGTCAATCCGCTGACGCTGCTTGGCGGCCTCGAGGGCGGCAATGGCGGCGGCAGTTCCATCGGCACCCAGCAGACCAGCCAGACGGGCACGCCCACCGACGAGGGCGGCCAGTTCGTCGCCACCGTGCTCGCCGACACCGAGGACACCTGGACCCAGATCTTCGCCGATGGCGGCGGCCGTTACCAGGTGCCGACCCTGGTGCTGTTCACCGGCCAGACCTCGTCGGCCTGCGGCTTTGCCAGCGCGGCGAGCGGGCCGTTCTATTGCCCGGGCGACCGCAAGGTCTATATCGACCTCGCCTTCTATCGCGAGCTGCGCGACCGCTTTCATGCGCCGGGCGATTTCGCCCAGGCCTATGTCATCGCCCATGAGGTCGGCCATCACGTCCAGAACCTGCTCGGCATCCTGCCCAAGGTGAACGCCCAGCAGCGGCAAGTCGACAAGGTGCAGGCAAACGCGCTTCAGGTGCGCACCGAACTGCAGGCGGACTGCTTCGCCGGGGTGTGGGCCCACATGGCCGACAAGAAGGGCATCCTCGAGGTCGGCGACATCGACGAGGCGCTCAATGCCGCCGCGCAGATCGGCGACGACACGCTGCAGAAGCAGTCACAGGGCTATGTCGTGCCGGACAGCTTCACCCACGGCACCGCCGCGCAGCGCAGCCGCTGGTTCAAGCGCGGCTATACCAGCGGCAAGGTCGATACCTGCGACACCTTCTCGGCGAGCAGCATCTGAGCGCTCGACCGGCCGGCTGCGCGCTGCCGGCCGGCATCGGCTTGCACGGCGCCATCGTAGATTCTTGCGATATCTGCAATTTAAATTCTTTGTTAACTATAAAAAACGCGTGGGTTGCAGCGGGTGCGGGGCAGGCGTGAGTACGAGCGCGGACGGTGATGGCGAAGAGCCCGGCACGTTCACCGAGGAGATCGAGGTCACCGGCAGTCAACTGATCGAGTGGGTCGGCCATCTCCTCAAGGACGGCAATGTCCGGCAGATCCGCATCAAGGCGCCCGGCGGGCAGCTTTCCCTGGAAACGCCGGCGGATGCCGGGGGCGAGGGGGCGGCGCTCGCCGCACCGTGGCTGGCGATCCTCGGTGCGCTGGCCGCGCTGGTGGCGCGCGTCAGAATCGAAATCGTGCGCGTCGGTATGGTGCCGGGCGCCGACATTGCCGCCCTGTGGGACGACGGGGGCGATCTCCCCGGCGCGTGACGGCACAGGCCAGCCGGCTTTCGCGTGTCGGTCGATTGTGGCGGCGCATGCAGGCTTGACGCGCATCAACGCATGAGGCTGCACGACTCCCTATGTTCGTTGCTGACCATTCCCGTGCACCGCGGGCAACAACGTGCGGAGGGCTATGGGCATGAACGAACAGCCTGGTGGCGAACAGCCCAGGACGTTCACCGAGGAGATCGAGATCGCCGGCAGCCAACTGGTCGAGTGGGTCAGGCATCTCCTCAAGAACGGCAACATACGGCAAATCCGCATCAAGGCGCCCGGTGGGCACATCCTCCTCGAAGCGCCGGTCACCGTCGGCGTCATCGGCGGCGGCGCGGTTGTGCTGGCGGCACCGTGGCTGGCGATCCTCGGCGCCCTGGCGGCAGTGGTGACGCGCGTCAAGATCGATATCGTGCGCGTCGGCGAGCCGCAGGAGGAGGAGGGCGCGATGTGGGACGACAAGGACGCCCGTCCCGGCGACTGACGGGGCCGGACGGCCCTGCACTCGAATCACCACGCTTCGCGCTAAATATCCGTCCGGATCGAACGGCATCCGGACGGAGGACCCGCCATGAGCAACAAGGAGGCGATCGCCCAGCTGGCGCGCCAGCTTCTCGAACTCGACGAGGGCGAGCTTCACGCCCGTGAGAAGGCGGTGATCGACAAGGTGGTGCGGCGGCTCGCCGTCTCGCGCAACATCAACATCGAGCTGCAGCGCTCGAAGACCTTCGGCCAGCATCTCGCCGACCGGGTGGCCGAGGTCGGAGGCTCGTGGAGCTTCATCATCGGCTTCGGCGTGTTCATCGTCGTATGGATGTCGATCAACACCTGGCTCATCGTCGTCCACGCCTTCGATCCCTATCCCTTCATCTTCCTCAACCTGATGCTGTCGCTCTTGGCCGCGGTGCAGGCGCCGGTGATCCTCATGTCGCAGAACCGCGCCGCGGAGCGCGACCGGCTCGCCGCCTCCCACGACTACGAGGTCAACCTCAAGGCCGAGATCGAGATCGCCGCGCTGCACGAGAAGCTCGACCAGATCCGATCGCAGGAACTGGCGACGCTGATCAAGAAGGTGGCCGGCGGGGAGGCGGGCACGCCGGGGGCGTGAGTCCGGCCGTGTCAGGCCGTCTCGTCCTCCGGCAGTCCGGTCGGAAGGCCGTCGAGGCTGACGCGGTTCTTCTCGCGGCGATAGGCCAGGATCTCTGCGTCGCTCTTGGTGCTCGCCCAGTTGTCCATCGACACACGTTCGCCCTGATAGTCGAAGAGCGGCACGCCATAGCCACACGATTTGACGATCAGGTCAGTGTCGAGAACGACGATCTGGCGTGCGCCGCGCGGCTCCTCGCCAGCGAAGGCGTCGGCGAGCAGCCGGTCGTATTCGGGCGTGTTGCGATGGAGCACATGCCCCTTGCCGTGCAGCCTCAGGATCGTCGGCGGCCCTTCGACGGCGCAGAACATGATGGTCATGCGGCCACCGGCAGTGATGTGCGCCGCGGTCTCGTTGCCGCTGCCGGTGCGGTCGAGATAGGCGACAGTGTTCGGACCGAGAACCCGGAAGGCGTTGGTCGAGCGCGGCGAGACGTTGACGCGCGTGTCCGGCGCCGCCGAGGCGGTGAAGAAGATGTGCTGACGGTCGATGATGGCGCGGTGCTTGTCGTCGAGCGCCGTGTACTTGGTCGCCATCTTACCCCCGCTTCGCCTCCATCATCCCGACGAAGCGCTGGAACAGGTAGCGCGAGTTGCGCGGGCCGGGCGATGCCTCCGGGTGGTACTGCACGCCGAACACCGGCTTGTCCTTCACCCTGAGCCCGCAGTTCGAGCCGTCGAAGAGCGAAACGTGAGTCTCCTCAACCCCCTCGGGCAGCGACTTCGAGTTGACCGCGAAGCCGTGATTCATCGAGGTGATCTCGACCTTGCCGGTGGTCGAGGTCCTTGACCGGATGGTTGGCGCCGTGGTGGCCCTGATGCATCTTCATGGTCTTGCCGCCGAGGGCGAGACCGAGCATCTGGTGGCCGAGGCAGATGCCGAAGGTCGGCACGCCGGCCGCGATCACGCCCTGAATCGCCGGCACGGCATATTCGCCGGTCGCCGCCGGGTCGCCGGGTCCGTTCGACAGGAAGACGCCGTCGGGCTTGTGGGCGAGGATGTCCTCGGCGGTCGCCGTCGCCGGCAGGACGGTGACGCGGCAGCCGTGATCGGCGAGCAGGCGGAGAATGTTGCGCTTGATGCCGTAGTCGACGCAGACGACGTGGTGCTTCGGGCTCTCCTGGCGGCCATAGCCCTTGCCCCACACCCAAGAGGTCTCGTCCCAGGTGTAGCTCTGGCCGGTGGTGACCTCCTTGGCGAGGTCCATGCCAATGAGCCCCGGCCAGGCCTTGGCCTCGGCGGCAAGCGCATCGCGGTCGAAGGCGCCGTCGGGCCTGTGGGCGATGACCGCATTGGGCATGCCGCGCGTGCGAATCAGGCTGGTGAGCGCGCGCGTGTCGACCCCGGCCAGGCCAATGATGCCGCGCGCCTTCAGCCAGGCATCGAAATGCCGCGTGGCGCGATAGTTCGACGGGTCGGTGATGTCGGTCTTGAGAACGGCGCCGCGCACGCCCGACGAAGCGGCCATGTTGACCGTCTCGATGTCCTCGTCATTGACGCCGACATTGCCGATGTGCGGGAAGGTGAAGGTGATGATCTGGCCGGCATAGGAGGGATCGGTGAGGATCTCCTCATAGCCGGTCATCGCCGTGTTGAAGCACACCTCGCCGGCCGCGATTCCTTCCGCGCCGATGCCGTGGCCGGCGATCACCGTACCGTCGGCGAGCACGAGCAGGGCGGTCGGTTGCGGCTCGGCCCAGGGGGCTTGCGACTTGATGTCGATCATGGTGTCGGTCATGGGCGAATGCCATAGCCGCAAGCGTTGCCGGGATCAATTCACAGCCATGCGGCGGAGGCATGGCGCCTATCTTGATTTCTGAATGCGATCGGCTCATATAGCGCCCGCCCGAAACACGGGCTCAAGCTCCGCGGGCGCGGAATCAGCGCCCCACCGAGGCCACAGGCGGCGGAGCGTCCATTGTGGACGAACAAAAAAGTCAATGAATATCAACAACTTGCACAATCAGCCAAAGTTGCGCGTCGATTTGGGCGGGGTTATCCTGCCGTGGGCGCGGCAACGGGGACCTAACATGCGAGACCAGATCAACGCGGCTCTCAAAGAGGCGATGCTCTCCCAGGACAAACGTCGCGTCTCGACACTTCGCCTGATCAGTGCCGCCATCAAGGATCGTGAAATCGCCGCGCGCACCGCCGGCCGCGATCCGATCCAGGACACCGATGTCACCGAAATCCTCATGAAGATGATCAAGCAGCGGCTCGAATCCGTGCGCCTTTATGAGGAAGGCAATCGTCTCGACCTCGCCGAGCAGGAGCGCGAGGAGATGGCCATCATCAAGTCGTTCCTGCCAGAACAGATGGACGAAGAGCAGGTCCGCAGTGTCTGCGCGGAAACCGTCAAGACCACCGGCGCCGCCGGCTTGCGCGATATGGGCAAGTGCATGCAGGCGCTGAAGGCGCGCTATGCCGGCCGCATGGATTTCGGCAAGGCCAGCACCGTGGTGCGCGGCCTGCTGACCTAGCACCAAGGCGTTCTGCCAGGCCTTCGCCAGCTGGCATTGCGCCGCCCGTGACCGGGCGGTGCTGTTGCACGCGCGCGACGTGTGCTGAATGAGACAGCGAATCAGTCCATTGTCATTTATGCGGGGGTGGCTTGTAGAAGGAGCCGCCTGTGGGAAGGACGATCAAGACCGGGCTACGGGCTCGGGAGCCTGGCAGTGCAGAACTTGAGATCATCATCAACGAACTCGCGGCCGATCAGGCGGCCGTGCGTATCGTTGTGCAGAGCTTCCTGCTGAGGCTGCTTGCCGTGCGCGCCGAGACGGCGCCGGCAGCCCTTGCCGAACTCCAGGATCACGTCTTCAGGTCGATCGAGGCGATTCCCTTGGCGTCGAGCGACGAGGTCGGCGCCGCCCGGTGGAAGAAACGGGTCGCTGCCAGCGCCAAAAAGCTGTTCGGCGAGATTTGCGACACGCTCGATCTGCCGACCGGCGAACGCCGCGTGCGGAAATAGGCTCTATCTGGTTGAAAAAAGTTCTCGCTAGCCGTCCAGTTCCGGATAGTGGCGGAAGATGCCGTCCTGGTTGAAGGGAATGCGTCGCTCGCTTTCGAGATAGGCCGCGATGCGCCGTCGCGCCGCGATGCGCTCGCCGAGCTCCGCCACTTTCGGCGCGTCGGGCAGGTGCTTGGCCATCGCCTTGGGGAAGGCGTAGCTGAGCCCCGCCATCGCCTGGAACAGCGAGAGGTCGGCATAGCTCAGCCGCTTGCCGACCAGGTGCCCGTCGCCCTTGGGGTTGCGCGCGAGAATCGCCTCGAACCATGCGAGGAAGCGCGGGATGCGGCTGTCGCGGAAGAGCTTCGCCCGCTTCAGCGATTCCGGTTTCTGCTCCTCGTAATAGAAGGCGCCGCCGAGTGGATGGTGGGTGTCATGGGCCTCGACCACCAGATCGATGATGGTGAGCTGGATCTGGTGGGTCCACAGCTTGGCGGCTTCCGCCTTTGGCGCCAGGCCGTGACGCTCGCCGAGATAAAGCAGGATGTTGGCGGTCTGGCCGATGACGTGCCGGCCATGGCGCAGGAAGGGTGGGGCGAAGGACGGCGTGGCGATGTCGGCACCGTTCCACATCTGCATCAGCGCCGCGGTGCCGCGCTCGCGCGCCACGTCGATATAGTCGGCGCCGGCCTCTTCCAGTGCCAGGCGGACGAATTCGCCGCGCCCCTGGATGCCGGGCCAATAATAGAGTTCGTAGGTCATGATGATCACCCTTGGGCCCGGCCGGGGACTTTTTCAGTTGTCGAGGCCGGGCAGGAACTGATTGACGTGCTGGCGCGCTTCCTCGCCGATCATGCAATCGACCGGCGGGCGTGCCTTCACCGGAACGATATGCGGGGCGATTGGATGGGCGGCGATCTCCTGGATCAGCTTCAGCCGAATCGAAAGGGCGAACTCGTCGGCGCTCACAATCGGCAGCACGAACGATCCCGGTCCGCCGATGACGCAGTCGGCATAATAGCGGTCCATCGCCGGGAAGATCGGCGACGGGCTGATCAGGATCGGCAGGCCGTTGATGACGATGCCGTGGCTGACGACCTGGTCGCGTGCCGCGGTGACCGGCGGACCATAATTGTTCGGCCCGTCGCCGGAGATGTCGATGACCCGGCGCGGGCCGGTGAAGCCTGAGTCGGCGAACAGGCCGGCGCTGAAGGTGAGGGCCGCCGAGATCGAGGTGCCATGCTCTTCGACGAAGGGCGTGCCGGCGAGTTCGGCGGCAAAGGCGCGGGCGCTGTCGGCGCTGTCGATCAACCGCCACGGAACGATCACCTTGTGCCGGTTGGTGTCGGCCCATTCGACATAGGTGAGCGCGATGCGGCGGTTGTCGCCGGAGAGCACCGCGCGAAGGAAAGTCGTCATGGCTGATCGCCGCGACGTAGCCGGCGCGTTGCAGGAGGAACTCGTCGCGCTCCATCGAGGCGGAGACGTCGACGGCGATGACCAGTTGCAGATCGACGGCCAGCGGCCGCGCGCTGGCGCCATGCGCCGGCAGAAGCCCGCGCGCAGTCAGCAGCAAGGCCAGCAACAACAGGTTCGGTCGCGTCGTCATCGTGACTTCCCCCCTGCGACAGCATAGCGCAAAAAGCGCGAAAATGCTTGCCCGGGGCACTGGCGGCCATCAACAATGCGCCGCACGGATGCCGGGGTTATGCCATCGAATGTCCGCAATGGGCTGCTTGGTTTCGGCACAAAAGGGGCATGCAAGAATGAGAAGGCAAGTGCGCAACGATCCCGACAGAGGGCCGGCGGACGATGGTGCCGTCGTCACCTATTCGCGCCTGTCGTCGCGCGGCGGACGTGGGCCGGCCGAGCGCCAGGAGCCATTTCTGGACGCGCGCGAGGTGCCATACACCGACCGCGACCTCAGGGCCTACGATCCCGAGCGCGCCGAGGCCGGCGGTCTCGACGAGGCGATCGACGATCTCGAGGCACCGCGCCGGGGGCGCGGCGGTCGCCGCCGTGGTGCACGCGGCGCGGTCCTGGTCGGCGCCGTCGCGCTGGCCGCCGGCATGGTGATCCTCGCCTACGCCTACGGCATTGCCACGCGCGGCGGTGCGCCGGAACCGTCATCGGCGGGTGCGTCGGCTGCCCTGCCGGGAAGCGCCGGCGACACCCGTGGGACGCTGTCTGCCGACGATCCGGCGCGCTCGATACCGGCGAGCGGCGAAGCACCGGCGCCTGCCGCGCCGGTCGGCGATCGCGCGGCCGTACCTCTGCCGGCCGAGCCGGCGACGGCAGCGGCGAAGCCGCCGGAGCCGAAGACCCGGCCGGAGAAGTCGGCGAGCGTACCGGCTGCGGCGAGTTCAGGGGCGGGCGGTGTGCCGATGGACGGCGACGCGGCCCAGCCGGCCCTGGTCGCGCCGGTGCCGGCGACGACGACGCCGGCCGCGCCGGTTGAAGCCGCACCGCCCAGGGCGACGGCGAACGCCGAGCCGCCGCCGGCCAAGGCCGCGGATGCCAAGGCCGCGGATAGCAAGGCTGCGGACAACAAGCAGGCCGGCAGCGGCGACGACCTCATGGCCAATATCGAGCGTCTTCTCAAACGCGATGGGGCGACCGCGGGGACATCGGGTCAGCCGGGCGCCGCTCCCGCCGCGATTGCCGGCCCGACGCCGATCGTTCCGGCGCAGCCGACCCCGGTCAGCGATCCGAACGCGCTGCCGCAACTGCCCGATCCCAACACGACGGCTGCCACCCAGCCGCCGGCCGCGCCGCCGCCGGTGGACAATCGCCTGATCCCGCCGGCCGACATCCCCAATGTGGCGCCGACCGAGACGGGAACCAGCGGATCGCAGTAGGCAGAGGATCGGCGTCCAGCGACAAGTGTGAGGCGCGGTGGCGCGGGTGCGCTCGCGCCGCCCGCTTACCCGGCCTTGCTCAGGGCGCCGCTCAGCGAGCGGATGAAGGCGTCGCTGGACAGCGTCGCGCCGGAAATGACGTCGACATTGGCGCTCTGCGCCGCGATGACCTCGTCGCGCAACATCGGCAGCGCCTGGCTGTTGATGGAGATCGAGGCACCGTGGGTGTCGGGATAGCGCAGCACCCTGATGGCGGAGAGCTTGCCGCCGCGCACGATCGCCTGGATCTGCATGGTGCCGTAATAGGCATTGGTCACCGGCCCGGTATAGGTGCCGTTGGCATAGGTGACCTTGGCGCCGCCGGGCGCAAGACTGCTGGAGACGAAGGGCAGGGCGGCCTGGCGCCCCGACTGGTGCCAGAAATAGACGCCGGCAGCGGCCAGCGCGAGGAAGAGAAACGTTTTCTTCATGGGCAGGGTACTCGCAGGGATGCAGCAAACTTGGCTCGCATCCTGGCAGGCGCTTGTTGACAGGACGCTGTCAGTCCCGATTACAAATTGTTCATTATTTCAAGGCGGATAGCACCGATATCTGCAACCCGGTGTGAGACTCTTCCGGCGGGCATAGCGGCCGCAGATCGTCGTGCCGGGGCCGGATCTCGGCGCTCACGCCATCGTCAGCAGCCGACAATAATTCCTCTTTGAAATTGTAATAATGTGCAATCCTGCCGACAGTGGTTCAGAATACATTCATCAGACGGCCCGGCATATAGGTGCAGACGATGGAACTCTGAGACGAACGGGGGGGCGTTTTCGGATGTTTGGGCGACACAACAGCCGGACTGTTTTCGGTGCATTTCTTGTCTTGGGCGGCATGGTTGCGGCAGCGCCGCAAGGTCAGGCACAGCAGACGCCGCTCAGCTGGGCGCATGTCGACAACGGCGCCCTCAACGGCGCCATTCACGGCCTCGGGCCCGACCAGCTCGACCGCTTCATGGGCTGGTGCCAATCCAGCGCGCCGGGAACGATCTATGTCCGCTTCCAGGGCGATCACTCCAGGGTCGCCATGGGCCAGAACGTCACGTTCGGCGTGCAGGGCTCGGCCGGGTCGGTGCAGGAGGCGTTCGGCCTGACGAATGGCACGAACGGGCCCGAGTACTACGGCGAGACCAAGATCAATGCGCCCTTCTGGCGCGTTCTGTCCGGCAGCCGGCACGTGGTGCTGTCGACCAATGGTGCTGTGGTCGCGAGCCTCACCAATATCGACAACGATGCGGTCAAGGCCTTCGTCGCCGAATGCACCCCGGCCGCGGCCGCCACTCCCGGGCAGGCCCAGCCGCAAGCTCAGGCGCCGCAGGTCGCGCAGCAGCCTCAGCCGCAGCCGGCGCAGCCCAAGGCCAGCGGGCAGGGCAACGATGTCGGCAAGGCGATTGCCCTCGGCGTGCTCGGCGCCGGCGCGGCCATCATCGCCGGCAAGCTCGCCGAGCAGGCGTTGCGCGAACCGCCGCCGCCGAGCGCGCCATCTGACGGCAATGGGCCGATGGTCAGCGTCAGGGTGATGTCGGTCCATTCGATCAGGACGACCTTCGGCATCGGCGGCGACGAGATCTACCTCTTGGCCAGCAACGGCCAGCGCTTTCCCCCGCAGCACAACGCCGCCCAGAGCATCAACGACGGGCAGACCTGGGCGCCGGGCGCGTCCTTCTCGGCGCCGGGCGGCCTGTCCATCGATCTCAAGGAACACGATTCCATCTCCGCCGATGACGTCATCGGCAATTTCGCGGTCGACGCCAATGCGCAGCCCGGCCGCCACACGGCGACGCTGCGCGGCGGCGGCGGCGTCTACCAGGTGACCTATGACGTTGCTGTGTCCGGCACCGCGGCGGCCTCGCCGGTGCAGCAGGTGGCAGCGCGCCCCAACAATCCCAGGCGCGTCTGGGCGGCGCATGGTCAGGGCAGCGAAATCACCGTGACCGACTGCCGTGACAATTGCGAAGAAGACATCGGCATCATCTTCATGTGCCAGGGAGAGGGTCTGCCGGCGCGCGTCGACGTGCCGTGGGTGGCGCTCGAGAATGCGCAGGAAGGCGAGCAGAAGCCGCTCGCCGTCGTGGTCGACGGCCGCCGCTTCGACTACATGGCGACGCTCGGCGGGCCGGGGCTCGTCGGCCATGTCCCCTCGTTCACGATCGCCCCCAATGATCCGCTGATCGACGCCTTGCAGGGCGGCCATGTCGCCCAGGTCCAGTTCGATGGCTCCGGCGTCAATATCGGCCTCAGGGGGTCGCGCCAGGCGCTCGACATCTTCAAGGCCCATTGCGGCTGGAACGGAGCCGCGGCAGCCGGTGCCGGCGATGGCCAGGCGCCCGCACCCGCCGACCAGCCGTTGTGGTACGCATCGAGCTTCACCGACGAGAACGGCCAGCTCGTGCAGAGCCTGACCTTCGGGGTCCCGGAAACCGACGGCACCCTGTTCAACGCACGCTGCACGCCCGACGGCGGCGACCCGATCGTGGAGCTGCATGTCGATCTGGGCAGCTACGGAAACGATCAGGTCGCCCCGGTCACGGTGCAGACGTCGCGCGGGACCTTCCGCTACGACGGCACCGCCTTCATCTCGCCCGGCGGCGAGAATGCCGGCGTGCGTCTCCGCCTGCCGCTCAGCGATCCGGTGTGGCAGGCGATGCAGGGCGAGCGCGGGCAGGTCCTGTTCGGCGTCGCCGGCGCTCAGCAATGGCACACATCGGCGGTCGGCGCCTTCGGGGCGTTCGGCCAGTTCCTCAACGCCTGCCAGACGGCGTCGGCGGCCCAGCCGGAAATGCAGCCGCCGCAACAGCCGGCAGTGCAGCAACCGGTCGCGCCGCAGCCGCAACAGCCGGAGGCGGTACAGCCGCAACAGCCGGCCGCTGTGGCGGGTTCGCAAAGCTTCACCTGCGACGACAGTTCGGCGCTGACGCTGTCGATCGTGCCGGCCGGCCAGGCCACGGTCGCCAATGTCGTGCTCAGCGACGGCACGCAAGTCGCGCTGATCAGCGTGCCGTCGACGGTCGGCACGAAATACACCAACGGCACTGCGACGCTGGTCGTCAACGGCAACAGCGCGCAATGGGTGTCCGGCGGCGCACCGAAGTTCTGCGTCAGTCAGTAGATCGGTTTGCCTCGCGACGGGGGTGACCGCAGCGCTGGCGCGTTCGCGGCACAGAAACTGAGAGGGGCTGCTCAGCTGAAGGAGGTGCCCTCAACGAATTTTGAACTGACAATTCCATCCCGAATTCCATTCGAAGATATCGATTCAAGAACGGAGAACACGGACATGAAATTGTTCAGAAAGGCGACCCTCGCCATCAGTCTCCTTGCTGCTCTGGTGGTTTTCCCGGCCGCCAGCTATGCCGCGTCGAATTGTTCGGTCGTCGTCATGAACCGGCTGTTGCCCTACAAGGTGAGCTCGGGGACCGACAACGACGTCAATCAGGCGATCGCCGGTCTGGTCAGCGGTTACTACAGCGCGTTGAGCCAGGCGACGGGCAGTGCAGCGGGAAGTTCGTCGGACCCGCGCGTTCAGGGACTGCTGGCTGCGGCCAGTGCGGGACAGGCGGGCTTCGCGGCCATCGCTTCCCAATTGCCGGCCCTGATCGGGGCGATCGACGAGGCCAGGGGCGACGCGGACGATCTCTACATGTCGCTGTCGACCGTCAGAGGCAAGGAAGGATCCTTCTTCCCCGAACCCGGCAAGTACACCGATGCCTATAATGAAGGGCTGGTTGCCCCGCTTCAGGGTGTGAAGGGCCGGGTCGTTCCCTATATCTTCGGCGTCGATCCAAACCAGGATCGTGTTGCGGCCAATCTCTTCGACCACGACACGACGTCCCGCGACGATATCCTCGGGCAGGCGATCTTCTTCAGGAGCACGGCGGGACAGGGCCCGAAGACCGCGATCGCGATGACCGCGGCGCATGGCGGCGTCATCTACCTCATCGACTACGAGGTGCTTCCCATTGCCTGCCAGCCGGCCTGGGACATCATGCTCAAGCCGATGTATCAGGTCGCGGATCTGAGCAAGGTGGAAAACGCAACCATCATCACCTCTCTCACCTATTCGGCGCTGAAATCGTCCCCGGAGCTGAAGGCGAAGGGGATCTACTTCTAGTCGGACCATGAAGACGGGAGCCGGGCCGTGACGCCCGGCTCCGATTGGTTTCACTTGCGCTGCCGGAGCATCAGGCCGATTTCACTTCGATGCGCTTTTCCGGCTTCTCGGCGCCGGCCTTGCGCGGCAGCATCACGGTCAGCACGCCCTTCTTGAAGCTGGCGTCGATATGGTCGGTGTCGACGTCGTCGGGG
This sequence comes from uncultured Alphaproteobacteria bacterium, assembly GCA_963743015.1. Classification (GTDB taxonomy): domain Bacteria; phylum Pseudomonadota; class Alphaproteobacteria; order Rhizobiales; family Kaistiaceae; genus CAVSRC01. Next base: position 180,732 of record CAVUOD010000010.1, read on the forward strand.
ACGAGGAAGGCGCGGCGGAAGGACCCATAGCGCCGTTCGGACAGATAATAGTCCTTCTTCTTCTCTTCCTTCTCCTCGTGCTTCTCGCCGGTGATGGTGAGCGTGTCGCCGGCCATCTTGAGCTCGATGTCCTTCTCGTCCATGCCGGGAAGCTCGGCCGTGATCTCATAGGCCCTGTCCTTCTCGACCATGTCGACGGCCGGCATGGCGCCCCAACTCATGTCGCTCTGCCAGAGGGGCTCGAGACTGAAGGACGACCTGCGGAACGGCCACGACAGGCTGAAGTCGCTGAACAGCCGGTCGATCTCCTTCTGCAGGCTTTCCAGCGGATGCCGGGGCGTCGGCATGGCGCTCTTGTTCTCGTTCTTCACGGGTAGTCTGGTTGCGGTAACAGCCATGTTCGTATCCTCCGTTGGAGTGTCCAAACACAGCCGCGTTTCTCGCGCGGGGTCCGCGTCGGCCGCAGTCTCGGTCGTCTTCAGAAGGCACCGGGCTTGGCGGTGGACTTGCGGCCCATCACGCGCAACGCGGTACGATTCAGATGTGACTGGCTCGGCAGAATGCAAGGCCCGGAAGACCGGTTCGGTTGCTCAAGGTCGGCCACACAACCTCTCGCGAACTGCAAACAAAGACCATCAGCCGGCTAAATGCTAGAATGGCGCCAGATTGGGTCAGGGAGATCGCTATGCCGACCACACCGAATGGCCCCAGTCATATCGGGCCTGACAATCCCATGCCGGCGCCGGGGAAGCGCGAGATGCGCGGCGAGCGGCGCATCATCACGGCCTTGTTCTGCGACGTGGTGAACTCAACCGGGTTGGCCGAAAACCTCGATCCGGAAGACTGGACCGACCTGATGAACCGGGCCTTCCAACGGCTGACCGCGCCGATCGTGCGCTACGAGGGCACCGTCGCCAAGCTGATGGGGGATGCGGTCCTGGCGTTCTTCGGTGCGCCGACGGCGCATGAGGACGACCCGCAGCGCGCCGTTCTCGCCGCGCTCGACATGCTCGCTTCCGTCCGCCTTCTGGGCGAAGAGATCCGCAAGGAGATGGGCATCGAATTCGGCATCCGCATCGGCATCAATACCGGCCCCGTGGTGGTCGGCGACGTCGGCTCTGCCCAGGCGATGGAGTACACCGCCATGGGCGATGCGGTGAATGTCGCCGCCCGCATGGAACAGACCGCTGCGCCCGGCACCGTTCAGGTGTCGCAGGATACGTTTCGGCTGATCGAGCCTTACTTCGAAGTCGAGGCGCTGGGCGGCGTCGAGCTGAAGGGCAAGAGCGAGCCCGTCCCGGCCTACCGCGTGCTGCGCACCAAGGGCGCGCCGGGTGAAAGCCGTCGCGGCGTCGGCGCGCCGCTGATCGGACGCGACGCACAGCTTGCCACCATGAATGCGGCGCTCGACGACCTCAAGCAGGGCAAGGGCCGCATCATCACGCTGATCGGCGAGGCCGGTCTGGGAAAAAGCCGGCTGATCGCCGAGCTGTTCAAGAAATGGGAGGCGGACGGCCTGGCCGAAGGCTGGGATGTCGCCCACGGCATTCCCTACGACGCCAATCGGCCCTTCGGCCTTTTCCAGAATTTCGCCCGGCAGATGTTCGGCATCGAGCTCGACGATCCGCCGGACGTCGTTCACCACAAGGTCGACAACGGCCTCAGGGCCTCCGGCGCCAACGACGAAGTCGTCTCGCTCTGTTCGGTCGCGGTCGAGCGGGTGATCGCAGCCAAGGTTCTGCACGAAGCGGCCAAGGACTACTCGGCCGAGGAGGTCCGCCAGGACCTCTACGACAATGTCTATCCGGCGTGGCTGGCGGCCGCCGCGGCGGGGCCGCGCGTTCTCGTGCTGGACGACCTGCAATGGGCGGATCCGGCCTCGATCGACCTGGTCATCCATCTCTTCAAGATGGTCGAGGAGGTGCCGATCCTGTTTCTCTGCGCGTTCCGGCCCGAGCGGCAGGCGCCGTCCTGGCGCATCAAGCAGGCGGCGGAAGCGGACTATCCGCATCGCTACGACGAGCTGGCGCTTCAGCCGCTCGATGCCAAAGACACGGACGCGCTCGTCTCGGCGCTTCTCAACATCGCCGACCTGCCGCGCGAGCTGCACGCACTGATCCTGCGCAAGACCGACGGCAATCCCTATTTCGTCGAGGAAGTGGTGCGCACGCTGATCGACCGCGGCGCGGTTCTGCAGTCCGATGCCGGCCTGCAATGGAAGGCGGGAACCAACCTCGCCGACATTCCCATTCCCGACAGCCTGCAGGCGCTGCTGATGGCGCGCATCGACCGGCTCGACGAGCACACCAAGTCGACGTTGCAGGCGGCGTCGGTCATCGGCCGCGCCTTCTACTACCGGATCCTGGAGTCGATCTCCGACGAGGCGCTGGTGCTCGGCAAGCAGATGCTGTCGCTGGAGCGCGCCGAGCTTCTGCGCGAGGCCGGACGCGTGCCCGAGCTGGAATACATGTTCAAGCACGATCTCGCCCGCGACGCCGCCTATGGCTCGATGCTCAACCGCAAACGCCGCGAGTTCCACAGGCGCGTCGGCGAGGCGATGGAGGAGATCTTCGCCGGCCATATCGAGGAGCACGCCCACCGGCTCGCCCAGCACTTCGCACTGGCCGGCGATCATGAGCGTGCCTTGCGCTATTTCATCATGGCCGGCGAGGCTGCCGAGGCCCTGCATGCGACGACCGAGAGCCAGGCCCATTTCGGCCGCGCGCTGGATGCGGCGCGCGAGCTTGGCGATACCGCCGTCATCGCCCATCTGGAGGCGAAGGGTGCCGCTGGCGGAGGAGAGGTGGCGGCACGAAACTAGACGCCCGCCGCCGTCTCTATAGCCGGCGATTTGCGCGTCGTTCCGCGGAACGACTAGCCGATCTCGACGCCGATAAGCCGGGAAACTTCGCCGATGAACTGGTCGCGCTCCGTGGCCGTCCAGTCACGGAACGCGCGCATGGCGCGGGTGAGGCTGCGCGCCGCCGGCCAGACGAGACGGTACTTATAGGAGGAGGGGAGTATCGCCCGGTTGCCGAGCGGCACGATAAGTCGACCATCGACGAGTTCGTTGAAGGCTTGGGTCAAGGTGACCAGAACAAGTCCCGTGCCCGAGATCGCAGTTGCCCGACCGGCTGTGTGCTGCGTGGCAGTCGCATCGTTCTTCTCGATGCCGAATCGGTTCATCCATTCGGGCCAGCCGAGCCATTCCGGGTCGGTGGTCACCTCCTGTTGGACAAAGAGGGGGACGCCAGTCAGGTCCCGGCATCCGGGATCGAGCCCGTGGGCAGCGGCGAAGTCAGGAGAGCAGACCGGGAAAAAGCAGTTCCTGAAGAGATCCAGCGCCTCGTATCCCGGGCCTGGCTCGGACGAGAAGCGGATCGCCATGTCGATGTTCTCGGCGGCAAGATCGACGAGGCGGTCGCTGGTGTCGATCTTGACCTCCACCGCGTTGTTGAGGGCGTAGAAGTGAGGCAGGCGTGGTGACATCCAATCTTCGAAGAAATGATAGGTCATGGAGAGCGACAAACGGCGTCCTTCGCGGCCGGTGCGAAGCTCGCTCAGGACTTCCTCGACCTGCGAGAAGCCGGCGGTGAGGCGCTCCGCTACCGCCCGCGCTTCGGGTGTCGGCCGGGCGCCGGTTGGCAGCCGGTCGAAAAGCCTGATGCCGAGGTACTTCTCCAGTCCGCGAAGCTGCTGCCCGATCGCCGCTACGGTGACGCCAAGCTCGTCGGCGGCAGCGCTGAACGTGCCCTTGCGCAGCGTCGCTTCCAGCGCTCGCAATCCGTTCAAATGCGAGAGTTTCATGCCCGGAACTATAGCTCAGCTTTATGCCCCTAACGATAATCTGACCTGACGATCCTTGCGGGCCGTGGAATGCATTGTCGGTCGCGGCCGCCAAGCTCCGTCCGCGTCATTGCATCGCTAGCGCCAGCACGACGGCAAGCGGTGGCGAACCTGCAGGTTTCAACGACCGATGAAAGCCGTTTTGGGAGACCATCATGAACAGATTTGGCTGGGCCGGAAGTCTCGCGCTTGGGTCCCTTCTATTCGCGAATGGGGCAGTTGCGCGCATCGACAACGCCATCGGCCCCAATGCCTTGGTCGCGGTCGGCAATCCGCTGGCCGCCGCAGTGCGGGCGGCCGATGGTCAATTCGGAGACGTGTCGGTCGCCGTGTCGGAGGGCTACGAACCGATCCCCTGCGATAGCGCGCCAGCCGGCGGCGGAATGGGCATCCATTACGTCAACAGCACCTATCTGAAGGACAAGACACTCGATATCGCTCGCCCGCAGGCGGTGATGTACGAGCCTGAGGCCGACGGATCGCTGAAGCTGATCGCGGTCGAATACATCAGCTTCAAGGGGCCGGCTTCGATTGACGGCCACCTGATGAACTTCAACGGCGCGCCGAACAGCTACGGCCTCGACCCGTTCTACGAGATTCACGTCTGGGCGTGGAAGATGAACCCGCGAGGAACCTTCGCCGACGACAATCCCAACGTCTCCTGTGATGCCATGCCTCTGTCAACGAAATAGATCGCCACCGCTGCCGTCCGAACAGCAAGAGGAGATGTGCCCCATGCCCAAGTTCGTCATCGAGCGGAACATTCCAGGTGCCAGCCAGTTCAGCCAGCAGCAGCTCGGCGAAATCGCAGCGAAATCGAACGCAGTCGTGGCGGGATTGGGCGAGCCCTATGTCTGGGACATGAGCTACGTGGCCGGAGACAAGATCTACTGCATCCACGAAGCCGAAAGCGCCGAGGCCATTTACCGCCACGCCCGCGAGGGCGGTTTCCCCGCCGACAAGGTCACCGAGATCGCCGCGATCATCGGTCCATCGACGGCAAATGGCACCGGCTGAGGTCCAGCGTGTTACTCCGTTGCGGGCCCTGCGTTTTGATCCGCCACGACGCTGCAGGCCGGCAAGGCTGCCGAGGCCCTGCATGCGACGACCGAGAGCCAGGCCCATTTCGGTCGCGCGCTGGATGCGGCGCGCGAGCTTGGCGATACCGCCGTCATCGCCCATCTCGAGGCGAAAGGCGCTGTCGGCGTCGGGCTACCGGCGGGAAAGTGAACGTTCTGCCTGGTGCACAGGAATTGGCAACCATGGTGGCTTACGCCGCCTTGAGGTTTTTGCGCTAGATGAAGAGGCAGCAGCGACCCATTCCCTTTCCCCGGAGTTGAAACAAACGAAGGGCACGGGCGTGGTCCCTGCAGCAGATGCGTCGAGCCCCGCCGTGGCCACGGCGGGGCTTCGCGCCGCCGCAGCGGTCGCCTCGACTGTCTTTCACCGGGCCCGACCGATCGCCGGGCGCAGCGGGCAAGGCCGGCTGTCCCGCCGAAACCGTCAGGCGGCCTGCCGCTCCTGTTCGTCGATGGCCGGCTCGACTTCCATCCAGTCGGCGTGATTGAGCCAGTCGCTGACGTTTTCCAGGGTGCAGAACAGCGGCATGGCTGCCGCCTGCGCTGCTTCGCCGTCACACGCCTCGACCTCGACGATCCTCTGGCAGATCGTCCGCGCCTGTCCGGTGTCGCCGTACACTATCTTTCGGAATGTTACGCGAAATCGTGGCATCGCATTAGCCCTCCCAAGCTAAGCAACCCGAATCGCCCTTCCGCCCGACACAATAGCATTGATAGCGGCCTATTCTGTTCAGAATACGGCATGTGCTGCCGGAGGCCGGCGCAAATGCCGGGGTGGGGTTTGCGCCGGCGGTCTGGCGCATGTTTGCGACAAGTGCCGGCCCCGAATTGTTCTGACGCGGTTGTCGCATGTTCCCGTCTCCCCCTTGCTGAGAGAGGAACGCGGCCCAGTTTCGCCCGTGTCTGCCCTGGGGATGCGCGTCGGAAATGAGCCAGCGAGACAGGAGAGTGCCGTGGAAGCTGTTCACCGCCGAGGCCGCCGGCACGGCGCTGCTGCTCGGCGTCGGCCTGTCGATCGTCATCGTCGATTTCGGCGCGGGCAGTCCGATGATGCGCTTGCTGCCCGATGCCGCGCTGCGGCGGCTGGTGACCGGCTTCCTGTTCGGCACGACCGGCGCGGCAATCGCGCTCTCGCCGCTCGGCAGGGAGAGCGGTGCCCACATCAATCCGGTGGTGACGCTTGCCTTCTGGCTGATGGGCAAGCTCAAGGCGCGCCATGCGCTGGGCTACGTCGCGGCGCAGATGGCGGGCGCGGCGGTCGGCGCGCTGCCCTTGCTCGCCTGGGGCGCGATGGGCCGCAGCATCGCCTTCGGCGCCACCACGCCCGGCGCAGCCTATGGCGCGCTGTGGGCGCTTGCCGGCGAGACGGTGACCAGCTTCGCGCTGATCTTCGGCCTGTTCGCGTTTCTTCGCCACAGGCGGCTCAAGCGGTTCACGCCGGCGCTGTTTCCGCCGCTCTATGCGCTCATGGTCTGGCTCGAGGCGCCGATCTCGGGGACCAGCACCAATCCGGCGCGCAGCTTCGGCCCGGCGCTGATCTCGGGCGTTTGGAACGGCTGGTGGATCTATTGGCTGGGGCCGGTCATCGGCGCGCTGATCGCGGTGGCGCTCTATCATGCCGTCCGCTGGGAGCGCGAGGCGATCACGGTCGCCAAGATCTTCCACTTCGAGCATGACCGCTACGGCGTGTTCCATGCTGCCGGCCGGAAAGGCGGCTCGCCGCCTCGGGCCCGGGCTGCGATGGCGGTCCCGGCGCCGTCAGCGAACGAAATCCTTGAGGACGGCAGACAGCGCCTCCGGTCCGACCTTCACCGTGCCGGCGAACGGGTGGTCGATGGTCACGATGGTCAGGAGCCCGGCGAAGATCAGGATCGACAGGGCCGCCGTCATGGCGGATTGCGCGCGCAGGTTCTCGGTGCCGAAGAAGAAGGTGAAGCCGATGGTGATGAAGGCGCCGCTGAACAGCACCAGCCAGATGATCCCCGGCACGATGCCGTCGGCCATGACCAGGCGTTCGCGCCGGGCATCGGCGATCTGGTCGACCTGCCGCAGGATTTCGGCGATGACGATGCCTTCGTCGGTGCCGAAGGCGTGATAATTGAGAACCTCGTGATAGATGTCGTGCAGCGCCTTGGTCGTGGCGGGGCTTTCGGACTCCCGGGCCATGGCCGGCCAGTCTTCGACGATCGCGGCCGTCAGATAGTTGGTCGTCGTCTGGCGGATGGCGGCGCCATGGGCGGCGTCGAGCCCTTCGGTCAGCAGATAGATCGCGGAGGCGGCGCTCGCCTCCTGCGCGACCTTGCTGTCGGCCTCGTCGAATTTCTGCCAGACGACGACGACGGCGAAGGCAAGCAGCACCGCGTAGAGCACGCCGACGGTGGCGAACTTGAAGCCGGCGACCTCGTTATTGGTGCGCAACCGGCTCAACTCGACATAGCGGCGCGCAACCACCGGCCCGGCCATGGCAAGCAGCGTTGTGGGGACGATCAGAATGATGCCGGAAAGCCATACCGGCAGGGTCGTCAGGTAATACACCGGGAACCTCCAGATCTTCCGGAGACGAAAGAAAAGTCTCGCGTCTTTCCGGACATCCCACAAGGCGCCTGATGGCTACTCCTCGTCATGCTTGGCGCCCGGCGCTGGGCCCATCTCCCCCCTTGCAGGGGCGCAAGAGGGGGGTGAGCGCGGGCGCTTGTCGTCATGAGCGCTTCTTCTTGCGCTGCTCGACATAGGAGCGCAGCACGGCGTTCATGCGCCGCTGATAGCCGGCGCCTTCGCCCTTGAACCAGTCGAGCACGTCCTCGTCGACGCGGATCGAGATCGCCTTCTTCTTCGGCGGGATGACGAGCACCGCGCCGGACCAGTCGAAATCGACCGGCACCGCGTCCGGGTCGTCGCGCACCATCTCCGCGATGTCGGTATCGCCGAGCGCATCGACCCGCGCCCAGTCAGTCTTGCCCTTCCGCTTCTCGTCGCGCGAGACGGTGGTGATATTCGCGTCTTTCGTCTCGCCGCGCGCGCCGCGCCGAGATGATCCGGCAGAGCGTGCCTTCGACGGCGCAAGCGAGCGCGACTTCCCGCCCTTCGACGATCCCGATGACCTCTTGCCTGATTTCGCCATGACGATCCGACCGACGGATGAAGGCTCAGGCCATGTATATACGACCGTATGCGTCGAGAGGGAACGTCGAAACCAGCCACGGGCTCCCATCTCCCCCCTTGAGGGGGAGAACAGCGGAGCCCGGTTTCGCGGGTAACGCGAAACCGCTGGCGCAGCTAAGAGGGGGTGAGGGCAGGGCGCCTCCACGGTCGTTATGCCCGGCCTTGTGCCGGCCATCCACGCGCAGCGTTGCGGCAGCAAAGACCTGGATGGCCGGGGCAAAATCCGACCAAGGCGGATGGCGGGGCGGAACTATAGGGGCGGTTGTGACCACTTGCCGGGTGATCGCCTTTGTCACTTCCCAGAACAAAGCCGCATCTTCCGGCGTGAGATGCATGTTGTGCGACAGCTGTTTCTGCGGGTGGATATAGTTTCGGTAATCTCTAGAACGGTCCCTGCCGCTGTAGCGGCAACGGTGATCCACTTTAGTTCAGAAAACACCTGTATCAGGTCGTTGAGCATCCATTCTTGAAGCGGTTTGGTCTTGCCGGTCTTGGGGCTTTTAGGAGCCGCCTTGGCGGCAAAAGCGGGCCCTTGTCTGCCGCGCGGTTGACTCGTGCGAGCAGGATAGCCTCAAGCAGTCCACCCATCATGACGGTCGCTGAAGGGATGCTCGCGCCTTAACGCAGATGGAGCATTCATCCCACCTTGCGACCAAGATTGATTGCATCACGGGATCGGGACTAACGGCGAAAAGTCCGGTGGGCTGTCAGTAGTGGGCGGAGCCGGTCTTTTGTAGCGACACACTCGGTTCGGAGTTTGATGAGGGCTTTCCTCAGGCCCTTGAGGATTGTAGGTATCTTGATCTTGCTGCATGCTTTTCTGATGCCTCCAAGATCAGCGGTACGCCTCATCCACTGTTGTCAGGTCGAATCGCCCCAACGTCGGATCTCAACCGCCGGCCGGTGTTTTCGAACCACGCACTGGCAGTGGCCTTCGCAAGCGCGCGTTCATCGCTGGACCAGACCTGCGGAGCCCTCTTCTTCTTCAGGAGGCGGCGCAAACGCTCAGCTTCGGCAATTCCTGTTCGGCGGCCGCAACTGCTGTGACAGCGGCCATCGCCTACTTTCTTCGTTTGTTTTCGCTTGGCGTGCTTTTTTGTGTGGCTGAACGTTTTTTGGGTTTTGCTGTTCGACGTGGTTGGTTCGTTCCGCTTTGCGGCAGCGCCATTGCTACAAGGTTTTCGCCGACGGTACTAAGGGCGTAGTGACCACTCGGCTTTGTCGAAGTACCCCTGACCATGTGCATTGAGGAGTCGACCAGGATACCTAAGCCGGGGCGTCCCGCCTTTCGAGTAGCATCCTGGAGGTCCTCTGCAGTGATATCGCTCTTTCGTTCCGCCTCTGGAGCTTCGAACCGATAATAATACGCTACCGTTGCAGCAAATTGATTGTCGGATTGGGGGTTCTTAGCCTCAACGAACGTTCTGATATCCTTCGTACGGGCGGGCCGACGTGTGTCGCGGCTCTTGGATCGGCTGGAATCGTCGGCCGCTGGTTGGCGTGGCCCCTCTTTCGAACCCGGAAACCAATCTTTTCGCGCGCCCACCGTAAAATCTGTTTCCTGCATCTTTCGCGTCAAATGGTGTCAGAGCGTCGATTATCTGGCGCAGTGCCTTCAAGATCATCGGGCGGAGTTGACATTGGAGCGTTCCTTCCGAAAGGAGAAGCGCGGTGCAATTTTGGCCACGAGATAGTCGGGCCTTTCACCGCACACTGCTGCTTTTGGTGCGAAATCGTAACATACAACCGTCGATTCCCCCTGTGGATAACTAGGACAACTCCGCCTTATCTACCCCGCGAGGTCACGCGGCCTGCCCGCAAACCTCCGCCCTCATTCCGCCATGGGCTAAGCTCACGCCACCGGCGCCGCACGAGCGAATCACCCCATGCGCTTCCCCAACTCCTTCCTCGACGAAATCCGCGCGCGCCTGCCGGCGTCTTCGGTCGTCGGGCGCAAGGTGAAGCTCAAGAAGCAGGGCAGGGAGTTCGCCGGCCTGTCGCCCTTCAATGCGGAGAAGACCGCCTCCTTCTTCGTCAACGACATCAAGGGCAAGTGGTTCGATTTCTCGGCCGGCAAGAACGGCGACATCTTCACCTTCGTCATGGAGACCGAGGGGCTCTCCTTCCCCGAGGCCGTCGAGCGGCTGGCCGGCGAGGCGGGCGTGCCCATGCCGGCGCGCGACGCGGAGGCCGAGGAGCGCGAGAAGGAGCGCGCCACCCTCCATGACGTTCTGGAGCTCGCCACCCAGTTCTTCGAGGCCGCGCTCAATGCGCGCACCGGTGCCGCGGCGCGCGGCTATCTCGCCGGCCGCGACATCGGCCCCGACCTCCAGCGCCGGTTCCGTCTCGGCTATGCGCCGGCCGACCGCTCGGCGCTCAAGGAGCACCTGTCGGGCAAGGACATCACCCAGGAGCAGATGATCGCCGCCGGCCTGCTCGTCTCCGGCCCCGATATCCCGGTCTCCTTCGACCGCTTCCGCGAGCGCGTCATCTTCCCGATCACCGATTTTCGCGGCCGCATCGTCGCCTTCGGCGGCCGCGCGCTGTCGCCCGACGTGCCGGCCAAGTATCTCAACTCGCCGGAGACCGAGCTCTTCCACAAGGGCACGCTGCTCTATAACGGCGCCAATGCCCGTCACGCCGCCCGCGATGCAGGGCTCGGTGATCGTGGTCGAGGGCTATGTCGACGTCATCCGCATGGTGGCGGCGGGCTTCGCCAACACCGTGGCGCCGCTCGGCACCGCGCTCACCGAGCGCCAGCTCGACATCCTGTGGCGCATGGCCGACGAGCCCATCCTCTGCTTCGACGGCGACAAGGCCGGCCTGCGCGCCGCTTTCCGCGCCGCCGATCTCGCTCTGCCGCAGCTGAAGCCGGGAAAAAGCCTGCGCTTCGCCCTGCTGCCGGGGGGCCAGGACCCGGACGATCTCATCCGCGCCTCGGGTGCCGAGGCGATGGGCGCCATCCTTGCTGCCGCCCGGCCGCTGGTCGATCTGGTGTGGAGCCGCGAGACCGATGCCGGCGTCTTCGACACGCCGGAGCGACGCGCGGCGCTGGAGGCGCGGCTTGCGGAGATCGCTCGCCAGATCGGCGACGACAGCGTGCGCCGCCATTACAGCCAGGCCTTCGCCGAGCGGGTTGCGGCCTTTTTCCCAGAGCGAATAGCGAATTTGGAAGAGCGAATAGCGAATGGCGAATGGCGAATAGGGGCAGGCAGCGCGGCCGCTCGTCCTCTACTCCCTATTCGCTACTCCCTATTCGCTCATCGCCCATCCCGGTCTCAGACCGGTTGCGCCGCAGCCAGATGTTGTCGGGCCGGGCGACGCCACCCTTCCGCGAGGCGGTGCTGGTCATGACCATGGTCAACCATCCGGCGCTGATTGCCCGCCATCTCGACGAATTCGCCCATCTCGAATTCAGCCATGGCGATCTCGCCCGGCTCAGCGCCGCGGTGCAGGAGATCGTCGCCCATGGCGAGGCGGACGATGCCGCGGAGCTGGCAAAAGCCCTGGAATCCCGCGATCTGGCGGCGCTCGCCGGGCGGCTGTCGGCGCAGATTTCGGCCATGGGCTACTGGCCGGCGGGCCCGGAAGCCGACGACCACGACGCCGAAGAAGGCTGGCTGCAGGCTTTGACCTTGCACCGGCGCAAGCGGACGTTACATAGAGAACTCAGGGAAGCCGAGGCGGCGCTGGCGAACGAACCCAGCGACGCAAACTTGGCGCGTCTGGTCGATATCCAGAACCAGCTGGCAAACAGCGAGGGGACCGAAGCTTTGATAGAGGGATTCGGCGCGTCCTCGGGCAGACAGGCGAGGGTCTTCTAGACAGGTCCCGCTTGGCCGCCGGCGCTTGCCGGTTACGGTTAAGCGTGGCTTAAGACGGGGTGAATAGGTTCCGCGCAATGCGGGGCAGGCCGGTGGGGGTATCGGCCAGGAAGATTTGGGTAGGGTTTTCAGGGGTTTCGGGC
>CAVUOD010000011.1:0-220780 GCA_963743015.1 uncultured Alphaproteobacteria bacterium
GGCGCTCGCTTCCGCGGCGCGCGAGGTGACGCCGATGGTGGCCGCCGCCGATGTGGGAGCCGTCACCATCACTTCGCCGCTGCCGTTGGCCTGAAGCTGGGGCACCGGCGGGCTGGTGTCCGCCTGGACCATGGAGGGGACCATTGCCAGCATTCCGGCGGTGGCAAGCGCGGCAAGCCATGATACCACTGGGAAATCTCCTTGGGGTATGATTTCTGCTTGGGGCGGAGACTTCGCCGGAGAAAGCGACGGCATTGCGGCTGCAACCGGCGGGAACCGTGACGGTTTTGCGGCCACCGGCTTGCCGTCCTGCGGCGCGTCATGTATATCGGCGGTACGACGCGTTGCCGGGCCTGTAGCTCAATGGTTAGAGCCGGTCGCTCATAACGATCTGGTTGAGGGTTGAAGTCCTGCCGGGCCCACCACTGCTTTTTCAAGCGTCTGTGTTCATTGAGCTTTCTTCGCTGCAGCCCGCACCTTTCCCCGAGGTGCGGGAATAGACGTTCTCTGTTTCGTGCGGCAGCATCTTGTTCATCACCTCGCCGGCCAGCCGTTGCCCCGATCGGCGAACTTCCGGTGTAGAGCGAGGCCATGCTGGCCACCCTTCCAGACCGAAGATCGCGTTGAGCTGGGCGACGCTCGCTCCGTTGTTCGCGGCGCGGGTCACGCCGATCTTCCTCAGCCCGTGCGCGGCCTTGCCGACGCCCGCCTCGCGGCAGGCGGAGGAGAACAGGGGTTGCCGAACAACTCCTTCGTCAGGGGCTTCCCGTTCGCTCCGCAGATGTAGGCGAGGTCGCCGGTCGGTCCGGCGTCCCAGACCTCGGCCAGCGGCGCCCAGATCGGAATCGGCGACCGTCTGCCCCGTCTTCTCCGTCTTAATCACCGCCACGCCGTTGCGGACGTGCTGGCGCCCGAGCCAGACGGCGTCATCGCCGCGGCGTAGGCCGGTGAAGAGCAGGACAGCGAGCCAGACCCGCTGGCGCGTTCCGAGCGACCAGTGCGCCTCGTAAGCGGCAACGTCGTCCTCGGTCCATACCGGGAAGCCGGTGTGGCCGGACTTCACGGCCACGTACTTCACGTTCGTCGCTGGGTTCGTCTTGGCGTGGCCGGCCTCGACCGCCCAGGCAAAGAGCCCACGCATGGCGTCGATGAAATGTCGCGCCTGGAACGGCGTCACCTTCCGGCGTTCCCGGCCGGCGACGATCACCGCCTCGGTGATCTTGCTCACCGGCGTGGTGCCGGCCGTGGTGATCACCTGCTTGAAGATGTTCTCCCGCTGCCGCCGCGTTGCCAGCGAGTAGGAGCGCCAGCGCGAGGACTCCCGGTACCGCTCGATCAGCCAAGCCAGAGTGCCGGCGGGCGGCGCGCCCTTCTTCGGGTGCGTCGTCCCGGACATCGCCGCCTGATACTCTTGGTCGAAATCCGGCGTCCCGAAATCAGCGCGGATGCGAACGCGCGGCCCCTTGTCAACGCGGACGTACCAGACCTTGCGGCCGTGTCGCGTTCTTTCGAGGTGCAGGTGGGGCGGGCGAGGGCGGGGCGCTGCAGGACGATCTCCCTATCCTGTCCATCGTTGTCGTTGCCCGGTCGCCGTTCATCGGCCTTGCCGGTGACGACCACGATCTTCCGCCCGGTCCACCTCGACGCGCATCACCTCGCAGCCAGCCTGGCGGACGGCCTTGACCGCGGCGGTAACGTCTCGTTGGTGGAAGGTGCAGGCGCCCCGGCTCATCGCACGCTACCTGGCCAATGTCGCCGACTTCCACGGCCGACGGCACGCGCGGCGGCTCACGCGGAGCCTCCCGCGGCCTCGTTCATCGTCAAGTTCCGATCCAGGACACCATCTAGCATGTCGCCAATATACCACGAGACTAAACTCACTCAGAAAGAAATCGCCGCCCACTTGCGGGTCGGTTGCCGGTCCCGATCGCAGGGATCCGCCGCGATTTTTTCGTGAGCCTGCGTCTCGAATATTGTTGTCACGAGCCGAGGCGCGGCCCGGGGGAACAATTCACTGAAAGCGCAACAGCCTCAAATCCATAACCTATATAAATCTCGCGCCGTGAGCAGGCGCCAGTCATTTTGAGACCTTGGCAACCCCGCGGCTTCCTCGTCCGGCTCGGCTGCAAGCCCGACGAACCGAGCGCCGCCGGTCCCTCCCTGGGTCGCCGGTGGCGCTCGTTTGCGTCTAACAGAAAGGAGTACGTGATGGAACCTAAGATCAAGCTCAATAGTCCGGCCGCAATCGCCGACTTCGTCATGCGCGATGCCGGGGATAGCATCGTTTTCGTCGGCCCGACCCTGGACTATCCCGGGCTCGGCGGGGCGTTCGTGATCTGCACCGCGGACGCCGACTCGCAGCTCCGCGTCGACCTGATCCTGACCCCGGTGGAGGCGGGAGGCCGTCGCCCTCGCGCTCAGTGCCAGGCCCCCGCTTGTCGTCAACCTCGTCGAGGACAGCGACTACCAGCTCGCGCGATTGGTCGCGTCGTGTTGGCCGGGGCCGAAGGCCGACGCGCTGCTTCGCAACGTCGAAGGTGAGCCCAACGAGGCCCAGGGCCGGCGCGGCGATGCCACAACGCCCGCAAATTGCTGACGGAGGTCGTCATGACCCTACCCCCGGAGACCGGCGAGGCGGGTCCGCTTCCTCAAGTGGCTCGACCCCGACCCTAATGCGGATTTCTTCTTCTTCACGAAGGACAACTCCAAGGACGCGAAACGACAGGCCATTGATCCGTCCGAACTCAACGTCACCCCGAGCGCCTCACCCTCGACGGACCTGGTCGGGCTCAGCCGACGAGGCGCCGGTGTCTTTGTGCCCCAACCAGTTCCGGGCTCGAGCGACGAGTCGCACGGTGGACAACGTCGAGAGATTCGCGCGCTCTGGTCCGACCTCGACGGGACCGACCTCTACCAGGCCGAACTCCATCTTCCTCCCGGACCTGAGCCCGACGCTCGTCGTCCAGTCCTCGCCGGGGCATTTTCACCTTTACTGGCTCGTCGAGGACTTCCCTCTCGCCGCCTTCAAGGCCGCCCAGCTCAAGCTCGCGGAGCTCACCGGCGGAGACATGGGTGTCGCCAAGAACGCCGCCCAGGGCGTCCTTCGTCTTCCTGGTTATTTTCACCAGAAGGGCGAGCCGTTCCGGACCTTCGTCCGATCAAATCCCTCCGCGACATTGGCGACGCTATCCTGGCCGGTTCATCCTGGAGCAACTCGGTGTATCCGTGGAATTCTTCCGACACGGTGAATAAATCATAGATGCAGCACCGCCCGGGATTCGAGTCGGAGTGGACGCCGGCACCGGCCGACTTCCTCCGGCGCGCTCTGTCGCATCTCGACCCGCGTCTCTATCGGAGCCGTCCAGAGTGGCTCCGCGTGGCCATGGCCTGCCGTCGCGCCACCGGCGGCCAGGGTCACGAAGTCTTTTTGGACTGGAGCGCCAGGGACCCGTTGTACGGCAACGCCTGCCGGGCCGCGAACTCCGTGCAGTGGCGCAGCCTCGACGGTCGCCAGGCGCGAATCCCGTCACGGTCGGAACGCTTGTCAAAGAGCTCCGTGCCGTCGAGACAGCAGCGGCCGACGAGGCCGCAGACGATCTTCTTATTTCACGACGAGTTAATCCCCGTCCCCGGTGATCCATCGCCCGAGTTGATCGAACTTGATGCTCGAAGACGTTGGCGCGTAGCGAAGGACAAAGAAAATGAGTGATGAAACGATCGCCGAGGCCGAACGCCTCCTGGCCGCCAACAACATCGTCGGTATCGACGTGAACTGGTTCGCCTCCACCGTGAGCGAGGCGCGCGAGATGGAGGCCAAAGGCCATAATGCCAACCAGGCGTTCTACGCGCTCAACGGCGAGAGAAAATCGGGGCGTGCCGCTGGCCGGGCCTTCCGAGGTTGCGGTCTGTCACGTCTTTGGCATCGACCGCGACGCCCCCGGCTACGTTCACCCTGGCCGGATGTCTCACACGCCCAGGCCGAAACGGCAACGACGCGGCGCAAGGAACTCGTCGTCCTCCGAGGGCACCGCGTCAAACCGCGGGCGGTCGAGGCCCTGTGGCGCGGCGTGCTCTATGTCGGGAGGGAACTCTAACACGGGGATGCCCGGCGTCGGGAAGTCGACGATGGCGAACTACATCGCCGCCTGTGTCACGACGGGTATGCCCTTCCCGGCGAGCCTGCGCTTCGACCTGGAGAGGGGAGCCGGGCTCCGTTCTCATTCTAACGGCGGAGGATGATCCCGAGGACACGCTCATCCCCCGAATTGCAGGCGTGCGGCGCGGAGATGAGCAACGTGTTCATCGTGCCGTCGGCCAAGATTGGCGACGAGTACACGGGCTTCGACCTCAACGCCGACCTCGCCCTGATCGAGGAAGTCGTCAAGGGGAGCAGGACCTCACGCACGGTTCGACGGATAGTGATCCCATGAAGTTGATCGTGGTCATGTCCGATCACGGCCTACCTCGGTGCGGAAGGCCAACTCGAACAACGTCAGCCAGGTCCGCGCGGTGCTCGACCCGATGTCGGCCATGCTGCGCCGGCATAGGGTTGCTGGCCTGGCTTCGGGAGCCTGAGAAAGGGAGCGGGCGACGAGATCGCCCTCTACCACACCCTGGGACAGTGTCGGGTTTGTGGCCTCGGCCCGTGTCTGTTTCTATGCGATGCCGGACCCAAGTCGCACCCGACGGCAAAACGGGCGGCTGCTGCTGAGGAGCAAGACGAACGTCGAGAAAGGACTCGGCCCTTTCGGCTTCGGCTACAGCCTCGTGGACGGCGACGGCGGTCTTCGAAGACGGCACCACTTTTGACGTGAAGAAGGCCGAGTGGCGGGGGTCGAGACGGATCGGAAACCTGACGACGTGCTGGCGCTTGGCGAAAGAGCTGCGGGAGCGCGAAAACCCGAGGACTCGAAACTGGCGCAGGGCCAGGAAGCTCCTTGAGGACGAGCTCGCCAGCGGGCCGCGACGGGCGGCCTACCTCAAGAACCGTGCGAGCGAGCGTGGCCATCTCGGAGGCGAGCTGGAGTAGGGCGAAGGCCGAGCTGGGCGGTCGTCGCCAAGCGCGTGAAGAGTAGAGTTTTGGTGGTACTTGCCCGGAACCGAGGACGAGCAGGGTCAGTTCGACGGCGTCGCCGACCGGGAGCAGTGGAAGCCGCCGCGGGGGATGCCGGACAACGGCCAGGTGGAGCCGCCGTTTTGATCAGGATCGTGAGTCGGAGGACAAGGTCGAGGGACAAATTCAGGGACGGTGGACCCAGTGACTGAGTTATGATGAGGAGGAGTCAAACCACGGAAATCGGCCGTTTTGACTCACCACAGGTCCGTCTATGCCATTTGCATGGGAATTGACGATGAGTTGTGAAGTGGCGGGATTGATGGGTTCGACTCCTCCTCATCAACTCTCCGGCACTGGGTCACCCTCCGGGGAGCGTCGGACCATGGCGAATCCTCTTCGTGGTCGAGGATAGCGTCATGTCAGTTGAACGGGTCGTCTCGCTCGGATTTCGATTTGGAGCGGGCTGGTGCGGCTGGGTCGCCTCCCTGCATCCCACCTCGAACCCCTGCGCTCAACTCGGTAGCCAACTGGGTTCCTAGCCGAGGGCGGTGTTCGGCCTCCCGCCTCTGGTCCGGGCTTATTCGAGCTCACTCAGACCAAAGGAGCTCGGGCGGGTCCGCTAGCTCTGGGCTCGGACCGCCTAGGGTGGGTAGGACATACCCCACTCCTGCAAGGTCCTCGACACTTGGTTTGTGTGGGAAAATTCGAGAACGCGCGTTGGAGAAGTGTATCTCGCGAACACAGAGGCCACCCTGTCCCGGCGTGACCGCGGAGCAACTTCGTCGCTACCGCCGACCCCACCGGCTTAGGTGCTTCTCGGCCGTATACCCTATAGGGGTATGGCGTCAGCCCGGTACATTTCTAGGCTGAGAAGTTCCGAAACGCTTTCGGACGGGGGCGTGTGGTATCTAAATACCGCGCAAGTCCGCTACTGAGCCAACGGGCGCTTTGAAAGAGGTGTCCGCGACCCGCCTCGTGTCCGCGCAGCCCTTTCAATTTTGAGCCGCGAAAGTAATAGGCGACGCTCTTCTTCGGCGTCTTCCCCCTCGCGGTGGTGCGCTGCGACCAGTCACTGGGGCCGGCACGGCTCTGGGAAGATCGGGCGGTGCGCTGCGACCGACTCGTCAGATTAGAGACAGCGTTCGTTTCGCCGCCTCCTGGATCGAGAGCGATGCCTGCCCGCAAAGCGCGCTACGGAGTTCATCATTGAAAGGTTCTGTCCAGGAACGCGGTATTGCACGAGCGCCGTTGTAGACGCCGAGGATAGAGCCGACGGTGGCACCATTGGAATCCGTGTCGAGGCCGGCGCATACCGCCAGCGAAATGCCGCGCGTGAAGTCGCCCTCGGACCACAACAGACTAGCCGCGATGATCGCGGCGTTATTGATGACGTGGACGTAGTAATAGCCGAGCGACTCGATCCATGCGATCGCTTCGCTCCAGGACGCACCCTGCCGATACAAGGCGATGATCCGGTCGACGGTCGCATAGAGACGCGAGCGCGGCGGCACGACGCGAAGTGTGGCCTCGATGATCTCCGACGGCGACTTTGCCGCAAAGGCAGCCGCGACGGCGGCGGCGGCCCACATCTCGCCGTAGATGCCATTGCGCGTATGCGACAGACGGGCATCGCGTGCGGCGAGCAGCGCGGCGGCAAGCGGCCGGCCGGGGTTGATGAAACCAAAGACGTCGGCACGGATTAGGGCGCCGACCCACTCGCGATACGGGTTAAGCCGCGTCGCCGTCTCGGGCGCGGCCAGTCCTTCGGTGAGGTTGCGGTAAGCGGCCGCCTCGGCGGTGAAGGTCTTGCCGAACGGCAGCAGCTCCAGCCACAGGCGGCCGACATCCTCGGTCGTAAAATTCGGACCATGCCGCTCGAGCAGCATGAGATTGAGGATGGTGTAGTCGAGATCGTCGTCGCGCGTGACGTAGGCGATGCGGCCGCGCGTTGTCGTCCGCCAGCAATCCTCGCGGAGCTCGAACGGCGCCGGCATAGGATCGAGCGCCGGCACATAGTCGGTGAGCGGCCAGGCGTCGGCGCGCTCTAGATAATCCCGAATGGTCCGCGCGCTCCACGTCGGCAACTCGAAAGGCTTGCCAAGAGTGTTGCCGGCGCAGCGGCCAAGCCAACCGCCGAGGACGCGGTCAGCAACAGTGTCCGCGTCGACGCTCGCGCTGGCCTCAGCCATTCCGATCTCAGCGCGAATGCCGTCGATCGTGGAAGGTTCGCCGGCCGCAACATCCTCGAAGTCGACGTTCGCCTCGAGCAACGCCAACTGCTCGCGCGCGTTGCCGCTGAGCGGCGGCACCGTCCGCCCGATCTCGCGGAACGCGGCAAGCTGGTGCGTCAGCAGATCCTTGGCGCGCATGGCGTCGTGTCCACGTTTGGACTGGCGCAGCAACACGTCAGGGCGAATGGTGTAGGTCATCGAACTAGCCGGCGATACCGCTGCGCTGCATCAGCAACTCCGTCAGCTTTTTGACCGACGTATCGCGCGTCTCGACGTCGATAACCTTCTTGCCGCGCACCATGACCACGGCGCGATCGGCAACTTCGAGCACCTCATAGAGATTGTGCCCGATGAAAATGACCGCGATGCCGCGCGCCTTGAGATCGCGAATGAGATCGAGGACACGCTTCACTGCGGCGACGCCAAGCGCGTTCGTCGGCTCGTCGAGAATCACGAGCTTTGCTTCGAAGTGAATGGCGCGGGCGATGCATATTCCCTGCCGTTCGCCGCCTGAACAATCACGGGTCGGCTTGTCGATATCGACCGCCAGGCGAAGGTCGCGCAGCATCACCTCGCTCTCGCGCCGCATGCGGCTTTCGTCGAGCAGGCGGAACGGACCGACGTTGCGGACTAGCTCCTTGCCCAAGAACAGATTGCGCGTGACGCTGAGATCGTCTGCCAGCGCCTGCTCCTGATAGACCGTCTCGACGCCGGCATCGCGCGCCTCGCGCGGATTGCGGAATTGTCGATCGACCCCATCAATACGGATGCTGGCTGTGTCCGGCTTGAGGAAGCCGGTAAGGATATTGATGAGCGTGCTCTTGCCGGCGCCGTTGTCGCCGAGCAGACCGACGACCTCGCCAACGCCGACAGTGAAGTCGACATTGTCGAGAGCGTGCACGCCGCGGAACGATTTGTTGACGCCGCGCATTTCGACGATCGGGTGAACGCTCGCGTTCATCGCTTGAGCTGCCTGTCGATGCGCAGATAGGCAAACGCAGTCAGGATGATGGCGCATGCCGTCACCAGCGTGACCCAATAGTCGTTGAGGCCGAGCTGGATGAAGCCGAGGCTCAGCACCTGGAGTATGAAAGCCCCGCAGAGCGCCCCGAAAAGCTCGCCGCTGCCACCGGTGAGTTTGGTGCCGCCGACAACGGCGCCGGCAAGCGCAAGCAGCATGGTGAACTGGCCCGACTGCGGCACCGCGACGCTCGTGCGACTGACCGCGAGCACGCCCGCAAACGCGGCGAGCAACCCCAGCAGGCAGAAACACAGGACGCGCGTCCAGGCGACGGAGACGCCCATCATGCGGGCGGCGCGCTCGTTGCTGCCGGTGGCAAAGATGCGGTTGCCGGTGCGTGTCCGGTGGAGGAACTGCGAGAGCAGAACGGCGACGACGATCATCCAGACGAATTGCATACGAACGCCGTAGACTTGGCCGGTCAGGATCCACTGCAGGCCGCCGTTCGGATTCGCGTCGGGCAGCGGCACCGACTTGCCCCCGATGGCGAGATTCATCACCGCGTTGAAGCCCCACATCGTGCCGAGGGTGATGATGAGAGAACTGACACCGGTGAAAACGACGAGGAGCCCGTTGATTGCGCCCATCACCAGCCCGGCGCCGAGCGCCGCCGGGAAGCAGAGCCAGAGCGGCAGGCCAATTGCGTGGTTGAGCGAGGCAAAGATGACCGACGCGAAGACGTAGATCGAGCTGATCGACAGATCGATTTCGCCGACGATCAGCAGGATACTCATCCCCATCGTCATCAGCGCGATCTCGGGCGCGTACGTCTGGAAGAGCTGGAGAACGGGCAGGGTCGCGAACGAATGGTTCGGCGTGGCGATCGCGAAACCGGCGACCAGCATGATCAGGAGGCCAAAGGTAATCAGGGACGGTTGCCGGGCCAGCCGTCGCAGCAGGCTTGGCGCGACGGTCGACGCCCCTGCGGACACGTAAGGTTTCGTTGCGGCGGTCATGCGCCGACGCCCGACATCACGTGAGCGGAGGCGACACAACGAGGCGCTACTCCGGTGACGCCGGCTTGCACCGTGAAGACATCGCCGGCGTGAGGCTGGGCATCCAACTCGGCAGCGGTAAGCGGCCGGCCATCGCCTACCCGCGCAGTGGTGATAAACAATTCGTCCATCAGGTCGCCGCCGAAGGCGCAGCTCGTCACCTGCGTCACCGGTAGATCGACAACCGCGATCAACTCGCCTTCCGGCGAATACTTGCGGACCGCGCCGCCGCCGAAGAGCGCCAGCCAGATCGCGCCGTCGCTATCGACGCACAGGCCGTCGGGAAACCCGTTCGCCGGGTCGACGTTCGCGAAACGGCGGCGGTTCGCGACCGTGCCCGTCGCTGCGTCGAAGTCGAAAACGTCGACGCCGGTCTGGTATGAATCGGCGACGTACATCAGGCGTTCATCGGGCGAGAAGCCTATGCCGTTCGGGATGGTGAAGTCGCCGGCCATCAGTTCAGCCTTGCCATTGGCCACGCGATAGAGGCGTCCCTCTCCCGACTTGAACGATCGATTGAGCGTCGATAACCATATTCGCCCATGCGAGTCGCATGCGGCATCGTTTGGTAGCCGGTCCGTCTCGCCGGGCTCGATTGCGATGACCAATCGACGATCACCATCGGGCGATAGGGTGAAAATGCCACCGGCGCAGGCAATCAGTCGGCCGAATTTTTCATCGAAAAGGACCGCAGTCACTGGCTCACCGACATTCCACATCTGGTGTTTGCCCACCCGAGTGTCGTTACGGTGCACGATACCGGCGGCAAGATCGACCCACCATAGCGCTGCCATGGCCGCGTCCCAGCGCGGGCTTTCGCCCAGAGTCGCCTTTACTTCGAACGCGACTCTGGGCGTCATTGCAGCGTGGATCACTTGTCTACGAACGCAGGCCTGGTGGAACGGTCTGCTCGAGGTTGTCCTTTGTGATGACAAGGTAATCGACAGAGCGGTGCGGAACCGCGCCGCCGCCTGCCATCGTAACCACATCCGCAATAGCCTGCTTCATCGCGCCGACATCGTCGATGTTGAGCCCGACCGCCATGATGCCGCTCTTTACTGCGGCCGCAGCGTTCGGGCTGACCACTTGGCCGATCACCGGGATCTTGCCTGGGGCGATACCCATCTGCTGCTCGGCCACGGCAGCCGAGTCCGCCGCGATTGCGCCAGACGTGATAACCGCGCTCGTATCAGGATGCGAGGTAAGATAGGCGGCGATACGCGACGTCGCCACCGTCCCGTCGTTGGTGGTTTCAACGACGTCGATCGTTACCTTCTTGCCGTGCTCGGTGAAGTACTGCTGGAAGCCCTTGATAGCCTCGGTGATGTACGTCGCCGACGGCACTTCCGCCGGCCACATGACCTTGCCGCCATCCGGCACGAAGGGCAGCGACACCTCGCCGATCTTCTGGCCCCACTGGACGAGATCGATGTCATCCCAGCCGACCTTTGCCTGCACGTCGGCTGACAGGTTATTCTTCGGGCCCATACCCATCAGGCCGTAAACCGCGACGCCGGCATTGGCTGCGTTGGTCACCGGATCGACGAAGATGTGCTCGTCCCACATCGGCGCGATGATCGCCTTGGCGCCGCCGACGACGGCCTGCTCCATCAGCTGCGCCTGCTTGGCGAAGTCGCCGGCGGCGAACTGGAAGCTGAAGTCGGCGCCCGCCGCCTTCGCTGCATCCTGCAGCACCTGGACGCGGAACGACCACACCGGATCGGACGACGATGAGTCGCCAACGAACACGATCTTGACCGGGTCGGCTGCGATCGCCGGACCAGACGCGAGGCCACCGAACGTGGCCAAGGCGGCCAGCCCTGCCCCGAGCGCGAGGCCGGATTGCCAATTCTTTCTCATGAAGCGTCCCTCTCCCAGATGGCTCGGAAGATACCCCCGAGCGCGTTTTTGAGCGATTTGACGAGCCGCGGCGCGCCAATTCCCTGAAATCTAGCAGGCCGACCATATATCCAAATCGATTTGGGTCAAGCGACTTTCTTCATTGCGGCGCAGCATCCGGCTGTTAATTTAGGCCGATTTCGTTGACAATCCAGCGGCGAAGCACGCATTCTGCGGTCGTTTTGAAATCGATTTGGGAAGGTCTGAATGCCTCGCGTCAGGATCGCCGACGTGGCCGCAGCGGCGGGGGTCAGCCCGACGACAGCATCGCATGCTCTGACCGGCCGGCGCGTTGTCTCGGCGGTCACACTGGAGAAGGTGCGAAAGGCCGCGGAGGAGCTGGATTACCGCGCCAACGCAGTCGCACGTTCACTGCGGACGCAGCGGACCGATGCGGTTGCCCTGATCGTGCCCGACATCACCAACCCGTTTTATCCGATGGTCGCGCGCGGCGTGCAGGATGCACTCAGCGATGCGGGCTACCAGGTGATCGTGTGCAGCACGGATGCCGATCCAGCGCGCGAACTGCGCACTCTCCGCGACATGGTCGCGCGCGCCGTCGACGGCATGATCGTGTCGCTCTTTCGCGCCAGCGATGAGGATCTCGCCGGCATTGCCGCGAGCGGGATTCCATTTGTGATGCTCGGACCGATGGAAGGCCCGCACCTCGGCGACCGCGTCATGGGCGACGATAGAGTGAGCGTGTCGGAAGCGACGCGCCATCTGCTCGGCGCCGGCCGCAAGCGTATCGCGTTCGTCGGCGCTGCGCTGGGCGTCGGTCCCGGCGACAGCCGTCTCGCGGGATACGAGGACGCGCTACTCGCTGCGGGCATCACTCTCGATCCACGTCTTGTCCTTCGCTCAGACTATTCACGCGCGGGCGCGCGTGATGCCGCAGCGCAGCTCGTCGGGCTCGAACCACCGGTCGATGCGATCATCTGCGCCAACGACCTCACCGCGATCGGCGTAATGGACGCGCTGAAGAGCGCCGGACTATCGGTCCCAACCGACGTCGCCGTGGTCGGCTTCGACGACATCGAAACCGCGGCGCTGGTAAGCCCTGCCCTCACCACAGTCGACAATCGCGCCTACGACAAGGGCGTCGTCTGCGGGCGCATACTGCTGCAACGAATGTCAGGCGAACTGACCGGCGAGTTCCGCCGCATCGTCGTCCCGGGCCATTTCATCGTGCGCGAGTCGGGGTAGGCTATTTGCGGATGTGGCAGCCTTCGGCCTGCGCGGTAACCACCACGATGAGCAGCGCGGCGCCGATGAACTCGACCTCCATGCCGGGGGCGTCTCGCATCCTCATCGAGGAAGGCGCGCTGGACAGGGTGCAGCCGGTCGCCGTCGGCGAGCCCCTCGACGGTGGTGATGGCCTTGCCCTCAAGTTCGCCGACCGTGGTCGTGCAGGAAGCCGCCGGGCTCCCGTCAACGAGGACGAAACAGGCACCGCATACCCCGTGACCACAGCCAAATTTGGTCGCGGTCAGGCCCAGGTCCTCGCGCAGCACGGTCAGCAGGCTGGTTTCGCCTGGAACGTCTAGGGTCCGTTCTTCACCGTTGACCAGCAGGCGCATCGACACCGCCTTTCGCTCACCAACATCTAGCGCAGATGGCGAGGGCGTCACCATATCGCGATGCGTCGGCGAGCTCGAGCGCGGGATCCTGGGCTCTTTGATGCCGTGGACCTTGTCGGCGAGAACCCACCCGCCGCCGAACAGGAGGCCGTCGACCGCGTCCGCGACGCCCCCGCCCTCGACGCCCATCGGCCAGGCAGGCGACGACCTCAGGCAGGTGATCGCCGACACGAGCCTCCGCACCGGCGGGGTCGCCAACGTCAGGTCAGCGCTGCGCAGGCTCGAGCGCGAGCACCCGGGCGCGCACAGGAAGCTGACGAGGGCGATCAAGCGGTAGCGGCACAGAAGGAGGGCAAGAGCCCAGGCTCAATCGCGATCATCCTGACGCAAGGGAGAACGGGATGACGTTGCCCGCGGCGCCAAGTTCCTCGGCAATCTCGCGGGCAAAATCATTCTCGTCCTCGCCGAGCGGCTGAACATCGACCAGCCATGGCAGAGAACTCATTCCAGAGGTCACGCATCTCCGCGTCCCAGGCGTCGAAGTCCGCCAAGGAGTGGAACACGTCCGGCACGTCCATCTTGCCGCGAGGCAGGTAATCGAATGTAATCACAATGCCCCTTTCGGGGTCTTTCTCGGAGATGAAGCTGGAGTGGGCGAACGTGTTGCGAAGCACGCTGAGGTCGGACACTCGGTTGACACGCTTCACGCTCGACTTGTCCCCTCTGCGCTTGAATGCGATCTTCAGCAGCCGCAACTTGAGGCTTATATCCATGTGCCGGAGCAGGATGAGTGTCTGATGGGCGTTGAGGTCGAGCAGGCAGACGACCACTTCATCGACGAGTTTCTCCAGCACCCCGAATGCATACATGAAGCGCCCGACATAGGCCCATGACGGTTCGTCCTCGATCACGGCTATTTTCCTCCGCGGTCCTTATCTTGCGCTCTTGTCATCACACAGGACACGATACCACGGCGCGACCGCCGCCCGGACCAGCTTCGCCACCTCCCTCAGCAACGGGCCGAGGGGTTTGAAATTCAGCAGATGATCCGCAATTCGCCGCGAGTGCAAAAGATGACGTATTGGTCCCCCTGCGAACCATATGAAAGTGCCGACGGCGGACTTCATCTCTCAGCATGGCGAACGAAGCGTACTGGCGCACGTCGTGCGCGCTCGGCGTGCGACGCCATAATTCGTAGCCTGAGCCGATGGAGAAGATTTGATTGATCCAAGCCATTCCAGTCGGAATCTGCCTTGGTGCTCTTGCCATTTCCTAGTCCCTTATTGCTTATGCTTCTTGTACAGCCCCCCTCTTTCCCGGCGCAGGCCATACAGAGTGCGCCGGTCAAAGTTTCGCGTGGTAGGCGGCGCTGACGAACGGCATCGCCGGCTCAAGGTCCTCTCCGTTGAGGATCGTGATCCGCTTCTTCAACTGGCGCCAGCCGTGAGACTCGGGGATGTCGTCCGCAACATGGTTCGGGTCCGGGCATCCGCCATCCGCCAAGTGCAGCACGATCGCCGCGCGCTGTACCTTGATCTCCAGGAAGATCTTCTCTCCCGGTTTCTTGTAGCGAATGCGTCGGTTTGGTGTGCAATGCTCGCCCTCGCGCAGCCGATCATCCAGGCCGAACACCCGTTCGCGCAGATCGACCAAAATCGGCTGGCGAGCCGCGTCCGTGTAGGCCAGGTGGTCTTCGAAGCTGACGGGGCCGGCAGTCAACTTCCGAGCGGCGGTCCGCCTACGCGGTGCGGCGACGGTGATATCGCCGGACTGGACGGGCTCCCCGTGGGGAGCCTCGGGCTCGGACTCCTGCCCTTCGGGCTCGTCACTCTACCGACTTCGTCTGCAACATCTTCGAGCGCCTTCACAGCGGATTTCAGAGGCAGCTCGAAGAACTCGCGGTTGCTGGCTGAGCGGTACTGGTGCAGCCGCTCGTGCAACATGCGCTCGGCCGTCTGGCAGTCGATCACGCGCTGCTCGTAGAGCACCTCGAATGGCCGCGGCACTCCCGTGCCTCTCGATATCTCTTGCGCCCGCTCTTCGGGCGCCTTGGTCGTCATCCCAATCTTGTACTGGTCGTTCTGGAATGCGCGGTTGAATAGGATGTAGATGTACCCCTGAGCCATGGCGGCGCCCCAATGTCTCGACGTCTCGACGGCCCGCAGGTCGTGCGCTTGATCGACAATAGCCGTTTCAACCGATGATCACACATACAAGAGAGGTCACCTACAAGAGAGGTCACCTGTTACCCTGGGCGCTACCCCGACAGGAATCCCGCCGATCGACCGTCGTCCTAACCCATTGAAAAGATTGGCGCGCCCGAAGGGATTCGAACCCCTGACCCCCAGATTCGTAGTCTGGTGCTCTATCCAGCTGAGCTACGGGCGCCTGGCCGGCTGCCGCCATCCGAAGCGGTGGGGCATGGCCGGCCTTAGCTACTGAATGGCCCCGCCGATTGCAAGGGCCGGGCGCCACCGGCCAACGGGTCTTTCGCCGGCGCCACGGTTCCACTAGGGTCCGCTCGAGCACGAGGGAACGCCATGCGACGCCTCATCATCCTTGGCGCCGGCCTGATCGCAGCCTGGTTCAGCGCGGCGGCGGCAGCGCCTTTTCCCGGCCAGATGGCGGCGGCCGAGGCCGGTAATCCACGCGCTCAGTTTGCGCTCGCCATCATGTACGACACCGGCGACGGTGTGCCGCACGACTTTCCCACCGCACTTCAGTGGTTTCGCCGTGCCGCGGAGGGCGGCTACGACGTGGCGCAGGCGAAACTCGGCCTGATGTATCTGGTCGGCTGGGCGGTACCGCGCGATGCAGGCGCGGCGGCACGCTGGTATCGCAAGGCGGCCGATCAGGGCAACCTGATCGCCGAGCTGCGGCTGGCGCGGCTCTATGCCCACGGCATCGGCGTCAAGCGCAATCTGGTCGAGGCCAGCGTCTGGGCGCGGCTGGCGGCCCGCCAAGGCGATGCGCTCGCGGCATGGCTCGCCGATCGCTACGGCGAAGGCATGAGCCGGGAAGAGATCGCGCAAGCCAAACGCCGGGTCAGCGCCTGGCGGCCGGCCGCTAGTGTCGTTGCCAAGGACTTTGTTCAGCCTGAAGGCGGGTGGCTTTGCCTTGAGGGCTGAGTGCGGCCTGTGGTGATTGTACCAGTGCAGCCAACTTGGCATGTCGGCAGCGCGCTCGGCGGATTGAGCATAGGGCCTGGCGTAGAGCCATTCGCGCAGGGCGGTCTGGATGAAGCGCTCGGCCTTGCCGTTGGTTCGCGGCCGGTAGGGTCTGGTGGTGATGTGGCGCGCGCCGATCTGCGCCAATGTGGCCTTGTAGGCGCGGCTGTTGGTGTAGGCGAAGGCGTTGTCGGTCATGACCCGGCGGACGGTCACGCCGTTGGCGGCGAACCATTGGCTGGCGCGGGCGAGGAAGCCGGCGCAGGCTTCACCGGTCTCGGCCGGCAGCAGCTCGGTGTAGGCCAGCCGCGAGCAGTCGTCGATGGCGACGTGGAGGTGCTCCCAGCCAAGCCCGCGCTTGCGTCTGGTTCGGTCGCCGGTGATGCGGTGGCCGAGGCCGTCGATGCGGCCGAGCTTCTTGGTGTCGATGTGGATCAACTCGCCTGGCTTGGCGCGCTCGTAGCGCACGACCTCGGGACGCTCATCGAGCTGCTTGAGGCGGCCGAGGCCGCGGCGGCGCAGGACAGCTCCGACGGTCGAGACCGGCAAACCGAGACGCCGAGCGATGCGCGGGCCACTCAGGCGCTGGCGCCGCAGTCCCTCGATCTGGGTGGTGACCGCAAGCGGGGTGCGGTGCGGTGATCGCAACGGCGTCGAGTGCCGATCATGCAGGGCCAGTTCGCCGCCCGACCGGTAGCGCGCCAGCCACTTGTAGGCCGTGCGCTCCGAAACGCCGGCAGCCAAGGCAGCCTGCGCTACCGGCCAGCCATCGCTGTTTATCCGCTCGACAAGAAGGGCTCGACCACGAACCGTCATGCGGGCATTCTTGTGGACGTTCATCCGGGGCTCCACGAGAAGACTGTTTGGCTTCGCAACCACAGCCTTACTCCCAAGTCCCGGGTGAACAACCTCCATAGCAACGACAGCTAGTCCCGGTCAGTCACCGTTGCGGCCATTGGCGCGCCGACGGTCCGGGATGGTGATCGCAAAGGTGGCGCCGGGGCCGCCATCGACGAGCGTGATGGTGCCGCCATGGGCGCGCACCAGCTCGGCGGCGATGGCCAGGCCCAGCCCGGTGCCGCCCGGGCTGACCGAGCCCTGGAAGGCACGGAAGAGAGAAGCCCGCGCCTTTTCCGGCAGGCCCGGGCCGGTATCCTGCACGCGGATGGTGACGGCAGCCGCTTCGCGGACGGCAGCCACGGTCACCCGGCAGATCACCGCCGGATTGGGATTGGCCTCCATCGCCTGGACCGAATTGCGGCCGAGATTGACCAGAACGCGGAAGAGCTGGTCGGGATCGGCGTCGATCTCGAGGCCGCGCGGCACCTCGTTCTCCCACGCGATCATGGTGTTCTCGACCAGGCCGAGAGCGTCGGCGACGTCGTCGACCAGCCGCGCCAGGGCGACCAGCCGGCGGGCGGGCGCCGGTTCGCGGGCGCGGCCGTAGGTGAGCGTCGACTGGCAATAGGCGATCGCCCGGTCGAGCGCCCCGATCAGCTTGGGGGCGAAGCGCTGGACATTGGGATCGGGCAGGCTGCCGAGACGATCGGAGAAGAGCTGGGCGGAGGCCAGCATGTTGCGGAGATCGTGATTGATCTTGGAGACGGCGAGGCCGAGATCGGCGAGGTGGCGCTGCTCGCGCAGCGTCCCCTGCAGGTCGCGCTCCATGGCAGCCAGGCGTTCCTCGGCGACGCCGACCTCGTCACGGCGCCCGCTGGGCTGGATCACGCGGTTGGTATCCTCCGGCTCTTCCGAGAAGGAGACGATGTTCGCAGTCAGGCGGCGCACGGGCCTGACCAGCAGCCGGTTGATGGTGAAATAGAGAAGACCGGCGGTGATGATCGAGATGAGCGCCGCCAGCCAGACGATGTTGAGGGAATAGTCAAGCATGGCGGCGCGCAACGGCCGGTCGCTGATGATGAGTTCGAGCACCGCGCCACTGCGCGAATTGCCGATGACCCGAAGCGTCCGCGGCTGCTGGGCGAACAGGGTATCGAAGGCATCGACGACCTCGGCGATCGGTTCCATCGTCCTCAGATCGGCGGTGCGGTCGACCTGGGGCGGCATGTCGACGGTGGCGATGAGGCGGCTGGCGGCGCCGGTGCGGATGGCGATGGCCTTGGCCCCGACGGCGGCGAGCAGGTCCTCCTGGATGCTGCGCGGCACTTCCGAGGTGACCGATTCGGCCAGAACCGAAGCGGCGGCATCGGCCATGGTCATATGGTCGGTGAGCCAGTTGGCGCGGAAATTCGCGATCGAGGGGACGTAGATCAGAACTTCCGAGAGCATCACGTAAAGCACGGTCAACACCAGCAGCTTCCACGACAGGCCGAAACCGCGCCGCGCCGAACTTCTCGGGGCCGTCACCTCGCCGTTTGCGGGCCGGTCGCTCATCGGCTCAACCGAGCTTGCTCAGCATATCGATGATGCGGCGGCGCCAGACGGCGGTCTGACTCGGCTTCTCGGCAGCATCGCGCTCCGCCAGGCCGGCGGCGATGCGGCGGGAAATCTCGGCGCGGGTCAGATAAGGCGCAGGCAGGCTGGCAAGCGCCGAGATCGGCAGACGCCGAGCGATGGCCAGCGACCACAGGGCGATCATCTCGCCGGCATCGTGGCCCACGATCGCGGCGCCGAGCACGCGGCCGCGCGGCGCCAACACCACCTTGACCATGCCGGCCGGCATGCGCTCGATCTGGGCGCGGTCGTTCTCGGCAAAGGGGAAGCGCAGGACACGCACGCCGTTGCCGTGGCGGCGGCGCGCCTCGGCCTCGTCGATGCCGACGGTGGCCAGCGCCGGGTCGGTGAAGGCAACGAAGGGCGCCTCGTCGGAGCGGTCGACGCGGGGCAGGCGGAAGAGGATCGCTTTCACCACCTGCGCCGCCTGATACTGGCCACGGGCGGCGTCGGTGCGCCCGGCGACGGCGTCGCCGATGGCATAGACCCGCCGGTTGTCGGTCCTCAGATAGCGGTCGACGACGATGCCGGCGGCGTCGGCGCGGATGCCGGCGATATCGAGAGCGAGCCCATCGACGTTGGGTTTGCGGCCGGTGGCGATGAGCAGGTGCGAGCCGTCGATGGCGGCGGCGTCGCCTTCCGGGTCGGAGACGGTGAAACGCACGCCGCCGCGGCGGCGGCCAACCGAAACGATATCGACGCCGACGCGCACGCGGATGCCCTCGGCGCGCAGCCGGTCGACGGCTATGGCGACCAGTTCGCGGTCGACCTCGGGCAGAGCCGGGCCGCGATCGAGCACGGTGGTATCGATGCCCAACCGGTTGAAAGCCTGCGCCAGTTCGAGCCCCTCGCGGCAGGCACCGAGCACGATCAGATGGGTCGGCTTGCGGGCGAGATCGAAGACGCCGCCGACGCTCAGCGTGTCGATGCCGTCGAGACCGGGGATTTCCGGCGGCACCGGCGCGGCTCCCACCGCCAGGATGGTGCGGCGGGCGCGGATGGTGACCTCGCCGGCCTCGACCGTGTCGCGATCGGCGAAGCGGGCGGCGGCGTTGACCACCCGGATGCCCTGCGCGGTGAGGCGCTCGGCCGTGACATTGGCGCCGACCGCCGCGCCGACGGCGGCCAGATGGTCGCGCACCTTGGCGAAATTGACCTGGAGGGGGGCGCCGGTGACGCCGATGGCGGGGCCGCGGCGCAACAATTCGTTGACTTCCGCCGTGGCCATGAGCGCCTTGGAGGGGACGGAACCGACGGCCAGGTCGGAGCCGCCGAGCGCCCCCTTCTCGACCAGAACCACGGAAACGCCCTCGCCGGCCGCGGCAAGAGCCGCAGCCAGGCCCGCAGGGCCGCCGCCAATCACGCATAGCTCGGGGGTCAGGGTCTCCGGCATCTCGTCGTCTTCAAATCCTAGCGATTCCTGGGGCCGAAACGGTGGCAATGATAGCCGCTTTCCGGTAAAAGCCACCGCACGAGAACGACCGCCGCGGCCGGAGGTGGTTCGCGTTGACTCAATTCCACCCGCTCCTTATAAGCCCGGCGCGGCCGGCCCGCGCGGAGACGACACGATATGAAACGTACCTATCAACCGAGCAAGCTGGTTCGCAAGCGCCGCCACGGCTTCCGCGCGCGCATGGCGACGACCGGCGGCCGCAAGGTGATCGCCGCCCGCCGCGCACGCGGCCGCAAACGGCTCTCGGCCTGAGGTTCGGGGCAAACCCCGGCGGCATGGAGCGCCTGAGGCGCCGCGCCGATTTCAAGGCTGTTGCCGCCGGCAGGCGGGTCGCGCGCCCGGGTTTCGTGCTGCAGGCGTTGAACAATTCCGAGGGCGACGGGCCAAGGCCACCGCGGATTGGGTTCACGGTGACGCGTAAGATCGGCAATGCGGTGGTGCGCAATCGTATCCGGCGCCGGCTGAGGGCGGCGGTCAATGCCGTCGGCGGGCACCTTGAAACCGCCACGGATTACGTGCTTGTCGGCCGTCGTGCCGCCCTGACCCTTCAATTTCAGCGGCTGGTCACCGATCTAGAGACCGGATTAGCCGCCCTATCGCGCAACCGACAAGCGCCGGACAGGTCCGTTCAATGACCGACAATAACCGCAATTTCATCCTGGCGATCGTGCTGTCGATGGTCGTGCTGTTCGCTTGGCAGTTCTTCATTGCCGGGCCGCAGATCGAACAGGCCCGCAAGCAGCAGGAAGCCGCCCAGCAACAGGCGGCGGAGCAGCAGCCGGCGACGACCGGCGATCAGACCACGGCCGGCGGAAGCGCAAGCAGCAGCACGCAGGCGCCGGCGGCAGGCACGACGGCGGGCGGCGCCTCCCCCGGCGCCGCTCCGGTGCAGCAGACGGCTGAAACCCGGGCCGAGGCGCTTGCCCAGAGCAAGCGCGTGCCGATCGAAACATCCAGCATCACCGGCTCGATCAACCTGACCGGCGGCCGCGTCGACGATATCCGGCTCAGCCACTATCACGAGACCGTCGACAAGACGAGCCCGACCATCGTGCTGCTGTCCCCAAGCGGCGGCCCCGACGCCTATTTCGCCGATTTCGGCTGGATCGGCCCCGCCGATGCCGGCCCCCTGCCCGGTCCCGCGACCGAATGGACGGCGCCGCCCGGCGCCACGCTGACCCCGCAGACGCCGGTCACCCTCACCTATGACAATGGTGCCGGCCTGGTCTTCAGCCGCAAGATCGCGATCGATGACAATTACATGCTGACCGTGACCGACACGGTGACCAACAAGGGCAGCACGGCGGTCGCCCTGTCGCCGTTCGGCCGCATCACCCGCGTCGGCGAACCGAAAGTCTCGGGCTACTGGATCCTGCACGAGGGACTGGTTGGCGTGATCGGCGGCAAGGGGCTGCAGGAATACAAGTACAAGGACATCCAGAAGGACCACGAGGTGACGTGGAGCGACGTCACCGGCGGGTGGCTCGGCATCACCGACAAGTACTGGGCGGCGACGCTGATCCCCGAGCAGAAGCAGGCCTATACGGCACGCTACATCGGCAAGGAAAGCGGCACGACGCCGGTCTACCAGACCGATTTCACCGCGGCGGCGGACAACCTGGCACCGGGCGCGACGATCGAGCAGACCAACCACCTGTTCGCCGGCGCCAAGCAGGTGAGCGTGCTGTCGGCCTATCGCGACAAGCTGCATATCGAGAAATTCGACCTCCTGATCGACTGGGGATGGTTCTTCTTCATCACCAAGCCGATGTTCCTGCTGATCGACTGGCTCTACCGCCTGTTCGGCAACTTCGGCGTCGCCATCCTGCTGGT
Source organism: uncultured Alphaproteobacteria bacterium (assembly GCA_963743015.1). Classification (GTDB taxonomy): domain Bacteria; phylum Pseudomonadota; class Alphaproteobacteria; order Rhizobiales; family Kaistiaceae; genus CAVSRC01. The sequence goes on from CAVUOD010000011.1 coordinate 21,690, forward strand.
GACGGTGCTGGTCAAGGCGGCCTTCTTCCCGCTGGCCAACAAATCCTACAAGTCGATGAGCCAGATGAAGAAGCTGCAGCCGCAGATGACGGCGCTGCGCGAGCAGTACAAGGACGACAAGGTCAAGCAGCAGGAAGAGCTGATGAAGCTCTACAAGACCGAGAAGATCAATCCGCTCGCCGGCTGCTGGCCGATGGTGATCCAGATCCCGGTCTTCTTCTCGCTCTACAAGGTGCTGTTCGTCACCATCGAGATGCGCCACGCGCCATTCTTCGGCTGGATCCACGACCTCTCGGCGCCGGACCCGACACACATCTTCAATCTGTTCGGGCTGTTGCCCTACGACCCGTCGACGGTGCCGATGATCGGCCACTTCCTGGCGATCGGCGTGTGGCCGGTGATCATGGGCATCACGATGTTCGTGCAGATGAAGCTGAACCCGACGCCGCCCGACCCCACCCAGGCGATGCTGTTCACCTGGATGCCGGTGCTGTTCACCTTCATGCTGGCCTCGTTCCCGGCCGGACTGGTGATCTACTGGGCGTGGAACAACACGCTGTCGGTGACCCAGCAATACATCATCATGAAACGCTCGGGCACCGAGGTGAACCTGTTCGGCAACATCCTCGAAACTTTCGGCAAGAAGAAGAAACCGGTGCATGTCGCCGAGCCGGCCGCAAGACATGCGCCGGCGACGCCGAAGGCGGCCAACAATTCGACGAAGCCGCGGGACGACATGGACAAGCCGGCAAAGTCGACGGTGAAGTCGCGCCGCGCCGCCGCAAAAGCCAAGGCCAAGGCCAAGGCCGCCAAGCCCGCCAACGCCAAGAGCTGAGGCGCGCGGGACAAAGCCATATGGCGGAGCCGCACAACTCCGGACCGCACGACGCGCTTGCCGAGGCGGAGCGTATCGAGGCCGGGCGGCTGTTTTTTGCCAGGGCCTGGCAGTTCATCGCCGGGGCGCCCAAGGCCGCCGAGCTCCCGGCGGCGGACGCCATCGAGATCGCCTTCGCCGGCCGTTCCAACGTCGGCAAATCGTCGCTGATCAATGCGCTCACCGGCCAGAAGGCGCTGGCGCGCACCTCCAATACGCCGGGGCGGACGCGGGAATTGAACCTGTTCTCGGCGGAAGCGGGCGTGGCCATCGTCGACATGCCCGGCTACGGCTATGCGCGCGCCCCCAAGAGCGAGGTGGCGGCGTGGACGCGCACCGTCTTCGACTATCTGCGCGGACGGCCGCGGCTTCGCCGCGTCTATGTGCTCATCGATGCGCGCCACGGGCTGAAGCCGAACGACTGCGAGGCGCTCGACACCCTCGACAAGGCGGCGGTGTCCTATCAGATCGTACTGACCAAGGCCGACAAGGCCAAGGGCGGCGATCTTGCCGCCGTCATCGCGGCGACCGCGGCGAAGATCGCCAAGCGCCCGGCGGCGCATCCGGTGGTGCTGGCCACCTCGGCGGCGAGCGGGGTGGGAATCGACGCGCTGCGGGCGGAGATCGCGGACTTGTGTGCGCCTGCCTCCCCTGCGAAAGCGAACGATTAGCCTTGGCATCACCCTCCAGAGGATAATCGCTTTGGCCGATGTAACGAGGGTGTGTTTCGGCCTCGTGCTTATGTCAATCACTGAGCCTTGAAGAAGACGCCTCCGAATCGGCTTGCGATCAAGCCGGTCTGTCTGCAAATTACAGCCATTACTTGGGGCGCGTTGGCGGGTTGGTGTTCCGATGACGTCAGAACGGCAACAGACGGTTGCCGCGGTGTCGCGATCCGTGCTCCTCGCGGCCGCGCTGGTCTTTGTTTACCCCGGAAGTAGCTTTGCCGCGGGTATCGGCGGTGGCGGCGGCACCGCACCGACGCAGCCGCCCGCGCAGCTCCCCGCGAGTGCCAACGATATCGTGGGCGGCCTTTTCAATGGAGCCCTGACCGGCGAAATCATGGGGGCGAAGGATGATTTCGACGTCGAACCCCTATTGGCGAGGTATATGTCGATTACGGTCGCGTCGCTTAGGGCGCTCGGTCTTTCTCCGGTACAAGCGGCCAGTTTGAACAACGCAATTTGGAGGGATAGGACGGTTGGCCTGGGGCCCGCCACCTCCGGGGAAAATTTCGGCCTCCTGGCTTCACAGGCTCCCGGCGTGGCCCTTTGGGCCGGCTACGTTGAAAGCACCATACGAGACATAATCACCGTCCAGGATGGTGAAACCCCCAGCGATCCCGCTGAGTGGCAATTCGTGGTCCAGCAGGCAAGTGACCTTGGCATTACGCCGCTGCAGCAGCTGCAGAGCATGCTGCAAGCTCGCATGGCCAATTTGCTTTATTATCTGGGTGTCACGCAGACCTATTATGGCGTGACCCACGCCGGCTCCCCTACGGGACCGCTCTACGGACGGCCGCTCTACCAATTTGCCGAGGAAGAGGCTCACGGGTTCCCGCCCGCGGTCGCGGACGCCTATGCCGCCTTGTTGCACCAGGCGCCGCCGTCACCGCCGCCCTCCATTCCGTTCCGGCCGCAATGGTCGGTCTGGAGTTCGGGCTTTGGCGGCTATAACAGAACAACTGGCACTGCGGGGGGCCCTGCGCTGACGGTGCGAGGCTATGGCGGCGCGGCCGGCGCGGAATATCGGCTCGCCCCCGGAACGGCGCTGGGCCTCGTGCTCGGCGGCGGTAGTGCGACGTGGAACGGCGGCGGCACTGGCCGCAGCAACGTCTTCCAGTACGGCGTCTATGGCCGAACCCGGTCCGGTCCCGCCTATCTCGCCGGCTGGCTCGACGGCAGCGTCGACTGGACGGCGACCAACAGCTTGGCCGGCGGCGACGCTGTTGCCGCAGACTACGTCGCACAGACCTATGGCGGCCGCCTGGAAGGCGGCTATCGCTACACCGGGCGGCTTCCAATCGGCGTCACGCCCTATGCCGCGGTGCAGTTGCAGTACACCCACACGCCGGCCTACAGCGAGACCGATTTTAGTGGAGGCGGCATGGGCTTCAGATACAACGCCAGCGACGGCACTGACACCCGAAGCGAGCTCGGGGTGAAGTTCGACGCAAGTGAGTTCGTGAGCGCTGGGACGATCACCTGGTCGGCCCAGGCCGCATGGGCGCATGACTGGTTGACGAACTTCAACGTCGTCGCGACATCCGAGTCCACACCGACGGTAGGTTTCACCGTCAACGGAGCGGCGCTGCTGCCGAAGGAACTCCGTGCTGGTCACGCTCGGTGGCGATCTGCAGCTGATCTCGGGTTGGAAGGTCGGCGCCAATTTCTCCGGCCAATTTGCCGACGACTATGACACCTATGCGGGCATGGCGACGCTGCGCTACGCTTGGTGAGCCTGCGCGCCGCTCAATTCCAAGAAATCTTTGGCGGAACCGCACAAAGCGTTCCGCCCATGCCGCTTGCGCGAGGCGGAAAGCGTAGCAGGGATGCAGCACAGCGTCGCCTCAGGGGTCCTGCGATGGGGGGAACCAAGTCCTCGCGGGGACCCATCGTGACCTCCGTTTGTCCCCCTGTCGCAAACCCGGTATAGACCGGCCCTCTTGAGACACGGATGACGATCATGAGCGAGACCACCGATCAGGATACCGCCGAGGCCATCGCCCGCGCCCGGCTGATCTCGGCGGCGCTGCCCTACATGCTTGCCTATGACGGCAAGGTGGTGGTGGTGAAATATGGCGGCCACGCCATGGGCGATGCCGATCTCGCCAAGGCGTTCGCCCGCGACATCACGCTGCTCGAAACCTCCGGCGCGCGGCCGGTGGTGGTGCATGGCGGCGGCCCGCAGATCGGCGACATGCTGAAGCGGCTCGACATCAAGTCCGAGTTCCGCTCGGGGCTGCGCGTCACCGACAAAAAGACGGTGGAAGTGGTCGAGATGGTACTCGCCGGATCGATCAACAAGGAGATCGTCATGGCGATCAATGCCGAGGGGGGCAAGGCGGTCGGCCTCTCCGGCAAGGACGGCAACATGGTGTTCGCCGAAAAGGTGACGCGCACCGAAGTCGACCCCGATTCCAACATCGAGAAGGTGGTCGATCTCGGCTTCGTCGGCGAGCCCAAGAAGGTCAACCGGGCGGTGATCGACATGGTGCTGTCGGCCGAGCTGATCCCGGTGATCGCGCCGGTGGCGCCGGGGCTCGACGGCAATACCTACAATGTCAACGCCGACACCTTCGCCGGTGCGGTGGCCGGCGCGCTCGGCGCCAGCCGCCTGCTCTTCCTCACCGACGTGCCCGGCGTGCTCGACAAGGGCGGCAAGCTGATCAAGGAGCTGACCGTCGCCGAGGTGAAGAAGCTGATCGCCGACGGCACCATTTCCGGCGGCATGATCCCCAAGGTCGAGACCTGCATCGACGCGCTCGCCCGCGGCGTCGAGGGCGTCGTCATCCTCAACGGCAAGACGCCGCATGCGGTACTGCTCGAACTCTACACCGACCACGGCGCCGGCACGCTGATCCTGCCATGACCCTGCGGCCGGAACTCGACCGGTTCGCGGACGTCGATGCCTGGGTCTTCGACCTCGACAACACGCTCTATCCGCGCCACACGAACCTGTTCCGCCAAGTCGACAAGCGCATCCGCGAATATGTCGGACGGCTGCTCGACATCGCGCCGGACGAGGCCCAGCGGGTGCAGAAGGACTATTACAGGCGCTACGGCACGACGCTGCGCGGACTGATGGAGGAGCACGGCATCCAGCCCGACGACTTCCTCGAATATGTCCACGACATCGACCATTCGGTGGTCGAGGCCGATCCGCGGCTGGCCAGCGCGATCGCAAAGCTGCCGGGGCGCAAGTTCATCCTCACCAATGGCTCGCGCGCCCATGCCGAGAAGGTGGCGGCGCGGCTCGGCATCCCGGATCATTTCGAGGAAATCTTCGACATCGTCAGCTCGGCTCTGCTGCCCAAGCCGAACCGCGAGACCTATGACCGGTTCCTAGAGGTCACCGGCGTCGACCCGACCCGGGCGGCGATGTTCGAGGACCTGGCGCGCAATCTCGAGGTGCCCAAGGCGCTCGGCATGGCGACCGTGCTGGTGGTGCCGCACGGCACCCGCGAGGTACTGACCGAGGACTGGGAGATGGAAGGCCGCGACGCGCCGCATGTCGAGTTCGTCAGCGACGACCTCGCCGGCTTCCTCGAAGCGGTGCTGGCGGCAGGCGGAGACCGCCGCCAATAGGGATCGGAATCCCGGCGCCAGGTGCGCTAGGCTGTCGCGATGACCCTGCTCGCCATCGCCGTTATCGCCCTGCTGATCGTCCTCAACGGGCTGCTCGCCCTGTCCGAGATGGCCATCGTCGCGGCGCGCAAGACCCGGCTGGAGGCGATGGCCAAGCGCGGCCGGCGGGGCGCCAAGACCGCCCTCGACCTCATCGCCGACCCCAGCGGCTTCTTCGCGACCGTGCAGATCGGCATCACCCTGGTCGGCATCGTCGCCGGGGCGTTCAGCGGGGGGACCCTGGCCGATCCGCTTGCCCGCGTCCTCCGGCCGCTGCCGGGAATCGGCGCACACAGCCACGCGATCGCACTTGTCGTGGTGGTGACGCTGGTCACCTATCTGTCGCTGGTCGTCGGCGAACTGGTGCCGAAACGCCTGGCGCTGACCCGGCCCGAGCGGATCGCGGCGGCGATCGCCCCGCCGATGCGGATGCTTTCGACGATTGCCGCACCGGCCGTGTGGCTCTTGCGTCATTCGACCGAGGCGGTGCTGCGCCTCACCGGGCAATCATCGGCGCGCGAGACGACGGTGACCGAAGATGAGGTCAAGTCGCTCATCGCCGAGGGCACCCGCGCCGGCATCTTCGCGCCGGAAGAACGGCTGATGATCAACGGGGTGCTGCGCCTGGCCGACCGCTCGGTGCGGGCGATCATGACGCCGCGTGCCGAGGTCGCCTGGATCGACCGACACGCGACGCGCGACCGGCTAATGGCGGCGGTGACGGCGAGCCGGCACACGCAGTTCCTGGTCTGTGACGGCTCGATCGATGCTCCGGTCGGGCTGGTCAGCACGCGCGATCTGCTGGCGGCGGCGCTTGCCGCCGAGCCGATCGACGTCGGCCGCCTGATGACGTCGGTGCCCTTCCTGCCCGAACACACGCCGGTCATCCGGCTGATCGAGGCGTTCCGCCAGGCACGCAGCCGCACCGCCGTGGTCGTCGACGAATACGGCGTGACCGAAGGCATCGTCAGCGCCGCCGACATTCTGGAGAGCATTGCCGGCGTCCTGCCGGAGGCCGACGAACCGCCCGAGGCGCGCGTCGTGCGCCGGGCCGACGGGTCGCTGCTCATCGACGGCATGCTGCCGATCGACGAGTTCGAGGAACTTTCCGGGTGGCACGACCTGCGCGCCGGCGCGGACTTCGAGACGGTCGCCGGCCTGGTGATCAACCGGCTCGGTCGCCTGCCCAATGTCGGCGACCAGGTCGCGGTCGACGGCATGACTTTCGAGGTCGTCGATCTGGACGACCGGCGGATCGACCGGCTGCTGGTGACCCTGCCGGCCCCGCCGGCGGCGGACGCCGGGCCGCGTTGACTTCCCACTTCCGCCCACTATGGTCCGCGCCCGAACCAGCCACGAACGGACCGATCCCATGACTGCCGACACCGCCGCCCTGCAAGCGACTATCGACGCCGCCTATGAGAAGCGCGACACGATCGGCCCGGAGACGAGCGGGGCTGTGCGCGAGGCGGTCGATACCACCCTCGGCCTGCTCGACAACGGCGCGGTGCGCGTGGCGGAGAAGGGCGAGGCCGGCTGGACGGTCAACCAGTGGCTCAAGAAGGCGGTGCTGCTCTCCTTCCGCTTGAATCCGATGACGATGATCCCCGGCGGTCCGGACGGCGGCGGCTGGTGGGACAAGGTGCCCTCCAAGTTTGCCGGCTGGAGTGACGCCGACTTCACCAAGGCGGCTTTTCGCGCCGTGCCCAACTGCATCGTGCGCCGCTCGGCCTATATCGCGCCGGGCGTGGTGCTGATGCCCTCCTTCGTCAATCTCGGCGCCCATGTCGATTCGGGCACCATGGTCGACACCTGGGCGACGGTCGGCTCCTGCGCGCAGATCGGCAAGAACGTGCATATTTCCGGTGGCGCTGGCATCGGCGGCGTGCTCGAGCCCCTGCAAGCCGGGCCGGTGATCATCGAGGACAATTGCTTCATCGGCGCGCGCGCCGAGGTCGCCGAGGGGGTGATCGTCGGCGAGGGCTCGGTGCTGTCGATGGGCGTCTATCTCGGCGCCTCGACCAAGATCGTCGACCGGGCGACCGGCGAGATCCATATGGGCCGCGTGCCGCCCTATTCGGTCGTGGTCTCCGGGTCGCTGCCCGGCAAGAACCTGCCCGGCGAGAACTACGGCCCCTCGCTCTATTGTGCCGTCATCGTCAAGAAGGTCGACGAAAAGACCCGCTCCAAGACCTCGGTCAACGAGCTCTTGAGAGACTAGATGCGACTCACCTCCGCCTGTAGACTTGCCGCTTCGTCAAACGCGGAGCGAAAGGGGCTTGTCATGGGAGGTTTCCGCCGTTTCATTATCAGGACTGCCGAAGTCATGATGGTGCTCTTCGTTATCCTGCTGACTCTGGGGCTCGCGATCTCGGGGGCGGTTGCCGGGCAGGAACAGGGCAGCGCAGTCGCCATCCTCGCGTTCATCATCTGCGGTATCCTGGGCTTCATCCTGGCCTCGGTGCTCGCCGCCTTCTTCTTCCTGCTCGCCGAGATCGCTGCCAATACGCGCACCGAAGTGCTGAACGAGCAGCACCACCAGAGCTAGTACCCGCGCCCTTGGCCGCAAACGGGCGGGATAGTCTTCAGCGGTGATCGACGCCATGCGGGAGGAGCCAGCATGAATTTCGACATCAACCATCTTTATCTGACCACCGAGGGCCGCATCGGCCGCCAGAGCTTCTGGATCGGCGTGATCGTGCTTTTCATCGTCAGCCTCGTGATCAGCGTCATCGCCGGCACGCTCTTCGGGTGGCTCAGCTTCGCCACCCGGCTGATCCAGTTCATCGTTCAGCTCGCACTGGCCTATCCGGCCTATGCCCTGATGGCCAAGCGCTTTCAGGATCGTGCCAAACCGGGCATGTATGCCGCCGTCGTCATGGGCATCAACATCCTGTATTCGCTGTTCGCGCTGATCGGCATCTTCGGGGCGCCGGGCGTGCCCAACATGTTCGGCATGGTGTTCGGGCTGGTGATGGCGGTGATCGGTATCTGGATCCTGATCGAGCTTGGCATCCTGCGCGGCACGGTGGGCGACAACGCCTATGGTCCCGACCCGCTGCAGGGATAGGCGCGGCGATACCAATTCGGAGCGGGCGGGAGCGGCCGTAGCGGCGCTCCCGTCGCAGTCGTGATGCGAGCGATCGGCATAAACGACCTTCTGCGCTTCTTTTTCACCATCGGCGGGCGCATTACCCGCCGGGAATACGTGCTTGGCATCGCCTTCATCTATGCGGTGGACGCGACGCTTATCGCCTTTTCCCTCAACCAGGCCGAACACGACCTGGCGCTGGGTCTGGCGATCATGATCTCCGCCTTCCCGTCGACGGTCGGCATGTTGGTGCTGGCGGCCAAACGGTGTCACGATATCGCCCTGTCGGGCGCTCTGGCGCTGGTGTTGCTGGTGCCCTTCTTCGGCATTTTGTGGCTGGTGGCGCTTGCCGCCATCTCCGGTACGCCCGGCGCGAACCTCTACGGCCCGCCGCCACGCTTCGACCCGAATTGATCGCCACAATTGACGGCTGGCCGGAAGCGCCGCTAAACCGCAGGCGCACTTCCTCCTCCGCACACGAGTTCAATGACCAAGACCTTCGACCCGGCCGCCTTCCTCAAGGCGCTGATCGCGTGCCGCTCGGTGACCCCGGCGGACGGCGGCGCGCAAGGCTGGATGGCGGATGTGTTGGCACAAGCCGGCTTCGCGGTCGAACGGCTGAAGTTTTCGGCCCCCGGCACGCCGGACATCGACAACCTGTTCGCCACCATCGGCAGCGGCGCCCCGCATCTGGTCTTTGCCGGCCATACCGACGTGGTGCCGCCGGGCGACGAGGGGCGCTGGAGCCATCCGCCCTTTGCCGGCGAGACCGCCGGCGGCGCGCTCTACGGGCGCGGTGCGGTCGACATGAAGGGCGGCATTGCCTGTTTCATGGCGGCGGCGCTCGGCCTGCTCTCCGAGGTGGACGAGCTGAAGGGCACCCTGTCGCTGCTGATCACCGGCGACGAGGAGGGCCCGGCGATCAACGGCACGGTGAAGGCGCTTGCCTGGGCGCTCGAGCACGGCAACCGCTTCGACGCGGCGCTGGTCGGCGAGCCGACGTCGCGGGTGAAGCTCGGCGACACGATCAAGATCGGCAGGCGCGGCAGCCTGTCGGGCACCATCACGGCCAACGGGCGGCAGGGCCACGCGGCCTATCCGCATCTCGCCGACAACCCGCTGCCGCGGCTCGTCCGCGTCACCGACCGGCTGGCGGGCCTGAGGCTCGACCAGGGCAGTTCCGATTTTGAGCCGTCCAATCTGGAGATCACCAGCATCGATACCGGTAATCCGGCCTTCAATGTGATCCCGGCGGAGGCGCGGGCGCAGTTCAACGTGCGCTTCAACGACGGCTGGACGACGGAGACGCTGAAGGCCCACCTCGACGCCGAGATCGCGGCAGCGCTCAGCGACGCGCCTGGCAAGGCGACGGTGCGGCTGGCCATCGAGCCGGGCGCCAGCGAAGCCTTCCTGACGCCGTCCGGCCCGCTCATCGACAGCCTGTCGCGGGCGATCGGCGCGGTGGCGGGCATCTTCCCCTCGCCGTCGACCGGCGGCGGCACGTCGGACGCCCGCTTCTTCAAGGGCGTCTGTCCGGTGGTCGAGTTCGGCCTGGTGGGCGACACCATGCATCAGGTCGACGAGCGGGTGCCGCTCGCCGATCTGGCACAACTGACCGCGATCTACCGCGCCTTCCTCGACCGGTTCTTCGCCGCCGGCGGGGAAAGCGCCTGATGGACCGTGCCGAGATCGAACGTTCGCTCAGGGGCGCGTGGCGGCTGTTCCTCGGCAAGCCGGACGCCATGCGCTTCTTCGATGCCAGCGTCGACGGCTTCTGGCGCTCGTTCCGCGCCATCATCCTGGTGGCGCCGCTCTATGCGCTGACGGCGCTGGCCGACCGCCACGACCTGCTCACCGACGCCAACCCCATCGACGACTTCGGCAATGGCCCGTTCTGGGCGGCCAAGGCGCTGACCCTGGCGCTGGACTGGGTGACGCTGCCCATCCTGCTCGGCCTGCATCGCCGGTTTCATCGGCATCAGGCGCGGCTATCCGGGCTTCATCGTGGCGCGCAACTGGGCGACGGTGCTGATGATCGTTCCGTTCGCCCTGATCGGGCTGATCGACATCAGCGGCATCGCCACCGCCAATAGCCTCGTGCTGCCGTCGCTGGTGGCGCTGGTCGCCACCTTCCGCATGAGCTACGAGATCGCGCGCAAGGCGCTCGGCGTCGGCGGCGACGTCGCCGTCGCCTTCGTGGCGCTCGACTTTCTGGTGAGCCTCGCCATCGTGCTGATCTGCAACCGGCTGTTCGGCCTCACCGCCCTGCCTCAGTAGTCGACCGCCAGCAGATAGAGGCCGTCGGGGGGCGCAACCGGGCCGGAGCGCGTGCGGTCGGCGGCTGCCAGTGCCTTGGCCGACGGCGGAGACCGGCCATTTGCCGTCGCCAACCTTCTTCAGCGTGCCGACCATGGAGCGCACCTGATTGTGCAGGAAGGAGCGCGCCTCGGCGACGACCATGATCTCGTCGCCGGCGCGCGACACGTCGAGCCGGTCGAGCGTCTTGACCGGCGACTTCGCCTGGCACTCGGAGGAGCGGAAGGTGGTGAAATCGTGCTTGCCGGTGAGGGCCTGCGCCGCGGCGTGCATGGCCTCGTGGTCGAGGCGCTGGGAAACCCACCAGACGCGGCCGCGGTCGATGACCGGCGGCGCTCGGCGATCGAGCAGGCGATAGAGGTAGTGGCGCCTGACCGCCGAGAAACGGGCATCGAAATCATCGCCGACGGCTTCGGCCGCGAGGATGGCGACGGTCTCGCGCCGCAGATGGGCGTTGAGGGCGTCGCGCACCGTGTCGGCCGGCCAGTCGCGGACAAGGTCGATATGGGCGACCTGACCGAGGGCATGGACGCCGGAGTCGGTGCGCCCGGCGCCCTTGACCACGACCGTCTCGCCGCAAAAGGCGGCGATCGCCTCTTCGATCGCCTGCTGTACGGAGCGGCCGTTCTCCTGACGCTGCCAGCCGACATAGGGGCGGCCGTCATATTCGATGGTCAGCTTGTAGCGGGGCATCTCAGGTAAGGCGGACAAGGGGTGCATGCAGGCCGCGCAGGAATTCGGCCGCCGTGACGGCACCCTTTCCCGCCCGCTGCACCTGCGTCAGGCGCACGGCGCCGGAGCCGCAGGCGACGGTCGAGAAAATCGTCGAGCACACTGCCCGGCGCGCCGGACGCCTCGGCCAGGACCGAACGCAGCACCTTGATGCGTTCCGGCCCCTTGCCGAGATCGGCCTCGCACCAGGCGCCGGGGAAGGGCGACAGGCCACGGATGTGGTTGTGGACTTGCGGCCCCGGGCGCGACCAGTCGATGCGCGTCTCGGCATTGTCGAGCTTCTTGGCGTAGGTGACGCCCTCCTCGGCCTGCGGGGTGAAGCCGAGGTCGCCACGCGACAGCGCTGCCAGCGCCCGCACCATGAGGTCGGCGCCGAGGGCGGCCAGCGTGGTCGCGACCTCGCCGGCCGTGGCATCGGGCGCCAAAGCGAGGCGTTCGCTCATGGCGACCGGGCCGGTATCGAGCCCTTCCTCCATGCGCATGACCATGACGCCCGTCTCGGCATCGCCCGCCATGATGGCGCGGGCGACAGGGGCGGCGCCGCGCCAGCGCGGCAGCAGCGAGGCGTGCAGGTTGAGACAGCCATTCTGCGGGGCGTCGAGGAAGGTTTTCGGGAGGATCTGGCCATAAGCGACGATGACGCCGACATCGACGCCGAAACCGGCGAAGCGCTCGGCCTCGCCCTCGTTTCTCAGGCGCTGCGGCGTCAACACCGGCAGGGCGAAGCGCTCGGCGACCTCGTGCACCGGCGATTTGCGGCTTGCCATGCCGCGGCCGGCGGCGCGCGGCGGCTGGGTGTAGACGGCGGCGACCTCGTGACCCTGGCCGACGATCTCGGTGAGCGTCGGGACGGCGAAATCCGGTGTTCCGAAGAAGGCGATACGCATGGGGCGGGCATAGCGCCCCCTCGGCCCGCCGGCAAGGTTAGCCGGCGCTAAGGCAGGCGCCGGCCGGTCGCCAGCCCTCAGCCTAGCGGCAGCGGTCGCGATAATACCTGTGGTGATAGCGGTAGGTGCACCAGCCATTGTTGTAGTGCTTGACCAGCACCGCGCCGGCAAGTGCGCCGATGCCGGCACCGATGATCGCGCCACCGACCGAATTGCTCGCAACGCCGCCGATCGCGGCGCCGATGACGCCGCCGCTGACCGCGCCTTCGGTGGTGGTGCAGCCCGCAATGCCGAGGCTGAGGGCCGAAACGGCAGCCACGGCGATAACCGTCTTTCTCATGCCAGCTCTCCCTGTCCTGCGTCTGACAAAGCCGTGGTCATCGCCCCGGCCGGATCTCAATCAGGGCGTCGCATTGTGGCCGAAACGAGGCTTTGTCGCGGAAGGCAGCCGCAATCGGGCGCCGCGGTTGACGCGCGGTTTCTACAGGGCCGCCGGCTTTGCGCCGATTTTCGCCTGCTTGGTGAACTTCTTGATCACCATGTCGCGCTTCAGCTTGGACAGATAATCGATGAACAGCTTGCCCTCGAGATGGTCGATCTCGTGCTGCATGACCACGGCAAGCCAGCCGTCGGCGGTCACCTCGTGCGGCTTGCCGTTGCGGTCGAGATAGGCGACGCGCACCTCGGCCGGCCGCTCGACCTCGGCGAAATATTCCGGAATCGACAGGCAGCCTTCTTCCGCCGTGGCCACGTCGCCGGAGCGCCACAGAATCTCGCGGATTGACCAGGAAGAGCGGGTTGCGCTTCGCCTCTTCGCCCTCTTCGCGGGTGGCGACGTCGATGGTGATGACGCGGCGCGGCACGCCGACCTGGATGGCGGCGAGGCCGATGCCGGGCGCCTCGTACATGGTCTCCAGCATGGAATCCATGAACTTGCGCAGGTCGTCGTCGACCCGTTCGACGGGGTCACTCCTCATGCGCAGCTTGCGGTCCGGCAGGGTGATGATATCGAGCTTTGACACGCGCTTCAGATATGAGAGGAACCCTTCCGGGTCAACGCTTTCGAGGGACCGGCCATGGCAGGCAAGCGCAGAAAAGCCGCGCCGCGCAAGCTGAAGCGCAACCCGGTCGCCCGCTCCCTGCGCTCGCCGCTGTTCCGGGAAAAGGTGGTCGAGCGGCCCGACCGGCCAAAGCGCAAGCCGAAACACCCCAAGCCGCTGGACGCGGAGGCCGAAAGCGACGAATAGCGATTTTGTGCCGGTTTTGGACGGCCCCGTGCTGCCCGCAAGGCCAGCCGGATCTTCTAGAAGATCTCGCTGAGGGAATGGTCCCGACGGACGTGCTGGGGGTGAAGATCGCGCCCCTGCGATGCGGAGGGGGCCGGCTGGCCCGGGCTATCCGGACTGCCCTGGCGACCGCCGGCGGCTCGACTGTCCGCCGGCCGCTCCGCTGCATCGCGCTTGCCGAATCTGCCTCTGGTGCCGGTTTCGGTCCGCATCTCGTCGTCTCCGTTCGATTGATCGCGGGCGGAAGGTTAGGCTGGACCCGAACCGCCGGCGCCATCCGGTCGGGGGATATACGCCTCTCAAAGTGGTCAATTCGATGGGGGGTGTGACGGCCGTCACAAGCCGCCGAATAAACGCCTCAGTTCGACTGTTCCCGCCGACCATGACCGAGATCGAACTGCTGTCGACGCTGGTCGGCGAGATCTACGATGCCGCGCTCGAACCGGCGCTCTGGGGCTCTGCGCTCGACCACGCGGCGCGCTTTGTTGGCGGCTGCGCGGCGGCCCTCTTCACCAAGAGCGCCAGCCTGAGCGGCGCCAACGCCTATGATTCGGGGATCGAAGCGCGCTTCACCGCGCTCTATTTCGACAAATACGTCAGGATCGATCCGCTCTCGCTCGGCCACGTCTTCGCGGCAACCGGCCGCCCCACCGCGGTGACGGACCTGATCGCCTACGACGATTTCCTCGATTCGCGCTTCTACGCGGAATGGGCGCAGCCGCAGGGCTTCGTCGACTTCGCCGGCGCGGTCCTCGACAAGTCGTCGGACCGCACCGCCATGTTCGGCGTTTTCCGCCACGAGCGCGACGGTGTAGTCGACCAGGAGACGCGCCAGCGCATGCGGCTGCTGGTGCCGCATGTGCAGCGCGCGGCGCTGATTGCCGGCGTCATCGACGAGCAGACCGCCACCGCCGCGGACCTGGCGGAGAGCCTCGACGGGGTGAGCTGTGGCCTGTTCCTGCTGGACGCCGGCGGACGCGTCCTCCATGCGAACCTGGCGGCGCGGCGCATGCTGGAAGACGCCGATGTCCTGCGCATCGCCAACGGCCGGCTCACCGCCGGCGAGCCCACGGCCGACGCTGAATTCGGCCAGATCATCGCCACGGCCGGAACCGGCGACCGGGCGCTCGGTGTCCGCGGCATCGCCTTGCCGCTCGCCTCCCGCGACGGCGACCGTCATGTCGCCCACGCCCTGCCGCTTGCCTCAGACGCCCGGCGGAAGGCCGGCGGACGCCGCGCGGTGCTGGCGGTCTTCGTTCACAAGGCAGCCGTCGAGGCGCCGTCCATGCCGGAGACGATCGCCCGCGCCTATGGCCTGACGCTGAGCGAGCTGCGCGTGCTGCTGGCCATCGCCGATGTCGGCGGGGCGCCCGAAGTGGCCGATGCGCTCGGCATCGCACCGAGCACAGTGAAGACCCATCTCGGCCGGCTCTACGAAAAGACCGGCACCCGGCGCCAAGCGGACCTGGCCAAGCTGGTCGCCGGCTATGCGACGCCGCTGCTGCGCTAGAGGCTGCCGCCTCTCCATTTCGTGATCGCGGCATCCGCCGATCGGTGGACGCGACCCCACCGGTGCGTCGGCAATGTCCCGCGCCTCAACTGCCGGCCCGGCCAACAGCGAGGACGTTCATGACGGCAATCAGGCGGATGGTGACGCGCGCCGCCGCGGCGCACGCCGAATGGCGGCGGCGGCGAAGGACGGCTCGCGCCCTTAGCAAACTGAACGATGCGATGCTGAAGGATCTCGGTCTGACGCGATCCGACCTTCGCGCCTACGACGACAGGGACGACATCCGCAACTGGCGGACCATCAATTGACGGCACTGACGGTGCCGCCTCGCCGGCGCCCAGCGCCGGCAACCGCAATCACCCCCCAGCAACGCAAACCAGGAGACCACGCATGACGAAACGATTCTGGCTGTCCGGCCTCGCCTGCCTCACCATGTTCGCGGCCGGTGCGGCGACGGCCGCGGAGAACCCGCTGGCGGAGCATGTCCGCAGCGCCAACGCCCGCTTCAAGGACGTGAGCACGGCATTGGCCGAAGGTTATGCGCCGATCCCCTGCGCCAGCGGCGTCAGCGGTGGCGCCATGGGTATCCACTACGTCAATGCGAAGTATCTCAAGGACGACGGCCTCGACGTGGCCCACCCGGAAGCGGTGATGTACGAGCCGGGGCCCGACGGCAAGCTGACCCTGATCGCGGTGGAATACATCACCACCAAGGGACCGGCCGCGCTCGAGGGACACCTGTTCAACTTCACCGGCACACCCAACCGCTACGGCCTTCCCGCCTTCTACGAGCTGCACGTCTGGGCATGGAAGCCGAACCGGACGGGCACCTTCGCCGACATGAACCCCGACGTGTCGTGCGACGCCATGACCGGCAAATAGGCCGGCTGCTCTGAGCCTGTCCTCCAAGCCCTGCCTCAATCCGGGCCGGTCCCCTCGCGGCCCGGATTGTCCACGGGGGCCGGCGATTGTCGCGGAACAGGAAGGTTCCTGTTTTGTACTCGCCGGCCCTTCGGGTTACTCTCATCCGATGAACGAAACGATCTACCGATTCGGCGATGTGATCGTCACCGGCGCCACTCTGCTTGCCGGCGGCGCGGCGGTGCTGTTCTTCCTGCTGCTGGTCATCACCTTCTTCGCCTGGCGCAAGGCGGCACGGCGGGCGGAGGCGCTGGAGGAGGTGCGCGAGGACGGGATCGCGGCCGGCCTGGCGGAGCTCCGCCGCCATCAGGGCGAGATCACCGGCCAGGTGCGCGGCCTGTCCGACCGGCTCGATGGCTTCGGCCACCGGGTCGGCCAGTCGATGAGCGAGAGCGCGCGCGGGACGCATGAGAGCCTGGCCAAGCTCGGCGAGCGGCTGGCGGTGATCGACAAGGCGCAGCGCACGATCACCGATCTGTCGGGCCAGGTGGTCGAGCTGCAGCACATTCTCGCCAACAAGCAGACGCGCGGCGCCTTCGGCCAGGCGCGCATGGAAGCGATCGTGCGCGACGGGCTGCCGGCCTCGGGCTACGAATTCCAGGCGACGCTTTCCAACGGCAACCGGCCGGACTGCCTGATCCTCTTCCCCAATGGCGGCCCGAGCCTGGTGATCGATGCCAAGTTCCCGCTGGAGGCGTGGAACGCCATCCGCGCGGCCGAGACGCCGGAGGCGAAGAAGGCAGCGGAGGGCCAGTTCCGCCGCGACACGCTGAAGCACGTTCAGGATATCGCCGAGCGCTATCTGGTGCTGGGCGAGACGCAGGACACGGCGTTCATGTTCGTGCCGTCGGAATCGATCTTCTTCGACATCCACGAGCACTACGAGGACATCGTGCAGCGGGCGCACCGGGCCGGCGTGGTGATCGTCTCGCCGTCGCTCCTGATGCTGTCGATCCAGGTCGTGATGTCGCTTTTGCGCGATGTGCGCATGCGCGAGCAGGCGCACATCATCCAGCAGGAAGTCATCAAGCTGATGGACGATGTCGGCCGGCTCGACGACCGCGTGCGCAAGCTCGACGTCCACTTCAACCAGGCCAACAAGGACATCGAGGATATCCTCGTCTCCTCGCGCAAGATTTCCGGGCGCGGCGAGAGGATCAAGGCCGTCGATGTGGCCGACGGCGAGGAGCCGGCTCAGGCGCCGCAAGCGCCGCAGCGGCCTGCCACGGCGCAGCGCGGCGCGCCGCAACTGCCGTTCAGCGCGTTCGAGGAAGTGTAGGGGGCAGCATGGTCAGGATCAGCATCTTCTATCCCAACACAGCCGATGGCCGTTTCGACATGGCCTATTACCTCGAAACCCACATGCCGGCCTCGATCGAGCGGCTGTCCGCCGGCAAGGGCTTTCGGGGCGTGTCGGTGGACCGCGGTATCGGTGGCGGGGCGCCGGGCACGCCGCCGGCCTATGTGGCGATGTGCCAGTATCTCTTCGACACGATCGAGGATTTCATGGCCGCCTTTGGCCCGCACGCCGAGTTCCTGCAGGGCGACATTGCCAATTACACCGACATCGAGCCGGTGATTCAGTTCAGCGACGTGGCGATCTCCCGCTAGAACCCCCGTCCGCCTTTCAGAAATTCGGTCTCTTCCGGCGTCGAGTCACGGCCCAACACCGCGTTGCGGTGGGGGAAGCGGCCGAACTTGCGGATGATGTCGCGATGCTTGGTGGCGTAGTCGAGCTGGTCGCGGCAGGCCTCCAGGTGAGCGGCAGGCGCCTCCAACGCGCGGTCGGCATAGAGCTTCACTGCGATATCCTGGTCGGCGACATGTTCGCTGTGCTCGAAGGGCAGCATGACGAAGGTCTGTTCGACCACGAAGAAGCGGCGCCAGGCGCCGACAAGCTGGCGGGCGATGGCAAGCGCGGCGGCATCGCAGGCGAAGGCCTCGCCGCTGTCGCGGTGGATCTGGCGCGGGAACTGGTCGAGCATGACGACAAGCGCGACCTGCTGGCGCCTTGTCAGCGCCGCAAGGTCCCACGTGGCCTCACGCGCCGCCTCGATGTGGTGCCCCCATGTGTCGCGGATATGGGCGTCGATTTCAGCGGTCGGGTGGAACCAGGCCTTGCGCCGCTCGTCGTCGGGCTGGTCGTCCCACGCCTTGAGGTCGCCGAACCAATAGAGATAGACCGCGTCCAGAACGCTCGCGTCCATGTCTTCCCCCTTACTAGAACGGCGTGCGCTGGCGGATGCGCCGCCGAAAGCGTGCCTTCGTCGAGATAATCGAGTTCGCCGCCGACTGGAACGCCGTGGGCCAGGCGCGACACCTTCAGGTCGAATCCGGCGAGCCGGTCCATGATGTAATGCGCGGTGGTCTGGCCCTCGACGGTGGCGTTGACCGCCAGAATGACTTCGCGCACGCCGCCTGCGGCGACGCGGGCGACCAGCTGATCGATGCTGAGATCGTCCGGGCCGACGCCATCGAGCGGCGACAGCGCGCCGCCGAGCACGTGGTAGCGGGCGTTCAAGACGTCGGCGCGCTCCAGCGCCCACAGGTCGGCGACGTCCTCGACCACGACGATCAGCCCGTCGTCGCGGCGCGGATCGGCGCAGATGGTGCAGGGGTCGGTGGTATCGATGTTGCCGCAGGTCGAGCAGACCACGACCGTCTCCACCGCCACGTCCATGGCCTTGGCCAGCGGCACCAGCAGTTCGTCCTTCTTCTTGACCAGATGCAGCGCGGCGCGGCGGGCCGAGCGCGGCCCCAGGCCCGGCAGCTTGGCAAGAAGCTGGATCAGGCGCTCGATCTCTGGGCCGGTGACGGAACGGGGCATGAAATCGGCTAACCTCGACTGGAACCCGTCACAAACGGCGTCGCGGGGCTTCTGTCAACTTGACGTTCATGCCCCATTTATGGGAGCCGAAGACAGACGGGGTCGACGATGTCCATCGAGAGATATCCATGCGCAAGACACTCACAACCTTGGTTTGCCTTGTGGCCGCCGCCTGGGCGGTCGCCGCGCCGGCACAGGCCGCACCGATCTCCATCATGAAACTGATGGCGCCCACCGCCCTTCCCGACATGACGCTCGGCCAACCGACGGCACCGGTGACGGTGGTCGAATACGCCTCGATGACCTGTCCGCATTGCGCCCGTTTCGACAGTACGGTCTTCGACACGCTGAAGACGAAATATATCGACACGGGCAAGGTCTATTACGTGTTCCGCGAATATCCGCTCGACGAACTCGCCTTCGCCGCCTCGATGGCGGCGCGCTGCGCCCCGAAAGACAAGTTCTTCCCGATGGTCAACGCGCTGTTTCGCAATCAGGACGCCTGGGCCTTCGTCAAGAACCCCGAACCGGCGCTGGTCGCCCAACTGAAGCCCTTCGGCTTCGACCAGACCTCATTCGCCGCCTGCCTGAAGAAGACCGATATCGCCGACGGCATAAACGAGATCGCCCAGCGCGCTTCGAAGGAGTTCGGCGTCGACGGCACGCCGACCTTCTTCATCAATGGCGAGAAGCACGTCGGCGAGATGGACGTGGCCGGGATGGAAGGGATCCTCGATCCGCTGATCGCCAAGGCCAAGAACTGACGCGACGTCTCCCGGCAAGACGGAATTCCGACCGGGCCGCCCGGCAGCGGCGGCGGCGGGGCAACTTGTCGCTTGCGCCCCGTCCGCGAAAGCCGAAGATGGTGGCGGGGGGTGCTATTCGGGGCTTTGCCATGGGCAGAATGCTTCCGGCCGTCGTTTCCCTCCTCGTCGCGGCGTGGGCGCTGGCCGCGCCGGCACAGGCCGAGTCGGTGTCCATCATGCGGCTGATGGCGCCGGGGCCCTTGCCCGAAATGACGCTCGGCGATCCCGCGGCGCCGGTGACGATCGTCGAATATGTGTCGATGACCTGCTCGCATTGCGCCGATTTCCACGGCGCCACCTTCGCGACGCTGAGGGCAGACTACATCGACACGGGCAAGGTCTATTACGCCCTGCGGGAATACCCCATCGATCCCCTCGCCTTCGGCGCCATCATGGCGGCGCGCTGCGCGCCAGGCGACCAGTACTTCGCCATCGTCCAGACGCTGTTCCGCAATCAGAGAAACTGGGCCTTCGTCGACAAGCCGGCGCCGGCCCTGGTCGCCGAGCTGGCGCCCTACGGCTTCACCCACGATTCGTTTGCCACCTGCCTGAAGAACGACGATCTCGCCCAGAAGATCATGGACGCCGCACAGCGCGCCGATGACGAGTTCGGCGTGCACGGCACACCGACCTTCTTCATCAATGGCGAGAAGCATGTCGGCGCGATGGACGTAGCGGAAATGAAGGGGATTCTCGATCCGCTACTGGCGAAGCGGTAGCCGGACACCTATTGGCTTCTCACGGCGATCGTCGCCGCGGCACCTCCCATGCATAGGGCGGCGCCGCGGTTCAGCAGCCGTACTGCCCGCGGCGACTGCAATCTCTGGCGGGTGCCAGCCCCGGCAATGGCAAAGGGAAACTGCACCGCGGCAAGGACGATCGCGGTGATGGCGAGCAGGATCGGTGCATCGGCTCCCGACAGCGCCCCGATGTCCACCACGGTTGGCAGGATGGAGACGTAGAAGAGGACGGATTTCGGATTGCCTATGGTCACCAGCACGCCCGAGACAAACACGCTCCTTCCGCTCGCCCGCGGGTTGGAACCGCCGGCGGCGATGCCGGCACCGGCTCTCCAGAACTGGCCCGCGAGCCAGCAGAGATAGGCCACGCCCGCCCATTTGATGGCGATCAGCAGGAAACTGAAGGTCTGGGCGATAACGGCGAGCCCGGCGAGAACCGCCGCGAGATAGAGCACGTCGCCGAGGACCATGCCGGCGGTCATCCAGACCGCCTGACGGTATCCACCTCGCAAACCCTGCGCGACGATCGCAAGGATCTGCGGGCCGGGAATGATGGCGGCGATCGCCAGGGCGCCCGAATAGGCGAGGAAGCCCGCAATTGTCATGTGATTGTCCGAACGGCCCTTCCGTCGCTGTCCCGACGGTCGGCGATCAGGATCGCACGGGCGGGGCCGCTGTCAACCGAAGCCTGTCGCGGCGAATTGCCGGCCGGCTAGCGGATGAAGCGGTCGACGTAGTCGCCGCCGAGGCCGATGGCGGCGTAATGGCGGCGGCACATGTCGATCTTGGAGAACACGTCCTCGTAACCGAGGGCG
Organism: uncultured Alphaproteobacteria bacterium; assembly: GCA_963743015.1. Classification (GTDB taxonomy): domain Bacteria; phylum Pseudomonadota; class Alphaproteobacteria; order Rhizobiales; family Kaistiaceae; genus CAVSRC01. The sequence goes on from CAVUOD010000011.1 coordinate 42,841, forward strand.
TTTCCGTCCGGATCGACATAGAGCATGACGCCGTTGACCTGGAACAGCGTGATCATCTCCGCACAATCGTCGGGCACGACCAGCGTGTGGGTCTCGCCGGGCGGCTCGTAGACATAGCCGCCCTCCTCCGCCACCCAGTCATGCTCGAGATAGTGCCACTTGCCCTTGAGCACCATGCCGTGGACGGGGTTGGTGTGGCGGTGGCGCGAGAGCACGCCGGAGCGGGTGACCTTGAGCAGGTTGACCCAATAGCCCTGCGATACCGACAGGCAGAGCGGGCGGAACCAGACATTTTCCGCCTGCGGCACCCAGATACGCTCGTCTTCCGGCAGGGCCGGCGCGACGACCAGATCGGCCGCCATTTCGGCCGGCTGCGGCAGCCGGTAGGGCGTGCGCCTGTCGGCCTCGTTCGCGGCCATCAGAACGGCAGGCTCATGCCGGGCGGAAGCTGCAGGCCGCCGGTCATTTCGCGCATCTTGTCGGCGAGAACCTGTTCCGCCTTGGCGCGGGCGTCGTTGCTGGCTGCGACGATGAGGTCCTCGAGGATCTCGGCCTCCTCCGGCTTGAGCAGCGACGGATCGATCTTCAAGCGCTTCATCTCGCTCTTTCCCGTCATGACGACCGAAACCAGGCCGCCGCCGGAACTGCCCTCGACCTCCAGCGCCGCCACCTCGTCCTGCAGGGCCTGCATCTTCTCCTGCAGTTCCTTGGCCTGCTTCATCATGCCCATCAGGTCGCCAAGCGCCATCGGTCAGTGCCTCGTTGTGTTTTGGGTGTCAGGAGCCGCCACGCGCTCCCACCCTCCGCGGTCCGCGGAGGGTGGCTCGGCGCGAAGCGAGGAGACGGGCGGGGTTTCGGCAAGGACGGCTCCCCGCCCACCATTCTGCGCCCGCGGCTTCGCATGGTTCCCCCTCCCCTTGCGGGGAGGGATGGAGCAAGCATCCATGCAGCGGGCTCACGCATCGCTGTCGCTGTCTTCTTCGCCGTCTTCGGGAACCGGCGGCAGCGCATCGTCCAGCGCCGGCCCGGCGCCGGCGCCGCCGAGCACGCGCACGTCGACGATCTCGGCGCCTGGGAATGTCTGCAATACGGCGGCAACCAGCGGATCGGCACGGGCGTCGTCGACAAGACGGTCCTGGGCCTGTCGGCGCTGCTCAGCGATGGTCGCGCCGCCGCCCTCGCGGGCGACCGCGATCATCCAGCGGATGCCGGTCCATTCCTCGAGTTTTCTCGACAGTGTACCGGCAAGGCCGGGCGAGGCATGTTCGGTGAGGGCAATCTCGACGCGGCCCTGCTCGAAGCGGACAATACGGAGGCATGTCTCCAGCTCGTGCTTGAGCTTCAGTTCGCGATTTGCTCCGGCGAGTGCCACGACATCGGCGAAGGAGTCGAGGCGCGCGCTCGGCGCGGCGCGGGGTGCCGGTTCCGCCGCCGGGACGCGCGCGCTGGCGACCGCGCCGGCGGCGCTCATGCGGGCGCGGCCTTCACCGGAGGGCGCGGGAGCCGGCGCCGGATCGCGGCTCGCGCCGCCATTGCCCTTGAGGTTGCGCAAGGCCTCGTCCGGCGTCGGCAGGTCGGCAGCATGAGCGAGCCGCACGATGACCATGTCGGCGGCGGCGAGCGGACGCGACGCCTCGCGCGTCTCCTCGATGCCCTTGAGGAGCATCTGCCAGGCGCGGGCGAGCGCCCGCAGCGACAGCTTGCCCGCAAAGGCGGTGCCGCGATCGCGCTCTTCGGCCGTCAGCGCCGCATCTTCCGCGGCCGTGGGTGCGAGCTTCAGCCGAGTGACCAGGTGGGTGAAGGCGGCAAGATCCTCCAGCACGACGGCCGGGTCGGCGCCGACGTCGAACAAGGCTTTCAGCCGGGCGAGTGCCGAGCCGACATCGCCGCCCATGACCTCCTCGAACAGGTCGATGACCAGCGCCCGGTCGGCAAGGCCGAGCATCTGGCGCACTTCCTCGGCGGAGACCGTGCCGGCGGCGTGTGCAATCGCCTGATCGAGGATCGACAGGGCATCGCGGACGGAACCTTCCGCGGCGCGGGCGATCATGGTCAGCGCCGCATCGTCGATGGCGACCTGCTCCTTGGCCATGATCTCCTTCATCAGGCCAATCAGGCGCCCCGGCTCGACGCGGCGGAGGTCGAAACGCTGGCAGCGCGACAGCACCGTCACCGGAACCTTGCGCACTTCCGTGGTGGCGAAGACGAACTTGACGTGCTCGGGCGGCTCCTCGAGCGTCTTCAACAGGCCGTTGAAGGCCGCCTTCGACAGCATGTGCACTTCGTCGATGATGTAGACCTTGTAGCGGGCGATGGCCGGCTTGTAGCGCACCGCCTCGATGATCTCGCGGATATCATCGATGCCGGTATGGGAGGCGGCGTCCATCTCGATGACGTCGACGTGGCGGCCTTCCATGATGGCCGCGCAGTGCTCGCCCATCTCGTCCATATCGATGGTCGGCTGGTCGATCTTCCCCGGAATGGAATAATTGAGCGCCCGGGCGAGGATGCGGGCGGTGGTCGTCTTGCCGACACCGCGCACGCCGGTGAGCATGTAGGCTTGGGCGATGCGCCCGCTGTGGAAGGCATTGGTGAGCGTGCGGACCATCGGCTCCTGGCCGATGAGATCGACGAAGCTCTGCGGCCGGTACTTGCGGGCAAGCACGCGATAGGGGCCGGCGCTGGCTTGCTCCTGTCCGGTGCCGTCCATAAGCTTTTCGTGTTCGCTCCGGCCCTGGCGGGCCCCGAAAATCAAGGGAAAGAGTGGGAGACTGGCAGGCGACCCGCGCCGAAACTCGTTAGGGCTGCTTCCTTCCGGACCTGACCCGGTTGGCGAGCGACACGTCCGTCGCCAGCCTCCCGAAGGCACCATATCATATGGATCGGCCGCCGGGGCAAGGGGCGCCCACACGCCTTTTTCCCCTCCTTTGCCCTGTGCCGCGCGGGCATGCCGGCGTATGGTCCCCGACGATTCCGCCCCTCGCACGCTTGGCCGGCCATGTCCGAAACCTTCACCCTCGACCCGCGCCTTGCCGGCAACTCGACGCACGTTGCGCGCCTCGCCCTCTCCGACCTGCGCCTCATGAACGACGCCCAATTCGCCTGGCTGCTGCTCATCCCCCGGCGCGCCGGCATGGCCGAGATCATCGACATGGAAAAGCCCGACCGGGCGGCCCTGTTCGAGGAGATCGTGGCGGTGATGGGTGCGCTGAAAGCGGCGACCGGTTGCGACAAGCTGAACGTCGCCGCGCTCGGCAATCAGGTGCGCCAGCTTCACGTTCACGTCATCGCCCGCTTTCAAGGCGACGCTGCCTGGCCGAATCCGGTCTGGGGTACGGGGGCGGCGGTTGCCTATGACGGCGAGACGCGGGATAGGTTGGTCGCGGATCTCGCCGCCACGCTCGAAACCTGACCTCACGCAAGCGAGACTTGGGAATGACCAGCCTTTTCGACGGCCTGCCTGCGGTCGAGCCGAGCAGCCTGACCGGTTATGCGGTCAATCGCATAGACCGGCGGAGCGAGATGCGCGGCGCCGATTCGCTGACCCAAGCGCTCGCCGACGCGCAGGCGCGGCTCTATCTCTTCCGCGGCGAGCCGGCGCTCATAAAGACCGGCGACGACCCGCTGTTCACGGCCGACGAGGCAAAGGCGCTCGGCGCCGATTTCGGCAAGGCGGTCCTCCTCGGCTGGATCGATAACGGACCGCGCCTGGCGGCCGCGCTCGCCGAGGAGGCGCCGATCGACGAGACGCGCGTTGCGGCGGTGACGCTGCGCACGCTGGCCAGCTCCGCCATCCTGGCCGCCGATCATCTCGGCGCGCTGGCGCAGGCCCGGGCGCTCATCAACTGGCACAACCGCCACGGCTTCTGCGCGGTATGCGGATCGGCGACACGAAGCATGCAGGGCGGCGCCCGGCGCGACTGCCCGAACTGCGGGGCACAGCATTTTCCCCGCACCGATCCGGTGGTGATCATGCTGGTCGTCGATGCCAGCTCGGGCGGGGAACAGGCGCTGCTCGGCCGCTCGCCGCGCTTCAACCCGGGCATGTATTCGTGCCTGGCCGGCTTCATGGAGCCGGGCGAGACGATCGAGGATGCGGTCAGGCGCGAGACGGCAGAGGAATCCGGCATCCGCGTCGGGCGCGTGCGCTACCACGCCAGTCAGCCGTGGCCCTTCCCCTCCTCGCTGATGATCGGCTGCCATGCGCAAGCGCTGTCGACCGCGATCCGCCGCGACGAACAGGAGCTGGAGGACTGTCGCTGGTTCAGCCGAGAAGACGTGCGCCGCATGCTCGCCGGCAACCACAGGGAAGGCATCACCGTGCCGGTGTCGATGGCGATCGCCAGCCATCTGATCCGCGCATGGGCCTATATGTGAGGTCGCGCTGCCGGCCGTGTCTCAGGCGGTCGGCGGCCAGACGGATTGCATAACCGGCACCCACAACTGCGCAACCGGGTTGCCGGCATAGCCCTGCGTTTCGTAGGTCCTCAGGAATTCGGCATCGTAGTAGACGAAGAGCGGGACGTTCTGGTCCTGGGCGTAGCCGTTGGCGGGCAACCAGGTCTGCCTGACGCAGTCCAGGGCGTGGAGCACATCGGCATTGCCTCGCTTGACGAACGACGTTCGGGCGCAACGGCATGCCGGAATCGTCAGAGTCCGCATGCCGGCGGGAACAAAATCGAAGTCCTCGACCTCGACGCCCATGTAGTAGGTGAAATCGGGTGTGCCGGGCGCAACCACGAAGGCGCAGAGCTGATTACCGTTCACCCTGTAGGGGACGGTCTTCAGTCTTCCCTCTTCCATGACCCGGTGAAAGAACGGCGGGATCTCGGCGACCTGACGCCTGTCCGAGAAACTCGTCTCGAGGACCAGCGCCACAACTTTCCGTTCAGGGCTGTCAACGACTTCGACCGCATGCATCTGCCTCGCTCCTCCCTTGGCGAAAGCGGCGATCGACCGCTTCGCAAGCGGCGTTGCAGCCAGCCGTCGCTGATTCGTTCGGCGGAGACAATTTGGCGTTTTGTCGCCGGTTGCACGTTGCCAACTGACGTCCCAAGCCGTCCCTTTTGGCTTCCACCATCTCCCGCGCCTGTGCCAGACTTTACGGTGGCGGGCGCCGCGGGGCGGTGGCGTCCCGCCCGGCCACGACGATCCCGCAAAGAAGGGCCAAACGATGCGACGACCGATCCCCTTCCTCGTCTCCGTCATGCTCGCGGCACTGGCGGCGGTAGCCGGCGTTTCGCACGCCCGGGCGGCGGACGGCGACCTCACCGGTGCGCGCGACTATCCCGGCATTGACCGCTTCGCCGGCAGCATCATCACCGGCTACGACGCCAGGGATGCCGCCAGGACGCGCCTGCAGACCGCGCCTTTCAAGAACGGCGATGCGACCGGCGACAAGCGGCCAGAGGGGCGCGTGACGCGCATCGCCTATCGCACCGGCCCCGGCCCCACCATGCTGGATGTCCTGCACAGCTTCGAGACGCAGCTCGCCAAGGCCGGATACCAGACGGTGTTCGCCTGCGAGGCCGAAGCCTGCGGCGGCACCTTCTTCAGCCAGGGCGTGGACGTCCTGTTCATTCCGCAGATGTGGGTGAACGGCGTCAACTATCACTATTTCGTCGGCCGCAAGAGCGAGGACAACGGCGCCGAGACCTGGGCGAGCGTGCTGGTCAGCCATCACGCCGACTACGTCACCGCGCAGCTGGTGGTGACCGAGGTCGGCGCCGGCGCGCGGCAATAACGGCCGCCTTTCATTCCAGCCAGACCATCGGTTGAACCGCGCGGAACGGGCAGCGCCGGGCTGTGTCCGACGCCACAGGCGCCACAGCCGGCGGGTGGTAGCGTTCGGCGTGGCGACACCCAACCCGCGAAGAGGTCAAACGATGCGGCGACCGTTCTCCCTCTGTGTTTCCCTCATGCTTGCGGCGCTGACAGCACTGGCAGGCGTTTCTCTTGCCCATGCCGCCGGCGGCGATGTGCCGGGATCGCATGATTATCCCGGCATCGGGCGCTTTGCCGGCAGCGTCATCACCGGCTACGACGCCAAGGACTTTGACGCGACCCGCCTGCAGACCGCGGCCTTCCAGGACGGCAAGGCGACCGGCGAACAGCGGCCGGAGGGCCGCGTGACGCGCATCGCCTACCGCACCGGGGCCGGCCCCTCGATGCTGGAGGTCTCGCGCAATTTCGAGACGCAGCTTGCCGGCGCCGGCTACGAGACGGTGTTCACCTGCGACACCGATGCCTGCGGCGGCATTCCCTTCAGCGAGGCGCTGGATATCCTGCCGATCCCGCAGATGTGGGTGGACGGCTTCAACTACCACTACTTCGTCGGCCGCAAGACCGGCGACAACGGCGCCGTCACCTGGGCAAGCGTGGTCACCAGCCAGAACAACGATGAGATCACCACCGAACTCGTGGTGACCGAGGTCGGCGCCATCGCCAACAAGATGATCGACGCCGCCGCCATGGCCAAGGGGCTGGGCGAGAAAGGCCACATCGCGCTCTACGGCATCTATTTCGACACCGACAAGACGGTGGTGAAGCCGGAGAGCAAGCCGACGCTCGACGAGATCGCCAAGCTGCTCGCCGGCTCGCCCGATCTCAAGGTCATCATCGTCGGCCACACCGACAGCCAGGGCACGCTTGCCTACAACATGGACCTGTCGCACCGGCGTGCCGCCGCCGTCGCGGCCGTGCTGGTCAAGTCCTACGGCATCGCGTCGGCACGGCTGGCGACCGCCGGGGTGGGCTATCTGGCGCCGGTCGGCTCCAACCAGACCGAGGACGGCCGCGCCCTCAACCGGCGGGTGGAGCTGGTGGAACCGTAGGCCGGGCCGTCTTGCGGCCGCGGGGCGGGGCTCCTGCCTTGCACCGCGCCGCCGCCTCGGCCATCTTCGGGGCATCACACCGAAGGCGCCCGTCCTCCGATCGAGTGCGCGCCGGCCGACCAGCCGGCCACGCCCTCCTGCGCCGGACAGAGCCACCCCACCGAGGCTGACGATCCCATGAAGACATTTGCCGTTCCCCATACCGACCTGACGGTACCGAGCGTCGTGCTCGGCCTGATGCGCATCGCCAAGATGAGCGATGCCGACATCCGGACGCTGGTCGGCACCGCCCTCGACGCAGGCATCACCTTCTTCGACCATGCCGACGTCTATGGCGGCGCGCTGCACCGTTCGGAGGAGCGCTTCGCCGAGGCGATGCGGCTGGCGCCCAGCCAGCGGGAGAAGATCACGCTGCAGAGCAAGGCCGGCATCAACATCACCAAGGGCCCCGCTTTCTTCGACTTCTCGACCGAGCACATCCTGGCGGCCGTCGACGGGTCGCTGAAGGCGCTGAAGACCGACTATCTCGACGTTCTGCTGCTGCATCGCCCCGATACGCTGGTCGAGCCGGAAGAGGTCGCTGCCGCCTTCGACAAGCTGGAGGCAGCCGGCAAGGTGCGCCGCTTCGGCGTCTCCAATCAGACACCCGGCCAGATCGAGTTGCTCAAGACCGCGGTCAAGCAGCCGCTGCTATTCAACCAGGTGCAGCTGTCGATGACGCACGCCAACCTGTTCGCGCAAGGCATCGCGGTGAACATGAACGGGCTCGGCCAGTCGGTCGACCGCGACAACGGCCTGCTCGACTATTCGCGGCTGAAGGGCATGATGCTGCAGGCATGGTCGCCGTTCCAGAAGGGCTTTTTCGACGGCGTCTTCGTCGGCGACCGCGAGAACTACGGCGAACTCAACGACGTGCTCGACGAGCTGGCGGCGGCCTACGGAGTGACGCCGACCGGCATCGCGGTGGCGTGGATCGTCCGCCATCCGGCCAATATCCAGGTGGTGCTGGGCACCACCAATCCCGGCCGTGTTGCCGAATGCGCCGCCGGCTCCGACGTCAGGCTCAGCCGCGAGGAATGGTACCGCCTGTTCCGCGCCGCCGGGCACACGGTGCCTTAGAGGGCACTTCGCGCGGCGCTGCCTCTTTCGGTCGGCCGCGCCTCTTCACCCCACCCGCCACACTACGGGCTGCGACCCGGCATCAGCCCGTGGCGGGCCCGGGGACCTTATGACTTGGCAGTTCTCACCCTGCGCGCGCCAGTCGACGCCACACTGCCGGCGACCTGAGCAACCTTGAGGCACGGCGCGAGGACGACGCGATTGCGGCCGCCGTTCTTCGCTGCGTAGAGCGCCGTATCCGCGGCAGCGATCAGCTCCTCCACGGACGCCTCCATGCCGCCTGAAAGGACTCCGCCGAAACTCGCGGAAATCGTCCTCCGTTCGGTGCCAAGGACAAAAGGCGTGGCGAAGATTGCCCGGCGCAATCTCTCCATGGTCAGGTTGAGCGCTGCAGGCGTGGAGACACTGACGACAATAAGGAATTCCTCACCGCCATATCGGCCAAGCCGATCGGTCTGGCGGAGGGCCTGCGCCAGGCGCTCGGAGAATTCCTTCAAGGCTATGTCGCCCGCGCTATGTCCGAAGCCGTCATTGATCGCCTTGAAATGATCGATATCGACCATGACCAGTCCGACCGGACTGCCGGTCTCGGCGGCGCTCTTCAGCGCCTCCTCCGCCACGCGCATGACAGCGCCCCGGTTCAGGACGCCGGTCAATGCATCGCGGTTCGCGGCCTCCTCGAGCACAAACCGTTCGTCGACGAGTTGCCGATCGCGCTCGGTGATCTGCTGGTAGATGCGACCCTTGTCGATGACCGCGGAAAGCTGGTTTGCGATCTGGCGAAAGACAGTCTGGTGCGCCTCCTGGTAGGCGTTCTTCTGCCCGCTGGTGAAGAAGAGGAATCCGACAGGACGGCGGTCGACGACCAGGGGGCAGGTGAGGCTTGAGCGGCCCCCTTCCAGAACGATCCGCCGCGTCGACGTCGAGTCGGGCTTGGCTTCCAGATAGGCTTCCAGATCGTTCAGAATGCGCGGATGACCGGTTGCCAGAATCGGTTCCAGGCTGCTTCCGGCCAGCGGCTGGGTGTACCCCGTCGACAGGCGAATTCTGCCGAGATTCGATCGCGCCCAATGGGCGGTCACGCTGGCGCGGTCAGGCGACACGAATGCGCAGCCTATGCGGTCGAAGGGGATCAACCCGGCGAAATTGTCGAAGATCCGATTGAGGACGTCTCCCACGAGCACCCCCTGCTCGACCGTATCCACCAGATCGTACAACCGCTGAAGCTCACGATCGCGGTGGTTCAGGGTTTCGGCGAGGAGCTGCAGTTCCCTGCCGATCTCGGCCAGCGGATCGTCCGCGTCGAGCGCGAGGCGTGGAACCATTTGGCCGGTTCTGAGGCGTTCGATCCAGGCGGCGTAGGCACTTGCCCGCTTCCTCACCTCCTGGCGCGCGATCGTCATGATCACTCTCACAAACCGGCGCCCTCGCGTTTCAGACGGATATCGCGAGAGCTTTGGAATTATTGCAAAATACACGTAGCACTCAAGTGCTTAAATTTCAGTTTGACAATACAGGACCAAATTGACCATCCGCGGCCAAAGTCCGGCGCCGATCATTTCTCGACAGGCCGGGAATTAACCTTTTGCTCATCATCGATGGCCGCTCTGATGCGGCGTTTCGCGGACGGAACCGGCCGTGCAGACGCCGGGGAGGCGGAGGTGGGCGGGGAAGAACTTGAGCGCCAAGGCACATGCGCGTCGCCATTCCGCAAGCCTTCTCGTTCCCGCGCGCTGTCAGCACCGGGTTATTGAGGATTTCAAAGAACGTTCTCTGCCCTTGAGGCACGAGGGGGTGGCGGGCGCTCGATGAGTGCCTGTCATAATTTTGTGGGGCGCTCAGCCGAGCGCCCGCCGCGGTGGTTTTTGCTCCGGCCCGCCTGGGACCAAAGGCGAAGGCGAGGCGGCTCGCTGGCCTGCCTCTAGACCACCACGGTCCCGGTGACGGCTTTCGCCGACCGGCCCAACCGTGGCTGACCCTCGCCTGCCTTTAGCGCTGCCCTTTGCGGGCATCAGCGCGGCGGAGTTCTCTCTCCGCTGGCGGGCTCCCGGAGCCTCGGCCGCTCCGTGCCTGCGGGACGGAACGGCGGACACCGCACCCCGCTCCGCCTAAAGGTCGCCACCGGTAGACGCCCCTCAATCCGAGCGGGAATGCGAACCAATATGGGGGCGGTTCGGGAGAGGGGGATAAGTATTTTTCGTGCCGTGGGCACGGAGTCTCGACCCTCCCACTCAAGTCGAATCCATCCGACTTTCGCATCATTCTATCCGGACGGGGCCGCACCCGCGGCACCACAGAACGTATCTGGCAAATTGACGACTGACGGTAGCGGCTGCGGCAACCGCTGATACCACGACCCCAAGCACCTCAACTCTGCCTTCGATAAGACGATGAACTTGTCGGGGTTGGGCGCGGTCGATGTCGCGTTTAGATCACTGACGGAATTTTCCGGCTTGGCGTTCTTGGCCAGATCACGAAGTGCTTCGGCATCAAGCCTCGCGTGCGGACAAATCGGAAGGAAAATCTTCACCGGATCGGAGGCAAGCCGTTCGTACACCTCGATGTTCTCAACGACACATCGCAGCTGCTCACCGTATACGCGGAGTTCTTTTGCATGCGCGCCACATGACATGGTCGTCAAAATTAGTGCCGCGACTACTAAATGATGTTGTATCATGACACAAACGCCATACTGTGGGCCGCTATATCCATTCTTTTATCAGGCAAGCTATCCGAGTTCTTCAACGATAGGAATACGTGGTGGCATGAGCCAGAAAACAAACACCGCGGCCGATCATCGGGCCGGACACGACCGATGGCGACGGCGGCGACGTTATCTTCTGTTGGTCGCCGCTTTGCTGGCTGTCGTATCGCTTGCGCACGAACGCACCGCCGTCGCCGCCGCTGTCGAATCTTACGCCACCAAAGAATGCTCGCTGCTGCTCAAGGGCAACATCGAGCGAGGTGACGTGCAGCGCCTCACGGATGCCTGGGAAGCGGCGGTGCCCTTTGCCTTGATAGCGGAGGGGGCTCTTTCGAAGAAGCGCTGGATATCGCGACCTACGTCTACCGTAACGGAATCCGCACTCATGTTCCGGCAGGGGCCGAATGCTACTCGGCATGCGGTATCGTCTGGCTGGCGGGCTCGGAAGGCTTCGAAGGTACTTTTTTCAGTAGCCGAACGATGGACGTGCGGGCGAAGCTTGGCTTTCACGCGCCGTACATAGAAAGGCAGGATCTTGATGGTCTCCCGATCGACGGATCGGCGCTCGTTGACGCCTATATTGCGGCCAACGCGGCTATCGGCACTCTAGTCGACATCCCTCGGTCGGTCGGTGATGAAGATCGAAGCATCGTGCCTATCAGGCTGCTGGCAGACATGCTCAAGCGTGGGCCAAAGGATTTTGCTTCGGTGGACACAATTGACACCGCCTTGCGCTGGGGGATCGACCTGACCGGTTATGAGATACCGCACTCGATTACCAAGGCGAACCTGTGCAACGCATGCGGTGCCGACAAGAACGACGCCGCCCTGGGCAACATCATCGACTGCAATTTCCCGGAGGTCACCTACCGGCAGAACAAGAACCAGGCGACGCTGATCGTTCCGGGCGAGGGCGCGGAGGGCCTTTATTCCTGCGTCGCGGTCGCGACCCTGGATTCAGGGCAACCAACAGGGCTCAAGGTCGGGCTCGTGGAATCCCCTGAGAGCGGCCCTGTACAATATTCGCCGGACGATCTCAGCGAAGCCCCTTTGTGGCACCTATATCCGCGCACCGCGCCGATTGCCGAACTGGCAGCGCCGAACTGAGGTTGGGCTCAGCACCCGAAACGGCGCGATGCAGCCGTGCGGGCCGCCCCCCCTACTCCAGCCCCTCGCGCAAGGGGCTCGCCGGGTAGACGCCCAAGATGCGGACGTGGGCGGAGAAGAAATCGAGCTCCTCAAGCGCCAGCGCCAGCGGGCGGTCGTCCGGGTGGCCTTCGACATCGGCATAGAACTGGGTGGCGAAGAACTTGCCGTCGAGCTGGTAGCTCTCCAGCTTGGTCATGTTGACGCCGTTGGTGGCGAAGCCGCCCATCGCCTTGTAGAGGGCGGCCGGAACGTTTCTCACGCGGAAGACGAAGGTGGTGATGACCTTGCCGCGGCCGCGGCTGGCGCGCTCGTCGTCCTTCGACAGGATGACGAAGCGGGTGGTGTTGTGGGCGGCGTCCTCGACGTTCTCCTTGAGGATGTCGAGGCCATAGATCTCGGCCGCCATGGCCGGCGCGAGCGCCGCCTGGCTGATGTCGCCGGCCTCGGCGACCTCGCGGGCGGCACCGGCGGTGTCGCCGGAGACGACCGTCTTCCAGCGGTGCTGGCGGATGACGTTGCGGCACTGGCCGAGCGCGTGGATATGGCTGTGGACGGTCTTGATCGTCTTCAGGGTGGCGCCCTCAGGCGCCATCAACTGGAAGCGGATGGGCAGGAAGTGCTCGCCGATGATGTGCAGCCGCGAATTGGGCAGCAGATGGTGGATATCGGCGACGCGGCCGGCGACCGAATTCTCGATCGGGATCATGGCGAGATCGGCCGTGCCCTTCTCGACCGCGGCGAAGCAATCCTCGAAGGTCGGGCAGGGAACCGCCTTGGCCTTGGGATAGACCTCACGGGCCGCGACCTCGGAATTGGCGCCGGGCTCGCCCTGGAAAACGACCGTCTTCGGACTTGGCATGACACGCACCCCTTTTCGTGGGCCGTGGCTTAGCGCAGCAGGCGAGAAACGGGAAGCTTTGTCTGCCGTGTCCCGGGCAGAGCGCGGCGGGGACCGCGGCGCCGATGCCTCCTCTCCCAACGGGAGAGGGCTTCGCCTCTTGTGAGCGCAGCGAACTAGAGGCGAAGGGTGAGGGGCCGGACGCTTCAATGAGGACGTGCAGCCAGCGTCCGTTTGATTTCCTCGATGACGCCGTCGATGTTGTCGAGGACGTCATTGTTCCAGAATCTCAACACGAGATAGCCGGCCGAGCCGAGCACGTCAGACCGCAATCTATCCATCTCAACTGCCCGGGCATGATGGCCGCCATCGACTTCGATGACCAGCTTGGCCTCGACGGACGCAAATCGGCAATGAATGTCCCGATCGGCACCTGCCGGCGAAACTTGACGCCGCCAACTTGCCGGTTTCGCAGCCGCGACCACAGCCGACGCTCTGCGTCGGTTCCGCGATGGCGGAGGTCGCGCGCGAGATCGGCAGGCTTCATCCCCTCACCCTTTGTGCCTAATTCGCTCCGCTCATAAGGCACGAAGCCCTCTCCCTATGGGAGAGGAAACTGACGCGCGGCGCGACCCTAGGTCTTCAGCAGCTCGCGGGCGCGCTCGAGGTCGTGGGGCGTATCGACGCCGAGCGGGACCGTGTCGACGATGGCGACGTCGATGCGCATGCCGTTTTCCAGCGCGCGCAGCTGCTCCAGCCGCTCGCGGCTCTCCAGCGGCGTCGGCGGCAGCGCGACGTAGCGCTCCAGCGCGGCACGGCGATAGGCGTAGAGCCCGATGTGGTGATAGAGCGGCCCCGGCCCGGACGGCGCCGTCGCGCGGGTGAAATAGAGCGCGCGCAGGATGCCGGCATCCTCCTCGGCGAGCGTCAGCGGACTGCCGACCACCTTGACCACATTGGGGTCGGTCTTCTCCTCCTCGCGGGTGATGACGGCGCAGATGGTGCCGATGTCGACTTGCGGCTGGGCCAGCGGCGCCAGCGCCGCCTGGACGGTCGCCGGCGAGACGGTCGGCAGGTCGCCCTGCAGGTTGACGACGATCTCCTCGTCCGAGCCCAGCAGATGGAGCGCCTCGTGGATGCGCTGGGTGCCGTTGACATGGTCGGCGCGGGTCATCACCGCCTCGCCGCCGGCAAGCTCGATGACGCTGGCGATGGCGATGTCGTCGGTGGCGACCACCACGCGGCCGAGGCCGGCCTCCACCGCACGGCGCCAGACATGGACGATCATGGGGTGGCCGTGGATGTCGGCCAGTGGCTTTCCCGGCAGGCGGGTGGAGGCCATGCGGGCGGGAATGAGGACGATGGCACGCTCGGTCACGGGTGGAATCCGGGCAAAATGGCGCAAACGGGCGAGAACGACGACGACAATTAGTCTCAACCCAGCCGGCTTATACGTGTTGCCTCGAGCGGCGGAAAGCTTGTAGTTTCCGCGCCTGCGGGGTGGCTGGAACGATTCCAGAAGCCCGTACCTTGGGGGATGTCTGCATGTTCCCGGCCGCCGGAGCCCGCGGCCGGCCGTCCAGGGAATGTGCTGCGGAGCGGGTTGACGATGGACTCTTTCGAACTCAACAAGATCGCCGGTGCGGTCCTCGCCACCGGCCTCGGCGTGATGGCCGTAAGCATCATTTCGGAGGCCATCTATGCCCCGGCCGAGGCCGAGAAGCCCGGCTTCGTGATCGCGGTGAGCGATACCGGCGGGACGAGCGGCGGTGGCGGTGGCGGGGCCAGCGGCGGCGCGCAGGTCGCCTCGATCGCCGAGCGCCTGCAGACGGCGGACCCGAAGAAGGGCGAGGCGGCGGCCAAGAAGTGCCTGGCCTGCCACACGCTGGAAAAGGGCCAGCCCAACAAGGTCGGTCCCAATCTCTACGGCGTGGTCGGCTCGCCGATCATCCGCCCGGACCTCGGCTTCAAGTTTTCCTCGGCCTTCCAGGACAAGAGCAAGGAAGGCTTCACCTGGACCTTCGAGCATCTCGACGCATTCCTGACCAGCCCGCGCACCGACATCCAGGGAACGGCGATGTCGTTCGCCGGCATCAAGAAGCCGGACGAGCGCGCCGACGTGATCGCCTATCTGAGGACGCTCTCCGACAATCCGGTGCCGCTGCCTCCCGCCCCCGCACCCGGTGCCGCCGGCAAGGCGGCCGAAGCGCCGGCAGCGGGCGGCGCCAGCGCCACGGCCCAGGCCGGAGCGCCTGCGGCAGCCGCTGGCGGCGGCGCAACGGCCGTGTCGTTCGTCGACATGGTCAAGAACGCGAACGTCAAGAAGGGCGAGGAGTTGGCCAGGAAGTGCCTGGCCTGCCACACGCTGGAAAAGGGCCAGCCGAACAAGGTCGGCCCCAACCTTTACGGCGTGGTCGGCACGCCGATCATCCGCCCGGAAACCGGCTACAGCTATTCCCAGGCGTTCCAGGACAAGGGCAAGACCGGCTTCACCTGGACCTATGACAACCTCAACCAGTTCCTGACCGGTCCGCGCGAGTTCATCCCCGGCACCAAGATGACCTTCGCCGGGATCAAGAAGGAGCAGGAGCGCGCCGACGTGGTCGCCTATCTGCGGACGCTCGCCGACACGCCGGCGCCGCTGCCGGCTTCCGGCGGTGGTCAGGCGGCACCGGCGGACAAGGGCGCGGCAGCACCGGCGCCGGCGGCCGGTGGTTCGGCTGCTCCCGCCGCACCGGCAGATAGCGTGCGGCTGCTCCCGCCGCACCGGCGGACAGTGGCGCGGCAGCGCCAGCTCCGGCGGCCGGTGGTTCGGCTGCTCCCGCCGCACCGGCAGACAGTGGCGCGGCAGCGCCGGCTCCGGCAGCCGGTGGTTCGGCTGCTCCCGCCGCACCGGCAGATAGTACGGCTGCTCCCGCCGCACCGGCGGACAGTGGCGCGGCGGCCCCGGCGCCGGCAGGTGGATCTTCCGCGCCGGCCGGCGGCAGCGACGCTGCAGCCCCGGCGCCGGCTGCGCAGTAGGGCGCATAACCCGCGAAAACCCGTGGCCGGCGGCCAGCCGCCGGCACGGCGCGGAAGGACGGCGTTAAATTTCGGTCATAAAATGGCCGGCGGGCTGGTGTTTGTCTCGCCGACCGGCCTTAATAGCGTGCATGGAGGGCCGGGCCACGGAGAGCCGCTGCCGCATGAAAAGGATTCCGACGACCATTGCGGCGCTTGCCGTTCTTGCGGCGAGCGCGGTCGCCGCATCCGCCCAAGATGCCGCGGGCCCGGACGGGCTGCCGCCGCCAGGCGCCTGGCGCCATGCCCTGAGCCTCATCGGCGAGCCCGGCTATCCTGAAGGCTTCGCCCATTTCAACTACGTCAACCCGGACGCGCCCAAGGGCGGTGCGATCCGGATGCCGAGCTACAGCCAGACCTTCGACACGCTGAACCCGATCCTCGACAAAGGGGTCCCTGCCGGCGGGCTCGGGCTCATCTACCAATCGCTGATGACGCCGGCGCTCGACGAGCTCGACAAATCGGCCGAATACGGCGAGATCGCCGACGCCGTCCGGTTCCCGGCCGACTTCTCCTACGCCACCTACCGCATCAACCCGAAGGCCAAGTGGCACGACGGCCAGCCGATCACGGCGGACGACGTGGTGTGGTCGTTCGACGAGACGGTGAAGCTCAACCAGAACCAGCGCTTCTACTATCAGCACGTGAAGAAGGCGGAGGTGACGGCGCCCGGTGAGGTGACATTCGTCTTCGACCAGACAGGCAACCGCGAACTGCCCAACATCGTCGGCCAGCTCACGATCCTGCCCAAGCACTGGTGGGAGGGCACCGACGCCAAGGGCAACAAGCGCGACATCTCCAGGGGGACGCTGGAACCGACGCTCGGCTCCGGCCCCTACCGCATCGCCGACGTGGAGGCGGGCCGCTCGATCACCTATGAGCGGGTGCCCGACTTCTGGGGCAAGGACCTCAACGTCAACGTCGGCAGCAACAACTTCGACAAGGTCTCCTACGAGTATTATCGCGACCTCAATGTCGAGTTCGAGGCGTTCAAGGCCGACGACTTCGACTACTGGTGGGAGAACGCGGCCAAGCGCTGGGCGACTTCCTACGACTTTCCGGCGCTCAAGGCCGGCAAGGTGCACAAGGAGGAGGTCAAGCTCGACCAGGTGTCGGGCGTGATGGTCGGCTTCGTGCCCAACCTGCGCCGGCCGTTCTTCCAGGACCGGCGGGTACGCCAGGCGCTCAACTACGCCTTCGACTTCGAGGACCTGAACCGCACCATCTTCTACGGCCAGTACCAGCGCATCAATTCGTTCTTCTTCGGCCTGCCGCTGGCGGCCAGCGGCCTGCCCACCGGCAAGGAACTCGACATCCTCGATACGGTGAAGGACGAGGTGCCGCCCGACGTCTTGACCAAGCCCTATGAGAACCCGGTGGGCGGCACGCCGGAGAAGAACCGGGCGAACCTGCGCCAAGCTTTCAATCTGCTGCAGCAGGCGGGCTACACGCTGAAGGGCAACACCCTGGTGGGCAAGGACGGCCAGCCGGTGACGATCGAGCTGCTGCTCGACGGGGCGACCATCGAGCCGGTGGCGCTGTCCTACCAGCAGTCGCTGGCGCGCATCGGCATCAAGCTCACGCTGCGCGAAGTCGATTCCAGCCAGTTCATCACGCGCCTGCGATCGCGCGACTTCGACATGGTCTACTACGCCTGGGGCCAATCCAATTCGCCGGGCAACGAGCAACTCGGCTACTGGGGCTCCAAGGCGGCCGACAGCGAAGCCTCGCAGAACTATGCCGGCATCAAGGACCCGGCTGTCGATGCGATCATCAACAAGATCATCTATGCCAAGGACCGCGACGAGAAGGTGGCGGCGGTGCATGCGCTCGACCGGGTGATGATGGCCGAGCAATATGTGATCCCGAGCTATACGGGCCTCACCGACCGGATCGCCTATTGGGACCGCTTCGGCCACCCGGATTTCAAGAAGCTGAAATTCGACCTCGGCGTCCCGGGCACGTGGTGGTGGGACGCGGACAAGGCAGCCAAGACCGGAGGCGCGCAGTGAGACGGCCGGCGCGCGGCCTGACCCGCCGTGGCATGCTGGCCACCGGCGGCGCGGCGCTGGCGCTGGTGACCATGAAGCCCTTCGCCTGGGCCGCCGGCAAGAACGGACTGCACGGCCTGTCGATCTTCGGCGAGCTGAAATATCCGGCCGGCTTCAAGCATTTCGACTACATCAACGCGGACGCGCCGAAGGGCGGGCGGATGAACTTCCAGCCCTCCTACTGGGTGTTCAACCAGTCGCCGCAGACCTTCAACACGCTGAATTCGTTCGTGCTGAGGGGCGATTCGCCGCCGCGCATGGAGATGACCTTCGACACGCTGATGGCGGGCGCCGCGGACGAACCGAACTCCTATTACGGGCTCGTCGCCGAAACGGTGGACGTCTCCGCCGACGGCAATGTCTTCACCTTCCACCTGCGTTCCGAACCGCGCTTCCACGACGGCTCGCCGCTGACCGCCGAGGACGTCGCCTTCTCTCTGATGCTGCTCAAGGACAAGGGCCACCCGGACATCTCGCAGGTGATCGTGCCGATGGCGAAGGCGGAGGCGAGCGACGCGCGCACCGTGATCGTGACGCTCGACGGCAAGCAGACGCGGCAGACGATCTTCACCATCGCCAGCCTGCCGATCTTCTCCAAGGCCTACTACACCAGCCACCCCTTCGATTCGTCTTCGCTCGATGCACCGCTGGGTTCGGGCGCCTACAAGGTCGGCAACAAATCGGCGGGGCGCTTCATCGAATATGAGCGGGTCAAGGACTATTGGGGCGCGGCGCTGCCGGTGAATGTCGGCCAGGGCAATTTCGACGTCATCCGCATCGACTTCTTCCAGGAGCGCGAGGCCGCCTTCCAGGCCTTCCAGAAGGGCCTGATCACCTATCGCGAAGAGTTCACCTCGCTGACCTGGGCGACCGGCTACAATTTCCCGGCGGTGAGCGAAGGCAAGGTCAAGAAGACGAAGTTCCCGGCCGAAGCCATTCCGGACTTCCAGTACTTCTTCTACAATACGCGGCGCGGAAAATTCGCCGACCCGCGCACGCGGCAGGCGATCGGCCTGGCCTTCGATTTCGAATGGTCGAACAAGAACCTGTTCTTCGGCGCCTACGAGCGCGAGGTCTCTTATTTCCAGGGCTCCGACTTCATGGCCGAGGGCAAGCCGGACGCGGACGAGCTGAAACTGCTAGAGCCTTACAAGGCCGACCTGCCGGCCGAGGTGTTCGGCGAAGTCTATGTGCCGCCGAAGACGGACGGTTCGGGCAATGACCGCAAGGTGCTGAGACAGGCCTTCGATCTGCTCAAGGCGGCGGGCTGGACGCAGAAGGGCGGGAAGCTGGTCAACGCCCAGGGCGAGGCGCTCGATTTCGAATTCCTGATCAATGCCTCGGTGTTCGAGCGGGTGCTGTCGCCGTGGGTGCAGAACCTCAAGCGCATCGGCGTATCCGCAACCATCCGCCAGGTGGATTCGGCGCAATATCAATCGCGCCTCAACGACTACGAATTCGACACCATCCTGGCGCGCTTCACGCTCGGCGCGACACCGCTCGACGGCCTCAACCAGTTCTTCGGCTCCAAGGCCGCCGGCGAACCGGGATCGCACAACTATGCCGGCATCAAGTCGCAGGCGGTCGACGGACTGCTCGACAAGCTGCAGACGGTGACCAGCCGCGCCGAACTGGTGACGCTGTTGAAGGCGGTCGACCGGATCCTGCGCGCCGGACAATACGGCACGCCGAGCTGGTATCAGGCGGTCCACCGGATCGCCCATTGGGATATCTTCGGCTGGCCGGCAAAGAAGCCGCCCTATGCCTTCACGCCGGAGGCGACGTGGTGGTTCGATACGGCCAAGGCGGCGGCGATCGGCTACAGCGGGTAGTGAAGTCATGAGGCATTCTTCGTTGCCTGATGCCGTTGAGGCGGTCGCTCGCTCTTTCCGAGTGGCGGAGCCAGTGCTGATTTCTCCGTCATCCTCCGGCAAGGCGAAGCCGCGACCGGAGGATCGTTTCCCAGCGGCCGCAGCATTTCATCACCATGGCGAGCCTGCTGCACCCGATCCTCCGCTTCGCGGAGGATGACGGATCGTCGGACCCCACCCGCCACGCTGCGCGTGGTCCCCCCTCCCCTTGCGGGGAGGGATTGGAGGCTGTGGCCAATGAATCGTTCCACGGCCGGCGGAGGCTGAGCCAAGCGATGGGCGCCTATATCCTCCGCCGCATCCTGCTGATCATCCCGACCCTCATCGGCATCATGGCGATCAGCTTCGCCGTGGTGCAGTTCGCGCCGGGCGGGCCGATCGAGCGCATCATCGCGCAATTACAGGGGACCGACGTGTCGGCGACCGCGCGCATTACCGGCGGTGGCGACTTCGCCGGCACCGGCAACCAGCAGGGTGGCGGCGGCGACGAGGTGACCTCCAAATATCGCGGCGCCCAGGGGCTCGATCCGGAATTCATCAAGTCGCTGGAGAAGCAGTTCGGTTTCGACAAGCCGCCGCTGGAACGCTTCGGGCTGATGCTGTGGAACTATTCCCGCTTCCAGTTCGGCCAGAGCTACTTCCGCGACATCAGCGTGCTCAAGCTGATCGGCGAGAAGCTGCCGGTTTCGATCTCGCTCGGCCTGTGGATGACGTTGCTCTCCTATGCCATCTCGATCCCGCTCGGCATCCGCAAGGCGGTCAAGGACGGCTCGCGCTTCGACATCTGGACGAGCGCGGTGATCGTGGTCGGCTACGCCATTCCGGGCTTCCTGTTCGCCATCCTGCTGATCATCCTGTTCGCCGGCGGCTCCTTCCTCGACCTCTTCCCGCTGCGTGGCCTGACATCCGACTACTGGGCGAGCCTGCCCTGGCCGGAGAGGATCCTCGACTATTTCTGGCACCTGGCGCTGCCCTTGACCGCCATGGCGCTGTCGGCCTTCGCCACCACGACGCTGCTTGACCAAGAACTCGTTCCTCGACGAGATCCGCAAGCAATACGTGATGACGGCGCGGGCCAAGGGCCTGAACGAACGGCAGGTGCTCTACGGCCACGTCTTCCGCAACGCCATGCTGATCGTCATCGCCGGCTTTCCCGGCGCCTTCATCAGCGCCTTCTTCACCGGCTCGCTCTTGATCGAGACGATCTTCTCGCTCGACGGGCTGGGCCTCTTGTCCTTCGAATCGGTGCTCAACCGCGACTATCCGGTGGTCTTCGCCACGCTCTACATCTTCTCGCTGATGGGACTGGCGGTGAACCTGATCTCCGACCTCACCTATACGTGGATCGATCCGCGGATCGATTTCGAGACGCGCGAGGTGTGATTGGACACCAAGCTCGAACACAGGCTGGAGAAGGCCGGCTACGAGACCATCGAGCCGCTGCCCGGCGAGGAGCAGCCGCCGCCGAAGCAGCTGTTGACGCTGTCGCCGATCAACCGGCGGCGACTGGAGAATTTCAAGCGCAACAAGCGCGGCTACTGGTCGTTCTGGATCTTCCTGGTGCTGTTCGGCCTGTCGCTCGCCGCCAATGTGATCGCCAATGACCGGCCGCTGGTGGTCTCCTACAAGGGCGAGATCCTCTTCCCGGTGCTCACCGACTATCCGGAATCGAAATTCGGCGGGTTCCTGGCGACAACCGACTATCGCGATCCCTTCGTGCAGAAGGAGATCAACGACAACGGCTGGATGGTGTGGCCGCCGATCCGCTATTCCTACGGCACGGTCAACAACGAGATCCCGACGCCGGCGCCGGCACCGCCGTGGTGGACGATGTCGCTGGAACAGCGCTGTTCGGCCTATCCGGACGGCGTCAAGGACGCGAACTGCACGATCGGCAACTGGAACTGGCTGGGTACCGACGACCAGGCGCGCGACGTGGTGGCGCGGCTCATCTACGGCTTCCGCATCTCGGTCGAGTTCGGCCTGACGCTGGCCATCATCTCCTCGATCATCGGCGTCATGGCCGGCGCCGTGCAGGGCTATTTCGGCGGCTGGGTCGATCTCGGCTTCCAGCGCTTCATCGAGATCTGGACGGCGATCCCCTCGCTCTATCTGCTGCTGATCATCTCTTCGGTGATCGCGCCGAGCTTCTGGGTGCTGCTCGGCATCCTGCTCCTGTTCTCCTGGGTGGCGCTGGTCGGCGTGGTGCGTGCCGAGTTCCTGCGCGGCCGCAACTTCGAATATGTCAACGCAGCGCGAGCGCTCGGCGTCGGCAACCTGACCATCATGTTCCGCCACCTGCTGCCCAACGCCATGGTGGCGACGCTGACCTTCCTGCCCTTCATCCTCAACGGCTCGATCACCACGCTGACCTCGCTCGACTTCCTCGGCTTCGGCCTGCCGCCGGGCTCGCCGTCGCTGGGCGAACTGCTCGCCCAGGGCAAGGACAACATCCACGCGCCGTGGCTGGGCCTCACCGGCTTCTTTGTCATCTCGCTGATGCTGTCGCTGCTGATCTTCGTCGGCGAGGCGGTGCGCGACGCCTTCGACCCAAGGAAGACCTTCACATGAGGATCGTCCCCTTGGCCTTCGCTGCGCTGTCGCTGCTTGCCGCCGCACCGGCGGTAGCCGCCGACGACCGCGAGAGCGCCGGCAAGACGCAGGACGGCTACGGCATCTGGGGCTTCGACGGCGAGGCCTCGTCGGCCTCGCTGGCGCGCGACGGCTGGAAATTCCTGTCCATGTCGACCCTGTCGTGGCCGGACGGGCGCCAGGCGGTGGTGACGATGTGGGTCAACCAGCTCGGCGATTTCGCCCGCTGCTTCGACTATTTCGACGCCCGCATGGTGCAGACCGGGGGCAAATGCGAACATTCGGGGACGGGGCTGTGAGCGGCGAACCCCTGCTTTCGGTCCGCGATCTCGGCGTCGCCTTCGCCCAGGGCGGCACGACGACCATGGCCGTCGAAGGGGCGAGCATTCGACATCGCCAAGGGCGAGACCATGGCGCTGGTCGGCGAGTCGGGCTCGGGCAAGTCGGTGACGGCGCTGTCGGTGATGCGGCTCCTGCCAAGCTCGGCGAGCCACCCGGCCGGAACGATCCATTTCAAGGGCAAGGATCTGCTGACGGCAAGCGACAAGGACCTGCGCGCCGTGCGCGGCAACGACATCGGCATCATCTTCCAGGAGCCGATGACCTCGCTCAATCCGCTGCACACGATCGAGCGGCAGGTTGGCGAGGTGATGAAGGTGCATCGCGGCCTCTCCGAGACGGCAGCGCGGGCGCGCACGCTGGAACTGCTCGCAGCAGGTCGGCATCCGCGACGCCGAGAGCCGGCTCGGCGCCTATCCGCACCAGCTTTCCGGCGGACAGCGCCAGCGCGTGATGATCGCCATGGCGCTCGCCAACGAGCCCGACCTCTTGATCGCCGACGAACCGACGACGGCACTCGACGTGACCGTGCAGGCACAGATCCTCAAGCTTCTCGCCGAGCTGCAGAAGCAGACCGGCATGGCGCTGCTGTTCATCACCCACGATCTTGGCATCGTGCGGCGCTTCGCCAGCAGAGTGTGCGTGATGACCGGCGGCCATATCGTCGAGCAGGGCCGCACGGAGGAGATCTTCACCAACCCGCAGCACGCCTATACCCGCCACCTGCTGGCGGCCGAGCCGAAGGGCGACCCGCCGCAGCCGGACGCGACCGCGCCGGTGGTGATGGAAGCCGACAGGCTGAAGGTGTGGTTCCCGATCAAGAGCGGCTTCCTGCGCAAGACGGTCGGCCATATCAAGGCGGTGGACGGCATCGACGTGACGGTGCGGCGCGGGCAGACGCTGGGCGTGGTCGGCGAATCGGGCTCCGGCAAGACGACGCTCGGTCTGGCGCTGATGCGGCTGATCTCGTCGGAGGGGCGCATCGCCTTCCTCGGCCAGGGGATCGACGGACACAGCTTCAAGCAGATGCGGCCGCTGAGGCGCGCCATGCAGATCGTCTTCCAGGACCCCTACGGATCGCTCAGCCCACGCATGTCGATCGCCGACATCGTCGGCGAGGGGCTCAAGATCCACGAGCCGGGCCTGACGGCGGCGGAGCGCGACAAACGCGTGGCGTTGGCGCTGGAGGAGGTCGGGCTCGATGCGGCGACGCGCAACCGCTACCCGCACGAATTCTCAGGCGGCCAGCGCCAGCGCATCGCGGTCGCCCGCGCCATGGTGCTGGAGCCGGAATTCGTCATGCTCGACGAGCCGACCTCGGCGCTCGACATGAGCGTGCAGGCGCAGGTGGTCGACCTGCTGCGCGAGCTGCAGCGCCGGCACGACCTCGCCTATCTGTTCATCAGCCACGACCTCAAGGTGGTGCGGGCGCTGGCCAACGACATCCTGGTGATGCGGAACGGCGTGGTGGTGGAACAGGGCCACGCGGCGGAGGTGTTCGACAATCCCAGGACCGACTACACCAAGGCGCTGATGGCGGCGGCCTTCGACATCGAGACCGCGCCGGAAGGCATCGTGGCGCAGTAGGCGCGTGCTGATATCGCCGCGCGGTCTCCTCCCCTTGAAAAGGGGAGGCCGGGAGGGGATCGTCCGCCAAGGCGAATGACGCGGCCTTTTGACCCCCACCTATCCTCCCCCTTTCAGGGGGAGGAAGATCTTGGGGCGCCGCTCGCCGAGATGCGACCGCAGTGCGGAGGATCAGTCGCCTATGAGCAAACCGGCCATCCTCTTTGCCGTCTCCGGCTGGGACCCGGCGCCATGGGTGGATGCGGTGAAGGCCGGCGACCCGACAAGGCCGGTGTTCGTGTGGCCCGAGGTGCCGGACCCAGCCGCGATCGCCTATGCGCTGGCGTGGAAGCCGGCGCCGGAGTTCGCTGAAAGGCCTGCCGAACCTCAAGGCGATCTTCTCGCTCGGCGCCGGGGTCGATCACCTGATCTTCCGCAACGACCTGCCGGCGGTGCCGATCGTGCGCGTGGTCGATCCCGACCTGACCGAGCGCATGGTCGAATGGGTGGTGCTGCAGGTGCTCATCCATCATCGCCGCCAGCGGCTCTACGACCGCCAGCAGCGCGAGCGGGTGTGGAAGGAGCGGCGGCAGCCGGCGGCACACGAGGTGCGCGTCGGCGTCATGGGGATGGGCGTGCTCGGGGCGGCCTCGGCACGCGCGCTCGCCGCTCTCGGCTTCCGCGTTGCCGGCTGGAGCCGGCGGGCTTCGTCGGTGCCGGGGGTCGAGAGCTTTGTCGGGGCAGACGGGCTCGACGCGTTCCTCAAGCGCACCGATATCCTGGTCTGCCTGCTGCCGCTCACCGCCGCGACGCGCGGCATGCTGTCCATGCCGCTGTTCGAAAAGCTCCCCCATGACGGCCCGCCGGGCATGCCGGTGTTGATCAATGCCGGGCGCGGCGGCGTACAGGTCGAGGCCGACATCGTTGCCGCCTTGCAAAGCGGGATTCTCGCCGGTGCCAGCCTCGACGTGTTCGAGGCCGAGCCGCTCGCTGCGGCAAGCCCGCTGTGGGACATGGACAATGTGGTGGTCACGCCGCACTCAGCCGCGGCGAGCGCGGCTTCGGCGCTGGTGCCGGCGATGCTGAAGCAGATCGCGGATTTCGAGGCCGGCGCGCCGCTTGACCAACGTCGTGGACCGCAAGGCGGGGTACTGATCAGCGTCGCTCAGGGCGCCGGAGCGACGGCCCGCGACCGTCGCGCAAGCCGATATCGCGCAACCTGTCATCGGGGGTGAGCGCCGGATCGAGGGCGATCGCCCGCCGCCGCAAGGTGCCCGACAGCACTGCCCATGCAAAAATTTCCCTGATGCGAGGCAAGCGCCACCGGCTGCCCCCGCACTCTGATACGGCGGACATCTCGATATCCCATCCTTTGAATTTACAAAGGTTTTTGCTTATCAGCGGAAAAGAGATAGGCGACAATGGCCGGCCGATCCAATCAAAGCTGGATCAGAGTCCATAAGGAGATTTGATGAATGAGCCTGCGTGACCTGCCGCCGCTGGCCACCATCCGCGTGTTCGAGGCGGCGGCGCGGCATCTGAGCTTCACCCGCGCAGCCGAGGAACTCGGCATGACGCAGGCGGCGGTCAGCTATCAGATCAAGATTCTCGAGGAACGCGTGGGTACGCCGCTCTTCCTGCGCCTGGCGCGCACAGTGGAGCTGACGCAGACCGGGCGGCTGCTGGCGCCGGCCACGAGCGAGGCGCTGGAACGACTCGCCACGGCTTTCGCGGCCGCACGCACGGACACTGGCGGCGTATTGTCGCTGAGCGTGGTGCCGACCTTCGCCGCCCACTGGCTGGCGCCGCGCATCGGCGGCTTCCAGCTCAGGCATCCGGAAATCGCGGTGCGGATCACCGCCACGCGCGAGATCGCCGATTTCGCCCGTGACGACGTCGACGTGGCCATCCGCAGCGGCGACGGCGCATGGCCAAGCCTTGTCGCGCACCACCTGATGGCCATCGATTTCGCGCCGATGCTGAGCCCAAAGCTCGCCGCGAGGCTGGGAACGCCCGCTCAACCGGCCGACCTGCTCACCTTGCCGCTCATCGGTTCCGACGATCCCTGGTGGCCGTCGTGGTTCGCGACCCATGGCATCGACGACTACACCCCGGCCGGGCGGCCGATCACCCATATGGGCGACCAGCATCTGGAAGCGCGTGCGGCGATTGGCGGACAGGGCGTAGCGATCCTCACGCCGGCCTTCTACACGGCCGAAGTCGAGAGCGGCCTGCTCATGCAGCCCTTCGGAGCAGCCAAGGAAGAGGGTCGCTCATATTGGCTGTGCTACCCGGAGGGGCGCCGCAACGTCCCCAAGATCCGGGCCTTCCGCGACTGGGTGCTGGCGGAGCTGGAAGGCTGAACGCCGGTGGAGCCTGAGTCCCGTGCCCTCACCTCATCCTGAGGCGCCGGCCGAAGGTCGGCCTCGAAGGACGAGGCTCCCCCGGATCAGGTCCGGGGTCGCACTCAGGACGAGGGCGGGGGAATCCTCAGAGCCGGCGGACGCTGGCGACGGCGCCGATGCGGGCGACCGGGTCGGCGAGCGGCTCGATGACCACCGCCATCTGATGGCCGCTGGCGTGGATCATGTATTCGCCGTCGATCATGATGCCGACATGGCCTTCCCAGAAGACGAGATCGCCGCGGCGCAAGGCTGCCGTGCCGGCTTCGACCGCGTGGCCGATCATCGCCTCCTGCAGGTCGGTATCGCGCGGGCCGGCGTGGCCGGCGGCCATCAGCGCCAGCTGCACGAGGCCGGAGCAATCGAGCCCGATCAGGTGCGCCCACCCCAGAGGTAAGGCGTGCCCAGGAAGCGCTCGGCGACGGCAACGAAATCCGACTCCGGCGGGCCGCCAAGCGGCGCAACATGGGCTTCGACGACGGCTCCCTCGCCGCCGGCAAGCAGGCGGTAGACCGTGCCGCGGGTCTCGGCCGTACCGGCGAGCGCCAGACGGGCGCCGAAGGAAAGACAAGCGCCGGCCGGGAGTTTCAGATCGGGCCCGGGATAGAGGAAGGTGCGGAGCGCCGTGATGCGGTGGGTCGGCGCGGGCGCGTCCGCGCCGAGCGCGCCGGTCGGCAGATAGCCGACATAGGAATCGGTTTCGAGCTGGCCCCACGACCAGCCTTCGCCCAGATCCTCGAAGACGGTAACGGTCTCGCCAAAAAGCGCCTCGCTCTCCAGCGCGGCGTCGGGCTGCGGCGTGCGCTTGATGGGGGCGGATGCGGCAACGACGCGGCGCGGCGTGCCTTCGACGAAGCGGGCCGCCTCGACCCTGCCCTTCAGGCGGATGTCGGCAAGATCGGGACGCCAGGCGTGGAGACGGGGATCGGGGGCGGTCATGCGCTGATTATCGCACGGGCGATGAAGCGACCGCTATGGCGGCAGGTGGCGGTAGCGGGCGACGATGGCATCGCCGAGACGCTCGACCGCGAGCGCGCCTTCCAGCGTGCGCTGGACAAGGACGTTGCGCTTGTCGGCTTCGTCGCGCCGGCGGGTAAGCAGGCCGAGGCGGCCCATGGTGTCGAGCGCCCGGGTGACGACCGGCTTGGTGACGCCGAGCTTGGCGGCCAGACCGCGCACGGTGTGCGGCGGCGGCTCGAGATAGACGGTCAACAGCACCGCCATCTGGCGCGTCGTCAGATCCTGCTCGCCATCGCGAACCAGATCGAAGATCACGTCGTGCCACAAGCGCAGAGCCTGAATTGGCCGGAACTCGGCTGGCATTGTCGCTGCCCACTCCCCCGTCGCGACCAAGATCGTTACGGACCCGTACTAACCTTGACGGTGACGGGCAGCAGATTCAAGCGCGCATCGCCAACTGGGTTAAGCGACAGGCTTAATCCGGCGGCAGCAGCTCGCGGCGAAGGACGCTCAGACCGGCCGTCTCATCGGCGAAACGGGTCTCGCGCAGGAAGCGGATGAAGTCCGGCTTGCCCGGAAAATCCATGTCGAAATTGCCGAGGCGCGGGGCCCGCGACGGGTCGAGGACGCGGCTGAGATCGACGAAGCGCGGCAGAAAATCCTTCCAGGCGGACCCGGGGAACCAGCGCTCCATCGCCGCGCGGGCCGGATGGTCATAGACGAAATGGGGGCCCTGCCAGGGCTTGGAGGGACCGGTGAAATGGACGATCGCCGGCGGGCAGATGCGGGTGACGAAGGTGCCCCATTGCGCGGCCAGGAGGTTGAAGCAGGGCGACAGCTCGAGCCAGTCGCCACGCAGGAGACGGTTCAGCGCCGACTGGTCGCGATGGAGGAAGGGTGTCTTCGCGCGGCGCACGATCTTATCCAGGCGGGCAGCGATGCGGTCGGCGCGGTAGCGGGCGCCATCGACAAGCAGCACGCCCGAATTGAGGTATTTCGTGCTGTGAAGCCCGACGGTCATCTCGCGCTCGGAATTGCCGGGGATGAAGGCGACGACCGCGTCGCGCACGGCAGCGACGGCGTGACCTTCCATGTCGAGGTCGAACAGGGCGAAGGGCCGCGCGTCGGCGACCCAGATGTCGACGTCGAGATAGAGGACGCGGCGGTACTGCCGGGCAAGCCCATCGAGGATCGCGAAGCGCAGGAAGAAGGCGGCATCGCGCAAGCCCTGCGGCGCGACGGCCGGGCGCACCGCGAAGGGCAGCGAAAGGGCGGCGGCCTTGTCGCGGTCGGCGGCTGAATCGGTGAAGACGAGGATGTCGGTGTCGGTGCGGTCGTTGAGCGCAGCGAGGCGCTCGGCGGCGAAGACGGCGGCCGGGAAGATGCGGGCGTCGGCGGCGAGGACGACGGCGTTGCGCGCCGGCTGATCGGGTTTGACAGTCACGGCTTGGAGCGCGGGCCCTCCGCGCCGAGAAGCGCATAAAGGGCGCGGATCGCCTGGGCCTCGCCGCCCTCCGGCCGGCCCGGTGCCGGCCTTCGGATTCCAGGCAAAGATGTCGCCGTGGAGCCAGCGCTGCCCTTCCGGCACGAAGCGGGAGAGGAAGAGCGCCGCGGTGATCGAGCCGGCATGGCCGCCCGAGGCGGCATTGTTGATGTCGGCGATCTTCGAATCGAGCATGGCCACGTAGGGCGCCCACAGCGGCATGCGCCAGAGGGGATCGGCTTGCCGCGCGCCGTGGGCGGCAAGCGAGGCGGCGAGCGCATCGTCGCGCGTATAGAAGGGCACCACCTCGGGCCCGAGCGCGACGCGGGCGGCGCCGGTCAGCGTTGCCAGGTCGACGATGAGGTCCGGTTGGTCTTCGCTGGCCAGCGCCAGCGCATCGGCAAGCACCAGCCGGCCTTCCGCATCGGTATTGCCGATCTCGACGGTGAGGCCGTTGCGGGCGGTGAAGACGTCGCCGGGGCGGAAGGCGGCGCCGGCAATGGCATTCTCCACCGCCGGGATGAGGACGCGCAGGCGGAGCGGCAGCTTGGCGTCCATGATCATGTGGGCGAGCCCGAGCACGTTGGCGGCGCCGCCCATGTCCTTCTTCATGAGCAGCATGCCGGAAGCCGGCTTGATGTCGAGGCCGCCGGAATCGAAGCAGACGCCCTTGCCGACCAGCGTCAGCGAGGGCGCGTCCGCCTGCCCCCAAGAAATGTCGATGAGGCGCGGCGCACGCTCTGGGATCGCGGCGGCGCCGACGGCATGGATCAGCGGGAAGCCGTCGGCGAGAAGCGCCTCGCCGACGATCTCGGAAAAGACGGCACCGTGACGCGTTGCGAGGCTGCGGGCGGCATCGGCGAGTTCGGCCGGGCCGAGATCGTTGGGCGCGGTGTTGACGAGATCGCGCGCCAGGGCGACGCCGTCGGCGATGCGCGCGAGCTCCGCCGCATCGACGCCGGCCGGCAGGACGAGGCGGCGGTGCGCCGGCGCGACCCTGCGATAGCGGGTGAAGCGATAGGCGCCGAGCGCCCAGGCGAGACTGGCGAGCACCGGATCGTCGAAGCCGGAATCCAGACGATAGGTGCCGGCAGGCAGGCTCACCGGCAACCTGCCGGCGATGAGCGACGGCCCTTCCCTGCCCTCGCCGAGGCCGAAAAGCACGGCGGCGGCGGCGCCATCGGCGCCCGGCACCAGACAGGTCTCGCCGGACGCGGCGGCGAAGCCGGCGGCGGCAGCCCATTCGGCGGCGCGCGGCGAGACCAGTTCCGACAGGCCGGCAAGGCCGGTCGCGGTGACGGCATGAACGGGAACCGCCGGTTCACCGCTGTCGGCGGGCAGAAAGCAATCGGGCACGTGAGGCATCTCCGGGAGGGGCAGGACCAAATCGGCCGGCATCATGGCGGCGCGGCGCGGGCACGACAATCCCGCCCAGGCCGGCCCGCCGACAGGCATTATTAACCAAGCATTAGGGTTAACAGAATATTGCTGAAGGCAGTCCCGTGGAGCCTGCCGAAATGACTGCGAGCACGCGTTTTCTGCCGTCCAAGAAACGTCTGATCCGGGGTGCGATCGCCCTGCCGCTATGCCTCGTCCTGGCGCTTGCCGGCTGTGCCTCGACCAAGAAGATCGACACCACCACCACCGGCGCGATCGCCCAGCCCAAGACGCAGGCCGACTTCCAGCAGGCGGCGACCTATTGGGGCCAGAAATACCAAGCCAACCCGAAGAACCGCGATATCGATCTCAACTACGCCACGGCGCTGCGCCACACCGGCCGCAGCGACCAGGCGGTGGCGGTGCTGCAGAAGGCGGCGATCTATTTTCCCGACGACCGCGAGGTGCTGGCCGAATACGGCAAGGCGCTGGCCGCCTCGGGCAGTTACGACCAGGCGCTCGACGCCATCCGCCGGGCGCAAACGCCGGACAATCCGAGCTGGCAGCTGATCTCGGCGGAGGCGGCGATCCTCGACCAGATGAACCATCACGCTCAGGCGCGCACGCTTTATGCGCAGGCGCTGAAATACGCCCCCAACGAGCCGTCGGTGCTGTCCAATTTCGGCATGAGCTATGTGCTGACCGGCGAGCTGCCGCAGGCCGAGAAACTGCTGCGCCAGGCGATCGCGCAACCCAATGCAGACAGCCGCGTGCGCCAGAACCTGGCGCTGGTGGTCGGCCTGCAAGGCCATTTCGCGCAAGCCGAGAAGATCGCCAGCGCCGAGATCTCGCCGGACCAGGCCAGGGAGAACGTCGCCTATCTCCGGCAGATGCTCGCCCAGCGCGACACCTGGCAGGCGCTGAAGACGACGGCAAAGGGCGAGCGCGCCGCGTCGCGCGGCTAGCGCCTTTCACGATCGGAAAGGTTTCTAGGGCGTCAGTCGCCCGACGACCTTCTTGCCGCCATCCAGGGTGCGACCGAAGAAATCGATGTGAAGCACCTGCGGCAGTATGATGATCGGCTGTCGCCATTCGACATAGACGCAGATCAGTTGCGCCGGCTTGCCGTCGATCATCATCAGCGCCCGGACCTTGCCGTCCCTGGCCTGGTCGACGAGAACCGGGATGTTCGGATAGGCATTGAGCCGGGCGATATAGTCGCCGGGGTGATCCTGCGAGGGCGCGAGCTGCACCCCGAAAGCGAGATTGCGCTGCAGGAAGGTCAGCTCGCGCCGTTCTCCGCCCTTTTCATACCAGCGCCAGTAGACGAGGACCGGATCGCGGCTATTCACCGTCCCGTCCGCCCGCCGGTTAACGGCGTAGACGATCGTATTGATGTTGTCGGAACGCTGAAGATAGAAGACCAGATTCTCGTCCTGAGGCTCCGGATATCGCGGGTCATCGGAACAGAAGGACTGATTGGCCGCCTGCGATGGCGCGACCAACGCCAGAACCAGGAATCCCGCCAGGACGAATTCGCGAAATACCAACACCGATACAGTCCTCAGCTTCGGGAATGCCAGGACAGTTCTACAGCCTACCGCGTCGTTGACGCCAAGCCAATGCAAACCCATTTGCCGGGCGAATATGTGGCAAGCGTCATGTTTCGATGTCGCGGCGGTTTCGCCGGGCGGCCACGGGTGCGGCGCGACTAGAGGCAGCGGCGAATGGCCGGCAGGGCGTCCGCGACCGCGGCGCGGCCCGCGGAAATCGCTTCGGCGGCACGGTGATAATCCATCGGGCCGATGTCACGCAGGCGCGGCATCAGCATGACATGCGGCGGCTCGCCGGCAAGGCGGGCGCGGGTGATATGGTCCTGCATGATGTCGATGGCACCGGTGAGCACATCGAAATAGCCGGGCGCACCGTTCTGCGCGATGAGGCGCGGGGCGATCTGCGAGATCTGGTCGCCGAGCGCCGCCGGCAAGCGGGCCAGCATGGCGGCAAAGGATTCACGCGAGGGAGGTTCCGCCGGCTTGGCCGCGGCGGCCGGCTCGCCCCTCCGCCAGCGGCCGAGCTGGTCGCCGTTGACGTTGACCGCGACGATGACGTCGGCGCCGAGCGCACGGCACAGCGAGACGGGAACGGGATTGACGAGGCCGCCGTCGAGCAGCCACTGGCCGTGATGGCGGACCGGGCTGAAGATGCCGGGCACGGCGATGGAGGCGCGCACGGCATCGAGAAGCGGGCCGGACTGGAACCACACCTCGCGGCCGGTGGCGAGATCCGTGGCAACGGCGGCGAAGGTTCTTTCGAGATCCTCGATGGCGCCGGCGATGCCGAGGCCGCGCAAGGCCTTGATTACCGGCTTGCCGTCGATCAGCCCGCCGCCGGACATGCCGACATCCATCATGCCGAGAATCTGGCGCCAGGTGGCGGTGTCGGCCCATTTGCGCAGCTTGTCGAGCTTGCCGCCGGCATAGGCGGCGCCGACCAGCGCGCCCATCGACGCGCCGCAGACGATGTCCGGCTCGATGCCGGCTTCGACCAGCGCCTCAATGACGCCGATATGCGACCAGCCGCGCGCCGAGCCGCTGCCGAGGGCGAGGCCGATGCGCGGGCGTGTCATCGTCTCAGAGCCTTTGCCGGCCACCTGTGTGGCGCTACCCTCCGGGATTGGGAATGTTGGCGTGCATGATCTGGATCGCCGCGGGCCCAAGGATAACCGCCATGAGGACCGGCAAGAAGAAGAGAATCATGGGCACGGTGAGCTTGGGTGGCAGCGCGGCCGCCTTCTTTTCGGCATCGTTCATGCGCTGGTCGCGGTTCTCCTGGGCGAGCACGCGCAGCGCACTGCCGAGCGGTGTGCCGTAGCGCTCCGCCTGGATGAGGCTGGTCATGACCGAGCGGACGGTCTCCAGGCCGGTGCGCAGGCCGAGATTCTCGAAGGCCTGGCGCCGGTCGGGAAGGTAGGAAAGTTCGGCGGTGGTCAGCGTCAGCTCTTCGGCAAGCTCGACCGACTGCTGGCCGATCTCCTCGCCCACCTTGCGGAAGGCGGCCTCGAGCGACATGCCTGCCTCGACGCAGATGAGCATCAGGTCGAGCGCATCCGGCCAGGCGCGCTTGACGGAGAGCTGGCGCTTGGAGACCGTGTTGGTGACATAGAGGATCGGCGCGTAGAAGCCGGCATAGGCGGCAACGATGACGATCAGTCCCTTTATCATGGTCGGCTGTGCCAGCGGGGCGACCACGAACACATAAAAGAAGGTCACGGCGGCAAAGATCAGCGGCAGGGTGACGCGCAGGAACAGGAAGGCGACCAGCGGCGCCTGACCGCGGAAGCCGGCCATGCGCAGCCTGGCGACCGTCTTGTCGTCGGCAAGCGCCTTGCGCAGGTTGAAGCGGTCGACGACGCGCTGCATGTAGGGCTTGGCCTCGCGGCGCAGACTGGCACGGCTGGTTTCTGCGGCAAGGCGGGCGCGCTCGCGGGCGCGGATCTGCTCGCGCTCGACCGCCACGCTCTTGATGCGCGAGGCGAGCTTGTCGCGCTCGAACAGCGGCTGGACGAGCGTATAGGCGGTGGCGAAGACAGCAAGCGCCGCGAAGATGGCAACCAGCGTCGGCGGGCTGGTCATGGTGTCGTAGATGAGATGAAACACCGGCCGGCCCCTCTAGAAATCGAAATGGATCATCTTGCGCATGACCATGATGCCCATGAACATCCACACGGCCGAACAGCCGAGGATCACATGGCCAAGCGGCTCGGTGAAAAGCAGCATGATGTATTTCGGACTGGTCAAATAGACCAGGGTCATCACGACGACAGGCAGGGCGCCGATGATCACCGCCGAGGCCTTGGCCTCCATGCTCATGGCGATGATCTTGCCCTTCATCTTGCGCCGCTCGCGCAGAACGCGCGACAGGTTGCCGAGCGCCTCGGCGAGGTTGCCGCCGGCGCGCTGCTGGATGGACACGACGATGGCGAAGAAATTGGTCTCCGGTACCGGCACCCGCTCGGGCAGCTTGGCGATGGCTTCGGCCATGGTGAGGCCCATCGCCTGGGTCTCGGAGATGAGGCGGAACTCGGACTTGACCGGCTCGGATGCCTCGTTGGCGATGATCTTGATGCAATCGTTGAGCGGCAGGCCCGCCTTGACGCCGCGAACGATGACATCCATGGCGTTGGCGAATTCATCGACGAACTTGGTCATGCGGCGCTTGCGCAGGAAGTTCACCGCCCAGCGCGGCAGGCCGAGCAAACCGGCGATGCCGACGGCCGCGGCAACGTAGACCGGCGCACGCAGAATCCAGGGAACGGCAAAGCAGACCAGCCCGACCGCAAGGCTGATGAGGATGAAGGTGCGGCGCGACCAGCGCAACCCGGCCTGCTGCATGCGCAGGGTCAGCGGCGGCGACTTGCCGTGCTTGGCCCTCGCCTTCTCGCGCTGCTCGACCTCCTTCAGCGTCTCCTGGATCGACTTGCGGCGCTTGGCCGGATCGGCGGCGGCCTCGCGCGGCGACTCGATGCGGCCGGTGCCCTGAATCATGTCGATGCGGCGCGCCGTGGTGTTTTCCTTCTGGATACGGTCGAAAAGCAGCGCGTAGGTCAGGCCGCCGGCGCTCAACGTGGCCAAGCCGCCGATGGCGAGGAGCAACAGGGGGGACATCAGCGCACCTGCAGATCGGGCGCTGCGGCGTTGGCCGAGTCGAGCGCGTTGGCGAGGCGGACGTCCTCATTGAAGTAGTGGGCACGCTCCCAGAACCTGGGACGGCCGATGCCGGTCGACCGATGTTGACCGGTGATGCGGCCGTTCTGGTCCTCACCCATGACGTCGTAAACGAAGATGTCCTGGGTGGTGATGACCTCGCCTTCGGTGCCCATCACCTCGGTGATGTTGGTAATGCGGCGCGAGCCGTCGCGCAGGCGTTCGACCTGCAGGATGACGTCGATCGAGGCGGCGATCATCTCCCGGATGGTCTTAGCCGGCAGCGAAAAACCGCCCATGGTGATCATGGATTCGAGGCGCGACAGGGCCTCGCGCGGGCTGTTGGCGTGGAGCGTGCCCATCGACCCGTCATGGCCGGTGTTCATCGCCTGCAACAGGTCGAACGCCTCGGGTCCGCGCACCTCGCCGACGATGATGCGCTCGGGACGCATGCGCAGGCAGTTCTTGACCAGGTCGCGCATGGTGATCTCGCCCTCGCCTTCGATGTTGGGCGGGCGGGTCTCGAGACGGACGACGTGCGGCTGCTGGAGCTGCAGTTCGGCCGCGTCCTCGCAAGTGATGATGCGCTCGTCGTGCTCGATATAGCGGGTCAGGCAGTTCAAGAGCGTCGTCTTGCCCGAGCCGGTGCCGCCGGAGACCAGCACGTTGCAGCGCGAGCGGGCGACGACCTCGAGCACCGTCGCCCCGTCGCGGGTGATGGTGCCGTACTTGACCAGCTGGTCGAGGGTGAGCTTTTCCTTCTTGAATTTGCGGATGGTGAGCGCCGGCCCGTCGATCGCCAGCGGCGGCGCAATGACGTTGACGCGGCTGCCGTCGGGAAGGCGGGCGTCGCAGATCGGGCTCGAATTCGTCGACGCGGCGACCGACCTGGCTGACGATGCGCTGGCAGATGTTCATCAGCTGCGAATTGTCGCGGAAGCGGACGTTGGTCTCCTGGACCTTGCCGCCGACTTCGATGTAGGTGCGGAAGGCGCCGTTGACCATGATGTCGGAGATATCGTCGCGGGCGAGCAGCGGCTCGAGCGGCCCAAGGCCGAGAACGTCGTTGCAGATGTCCTCGAGCAGGTCCTCCTGCTCGGCAATCGACATCACGATGTTCTTCAGCGCGATGATGTCGTTGACGATGTCGCGGATTTCCTCGCGCGCCGAATTCGACGTCGAGGCGGGCGAGCTGCGACAGATCGATGGTGTCGATCAGGGCGGCGAACACCGTCGACTTGATGTCGTAGAAATTCTCCGAACGGCGCACGCCGTCGCTGGAGGTCCGCGGGCGGCTGGATTCGGCCACGGGCGCGACGGCTGGCTGCGCCGGCGCCGGCTTCGCCGGCTCCGCCTTGACCGTGCTCCGGTTCGGCGGGCGCTTCGGCGGCGGGCGCGCGGGCGACGGCGGCCGGTGTCGTCAGCGGCGGTGCTTCCGTGCTTCCTGTTCCGCGCTTGCCGAACATGGATACTCCTCGTCAGGCGCTCGTCTTGCCGCGAAAGCGGGCGATCAGCGGGGCCAGCGCGCTGCGCTTCTGGCGGCGCGGTTCAGCGCGACCGGTTACGGTGCGCGCCACCAGCTCGAACATGGCGGCAACCGGGTTCTTGGGATCGGCCTCGGCAATCATCAGGCCGTTATTGGCGGCGTTGCCGAACAGGGGCGCATCGAAGGGGATGACCGCGGTCGGCGTCAGTTCGAGCGCCGCGGCAAAATCCTCGACCTTGATCTCGGGGCGCTTGGCCAGGCCGAACTTGTTGATGATCAGGCGCGGCGGTGCGTCGGTGGTGCGGTTGTTGCGCAACAGATCGACCAGGTTCTTGGCGTTGCGCAGGTTGGCGAGATCCGGCTCGACGGTGATGACGATCTCGTCGGCGGCGAGCAGCGTCTTGCGCATCCACCCGGTCCAGGCGTGCGGCAGATCGAGGATGACGCTGGGAACGCCGGCCTGGGCGACGTCGATCACCTGCTCGAAGGCGGTCTCGCCGAAATCGTAGGTGCGGTCGAGGGTGGCCGGCGCCGCCAGCAGGGAGACACGGTCCGATGCCTTGGCGAGCAGCCGCTCGAGGAAATTGTCGTCGAGACGGTCGGGCGCGTTGACGGCCTCGGCGATGCCCTGGGTGGGATCCTGGTTGAAATCCAGCCCGGCGGTGCCGAAGGCGAGGTCGAAATCGGCGATGACGACGTCGCTCTCGAACGAGCGCGCGATCGCCCAGCCGATATTGTGGGCGACGGTCGAGGAGCCGACGCCGCCCTTGCCGCCGACGAAGGCGATGGTGCGGCCGAGCGGCTGCGCCGAGCGCTCGACATAGAGATCGGAGATGGCGCGGATGATGCCCATCTTGTCGATGGGGGCGACGAGATATTCGCTGACGCCGCGCTGGATGAGGCCGCGATAGAGCTCGACGTCGTTGGTGTGGCCGATGACCACGACCTTGGTGCCGGGATCGCAGACTTCGGCAAGGCGGTCGAGGTCGGCTTCGAGGCGGTCGCGCTGCAGCTTGCTTTCGACGACGATCAGATTGGGCGTGGCGGCCGCCTGATAGAACTCGGCGGCAGCGCCGAGGCCACCGGAATGAACCTTGACGTGGGCGCGGGCCATGCGGCGATCGCCGGCAGCCGATTCGATGACGGCGGCGACATCCGGCGATTCGCAGAACGCCTGCAGCGAGATGCGCGGGACCGGCCGGACATCGGCACCGAGGGCGGCGGGCGCCGGTTCAACGGGCACTTCGGGTTCCAGGTCCTGGAGGGCTAGATCGCTCATTGGCCAACTCCCGTGGCGACGGAACCGCCGGTCTCCTTCGACAGGTCGGCACTGAACGCGTCACCCTTGCGGTACTTCTCGAGCACCGTGGCGCGGCGCGTGGCATCGGCCGGTGTCATGCCGCGCGGATAGATGAGATCGAGCGGGCTGGCGACAATGGCGGCGAGGTTCTGCTGGGTGGCGCAGCCGAAGGCGGCGTATTCGCGGTTCTGGGGCGATCTGGTGAGCTGATCGGACCACGGACCGCACGGCGCGGCATGGGCGGCAATGCGGTTATAGGCAATGCGTATGGGGGCGTTGCGCTCCTCCGGACCGGCGCGATAGACGCGGTACTGGATGGCGCGGGGATTGACGCCGGACTGGCGCAGGACCTGCTCGACCTGGACGGCAACGCTGGCGGCGGCGACCTGATTGGGCGAGCCGGAAGGCGCGACCACGGCAATCAGACCGGAGCCGCTTGCGGCGAACGCCTTGCCGAAGCCGGCGATCGTGCCCTTGACCGGCTTGGGCAGCTGGACGGTGTCCTGGCCAACCGGCACGTCCATGGTTTCCAGCAACTCCTCAACCGCGATCGGATGGTTGTGGCGGTAGTCGTCGGGAATGCCGCCGGTGACGAGCTTGCGGTCGACCGAGCTGGTGCAGCCGGCGAGCGCAGCGATGAGACCGCCGGCCAGCACGAGAGCCGGTGAGGCCAGACGCGCCCGGCGACGGTGGGATGTGGACGACGCGGTGGTCATGAGGTGGCGCTCCGTTGCTGCCTGCTGGCGCTCATTGGATGATGAAGCCGTAGTTGCCCTGGTAGGTGCCGGTCGGCGCCTTGGCGCCCTCGGCGCCATAGACGCGGTTGATGTCGCCGAGGAAATTCGCCTGCGCATCGCCGGCCGTGGCGTAGCCGGCGTCGGGCGTGGTGAGCTCCGACGGCGCCACCGGCTTGACCAGATAGGGCGTGATCATGATCACCAGCTCAGTCTCGTTGCGCTGGAAGTCGCGGCTGCGGAACAGGGGCCCGAGGATGGGCAGGTCGCCAAGGCCGGGGAACTTGCCGATCGACTGGCGAACGCTGTCCTGCAGCATGCCGCCCAGCACCATGGCGCCGCCGGAGGGAAGCTCCAGCGTGCTCTCGGCGCGACGCACCTTGAGGCCTGGAATGGTGAGACCGTTGGCGGTGAAGGAACCATCGGAGGTGAGCTCCGACACCTCGGTCTTGACGCGCAGGCTGATGCGGCCCTCGGCAAGGACGACCGGCGTGAAGCTCAAGGCCACGCCGAAGGGCTTGAATTCGATGGTGATGTTGCCCGAGGTGTCGCGGCCGGTGGGCACCGGGAACTCGCCGCCGGCGAGGAAGGAGGCGGTCTCGCCGGAAATCGCCGTCAGAGTCGGCTCGGCCAGCGTCCTGATCATGCCGGTCTGCTCGAGGGCGCGCAGCGTCGCCGACAGGCTGTGGACGCCGTCGCTGATGCCGAGCGTCAGAGCGTTGTTGCCGGTCGCGCCGCCGGCAACACCGAACGGATTGCCGGTGGTGCTGCACGTGCCGGTCGCGGTGCAGGTCGAGAATTGGCCCAAGCCGAGGTTGGCGCTCATCTCGATGCCGAGCTGCTTGGCGACGTTGCGCTGAACTTCGGCAACGGTGACCTTGAGGTGGACCTGATCCTCACCCTCGATGGTGAGCAGATTGACCACCTGCGAGGTCGGCTTCTGGCTCGCCGACGAGGTCGTGACGTTGACGGCAAAGCTGCCGCTGCCGGAGTTGCCCTGGCCCGAGGTCTGCGACTTGCCGGCCGAGCTGTTGGCGCCGCCATTGGCGAAGATGTTGGCGATGTCCTGCGCCCGGCGGGCATCGGCGGCGTTGCGCACGGAGCCGGAGAGCACGATGTTGTCGTTGACGATCTCGACCTTGATGTCGGAATCGGGGATCAGGCGACGCAGCATCTCGGTCAGGGCCGCGGTATCGCGCTCGACGATGAGGTCGAGCGAGACGACCTGCTGGCCGGCGCGATCGAAGACGATGACGTTCGACTGACCGACGGCGACGCCGGTGATGTAGATGCGGCGCGAGGTGCGGATGACCGCATCGGCGATTTCGGGGTTCGACACCAGGATGTCGCGGGCATCGCGCGGCAGGTCGACGATGACCGACTTGTCGAGGCCGACCTTGACCGTGCGGTGGATGGTGCCGTCCGTCATCGACGTCTGCGCGCGAGCGACGGAGAGCGGCATGTCGACTGCGGCGACAGCGGCGAGCACCAGCGCTGCCAGAGCCACCCGACGTAGGATTGCTTGCACCATCTTCGCAGTTCCCTGGTTGTTGCCCGCGCTTGTCATCGCCTAGCGAATGCCCGTCACTTTCTTGGAAATGCCGTTCTTGACCAGCGTGACCGTGCCCTCGCCGTTGGGACCGCCGATCAGGCCGAGCGCGTCCTTGGACGCGTCGGCCGGATTGGGCGCCGAATCGGAAACGCTGCGCAAAGCGAGGTTCAGCCGGTCGCTCATCTGCTGGGCGACGGTGATGATCTTCGCCTGCTCCGGCGACAATTCCAGCGTCGCGGTCCGCCCGACGACCGTGTCGCCGCCGGAACCGCCGTCCTTCTTGGTCGACTTCTCGATGGTCTGGTCGATGGCCAGCACGCGCACATTGTTGAGGATCGTCTCGGTGAGATATTCGGGGCCGCCGGCGCTGGAGCTCTGGTCGACGCGCCGGGTCATGATGACGTCGACGTGATCGTTGGGCAGGATGAAGCCACCGGCGCTGGTGTCGGCCGCGATCTTGATTGCGACGGCGCGCTTGCCCTCCGGCAGGATGGCCGACATGAAACCGCGATCGGAGCGGATCAGCTTGGCGTCGCTGATCGGCTCGCCGGCATAGAAGCTGGCGCGGGCAATGGCACCGACGATGGAGACTTCCGAATCGTGGGCGCCGCCGGTGATGAACTCTCCCGAAATGCTATCCTTCGGCCAGTCGCGCCAGGCGACATCGCCGGCGGTGAGCGTCGTGCCCATCGACACGTCGCGGGTGGCGACAAGCACCTTCTCGGTATTCAGGTCGACCTGCTTGGGCGGCTCGGGTGACGGCTTGGACGGCGCGGTCAGATTGAGCGCGAGCACCATGGCGATCAATCCGGCGGCAGCAGCGACGCCGAGAACAGCAACACGGGAGAGCTTCATGACACGCAACCTTTTGAAGGCCGATCCCGACCGATTGCCGTCAGTGTCGCGCAGCAATCGTGTACTTATGGTTAATCAGGGGTGTGGATTCGTGATTAACGAAAGCTTTCGAGGTCAGCAGTTCCCAAGGGATCGCGCCTGAGGCTCGGTCCGGCCAGGGATCCTCTGCTGCCGCTCGCGACGGGCACGACGACACAGGGGATCGTGCGCTAGCCGATCGCCATGTGCATCCAGATCGTGTGTGGATACGTGACGAGCCCGGCGGCGGCCAGCGCGACCCCATATGGCACACCCGCCCCCTCATCGTGCAGCCGCTGAATCCAGGGCTGGCGGATGATGAAGGCGGGCAGGACCGACCGCCGGAAGGAAAGCAGAAACAGGGTCAGCACACCGCCGAATATCGAGGCGATGGCGATGAATTCGATGGTGCTGTCCCAACCCAGCCACAGCGCCGTGACGGAAGCGAGCTTGGCGTCACCGCCGCCGATCCAGCCAAAAGCGAAGCAGAAGAAGGCAACCGCCAGCACCGCGCCGCCCGCCGCCCAGTGAAGCCCGAAGGTGTGCAGGTCCATGCCGGTGACCGGCGAAAGCGCGACGAAAGCCGCCGCCAGCACCAGGGTCAGCCGGTTGGAGATGGTCATGGTCATCAGATCTGAAATGGCGGCATAGGCCATCGCCAGCGGAAACGCTGCAAACAAGATGTACTGGTCAAGAATTGCGGCCATCACCAGCTCCGATTTGGCTGTCGGGCAAATCTAAACACCGATGATTAAGAGGGGCTTTATCCGGCCGTTCGCATGTTAACGATCGCGGCCTTGTGAGGCGCAGAACCCGTGGGCCGGCCGATGCGGGCGGCGA
This sequence comes from uncultured Alphaproteobacteria bacterium, assembly GCA_963743015.1. Taxonomy (GTDB): domain Bacteria; phylum Pseudomonadota; class Alphaproteobacteria; order Rhizobiales; family Kaistiaceae; genus CAVSRC01. The sequence continues at coordinate 84,676 of CAVUOD010000011.1, forward strand.
CCAGACCTTGCCGTCGCGTGAACCGCCGGGGCGCACGGGATACAGATCCGGGCGGGAGAGGCGCTAGTTGAAGTTGCTCGAGACGTTGCCGAGCATGCCGTTGAGGCTGGCGCCAATGGCAATCGCGGCGGTCACCAGGGCAATGCTGATGACCGAGCCGATGATGGCGTATTCGAGCGCCGTGGCGCCGGAACAGTCGCGGAGGAATTGAACAAGCGCGGCCGTCATGACGGAATCCGTATCGCGGTCTCAATCGGGTCCCCACGACCCGAGCCGTGCAGCCTTGTCGGCACGCACGGCTCGCAGGCCGCGGGCGAGGTCTTTCATACGCGCCGCGCCAGAGCGCGACGTAGCTTGTCTTAGCCGCCGGAAGTCAGCTTGCCGGAGATGAAGTTGAACGTGGTGTTCAACTTGCTACCGAGAGCGGTGGCGCCAGCGATAATGGCAACACCGATCAGGGTGGCGATCAGGCCATACTCGATGGCGGTGGCGCCGGACTCGTCCTTGGCGAAACGTGTAAGCAGGGTATGCATGAGGGGCTCCTCACTCCGGGTTTCTCTGTGTCGGCTCAGCCCGGCAATGGCAGGCGTGGCCAAGACCGGAATGTAGAACCGAAACCCTGCGACCGAGTTAATAATCACAGCGCGAATTGGTGCGTTCTATAACTAACGAGTAAGCATAATCAATGGTTTAAATGTCTAATTGCTTGCATCCCGCCGCTTTCAACCCGTGCTTCTGTTGGTTTACAAGTCTTTACCAGAATTTTCTGTAGGAAATCATTCACCATCCCCGCAGAAAGCGATTGATGTCCCATGAAGTGCAGCATCAAGGTTCCGACGGCACAGGGGGCCGGTCTTAAACCTTCGTTCACCATATCGGGCGTAGGTTTCTGCCACAGCGCGCATTCCGCGGAGGTCCCATGCTTGCGTTTCCCTTCACAGCAGAGCCCCTCAGGCAGATCGCCGCTCTGACCTTCGCCGGACTGGCGGGTATCGTGGCCTTCGCGGCCACCGCCGGCGCCACGGAGCCGATTTCGGTGATCGTCGACCGTGCCAAGGTGCTGCATATCTCGCAGCCGGCGGACGTGGTCATCATCGGCAATCCGGCGATCGCCGATGCGACCATCCAGGACAGCCAGACGCTGATCATCACCGGCCGCAGCTACGGCACGACCAACCTGATCGTGCTCGACAAGAAGGGCCAGTCGATCGCCGACGACATCGTGACGGTGGAGCCGTCCAACGACCAGGTTGTAACGGTCTATCGGCGCGCCTCACGCCAGACGCTGTCATGCACGCCGGAATGTTCGCCGGTGATGTCGCTGGGCGACAATCCGAACACGTTCGAGGCGGCCAAGTCGCAGATTGAGGCCACGCGGTCGCTGGCCGATTTCGGCGGCGAAGAACTAAATGCCTGGCCGCCCGGACGAGGGCGGTTAACGAAAGGTTGACGCGACTTCTCGCCTTTTCGACGAAGCCCGCAACCGTTTCTCAATCGTTACCCGCTACTAATCGGCGTTGAACGCAGGAAAGTGTGCGCCGTCCAGGGCGGCGGGGTCGCTTGTTCATGGCATCACTCTTCACAAGGACAATCGCTTTGGCCCGACGCGCGACGTCGCGCTGCGGACTGGTGCGCTTCCGCCGCAACCAGTCAGGCGCGACCGTGGTCGAGTTCGCCCTGGTGGCGCTGCCGTTCTTCGCACTCCTGTTCGCCATCATCGAGACGGCCCTGCTGTTCTTCGCCGATCAGGCGCTCGACACCGCCGTGTCGAGCGCGGCACGGCTGATCCGAACCGGCCAGGCGCAGGAAGCGAGCATGAGCGCCTCAGACTTCAAGACGGCGATCTGCGACCAGATCGTGGCTCTGTTCAACTGTTCGGGCGGTCTCAAGGTCGACGTGCAGAAATATTCGTCCTTCGACGCGATCAATCTGTCGCCGCCGCTAGACTCGAACGGCAATCTGGACGTGACCGAGAACTACAGCGCCGGCCATGGCGGCGACATCGTGGTGGTGCGCGCCTATTACGAATGGCCGGTGATGATCGACCTGTTCGGCAGCGGCCTCGCCGACATGCCGAACGGCACCCACCTGCTGGTCGCCACGGCGGCCTTCCGCAACGAGCCCTTCTCATGGTGACACCGGCACTTCATTGGTGGCAGCGCCTGTCGGACCGGCTCTCGCTCGGCCGGCTGGCGCGCGACCGCTCGGCTGTCTCGGCGGTCGAATTCGCCCTGATCCTGCCGCTGATGCTGACGCTCTATCTCGGCGGCATCCAGATCAGCGAGGCGCTGAGCATCAACCGCAAGGTCTCGCACGTCACCAGCACGCTGGCCGATCTGGTCACCCAGTCGAAATCGCTCACCGATTCCGACCTGCAAAACATCTTCGACGCCTCGTCGTCGGTGATGGCGCCCTATTCGTCCTCACCGCTGCAGATCACGGTGGCGGAGATCTATATCGACGGCGACGGCAAGGCGACGGTGGTGTGGAGCGACGCGCGCAACGCGACCGCGCCGTCGGTTGGCTCGGACGTGACCCTGCCCGCAGCCATCGCGGTGAACAATTCCTACGTGGTCGCGGCGGAAGCGCACTATCCCTTCACGCCGGCGATCGGCTACGTGGTGACCGGCTCGTTCGACCTCAACAGCACCTATTACCTGAAGCCGCGCCTCAGCGATTTCATCAAACGCACGGCCAGCTGAGCCGGGCGAGAGACGCCGGAATCGCCGAAACGAAATCGGCGCTAGCCGCCGTCGCCTGCGTCCGACGGGGTGACCAGCTTCTCGATCACGGAATAATCGCCGGCGGTCACCGGGACGAAGCCGCCGCCGCCGATGTTCGAACTGTCGACGGCGTCGAGCGCGTCGGGCGCCTCGCGGCCCATCGCCATCAGCGCGTTCGCAATCAGGGTCTTCAGTTCGTCGGGCATGTCGCGCCGTACGGCATGCGGGCCGAAGGGGATCAACGGCGACTGCCAGACGATCTTCAGGCGGTCCATCGAAAGCGCGCCCGCCGACACCATGCGCGTGAAGACGCCGAAGCTGTAGCCGGACGCGGCGTCGCCGGAGAGGCTCGACCAGCCGGCGGCGAGATCGGCCTCGTCGGTGAACAGCATGGTGACCGCCTGTTCGGGGTCGGCCGCGGTAAGCACGGATGAAAAATAGCTCTTGGGGTCGATGCCCTCTCCGGCCAGGCCTTGCAGCGGCACCAGACGGCCGGCGACCGAATCTGGCGCCGGTCAAGGCGAGACGCTTGCCGCGGGCATCGGCGAGGCTGGCAACGGCACCGCCGGCATGGGCGACGAGCACGGAATGGAAGCCGTGCGAGCCGTCGAAGGCGGACGGCAGGGCGACCGGCTCGACACAGGCGCAGAGCGCCTGCGCGGTGACGTAGCTGGATGCGCTGTAGATGGCGTACTGGACGCGCGCCGAGGCCTGGGCGTCGATGAGAGCGTCATAATCGGCGGTGGCGACGATCTCCACCGGCAGACCGAGACGATCCTGCAGGTAGGCGCGGAACGGCTCCAGCCGGGCGATGTCATAGGCGGCGCCGTGGAGCGCCACCGTGCCGATGCGCAACACCTTGAAATCCTCGCGCCAGTCGGCATGGGCTGCGGCCGTCGCCACAGCGAGAAGCGCCAGACCGATTGCCGCGCGCAATACCCTCCGCATCCGTGCCCTCTCCTGCTGCCGGAACGCTGCGGCCTATCCTGCCCGATCGGGCGCCGGGCGGAAAGGCGCGGCATGCGGCCGATCTTCACGAGGCGGATGCAAGCAAGGCTCCGTCCTGCCGCGAAGAGGAAGATCGGCCGCCAGTGGCGCGGCCCCCGGTGGTCACGACCTCAGATCTGCGAGAAGACGTAACGCGTCGACTGGCGATAGGTCTCGCCGGGGCGCAGGATCGAACTCGGGAAGCCGGGATGGTTGGGCGCGTCGGGAAACAGCTGCGGCTCGAAGCAGCAGCCGCCGTTGAGGGGGTAGGTACGTCCTTCCAGGCCGGGAACCGGAACCACCATCGTGTAGCCGTCGTAGAACTGGCAACCGGGTTCGGTCGAGGCGATATCGAGGGTGACGCCGTTCTTCGGCGACTGGAGGCGCGCGTGCGGGCGCGGCACGTCGGACCCGGCGCGAGCGATGACGAAGTTCTTGTCGAAGACCACCCGCTCGCTACCGCGCATCTGGCGGATCGGGCGGAGCGAGCGGAAATCGTAGACCGAGCCGGCAACGGCGACGATCTCGCCGGTCGGAATGTCGTCGGCATCGGTCGGCGTGTAGGCATCGGCGAAGATGCGGACCTGATGATCGAGGATGGTCGGCGAATTGTCGAGGTTGAAATAGGAGTGCTGGGCAAGGTTGACCAGAGTCGGCGCATCGGTGGTCGCGGCGATCTCCATGCGCAGCGTCGCTGGCGCCTCGACGATGTAGCGCAGCTCGGCCGTCACCGCGCCGGGATAGCCCTCCTCGCCGTCCGGGCTGTCGATGGCGAGCGTCACGCTGGTGGCGGCGTGATCGACCAGGCGCCAGGGGCGCGCGCCGAAACCGCGAAATCCACCGTGCAGGTGATGGCGGCCGTTTTCGTTGCACGTCAGCTGGTAGTCGCGGCCGTCGATCGAGAAACGGCCGTGGCTGATGCGATTGGCCGAACGGCCGACAATGGCGCCGAAATGCGGTGAATGCTCGAGGTAATCGTCGAGCTGGTCGAAACCGAGCACCAGCGGATGGCCGACACCGGCCAAGCGCACATCGCGGATGACCGCACCAAGCGTGATGATGCGGACACTCAGCTCGCCGGCCGCGATCGCAATCTCGCGGATTTCGTCTCCGTCCGGTGTGGTTCCAAATACGTACGCTGCCATCGCCCTAACCGCTCCCCGTCTTGCGGAGCATCATCATAAACAAAGGTATGACTTAGCGATATGTCGTAATGAACAAATCGCTGTGGCGGACTACGCACTTGTGGCAGGGCGTGCTGCGATGCGACTAGAGCGTCTGGTTGTAATGGCCGACGACGTCGTGTTCGCGCAGGAAACCGTCGACGACATCGAACATCTCGCGCATGCGCGTTTCCGATACCGGGCTTTCGACGACCACGACCAGTTCGGGCTTGTTGGACGAGGCGCGCACCAGGCCCCAGGTGCCGTCGTCGGTGACGGCGCGCACGCCATTGACGGTGATCAGATCGACAATCGCGTGACCGCCGATCATCTCGCCGGATTCATGCAGCTTGCGGAAGCGCGCGGTGACCGTATCGGCGACATCGTATTTCAATTCGTCGGGGCAGGTGGCCGACATGGTGGGCGACGACCAGGTGCGTGACAGGCCGGCGGTGAGCGCCGACAGCGACTTCCCGGGATTGCGATCGATGAGGTCGAGGATGGCGATCGCCGAGAGCAGGCCGTCGTCATAGCCACGGCCGATCGGCGGATTGAGGAAGTAGTGGCCCGACTTCTCGAAGCCGGCCAGCGCGTTGAGCTCGCGCACCCGCCGCTTGATGTAGGAGTGGCCGGTCTTCCAGTAGTCGGTGGTGGCCCGGTTGGCGGCGAGCAGCGGGTCGGTGGCGTAGAGGCCGGTCGACTTGACGTCGACGACGAAGGTCGCCCCGGGATGGCGTGCCGACATGTCGCGGGCGAGCAGCACACCGACCTTGTCGGCGAAGATTTCCGCACCGGTCTCGTCGATGACGCCGCAGCGGTCGCCGTCGCCGTCGAAGCCGAGGCCGATATCGGCGCCCGACGCGCGCACCGCCGCGGCGATGGCGTGCAGCATCGCCAGATCTTCCGGATTCGGGTTGTAGCGCGGGAAGGTCCAGTCGAGCTCGGTGTCGAGCGGCACGACATCGACGCCGAGTGCGGCGAGGACGTCGGGGGCGAAGGCGCCGGCAGTGCCGTTGCCGCAGGCGACGACCGCCTTGATCGGCCGCTTGAATTTCGGCCGGTCGGTAAGGTCGGCGATGTAGCGGGCGCGCATGTCCGGCACGACGCGGTAGGTGCCGCCGTCGCGGGTGACGAACTCAGCCTGCAGAACGATCTCCTTCAGCCGCGCCATCTCGTCGGGGCCGAAGGTCAGCGGACGGGCGGCGCCCATCTTGATGCCGGTCCAGCCGTTCTCGTTGTGCGAGGCGGTGACCATAGCGACCGCCGGCACGTCGAGGGCGAACTGGGCGTAGTAGGCCATCGGGGTGACGGCCAAGCCGATGTCGTAGACGCGGCAGCCGGCGGCGATCAGGCCGTTGGCGAGCGCCGCCTTGATGGCGGCCGAATAGGAGCGGTAGTCGTGGCCGGTGACCACGTCGGGGCCGGCGCCGAGTTGATGGAGCAGCGTGCCGAGCCCGAGGCCGAGCGCGGTGACGCCGGTCAGGTTCAGCTCCGGGGCGCGCGAATCGCCGGGGATGCCGTACCACCAGCGGGCATCGTATTCGCGGAAACCCGTGGGCTTGATCAGCGGCACGGTTTCGAAAGCGTAGCTGTTGGGGGCGAGCGAGGGGACGGGGCGCGGAAACATCGGAACTCCTGGCGTTTCGAGTTCCTTCATAGCCTGCCGGGCGCAGGCCGGTAAGGGGAGGTTCTCGCCGTCCGCGGCTCCTTTGCAGGCGGATTGTGTCGCGCGGAACACAGTTTCTAACAATTCCAGATTCTGCGCAAAGAGTTCCGGCACCCCGACCGGGGCAGTCAGCTAGGGTGGCTGCGGTCAACCAAGGGGCTTGGGGAGTTGCGTGACGGTGTCATCCTGCAGGGGAACCGCGCTCGCCGTTCTTGCGCCCGCGGCACTGGCGCTGCTGCTGCCGATGGGCGCCGCCGCGGCGGCGACGCCGGCCGAACAGCAGAGCCTGCTCACGAAGAACCTCGCCAATCCCTCCGATTACGAGACGGCCTTTGCCTATGTGCGTGTCTCGGAGGAACTGGGCGACTACGAAGCGGCGATCGGCGCGCTGGAGCGGCTGCTCTTCTACAACCCGAAACTGGCGCGCGTGAAATACGAGCTAGGCGCGCTCTATTTCCAGGCGCACTCCTATCAACTGGCCGTCCACTACTTCGACGACGCGCTCGCCAGCCCCGACATCGACGCGGCCACCAAGGGGCGCATCGAGGCCATCCTGCCGGAAGCGAAGAAGCAGGCTTCGCCGGTACGCTCGTGGATCTTCGTCGAGAGCGGCCTGCGTTACCAGTCGAACGCCAGTTCGACGCCGTCGAGCGGGCAAATATGGTCGGGTGGCAGCGGCCCCGGCACTTTCGATTTCTCGCAGCCGCACGGACCCGACTGGAGCGCCTTCGCGCTCATGCAATTCTCCAACGAGGCCGACTTCGGCGGCCAGTCGGACAACCGGCTGGAGACCAACGCCACCGCGTACTATTCCAAGCAGTCCAAATTTGGCGGCCTCGACGCGGGCCTGGTCAGCGGCAATGTCGGCCCGCGCCTGGCGCTGGCGCCGGACAAATGGGCCGGGCTGACCGTCAGACCCTATGTCACCGGCAGCGCCGGCTGGGCCGGCGGCAACCCCTATATGGACAATGGCGGCGCCGGCGTGTCGTTGTCGGTGCCGATCGGCGACCTGACGTTGTCGCCTTCGGTCGAGTGGCAGCGCGCCGCCTACAATCCGACGCCCGGCGCGACGCTGGGGACAGCCGACTGGCTGACCGCCGGCATGTCGATCGCCGCGCGCTTTTCCGATGCCTTCTCGTTCAATGGCAGCGTCTATTACCGGCGCGCCGGCGCGGCGGCCAATGCCTGGCAGGATTTCGATGCGGTTTGGGGTGAGGTGGGCTTCGTCTGGCGCTTCGCCCCGCCGGTCGAGACCATCGCCCAGCAATGGACGCTGGCGCCGTTCGTGCGCCTGTCGGACACGGCCTTCGAAGCGCCCGACCCGTCGATCGCGCCGATCAGCCGGCGCGACTTCAAATGGCAGATGGGCGCGGCGCTCGACATGCCGCTGAACGCCCACTTCGGCCTGTCGCTGGCGGCAACCTATGAGCAGGTCAATTCGACCATCACCAACTACAGCTACGACAACTGGTCGGTCCTGTTCGGGCCGACGGCGCAATTCTAGGGGCGGCTCATGCTCGGAGACAAAAGCGGACCGATCCTGCCGACGCTGCTCGGCATCCTGCTGACGACGGCCGCGCCGGTATCGCGGGCGCTGGCACAATCGATCGGCTCGGTCGCCGCGGTCAACCAAAGCGCCACCGGCGTCGAGCCGGGCGGCGGCGGACGCATGCTCACCCTCGGCCAGGACGTCGTCTTCCACGAGACGATCAAGACCTCGAACGCGGGCTCGGCGCAGATCGCCTTCGTCGATCGCTCGACGCTCAACGTCGGCCGCAACAGCAACGTGCTGATCGACCAGTTCGTCTACGACCCCACCGGCGGCAAGAGTGCCATGGCGCTGACGCTGACCAAGGGCATGCTGCGCTTCGTTGGCGGGCAGATCAGCCATACGACCGGCGCCACCATCACCACGCCGGTCGCCGTGGTCGGCGTGCGCGGCGGCTCGGCCACGGTCGGCTCCGCCCAGGGCGGCGGCTGCCAGGGCGTGATCATCATCAACCACATCGGCAGTCTGACGCTGAAGAACAACGTCGGCTCGCTGACCATCAGCAAGCCGGGATACGGCGTCTGCGTCACATCGGCCAACGAACCGTTCCCGGAGCCCTTTCTGGTGCCCAATTCGCTGATCAATCAATTCATGCAGGCGGCAACCTCCGGCACCGGCCAGACCGGCGGCAGTCACACGCCGCCCGCCAGCCACATGTTCACCCAGTTCGGCTTCAACCTGCCGCGGCTGCAGCCTCCCGGCAGTCCGCCGGGCAGCAATCCGTTCGACGTCATCACGATCATCAATTCCGGCGACCAGATCACCGTGTCGCACGCGCAGAACGGCTACGGCTGGGATTGAGCTGTCAGGCCGGTTCAGGCGCCGCAGAGAAGGGAACGCCGATGAGCGCACAGGCGCGCTCGGCAACGATGGCCATCGGGTCGACGTCGAACCACGGACGAAAGCGCGGCGCGGCGGCGGCAACGCGATCGCGCAGGGCCGCGTCCGTGTAGCAGCGGATGATCGCAACGGTCAGCCAGTCGGTGGTCACTTCGTTGATCCGCATGGTGTCGCCGAGTTCGTGCGCCTTGACGAAGCCACCGGTGACGCGGGTGTCGAGCCAGGTGGAGAGGATCACCTGTGGCACGCCGGCGGCAAGGCATGCCGAGGTCAACTGCTCGCCGCCCTGGTGCACGACCACGCGCGAGCGGGCGAAGATGTCGCTGACCGGCACCGCCTGGTCCTCCAGCACGAGGCCCGACAGCTTCTGCCGCGCGGCGGCCGAGAGGCCGGGGATGTAGGCGCGGACGGGAAGGCCGAGCGCGGCCAGAGCGTCGAGGACGGCGGGATAGTTCTGGGCGAGGCCGTGCAGGTAGACGAAGACCTCGCCGGTATCGCTGCCGCCCCTGCGTTCGGCAAGCACCCGGCGCAGGCCGGGGACGCTCGGCGGCAGGACCGGTTCTCGGCGCAGCTCGGGATAGAAGTCGAACTCCGCCGGCCCCGAGGGCATGACCGCGGCGATGCGCAGGAGATCACCCATCTCGGCGAGCGGGAAGCGGCCGGCCTCGGCCAGGCCGCCATTGATGGCGGAAAGCAGTGCATCGACCGGGAAGCTTGCGCCGGGTCGCCCCGGGAAGATCGGGAAGCCGCCGTCGACGATCGGCGGCAGGCGGGTGCAGAAACCCATGGCGATGACCGGCAGATGCTCGCGCGCGGCCAGGATCGCGCCATAGGCCTGCTCAGTGATCACCAGATCGGGTGCGAAGACCGAAAAGAGGCCGTCATAGTGGGCAATTGCGCCGGCGACGGCGGCGCCGGAATTCAGCCCGATATGGGCGAGGAAATCGGTGAAGCCGTTGACGCGAATGGGCTGCCCTCCACTCTCACCGGCGCGCTGGCTGGGCCAGACGTAGGTCTGCACGGTGCGCACGCCGACGCGGGCGAATTCGCGGTCGGCGGCGGCGTTGTCGTAGAGCGCGGCGAGGCAATCGACGCCCGAGGCGCGCAGGTGGCTGGCGACGGCACAGAGATTGGAATAGTGGGTGCGCCCTGCGCCGTACTCCCATGCAAGCAGAACGCGCTTCCGGCTTGCAGCGGCCGGCCCATCGGCGAAACTCATGACGGTGAGGTTAGCGGGAGCGGGGCCTGTCGGCTACTGCGACAGGACGAGCTGGCGACCGGCGATTTCGAATTTGGACAGGCGGCTCAGGAAGCTCATGCCGAGGAGATCGACCGGCAACGCGTTGCCGGGCACGATGACGGCTTCGACGTCGCGCAGGAAGACATCGCCGAGGCGGATATTGTCGAGGGTCACGCGCGCCGCCATGACCATGCCGTTGGCCGTCGACAGGCGTTCGCGATAGTCACTGCGCGGGGGGTAGAGCCCCAGGCGGCGGGCGGTGGTATCGGTGATGGCGACCAGGGTGGCACCGGTGTCGACCATGACCGTGACCGTGCGGCCATCGATGACCGCGTCGGCGACGAAATGGCCCTCGGCATTGGCCCTGAGCGTCACCCGGCGGGCGTCGTCGCGGCGGCGGTCGGGCAGGTCCGGCGGCACCGGCGCAGGCTCCACAGCGGTCGCAGGCGGCGCCTGGTCAGCCACGGCCGGCGCCTTGCCGGCGTGAAAGGTGATCGACAGCAGCCCGGGCGCCACGCTCGGCGCGGAGATGGCAATGGCCGACAGGATGACGGCGAAGAAGACCACGCGACCAAGCACGCGACAGATTCCGTTGCCATGGACGAACCCGGCGATGATGGCGCGCAACGCTTAAGAAACCGCGAGCGGCAAAGCGGCTTTTGAGGAAAACTTTAGCGATCCTTCGGGGCTCGCCTGCGGCGGGCATCCCCCGGTCAAGCCGGGGGACAGGCTGTCAGGATGAGGTTTCCATTCCACCCCTCACGGTGGGGTGCGCGCGGAACGCGCGCCGCGAACCACTACAGCCAGCCGCCGTCGAAGACATAGGTCTGGTTGGTCGCGGCGGAGGCTTCGTCGGAGGCGAAGAACAGCACGGCGCGGGCGATGTCGTCGCCTTTCAACTGGCGCTGCAGGCACTGGTCCTCCATCAGCTTCTTGAGGGCTTCCGGCGTCGCCCACAGGTCGAGCTGGCGCGGAGTGAGGATCCAGCCCGGCGCGACGTGGTTGATGCGCACGTTGTAGCGGCCGAGATCGCGCGCGAGGCTGCGGGTCAGGCCGAGAACCGCGGACTTGGCCGTGGCATAGGCGGGCAGACCGCCGAAGGCGACCATCCACGAATTGGAACCGATATTCACGATCGATCCGTTCTTCGCTTTCTTCATGTCGTCGACGACCGCCTGGATGGCGAAGAACTGGTGCTTGAGGTTCACCGCGACGCGGTCGTCGAAATATTCCGGCGTGACATCCTCGAACTTGTGGCGCTCGTCATGAGCGGCGTTGTTGACCAGGACGGTGATCGGCCCGAAGGTCTTGCGCACGCTGACGATCGCCTTTCGCAGCGCAGCAATGTCGGTGAGGTCGCACAGCTCGAAGTGGACTTTCTGGCGCTTGCGCTTCAAGCGCGTCACCAGGGCCTTCAATTCCTTCTCCCTGATGTCGATGAAGGCGACCTTCGACCCTTGCGCGGCGAAATGCTCGACGATCGACTCGCCGATGCCGGACCCGCCGCCGGTAACCAGAACCGTGCGGCCCTTGAGGCTCGGATAGACGGCGCCGTATTTCATGGATTGTTTCCCCCGAAACGTTTTCTGTGTTCCCTACCCTTCCCACCAAATCCGCCGGGCGATCAAGTCGTCCACGTGGGAAAAAAAACGCCTGCCGCCGTCCGGGGCTGCAGCCGGCGTGGCGCATGACCGAGTCCGTGATAAAAAAGAACTGTTCCATGTCGAAAGTGCCGAGAGCCGTTCGTCGTCATCCAAGCGATGGTCGCGCGACAGGCAAGGGAGGGAAGCCGGACATGGCCGAGAAAGTGCTGATTCTGCTTGGAACGAAGAAGGGTGTCTTTGTCGCCGAAAGCCGCGATGGGCGGCGCTCGTGGGATCTCGGCGGGCCGTTCTGCGAAACCTGGCCGATGAACCATGTGGTCGGCGACGAAGCGACCGGCACGATCTACGGCGCCGGCGGCAATGCCTGGTTCGGGCCGGCGGTGTGGAAATCGACCGATTTCGGCGCCACGTGGAGCCATTCGAGCGAGGGCCTCGCCTACAGCCAAGGCGAAGAGCCGATCGTCTCGGGATGGAGCCTCGCCGTCGCCAATGGCGACCTCTATGCCGGCGTGCAGCCGGCCGGCCTGTTCCGCAGCGGCGACCGCGGCGAGACATGGGAACAGGTCAGCGGCCTTCGCGACCACCCGACGCGGCCCGAGTGGCACCCGGGCGGCGCCGGGCTGATCCTGCATTCGCTGGTGGTCGATCCCGACGATCACGACCGCCTGTGGGTGGGCATCTCGGCGGCCGGCGTCTTCTTCTCGGCCGACGGCGGCAAGAGCTGGGAGCCGCGCAACAAGGGCACGCGCGCCGACTACAATCCGGACGACCAGCGCTATCCGGAATTCGGCCAGTGCGTGCATTGCGTGGTCAAGGCGCCGGGGACGAGCGACCGGCTCTACCAGCAGAACCATTGCGGCATGTATCGCAGCGACGATGCCGGGCAGAGCTGGCAGAGCATCGAGGCCGGCCTGCCGTCCTCCTTCGGCTTTCCGGCGGCGGTGCATCCACGCGATCCGGAGACGCTGTTCCTGCTGCCGCTCAACGGCGACATTCGCGGCCGCTACGTGCCCGAGGCGCAAGCGGCGGTGTGGAAGACGCGCGACGGCGGCAAGACGTGGCAGGACAAGCGCCAGGGCCTGCCGCAGGAGAACGCGTTCTTCGGCGTGCTGCGCCAGGCGATGGCGACCGACCGGCTCGACCCGGCGGGGGTCTATTTCGGCACCTCCTCGGGCACGCTCTATGCCAGCGCCGACGAGGGCGAGAGCTGGACGGAGGTCGTCCGGGACCTGCCGACCATTCTCTCGGTCGAGACGATGGTGGTGGAATAGGCGCGATGGATGCGCCCAGCGCCAATGCGGGACAGAAAAGCGCGACGGCCGGCGTGACGGTGACGCTGGCCGGGGCGCTCATCTATCTGTTTCCCGGCGTGCCGCGGCGGCTGACGGTCGAAGCGGCAAGCGTGCGCGAGATGGTCGAGGCGCTCGACGCCGACTGGCCGGGGATGGGCGACCGCATCGTCGATTCGACGCCCGCCATTCGCCGCCACATGAACGTCTTCGTCGACGGGACACGCGCCGTGCTCGACACGCCGCTCAGACCCGGCGCCGAGGTCTTCGTCTTGACCGCGATCAGCGGCGGGTGAGGCAGTGGTGGTGGGGACCTAACGGCATGGCGAAGCTCGTCTTCGGAATGAACCTGTCCCTGGACGGCTATGTCGACCATCAGGCGTTTGCGCCAGGCCCCGTGCTCTTTCGCCATTGGATCGAGTACGTGCGCGGCCTGACAGGCAGCGTGTACGGCCGCCGCACTTACGAGGTCATGCGCTATTGGGACGACGAGCTTTCCGAGTGGAGCGCGGCGGAACGCGACTTCGCGGCGGCGTGGCGGAGTCAACCGAAATGGGTCGTGTCGCGCTCGTTGAAGTCGGTCGGCCCCAATGCCACGCTTGTTTCGGATGATATCGCGGCGGTGGTGCGCGGACTGAAGGCCGAGCGCATCGGGGAGATTGCCGTTGCAGGGCCAGAGCTGGCGCAAAGCCTGACCGATCTTGGCCTTGTTGACGAGTATCGGCTCTACCTGCACCCCGTCGTGCTCGGTCGCGGCAAGCCATTCTTCGCCGGCCCGCGGCCGCCGCTCCGGCTCGTAGCCGGCGATCTCATCGGCGAGGATGTGATCAGGTTGACCTACGTTCCTGCCTGACAAGCATGGCGCGCCTGAGACGTCCGTTGCCGTTTCGCCCCTCTCGCTGTTTTTCCAGGCTCGCTTCGCTCACCATGAAAAACAGCCCTCCCTCCCAAGGGAGGGAGGGGAAAAGGGTTGGGTGGCGTTGCCGAGGCCGATTTGCCCGGTTCGCTACTTCGTTCCGTACAACCGGTCGCCGGCGTCGCCGAGGCCGGGCACGATATAGCCGTGGTCGTTGAGGTATTCGTCGATTGCCGCGGTGTAGATCGGGATGCCGGGCTGGGCCTTCTGGAAACGCGCAATGCCCTCGGGTGCGGCAAGCAGGCAGACGAAGCGGATGTCGCGCGCGCCGCGCGCCTTCAGGCGGTCGATGGCGGCAGAGGCCGAATTGGAGGTCGCCAGCATCGGATCGACGACGATGGTCAGCCGCTCGGCGATGTCGTCGGGCGCCTTGAAATAGTACTCGACCGGTTCCAGCGTATCGGGCTTGCGGTAGATGCCGATATGGGCGACGCGGGCCGAGGGGACGAGGTCGAGCATGCCCTCGAGCAGGCCGTTGCCGGCGCGCAAGATCGAGGCGAAGACCGGCTTCTTGCCCTCCAGGATGGGCGCTTCCATCCGGGCCAGCGGCGTCTCGATGGTGGTCGTGGTGAGCGGCAGATCGCGGGTCACCTCATAGGTGAGGAGCAGCGCGATCTCGCGCAGCAACTGGCGGAAATGCGCGGTCGGCGCGTTCTTGTCGCGCATCAAGGTGAGCTTGTGCTGCACGAGGGGGTGATTGACTATGGTGACGCCTTCCATGGCGGATTTCCTCCTGTCGTGCGGCTTCGTTCGGTTCCTGTCTTAGCCCCGGAGCGCGGGTGACGGCAACGAAACGGGCCGCTTCTGCCGGTTTGTCCCCCATTGAATCCGCCCATTTTTGCGCTTACCCCTCGGCCTCCATGAAACGCGCTTTCCTGCTGGTGATGGATTCCTTCGGTATCGGCGGCGCCGAGGACGCCGGAGCCTTCGGCGACGCCGGTTCCGACACGCTTGGCCATATCGCCGAAGCCTGCGCAGAGGGCCGCGGCGACCGGGAGGGCCTACGCTCGGGACCACTGGCACTGCCCAACCTGACGCGGCTGGGCCTGGGTGCTGCGGCCAGGGCCTCGGTCGGGACGACACCGCCGGGGCTGGAGGGCGATGCGGACCGGCAGGCGATCTACGGCTATGGCGTAGAAAGCTCGACCGGCAAGGACACGCCGTCGGGCCATTGGGAGATCGCCGGCGTGCCGGTCTCCTTCGCCTGGACCTATTTTCCCGAAACCATCCCGACCTTCCCGCCGGCGCTGACCGAGGCGCTGATCAGGGAGGCAAGGCTGCCGGGCATCCTCGGCAACAAGCACGCCTCGGGCATGCCGATCATCCAGGAGCTCGGCGCGGAACACATCCGGACAGGCAAACCGATCTGCTACACCTCGGCCGATTCGGTCCTGCAGATCGCCGCGCACGAAAACCATTTCGGGCTGGAGCGGCTCTACGAGTGTTGCGCGATCGCGCGCAAGCTGTGCGACCCGCTCAATATCGGACGGGTGATCGCACGGCCCTTCGTCGGCGAAACTGCGGAGAACTTCACGCGCACCGCCAACCGGCGCGACTATGCCGTGCCGCCGCCGGAGCCGACCGTGCTGGATCGCCTGACGCAAGCCGGGCGCAGGGTGCTTTCGGTCGGCAAGATCGGCGACATCTTCGCCCATTGCGGCACCGGTACGATCCTCAAGGCGCCGAACGACATGGCTCTGGTCGACCGGACGCTGGAAGCCGCCTCACAGGCCGGCGACGGCGATCTGGTCTTCGCCAATTATGTCGATTTCGACACGCTCTATGGCCATCGCCGCGACATCGCCGGCTATGCGGCGGCGCTGGAAGCCTTCGACGCGCGCGTGCCGGAACTATTGTCAGTGATGCAGGATGGCGACCTGATGCTGTTTACCGCCGACCACGGCAACGACCCGAGCTGGAGGGGTACCGATCACACGCGCGAGCATGTACCGATCGTCGGATTGCTGCACAGGGCACCGGGCAAGGCGATCGGCCGGCGGGCCTTCGCCGATATCGGCGAGACGGTGGCGGCGCATCTGGGGCTGCCGCCGGGCAAGCACGGGAAGAGTTTTCTGTAGGTCAGGTGTCTTTGGGCTCGTCCTTGGCTTCCCAATAGGCGAAGGCGTCCTTCACCGGGCCCCTGGCGCGACGGCCTTCCACCGGCTTGCCGTCGGGCTGGGCACGCCTGTCCGTCTGCTCGCGTCGCTCGATGACGGGAGCGGCCTCCATCCGCTGATCGAAAGCGGCAAGGAATTCCTTGAGGGCGTCGCTGCGGTCGCTATCCATCGCCAACCTATCGATTGGCCCAATCCCAACAGCGGCAACATAGCGCAGGCACATTCCGGCCGAATGGTTGCCGTGAAATCAACGTTAACGCCGCGACACCGGCGCTGACCAGCCTGGGCGTCAAGGCCCGATGCGCTGGTAAACGGCCTTGCCGGCCGCGGGCGCGGATTCGGCGAGCGTATAGGCCGCCCTGAGCGCGGCTTCGGCCTCGGTCGCGGTGGCCTCGTCGCGGGCATGGACGAGGGCCAGCGGCGCGTCCGCGCCGACCTGCTTGCCGAGGCTGGCCAGCTCGGTGAAGCCGACCGAATGATCGATGGAATCCTCGGGCTTCCTGCGGCCGCCGCCGAGCGCCACCACGGCGATGCCGATGGCGCGGGTGTCGATGCGCGTGACCGTACCGGCGCGTTCGGCCAAGACCGGACGGACGACAGGCGCCGCCTTGAGGTGTTTCTCCGGCTTCTCGAGAAAATCGGCCGGGCCGCCGAGGGCGGCGACCATGCGTCCGAAGATCTCCGCCGCCTGGCCGGAAGCGAAGGCGGCCTCGATTCTCTTGCAGCCATCGGCGTCGTCATCGGCAAGGCCGCCGCAGGCAAGCAGCTCGCCGCCGAGCGCGACGGTGACATCGAACAGGCGGTGGTCGGGATTGCCCGTGAGGAAGGCGACCGCGTTCATCACCTCGACCGCATTGCCGGCGGCCGAGGCCAGCGGCTGGTTCATGTCGGTGATCAGCGCGCTGGTCTTCAGGCCGGCGCCGTTGGCGACGGTGACGAGGCTTTCGGCCAGGCCGATCGAATCTTCCATCTTCGCCATGAAGGCACCGTTGCCGGTCTTGACGTCGAGGACGAGGCCGGCAAGGCCCGCGGCAAGCTTCTTCGACAGGATCGAGGCGGTGATCAGCGGGATCGATTCGACCGTCGCGGTGACGTCGCGGATGGCGTAGAGGCGCTTGTCGGCGGGCGCCAGATCGGCGGTCTGGCCGATGACGGCGCAGCCGACTTGCGACACCACCTTGCGCAGAAGGTCGAGGTCCGGCTGGGTGCGGTAGCCGGGGATCGAATTGAGCTTGTCGAGCGTGCCGCCGGTGTGGCCGAGGCCGCGGCCGGAGATCATCGGCACATAGGCGCCGCAGGCGGCGAGCGCCGGGGCGAGCATCAACGAAACATTGTCCCCGATGCCGCCGGTCGAATGCTTGTCGAGCGCGGGACCCGGCAGATCGGACCAGTCGAGAACCGTTCCCGAATTGCGCATGGCAAGCGTCAGCGCCACCGCTTCCTCCGCAGCCATGCCGTTGAAGAAGACCGCCATGGCGAAGGCGGCGACCTGGCCTTCGCTCACCCGGCCTTGGGTGAGGCCGGCGACTATTGATGCGATCTCGTCGGCCGACAGCGTCTCACCGTCGCGCTTCCTGCGGATGATTTCCTGGGGGAGAAACTGGGCCACGAGAGTTTACCGCCCCTCCATGTCGAAGGCCGAAGGGAGCAACTCGCGCAAGGTGAAGGTGCGCCCCTCGCCGGAGGGGTCGATGACATCGACCGGCGTGTCGGGGCCAGCGAATTCGGCCAGGCGCTGGCGGCAGCCGCCACAGGGCGTGGTCAGCCTGCCGTCGATGCGCTCGGCCACCACCGAGACGGCGGCGATACGTCGCGCCGCGGCGCTGCCAGCGGCGGCGACCATGTGGGCGATGGCCGAGGTTTCCGCGCACCAGCCTTCCGGAT
The DNA here is from genome assembly GCA_963743015.1 of uncultured Alphaproteobacteria bacterium. Classification (GTDB taxonomy): domain Bacteria; phylum Pseudomonadota; class Alphaproteobacteria; order Rhizobiales; family Kaistiaceae; genus CAVSRC01. The sequence continues at coordinate 102,654 of CAVUOD010000011.1, forward strand.
AGGAGGCGTTTTCGACATTGGCGCCGGCATGGACCGTGCCCGCCTCGGTGCGCAGCGCGGCGCCGACGTGGAACCTGGAATAGGGCGCATGGGCGCGGGCGCGCACGGCGCTGGCCGCAGCGAAAAGCTCCTTGTCCATCAGCCTCCTCTCCTCACGCCACAACGGCAGCCTGCGCCGCCTTCTAGCGCCTTTGCCAGAGCGCGTCACGCTGGCCGGTCGAGGCGGCTTGGCGACGGCAGGTGAAAATGCGACAGTCCCGGCATGCCCTTGCCGGGAAGGGCACCGGCGGTTCCGGCCGGCGCGGCCCGAAGGGAAGCGGCGTCTTCTCGCCGATCTGCTTTCGTCAAGCTGTAGGAGGGTCATTTGAACCGCAAGATCATCACCACGTCCCTTGCCGCTCTCGCCACCGTCGCGTGGATGGGCGCGATGAGCGCACCGGCCTTTGCGTTCCTCGCCTGCGCCGTCACCGATACAGGCGGCGTCGACGACAAGGGCTTCAACCAGTACACGTGGCAGGGCGTCCAGGACGCCGCCAAGGAAGGCGGCTTCGAGACCAAGCTGCTCGAATCGAAGGCCGAGACCGACTACGTGCCCAACCTGCAGTCGTTCGTGCAGGCCAAGTGCGACGTGATCGTCACCGTCGGCTTCCTGCTCGGCGATGCCACCAAGGCGTCGGCCGAAGCCAACCCCAACATCAAGTACACCATCGTCGACTACGCCTATAACCCGACGATCCCGAACGTTCTCGGCCAGGTCTATTCGACCAACCAGGCGGCGTTCCTTGCCGGCTATCTCGCTGCCGGCATGAGCAAGACCGGCGTGCTCGGCACCTTCGGCGGCATCAATATCGGCCCGCCGGTGACCGATTTCATGGACGGCTTCGTATGGGGCGCCGACTATTACAACAAGATGAAGGGCGCCAAAGTGAAGGTGCTCGGCTGGGATCCGGCCAAGAAGGACGGCGTCTTCGTCGGCGACTTCAACTCGATCGACAAGGGCAAGGACATCGCCAAGAGCATGTATGACGAGGGTGCCGACATCATCCTGCCGGTCGCCGGCAAGGTCGGTCAGGGCCCCGCGGCGCTGGCCCAGGAGGTCGGTCCCGACAAGCTGAAGATCATCGGCGTCGATACCGACCAGTTCGCCACCGATCCCGACCACAAGGCGGTGTTCCTGTCGTCGGTGCTGAAGAAGGTCGACTCGACCACCAAGGAAGCCGTGACCGAGGCCTTCAAGGGCACCTTCAAGGGCGGCGTCATCGTCGGCGACCTGAAGAACGGCGGCGTCGATCTGGCTCCGTTCCACGACTTCGATTCGGCCGTTCCGGCTGCGCTCAAGGACGAACTCGCCAAGATCAAGGCCGGCATCGTCGACGGGTCGATCAAGGTCGGCGGCATGTAGGCGACTGCCTGTCGCTGCCACGCCATTGCCCGCCGCGTCCCACGGGACGCGGCGCGGCGTCACGCAAGTCGGCGGGCCCGGGGCGCATGGGGCCGGCCGCGAAGCGGGGGTGCTGAAGCTTGGACATAGAACTACGCGGCATCACCAAGCGCTTCGGTGATCTCGTCGCCAACGATTCCATCAATCTCAATATCCGCGCCGGCGAGGTCCTCGGACTGCTCGGCGAAAACGGCGCCGGCAAGACGACGCTGATGAACGTCCTCTCGGGACTCTACCGCCCGGACGAGGGCGAAATCCTCATCGACGGCACGCCCACCCGTTTCAACGGCGCCGGCGACGCCATCCGTGCCGGCATCGGCATGGTGCACCAGCACTTCATGCTGGTTCCGGTGTTCACGGTTGCCGAGAATGTCGTCCTCGGCGTCGAGCCGGTGGGCGCGTTCGACCGCCTCGACATCGCCAAGGCGCGCGAACAGGTGAGCCAGATCAGCGCCCAGCACGGGCTCAATGTCGACCCCAACGCGGTCATCGAGGAGATCCCGGTCGGCATCCAGCAGCGCGTCGAGATCATCAAGGTGCTGTTCCGCTCGGCCAGCGTGCTCATCTTCGACGAGCCGACGGCGGTGCTCACCCCGCAGGAGGTGACGGAGTTCTTCGGCATCGTCCGCTCGCTGCGCGACGCCGGCAAGGCGCTGGTGTTCATCACCCACAAGCTGCACGAGGTGATCGAGGTCGCCGACCGCATCAACGTGCTGCGCGCCGGCAAGGTGGTCGGCGAGCGCGATCCGAAGACGGCGACCGAGGCGGAGCTCGCCGAGATGATGGTCGGCCGCGCCGTCGCCTTCGCGGTGGAGAAGCAGACGGCCAAGCCCGGCCGCGCGCTGCTCGAGGTCGCCGGGCTGGCGGCCATGAACGAGCGCCAGGAGCTGGCCATCAAGGGGATCGACCTGACGGTGCGCGAGGGCGAGGTGGTCGGCATCGCTGGCGTGCAGGGCAACGGCCAGACCGAGCTGGTCGAGGCTCTGACCGGCCTGAGGATGCCGGTGCGCGGCAAGGTCACGTTTCTCGGGCGCGACATCACCCGCGCCTCGGCGCGCCAGCGCCACATCGCCGGCATTTCCCACGTGCCCGAGGACCGGCAGCGCGACGGCATGATCGGCGAGTTCGACATCGCCGAGAACATGGTGCTCGACAGCTACTATGCCGCGCCCTATTCGCATGGCGTCGCCATGAACTGGGCCGCGGTACACAAGGTGTGCGTCAAGAACGTCATCGATTTCGACGTGCGCACGCCGTCGATCTACAGCCTCGCCGACCATCTTTCCGGCGGCAACCAGCAGAAGCTGGTGGTGGCGCGCGAGCTGTCGCGCGACGTCAAGCTGATGATCGCCTCGCAGCCGACGCGCGGCCTCGACGTCGGCTCGATCGAATATATCCACGGACGCATCATCGAGGCGCGCGACAAGGGGGTGGGCGTGCTGATCGTGTCGACCGAGCTCGACGAGATCATGGCGCTCTCTGACCGCATCCTGGTGATGTTCCGCGGCCGGGTAGTCGCCGAATTCCCGGCGGCGGAGGCGGACATCGCCCAGATCGGCCTGGCGATGGCCGGCGCGGGGGTGGCGGCATGAGCGACTACATGCGCCAGGAGACGCAGTCGGAGGAGGCGCTGGGGCGCGCCACGGCGGGCGGTTTCGACTTCGAGCAGCTGATCATCGTGCCGGTGCTGGCGGTGGTGGTGGCGATGGCGCTGGGCGGCGTCATCATGCTGTTGACCGGCGTCAGCATCCCGACCGTCGGTGAGGCCTATGCGGCACTGTTTTCCGGCTCGTTCGGTTCGATCTCGGCCGTCTCCGAGACGCTGACGGCGGCAGCCCCGGTAACCCTTGCCGCGCTCGGCGTGGCGCTCGGCTTCCGTGCCGGGCTGTTCAACATCGGCGCCGAGGGACAGGTCATCGCTGGCGGCATGGCGGCGGTGGTGGTGGGCTTTTCCTTCGCCGGCCTGCCGGTCTACATCCACCTGCCGCTGGCGCTGCTGGCCGGCATTCTCGCCGGCGCCATCTGGGGCGCGATCCCAGGCTGGTTGCGCGCTTCGACCGGAGCGCACGAGGTGATCACCACGATCATGCTCAATCTGATCGCGGTGCAGCTCACCAATTACCTTCTGCGCAATCCGCCGATACAGAAGCCGGGTCGCCACGATCCGGTGTCGTCATCGGTGCTGCACAGCGCCGAGCTTCCCAAACTGTTGACCTGGCTCGACCCCAACCTCAGGCTCAATGCCGGCATCATCATCACCATTCTCATGGTGATCCTGGTCTACTGGCTCTTGTTCCGCACGACGCTGGGTTTCGAGTTCCGCGCCAGCGGCCTCAATCCCTTCGCGGCGCGCTATGCCGGCATGCGCTCGGGCCTGATCATCGTCGCGGTCATGGCGATTTCCGGCGGGCTGGCAGGGCTGGCCGGCGCCAACCAGGTGCTCGGCGTGCTTGGCCGAGCGACGCCGGGCTTTTCCGGCGGCGTCGGCTTCAACGCCATCGCCGTGGCCCTGCTCGGCCGATCGCATCCGGTCGGCGTGCTGCTCGCCGGCATATTGTTCGGCGCGCTCGACGCCGGCGGACGCCAGATGCAGGTGGCGGCCGGCGTGCGCATCGACCTGATCGCGATCATCCAGTCGCTGATCATCGTCTTCGTGGCGGCGCCGCTGCTCATGAAAGCCGCCTTCCCGTGGGCGTTCCGCAAGCGCAAGACGGCGGGAGCATAAGCTCATGGCGATTACCGACACAGCGGCCAGTCGCGCCGACCTTGATATCGCCCAGCGCCGCCAGACGCTGATCATCGGCTGGCTCCTGCTGGCGCTGGCGGTGTTCGTGGCGGTGCTCTTCGGCGCCGACTCCTCCGGCGAGGCAACCTTTCGGCTGGCGCTGCGCGGCGACCTGTTCGTCCTGCCGAACCTCACCGTGCCGGCATCGCCCTACAGCTACGTCGTGGCGGCGATCCTGGCTTTTCTCGGCGCCCGCCAGTTCGTGCGCGGCGCCGCCCGGCGCTCGGCCCTGTTCCTCGGCATCGGCCTCGCTCTGGCGGTGACCGCGTTCCTGGTGTGGGCGACCGCCGGCAAGGAATTCAACCTGACCGGCATGCTGGAGGCGACCGTGGTGCGCGCCGTGCCGATCGCGCTCGGCGGCCTGGTCGGCACGCTGTCGGAGCGGGTCGCCGTGGTCAATATCGGCATCGAAGGCATGCTGCTTTCCGGCGCCTTCACCGGCGCCATCGTCGGATCGCTCGCCGGCGGGTGGATCGGATTGATCGCGGCGATCCTGGTCGGCGGCATCATGGGACTGGCGCTGGGCGTGCTGGTGATCACCTACCGGGTCGACCAGATCATCGCCGGCGTGGCGGTGAACCTCTTCGCGCTCGGCCTGACCTCCTATGTCACCAGCCAGGTGCTGACCGTCCACAAGGAACTGAACAACGCACCGATCTTCCATGGCATCGACATTCCGTTCCTCTCCAACGTGCCGATCATCGGGCGCGTGTTCTTCCAGCAGAACATCTTCGTCTACGGCGCCGCCATCCTGATCGCCGGAGCGACCTATTACCTGTTCCACACGCGCAGCGGCCTGCGCGCCCGCGCCGTCGGCGAGCACCCCGAGGCCGCCGACACGCTGGGCATCAACGTCTACCGCGTGCGCTTCATCAACCTGACCATCGGCGGCATGGTGGCCGGCTTCGCCGGGGCATGGTTCACGCTCGGCTCGGTTGGCCGCTTCGACATCAACATGACCAACGGGCGCGGCTTCATCGGCCTCGCCGCCATGATCTTCGGCCGCTGGCACCCGGTTGGCGCGCTGATGGCAGCGCTGGTGTTCGGCTTCGCCGATTCGCTGCAGCAGAAGCTGGCGATCCTGCAGACGCCGATCCCCTCGGAATTCCTGGCGATGGCGCCCTATATCGCCACAATCGTGCTGGTCGCAGGCATCGTCGGCAAGGCGCGGCCGCCGGCCGCCGACGGCAAGCCGTATATCAAGGAGTGAACCGGTGGCGGCGGTCGACGACATTCCCCTGGCGCGCGACCGGCACACGGCCGACATCCCGGTGGACCGTGCGATGAGACCGACGGGCAAGGCGGAGACGGCATGAGCGACGCTGACAAGACGATCGGCCGGCACCTCGACCACCTGCCCTTTCCGGTGCTGATCGGCGATATCGGCGGCACCAATGCGCGCTTCTCGCTGGTCCCCGACGAGACCGGCGCGGTCCACCGCTTCCCCAACGTGCATACCGCCGACTTCGCCTCGATCGACGATGCCATCGAAGATGCCGTGATCGTCAAGGGCAGCGTGCGACCGCAATCGGCCATGCTGGCTCTGGCCGGTCCGATCTCCGGCGACCGGGTGCCGCTGACCAACTGCCCGTGGGTGGTGGAGCCGAAGAAGACGGTCGCCCGCTTCGGCCTGACCGAGATGGTGCTGCTCAACGACTTCGAGGCGCAGTCGCTGGCGCTGCCCGAGCTGACGGAGGCCGACATCGAGCCGATCGGCGGCGGCGCGATGAGCACGGACGGCGCCCGCGTGGTGTTGGGGCCGGGCACCGGCCTGGGCGCCGGGGCACTGATCCCGGCGCGCAACATCTGGGTGCCGGTGCCGGGCGAAGGCGGACATATCGACCTGTCGCCGGTGAGCGAGCGCGACTTCGCCATCTGGCCACACGTGGAGCGCACCGGCGGGCGAATCGGCGGCGAGACGCTGCTCTGCGGCGCCGGCATGGTGCGTCTCTACCGGGCGGTGTGCGCCGCTGACGGCGTGGCAGCGGCGCTGGCGACGCCGAAGGACATAACCGAGGCGGGGCTTTCCGGTGCCAGCCCGCAGGCAGCCGAAACGCTGTCCCTGTTCGCCGTCCATCTCGGCCGGGTCGCCGGCAATCTGGCGCTGGTCTTCATGGCGACCGGCGGCGTGTTCCTGGCCGGCGGCATCAGCGCCAGGATCGCGCCGGTGCTGAAATCCGGCGGCTTCCGCGACGCGTTCCTGGCCAAATGGCCGCATACCCGCCTGCTCGAACGCATGGCGACGTCGATCGTGGTCAAGGAGGACGCGGCGCTTGTCGGCATCGCCGCTTTCGCGCGGGCACCGACAAGCTTTGCCGTCAACCTCACCGGCCGTAGGTGGCGGGGATAGGCTAGTCCGCTTCGTCGACCGGCGCGGCGTTGAGCTGGCCGTATCTCTCCGGACCGATGGCGTCGAGAAGCTGAAGCTGGGTTTCGAGGAAGTCGATGTGGCCTTCCTCGTCGGCGAGCAGCTCGTCGAAGAGCTTCATCGAGATGTAGTCGCCGGCCGCATGACAGCCTTCGCGGGCCTTGGCGTAGAACGCCTTGGCCTCGACCTCGCCGGCGAGATCACCCTCAAGCACCTCCTTGAGGGTCTTGCCGATCCTGAGCTTGTCGAGATGCTGCGTGCTGGGAAAACCATCGAGGAAGATGATGCGGGCGATAAGCTTGTCGGCGTGCTCCATCTCCTCGATCAATTCGGCGCGCTCCTTCTTGGCGAGCTTGGCGTAACCCCAATCCTCGGTGAGCCGGTAGTGCAGCCAGTACTGGTTGACCGCGGTCAGCTCCATGCGCAGCGCCTGGTTGAGATAGTCGATGACCTTGGGGTCGCCCTTCATCTTACATTCTCCTTCATTGCTCATACCGATTTAAGGCCGCTGCCGCGGCAACGTCAAATCGCGGGGTGGCGGCGATTGGCCGCCGGCCTTTCAGCGATCGGCGAAAGCCAGCTTGAACCCAAGCGCCACGAAAGCGGCAGCGAAGCTGCGACGCATCCAGGTGAGCACGCGCGGACGCGAGATGACGTGATCGCGCACGGCGGAGGCGAACAGGCCGTAGCCGACGAAGACGACGAAGGTCATGGCCATGAAGACGGCGCTGAGCTCGGCCATGCGCGCCACCGGATGGACGTCGCCGGCATCGATGAACTGCGGCAGGAAGGCCATGAAGAAGATCGACAGCTTGGGATTGAGGAAGTTGATCAGGATGGCGGTGACGACGACCTGAAGCGACGAGCGGCGGCTGGTGTCCTTCTCGATCCTGAGGGCGCCGTGCTCCTTGAGCGTGCTCCAGGCGAGGTAGAGCAGATAGGCGACGCCGACATATTTGAAGAGCTGGAAGGCGACGGCGCTGGCGTGCAGCAGCGCCGCCAGGCCGAGGATGGCGGCGGCCATGTGCGGGATGATGCCGAGCGTGCAGCCGAAGGCGGCAACGACGCTGGCGCGGCTGCCGCGCGACAGGCCGGCGGCAAGCGTATAGATGACGCCGGTGCCGGGCGCGGCGACGACGATGAGCGATGTGATGAGGAATTCGGGGCGCATGGTCCGGCTGCCGTTCGAGACGCACGTTCGGCGATCATAGCTGCCCCACCGGCGCCGCGCGAGCCACCCGGAAATTGCGCCGCACCGACGGAACGGGGCCAAATTCAAACCACAATCGCAGCGCCTTATCACGGCCATGAAAACGACCCGCACAATTGCCGCAAAACGCCGTCTGGGCCTGACGGCAACCACTGCAAGCTTGCTTGTGTTGCCTGCGGCCGCACTGATTGCCCTGGCGATCCTTCGCCACCTCCAGCCGGCGCAGTTCGAGCCAGCGCGAACCGCAACGGTCTTGTTCGACTGGTTCAGTCAATGGACGAGCCCGCCGCTGGCCGCTGTCCTCTTTCTCCTTCTGCCGCTGGTCGCCCTGACCATGGGCGTGGCAATGCTCGCCCGGTATTGGCGGGCGACACCGAGCCTGCGCGCCGACGCGCTGACGGTGGCCGTCGTGGTCCGCCGCAATCTCGCAGCGATCGTGCTCGCCGCAATGACGATGGCCGCGGCGGGCATTCTCGCCGCCTCGCTGTGGCACGTGATCGTCGGCTGATGCCGGTCACGCCCGGTCGAGCGACCGGGCGACGATCGGTGAGCGTTCCCGGACATTGAGCAGGACGGCCGCGGCGACGACCAGCAGGGTCAGCGCCAGGGCGATGAGCAAAGCCGCGCGTGCGCCGAACCAATCGATGGCGAAGGCATAGCCAAGCGGGCTCAAGGCTGAGAGCGCAAAGCCGGGGGCCAGCAGGCGTCCGGCGGTCGCGCCATAGGATCCGGTCGCAAACAGGACCAGCGGCAGCGTGCCGCGCGCGATGGTGAGCAGGCCAAAGCCGGCGCCATAGAGGAAGGCGAAGGCAACCGCGGCGGCCGTGCCGGCCCCGGCGAAAGTGCCGCAGGCGAGCGCCACGGGAACCGCGCCGGTGGCAAGCACGGCCAGCGTGAAGGGTGACAGGCGGCGGCCGAGCAGCACATCGCCAAGGCGGGCGGCGGATTGGCCGATGCCGCGCAGCGCCGCCACGCCGACGGCCGCGGCCGGCGCCACGCCGAGTGCCGCAAGCAGCGGGATCATGTGCGCCGAGACGGCTGCGTTGACCATGGCCGAGACGGCCATGACGAACAGGTAGAGGAAGGCCGCGGCGGTCCACGGGTCCCGCGCCTCCTCCCTCTCCGGCGCCGGGGCCGGCGCGGCCGCCTGGTAACGGCGATCGGGTATGGCCCAGTGGATGGGGGCGGTGGCGAGCGCCAGCGCGGCATAGGCGAACAGCGCTCCGCGCCAGCCGAGCGCGGCGACGAGCCCGTAGCCGACCGGCCAGAAGACGGTGGAGGCGAGCCCGCCGATGAGCGTCACCTGGGCGATGGGCAGGCGCGCATCGGGCCCGGCGATGCGGGAGAGCGCGGCAAAGGCGGCGTCATAGAGCGTCATGCGCATGGCAAGCCCGAGAAGCAGCCAGGCTGCGGCATAGGTCGCGATATCGGCGGCAAGGCCGAGGAGGACGAAGCCGGCGGCAAGCAGCAGGCTGCCAGCGGTCATCACCGGCCGGCCGCCGTGACGGTCGATGGCGCGGCCGACCGCAGCCGAACTCAGTCCCATGACCACAAGCGCGCCGGAGAAGCCGGCGAAGACCACCGTGCGCGACCAGCCGAGATCGGCGGCGATGGGCGCGGCAAAGACGCCGATGAAGTAGTAGCCAATCCCCCAGCAGACGAGCTGGGCGATGCCGATCATCAGGACGAGGCGGCCGCCGATCATCCGCCGTCGGCGACGGGCGGCGTGCGATGGCCGTCGCCCAGCGGCCGCTGCATGAGGACGGTGTCGAGCCAGCGGCCGTGCTTCCAGCCGACCGAGCGAAAGGTGCCGACCGGCGTGAAGCCGGCGAGCAGGTGCAGCCGCTGCGAGGCGACATTGGCGGAATCGCCGATGACCGCGATCATCTGGCGGAAGCCGCGCGCCGTCGCCGCCTCGATCAGCGCCGTCAGCAGGCGGCGGCCGATGCCCGCCCCGCGCGCGGCGGCATCGACATAGACCGAGTTCTCGACCGTACAGCGATAGGCCGGGCGGGCGCGATAGGGACCCTCATAGGCATAGCCGAGGACCGCATCGCCGTCGGCGGCCACCAGCCAGGCATGTCCGGCCGACAGAAGCGCGGCGTGCCGGCGGCACATCTCCGCCACATCGGGCGGCACGGTCTCGAACGAGGCCGAGCCGGCGAGCACCGCTTCGCGGTAGATCGCCGTCACGGCGGCGAGGTCATCGGGCTGGCAATCGCGGATGAGGACGGCGTCGCGCGGGTTCATGGCGGCAGCCTCGCACGGCGGCCGAAAAGCGCATATACTTATGTATTCTATGCGTTGTATTAGGATTCACTTATGCAAACGCCACGCTTCGACCAGCTCGACTGCTTCTGCGACATCGTCGAGACCGGCAGCTTCTCGGCCGCGGCGCGCAAGCGCGGCGTCTCCCAGCCGGCGGTCAGCCTGCAACTGCGCAGCCTCGAACGCACGCTCGGCATGCGCCTGGTCGAGCGCACAGGACGGCACGTCGCGGCGACGGCGGCGGGAGAGGACCTGCTCGTCCACGTCCGCCGGCTACGCGAGGAGATGGCGGCCGCCCTCGAGGCACTGTCGCCGCACCAGGCGGGCGCCGCCGGGCGCCTGCGCATCGGCACCGGGGCGACGGCCTGCATCTACCTGTTGCCGCCGGTTCTGCGGCGCCTGCGCCAGCAGCTTCCCGGTCTGGAAGTGACGGTGAGGACCGGCAATACCGGCGACATGCTGCGGCTGGTCGAGGACAACGCCATCGACGTGGCGCTGGTCACCCTGCCGGTTAGCGGACGGTCGCTGTTCGTCAACACGGTCTACGAGGACGAACTCGTCGCCGTGCTGCCGGCCGGCGACGGCCCCATGCCGGACGCCTTCCGGCCGGCGGACTTCAGCGAGCGGCCGCTGGTGCTTTACGAGGCCGGCGGCAATACGCGCCGCATCATCGACGCATGGTTCCTGCGCGCCGGCGTGCAGGCCAAGCCGGTGATGGAACTGGGCAGCGTGGAAGCCATCAAGCAGCTCGTCGGAGCCGGGCTCGGCGCCGCCATCCTGCCGGCGCTGGCAATCCGCAGGGGCGACCGGGCGCTGGCAAGCGCGCCGCTGAAGCCGCGGCTGAAACGCTCGCTGGCGCTGGTGCTGCGCCGCGACAAGCGGCGCGATGCGGGTCTGCGCGCCCTGACCAAGGCACTGGGCGCCGCCGGCGCGGACTGACCGGCTTCTACCCGATCGCGGCGACAGCGCGCCTGGCCATCACCTTGACCAGATTGGCGCGATAGGCGGCCGAGGCGTGGATGTCAGACAGCATATCGGCGGGGTCGATGGTGACCGCATCGAGCGCCGCCGGCGACCACGATGCGCTGAGCGCCTGCTCCATTGGCCCGGCGCGGAAGACGCCGTTCGACCCGGCACCGGTGACGGCGACGCGGACGGCGCCATCCTTCATGCAGGCGACGAAGACGCCGGCGATGGCATAGCGCGAGGCCGCATTGCGGAACTTCGCATATGCGGCCCTGGCCGGGACGGGCAGGACGACCCGGGTGACGATCTCACCCTCGTCGAGCGCCGTCGAAAAGAGCCCGGCGAAGAAATCTTGTGCCGCAAGAGCGCGCCTGGTCGTGTGGATCGTGGCGCCGAGTGCCAGCACGGCGGCGGGATAATCGGCCGCCGGATCGTTGTTGGCGAGCGATCCACCGATGGTGCCCATCTCGCGCACTGCCGGATCGCCGATCATGCCGGCAAGATCGGCAAGGGCGGGGATAGCCTCTCTCACCGCTTCTGAGCGGTGAACCTCGGCATGGGTGACGGCGGCACCGATGGACAGGTCCGCGCCGTCTGCGGCAATGCCCTTGAGCTCTGCGATGCCGCTCAAATCGACGACGTCGGTGGGTGCCGCCAGCCGCTGCTTCATGGTGGGAATGAGGGTCTGTCCGCCGGAGAGATAACGCCCCTCGGCGGCCGCGGCGAAAAGCGCCAGGGCCTGCGCCAGGCTTTCGGGCTTGTGGTAGCGGGTCTCATACATGGCGGCCTCCCGCGCCCCGCGCTTCTAGCGCGCGCTCGCCATTGCCGCGGCACCGGCGGCAATCGACTTGATGATGTTCTGATAGCCGGTGCAGCGGCAGATATTGCCCTCCAGCTCGCGGCGGATGGTCGCCTCGTCGAGTCCGGTGCCGTAGCGACGGACCATATCGATGCCGCTGATGATCATGCCCGGCGTGCAGAAGCCGCATTGCAGGCCGTGGTTCTCGTGAAACGCCTGCTGCATGGGATGCAGCGCCGCCCCGGACGACAGACCCTCGACGGTGGTGACGCGGGCGCCGGCGGCGCGGGCGGCAAGCATCGCGCACGACTTCACGGCGACGCCATCGACCAGCACCAGGCAGGCGCCGCATTGCGCGGTGTCGCAGCCGACATGGGTGCCGGTGAGGCGAATATGGTCGCGCAGATATTCGACCAGAAGCGTGCGGTCCTCGACATCGGCCGAGACGTTTCTGCCGTTGACGATCATCTGTACGAGGGACACGGACGCCTCTCAGTGGAAGAAGATGAGGATGACGACGATGATCGCGGCTAGCGCGATCAGTCCCCACATCTGCGGTCCGCCGAGGAAGCCGCTGGCGGCCGCGCCCTCGGCGCGTTCCTCGGCGATCTTGATGACCTCCTCGACTTCGTGCTCGACGCGGGTGAAGCCATCTTCGCTGCTCACCTTGTCGGTGAAGGCAGCGAAGAACTGGTCGGCCATCTGCTTGGCGGTGGCGTCGATCAGGCGGGCGCCGACCTGGGCGAGCTTGCCGCCGACCTGGGCCTTGGCGGTGTAGGTGAGCAGCGTCATGCCGTCGTCGTCGGCGAGCGTCACATCGGCGCCGCCCTTGGCAAAGCCGGCAGCACCGCCCTTGCCCTCGCCGCTGATGGTGCAGCTATTGGGCGGGTCGAGGTCGGACAGGGTGACGCGCCCCTCGAAGGTCGCCGAGACCGGACCGACCTTGGCCTTGACGGTCGCCGTCATCTCGGTGTCGGAGACCTTGTCCAGCGCCTCGCAGCCGGGGATGCATGCCTTGAGCACGACCGGATCGTTGAGGGCGGCCCAGACCTTGTCGCGCGGTGCCGGGATCTGATACCGGCCGGTCATTTCCATGGAATATGCCTCCTCCCGGGAAAGGTCGCGGCAGGCGGTTCCGCTCGTGTTGATCGCTGGTGGCGGACCGCAGCCGGAACCGGCGGCCCATGCGCGGGTTGGCGCGTTTCATTCGGCGGGAACCTAACGTGGCGGGGAGAAGGCGGCAAGCACGAGTTCCGGCTGTCCAAATGGCGACAAGGATCGGGAACTTCGGGTAAAAAGCCCGGGTGAGCGCACCCGATTCTGCCAAGACCCGACATGAACCCCGCAGCGGCACGCTTTCCCGCCGGGCGCCCGTGATGCTGGAGACCGAGGGCTGGGCCGACTATGCCCTCCTCGACTTCCGGCAATGGCGAGAAGCTGGAACGCTATGGCCCCTACCGAATCGTGCGGCCGGAGGCGCAGGCGCTGTGGACGCCACGCCGGCCGCGCGCCGAATGGGAGCGGGCCGACGCGAAGTTCGTCGGCATCGGCGACGAGGAGGCGGACGGACGCTGGCGCTATCAGAAGCCGCTCGGCGAGACATGGAAGTTCGCCTGGGACGGCATCCCCTTCTTCGGCCGCTTCACCAACTTTCCGCCATGTCGGCGTGTTTCCCGAACAGGCGACACATTGGGCATGGCTAAAGGACAGGATCGAAGGCGCCGGGCGGCCGGTGAAGGTGCTGAACCTGTTCGGCTATACCGGCGTCGCCTCGCTGGTGGCGGCCAAGGCCGGCGCCGAAGTGACCCATATCGACGCCTCGAAGAAGGCGATCGGCTGGGCGCGCGAGAACCAGGCGCTGGGCGGGCTGGAGGCGCTGAAGATCCGCTGGATCTGCGAGGATGCGGTGAAATTCGTCGAGCGCGAGGGCCGGCGCGGCAACCGCTATGACGGCATCATCCTCGACCCGCCGAAATTCGGCCGCGGACCGAAGGGCGAGGTGTGGGACATCTTCACCCACCTCCGGCCGATGGTGGCGGCCTGCCGCGGCCTCCTCTCCGACGATCCGCTGTTCCTCATCCTCACCGCCTATTCGATCCGCGCCTCGTTCTATTCGATCGACGAGGTGGCAGCCGAAACGATGTCCGGCATGGGGGGATTGCTCGAATCGGGCGAACTGGTCCTGCGCGAGGAAGGCGGCGGACGGGCACTCTCCACCTCGCTGTTCAGCCGGTGGTCGGCATGAGCGCGCAGGACGCTGCAGTGAAGACGATCACCAGCCTGACCAACCCGATCGTCAAGGAGATCCGCGGGCTGGCGCTGGCCAAGAACCGCAAGGAGAGCGGGCTGTTCCTGGCCGAGGGGCTGAAGCTGGTGGCCGACGCGGTGGAGGCCGGCTGGACTTGCGCACGCTGGTCCATGCCAGCGCCGCCGCTACCCAGCCGCTGGTGCAGAAGCTCTCGGCGACGGCCCGGGCCAAAGGCGGCAGCGTGATCGCGGTCAGCGCGGCGGTGCTGGAAAAGATCAGCCGACGCGACAATCCGCAGACCGTGCTCGGCGTCTTCGAGCAGAAGCTGACGCCAGGTCGATTCGATCCGGGCCTCCGGCAACGACGTCTGGGTGGCGCTGGAAGCGGTGCGCGACCCCGGCAATCTCGGCACCATCGTGCGCACCGCCGACGCGGTCGGCGCCAAAGGCGTGATCCTGGTCGGCAACACGGTCGACCCGTTCTCGGTGGAGGCGGTGCGCGCCACCATGGGCTCGATCTTCGCGGTGCCGCTGGCGCGCGCCACCATTGCGGACTTCGCGAAACTCGCCCGGCGCTGGCCGGGTCCGGTGGTGGGCACGCATCTCTCCGGCAAGATCGACTATCGCACGGTCGATTATCGCGGGCCGGTGCTGCTGGTGATGGGCGGCGAGCAGGCCGGGCTGACGAGCGGATGCGGCGGGCCTGTGCAAGACGCTCACCAAGATCCCGATGGCGGGCAAGGCCGACTCGCTCAACCTTGCCATCGCGACCGCCATCATGCTGTTCGAGATCCGGCGCGGGGCACTGAAGCTCGATGCCTGAGATTCACTCACATGCGCGCCCGCCGGGGACCGCTCTCCGCCTTCGGCATCAGCATCGTCGTGGCCGTGGTCGTCATCGACCAGATCAGCAAGCTGATCGTCCAGGCGCGGCTGCCGGTAGGACATCCGCCCGTCGACGTGCTCCCCATCCTGTCTTTGCTGCATGTCCACAACACCGGCATCGCCTTCTCGATGCTGGCAAATTCCGGCGTTTCCCTGATCGCGCTGCCGCTGGCGGTCACCGCCATCGTGCTCGCCTTCTGGGCGCACAATCGCGAGGGCGGCAGGCTGGCGGCAGCCGCTTTCGCGCTGATCCTCGGCGGCGCCATCGGCAATCTGATCGACCGGCTGCGGCTCGGTTACGTCACCGATTTCCTGCTCCTGCATTTCGGCAACTGGACGCTGTTCATCTTCAACCTCGCCGATGCGGCACTGACGCTCGGGCCGGTGCTGTTGCTGCTCGTCTATCTTTGGCCGGCAAAGAAAGACGCCTGACCCGCAACACCGGCGACGACCGCGTGGTAAAGTCGGTGCGGGAGGTATGCGATGGCCGGTCCTGCCGATCTCGATATCATCCGCCAGCTCGAGCGGAAGGTTCTGTGGCTCTCCGCGTGGATGATCCACAACGCCAACCACCTGCGCGAGAACGATGACGGGCTGAAGGTCGGCGGCCACCAGGCCTCGTCGGCTTCGCTCACCACCATCATGACGGCGCTCTATTTCGCCGCGCTGCGCCCCGAGGACCGGGTTGCGGTCAAGCCGCATGCCAGCCCCGTCTTCCACGCCATCCAGTATCTCCTCGGCAACCAGACGCGCGAGAAGCTGATGAACTTCCGCGCCTTCGGCGGCGCGCAGTCCTATCCGTCGCGCACCAAGGACACCGACGACGTCGATTTCTCGACCGGCTCGGTCGGCCTCGGCGCCGCGGTCACGGTCTTCGCCAGCCTGGTGCAGGATTATCTCCATGCCCACGGGCTCGCCCGCGGACGGCGCGAGGGGCGCATGGTGGCGCTGGTCGGCGACGCCGAACTCGACGAAGGCAACATCTTCGAATGCCTGCTGGAAGGCTGGAAGCAGGGCCTCAGGAACTGCTGGTGGGTGATCGACTACAACCGCCAGAGCCTCGACGCGGTGGTGCGCGAGGGCCTCTACGAACGCATCATCGGCCTGTTCGAGGCGATGGGCTGGGAGGTGCGCGTGCTGAAATACGGCACGCTGCTGGAGGAGGCGTTCCGCGAGCCCGGCGGCGAGCGGCTGCGCGACTGGATCGACCGCTGCCCCAACCAGCTCTATTCGGCGCTCGACCTTCCAGGGCGGCGCGGCATGGCGCAGGCGTCTTCTCGACGAGATCGGCGACCAGGGCGATGCGACGGCGTTGATCGACCGGCGCTCGGACGAGGAACTGGCGCGGCTGATGACCAACCTCGCCGGCCACGACCTGCCGACGCTGATCGACGCCTTCTCGTCCGTCACCACGACCGGCCGGTGTGCTTCGTGGCCTACACGGTCAAGGGCTTCGGCCTGCCGCTGCAGGGCCACAAGGACAACCATGCCGGGCTGATGACCGTCGACCAGATGGCTGCGTTGCGCGCCGCCATGGCGATCCGCGAAGGCCACGAGTGGGATCGATTCGAGGGGCTGGGCGCGACCGGCCGAAGACCTCGAGCCTTCTTGCGCCGCGTGCCGTTCAACCGCGAAGGCCGGCGACGCACTCAGGCGGCCGCGATCGCGCCGCCGACCGTTCGCCGCGCCGGCGCAGCCGGTGCTGTCGACCCAGCAGGGCTTCGGCCTGATCCTGAACGAGGTGGCGCGCGGCGACAGCGAATTGGCGGCGCGCATCGTCTCGATGTCGCCCGACGTGACGGTGTCGACCAATCTCGGGCCGTGGGTGAACCGGCGCGGCCTCTTCGCCCGCGCCGACACTTGCCGATACCTTCCGCGAGGAGCGCATCGCCTCGACGCAGCGCTGGGAGTTCGGCCCTGAGGGCCAGCACATGGAGCTCGGCATCGCCGAGATGAACCTGTTCCTGTCGCTGGCGGCCTTCGGCCTGTCGCATTCGCTGTTCGGCGAGCGGCTGATCCCGGTCGGCACGCTCTACGACCCGTTCATCGAGCGCGGCCTCGATGCCCTCAACTACGCCTGCTACCAGGACGCCCGCTTCATCCTCGTCGGCACGCCGTCGGGCATCACGCTGGCGCCGGAAGGCGGCGCCCACCAATCCATCGCCACGCCGCTCATCGGTATCGCGCAGGACGGACTGGCCGCATTCGAGCCGGCCTTCGTCGACGAGCTGGCGATCATCCTCGACTGGGCCTTCGCCTATGTGCAGCGCAACGGCGAGGGCCAGCCGTCGGAGCGCAACTGGCTGCGCGACGAGACCGGCGGCTCGGTCTATCTGCGCCTGTCGACGCGGCCGGTGGAACAGCCCACACGCATGATCGACGCGGAAACGGCGCGCGACATCGTCGACGGCGCCTACTGGCTGAGGCCGCCGGGGCCGAATGCCGAGATCGTGGTCGCTTTTGCCGGCGCGGTGGCGTGCGACGCGATCGAGGCGGTCGGGCTGATGGCCGAAGACCGCCGCGACGTCGGGCTGCTGGCGGTCACATCGTCCGACCGGCTCAATGCCGGCTGGACGGCGGCGGCGCGGGCGCGCGAGCGCGGCCTCGGCGGTGCGCGCAGCCACATCGAACGGCTGCTCGAACCGCTGCCGCGCCATTGCGGGCTGGTGACGGTCCTCGACGGGCACCCGGCGACGCTGGCCTGGCTGGGTTCGGTGGCAGGGCATCGGGTGCGCTCGCTGGGGGTCGAGCATTTCGGCCAGACCGGCACCATCGCCGATCTCTATGCCCATCACGGCATCGACGCCAATGCGATCGTGCGGGCGGCCGAGGCGATCGCGCCCGGCCGGCCGATTCGCCACCTGAATGCGATTGCGAACTAGTGCTTCTTCCAAGATGACGCGGATCAATCCGGCGGGCGCGGCATAGCGCGACAATCGCACAATGGACGTGCGCGACCTCATCGACCGGACACGGCACGTGTCGGTCGCCATTCCGGCAATCGGGCTGGCGGCCGGACTGGCGGCGTGGGCCTTCGGTCATCCCATCACGGCCGACATTCTGTGGGCGATCGCCACCGTGCCGGTGGTGCTGGTGCTGCTCTCCGAGATCGCGGTGTCGCTCCGCCACGGCCACGTCGGGCTCGACATCGTGGCGCTGCTGTCGATGGCCGGCGCGCTGGCACTGGAGGAGCCGCTGGCCGGTGTCGTCGTCGCGCTGATGTATTCCGGCGGCCAGTTCCTGGAAGGTTATGCGTCGCGACGCGCCCGCCGCGAGATGACGGCGCTGCTCGAACGCGCGCCGAAATTTGCCCTGCGTCACGAGGACGGCGACCTGAAGCAGGTGCCGATCGAGGCACTGGTGCCCGGCGACCGCGTGCTGGTGCGCCACGGCGAGGTGGTGCCGGCGGACGGCAGCGTCGCCAATGGTGGCAATGCCGTGCTCGACCAGTCGGCGCTGACCGGCGAATCGCTGCCGGTCAGGATCGAAGCCGGGGCCGAAGTGATGAGCGGCGCCACCAATGCCGGCGGGGCCTTCGACCTGATCGTCGGCCGGCCGGCAGCAGAGAGCACCTATGCCGGCATCGTGCGGCTGGTCGAGGAAGCGGCACGCTCGCGCGCCCCGATGGTGCGGCTTGCCGATCGCTTCGCCATCGTCTTCCTGGTGGCGACGCTGGCCATCGCCGGGGCGGCATGGCTCGCCTCCGGCGACCCGGTTCGCTGGCTGGCGGTGATGGTGGTGGCGACCCCCTGCCCGCTGATCCTGGCGGTGCCGGTGGCGATCATCGCCGGCGTGTCGCGTTCCGCCCGAATCGGCGTGCTGATCAAGGGCGGCGGCGGGCTGGAGGTGCTGGCCAGCGTTACGACGCTGATCATCGACAAGACCGGGACGCTGACCCATGGACAGGCGTCGCTGTCCGCCATCCACCCGCTCGACGGCCTGCCGGAATCGGAGATCCTGCGTCTGGCGGCCTCGCTCGACCAGGCGTCGAACCATGTCGTGGCAAGCGCACTGGTTGCGGCCGCGCGCGAGCGCGGTCTGGCGCTGACGCCGCCGATCGAGGTGCACGAGACGCCGGGCAGCGGCCTGGAAGGCACGGTCGAGGGCCGCCGCGTCGTCGTCGGCGGGCTGGCCTATGTGCGCGAGCGCTCGCGCGACGGCCGCGCCATGACCGACGTGCGGCCCGAGCGCGAGGGCGAGATCGCCGTGGCCGTGGCCGTCGACGGGGTGCTTTGCGGCCTGATCGTGCTCGCCGACCGCATCCGCGACGACGTTCCGCGGGCGCTGGCCGGCTTCCGCGCCAACGGCGTCAAGCGCATCGTGCTCGCCTCCGGCGATGTGCGCGCGGTGACCGAGGCGGTCGCGGCGCGGCTCGGCATCGATGAGGCGCTCTCCGAAATGACGCCGGAGCGCAAGTTGGCGGCCGTCTCCAGCGAACGCGGCAAGGGCACGGTGATGATGGTTGGCGACGGGGTCAACGACGCCCCGGCGCTGGCCGCCGCCGACATCGGCGTGGCGATCGGCGCCCGCGGCGCGGCGGCCTCCTCGGAAGCCGCCGACGCAGTGCTGCTGGTCGACCGGCTCGACCGCATCGCCGAGGCGATGGCGATCGCCCGGCGGGCGCGCCTGATCGCCATGCAGAGCGTCATCGCCGGGCTCGGCGCTTCGCTGGCTGCCATGGTCGTGGCCGCCTTCGGCTATCTGCCGCCGGTCGAGGGCGCGTTGCTGCAGGAGGTGATCGACGTGGCGGTGATCCTCAACGCGCTGAGGGCACTGGGCGGCGGAAGTGCAATTGACCCGAGAGCCGAATTGTCTATGGAATAGTGAGGCGGGCGACGGCTGTGCGAATGGCGCCGCGCGGTATTTGGAGAATTTGCCCGGCGGGCATTGGGAGGAACCATGAGCGACGTCGAACTCAAGGGCGTGAAGAAGCTCTACGGAGCGGTCGAGGCGATCAAGATGCTCGACCTCAGCGTCGAGAAGGGCGAGTTCTGCGCCCTGCTTGGCCCCTCCGGCTGCGGCAAATCCACGTTGCTGCGCATGATCGCCGGCCTCGAGGTGGTGAGCCAGGGCTCCATCTGGATCGACGGGACGGACATCACCAACGTGCCGCCGGCCAAGCGGCGTATCGCCATGGTGTTCCAGTCCTACGCGCTCTATCCGCACATGACGGTGGCGCAGAACATCGGCTTCAGCCTGCGCGTCGCCAGGGCGCCGAAGGAGGTGATCGAGCGGCGCACGCTGGAAGTGGCGCGCATGCTGCAGCTCGAGGAACTGCTCGACCGGCGGCCGGCGCAGCTCTCCGGTGGCCAGCGCCAGCGCGTCGCCATCGGCCGGGCGCTGGTGCGCGAGCCGCAGGTCTTCCTGTTCGACGAGCCGCTCTCCAACCTCGACGCCATGCTGCGCGTGCAGATGCGGGTCGAGATCGCCAAGCTGCACCAGGACCTCAAGGCGACGATGATCTACGTCACCCACGACCAGGTCGAGGCGATGACGCTGGCCGACAGGATCGTGGTGCTGGAGGCCGGGGAGATCCGCCAGGTGGGCACGCCGATGGACCTCTACCGGGCGCCGGCCAACAAGTTCGTCGCCGCCTTCATCGGCTCGCCGACGATGAACTTCCTTTCGGCCGAGGCGCGCTCGGCCGACGGACTCGATGCGGTGCTCGACCTGCCCGGCGGCGGCGAGTTGAAGCTGAAGACGCGTGGCACGCTCGGCGACCAGTCGCGCAGCGCGCTGGAGCTGGGCATCCGGCCGGAACACATCAAGCTGTCCTCGCCCGACGATCCGCGCGCCAATATCGGCGGCACGGTGCAGATCCTCGAACATCTGGGCAATTCGACGATCATGTATGTCGAGACCAAGGCCGGCCAGATCGTCGTGCAGGACGACGGCGAGACCAAGATCCGGACCGGTGAGAATGTCGGCGTGATCTTCGATTCCTCCCACGCCCACGTCTTCGCGGCCAACCAGCAGGCGGTGTAGGGCCGCGGAGCAGGTCGACAAACTCGGCATTTCTCCTCCCCCTGAAAGGGGGAGGTGGCCGGGCGAAGCCCGGTCGGAGGGGGTCAGGGTCCATGCGGGCTAGGACCCCTCCCCGGACCTTCGGTCCGACCCTCCCCTTTCGGGGGAGGGAGACCTGTTTGCCAACCGATAGGGACAGGCTGACCGCACATGCAGCGCAACGACTGGCACGGCGTCTATTCGGCGATCACCACCAAGCTCGCCCCTGATCAGAGCGTCGACCTCGCCGCGGTGGCGGCTGACGTCGATTTCCAGCTCGATGCGCGGGTGCACGGCATCGTGTGCTGCGGGTCGCTGGGCGAAGCCTCGACGCTGAGCGCCGACGAGAAGCTCGCCATCGCCGCCACCGCGAAGGAAGCAAGCGACGGCCGGGTGCCGGTGGTCCTGACGATTGCCGAGGATTCGACGCGCGCGGCGGCGGCGCTGGCGGAGCGCGCGGCCGCCGCCGGGGTCGACGGGCTGATGGTGCTGCCGGCGATGCGCTACCTGTCGACGCCGCGCGAGACGATCGCCCACTTCCGCGCGGTCGCCGATGCCAGCGACTGCGACATCATGATCTACAACAACCCTCTCGCCTATGGCGTCGACGTGACGCCGGCGATGCTGGCCGAGATGGCCGACGAGAAGAAGTTCGTCGCGGTCAAGGAATCTTCCGGCGATGTGCGCC
Source organism: uncultured Alphaproteobacteria bacterium (assembly GCA_963743015.1). Classification (GTDB taxonomy): domain Bacteria; phylum Pseudomonadota; class Alphaproteobacteria; order Rhizobiales; family Kaistiaceae; genus CAVSRC01. Next base: position 124,314 of record CAVUOD010000011.1, read on the forward strand.
GGCTGACCGACATCCACAACCTCATCGGCGAGCGCTACCAGCTCTTCACCGGTGTCGACGACCTGGCGCTGGAAAGCCTGATGCTCGGCGCCGTCGGCTGGGTGGCGGGGCTGGTCTGCGCCTTCCCGCGCGAAACCGTGGCGATCTACGAGCTGGCGCGCGCGGGACGCACAAGCGAAGCGCGCGAAATCTATCGCTGGTTCATGCCGCTCCTCCACCTCGACGTGTCGGCGCGCTTCGTCCAGAACATCAAGCTTGCCGAGCACATGGTGCGCGGCACGGCGACAACGGTGCGCGCTCCGCGGCTGGAACTGGCCGGCGAGGAGAAGCGCCAGGTCGAGGCGGTGGTTGCCGCGGCGCTGAAAACGCGGCCGGATCTGGCGGCCTACGGGCTCACCTAGCTGCCGCTTGCCCCTCCGTCGCCACGGCGCCGAGCGCCGCGACGATGGCCGAGACGCCGGCGTCCATCGCCCGCTCAAGCGCCGGGCGCGCGGAATCGGGGAGGAAATCGACCGTCCATACCAGCCGCGTCCGCCCTGCGGGAGCGGAGAAGACCTGAAGCGCGGCGTTATAGTGGGTCGTGTGCGCGCCCTCGGCCGTCCACACCAGGCGATTGGCCGCCTGGTCGACGGTAACGATGGGTTCGCGGACAACCGCGCCATTGGCGAAAGTCACGACACGCGCGCCCTCCTCCAGCTTCGTGTCGGTCACGAAGCCCGGCACCAGGCGAGTGTGCAGCGCGCCGATGTCGCTGACCGCCGCCCAGGCAGCCGACGGCAGGCACGCAACGTCCCAGTCCCTGACGATCGTCGCCATCCGTCTCCTCCCTGATCACCCGCGCGCATGGCGGGGCAGCGCCGCTCGTGATATCTGTTCTACAGAGAACAAAAAGGCAGTCAAGGTTTTTGTACTCTATGGAACAGAAATCGAGGAAACCGCGCGGGCGGCCGCGCCAGTTCGACGAGGCGACGTTGCTTGAGCGTGCCCGCGCGTTGTTCTGGGAGCAGGGATTCCAGGCAACTTCGCTCGGCGAGATCGCCGCGGCGACCGGCGTCCACAAGCCGAGCCTCTACGGCGCCTACGAGACCAAGACGCGGCTCTTTCTGAAGACGCTTGATCTCTATCGCGCCGAGGCCGGCGACCGCATCGCCGATGCGTTCTCACGCGAACCTCTCGCTGCGGCGCTGAAGGCCTTCTTCGCCACCGACATTGCGCTGTTCGCCGGCAAGGGTCCGCGTGGCTGCTACGTGATGAACGTCGCCGGGCCGGCAGGACGCGAGGACAAAGAGATCGGCGCGGCCGCCACACTGGCATGGACAGCGCTGTCGGCCGCGGTCGCCGCGCGCATCGCACGCGCATCAGCGGAGGAATTGCCGGCCGGGATGTCAGCACAAGCGCTGGCCGATCTGACGATGGCCGTTCACCTCGCTTTGGCGACGCGGGCGCGCGCCGGAGACCCGCCAGCGCTCCTTAAGCCACGCGCCGACGCGCTTCTTGGGCTGGTCCCGGGACGGCCGCGGCGTGCAGGCGCACGCCCTACAGGACGCTGAAGCCCTTCACGAAGGGATCGCGGTCGTCGAGAAGATCGTGTTGTAGCCGGTGATCCACGCCTGGCCGGCGACCGAGGGGACGATGGCGTCATAATCGCCGACCGTCACCGCCTTCTCGACGCGGCCACGAAAGAGGCTGCCGATGATCGATTCGTGGACGAAGGTATCGCCGACCTTGAGATCGCCGCGGGCGGCAAGCTGGGCCAGGCGCGCCGAGGTGCCGGTGCCGCAGGGCGAGCGGTCGATGGCCTTCTCGCCATAGAAGACGGCATTGCGGGCATCGGCCTCCGGGTGCTTCGGCCTGCCGGTCCACATGACGTGGCGGACGCCGGAAATGGTCGGGTCTTCGGGGTGGACGAAGCTGTATTTGTCGTTGACCAGATTGCGGACGATCGGCGACAGGCGCTGGATGTCGAAGGCGGAGATGTCGGCGAGGTCGCGGTAGCTCTCCTGCGGCTCGATGATGACGTAGAAATTGCCGCCATAGGCAACGTCGAAGGTCAGCGGCCCGAAATCCGGCACGTCGACCGTGAGGCCGGTCGAATGGAGGAAGGAGGGCACGTTGACGATGCGCACTTCGCTGACATGGCCAAGATCATCGCGGGAATAATCCGCCTCGACGATGCCGGCGGGGACTTCCAGCCGCAGGCGCCCTTCCCGCTTCGGCGTGACCAGTCCTTCCTCGATGAGAACGGTGACCGTGCCGATGGTGCCGTGGCCGCACATGGGCAGGCAGCCCGAGGTCTCGATGAAGATCAGCGCCGCGTCGGTGTCGTCGCGGAGCGGCTCGTAGAGGATCGAGCCGGACATGACATCATGGCCGCGCGGCTCGAACATCAGGCCGGTGCGGATCCAGTCGTAATCGGCCAGGAAGTGCTGGCGCTTCTCGCTCATGGTGGCGCCTTTGAGCGGCGGTCCGCCGCCGACCACAACGCGCACCGGATTTCCGGCGGTGTGAGCGTCGATGCAGAAGAAGGTGCGGCGGGTCATGAGGTGACTACCGAGGCTGTTTGACCCCCACCTATCCTCCCCCTTTCAGGGGGAGGAAGAGCCTGGGGCAGCGCCCGCGACCACAGCAGGCGCCCGAGGCGTGTGCGATGAAACTGCCGCTCGGCCTCCTCCCCCTGAAAGGGGGAGGCCGGGAGGGGGTCCGGAACCGGCGTGAAATTCACTGGAACCGCTCGATGCCGAAGGGGGCGAGGTTACGGTCGCCGCGCCCTGCCACGAGGTCAGCGACGTGGCGGGCGGTGACCGCCGAGAGCGTCAGGCCGAGATGGCCGTGGCCGAAGGCGAAGACGATGCGCGGGTCCTGCGGGTGGGCGCCGATGACGGGCAGCGAATCGGGCGTCGCCGGGCGGCGGCCCATCCATTCCTCGCCGCCGTCGTCGGGGAGATTGGGCACATAGCGGCGCATCTTCTTGCGCATGGCGGCGGCGCGGGCAAAGGTCGGCGGCGCGTCGATGGCCGCGATCTCCACCGCCCCGCCGACGCGCAGGCCATCCTCCAGCGGCGTGGCGCAGAAGCCGTGATCGTCGAAGAAGACCGGCAGGTCGAGCGCGATCGGCGGCGTCGCCCAGGTGGTGTTGTAGCCGCGCTCGGCTTCCAGAACGAGACCGAGGCCAAGGCCCTTGACCAGATCACGCGACCACACGCCGCCGGCGACGACCACGGCATCGAATGTCGTCTCGGTGCCATCCGTGGTGACGACCGTGACGCCCTCGGTCCGGGGGCGCAGCGCCTTGATCCCCATGGTCTTGAGCCGATCGGCGGCGGCAAGCCCGCCGCGCAGGCCCTGCAGGATGCCGTTGGGGCTCGACACGGTCCAGTTCTCGGGCGCGAAGATGGCGCGGGCGAAGGGCCCGGTGAGCGCCGGCGCCATCTGGCGGGCCTCGCTGACGCTGACCTCGCGATAATCGACGCCGTGGCGTCCCTTCTCCTTCCACTCGGCGCGGGCGTTGCGGAAACTGCCGTCACTGTCGAAGACGTGCAGCGCGCCGGTGCGGCGCATGTGGCCGGAAAGGCGCCCGCGGCGGGCAAGCTCCTGATGGTCGGCGAGTGCCGTCTTCATCAGGAAGCCGAGCGCGGCGGTCGAGGCCTCGACCTGGCTCGGCCGGGCGGCGGCGACGAAGCGCGCCAGGAACGGGGTGAGCCCGGGCACGTCCACCAGGCGCATCGTCAGCGGCCCGAGCGGGTCGAGCATCCAGCCGGGCACCGAGGCGAGAATGCCCGGGCGCGCCATCGGCGAGATGGCCGAGAGCATGATGACGCCGGCATTGCCGGTCGAGGCCGGGCGCGCTTCCGGATCGCGCTCGAAGATGGTGACGTCGAATCCGTCGGCGGCGAGCCAGGTCGCCGCGGCGGAGCCGACGATGCCGGCGCCGATGACCGCAACGCTGGTCATGCGGCAACCGGCCAATTGTTCAGGGGCTTCGGCCCGGCTCTGCCTTGCATGTCGGCTCCCGCCGTCGTTTCCGACAGGTCTGGCATTAGACCACTCCGCCGGGGCCGTGTCGATTAAGCGGCAAGTGTCGGCTCTCTACGGCGCGGGGACCGCAAGCTTGCCGATTTCGGCGGCGATGGCCTTGCCGAGCGCGGCATGGGCCTGCGGGTCGAAGTGGATCCCGTCCACCGGGCTCGACTTGATGACCGAGCCGGCATCGAAGAAGTGGACGCCCCTCTCCGCCGCCATGCGGCCGTATTCGGCCGCCAGCCGGTGCGATTTCGGCGGCGCGCCGATGAACATCTCGGCATAGGTGGCGAAGGAATCGCAGGTCGGCGGCGGGCTCACCACCAGGATTTCGGGCACGCCTTGGTCGCGTCCGGCGGCGGCCGTCCTGACGATATCGACCAGCACGCCGACGCCGGCGGCGATCTCCCAGGCGGTCTTGTTGAAGCGCGCCTTGAGGTCGTTGGTGCCGAGCATGATGACGATCACGTCGAGCGGCTTGTGGCTCATCAGGCAGGGATAGAGATAGGTCTTGCCGTTCCTGTCGGCGCCTTCGATGGGATCGTCGCTGACGGTGGTGCGTCCGCCGAGACCCTCCTCGATGACCATCCACTCGGGCCCAAGGGCGGCGCGGAGCACGCCCGTCCAGCGCTCGGTCGGCCCGTAGCGCCCGTCCGGACAGTCGACGGTCGCATGGCCGTGGGTATTGGAATCGCCGTAGCAGAGCACGGTCCTGGGGTGTGCCATTATTCCTCCAACACACAGATCGTCCGGCGCACCGCATTGCCGGGCAGCGAACTCATGCACAGCATAGTCCATACTCCGGTTGGCGCGCCACGAAACGACCGCGCGGCACAAAAAAAGAGGCGCCGGAAGCGCCTCAAGTTACCCTCACAGTCGGGTTTCGTTCCAATCGGGCGTGTCGTTCCGACACGGCCGCGTGGGGTCACCCAGAAATGCAGGTCGACACGTTCTTCTGGGTGCAGTGGTCGAGGCCGGTATAGACCGGATCGCTGACCTTCTTGCCCTCGATCAGCTTGATCATCACGCCCGGCGCCATGTAGCCCATCTGGAAGGGCTGCTGACCGACCAGAACGTTGACCAGGCCGGCCTTCAGCAGGTCGGGCTCGGCCCCGATGGTGTCGGCGGAGGCGATGTAGAAGCTGCCGTCAGCCAGCTTGGACTTCAGCGGCGTGATCAGCTGCTTGTAAGCCTCGGGCGCCGCAAACAGCGGCCAGCCGCCTTCCAGAACGAAAGCGGTGAGGTTGGGATTGGCGGAGAGGATATCGGTCATCGCCTGAACGCCCTTGGCGCCGTCGTCATTGGTGAAGACCGGGCAACCCTTGACCTCCGTCCAACCGCCCTGGCCGGTCAGCGTCTTCAGGCCCTTCTGGCCGGACAGCACATCATAAGTGCCCTGCGCACGGCGCAGGATGTTGTCGGCAGCCGCACCGCCTTCGATCAGGCACACGGTGCCACCCTTCGGCTCTGCCGCCTTCAGGGCCTTCGCGAGATCGACGCCCATCTGGTAGTTGTCGGTGCCGAGATAGGTCTTGCGCAGTGACGCATCCGCCTTGGCGAGGTCGGCATCGACCGTCATGATCGGAATCTTAGGCTTGGCGTTTTTCAGAATATTGGCGATGAGATGCGCATCGGACGGCGAGATCGCGATCGCCGCCGTGGTCGGCTTGGCCAGCATGTCCTGAAGGATCTGCGCCTCGCCGGCCTCGTCCGCGGTCGAGGCGGGGCCGGTGTAGTAGCAGGTGTACTGCGAGTTGGGGTTCTCCTTGTTCCACTTCTCGCAGCCCTTGTGCATGGATTCGAAATAGGGGTTGTCCAGCCCCTTCACGATGATCACGAGCTGCTTCTTGGCGGCCGCAGAGGCCATACCGGTGGACGACAAGGCAAGGCCCGCGGCCGCAAGAAGGACAAGCATCGTTTTTTTCATTGCTTTCTCCCTTGGTTCGACAGGCGCGGTGCTGCGACCGGCCCGTCCGTGACTGCCGGCTCGACAATCAGACGGGACGAGCAGGACGGTGGCTCGCTCGCCGGACGAAGAGTCGGCAACTCTGCGGGAGGGTCAGATGACGAGCGCTCACGTCCCGACCGGCGACGCACGCAGGTCGGCGTGTTCGTTCGTATAAGCGCAGTTCGGCCGCGAGCCGCCCCATGCGCTTCCGTAGCTGTGCAGCACCTTCACTCGGAGAGACGCAGCACGGGGTCCGTGCCGCGCCGGAGTGCCGAGAATGGCATCCGGTCCTCCCGGGCAGTGAAATGTGGCATGCGGCATCACGGTCAATGAATTCGTTTGTGCCAAAATGTCGCATGTCACGTCTTCTTACCTGTCATTTCTACCTAATGCGCGACAAATACGGCGGCAACGGGAAGTATTGCCAAGTTTTCACGTGAAGCCGGGCCAAGATGCCCTATTTTGAACACCCAAGCATGGGGCGACAGCAACAGCGCGCGGTCCGACGGGGTCTGCGCAGCGCAGGCAAGACGCCAGCAAAAAGGCGCCAGCCGGGAGCGGAACTGCCCTATGCCTCTCCTCGAACTCGTCGACATTTCCAAGTCCTTCGGGGCCATCCACGCCGTCAGCAACGTCTCGCTCGCCCTGGAAGCCGGACAGATCGTCGGGCTGATGGGCGACAACGGCGCCGGCAAGTCGACGCTGGTCAAGATCATCGCCGGCAACTACCCGCCGACGCACGGCGTCATGCGCCTGGACGGACACGAGCTCGTTCTGCACAAGCCGGTCGACGCGCGCGCCCACGGGATCGAGATCGTCTATCAGGACCTGGCGCTGTGCGACAACCTCAGCGCTGCCGCCAATGTCTTTCTCAGTCGGGAACTATACTTGGGCGTGGGCCCATTTCGGATTCTGGACTATCGCGGCATGGCCCGTCGCGCCGGTGAAATCTTCAAGACACTCAAGTCCGAGACGCGGGCGCGCGACATGGTCGAGCAGATGTCCGGCGGCCAACGCCAGGCGGTCGCCATCGCCCGCACCATGCTGTCGGACGCCAAAATCGTGCTGATGGACGAACCGACGGCGGCGATCTCGGTGCGCCAGGTGGCGGAGGTGCTCAACCTGCTCAGGCGCCTGCGCGACCACGGCATCGCAGTCATCCTCATCTCTCACCGCATGCCCGACATCTTCGAAACGGCCGACCGCATCGTCGTCATGCGCCGCGGTAACAAGGTCGCCGACAAGCCGATCGTCGACAGCTCGCCGGAGGAAGTCACCGCCCTGATCACGGGGGCCATCGAAAAGGCGTGACGCCAATCTCCGGCGAACCGAACGGCCGGGGGCATGGAAAGGTATGTCCATGACGAATGCGCTTGAAGAGACGATCAACCGACGCCAACACAACCCGCTGACCTGGCTGATCTCACGTCAGACCTTCTGGGTGTTCGTAGCGGTGCTCGCCGCCGGCCTGTTCATGTCGTTGGCGACCGATACCTTCTTCACCCACCAGAATCTCTTCAACATCACCCGCAACTTCACCTTCGTCGCCATCATTGCGCTGGGCCAGACGCTGGTCATCATCACCGGCGGCATCGACCTCAGCGTCGGGTCGGTTCTCGCCCTGGTCAGCATGGTGCTCGGCGTGGTCATGCAGGATGGCAACAGCATCACTGTCGGCATCCTCGCGGCGCTGCTCGTCGCGCTCGCCATCGGCCTGTTCGAAGGCGTCCTCATCGCCTATGTCGGGATGCCGCCTTTCGTGGTGACGCTGGGCATGCTGTCAATCGCCCGCAGCCTGGCGATGGTGGTGTCGAACAACACCGTCGTCTTCCAGTTCGGCCCGGACCAGGCCAAGCTGCTGGCGCTCGGCGGTGGTTCCATGTTCGGCGTCTCCAACCCGGTGATCTACACGGTCATCCTGGCGCTGATCACCGGCTTCGTCCTGCGCTGGACCGGATTCGGCCGGCACATCTTCGCCATCGGCGGCAACGAACCGGCAGCGATCCTGACCGGCGTGCGTGTGCGCCAGATCAAGGTCGCCGTCTACATGATCTCGGCGCTTTCGGCGGGCATTGCCGGCATCATCGAGACCGGCTGGCTGGGCGCCGTCACCACCAATATTGGCACGGGGATGGAGCTGCAGGTGATCGCTGCGGCGGTGATCGGCGGCGCCAACCTCATGGGCGGCGTCGGCACCGCCTTCGGCGCGCTGGTCGGCGCGGCGCTCGAGGAGATCATCCGCAACAGCCTCGGCCTGCTCGGCATCAACTCCTACTGGCAGGGCACGTTCATCGGTGTCGCCATCCTGCTGGCCATCCTGTTCGACCGGATCCGCGCCTTCCGCATGAGCCAATAGGTACGTCCGAGTTCAGTGACCGCCGGCTTCGGCGGCAGCGTCCGGGCGCGGCTTGCGGGCAAGCGGGACGAGCAGCACCGTGGCGGCGAACAGCACGGCCAGAATCAGGAACACGTCGGAAAAGCCCATGATCAGCGCCTCGCGCCGCACCATGTTCTGCAGGGTCATCAGCGCCTGCTGGCTGGCATCGGCACCGGGCACGGTGGAGAAGGCGTTGGTCAGCGTGGAAAGCGCCTCGGTGGCGGCGCTGCTTGCCCAGTTCACCGCCTCGTGCAGGCGCGCGATGTGAAGGTCGGTGCGCTTGTTGAGAACGGTGGTGAGGATGGCAAGGCCGAAGGCGCCGCCGAGATTGCGCGTCAGGTTGAACAGGCCGGAGGCGTTCTTGACCCGCTCGTGGGGCAGCGTACCCAGCGCCAGAACGCTGGACGGCACCATGCAGAACATCATGGCAAAGCCGCGCAAGGCCTGGGAAACGAACAGCTCCCAATAGGCCCATTCCCGGGTCACCGGCACCAGCTGGAAACAGGAGAGCGCGAACAGCGCCAAGCCGAACGCAATCAGCAGGCGCGGATCGATCTTGGGCGCGAGGCTGCCGACGATCGGCGCCGCCAGCATCATGAAGACGCCGGCCACATAGACCGTATTGCCGATCTCCAGCGCATCGTAGCCGCGTACGCGGGCAAGAAAGATCGGCAGAAGGAAGGTCAGCCCGTAGAGCCCGACGCCGAGGACGAAAGAGAACAGCGAGCCGGTCCAGAAATTGCGGTCGGCGAAGGCGCGCATGTCGACGATCGGCTCTTTTGCGGTGAAGGCGCGCCAGAAGAAGGCGACAGCCGAGACGACGGTGACGATGGCAAAATTGGTGATGGTCTGGTCGTTGAACCAGTCCTTGCCGGCGCCTTCCTCAAGCACGTATTCGAGGCTGCCGAGGAAGACGGCAAGGGTGACGAGGCCGGTCCAGTCGACGCGCCTGAGCAGCGACAGGTCAGGCTCATCGAAATCAACGAGGAAGAGGACGGCGATCGTCACGGCAATGCCGGGGCCGACATTGACCAGGAACAGCCAGTGCCAGGAGAAGGTGCTGGTGAGATAGCCGCCGACGGTGGGGCCGATGGTCGGCGCCAGGGTGGCGATCAGGCCGACGATGGCGGCGATCATCGCCTGGCGGCTCTTGGGGAAGGCGGTGAAGGCGGCGGAGAAGACCACCGGGATCATGGCGCCACCAATGAAGCCCTGCGCGGCGCGCCAGACGATCATCTCGCCGATGGAGGTGGAGCTGGCGCACAATACGCTGAAGATCGTGAAGCCGGCCGCGCAGATGGCGAAGAGATAGCGCGTCGACAGCGCCCGGCCGAGGAAGCCGGTGAGCGGAATCATGACGATCTCGGCGACCAGATAAGCGGTCTGGACCCAGGAGATCTCCGAAGAACTGGCGGACAGGCCGGCCTGAATCTCGTTCAGCGACGAGGCGACGATCTGGATGTCGAGGATCGCCATGAACATGCCCGCCGAAAGCGCCACGAAGGCGGCGATCAGCCTGGGCGTGACGACCGGTTCGGCCGACGGCGGAAGCGGGACGCCGTCAAGGGCGATATCGCTGGCCATGACCTCGAACCCTCGCCCGGCGCCTAATGGGCGGCGACCCTGGTGCCGCCGGTGCGGGTGTCGACGGAGGCGACCACGGACATGCCGGGCCGGATCAGCCCCTTGTCGGCGATGTCGGCGGGCAGGCGGATGCGAACGGCGACGCGCTGAACGATCTTGGTGAAGTTGCCGGTGGCATTGTCGGGCGGCAACAGGCTGAACTGCGAACCGGAGGCCGGGGCGATGCTGGCCACCGTCCCCTCGATGGAGAGGCCGGGATAGGCATCGACGGTGACCGTCACGCGCTGGCCGGGCTTGAGGTCGGCAAGCTGCGTCTCCTTGAAGTTGGCGTCGACATAGACGGCATCAAGCGGCACCAGAGCGAGCAGCCGCTGGCCGGGCTGAATGTACTCGCCGGGCTGGGCGGCGCCATTGCCGACGACCCCGTCGAACGGCGCGCGGATGACCGTGTGATCGAGATTGAGCTTGGCCTGGTCGCGGGCAATCCGGTACTGGTCGAGGGTGCGCTCGGCCTCGGTCTTCTGGGCAGCCAGAACGCCGACATTGGCGCGCGCCGCGGCAAGCGCGGCATCGGCGGCGGCGACGGCCTGCTCGGCCTGATCGCGGGCGGTGCGGAGAGAATCGACCGACGCGGTGGTGGCGAAGCCGTTGCCGGCCAGCGTGTTCACCCGATTGAACTGGGTCACGGCGTTATCGGCGACGGCCTTCGCCGAAGCGAGCTGGGCTTCCGCCGATTTGACCGCCGCCTGGCCGGAGACGATCTGCCGGCCGATGCGGGTGACGGTTGCCTCGCCGGTGGCGATCTGCGCCTCGGCCCGGTCGAGGGCGTTGCGGTAGTCGGCATCGTCGAGGACGACCAGCGGATCGCCGGCCTTTACGTGGGTGTTGTCCGGCGCCGGAACCGACTTGACGTAGCCGGTGATCTTGGAGGTCACCGTGGAGGTGTCGGCCTCGACATAGGCGTCGTCGGTGGAAACGAAGAAGCGGCCGGTGGTCCACCAGTCATAGGCGAAATAGCCGGCGCCGATGACGAGCACGATTCCGGCAGCGGCGAGCAGCAGGGTGCGGATGCCGCCTTTCCTGGCCGGCAGCGGCGCGGCCGGCGGCAATTCGCCGGGGGCCAGGGTCGGTCCGGCCGGAGCGGTCGAGGTGTCGGCGGCAGGCGCGCGCCGGGCCGTTGGCGGCGCGATGTCGAGGGCCAGAGCCTGCCCGCCGCCGCCTGCCTCATCAATGAACTTGGCCATCGTTCAATCCTGACTGAAGCCCAATCCAGAGCTCTTTCAAAGGGTTGCGCCTGTTCGGCGCCGAATTTTGACCGAACCGTTCGGTTCGATTTCAGTTGACATACGCCTCTCGAATGCCTATTTCAAGATCGAACTGAACGGTTCGGTCATTTTTTTGTGATTGCTCTGCGTGCGGCATGCCAAGCGCCGGGAGAGACGGGGCCGGACCACGGAGACAAGAGCCATGACAAGCACTGAGCCGGCGGCAGAGACCAAAAGCGGCCGCAGCGCCGCCGGGCAGGACACGCGCAAACGCCGCCAGATCCTCGACGGCGCCTATCGCATCTTCATGCAGCAGGGATTTGACGCCACCAGCATGGGCGACATCGCCCGCGAGGCCGGCGTCTCGAAGGGCACCCTCTACGTCTATTTCGACAGCAAGGAGCGGCTGTTCCAGGAACTGGTCCGCGAGGAAAAGGCGCGTCAGTTCCCGGCGATCTTCGCCATCAATCCGAACGAAACGGACGTGCGTGCCGTGCTGACGCGCATCGGCCGGCAGTTCGCCCGCTTCATCACGCAGAGCCATGTGGTGATGGCCATGCGAACCATCATCGCCATGGCCGAGCGCATGCCCGACATCGCGATCGAATTCTTCGACAGCGGTCCGCGCCAGTGCGCCAACCAACTGGCGGATTATCTCCGGGCACAAATCGCCACCGGCTCGCTTGCCATGGCAGATGTCGACCTTGCCGCGGCGCAGTTTCTCGAACTCACCCAGGCGACGCTTTCGCGCCCGCCGCTGTTCGGCATCCAGGAGCCGCTGAGCGATGAGCGCATCGACGCCGTGGTGGACTCCGCCGTCAACATGTTCCTGGCCGCCTACCAGCGGTCGGCAGCAACCCCCTGAGCCGTCCCACGCCCGCATGGAATTATCCCGTGCGACGCGGGATCAGCGGGGCCCCCAAATCTTCGTCGCCAAGCCCGGCCTGGTCCAGTGCCGAGAGAGAGATGCGCGGTGCCGTGTTGACGGTGGATGATTCGCGCCAGCGATCGACCACCGCATGGATGAAGTCCTGGTCCAGCACACCACCTTCCTCAAGGCGGCCGAGCCGGCCGGACTGACTGCGCGGCAGTCGGTCGGCGGCAACGTCCTTGAAGGAGAAGCGGGTCGGCAGCGGCACGCCCTCGCCGAAGGCGATGGCTTCGCGCGTGCCCAGCGAAGGCAGGAAGGCGATCAGGCTGGCGGCGGCGTCGGGCACCGCCGAGCGGACGATCTCCTGGTCGCGGTCGTTGGCCATGCGCATGGCGAAGACCGTGGAACACTGGGAGAGGATCGTGGCGTCGAGATCGGTCGGGCGCTGGGTGATGGCGCCGAGGAAGACGCTGTATTTGCGGCCTTCCTTGGCAATGCGCGACAGCGCCTTGCGGGTCGGCCCGAAACCGAGCTTGCGATCGGCGGGGGCATAGCGGTGCGCCTCCTCGCAGCACACCAGCAGCGGCGCCGAGCCTTCGCTCCACACGCCGAACTCGAAGCCCATGCGGGTGACCACCGAGACCACCGAATCGACCACCTCGGCCGGCAGGCCGGCGAGCTGCAGCACGGTGATCGGCTGGCCGTTGATCGGCAGGCGGAAGAGATCCGCCAGCACCTGCACCATCATGTCCTCGACGAAGAGGTTGTTGAACATGAAGGCGTAGCGGGAGTCGTTGCCGAGCGTCTCGATGCGCGAGATCAAGCGATGGTACTTGGTCCATGCCGAACGGTTCTCGAGCTTGCCCATGGCGTCCTTGATGAGATCGACCAGCTCGGAAATGCGGTAGGGCACCGGCGTATCGGCAGTGAAGCCGGCGCCCGAGGCCTTGCGCAGCTGAACGCGCTCGCCGCGGGCATTGGCGGCATAGCGCGCCTTGGCGACGGGGATCAGTTCGGCGAGGATTTCGGTTTCCTCCTCGACGCCCGGTCGGCCGCGGAAGAAGACATCGACGATTTCCTCGAAATTGAACAGCCAGAAGGGAAGCTGAAGATGCTTGGGGTCGACGACATGGGCCATGTCGCCGAAGCAGTTGCCGTATTCGTTGTGCGGATCGACCAGGAAGATCCGGAGATTGGCCTTCTTCTTGAGGATCTCCTGGAGAATGAGGGCAACCGCAGTCGACTTGCCGACGCCGGTGGTGCCGAGCACGGCAAAGTGCTTGCGCAGGAGCTCGTCGAAATTGATCAGGGCGGGGACCGAGCTGTCGAGGCGCAGGCGGCCGACTTCGATGGTGTTGCCGCTGTCGATGCGATGGATGACGGCAATGTCGGCGGTCTGCAGGCGCCTGATGGTGTTGCCGATGGTCGGATAGCTCGATACGCCGCGCTGGAAGCTGGCCGCGTCGGTGCCGTAGCGCTTGATCTCACCCATGAAATCAACCGCGGCAACCAGGTGGCCGCCCTCGCTGTCGCCGGGATCCGGCATGGAGACGGTCATCGACACGACAACGGCGACGACCAGAGAGTGGTCGACGCGGATGCCGACAAGGCGGCCGATGGTCAGGCCGTTTTCCTCGCCGACGGTGGCCGCGATCGACTTGAACAGCCGGGCGTCCGCTCCCGAGCCGTTTACCGTGATGATGCGGCCGAGGTCACGCGCGTGCTCGTTCATGTATCGCTCCTGCCGAGACCGGCTGAATCCGGCCGATCCGGCGGGGAGGATGCGCCACAAAGGTAAATGCGAGGTCATTGCGATAGCGCAACGGCTCGCCAGGCGGGCTATGACAGTGTAATGGCTGCGAACATGGTTAAATGACGGAATTGCGGAGTGCTTGATGAGAATCGTCACGATGTCGCTCAACCCGACCATCGACGTGGCGAGCGAGGCGGACCTCGTCCGCCCGGTCCACAAGGTGCGAACCTCCAACGAAACCTACGATCCGGGCGGCGGCGGGGTGAATGTGGCACGGGTGATCACCGAGCTCGGCGGTGAGGCCGAGGTCATCTGCCCGGCCGGCGGCTTTTCCGGTGCGTTTCTCGACAAGTTGCTGGGCGATGCCGGCATCCACCGCACGATCGTTCCGATCAAGGGCAACACGCGCATCAGCTTCACCGTCTACGAGCGCAAGACCGGCTCCGAATACCGCTTCACCCCGAATGGCCCGAAGCTCTCGCCCGACGAGATGGAGGCCTGCCTCGATGCGGTGCGCCGGGCCAAGTTCGACTATTTCATCGCCAGCGGCAGCGTGCCGCTGGGAGCGCCGACCAACGTGCTGGCGCAGGTCGCCGAGATCGTGCGCGAGAAGGGCGGCAAGTTCATCCTCGATTCCTCCGGCGCCGGCCTCAGCGTCACGCTCGAGCGGGTGCCGGTCTACATGGTCAAGCCGAGCATCAACGAACTGGAAGCGCTCAAGGGCCGCCGCCTCGACGACGAGGCGGCGCGCGACGCGGCCGTCGATCTGGTGCAGCGCGGCCGCGCCGAGATCGTGGCGGTAACGCTCGGCGCCTCGGGCGCGATGGTGGCGACGCGCGACGGCGTGCTGCGCATGCGCTCGCCGCGCGTCCAGTCGCATTCGGCGGTCGGCGCCGGCGACAGCTTCGTCGGTGCCATGGCGCTGGCCCTGTCGGAACAGCGCAGCGTCGAGGATGCGCTCACCTTCGCCATCGCTGCCGGTGCGGCTAGTGTGCTCACCGCCGGCACCAAGCTGTGCAAGACGGCGGACGTCCAGCGCATCTATGACGAGATTCGCAGCGGCGCGCTGGGTTGCTTCCCCGAAAAGATCGCCTGAGCGGTCCGCAGCACCGGCCGCTTCGCTCGGTCTGCCCTCTACCATAGTCCCCGGTCCTCGCTACACTTGCGGGGCGCAAGCGTGCGATTCCGTGCGCGCTGGCCAACCTCCAGGTGAAGCGCCATGGCAAACCGGCAGATCCTCATCGACGGCGACTGGGTGGCAGCGGCAGACGGCGACACGCTTGCCGTCTTCGGCCCCTCCGACGGCAGCGAAATCGCGCGCATCGCGCGGGGAACGAGCGAAGACATCGACCGGGCGGTGAAGGCAGCGCGCGGCGCCTTTGCGGGCGCATGGGGCGCCACTGCGGCGGTCGATCGCGGGCGGCTGCTGGCAAAGCTTTCCCGTCTCATCAGCGATCATTTCGACGAACTCGCGGCGATCGAGGCCGAGGACACCGGCAAGCCGATGAAGCAGGCGAAGAACGACATCGCCGCCTGTGCCCGCTATTTCGAGTTCTATGGCGGCGCCGCCGACAAGATCCACGGCGACACCATCCCCTTCCTCGCCGGCTATCAGGTGATGATCCTGCGCGAGCCGCGCGGGGTGACCGGCCACATCATCCCGTGGAACTACCCGGCGCAGATGTTCGGACGCACGATCGGCGGGACGCTGGCCGCCGGCAACGCAGCGGTGATGAAGCCGGCCGAAGACGCCTGCCTGTCGGTGCTGCGGCTGGCCGAACTGGCACTCGAAGCCGGCATCCCGCCGGGCGTCATCAACATCGTCACCGGGCTTGGCGAGGAAGCCGGTGCGGCGCTCTCAAGCCATCCCGACATCGACTTCATCTCGTTCACCGGCTCGCCGGAAGCCGGCACGCTGGTGAGCCAGGCGGCGGCCGTGCATCACGTGCCGTGCACGCTGGAACTCGGCGGCAAGTCGCCGCAGATCGTCTTCGCCGATGCCGACCAGGCACGTGCGGCCGAGGTCATCACCAACGCCATCGTGCAGAATGCCGGCCAGACCTGCTCGGCCGGCAGCCGCGTGCTGGTGCAGCGATCGATCTACGAGCCGTTCATGGCGCTGCTCGCCGAACGCTTCGCCAGGCTCACGGTCGGCCCGCACGACCTCGACCTCGATTGCGGGCCGCTGATCACCGCCAAGCAGAAGGCGCGGGTGGCAGACTTTCTCGACCGCGCGGCAGCCGACCATATCGCGGCGGTCGCCACCGGCACGATCGACAGCCGCGCGCCGGCGACCGGCTATTACGTGCCGCCGACCCTCTACACAGACGTGCCGATGGAGAACCCGCTGGCCCAGCAGGAGGTGTTCGGGCCGGTGCTGGCGGCGATCCCCTTCGATGACGAAGCCGACGCCATCCGCATCGCCAACGGCACCGAATACGGCCTGGTCTCCGGCATCTGGACCGAGAACGGGGCGCGGCAGATGCGCGTCGCCAAGGGCGTGCGCACCGGCCAGGTGTTCGTCAACGGCTACGGCGCCGGCGGCGGCATCGAGCTGCCCTTCGGCGGCTTCCGGCGCTCCGGCCACGGCCGCGAGAAGGGCATGGAGGCGCTGCACGAATTCACCGTGGCGAAAACCGTGGTGTTCAACCACGGGTGAGGCGGCAAGGCGTCAGGCGCCCTTTGGCTCCAGGCACTCGATGCGGTTGCCGAAGGGATCGGCGACGTAGAAGCGGTCGTAACCCGGCAGCGGCTCGTCATCGACGGTCGGATAGCCGGCCGCCTCGCAGCGTGCCCTCAATTCCGCAAGGTTTTTCACCCGGAAGGCCGGATGCGCCTTGTGGGCCGGGCGAAAGCCCGCCTCGACGCCGAGATGGACCCGAACGTCGCTGCTGGCGAACCAGACGCCACCACGCTTCCTGAGGTTCTTCGGCTTCGGCTGCTCGGCGAGGCCGAGGACGCCGGCATAGAAGCCGCGCGCCTGC
Organism: uncultured Alphaproteobacteria bacterium; assembly: GCA_963743015.1. GTDB lineage: Bacteria > Pseudomonadota > Alphaproteobacteria > Rhizobiales > Kaistiaceae > CAVSRC01. The sequence continues at coordinate 141,113 of CAVUOD010000011.1, forward strand.
TCCTCCCCGCCCGCCGGCATGGCAAGCTGAACGTGATCGAGCGCGACGATCCCCACGGGCGGTCCTCCCCAGATTGTGCACGCTTTCTAGGTCCGCCGCCGTGCGGCGGCAAGCCGGCGGCCTTCGAAAGACCGCCGGGCATGTCAATTCACTGACCTGTAGTTCATCGGAGAGACAAGCCGGTAGGAGGATGAGCGCCAGCGCCGATGGATTGCGTGTCTGAAATCAGGGAGCGCTTCCTTGTCCGACGACCTCATTTCCGCAGCCGAACGCGCCGGAGCCCGGTTCGCTTTCGGCGTCGCGTCTGACGGCTCGGACATTCCAAATCTCCCGGTGTCATACGCAATGCCGGCGCCGATAACCGTGTTTCCTGCAAGCCCCGATGAAAAGCAGCGCGATCGCTGAAGATCGCCGCGAAATTCGGCTAGGTTGCTTTTCGAGCCGAATGCGGCGTGGCTGCCGCTCATGCCCCCGGAGACAACCGGTCCATGCCCCTCGACCGTGCAACCATCGTAACGCTGACGGACGGAAGCCGATGCATGTCGTGATCTGCGGCGGCGGCGTCATCGGCTGTTCGACCGCCTATTTCCTCAGCCGGCGCGGCGCCGAAGTGACGGTGGTCGAGCGCACCGGCATCGCCAATGCCGCCTCGGGCAAGTCGGGCGGCTTCCTGGCGCTCGACTGGTGCGACGGCCAGCCACTGCAACGGCTTGCCCGCCGCAGCTTTGCGCTCCATGCCGAACTCGCCGCGGCGCTCGGCGGCGAAGCGGCCTGGAACTACCGCCGCATGACCACCTATGGCGGCCATGCCGATGCGCGGCGCGATGCGCCGGGGAGCTCCGGCCCGGTCGCATGGGTGTCCGATACGGTCGCGGTCGGCCACCGGCTCGGCTCGAGCGAAACCACGGCGCAGGTGCATCCCGCCGCCTTCACCAAGGCGATGATGCGGGCGGCCGAGGACCATGGCGCCAAGCTGCGCATCGGCACGGTCACCGGCATCGTGCAGGCGGACGGCACGGTCACGGGCGTCGCGGTGGACGGCGAGACGCTCGCCGCGCAAGCGGTGGTGATCGCACTGGGGCCATGGTCGATCCTGGCGGCAGACTGGCTGCCGCTGCCGCCGGTCTATGGGCTCAAGGGCCACAGCCTCGTCTTCGCCACCGGCAACGACGTGCCGGCGGAGGCCCTGTTCCTCGACTATCGCGAAGCCTCCGGCGCCGCTTCCTCGCCCGAAATGTTTCCGCGCAGCGACGGCACCACCTATGTCTGCGGCATCTCCAGCGAGAGCCCGCTGCCGGTCGACCCGGCCGCCGTGGTGCCTGACGACGGCGCCATCGACCGGCTGCGGGCGATCTCAGCCGACCTGTCGCCGACGCTGGCGAGCGCAGAGGTGCTCGCTGCACAGGCCTGCTTCCGCCCGGTGACGCGCGACGGCATGCCTCTGATCGGGCCGATTGCGGGGGTGGCCGGCGCCTATGTGGCCACCGGCCACAGCGTCTGGGGCATCCTCAACGCGCCGGCGACCGGCGAGGCGATGGCCGAGCTGATCGTCGACGGGGCGGCCCATGCGGTGGACCTGGCACCGTTCGATCCCGCCCGGCTGCCGCCCTTGCCGCCGGGCAGCCTTCGTAGCGGCGGCTGAGCGGAGGTCCCTTCCTCTGAGACGATCTTTCGCGCTGCGCAACTCGCTGCCTCTTGAGGCGGGGGTTCTCATGTTGTAAGCCTCATAATCACTATCTAACGCCCCAGAATTGATGGCTGAAACATGATCAGCGCCGCCCAGCTGCGTGCCGCGCGCGCACTCCTCGGAATCGACCAGAAGAAACTGGCCGAGCTTTCCGGCCTGTCGGTGCCCACCATCCAGCGCATGGAGGCCAGCGACGGCGTCATCCGCGGCACGGTCAATTCGCTGACCAAGCTGATCGCCGCGCTGGAGACCGCCGGCCTGGTGCTGATCGGCGACGGCACCGCCAGCGCCGATGGCGGCCGCGGGGTGCGGCTGAAGGAGGCGGCGAAGCCGGCCGAGCCGCCGGCTTCAGAGGGCAACGGCTAGCGTTCCATGTCCGCCGCCTTTGCCCTCACCTGTGTTGCGATCCTGCTGTTGAACGGCCTGCTTGCCGTCGCCGTGCGACGGCGGCCGACGGCCAGCGCCACGGTCTATGGCATCGCGCTGGCGATCTCGACGGTGCTGCTTGCCGGCGCGCTCTGGCGGCTCGTCACCTTCACCTCTGCCGACGCGATCGTGCTGCCGCTGGGCCTGCCCTGGATCGGCGCCCATTTCCGCATCGACGCGCTTTCCGCCTTCTTCCTGATGGTGGTCAATCTCGGCGGCGCCGGGGCGAGCCTGTTCGCGCTCGGCTACGGTCGCCATGAACATGCGCCGGAGCGGGTGCTGCCCTTCTATTCCGTCTTCCTTGCCGCCATGAACCTGGTGGTGCTCGCCGACGACGCCTTCTCGTTCCTGTTCTCGTGGGAATTCATGTCACTGGCCTCGTGGGCGCTGGTCATGGCCCATCACGAAGAGGCCGAGAACCGGCAGGCCGGCTTCGTCTACATCGTCATGGCCAGCGCCGGCACGCTGGCGCTGCTGCTCGCCTTCGGGCTCATGGCCGGTGCCACCGGCGGCTACGCCTTCGGCGCCATGCGAACGGCATCGCTGGCGCCATTGGCAAGCGGTCTGGTGCTCATCCTCGCTCTGGTCGGCGCCGGTTCCAAGGCGGGCATCGTGCCGCTGCATGTCTGGCTGCCGCTGGCGCACCCGGCGGCGCCCAGCCACGTCTCGGCGCTGATGAGCGGCGTGATGACCAAGGTCGCCATCTATGGCTTCATCCGCATTGCCTTCGACCTGGTCGGGCCGCTGCCCTGGTGGTGGGCGACGATCGTGGTCGTGCTCGGCGGCGTCACCGCCGTGCTCGGCGTGCTCTACGCGCTGATGCAGCACGATCTGAAAAGGCTGCTCGCCTATCACACGGTCGAGAACATCGGCATCATCTTCATCGGCCTGGGTCTCGCGCTCGGCTTCCGGACCAACGGCATGCAGGCGGCGGCGGCGCTGGCGATGACCGCGGCGCTGTTCCACGTCTTCAACCATTCGCTGTTCAAGAGCCTGCTGTTCTTCGGTTCCGGCGCCGTCCTCAACGCCACCGGGACACGCGACATGGAGCGCCTCGGCGGGCTGATCCACCGCATGCCGGTGACGGCCTTCGCCTTTCTCGCCGGCAGCGCGGCCATCTCGGCCCTGCCACCACTCAACGGCTTCGTCTCCGAATGGCTGACCTTCCAGGCCATCCTGCTCAGCCCCGATCTGCCGCAATGGGACCTCAAGATCATGGTGCCGGCGGTGGGCGCGCTGCTGGCGCTGTCGGCGGCGCTCGCCGCCGCCTGCTTCGTCAAGGCCTATGGCGTGAGCTTCCTCGGCCGGCCGCGGAGCGATGCGGCGGCGAAGGCCAAGGAGGTCGACCGCTTCTCGCTTGCCGCCATGCTGGCGCTCGCCGCCCTCTGCCTCGTCGCCGGCGTCTTCCCCGGCGTCGTCATCGACGGCCTGTCGCCGGTCGCGACGCTGCTCACCGGCGCCCGCATGCCGGTACAGTCGGCGGTGTCGTGGTTGTCCATCGTTCCGGTCGCGGCGAGCCGCAGCTCCTATAACGGCCTCTTGGTCTTCGTCTTCATCGTGCTCTCGGCGGGGATCGGCGTTCTCGCCATCCACCGCTTCGCCTCGCGGACGTCGCGCCGGGCACCGGCCTGGGACTGCGGCTTTCCCGATGCGAGTCCGGCGACGCAATACAGCGCTTCCAGCTTCGCCCAGCCGATCCGCCGGGTCTATGCCAGCACGCTGTTCGCCGCCCGCGAGACGGTCGACATGCCGGCGCCCGGCGACATGCGCGCGGCCACCATCCATGTCACCGTGCGCGATCTCATCTGGGAAACGCTCTATCTGCCGGTGGCCGCATTCGTGGGCAGCGCCGCCACCACGCTCAACCGCTTCCAGTTCCTGACCATCCGCCGCTATCTCAGTCTCGTCTTCGCGGCGCTGGTCGCCCTGCTCCTGGTGCTGGCGATATGGACGTGATCCTCAACCTCGCCGTCCAGGGCCTGCAGATGATCGTGGTGCTGGCTCTGGCGCCGCTCTTGACCGGCTTCGTGCGCAAGGTGAAGGCGCGGCTCGTGCGCCGGCAGGGACCGCCGCTCATCCAGCCCTATCGCGACCTCGCCAAGCTGATGCGCAAGGAGGTGGTACTGGCCGAGAACGCCTCGTGGCTGTTCCGCGCCGTACCCTATCTCGTCTTCGCCGGCACCTGGGTGGCGGCGGCGCTGGTGCCGACCTTTGCCACCGGCCTCATCTTCTCATGGTCGGCCGATCTCATCGCCATCATTGCCCTGCTCGGCAGCGCCCGCTTCTTCCTTGCGCTCGCCGGCATGGACGTCGGCACGTCCTTCGGCGGCATCGGCTCCAGCCGTGAGATGATGATCGCCTCGCTGGCCGAGCCGGCGATGATCATGATGGTCTTTTCGCTGGCCCTGATCGCCGGGTCGACGCAGCTTTCCACCGTGGCGGCCGAACTTGCCGCCGGCGTCGGTCTGCGCGTCTCGCTGGGCCTGGCGCTGGTCGCCCTGGTGATGGTGGCAATTGCCGAGACCGGGCGGATTCCGGTCGACAATCCGGCGACGCATCTGGAACTGACCATGGTTCACGAGGCGATGATCCTGGAATATTCCGGCCGCCACCTGGCGGTGATCGAGCTCGCCGCCTCGCTCAAGCTGTTGCTCTACGTTTCGCTGATCGCCTGCGTCTTCGTACCCTGGGGCATTGCGCCGCCCGGCGCAGCACCGGCGGCTTTCGTGCTCGGCTTTGCGGCATATGTCGCCAAGCTGGCGGTCGGCGGGGCGCTGCTCGCCGTCTTCGAGACAACCATCGCCAAGATGCGCGTCTTCCGCGTGCCCGAGTTCATGGGCGCCGGGCTGATGCTCGGCCTGCTCGGCACCCTCCTCCTCTTCGTGACGCGGACCCTGCAATGATCGGCACCGGCGTCGGCATCGAATTCGACATCGCCCATCTGCTCGCCGGCGGCCTGGTGCTGATGAGCTTCGTGCTGCTCTACCAGGACCGCATGTATGCCCTGATCAACGTCTATGCCGTGCATGCGGTCGTGCTGGCGCTGTCGGTGGCCTGGCAGGCGCTGGTGCAGAACGCGCCGCACCTGTTCGTCACCGCGGCAATCGCGCTTGCCTTCAAGGCCATCGTCATCCCGACGGCGCTGCATCGCATGGTCGCGCGCTTCGGCATCCACCGCCAGATCGAGGCGGTCGGCGGCGTCGCGGCGACGATGCTCGCCGGCATGGCGCTGGTGGCCCTGTCGATGGTGGTGATGCTGCGGGTGACGGCGGCGGCCGGCCCGCTGGCGCGCGAGGACATGGCCTTCGCCCTGTCGGTGGTGCTGCTCGGGCTGCTGATGATGGTGACACGGCGGAACGCCGTCTCTCAGGTGATCGGCTTCATGTCGCTGGAGAACGGGCTGGTGCTCGCCGCCACCGGCGCCAAGGGGATGCCGCTGGTGGTCGAGATCAGCGTCGCCTTCTCCATCCTCATTGCCTTCATCGTCATCGGCATCTTCCTGTTCCGCATTCGCGAGCGCTTCGACACGGTGGACGTGCACGTGCTCGACCGCTTCCGGGGAGAACAGCCGTGAGCGGGCTTTCGATCGAGATCGCCATCCTGGCCATTCCGCTGGCAGCGGCCGGATTGCTGGCGGCGCTACCCGGCTACCGGCTGACGGCGCGGCTCAACGTTGCGGCGAGCCTCGCCACGCTGATCGCGGCGCTGCTGCTCTTCGTCGTGCCGCGTCCCGAGCCCGGCCGCTATCTGCTGATCGACGACCTCAATATCGTCTTCGTGGTGCTGACCACCTTCGTCGCCTTCACCACCAGCGTGTTTTCCGCCAGCTACATCGGCCACGAGCTGGAGACCGGGCGGCTGACACCGGCGTATCTGCGTTTCTACCACGCCATGTACCAGCTGATGATGTTCGGCATGAACCTGGCGCTGATCGCCAACAATATCGGCGTCATGTGGGTGGCGATCGAGCTGGCGACGCTGAGCACGGTGCTGATGGTCGGCATCTACCGCACGCACGAAGCGCTGGAAGCGGCGTGGAAGTATTTCATCCTCGGCAGCGTCGGCATCGCACTGGCGCTGTTCGGCACCATCCTGGTCTACATGGCGGCGCGGCCGGTGATCGGCGAGGGGCCGGACGCCATGGTGTGGACGGTGCTGGTCGAGAAGGCGAGCCAGTTCGACCCGGCGCTGCTCAACCTCGCCTTCATTTTCCTGCTGCTCGGCTACGGCACCAAGGTGGGCCTGGCGCCGCTGCATGCCTGGCTGCCCGACGCCCACGCCGAAGGCCCGACGCCGATCTCGGCGGTGCTCTCCGGCCTGCTGCTCAACGTCGCGCTCTATGCGGTGCTGCGCTTCAAGCTGCTGCTGGCGGCCAACAGCAACGCGCTGGCGCCGGGACCGCTGCTGGTGATGATGGGCCTCTCATCACTGGTCTTCGCCGCCTTCATGCTCTACCGGCGGCGCGACATAAAACGCTTCTTCGCCTATTCGTCGATCGAACACATGGGCATCATCGCCTTTGCCTTCGGCATGGGCGGGCCGCTGGCCAATTTCGCAGGCCTCTACCACATGGTCATGCACTCGCTGACCAAGTCGGGCATCTTCTTCGCCGTCGGCCATGTGGCGCAGGTCAAGGGCACGCAGAAGATCGCCGACATCAAGGGGCTGACCGCCAGCCATCCGGTGCTCGGCTGGGCGCTGGCGCTGGGCGTGGTCGCCATCGCCGGACTGCCGCCGCTCGGCGTCTTCATGAGCGAGTTCCTGGTGGTCTCGTCGACCTTCGCGCGCGCGCCGCTGCTGGCGCTGATCTTCGTCGCCGGCCTGCTGATCGCCTTTGCCGCGCTCATGCTGCGCCTGCAGGGGCTGGTCTTCGGCGAGCCGACGGGCAGCACGGCGCCGGTCAAGGCCTCCTACATACCGATGTTCGTTCATTTCGTTCTGGTGCTCATCGCCGGCTTCTACATGCCGCCGATGCTGGTCACCTGGTTCGAGCACATTGCGGGGCTGCTCGGATGACCGCCCGCGACGCCCTCATCGCCCGTGGGAGCCCGGTTGCCGGCCATCGGCCGTGGCCGCGGATCGTGGTCGATACCGACGGCTGGCGGGACGTCATCGCGGCACTGGCCGCGGGCGAATTGTCGCTGGTGAGCGAATGGGGCGAGCCGGACATGGTGCACATGGCGGTCGCCGACGAGGGCGGCCTGGCGGTGGTAAGCCTCGCCGCGCCCGACGGGCACTTCCCGAGCGTCGGCGCCAGCCATCCGCCGGCCATCCGGCTGGAGCGTGCCATGGCCGACCTCTACGGGCTGACGCCCGGCGGCGCGGTCGACACCAGGCCGTGGCTCGACCATGGCCGGTGGGAGGTGGAACAGCCGCTCGACGGGAAGGGCGGCATGGCGACGCCACCATCCGAAATCTCCACAGGCGCAGGCGGCGTGCCGCCGGCAACGCCCTATGTCTTCCTGCCGGTCGAAGGCGAGAGCCTGCACCAGATCCCGGTGGGGCCGGTGCATGCCGGCATCATCGAGCCGGGCCATTTCCGCTTCACCGCCGCCGGCGAGACGGTCGTGCGTCTGGAGGAGCGGCTGGGCTACGTCCACAAAGGGCTGGACGGGCTGATGGCCGGCGCCGACATCGCACGCGCGGCCAAGCTCGCCGGCCGCACCTCGGGCGATTCGACGGTCGCCTATGCCTATGCCTTCGCCCGCGCGGTGGAGGCGGCGCTGGCGGTGGAGGTGCCGCGGCGCGCGGTCTGGCTGCGCGCGCTGATGGCCGAACTGGAGCGGCTGGCTAATCATCTTGGCGACATCGGCGCCATCTGCAACGACGCCGCCTTCGCGCTGATGCTCGCCCATGCGGCGGCGCTGCGCGAGCGGGTGCTGCGCTTTTCGGCGCTCGCCTTCGGCCACCGGCTGATGATGGACGCCATCGTGCCGGGCGGCGTTGCCGTCGATCTCGCCGACGCGGCGACGGTCGCATTGCAGGAGTTGCTTGCCGAGATGTGGGAGGTGTTCCCGCGCCTGGTCAATCTCTACGACAATACGGCGTCACTGCAGGATCGCACCGTCGGCACCGGAATTCTGACCGCGGACCTTGCGCGACAGTTCGCCGTCGGCGGCCCCATCGGACGCGCTTCCGGCCGTACGTTCGACACGCGCCGCGCCCTGCCTTATCCGCCCTATGACAGTCTCAAATTCAGGGTGTCGGTGCGCGAAGACGGCGACGTCAATGCGCGCGTCTGGCTGCGCATCCGCGAGGTCGAGCAGAGCCTCTTGCTGCTCGAGCGAATCGCGGGCGAACTGCCGCAGGGAGCGCTCAGCGCCGATTTGCCGCGCCGCGCCGGCGAAGGCACCGGGCTGGTCGAAGGCTTCCGCGGCGACATATTCGTCTGGCTGCGCGTCGATGGGCAGGGTCGCATCGCGCGCTGCCACCTGCGCGATCCGTCCTGGTTCCAGTGGCCGCTGCTGGAGGCAGCCATCGAGGGCAACATCGTCGCCGACTTCCCGCTCTGCAACAAATCCTTCAACTGCTCCTATTCCGGACACGACCTCTAGCCGCCATGCGCAAGCTCCTCTTCCAGGGCCTGATCCACGCCCCGCTCACCGAGCCGCCGCCGGCTGCCGAGGACGAGGACCTGGCCAAGCTGGCGCGCGAACTCGATCTCGCCGCACGGCGTCGTCTCGGCCGCAGTCTCGCCATCCGCCAGGTGGATGCGGGCTCGTGCAACGGTTGCGAGCTGGAGATCCACGCGCTCAACAATGTCTTCTACGATCTGGAGCGCTTCGGTCTCAGTTTCGTCGCTTCGCCACGCCATGCCGACGTGCTACTGGTCACCGGGCCGGTAACCAGGAACATGGCGGAAGCCCTGGCGCGCACCCATGCGGCCACACCCGACCCGAAATGGGTGGTGGCGGTCGGTGCCTGCGCGCATGACGGGGGCGTTTTTGCCGGTTCCTATGCGGTTGCCGGCGGCGTTTCGGCGGTCGTGCCCGTCGACCTCACCATCGCCGGCTGTCCGCCGACGCCGATCGACCTGCTCAAGGGCCTATTGACACTGATACCCAGTGCCCGATCTTGACCGTCTTGAGGCACGTCAATGTTCGGTTAACGGGCACCGATCAGGTTGCCGGCAACTTTCCAGAGGGGCCGATCCAGAATGAGCTTTGTCCTTGAAGACCTGACGCCGGTTCTGCAAGCCACCATCAAGAAAGGCGCCGGTCCGCAGCGCTGGCAGCACCCCTCGTGGATCGACCACCTGCCGCCCTGCAACCGCGCCTGCCCCGCCGGCGAAGACATCCAGGCATGGCTGGCGCTCGTGCGCGAGGGCCGCTGCGAGGCGGCGTGGCGCACGCTGGTCAGGAATAATCCGCTGCCGGGCATCCACGGCCGCGCCTGCTACCACCCGTGCGAGGGCAGCTGCAGCCGCAAGGATCTCGACGAGTCGGTGTCGATCCACGCGGTCGAACGCTTTCTTGGCGACCTTGCCGTGGAGCAGGGCTGGACGATTCCCGCCGGCAAGCCGACCGGCAAGAAGGTTCTGGTCGTCGGCGCCGGCCCGGGCGGGCTTTCCTGCGCCTGGCATCTGCGCCTGATGGGCCACGAGGTGGAGATCCGCGACGCGGAAGCCGAGCCCGGCGGCATGATGCATTACGGCATTCCCGCCTACCGGCTGCCGCGCGCCGAGATGCTGGCCGAGATCAAGCGCATCGAGAAGATGGGCGTGCGCATGGTGATGAACACGCGCGTCGACGACGTCGTCGGTGACATGGCGGCCGGCGGCTTCGATGCCTGCTTCGTCGCGGTCGGCACCCATGACGGCAACCACCTCGACATTCCCGCCGCCGACGGCAAGCAGATGATCGACGCGATCTCGATGCTCGAACACGTCGAAAAGGGCATGGCGCCCAATCTCGGCCGCGTGACCGCGATCGTCGGCGGCGGCAACACCGCCATGGATGCCGCGCGCGTCGCCCGGCGCCTCGGCGTCGAGGAGGCGATCATCGTCTATCGGCGCGACCGCGCCCACATGCGCGCCGAGCCCTACGAGGCCGACCAGGCGATGCTGGAAGGCGTCAAGGCGAAATGGCTGACCAATCCGACGCGCTTCGGCAAGGAAGGCGTGACCGTCGAGCACATCGCACTGGCAGAAGACGGCTCGCTGTATCCGACCGGCGAGATGGAGACGCTGCCGGTCGATTCGCTGGTGCTGGCGCTCGGCCAGACCGCCGACCTTGCTTTCCTGCGCAAGGTTTCCGGCATCGAGATCAACCGCGGCGAGACGATCGTCGTGGACGACCGGCTGATGACCGGGCATCCGGGCATCTTCGCCGGCGGCGACGTGATCGGCGGGCCGCGGACGATGACGGCAGCAACCGGCCACGGCAAGAAGGCGGCGCGTGCCATCGACGCCTGGCTCAGGGGCGAGACCTATCAGGCGCCGGCCAAGAATCCGCTGGTCGATTTCAGCATGCTCGACCTGCCGCTCTATCTCGACGCCGGGCGCACCCATATGAGCGAACTGCCGGTCGAGGCACGTACGGGTTTCGCCGAGGTCGTCGCCGGGATCACCCAGAAGCAGGCCCGCTACGAAGCCGACCGCTGCCTGTCCTGCGGCAACTGCTTCGAATGCGACAACTGCCTGGCCGCCTGCCCGGAACAGGCCATCGTCAAGCTCGGCGAGGGGCAGAAATACGTCGTCAACCTGGATCTCTGCACCGGCTGCGCAACCTGCTACGATCAGTGCCCCTGTCATGCCATCGAAATGGTCGCCGAACCGGAGACGGAGGGCGCCAAGATGGGCAGCCTCGGCGAGCCGCTCGTACCCCACAAATTCAGAACGCGCGCCTGAGCCTGAGGAGATGCCGGAAATGGCCGACGCCACTGTCACGATGGACGGCAACACGGCGGTTGCCCATGTCGCCTACCGGTTGAACGAGGTCTGCGCGATCTTCCCGATCACGCCCTCCTCGCCGATGGCCGAGCTTGCCGACGAATGGGCGGCGAAGGGCATCACCAACATCTTCGACACGATTCCCGTCGTGCAGGAAATGCAGTCCGAGGGCGGGGCTGCCGGGGCGCTGCACGGGGCGCTGCAGAGCGGCGCCGTGGCGACGACCTTCACGGCATCGCAGGGCCTGATGCTGATGCTGCCCAACATGTTCAAGATTGCCGGCGAGCTGACCGCCTCGGTGATGTATGTGGCGGCGCGCTCGCTCGCCACGCAGGCGCTGTCGATCTTCGGCGACCATCAGGACGTGATGGCGGCGCGCTCGACCGGCTATGCCATGCTGTCGGCGGCCTCCGTGCAGGAGGCGCACGATCTGGCGGCGGTGGCCCAGGCGGCGACGCTGAAGGCCCGCATCCCGTTCATCCATTTCATGGACGGCTTCCGCACCTCGCATGAAGTCAACAGCCTGACGCTGCTCTCCGACGAGACGCTGAGGGCGATGATCGACGAGGGCCTGGTGCGGGCGCACCGCGAACGGGCGCTCTGCCCGGCGCATCCGGTGGTCCGCGGCACGGCACACAATCCCGATACGTTCTTCCAGGCGCGCGAGACGGCGAACCCGTTCTATGCCGCCACCGCGACAATCGTGCAGGCGGAGATGGACAGGCTCGCCAAGCTCTGCGGCCGCCAATACACGCTCTTCCGCTATGACGGGCACCCTGACGCGGAGCGCGTCGTCATCTCCATGGGCTCGGGCGCCGAAGTGGTGCGCGAGACGGCGCTGGCACTCGCCGCCAATGGCGAGAAGGTCGGCGCGCTGCAGGTGCTGCTCTACCGCCCCTTCTCGGTCGAGCATTTCCTCGCCGCGCTGCCGCAAGCCACGAAATCGATCGCCGTGCTCGATCGCTGCAAGGAGCCCGGCGGCACCGGCGAGCCGCTCTATCAGGACGTGGTCACCGCTCTGGCAACAGCGGCCGGCGAAGGCAAGCGCACCATGCCGCGCGTGATCGGCGGGCGCTATGGCCTGTCGTCCAAGGAATTCCACCCGGGCATGGCCAAGGCGGTGTTCGACGAACTGACCAGCCAGGCCCCGAAGAACGGCTTCACCGTCGGCATCGACGACGACGTGTCGCATACCAGCCTCGACTACGACCGCGACTTCGTCATCGCGGTGGAAGGCATCACGCGCGCCGTGTTCTACGGGCTGGGCGCCGACGGCACGGTGGGCGCCAACAAGAACAGCGTGAAGATCCTGGCGGAAGCGCCCGGCCGCTATGCCCAGGGCTATTTCGTCTACGATTCGCACAAGTCGGGTGCCGAGACGATCTCCCACCTGCGCTTTGGCACAAGGCCGATCAACAGCCCCTATCTCATCCGCCATGCCGACTTCGTCGCCTGCCACAAGTTCGATTTCCTGAAGCGCCTCGACGTGCTCGGCGTGGCGCGGCAAGGCGCCACCTTCCTGCTCAATGCGCCCTACGGGCCGGACGAGATCTGGGACCACCTGCCGCTGCCGGTCCAGAAACGCATTATCGACCGCAAGCTGAAGCTCTACGTCATCGACGCCAGCAAGGTGGCCCGCGGCCTTGGCCTCGGCCCGCGCGTCAACACCATCCTGCAGACGTGCTTCTTCGCCATTTCCGGCGTGCTGCCGCGCGACGAGGCGATCGCCGCGATCAAGAACGCCATCGAGAAGGCCTATGGCCGCAAGGGCGGCACGGTGGTGGAGAAGAACTTCGCCGCCGTCGATGCGGCACTGGAGCACCTCGCCGAAGCCAAGGTGCCGACGCGGCTCACCGGCGCCGAACCACCGCCGCTGATACCCGACGACGCACCGGACTTCGTGCGCAACGTGACCGCCAAGATGATGGCCGGACGCGGCGACGAGATTCCGGTGAGCGCCATGCCGGTGGACGGCAGCTTTCCGCCGGGAACGACCGCCTTCGAGAAGCGCAACATCGCGATCGCGGTGCCGAGCTGGGATGCGCGACCTCTGCATCCAGTGCGGCCAGTGCTCGATCGTCTGCCCGCACAGCGTGATCCGCGCCAAATACTACCCGGAAGAGGCGCTCGAAGGCGCGCCCGAGGGCTTCCCCTCGGCGCAGGTCAATGCGCGCGGCTTCCCCGGCAGCCGCTTCACTCTGCAGATCCATGTCGAGGACTGCACGGGTTGCGGCGTCTGCGTCGAGAATTGCCCGGCGCTGAGCCCGACCGAAGCCGGCCACAAGGCCATCGACATGGTCGACAAGGATGAGCCTGATCGACCGGGAGAAGAAGAACCTCGCCTTCTTCGAGACGCTGCCGCTGCCCGACCGGTCGCGGGTCAACTTCTCCAATGTGCGCGGCGTGCAGTTCCTCGAGCCGCTGTTCGCATTCTCCGGTGCCTGCGCCGGCTGCGGCGAGACGCCCTACGTCAAGCTTCTGAGCCAGCTCTTCGGCGACCGGCTGCAGGTGGCCAACGCCACCGGCTGCTCGTCGATCTACGGCGGCAACCTGCCGGCGCATCCGTGGACGACCAACGCCCAGGGGCGCGGGCCGACCTGGAACAACTCGCTGTTCGAGGACAATGCCGAGTTCGGCCTCGGCTACCGGCTGGCGGTCGACCAGCAGACCGCGGCTGCGCGGCAACTGCTGGCAGAAGCTCGCCCCGGTGGTGGGTGAGGATCTCGCCACGGCGATCCTCGATGCGCATCAGGTGGCGGAGAGCGATTTCGTGGTACAGCGCGAGCGCGTCGCGGCACTGACCGCCAAGCTGGAGGGGCGCAGCGACGACAACTCGGTCAACCTCAAGCTGCTCGCCGATTTCCTCGTGCGGCGCAGCGTGTGGATCGTCGGCGGCGACGGCTGGGCCTACGACATCGGCTTTGGCGGCCTCGACCATGTGCTGGCGCAGTCGCGCGACGTCAACATGCTGGTGCTCGACACCGGCGTCTACTCCAACACCGGCGGGCAAGCCTCCAAGGCGACACCGCTCGGCGCCTCGGCGAAATTCGCCGCGGCCGGAAAGCGGATACCGCGCAAGGACCTGGCCATGCAGGCGATCGGCTACGGCTACGTCTATGTGGCGCAGATCGCCATGGGGGCGAATGCCGAGCAGGCGCTGGTGGCGCTGCGTGAGGCCGAGGCCTATCCGGGCCCGTCGCTGGTGCTGGCCTATTCGCACTGCATCGCGCACGGTTTCGACCTGCGCCACGGCATGAAGCAGCAGGCGCGGGCCACTGCCTCGGGTTTCTGGCCGCTGTTCCGCTACGACCCGTCGCTGCAGAAACAGCGGGGCCAATCCGTTCCGGCTCGATTCGACGCGGCCGCGGCTCAAGCTCGAAGAATTCGCCTATAACGAGCTGCGCTACAGCGTGCTGACCCAGGGCGACCGCGAGGCAGCGGCACAGATGATGCGGCAGGCGCAGGCGGCGGTCGACGAACGCTACCGCTCCTATGAGGACCTGGCGGCACGCGACGGCAGCCGCTTCCTGCCAAACTGGGAAAGCGCGTGAGGTAGAGCCTTGTGCAGCCAGATGGAACCATTCCGACGGAGCGATTTTGCGGCAGGATCAAGCCGGCGGGCGAAGGTCGTACTGGCGGTACGGCCGAGCCCGACGGCGCCGACAATGGCGCAAAATCGCTCGTCCCTTCGGGTTTCCGACCGGCGGGCGCCTAGCGCCGATCCCGGCTCGCCCGATGCCCCACATCGCCCTTCGCCGGGCTCAACGCCGGATCGCCTCGCCGGTCGAGAAACGGAATTGATCCCATCTGGCTGTACAAGGCTCTAGACGCATGAAACTCGCCACCACCTATCTTGGACTGGAACTCGACCACCCGATCGTCGCGTCGGCCTCGCCGCTGTCGCGTGAGTTCGACGGTATCCGGCGGCTGGAGGATGCGGGTGCCGCCGCGGTGGTGATGCCGTCGATCTACGAAGAGGAGATCCTCGCCGAGGACACCGCCTTCACCGAGCTGGTCGAACAGGGCATCCAGACCCAGCCGGAAGCGGCCGGCGGCTATTTTCCGGAGCTCACCGCGTTTCGTGTCGGCGGCCTCGAGGCCCGCGTGGAAACACTGAGACGGGCGGTCGATTCCTGCTCGATCCCGATCATCGCCAGCCTGAACGGCGCGACGCCGAAGGGCTGGACCAGCTTCGCCCACGACCTCGAACAGGCGGGCGCCGCGGCAATCGAACTCAACCTCTACAGCGTGCCGACCGACGCCAAGGAGAGCGCGGCGGATGTCGAGCAGCGGTGGATCGATACGGTGCGCGCGGTGTGCCTGGCGGTGTCCGTCCCGGTGGCGGTGAAACTCGGGCCGTGGTTGTCATCGCCGGCCCATCATTGCACCGAGATCGCCGCAGCCGGGGCCAAGGGACTGGTCCTGTTCAACCGCTTCTACCAACCCGACATCGACCTGACGACGCTGGCACCGACGCCGAGCCTCGAGCTGAGCCACCCCTACGAGATCCGCCAGGCGCTCTTGTGGATTTCGCTACTCTCCGGGCGCATCGGCGCGTCTCTGGCGGCAACTGGCGGCGTGGAGACCGCCAGTGAGGTGGTCAAGTACCTGCTCGCCGGCGCCGATGTGGTGATGACGGCATCGTCGCTTCTGCGTCACGGCCCCGAGCATATCGGGGTGCTGCGCCGCGATCTGGAAAGCTGGATGGGCGGCCGCGGCTTCGACGATATCGACCAGATGCGCGGGCGGCTGGCCGCCGCCTTCCTGCATAATCGCGAGGGCCTGGTGCGCTCGCAGTACATCAACGTCCTCACCGGCTATCGCGCCGGTCTGTAGTCTCGCCCAGCGCGGCGGTGACGCATCGTCGCATGGCGGGCGACGACGCACGGCCATTCCCGCAATAATTTGCGCGTGAAACGGAGAGAAAGCAGCGCTGTACTGCCCTCCCGTCGGAAGCATCGCGCCACGGCGTCTGTCGACTGATTTGAGTCGAATTCGACTTGGTCAGACGCCGCTGATCAAGTATTCTATTGATGCAAATGCCAATGCTCGAGGAGGCGACCCTCATGCTGGCATTCACATCCTGTAATATATCCCGCAATTTCCGACGCGCCGATGCGGCACGCCCATCGCTGCTGCGCGGATTGACGACACTCATCGCTGGCGCGGTGATGTCCATCGCTCTGCCGATGGCATCCCACGCGCAGGAAGGGCTGCTCCCCGGCGAGGCCTTCGTCACCAGATTCTGCCGGGACCACGACGGTCACCGGAGCGGGGGGGCCGCGAACGGTCATCGACCCTGCCGGTGCGGTCGGCAGCGCCATCGATCTCAGAGCGCCGGGCTTTGCCGCCGACGGGCGCCATTGGCTGGACGCGCCGCAACTCTTTTCAGTGACCGCCGGAGACATCGGTCAGGTTTTCGGCGTCGCACTCGATGACGCCAGTCCGCCCAACATCTATCTGACCGCGACCGCCGCCTTCGGGCTGCATCGCAACGCCGACAATTCGGGATGGATGGACGGCATGTGGGGGCCAGGCGGCGGCCCGGGCACGGTCTATCGCCTCGCCGCAGCGAACGATTACCGGCCCGAAATATTCGCCGAAATCACCCTCGACGGCCGCGCCAACAGCGGCGCGGCGCTGGGCAACATCGCCTTCGACCGCGAGCACCATCAGCTTTTCGTGTCGGATCTCGAAACCGGCATGATCCACCGCATCGCGATTGCCGACGGCAACGACCTCGGCCACTACGACCATGGCGTGACCGGACGCAGCGCTTTCGTCGATGCCGCGTCGGCAGCGAGCGTGGCGCTGGCGCCGGTCGCCTTCGACCCGGCAACGTCCGCCCGGATCGCCGATTGTCCGAGCGGCGATTTCGCGCGCACGCCTTCGTGCTGGAATTTCGCCGATTTCCGCCGCCGCGTCTGGGGTCTCGATGTTGCCCAGGATCCCGGCAGCAATGCCGTACGTCTCTATTATGCGGTCTGGGGAAGCCAGGGCTTCGGCAGTGCCGACTGGCCGACAGCCGGTGACGACCAGCAGAATTCGGTGTGGTCGGTCGCCATCGCCGATGACGGCAGCTTCGACGCATCAAGCGTGCGCCGCGAATTCTTCCTGCCTGAATTCTTCCGCTCGCCCGAGGCGATCGCGCGCGCCGGCATCAGCAACCCGGTCGCCGACATCGCCTTCCCGAGATTCGGCGCTCAGACCGTGATGCTCGTCGCCGAGCGTGGCGGCATCCGCAATCTCGGCCTGTCCGCCGACAACGCCTTTGCCTATCCGCGACGAGGCGCGGGTGCTGCGCTATGAGCGCGGCGCCGACGGCATCTGGCAACCGGCCGGACGCTACGACGTCGGCTTCTACGACCGCAAGAACGAGGGCCCGCCCTATGTGCGCGCCGGCGCCGCCGGCGGCGCCGCCTTCGGCATGGGCTATGACGCCAGCGGGCGGATCGACCCGGCCCGGCCCGACAGCTTCGTGTGGATGGCCGGCGACGGATTGTGCGCGCCGGATGGCCCGTGTCTCGATCCCGCCAGTGGAACCGAAAGCGACGCCTCCCAAGTCACCGGGCTGCAGGGCCAGGACGCAGCGACCTTTGAGGCGGTGGTTCCGGACGCCGCCTTCCAGCCATATCCGGCACCCGGCCCCGCCTATCCGGCAACCGGCCCGAGCCGCTCCTACATGATCGACGTCGATGCGTCCGGCACTCCGACCTCCGAAGCGCTGGCGCGCAACGACGCCACCCGCGTCGGCGATGTCGTGGTCTTCCAGCAGGCGGCGGAAAAACCCGACCTGCAGATCGTCAAGCGCGCGATCGACCCAGCCTGCCATGCCGGCGGGGATTGCCGCTTCCTGGTCACCATCACCAATGTCGGCGAGGTGCCCTATTCCGGCCCGTTGACGGTGAGCGATACGCCAGCCGAGGGGGCCGAGCTGACCGTTCCGCCGTCCGACTGGACCTGCAAATCGCCGTTCGCCGGCTTCACCGAGTGTAGCCACGACCCGGTCGATCTCGCGCCCGGTGCGGAGATTTCCTTCGAGGTGGCGGTCCGCGTGCCGACCTGGTGGAGCCGCCCGGTCTTCGAGAACTGCGTCGATCTGACGACGCCGGGTGCCGGCGAGGACGCCCGCACCTACAACAACCACGCCTGCGGCTACGGGCCGACGGCAGAGCCCGGCACGACCTACTATGCGCCCGACCTGCGGCTGTCCAAATTCGGCATCGGCCAATGCGACTGGACCGGCGAATGCTGGTTCGTCGTGCGCATCACCAATGTCGGCGCGGCGTCCTATTCCGGCCCGCTCGGCTTTCACGATGCGATCGGCTATCCCGGTGCGACGCTGGTTGGCTGGGGGCCGGGGCCAGGCTGGATGTGCGGCCCGCCCGGCGGCAGTGACTTCACCTGCACGCATGCGCCGGTGACGTTGGGACCGGGCGACTTCCGCGAAGTGCTGCTGCGCGTCGGCGCACCGCCGCCGACACCCGGCCATACCCATGTCGGCAATTGCGGTTGGATCGACTGGGGCGGAGGCCCCGGCGACTACAATCCCGGCAATGAATACGATTGCGCCGCCGTTTCGCGTTTCCCGCCGGGCTTTCCCGACGCAACCGCCATGCTGGATGTGCGGAAGGAGGCAACGGACGTTTGCACGGATGGCGCCGGGCCGGGTGGCGGTTGGGCCTGCCACTTCGTGATGCGCGTGACCAATGTCGGCGGAGCACCCTTCTTTGGGCCGATCGAGATCAGCGACACGCCGACTGACCCGGCCGCAACGTTCATCTCAGTGACTGCCCCGTGGACCTGCGTACCGGGAGCAGGAGCGGCCGGCACGCAGACCTGCACGCGTCCAGGCGTTCCCGGCGGTCTCCAGCCGGGCGAAAGCGCAATCCTGTGGATGGCCCTCGAAATGCCGGCGGCCGTCGCGCTGCCAGGTACACTGGAGAACTGTGCGACGGTTGCGTCCGATCACAACGGCGACGGCATTGCCGAGGACCACACAAGCTGCGCGACATCGCAGATTTGCCATGCCGGGCTGGGGGGCGACTGTCCACCAGACCTGTCGATACTCAAGGGCATTACGTCGCTCGATCCCTGTTTCCCGGGACTCCCGTGCCGATTCGTCGTCCGGGTCCACAATATCGGCCATCTGGTCTATCACGGCCCGGTCGACGTGACCGACACGCCACAACCGGGGGCGGGGCCGCTCACCATCGTCTCGGCGCCGGCCGGGGCGGTATGCGTGGCCGCTGGCGCCAATCACCTATGCAGCTATCCGGGCGACATGGCGCCGGGGTCGGAACTCGTCTACCTGATGGATTTCCTGATCCCGCCGGGCTATCCCGCCACGTCGTTCGAAAATTGCGCCAGTATCCCCGTGGGACTGGAGAACATCGTAACGTCCAACGACAACGACTGCTCGACCGCGTTCGTGCCGTTCCCGGACATGGGGCCCGGGGGCAGCACCGAGTGCAAGCGGGGCGAGGACTGCACGCTCCCCCTCGGCATGAAGAACTTCGGGCTCTTGCCCTTCGTCGGCACCGCCGGGGTGCGCGGCGTACTGTCTCCCGCCGTGCCAATCGTCAGCATCACGCCTGAGACCTCCGGCGTGACCTGCTCCATTACCGGTGTGGGCACCTATGAATGCCTCGGCCACAATCTCACCGTTCAACCCGGCGAGTCCGCCAAGTGGAGCGCGGTGATCCACATCGCCGAAGACTTCCCGGCCGATCAGATCACCCACACCAAGGACATGGTCTGGCCGGACCGCAAGGTGAAGGACAAGCGGCCGGAGAACGACCGCAATGTCAGCATCATCACCATCGAAGGCCCGCAGGAGCCGACGCCGCCGACCCCGACGAGGGTTCATGACCTGAAGGTGGAAAAACGCGGTGAGGCGAGTTGCCGGGTCGGCCAGCCGTGCCACTTCACGGTGGTCGTCACCAATGTCGGCGAGGATTCCTATCTCGGCGAGGTGGTGATCAGCGACGACGGGCTCCCCAGCGCGCGCTTGACGAGCTACAGCCGGCCGTGGACGTGCCTCGGCAGCGGCGGTCACTTCTCCTGCACCCATCCGTCGACGACGCTCGCGCCCGGCGAATCCATCACCTTGACGCTGTCGTTCACGACCGACGCCCTGACCGCCACGGCCATCGACAACTGCGCCACCCTGCACTGGACCGACACGAGCCGCCTGAGGGCCGTGCAACAGCGGCTGAACGAGCTCGGCTTCGCGGCGGGAGAGCCGGACGGCAAGCTCGGTCCGCAGACGCGCCGGGCGATCATGGACTATCAGGAGAGCGTCCACGTGCCGGCGACCGGCGAGGTCGACAATACGCTCATGGCCCGCTGTACGTCGTGTGGGCACCGGCGACACCAACGCCGAAAACGACCACAGCTGTGCTCTCGTCATCTTCGAGCCGACGTTCAATGCGATCACGTGCACCGGCGGCCAGGTGATCAACAATCAATGCGCCTGCCCGCCGAACAGCGAGCGTCAGCAGGTCGGCACCAATGCCTACCGCTGCGTGCCCCCGCGCGATCACCTGCAAGGGCGGCACGGTGCAGAACAACGAGTGCATCTGCCCGACGGGGCACCGAGGTGCGGCGGCTCGCGGCAAACATGTTCGGCTGCGTGCCGGTGATCACCTGCAAGGGCGGCAAGGTCGAAAACAACCAATGCGTCTGCCCGACAGGCACGGAGGTACAGCAGGTCAGTCGCAACGCCTATGCCTGCATGCCCGTTCCGCCATCGATCACCTGCCGCAACGGCACGGTGCGCAACAATGAGTGCGTGTGCCCGCGTGGCCTGGTCGTCGAACAGACCGGCCGCAACGATTATCGCTGCGTCAAGCCGCAGCCGCAGATCACCTGCAAGGGCGGCAAGATCGACAACAACCAGTGCATCTGCCCACGCGGTACCGAGGTTCAGCGGGTCGGCCCGAATGCGTTCGCCTGCGCACCGGTCCGGCCGACGATCACCTGCGCCGGCGGCACCGTGCGCAACAATGAATGCGTCTGTCGGCGCGGAATGGTCAGCGAACAGACCGGCCCCAACGCCTATCGTTGCGTCAGGCCGCAGCCGCAAATCACCTGCAAGGGCGGCAAGGTCGACAACGACCAGTGCATCTGTCCGCGCGGCACCGAGGTACGGCAGGTCGGCCGCAATGCCTTCGCCTGCGTCAAGCCACCGCCGCAGATACGCTGCTCGGGCGGCACGGTGCAGAACAATCAATGCGTCTGTCCGCGTGGCATGGAGGCGCGGCGGATCGGCGACAACCTCTACCGTTGCGTCAAGTCGCAGGCGCAGACGCCGCAGGTGACGCCGTCGGCACCGACACGGCAGCAGTTCCAGCTGATGGTGCCGCAGCGCCAGGTGCCGCAGTAGGAGCGCATCGAACTGCGCCCGCCGTTGCGGGCGGCCTGATAGTATTGGCGCAGGACGCACGTCGGTTCGAACCGCGTGCGCCTTGCCCGGTCATGGGCTCCATCAGCAGTCCCGGCAGCCAGGTGCTGAGCACCGGGAAGAGGCTGACCAGGGCGAGCACCGGGAATGATCATGCCCATGGTCGAGGAGGCGGCGATCACGCCCTCATTGCCACTTTTCCCGAGATTGCTCTAGCCGGGTTCCTTGGCGAAGTACTCGTCGCGTTCCTTGCGGATCGTGGTGATGATCGCGCCGATGCGCGACAGGTGCGCGCGCATGGCTTCGGCCGCCCTGTTCGGATCGCGCGCCTGCAACGCCGCCAGGATCTCGACGTGATCCTCGAAGGCGCTGCGCGCGCCGAAGAACAGGCTCATATAGCGCACCCGATCCATGTGTGCCTTGTTCTCCTTGATCACCGTCCAGGCGAATGAGAGGCCGGCGAACTCGCAGATCAGGCGGTGGAATTCGTCGTCGAGCGTGTGGAAGAGCATCTTGTCGCCGGCATCCATCGCCGCCTCCTGGCGCTGGACGAGCGCTTGCAGACGCTGGATCTGGTGAGCGTCGAGGGTACGCGCCGCCGCCTGCACGGTCTCCAGTTCAATCGCGGTGCGAATGAAGCGGGCCTGCAGCACGGCGCTCTCCGAGATCGGCGCCACGATCGTGGCCCGCTGTGGCCAGATCGTCAGGAAGCCCAGGCGCGACATCCGGTAGAAGGCGTCGCGTACCGGTTGGCGCGACACGCCGAGGCGCCGCGCAACGTCCACCTCCGACAGCTTGGCGCCCGGCGGCAGGTCAAGGGTGATGACCCGCTCATAGAGTTCATCGAAAACCATGTCCGCCACCGTTGGCGCTCGCCTGGCCTCGAGCGTCCGGAATTGAAGCTTCGACATGCCGTTTTCTTAACTCATGTTGTAGACTAGCATATTAGTTTTTCATAGGATGATAAAGCCCCTTGGTGGCCGGGGACACCCTCCTGGGGCAGGCAGGGGAGGTTTCGTTGTGGGGCTGTTGAATCCGGACAGGCTGTTTCCGCCAGATCCGGCCATGCGCGCGCGTGCCCGCGCGCTTTACGCATCGGTCAAGGACCTGCCGATCGTCAGTCCCCACGGTCACACCGATCCGCGCTGGTTCGCCGAGGACCAGCCCTTCCCCGATCCCGCCCAGCTCTTCGTCATCCCCGACCACTACGTCTTCCGGATGCTCCATTCCCAGGGCATCCCGCTCGAGGACCTCGGCGTACCCCGCGCCGACGGCGGGCCGGTGGAAACCGATCCACGCAAGATCTGGCGTCGCTTCGCCGAGAACTACCATCTCTTCCGCGCCACCCCGAGCCGCATATGGCTCGACCATTCCTTCGCGGAAGTGTTCGGCATCGATGAGCGCCTGTCCGCCGAGACCGCCGACGCGATCTACGAGGCCATCGCCGAGCGCCTGGCCGAACCGGCCTTCCGGCCGCGCGCCCTGTTCGAGCGCTTCGGCATCGAGGTCATCGCCACCACCGACAGTCCGCTGGATGACCTTCGCTGGCACGAGATGATCCGCCAGTCCGGCTGGAAGGGGCGCGTCGTCACCGCCTACCGGCCCGACGCGGTCGTCGACCCGGAATTCGCCGGGTTCACCGACAATGTCGAGCGGCTTGGCGCGATCGCCGGCACGGATGCCACCAGCTGGAGCGGCTATCTCGAAGCTCACCGTATTCGCCGCGCCTTCTTCAAGTCCTATGGTGCCACCTCGACCGACCACGGCCACCCCACGGCGCGCACCGAGAACCTGACGCAAGCGGAAGCGGCAGCCCTGTTCGACAAGGCGCTCACCGGCCGCATCACGCCAGAAGAAGCCGATGCCTTCCGCGGCCAGATGCTCACCGAGATGGTCCGCATGAGCCTCGACGACCAACTGGTGGTGCAGATCCATGCCGGCTCGCTGCGCAACCATTCCGGCCAGATCCTTGCCCGCTTCGGACGCGACAAGGGCTACGACATTCCGCAGCGCACCGACTATGTGCGCGCGCTGCGCCCGCTGCTTGAGGCGTTGGGCGAGGAGCCCGATCTCCGCGTCATCCTGTTCACGCTCGACGAGACGGCCTATGGCCGCGAGCTGGCGCCGCTGGCCGGCGTCTATCCGATCCTGCGCCTGGGCCCGGCCTGGTGGTTCTTCGACAGCGCCGAGGGCATGCGCCGCTATCGCGAGCTGACCACCGAGACCGCCGGTTTCTACAACACCGTCGGTTTCAACGACGACACCCGTGCATTCACGTCGATTCCCGCGCGCCACGATGTGTCACGCCGGGTCGATGCCGCCTTCCTCGCCGAACTCGTCGCTACGGGGCGACTTGCTGACGACGAGGCCTTTGAGGTCGCTCAAGACCTCGCCTACCGGCTTGTGAAACAAGCCTACAGGCTCTGAGAGAGCCAACTAAGGAGGAAAACGACATGAGCCTGATCAAAACTGCTCTCGGTGCTCTGGTCTTGAGCGTCGCTCTGACCGGCGCCAGCATGGCTTGCGACGTCACCCTGCGATCGTCCGACACCCATCCGGACGGCTACCCGACCGTCGAGGCCGTGAAGTACATCGGCAAGGTGATCAAGGAGAAGACCAACGGCCGCCTGTGCCTCGACGTCTACTTCGGCTCGCAGCTCGGCGAGGAGAAGGACACCATCGAGCAGACCCAGTTCGGCGTCATCGACATGAACCGAGTCAGCCTTGGGCCGTTCAACGACATCATTCCCGAGACCCAGGTCCCGTCGCTGCCCTACATCTTCCGCTCGGTCGAGCACATGCATCACGTCATGGACGGGCCGATCGGTCAGGACATTCTCGACGCCTTCACGTCGCACGACCTCATCGGTCTCGCCTTCTACGACGGTGGCGCGCGCTCCTTCTACAATTCGAAGCGTGCGATCAACTCCATGGCCGATCTCGCCGGCCTGAAGTTCCGCGTCATGCAGTCCGACATCTTCGTGTCCATGGTTCAGGCGCTCGGCGCCAACGCCGTGCCGATGCCCTATGGTGAGGTCTATTCGGCCATCCAGACCGGCGTCATCGACGGCGCCGAGAACAACTGGCCGTCCTATGACACGTCGGGCCACTACGAGGTCGCCAAGTACTACACCCTCGACGAGCACCTGATCGTCCCGGAAGTGCTGGTGATGTCGAAGAAGAGCTGGGAAAAGCTGTCGGCTGACGACCAGGCGCTCATCCGCCAGGCCGCCAAGGATAGCGTGCCCGAGATGCGGAAGCTGTGGTTCGCCCAGGAGAAGGTCTCCGAGGACAAGATCCGCGCCGCTGGCAACGAGATCGTCACCAACATCGACAAGGCCCCCTTCATCGCGGCCATGAAGCCGGTCTACGACAAGTACGTGACCACCGACACGCTCAAGAGCCTGGTCGCCCGCATTCAGGCCACCGAGTAGTCCTGCACTATAGATACGCGGGGGAGCGCTTGTTCCCCCGCGTACCACCGATGTCGGACGGGGAGGACGTCTTGCGGAAATTGATGAAGAAAGCGGCCGATTTCAGCGGCCTTCTGGCGGATCTCCTGCTTTGGATATCGGGCCTCTGCCTGGTCGCCATGACCACAACGATCGCCGTCCAGGTCTTCTTGCGCTACGTGTTCAATTCCGGCTTCGTCGGCTCCGAGCCGATTTCGATCATGATCATGGGCTGGTTCATCTTCCTCGGCGCCGCTGTCGGCATCCGCGAAGGCAACCACCTGTCTTTCGACATCTTTCTTCTGATCATTCCCGATCGGGTGAAGCCTTATCTGCACACCGTGTCCGACATTGCCGTCACCGCATTCGGCTTCGGCATGATCTGGTTCGGTGGGCAACTGGCGGAGAAGACGGCGCAGAACACGATGCCGTCGCTGGGCATCTCCGGCGCCTTCGAATACGCGCCGATCGTTGCCGGCGGCCTGTTCGCCATACTGTTTTCGATCGAGCGCATCCTGCGGCGCTTCGCTGGCCTCCACACGGCGCGCTTCGCCGAAGTAGCCCCCCCGGAGCACTGAGCCATGGTACTCTGGGTCCTGTTCGGAACTTTCGCCTTCCTGCTCATCATCGGCACGCCGGTCGCCTTCTGCCTCGGCATCGCCAGCTTCGCCACCGTGCTCTATCTCGGCCTGCCGCCGGTCATCGTCTTCCAGCGCATGAATTCCGGCGTCGAGATCTTCTCGCTGATGGCCATCCCGTTCTTCATCTATTCGGGCGACCTCATGGTGCGCGGCGACATCGCCCGCCGCCTGGTTGACCTGGCCGGTGCTCTGGTCGGTCACTTCAAGGGTGGTCTCGGTCAGGTGAACATCCTGACCAGCGTGATGTTCGGCGGCGTCTCCGGATCGGCGGCGGCCGATGCCTCAGCCGTTGGCACCATCATGATTCCGCAAATGCGTGCCCGCGGCTATGGCGCCGACTATTCGGTCAACATCACGGTGACGGCCGCCCTCATCGCGCTGATGATCCCGCCGTCGCAGAACCTGATCATCTATTCGATCGCGGGCGGCGGCAAGATCTCCATCGCCGACCTGTTCACCGCCGGCATCGTTCCCGGCCTGATCCTTGCATTTTCGCTGATGGTCGCCGCCTATTTCGTGGCTTCGCGCCGCGGCTATCCCACCGAGGAATTTCCCGGTTTGCGCGCGCTTGGGCGCATCTTCGTCAACGCCGTGCCCGGCCTCCTGCTGGTGGCCATCATCTTCGGCGGCGTCCGCTCCGGCATCTTCACCGCGACCGAGAGTTCCAACATCGCCGTCGTTTACGCCATCCTGGTGACGACGCTCGTCTACCGCACGCTGACCTTCAAGGCCTTTGTCGAGGCGACCCTCGGTGCGGTGCGCACAACCGCCATGGTGCTTCTGGTCATCGGCAGCGCCAATGCCTTCGGCTGGCTGCTTGCCTACCTTCACGTGCCGGCCGAGTTGATCCACATGCTGCAGGCGGTCTCGAACAATCCGATCGTCATCCTGATGCTGATCAACCTGGTGCTGCTGGTCCTCGGCACATTCATGGACATGGCGCCGCTGATCGTCATCACCACACCGATCTTCCTGCCGGTGGCGCAGGCCTTCCACGTCGATCCCGTGCACTTCGGCATCATCCTGATCCTCAACCTCGGCATCGGCCTGTGCACGCCGCCGGTCGGGACGGTGCTGTTCGTCGGCTGCGCTGTCGGCAAGATTCCGATCCAGGACGCGGTCCGCTCGATCTGGCCATTCTATCTGGCCGCCTTTGTCGCCCTGATGATCGTGACCTACATCCCGGCCGCCTCGCTCTGGCTGCCGTCCCTGTTCCACCACTAGAGCGGTGCGATCATGACCCTGCCTGCCCGCCCCTTTCCTCCCGTGGCCGCCGCTGCCGGCGTCACCCGCCAGGTCCTGGCCGACAGCCCCGAACTCATGGTCGTGGCGAACGACTTCGCCGCCGGCGCCGAGGGCGCCCTGCATCATCATCCGCATATCCAGGCGACCTTCGTTCAGTCCGGCCGCTTTTCCTTCACGGTCGCCGGCGAGACCTTCGAGGTCGGCCCCGGCGACTGCTTCGTCGTCCCGCCCGACGCCGAACACGGCTGCAAGGCCCTCGAGGCCGGCCGCCTGATCGACAGCTTCACGCCGCGGCGCGACGACTTTCTCGTTTGACAAGCAAAGGTCCCGAAATGACTCCCGTCGAAATCCGCCATGCCGTGGATCCGCAAAGCGTGCGCGCTCTCGATACCGAAGGCCTGCGCGCCCACTTCCACATGTCCGGCCTGTTTCAGACCGGCGCCATCAAGCTCGTCTACACGCACTACGACCGCATGATCGTCGGCGGTGCCGTGCCGGACGGTGGCGAACTGGTGCTCGACGCGGTGCAGAACACCGGCACCGCGACGCTGCTCGAACGCCGCGAGATGGTCGTCGCCAATATCGGCGAGACCGGCAAGGTATCCGCCGCCGGCGTCGATTACGCGCTCGACAACAGCGACATGCTCTATCTGTCCATGGGTTCGGGCCCGGTCACCCTGTCCGGCAAGGGTCGCTTCTACCTGATCTCGGCGCCGGCCCATCAGGCCTTCCCCAGCCGCATCGTGCGTCCTGACGAAGCAACCCGACTCGATCTCGGCAGCACGGAAGACGCCAACAAGCGCATCCTGCGCCAGTACATCCATCCCGGCATCATGCCGACCTGCCAGATCGTCATGGGGATGACGACGCTGGCGCCCGGCTCGACCTGGAACACCATGCCTGCTCACACCCACGACCGCCGCTCCGAGGTCTATCTCTATTTCAGAATGAGCGAGAAGCAGCGCGTCTTCCACATGATGGGCGAGCCGAGCCAGACCCGCCATCTGGTGATGGCCAATGAGGAGGCCGTCGCCTCTCCGTCGTGGTCGATCCATTGCGGCTCCGGCACCGCCGCCTACAGCTTCATCTGGGCCATGGCCGGCGACAATGTCGGCTTCACCGACATGGATCCGGTGGCCATGGAGGACCTCAGATGAGCCTCGATTTCTCACTCACCGGGCGCCGCGCCCTGGTCACCGGCGCCTCGACCGGGATCGGCCAGGCGATCGCCATCGGCATGGCGGGCGCCGGCGCCGAAGTGGTCTGCGTCGACATCGTCCCGTCCGACCCGACGGTGGCGCGCATCACCGGCGACGGGGGCCGTGCCACCCAGGTGCAGATCGACCTGACCAGGCGCGGCGCCATCGACGAGCTGATGACCAAGGCCGGCGACGTCGACATCCTTGTCAACTGCGCCGGCCTGATCCGGCGCGCCGATGCCCTCGACTTCAGCGAGGAGGACTGGGACGCCGTCATGGATATCAACCTCAAGGCGGTCTTCTTCCTGTCCCAGGCCTTCGGCCGCGCGGTACTCGGGCGTGGCGCCACCGGTGCCATCATCAACATCGCCTCGATGCTGTCCTTCCAGGGCGGCATCCGCGTGCCTTCCTACACCGCCTCGAAGAGCGGCGTGGCCGGCCTGACCAAGCTGCTCGCCAACGAATGGGCGGCCAGGGGAATCAACGTCAACGCCATCGCGCCCGGCTACATCGCCACCAACAACACGGCGGCGCTGCGCGCCGACCCCGCGCGCAGCAAGGCGATCCTCGACCGCATCCCGGCCGGGCGCTGGGGCGAGCCCGAGGATATCGCCGGGGCGGCCGTCTTCCTGGCCTCGCCGGCCGCGCGCTACGTGCACGGCGCCGTCTTCAACGTC
Organism: uncultured Alphaproteobacteria bacterium; assembly: GCA_963743015.1. GTDB lineage: Bacteria > Pseudomonadota > Alphaproteobacteria > Rhizobiales > Kaistiaceae > CAVSRC01. Next base: position 169,735 of record CAVUOD010000011.1, read on the forward strand.
GACGGCGGCTGGCTCGCCCGCTGATCCTCCCGGGTCGACGGGGGTGTCGGCGCTTGGGCGCCGGCGCCTCCTCCCCGGGCGCCACTGCTCGACGGTCAGCGCTGCAGAGGCCGGTAGACGAAATAGGAGAAATCCGCCGGCGTCGCCGTGCCGTTGAGGTCCTGCGCCGCCATGCCGACGAAGGCGCCGGTGAAGCTGCCGTGCAGGCCGGGGCCGGCGCTCTCATCGGAGAGTTGCGTGGCGTCGAGGACGGGCCCGACCTTGTGCAGGTCGCCGCCATCGAGCGCATAGAAGAACTGCAGGCCGCCGTTCTTCACTTCGACCGCCAGCCGCACCTTGCCCTGCGTCGGCAAGGCGACCGGCGGGTCGAGGGGCAGCATGGTGTCGCCCTCCGGCCAGTCCGTCTCGACGGCGAGGATGGTGAGTTCGCGCCGTCCCTCGGCATCTGGCCGTCACCGCCAGATAATAATTGTTGAAGCGGCCGTAATAGGCGGTCAGTCCGGCCAGGCAGCGCTCGTCATACGGCGCGAAAGCGACTTCGGTCTCGGCATAGTAGTCGACGCGTCGTCTGACGGCGGGCGACCAGCGCCTGCTCGAAATAGGACCCCAGGCTCTCCCGCCCGAAGAGGCGCAGCCGGCCCCCGGCAGTCGCGAAGATGCGCTCCGGCTCGGGCGTGCGCAGCCACTGGAAGTCCTTGGGCAGACCGGTATCGAATGTGTAGCGCTTCTCTGCCCAGAAGCCGGCTTCGTCGAAGGTGCCGGGCACCTCGACCTGCACCTGCGGCTCGCAGCCGCCGGCCTTCAGCCACAGCCAGTCGTCGTCGCGCCACTCCATCTCTGCGATCGAAGTCTCGCGGCCCATGACCGAGCGCCGGTCCCTGTTGGGCCGGCTCATCAGGTGGACCATGTAGACCTGCCCGTCGGGCGTCTCGACGAAATCGGCATGGCCGGCGCGCTGGAGCGGATTGTCCGGCGCATCCTTGGCGGTGATGATGTGCCTGATCGGGTGGACCTCGTAGGGGCCGTCGATCTTGCGCGACCGCGCCATGGTGACGGCGTGGCTGTATCCGGTGCCGCCCTCGGCGGTGATCAGGTAGTACCAGGTTCCGGTTCTGCCGGTGCGCTTGTAGAGATGCGGCCCCTCGGTGAGATCGAGGTCGGTGCCGCGGAAGATGTTCCTGCGTGCGCCGACCAGCCTGCCGGCCTTGGGGTCGAACTCCTGCAGGACGATGCCGGCGAACCGGGTCGGGCGCCCGCGATAGTCCCAGAGCTGGTTGAGGAACCATTTGCGGCCGTCGTCGTCGTGGAACAAAGACGGGTCGAAGCCCGAGGAATTGACGTAGACGGGATCCGACCACGGCCCCGCGATGGCCTCGGCCGTGACGATGTAGTTGTGCGCGTCCTTGTAGGAGCCCTCGCGGCGCTTCATGTCGGTATAGACCAGCCAGAACTTCTCGCCGTCATGGCTGAGGCAGGGCGCCCAGACGCCGCAGCTGTCGGGCTCGCCGCGCATGTCGAGCTGGCTCTTGCGGTCGAGCGGCCGCACGACCAGTTCCCAGTTGGCCAGATCCTTCGAAGCGTGGATCTGCACGCCGGGGAACCATTCGAAGGTCGAGGTGGCGATGTAATAGGTATCGGCGACCCGCACGATGGATGGGTCGGGATTGAAGCCGGGAAGGATGGGATTGGTGAGCTTGGGCATGGCGAGCCTTGTCCTCAGTCAGGATGAAGGGCCAGCCATGGCGCCGGGGCCGACCAGTGTCGGCCGGACGCGCGTCGCGGCGGCAGATAGCCTGCTTCAAGACGTAGTGGCCGATAGGGCGGTGGGCATCATCGCGCTTCGAGCGAGAGACCCCCGGCCGCCAGACCGCCGACGATGCTGCCGCTGGTCGGCAGCAGCGGGATCAGGCAGGCCTGCAGCGCGTGATAGATGTCCGGGCGACCGAAGAACGGCCCGGTATTGGGAACCAGGTCATCGTCGAGCTGCGGCCGCCAGCTGCCGTTCGCCCGGTCGATGAGATGCGTGGCAGACCAGTCCCAGATGCGGCGATACCATTCCTCGTAGAAGGCATCGCCGACGATGGCATTGAGGAATGCCGCCGCACCGATGCCCTCCGTGCACGGCCACCAGTAGCGGTCGCGCACCAGCGGTCGCGTGTCGTTGTCGAGCGTGTAGTAGAAGCCACCGGTTGCCTTGTCCCAGCCGTCCGCCACGGCCTTGCCGAACAGCGAACGGGCGGCATCGGGCAGCCAGTCGAGCCGGCGCCCGCCGAGTTCCCACAGCTGCAGGAGCAGTCGCGCCCATTCGAGCGAATGGCCGGGTGTCGTGCCCGGCGGGTGGAACATGGGATCGCCCACATAATCGACGTCCACCGTCCATTCGCGGGTGAAATGCTCCGGCAGGTGCCAGCCATTGCCGGCCGCCGCCCGGCGGATGAGAAGATCAGCGATGCGCTCGGCCTTGGCCAGATACGCCCGGTCGTTGGTCACTTCGAAGGCGGCCATCAGCGCTTCGGTCAGGTGCATGTTGGCATTCTGGCCGCGATAGGTGCTCTTCGGCTGCCAGTCGCGGGTGAATTCCTCGGCCACCGCGCCGTACTGGTCTTCCCAGAAGCGCTCGTTGAGAACCGCCGTTACGTCGGCGAGCAGACGGTCGGCATCGGGATGCCCGGCCGCCTTGGCGCTCGCCGCCGCCAGCAGCACGAAGGCGTGGCCATAGGCCTGCTTGCTGTCGTCGACAGGGCCGCTGTCGCCCATCTGCCAGAAATAGCCGCCGTTCTCCGTGTCGCGGTGCTTGTTCCACAGGAAGTCCATGCCGTGGTCGATCATCGCCTCGGCGCCGGGCCGCCCGAGGAGATGGGCGATGGCGAAGCAGTGCACCATGCGAGCCGTCGCCTGCACCTGGCGGCCGAACGCCGCCGCGCCCGTGACGGCAAGCGGCTTGCCGTCATCGTCGAGATCGCAGAAGCCGCCGGCAGGATCGATGCTCGCCCCTTCGTAGAAATCGAGAATGTCGTTCGCCCGCGCCAGCAACCAGCTGCGATGGCCGGTCAGCGCGACCCATTTCTGTCCGCCTGCAGGAGGAATTCAAAGGCATCGGTTCAGTCCATCAAGCGCCGACCATGAGGCCGACGATCTCGTCACTCGTGGTCTCCTGCGGTCGCCGCTCGCCGGCCTTGATGCCGTGACGCATGACGACGATGCGGTCGGCGACTGCGAAGATGTCCTGGAGATTGTGCGAGATGAAGATGACCGCCTTGCCCTGTTCCTTGAGCGAGCGCACCAGGTTGAGCACCCGGCGCTGCTCGGGAACGCCGAGCGCGGCCGTCGGCTCGTCCATGATCAGCAGCTTGGCGTTCCAGTAGATCGCCCGGCCGATGGCGACTGCCTGTCGCTGGCCGCCGGAGAAGGCGGCGACCGGCGCCTCCAACCGGCTGGTGTGGAAATCGAGCAGAGCCATGGTCTCCTGCGCCGCCTGCGCCATCGCCTTGCGGTCGAGAACGGGCAGGAACCCGAAGGCCTTGGTCTTCGGCTCGCGGCCGAGGAAGATGTTGGCGCCGATCGACAGATTGTCGGCAAGCGCCAGGTCCTGGTAGATCGTCTCGATGCCGAGCGCCCGCGCCTCGTGCGGGCTGGTGAAGGACACGCTCTGTCCGTCGAAGACGATCTCGCCGGAATCCGGATGGTGGACGCCGGAAACGCTCTTGATCAGCACCGACTTGCCGGCGCCGTTGTCGCCGGCCAGCGCCACCACCTCGCCGAGGTCGACATCGAAGGAGACGCCCTTCAGTGCCTCGACCGCACCGAAGTTCTTGGTGATATTGCGCACCGAAAGCAGGTGGTCGGTATCACTCATCGCGGTGGCCTCCCAGAAACCGGCGCTGACTCTGATCGACCAGCACCGAGATGATGATCACCACACCGACGGCGACGAACTGCCAGAACGGTTCGACATCGATGAACACCAGACCGTACTGGATCACCGCAATCACCAATGCCCCGGCGACGGTACCGGCAACCGTGCCCGACCCGCCGAACAGGCTGGCACCGCCGATGACCACCGCCGCGATCGAATCGAGCAGCAGCGGCTCGCCGGCCTGTGCCGCGCCGGCAAGGAAGCGGCCGGTGTAGAGCACGCCGGCAAGACCGGCACACAGGGCCGAGAGGATGTAGATCCAGGTCGTCAGCCGCCCGACGTCGATGCCCGAGCGAATCACCGCGTCGCGGTTGGCGCCGACGGCATAGGTGTGTTGGCCGAAGCGGGTCTGCGACAGAACGTAGTGCATCCCCAGGGCAACGATCACGGTGATGATCACCACCACCGGCACGCCAAGGATTCTGCCATTGCCGATCCAGGCGTAGATATCGTTGTGCACCGGGACGGTCATGCCACCGGCAATCAGATAGGCGACACCACGGGCAACGCCGTACATGCCGAGCGTGCCGATGAACGGCGGAACGCCGAGGCGCGCAACCAGCCAGCCGTTCACCCAACCCGGTATGAAGGAGACGGCAACACCGAGGGTCATGGCAATCAGCATGGCAAGCACCGGCGGCACACCGAACACGCCAGTGGCGATATTGGTCGCATGGGCGGCGACCACCGCCGCCAGGCCCATGGTGAAGCCCACCGACAGGTCGATGCCCGCCGAGATGATTACGAAAGTCTCACCCAGCGCGAGAAGCAGCGGTGCAGTCGTGAAGATCGCGATAGACTGCAGGTTATAGGTGTTGCCGACGAAGGTGGCGCCATAGGCCATCCGCGCCCAGACTTCGAAGAAGATCAGCAGCAGGGCCAGAAACAGCCAAGCGCGCAGATCGGCGACGCGCTCAAGAATACTGCGCGGCCGTTGAGGAACAGGTGCGGATATGGATGTCATGATCGCCCAATATCATGCACATCACCGAACTTGGCCGCCGACCACGGCGGTCGGCGGCCCGGCTGATGTGCGGTCCGATTGGACCGGACTGATGACTACGACGTGTAGAGGAACTTCTTCACGTTCGGATCGTCGATATTGTCCTTGGTCATCACGGTGAAGCCCGTGCCGATCGCCGATCGGGATCGACTGGCCGGTGAGGTGCGCATAGGCGCTGACCACGCCGAAATAGCCGATCTCGGCCGGATGCTGGGCGATGACGATGGTGAAGGTGCCGTCCTTCAGCTCCTGGACCACGGAGGTCGGGGCGTCGAAGGCAGCGACTCTTGATGTCGCCGACCTTGCCGGCCTGCTTCACGCCGTTGGCCGAGCCGCTGGCCGAGAACAGGTTGGCGCCGAAGATGCCCGCCAGGTCAGGATTGCGGGCGAGCACCGCCTGCACCTGCGAGGCCGCCTTGTTGGCGTCGTCGTCGTTGAACTGCGTCTCCAGCACCTCGATGTTGGGGATGGTTCTTCATCTCCTTCTTGAAGCCCTCTTCGCGCTGGTCGGTGGTCGACATGCCGGGTTTCACGTTGGAGACGTAGACCTTGCCCTTGTCGCCGATCGCCTTGGCCAGAGCCCGCGCGGCCATCTCGCCGCCGAGCACGTTGTCGGAGGCGATGTAGGAGAGCGGGAAGTCGGCATCGCCGGCGCCGGTCTGATAGACGCCAGTGCCGATGAAGGTGTCGACGGTGATCACCGGGATGCCGGCGTCGAACGCCTTCTTCAGCGGCTGGACGAGCTGAACCTTGTCGGTCGGCGCGATCAGGATCGCGTCGGGCTTGCGGGCGATGACGGCATCGAGCACCGGTACCTGCAGCGTCACGTTCCATTCCGAAGCGCCCTGGAAGCCGAGATTGACGCCGAGCGCCTTGGCCGCCGCATCCGCGCCGCGATGCATGGTGATGTAGAAAGCATCGGTGGTGAGACCAGGGACAAGGGTGATGTTGAATTTCTTGCCTGCCGCAAGCGTCGGACGGACACCCAGTGCGGCAACACCCGCGGCGGCGCCAGCGAGCGTCAGAAAGCTTCTGCGTTCCATTGTCTTCCTCCTTGTTGCCAACCATTGTTTGCGTATCGAGATGAAATCAGCGGTGGGCTGCCGACGTCACTTCATTCAGTTGTAGGTCCGTCTGTCCGTTCGACAATCCTCATCAGTTCGGCATCGACCGATCACAGGATTGATGCCAGTCGGTCGAGGGCGGATTGTCGCGCATTCTGGCAAGGCCCGACCAGTCTTTCGAGCGACGCGAGCTGATGTCCGCGGCGATCGAGCGCGGAGAGCGCTCCGGCGGTTGCGATGCTGTCGATCATCGTAAGCGCACGGGCCAGCGAGCCCATTCGAATACTTCCTCCCCCGAACTGCTCGTTGGCAGCTCACTTTTTTACGCGCGTAAAGGTACATTTCACACGAGACGCGTGTCAAGCCTCCAAAGTTGCGCTTGCGTGTAAACTACGCCTAGTATGGCGCGGCGGTAGCAGGCCGTCGCACCAATCAGAATTCCGACCGATGGGCACCGACGCCGTCAACACCATGCAGGATTTCGCCCGACGGATCGGACTGTCGCGCCCGACCGTGTCGCGCTTTTTCGCCGATCCCGATTCGGTGCGCCCGCGCACGCGCAAGCTGATCGAGGAGGGCATCCGCCACTACGGCTACAGCCCGAACTTCTTCGCCTCCAATCTCACGCGCCGCTCGCCGCGGGCCATCGGCATCATCGTGCCGTCGATCATCGATCCGTTCTACGGCGAACTGGTCAGCACGATCGAACTCTATGCCGAGGATCGCGGCTATCTCACCGTGCTGCAGTGCTCCCACAACGACGCTGCATTGGAGCAGCGGGCACTGTCCCGGCTGCTGTCGATGGACGTTGCCGGAATCGCCATGGCCCCCCTCGGATTCCGCTCCGACATCGCTGCGGTCGAGCAGGCGATGAAGCAGGTGCCGATCCTCTTCATGGATTCGCGCCTGCGTGACGGGGTACCCTATGTCGGCACCAACAATCGAACCAGCATGGCGCTCATGGTGGACTATCTGTGCCGCTCCGGCTCGCCGCCGGCGCTCTTCACCATGCCAGCAGTGAACGCCAACATACGGGAACGGTGCGAGGCCTATTGCGATCGCATGCGCGAACTTGGTCACGAGCCGCGCATCCTCAATCCCGAGGAGGGACCGGTCGGCGACGATTACGAACGCTACGGCTTCGAACGGTTCCTCAGCCTGCCCGCCGAAAGGCTGGCCGGCGTCGACACCATCGTCTGTTCGAACGATCGGATTGCGTTCGGGCTGTTGGCAGCGGCAAAGCGGCTGGGAATCAGCGTCGGAGCCGGGCCAGGCAACGATCTCAGGGTCGGCTCGTATGACGGTCAACGCTTCGGCGCTTTCGCCTCGCCCTCGCTCACCACGTCGGGGCAGAACATCCGCGGAATCGGGGAGCTGGCGGCCAAGACCCTGATCAACCTGGAGAATGGCGGGGAGCTTCCGCGGGAAGACATCCTGCTCGACGGAACCCTGATCTTCCGCGATTCCGCCTAGTGAAGCTCTTCGGCCGGCGCAGGTTCGGACCGCGCCGGAATGCGTCCGGGCCGCCGGTGTCGTCCACGGGCTAAGGTACAGGCCGCGGTGCCCGCTCGGCGATGTGCATCAGTTCAGAATCGACCGGCCACAAGATCGATTGCATCCGGTCGAACGCGCATCGCCGCACATCCTGGTAAAGCCCGACGAGATTGTCGTCCGGCTCGACCAGATGTTCGCGGCGATTGAGCGCCGAAAGCGCATCGTCGAGATTCGGCCAGAGGCCGGCGGCAACGCCGCCGAGCAGGGCAGCGCCGAGCGCGGTGGCCTCCGACGCATCGACCACGGTGACCGGCCGCCCGTAGGCATTGGCCTTGATCGTCGCCAGAAGCGGGTTGCGCGCGCCGCCGCTGATCAGACGAATCCGCTCGGGCGCGGGTATCCCCTTGATGCCGACCATGGCGTCGGCGATGAAGGCAGCGCGCATGGCCAGGCCTTCGAGCACGGCGCGATAAAGCGCGCCGCGCGCCGTGTTCTCGGTCAGTCCGATGAAGGCGCCGCGCACCGGATGATCGGGATCGGACGACATGGCGCCGGCCATATGGGGCACGAACAGAAGGCCCTCGCTTCCGGGCGCGACATTCTCCCCCTCGGCGATCAGGGTCGCATGCGGCGGCTGGCCGATCAGGCCGCGCAGCCATTCGACGGTGGCGCCGGAATAGGCGACGCTGGCGCCGACATAGAACAGCGACTGATGGGCCTCGAAGGCGCCCTGGAACAGGTTCGTCCGGGTGACCCTGGGGTCGAACGACGGCTGCTCCATGGCCAGCACCAGGGCTTCCGCCGTGCCGATGCTGTCGATCATCGTCCCCTGTACGCTCATGCCGGCGGCCATTGCCCCGCATACATGATCGTGGGCGCCGACGCCGACCACCGGCTTGCCGGCAAGGCCGGTCGCGGCCAGCACCTCGGGAAGAACGGGCCCGAGCACCGTGCCGCTGGCCTTGAGCGGCGCCAGCACGGCGCTGTCGAAACCGGCATGGGCCAGCAGCTCGTCCGACCAGCGGCGATGGCTGAGATCGAGATAGAGCGTGCGCGAGGCGAGCGAGAAATCGGTCGCCGCCACGCCCGACAGGCGGAAGGCGATCCAGTCCGCGATCATCAGGATCGTGCGCGCACGCCGCACGGCGTCCGGCCAGTGCGTGCGCATCCAGATGAGCTTGCTGAGGGTGAAGATGTGGTCGAGCTGCAGACCGGTGATCTCGAACACCCGTTCGACCCCGACGGTCTCGCGCAGCGTCTGCGCCTCGCCTTCGGTGCGCGTGTCGTGCCAGACGATCGACGGCGCCAGCGGCTTTCCGGCTTCGTCGACCAGCACGCAGCTCTCGCCGATGCTGGCGACGCCGATTCCCGCCACCGGCCGGCCGCCGAGCAGACCGGCCACCTCGCCGAGACATTCGGTGACGGCGGCGAACATCGCCTCCGGATCGTATTCGAGACGATCCGGCGCGATGCGCTTTTCCGGCGTCGGCCGGCGCGCCTGGGCGACCTGATTGCCGCGCGCGTCGAAGGCCAGCGCACGCACCGACTGCGTGCCGACGTCGATGCCGATCAGGAAGGGTGGTTCGAAACTGTCGGACATGCGCCTGGGCCCCGCTTGGTCAGGGGTGAGCGACATCGGCCGGAGACATCACGCCGCCCGCCGTCAGTCCTTCAGAACTGGATCGGTGATCATCATGTCCTCGTCGAGCGGACGGTCGGGCGTCAGCTTGTTCTTGGCCAGCCCGTCATGATAGGCGCGCACCGCTTCGTCCGGCTTGACCTGTCCCTCGACCACCGCACGCATGAGACGCACGAGCGCGACCGAATCCTCGGCCAGGTTCACCTTGCGGCCGAACAGGGCGACGCGCGCACCGTGTTTCGCAGCCTGCGCGACGAGTTCGAAGGTATCGCGGGTGGTGCCGCGCGAGCCGCCCAGAATGCCGGGAATCAGATGCCCAGGATCGTATGAGGCCAGTTCCTCCATGGCGCGGGCGCCGTTGTACTGGAGCTTGAGGAACTTCGGGTAGTCGGCACTCATCACGCCGGCAAGCGTACGCACGATGTTGTCGTTGATGAAGGTACCGATATCGCCGCCCTCGGCGAGGTAAATGTCGAACGCCGGGTTGAACACCTCGAGGAAGTGCCGCATCCCGTGCTCGGCCGCTTCCGCCCGGAAAGCCGAATAGGCTTCGGCGTTGGCGGCGTCGATATCGACATCGTTGGAGAAGGTGATCGAATAGAGTCCGATGTCGGTAATTTCACGCGCCTGATCGACGCGGGCCGTGCGGTGATGGCGCGACGGCTCCTCCTTGTAGCGCCCGCCGCGCGCCGACCAGATGTCGGTCGTATCGTTGAGGCGGATGGCCGGCGTGACCGGCGAATCCTTGAACAGGCCCTCCTGCGACAGCCGCTCTGCCGTGGATGCCGACATCAGCATGATGTCGACCAGCTCCGAGCGGGTCATGGCCCGCATTCTTTCCAGATAGACCGCGCGCGGATTGAGGCGGCCGGGGTTCGCCCGGTCCGGTCCCGGAGCGGCGGTGCCGAAGCCGATATCGGCGTCCTTGGCATCGGCGATGATGAAGTCGGCGGGCGTGTAGGTGCCATCGTGAATGCGGGCGAGTTTCTGGTCGAGGCGCTTTTGATTCATTTTTGTTGGGTCCTGGTAGCGCCGCGTTGGCGCAAGTCTGGGGGAGTGCAGCGGATGTCTATCTTTCGCCGGATATTGTCAATGTGTCCGGGGCCCGTCGGGCTCGTGATGGGCGGGATCGCGGCCTAGCGGTTCAGTCCTTCAAGCAGGCGGCGCACCGCCAGCATGCCCGGATCGTCGACGCCGACGCTCTTGTCGCCGAACATGCGGGCGCGGCCGAGCCGGTTCGGTTGGTCGCGGAACTGGTCGAGCGCGGCGCCGGCGGCCCCATCCGCCGCGGCAAGGATTTCCGCCGGAGCGGTAAGCCCCTCCGTCGCCTTGGCGATGGCATCGAGACTGTCGAGGACACTCTTGGCGCCGAGCTCACCATGGCCGCGGGCGCGCATCGCGTCGCGGGCCGCGGCGACGATGCCCGACACCTCCGACCAATCGGCCTCGCTGCGCCCCTTGGTTGCCTTGGCGGCGCTCATGAAGGCGGTCGCCACAAGGGTCCCGAACGAGGACGAGGACACCCGCTGGAACGCCTTGGAGCAGCCGAGAAACGCCTGGCCGAGATCGTCCGGAAAACCGGCCGCGTCCTCGGCGACGGCAGCAAAGCCCTTGGCAACGGTGATGCCGAGATCGCCGTCGCCAAGCTTGCCGTCCTGAGCGTTCAGCTCGTCGCGTGCAGCGTCCGCCACCTTGGCAACGGCACCGCAGGCGGCCCTGAGATCAACGACTGTGAAACCCATGATTGCCTTCGTCAATTCACCGTCCAGAAGGCGCAATGCGCCGGCGCCTTCAGCAGGCGCTCGATCTCGCCGTCGAGCCGGCAGACGGTGATCGACGCGCCCGTCATTTCCATCGATGTGGCGTAGCGGCCGACCAGCGGCATGACGATGGTCACACCGCGATCGGCGAGCCGCCGGGCCACCCGCCGATACATGATGTAGAGCTCTTCCGGCGGGGTCGCACCGAGGGAATTGACCAGCACCGACCAGCGGTCGCCTTGCGCTGGCTCAAGATCGGCAAAGATTCGGTCCATCATCTCGTCGATGATCGCATCGGCGGGCTTCAGCTTGTCGCGCCAGATACCCGGCTCGCCGTGGATGCCCATGCCCATTTCCATTTCGTCGTCGTCGATCTCGAACGTCGGTTTGCCGGCTTCCGGCACCGTGCACGGGGTGAGCGCAATCCCGATCGAACGGCAGGAATCGGCGGTCTTTTGAGCGATTGCGGTGACCGCGTCGAGGTCGGCCTTCTCCTCGGCCAGGGCCCCGGCGGTCTTGAAGGCGTAGATCATGCCGGCGACGCCGCGGCGCTTCTCGGCCTCCTCGGGCGGCGCGGAGGCGATGTCGTCGGCAAGCAGAACGGTGGTCGAGGTGATGTCGTCCTCCATCTCGACCATTTCGCCGGCCATGTCGAAGTTCATGACGTCGCCGCCGTAATTGCCGTAGAGGCGCAGAATGCCGGCGCCGCCATGGGCGTGCTTCATGGCCGCCGCCATCTGTTCGGCCGAGGGCGAGGCAAAGACATTGCCGATTGCCGCGCCGTCGAGCAGGCCCCGACCGACATAGCCGGTGAACACCGGCAGATGCCCGGACCCGCCGGCGGTAACGATGCCGACCTTGCCGGCGACGGGGCCACCCGCGCGCACGATCACCCGCGCTTCCGGACGGGCGTAGATCTCCGGATGCGCGGCGACGAGACCGTCGAGCATCTCATCAACATAGGCGGCCGGATCGTTGAGGATCTTCTTCACGTCGCCCTTCCTCCTGCAATTCTATCTGGGCGCCCTGCCGGCGCGTCTCCCGCGCTCAAATACTAACCCAGCGGGCATGGCGCCGCTATCACCGTCAATGTCACATCTCAACGGTCGCCGCCGCAACCCGGTCATCTGCATTGCGGCTAGAATGCCCCGGCGACAAGTTGCGTCCATGTCTCTCCGGCGAGACCGGTCACCAGCCCCAAGCCCGCATGCAGGGCCGTGCGCAACGGCTGGATCTTCGTGTCCATCAAGGTCGCATTGACGCGCAGGAAGACCGAACGCCGGCTGAGCAGTGCATCGGCGAATTCGGGCTGGACACGCCCGCTGACCGCAACCGCACCGTGATTGAATGCATGGGCGAGCAGATCGTCGACGACCGCTTCAGCCTTGCTGAAACCCCTCCGCCAGCGGCGCGGGAAGCGCGCGTTTCGCGGCTTTGTCGTCTCCGCCAAGAGCCCTCCGTCGGCGCCACTTCAATCTTCTCCTGCGCTTAACCTTAACCGCGTCGCCCATCGCATTGCGGTCGCCGGGGGACGGCGAAAACCCTGCCGATGGCACGCTTTTCGCGACTGGCAGATGTCGCCTCGCCAATGTGCCCTTTCGGCACAATTGCCGGATTCGACGGTCGCCAGGGGTCGGTATGAACGCGCCTTTCAGCTACACGCTCGTCTCCCGCACCGGTGTGAACGACCGTTCCGGACTGTGGAAGAGCTTCGCCGTCGACGGCCTGTCGGTGGCGATCGTTCTCGTCGACTTCGCTGTGGTTGTTGTGACCGCGGTGCTGACCGGCAGCGCCTATCACGAACTCGTCTATCGGCAGGCCGGCGACGTCACGTCGTTTGTTCTGATCGGCACCACCGTGGCTATCATGCTGATCGTGGCGAACGTTCTCCGTGCCGAGTACAAACCGGTCAATCTCCTGCGATTCAAGCTGAACATCAGGCGCACCACCCACGTGTGGAACGTGATCTTCGTCGCCCTCCTGTCGCTCGGCTTCCTGACCAAGGTGAGCGTGACCTACTCGCGCGGCTGGCTGATCCTGTTCTACGTCTTTGGGCTGCTCGCGGTGGTTGCTGCGCGACTCATTGCCGTGCGCACCGCGTCAATCGCCGGCGAACTCGGCATGCTTGGCGAAAAGCGCATCTTCCTGATCGGTACCGGCGCGGAGATCGAGAAATTCGTCACCAACGACCTGACGCGATCCGACGGAATCCGGGTCGTCGGGTGCCGGTTTCTGACGCCAGCCGGCGAGGATACCCTGCCCGCGGCACGCCAGGCCCAGCTGCGGCGCGACCTCAACGAGGCGGCGCTGGCCATCCGCTTTCTCGAACCCGAGGTCATCCTGATCCTGGTGCCGTGGTCCGACGCGGAGACGATCGAGCGCTCGGTCAGCAGCATGATGTCGATTCCCGGCGAGGTCCACATCGGCGCGGACCGGCTGCTGCACAGGTTCAACCGCATCCAGCTCACGCAACTCGGCCGGTTGTGGAGCCTGCAGCTCACCCGCCTGCCGCTTTCCAGGATCGAGACGCTGGCCAAGCGGGCCTTCGATCTGGCCGCCGCCGCGATCGCCCTGGTCCTACTCACGCCGCTCTTCGTGGCGATCGCCATCCTGATCAAGCGGGACAGTTCCGGCCCGGTCTTCTTCGTCCAGCAGCGCTACGGCTTCAATCAGAAGCCGTTCAGAATCTTCAAGTTCCGCACGATGTGTGTCGGCGACGACGACCCGAAAGTGCGTCAGGCGACGCGTGACGACCCGCGGGTGACGCGCGTCGGCCGCTGGCTCAGACGCACCAACCTCGACGAGATCCCGCAGCTGTTCAACGTCATTCGCGGCGAGATGTCTCTGGTCGGGCCGCGGCCGCACGCCCTGGCGCACAACCGCGAATACGAACAGAAGATCGCCTACTATGCCCGCCGCCACAATGTCAGGCCAGGGATCACCGGCTGGGCCCAGATCCACGGCCTGCGCGGCGAAACCGACAGCGACGAGAAGATGAGCAAGCGCGTCGAGTACGACCTCTACTATATCGAGAACTGGTCGCTGGCCCTCGACTTCATCATCGTCGTGGCGACGGTGCTGTCGCGCTCAGCCTATCGCAACGCCTATTACGACACCATCAGGGATCGGAGCGGACTCGCGTTCGGGAACTGGTCTATCCGGTCGAGTAGAAAATTCAGCGGATCAGAAGCAGGCCGATCGCGCCGATCGTGGCGGCCAGCAGCACGATCGCGACAACCCATCCCGTGATGATGGCCGGCCACACCGAGGCGGGCTGTTCCTCCGCCCCGTCGGCGACATGGGCACTCGACCAGGATTCGAGATCGGGCTGGACGGAGCGCAACGCCGTCGCGGCGCGATCGATCTCGGCGAGAGCCATGCTTTCTGCCGGTTTCCAGCCGAAATCAGAGGTCGTGTCGGTGGGCAAGCCGTCTCACTCCGTTGGGACGCTGCGGTCGCCGTGCATCGGGCTCGTTTTGGCCCGCCCGAAGACGGTAAACGTCCAAACATATAGATAGCAGCCATCCCGATAGGAACAAATCAATTAGAACGCGAGACTGGAGCGTATTCATTCGTTAACATTAACTTGTAAGCTTAATGGTTCGCGCCCGAGGACAACAGGAATAGCTCAGGATCACCCGATCTGTACTGATCGTGGACTAAAGGAGAGGTGGCGTGCCAACCACGGCAGCGCGTTTATCTGCCGCCAGCGGACTGAGGAGCGGTTCGCCAGGGCAGCCGCGTTGCGCTTCGCCCCTGTCGGCGCCTTTCAGCGTGGGGGGATTGCGCAGCGTCTGCAGGGCCGCGCCCCACAGATAGATGCTGCACATCGCCTCTCCCGCCGCCGCACCGGCCAGCGCATAGGCAACGGTCGAATAGGTGAGGATGGCCAGAATGCTGACCAGCCCGGTCACGCCGCCGAGCGTCGTCGCCACCGCGATCGTCCTGAACCGGCCGGCCGCCTGCATCAATGCCAGCGGCACCTGATAGGAGAAGACGATGACCGATGACAGCGCGGCAAAAAAGACGATGAGCGGCATCGAGTCGGCCGCGAATTTGGCGCCATAGACGTAGTGCGTGATCAGGTCCCAGCACGACCAGATCACCGCGCCGAACAGGAGCGAGAGAAGGACTGCCGCGCCGGCCGATCCGAAGAGCACCAGCCGGATCTGCCCGAAGCGCTTGGCCGCCAGGTCGCCGGCGAATACCGGCCGGAGAATATTGAGCAGGGCGCCGAGCACCGGCCGGATCGGGTTGAAGAGGACGAGACCGGCAGCGATCGGCGCGTAGGCCGCCGGGCCGACGAGAGCGACGGTCAGGAACATCACGCCCTGGCCCTGGACGTTCCAGCTGGTCACCCCGAACAGGGACCATGCGACGTCGTAGCGTAGCGTCCATGCACGCCTGACGACCGACCGGCGGAAGCTGACGCGAACCGGTCGCCCGAAAAGGACGAACGCAACGATGGTGGCGAAGATGCTGGCCGTGGCGAGGAGCAGCAGGGCGGCCGTCACCTGGGGCACGCTGCCCTGCAGCCAGAACCACAGCCCGATCATCATCAGGCCGCTGACGACATAGACGATGTCGGCGATAACGACGATGGAGGTCCGTTCGCTGGAGAAGATGCGCACCCTTACATGATTGCGCAGCGTCCATGCTCCGACGAAGACGCCCGCGGCGCCGGCTTCGGCCAGAGTGCCGAGCCACAGGGCAAGCCCGGCCGTGACCAGCACCGCCGCCAGCACGGCGACAGCCAGAGCCTCCGAACCGAACACCACATCGAGGAAGGCGACCGCAGCGCGGCTCCTCGCCTTCGGTATGTAGACGGTGGCCGGCACCGAGACGAGCGCGTTCACGTAGGTCAGCGCGATCCCGCCCAGAATGAGAACGATGGCGAAGACGCCGTACTGGTACGTCGTCAGGGTGCGGATGAAGACCAGATTGAGGATGAAGTGGAAGGCGCTCTGCAGACCCTCGCCACCGATGGACAGGACGAGCTTGCGGCCGATCGCGATGGCACGCAGATAGGGGTGCTGCTCGTCCTCGGCAGGCCTGTGCGGCCCGTTCATGGTCTCCTGCGCGCTCATCTCACACCGGCGCCAGGTCCGATGGCCGGCGGAGACCGTGGCCGGCCGTGGCCAGGCGTTCGCCGACGATCGCCTGGATCTGATCGGCGATCGGGCCCGACGCGAACAGTGTTTCGCAGCGCGAACGGGCGGCGGCCGGAAACGATCGCCAGCTTTCCGGCCGGGTGACGACTTCGGCGATCTTGTCGGCAAGGGCCGCCGGATCGCCGGGAGCGACGGTCCATCCGCTGACGCCGTCGGCAACGACTTCAACCAGCCCGCCAATGGCCGAGACAAGGGCAGGCCGACCATGCGCCATGGCTTCGATCGCCACCCGCCCGAGCGATTCGGGCCGGCGCGAGGGAACCACAACCACGTCGGCCCAGGCGTATAACGGCCCTGGATCGGCCTGGAACGGCTCGAAGCTGACGATCTCGTCGAGCCCGGCGGCCGTCGCGCTGTCGCGCAAGGTCGTTTCGTTTGCCACGTCATTGCCGAACGAGGCACCGACCATCCGCACCCGAAGCCGCCCGGCAATGTCGGGGGCAAGGCGCGCCAGCGCCGCGATCAGCACCTCCTGGCCCTTCGTCCGGTTGATGCGGCCGATCATCAGCAGGCGGAGCGGCCGGCGGCCGTCATAGGTGGCGGCGGGCACGGCTGCCGGCATCGCCACGCCGTTGTAGACGACGTGCTGGCGACCGTACTTGAGCGGCTGATAGGCGGCGCGCGTCGCCTCGGAGTTGAAGATCACATCGGCACGTGACCAGCGCAGCAGCATGCGGAACAGCCGCAGGGTCACGCCCTCCGGAATCTCGTGGACGTGAACCAGTGCCTTGTCCGGGAAGAAGCGCGCCGCGAACAGGTAGTCGACGACGACCACCGTGTTGACATAGACGAGATCGGCCGACCGGTATCGCCGGAGCGAGCGCCACAGCGCCCCGACGAAGCGGAAGCCGCCGGTCGCCAAGAGCCGGCCGAGGTCGCGCCGGCGCAATACCAGAATCGGTTCGATCACCACGCGCGATGCGATCTGTCTCAACGGCGCCGCGATGGGGCCGTCGCAGGGGATCAGGACCTCGATGTCGGCATTCGGCCAGGCCGCACGAATTGCGCGGACCGAGTCGATGAAGGCCCGGTCCGACCCATAGAGCTCAAAGCCCTGATGGACGCAGAGAATGCGCATCGTCTGGCCACTGCCGCTTGTCGCTGTGCACGGCTTTCCATGGTTCACAAAAGCCTGTCGCGGGCAACGCAATTGCATCGATGTCGTTAACGTGCCGGCGGCGTTAACCACCATCCGAAACGCCGCGCCACGGGGGGCGAATCCGCGTCGCGAGGGCACGTGCCTTGCGATGTGTCGGACGTTGGTCCCGCCAGTCTCAAAACGGAGCACGGCCGGGTCTTCCTCAACTCCGGATGGTGCAATGCGCGATACTCGCCCCCACGTACTCATTCTCGGCAGCCGGGGTATTCCGGCGGCACATGGCGGCTTCGAAACCCTTGTCGAGCATCTCTCGCTGCATCTGGTCGATGCCGGATGGCGGGTGACCGTCTATTGCCAGGACGAGGACGCATCGGCGCGGGAACGCTTCGCCATCGATGAATGGCGCGGCGTCGAGCGGGTGCATGTGCGCGTCAAACGGAACGGCGCCGCCGGTTCGGTCGAGTTCGACTGGCACTCGGTCCGCCATGCCGCGCGCCGCGACGGCGTGTGCCTCGTGCTTGGCTACAACACGGCAACCTTTCTCGCCCTCCTGCGCCTCTACGGGAAGAGCATTCTGATCAATATGGACGGGCTCGAATGGCGCCGGCCGAAGTGGAGCCCGCCGGTGCGCGCGTGGATGTATGTGAACGAATGGATCGGTGCGTGGCTCGGCCATCGCCTTATCGCCGATCACCCGGCTATCGCCGATCATCTGGCGCGCCGTCGCTCGCGTTCCGCCATCGCGACCATCGCCTATGGCGGCAATTCGGTGACCCAGGCGCCGATCGAACCGGTGAAGGCGCTTGGCCTCATGCCCGGCCGCTATCTCGTCTCGATCGCGCGCATCGAGCCGGACAACAACATCAAGCTGCTGGTCGAGGCATTCTCGAAGCGCCCGCGCGACGGGTGCAAGCTGGTCGTGCTCGGCAAGCTCGACCCGGACAATCGCTACCACGCCGCCGTCAAAGCGGCCGCCGGAGCGGATGTCGTCTTTCCCGGCGCCATCTACGACAAGGCGATCGTCGAGGCGCTGCGCTACCACGCGCGCGCCTATTGCCATGGCCACACGGTCGGCGGCTCGAACCCCTCGCTGATCGAATCGCTGTGGTGCGGCAATGCGGTCCTGGCGCACCGCAACCCCTTCAACCTGTGGACCGCCGGAGCGGACCAGTTCTTCTTCGGCGATGTCGCCGAATGCGACGCCCAGATCGAGCGTGTGCTCAGGGACGATGTCGGCGTGATGCGCGCACGGGTGAAGGCGCGCGCACGGGCGGAAGAAGCCTTCGTCTGGCAGAGACATTCTTGCCGCCTATGAGGGTGAACTCGCCGCTCTTGGCGACTTCGGGCCGCATCGCACCCTGGAGGCAACCGCCGCGCCCCTCGATTCCCTGCAACATCCCTGAGCGACAAGAGCCGCCTTCGGCCGCCGACATCGCCAGCGCCACGACCAGCACGCGCCATGCCGTTGACCACCAGCCGCCGCCACTTCCTCGGACTGCTCGCCGGCACGCTGACGCTGCCGGCAGCAAGCAGCGCGGCGGTGCCACGCGGGCAACCGGAGATCCGCCTCAAGCGCGGGATGAACATGTGGCCCTGGTTCTCGCTGACACGGGAATATCCGGCGCCGCGCACCGATTTTGGCTGGCCTCCCTTGCAGACCGACCGTCCGGTGCCGCGCCGCAACGATCTGCTGGCGCTCAAGCGCGCCGGCATCGACTTCATCCGTGTCCCCGTCGACCCCGGCCCGTTCATCGCCTTTGCCGGCGAGCGCCGCGCCGAGCTTTTCGCCGAGATCCGCGACGCGCTCAACATGACGCTGTCGGCCGGGCTCGCCGCCGTCATCAACCTGCAGGCCAATGCGGCCACACACTACTTCACACCGCAAAATATGGTCAGCGACGTCAGCCAACCGCTGTTCGCCGGATATGCCGATCTCGTTGCCGCGATGGCGGCACTGCTGGCGGATTTCGATCCGGCGCGCGTCGCCCTGGAACCGGTCAACGAACCGCCGCAGGCCTGCGACGCTCCGTCATGGACCGCGGTCCAGGCTGCGCTCGTGCGGCGGGCGCGGGCCGCCGCGCCCCGCCTCACCCTCGTCCTCACCGGTTCCTGCGGCAGCATGATCGCCGGATTGACTGAACTCGATCCGGCCTCCATCGGCGACGACAACGTCCTCTACACGTTCCATTTCTACGAGCCTTACGTGTTCACCCATCAGGGCGCCGGCTGGATGACCGGCGAACCGATGTATCCCTATCTCGACAGCGTCCCGTGGCCGTCGCCGGCCGGATCGAAGGCATCGACGCTGGCCGCGATCGCGCGGCGACTGGCCGCCGATCGGACCATGCCGAGCGCGCAGAGGCGCGCCCTGACGGCGACCATCAGAACGGTCATCGACCAGTATTTCGCGCCCCGGCGGATCGCCGCTTCATCGCCGGCTATTTCGACCAGGTCGCCGCATGGGCCGATCGCCATGGCATCAGCCGCGAGCGCGTGCTGCTTGGCGAATTCGGCTCGCTGCGCGCCGATCACGGGCGCGCCGGGGCCCTGCCGGCCGATCGCGCCCGCTACATCGCCGACGTCCGCCAGGCGGCAGAGGCACGCGGCTTACCCTGGGCCTTCTGGGACTTCTTCAGTGCCATGGGGCTGGTCGTTGACGATCAGTCGCGCCGCTTCGATCCGGCCATCGTCGCCGCGCTGGGCCTGTCGCCGTAGCGGTGGAACATGACCAGCATCAGCACTGCGAACTGCGCCAGCATGGTGGTCTTGTTGGCGATGCTCTCGAAAGAGTTCATGACGATCACGAAGAAGAAGAACACCATCGCGGTGCCCGCGCTGAGCCGGCGCCGCATCTCCACCAGGAACAGGGTGACGCCGGCCGTCATGAACAGCGTCACCGCCGCACCCTGATAGAGCACCATGCGGATGATCGGGTTCTCGACGCCGAGCGCGAGCCCGTCCGAGCTGCGCAGCGAATTGACCAGATCGGTCGGCGGTCCGAGCAGAATGTCGCGCCACGAGAAACGGTCGAAGAGGTCGAGCATCGCCAAGCGGGCATGGGCGCTGCCGCCATCGTTGGCGATCCGCTCCAGGAAGACGTCGAAATATCCCGCCCAGGCAAGCATGGCGATTCCGGCGACGAGCGCCGGCAGGATGAAGGCCGCCGCAGCCAGCACCGGGAGCCCGACGCGACGACCGCCGAAGAACGCCAGGATGCGCGGAATCGACCACAGGACGAGCGTCAGCACGACCACCGCCATCGCGGTGCGGCCGCCGAAGGCCGCCATCGCGACGAGCTGCAGGCCGATGACCATGGGGCGCAGCGCGCGCGGCAGGCTGCGCCCACCGCCGCCGAGCAGGATCAGCACATAGACGCCCGTCAATGCGGCATCGACCAGCGGATGGCCGAGCAGCGCCGTCGACCGGCTGTCGATCAGCGGCTCCCCGTCGAAGCGATAGGGAAAGAAGCGGTAGTTGATGAGCTGCTCGACGATGCCGATCACGGCATTGGCGGCAAGCAGCAGATGGAGCAGCTTCTCCGTCCGGTAGACCGCGCGATCGCTCAGCGCCGCGATCATCACGCTGACCGCGACCGTCAGCAGAAACGTGTCGAACACCGCCGCGATGCCGCTCCGCTTGCCGAGCACGATGTAGAAACCCATGAACAGCGTCGCCAGAAGAAGGGCGAACGTCCCCCAGCTGCGCGTGATGAACGACGCGATCAGCGCCGTGCGGTCGCGCGCTGCGGCCAGCAGAAATAGGATCGTCAACCCCGCCAGGTAGGTCGCCGGATGGATCTTCGTCGCCGCCGACCCGGTTATGCCCTCATAATTGATCCCGAGCGTCCACAGGACGCTGCCCGACAGGATGAACAGCATAAGGACGATGAGCGTGAACAGCCGCGGCAGCAACGCATCGACCGCCCGCGAGCGTGCCGGCTGCGGCGATGCGACCTTTCCGCCGGCAGCAATCGTGATGGCGCTCTCAAAGGCCATGCGTCCTTGCCCTCATGCGATCGCTTCGGCCGTCGAAAAGACCGTCCAGCGGATCTTGCCGGCGTTGAAGCACGACCCGTCGAATGCCGCACGGATGTCCTGTCGGGGAGCACTCGCCGCGCGCACCACGAACAGGATGTCGTCGGCTGCCTCGGCAAGGCCGCGCACCGACGCATTGCCGAGGACGGAGCATCCGTCGATGACGGTCAGATCGAATCCCTTCGCTGCTTCCGCGATCTTGCGCACCAGGAGCTGCGGCTTGGAATAGACGTTTGGCGCCGCCGCAAGGTGGCCGATCGGCATGAAGAACAGCTGCTTGTGCTCGTCGACGAGCAGAACCGAGCGCAGCGCCGTTTCGCCGTCGAGCAGGTCGCAAAGGCCGAAACGCTGTTCGGCGCCGAGCTGCTTGGTCAGTGTGCCGGACACCAGGTCACCATCGATGAGCAGGACCCGCTTGCCGCGTGACACCGCCGCCAGGGCAAGCGACGAGGCGAGCGTCGTCTTGCCCTCGCCGGGCGCCGTCGAGGAGACCAGAATGCTGCGACCGCCGACCGCGAAAGCGCCGGCAAACAACGTGTCGTGCAGGCGCATGACGGCGGTGGCAAAGGACGGGCTCTTGCCGTTCGCGGGCGGGCCCGCCTCGGCTCCGCCGGGCAGTTCCGCCAGCGGCTCCTCGCTCTTGTCGAGCGCTGGCAGGATCGCTGCAACGCGCACGCCGAAGAGGTTGCGCAGCTGTTCGGGCGTGTGGACGCGGTCGTCGAAGTGTTCGCGCATCAGCCCGACGCCGGTCCCGATGCCGAGCCCGGCCATCGCTGCAATGAGCGCAAGCAGGATACGCGGCGGCCAGCTCTTGTTGCGCGGCGGCGTCGCCTCGGAGATGACCCGCGCATTGGTGCTGTCGATGGCGCTCTGCTGACCGACCTCGCGGGATCGCACCAGGAACGTCTGATAGACGCCGCGGCTCGCTTCCGCGTCACGCTCAAGCTCGCGCAGTTCCACCGAGGCCTGGTCGGTGGTCAGTGCCTTCTGCTTCAGCTCGCTCAGCCGGTCGGTGAGCATCCGCTCCGTGTCCTCCGCCCGGCTGAGGTCGCTCCGTGCGGCCGCAGCCAGACGCGCCAGCTCGTCATTGATCAGCTTCTTGATGTCGGCAAGTTGCGCATTGAGGGCGGTGATCTTCGGGTGCTTGGGTCCGAGGATCGCCGAAAGATCGCTCCGCTGCCGCGCCACCTCCGCATATTGCGTGCGCAACTGCATGATGGTCGCCGACTGCACCGCCTCGGGCATCGCCCCGGCATCGCGCACCGAGCCGGCGGGCGGCTTCGATCTGGGCGACGCGCGATTGCGCCGCGGCGGTCTGCAGCTGTTGCTGGCTCAGCTGCGCCGTGAGCGCATTCAATTGCTGATCGCTGACCAGAACACCGGTCGAAGCGATCATCCCGTGGGCCTTCTTGTAGGCCACGACGCGGTCCTCGGCGTCCTGGACCTTCTTGCGCAGGCTGGTCAGCTGTCCGGCGAGTTCGTCGGCTGCGCGCCGCGACGCCGCCGCGTTCGAGTCCGCCCAGTCCTGGAGATAGTTGGCGGCCACGGCATTGGCGACGCGCACCGATTTCGCCGGATCGTCGGTGGTGACGGCGACATCGACGACGAAGGCCTTGCCGGCGCGCTTGACGGTGACGCGCTTGCGCAGGAGGCGAAGCGCGTTGAGTTCGGGATCTTCCGACTGCGGCTGGGCGACGATGCCGACGGCGGCAAGCCCCCTCTCCAGCGTGGCAGCGACGCCCCGGTCGATGGCGAATTCGGGGTCGTGGGCAAGCTTCTGTTTGGCAATGACCCGGCGCAGGACCGAGTCCGACGCGATCACCTGCTGCTGGCTTTCGACAATCGCCAGCCCGCCGTCGGACGACGTCTGGTCCGGGTTCACGTCGTTGCTGACGATACGGCGGTCGCGCGGGTCGATGAGGATCTGCGTCGATGCCGTGTAGAGCGGCGTCGCCAGGAAGCCGTAGACGAGCGCGATCAGGACGGGGATCGCCGCAGTGACCAGAATGGAGACGCGCCGCCGCTTGAGGATTCCGACCAGCTCCTTCAGGTCGACGCGCGGATCAGACTCGGACGCACGTGCGACCGGGTCGTAGTGGCCGATCATCCGGCCCATGGCCTCGGGTGTCTGCTGGTGAAGCATCGCGATTCTCGCTCGGCTCAACTCGACGGGACGCCCCGGGGACCATTTTGGGACACCGGGCCGCAATTGCACTTCGACGTTGCAAGAGCCGGTCCGCAGGAGCCGGCAATGACACCCGTGATAGGCTGGTTAATGGCGGAATACCGCCATTTTCCGGCTTTCCCGGGTCGTTGGAAATGCGATGTAAAGGTTAATCAACGATTAGGGGGCGTCGGCTCCGCCAACACACGTTATTCAAGATGGCAGTCGCCGCCGGCACGGCATCGGAGAGAGCATGAGAATTCAGCTCAGATTCGACCCCGATCACCTGCGCCGCTGGCACGTGCGTCTTGCCGAGCGGTTGTCGCAACGGCCCCGGACCACGGTCGGCGTTGCATTCGCATCCGTCAAGCAGGCGCAGCCGGCCAGCCTTGGCCTGTTGTTCGCGCTCGAACGGCTGGTCTACGGCCTGCCGCACGACAGCCCCTCAGCCACGGCAGATGCGGCGTCGCTCGCCTGGTATTCGCTCGCCGGTGAACCGGCCGAACTGGTCATCGACTTCACCGGTCAACCGCCCCGCCCGGGCGAGAAGACCTGGCAGGTCAGGTTCGACGGCGTCGCCAGCGAGGCAGCCGCCGTTGCAGCGCTGCTCGAATCGCGCATGCCGGTGGTGTCCGTGGCCGATCTCGAGACAGGCGCCGAGATCGTCGGCGGCCTCCCCGGCGTCGAGAACGGCCGCGTCGTGGTCGCGGCCTTCGAGGAGATCCTTGCCCGCACCGCCACGCTGATCGTCGCCGCTCTCGATGGTGCCGGATCGCGCTATGCCGGTGCACGATCGCTGGCAGGCACCGTCAGGACAAAGGCGGTGGCGCGCGCCGCCGCCCGGTCGCTGGCGGGCAACGTTGCGTGTCGGCTCTATCACCTGTGCTACCACGCACCGCATTGGCGGGTCGGCTGGCGCGTCGTCGACGGCCCCGACCTGTTCGACCTCAAGCGTCACCCGAGCGGCGGCTGGAAGGATCTGCGCGACGACGGCCGCCGCTTCTATGCCGACCCGTTTCCGTTCGTTAAGGACGGGCGCACCTATCTGTTCGTCGAGGACTTCGTCCACAAGACCGGTCGCGGCGCCATCTCGGCGGTCGAGTTCACCAGGGCCGGACCGGTCGGCGAACCGCAGCCGGTGCTCGACCTGCCCACTCACCTCTCCTACCCGTTCGTCTTCGCCCATCGCGGCGAGACGTGGATGATCCCGGAGAGCTGCGCCACCGAGACCATCGACCTGTACCGGGCCGAGCGCTTTCCCGACCGCTGGGTGAAGGAAAGCACCCTGGTGGCGGGCATGGTGGCGAGCGACGCCACCCTGATCGAAGACGGCGGGCGCTGGTGGATGTTCGCGACCGTGCGCGACGAGGGCGGCGCCTTTTCCGATGCGCTCCATCTCTGGTCTTCGCCCGATCTTCTCGGTCCGTGGACGCCGCACAGACGCAACCCGGTCCTGGTCGATATCGCCGCTGCGCGTCCGGCGGGATACATGATCCGGCGCGGCGGCAAGCTTCTGCGCCCGGTCCAGGATTGCGGCGGCGGATACGGCAGTGCCATCGGGTTCGCCGAGATCACGCAGCTTGACGACGACGATTACGTCCAGCACGTCGACGCGATGCTGGGTCCGGGTCCCGGATGGGCCGGCCGACGCCTGCACACGGTCAACCGTGCCGGCTGGCTGGAGTGCATCGACGGCTCGGGCATGCTGCCGAAATTCTGGACGCCACGTGGCCGGCAAGCCGCTGCCGCGCCGGCGGTTGCCGCCTCAGCGCCCAAGAGCGCCAGCCCCCAGGCGGTCGGTCAGTAGTCCGCGACCGCGTTCCACCAACAAAGGCGCCTGATGCAGATAGCGGCTGACGCGCCGCTTGGCGGCGATGTCGCGATAGGTCAATTCGACCGCCGCGACCGACAGGCCGCTCGCCTGCGCCACCGCCTCGACCGGCACATTGTTGTTGAGCCCGTAGAGGCAGAGGTCCATCTCGCGGTAGGGCAGCGCGAAATAGAATTCCTCCTGGGTCTGCGCCAGCGACCAGGTATCGGTGGTCGGTGGGCGCCGGCGAATCTCCTCCGGGACGCCGAGATATTCGGCAAGCTGATGGACCTGCGTCTTGTAGAGATGCGCCAGCGGCTTGATGTCGGCGGCACCATCGCCATTCTTGACGAAGAAGCCCTGATCGTATTCGAGCCGGTTGGGCGTGCCGACCACGGCATAGTTGAGCCGGTCGGCGTGATGATATTCGATCTGCTTGCGCGTCCGCTGCTTCATGTTGGTGGCTGCCACGACGCCGAGATAGACGTCGAGCGGCATGCGCAGCCTGGTCGCCATCATGACAAGAGCGGAAAACTCCACCCGCCGGCGATCCAAACTTCGGCCTCAGTGCAGCTCCCAACATCACACCCAAAATCGGTGTCCGTGAAACCGGCAGCAGCTCACTATTTTAGGGAATCCGAACCCATTTGGGACGGCTGGTATCGCCTGAGCCAGATCTCTCGCCAGTAGATCGGGTTCGCGCGCGGACAGTTTCTTGCGCACAGGCCTTGGCAGCTCACGCCCTTCAGCGCCACGGTATGCGTGAGCGTCCGCATCTGGCCGGTGGCTTCGAGGATGATCCGATCAATCTGCCGATCCACCTCGTATGGCCCCTTGTAGATCGTCATCTCCGGTTCAAACGTCAGGCCCTTGTTCTTGCCTTCGCCATCGAGCGTCTCGCTGATCTCGGACAGCGGCCTGATTTCGACCAGTTCGCCGGGCTTGAGATCGAGGTTGCCCTTGGAATTCTCCGTCGCCGGGCCCTTCAGTCTGCCGATCTCGTCGAGCCCGACGAGCTTGCGAACCCGGTTGACCAGCACGCGTGAGATGATCGCTGCGAAACGATCGATGGAAACCTCTCGGTTGAGCAGATCGCGAGTCACGGTGGCGAGGCCGGCAAGCATCCCGACGGCTGGCGGGTCTGCGATCCGCGCCAGCTCGGTCGATTGGCAGTAGTAGCGGTCTCCCGACTTGACCGGCAGTCGCGACAGCGCCGCGTCGTGGTCTTGGGGCGCCGGCTTGTTGCCACCAGGGGTGCGCAGCCAGCGTTCGTTCCAGAACACCAGGCAATTCCGCTGGCATCCGTCATGTGCGGCACCATCGCAACGGACGTCCTCGAGGAACACTGTGTTCTTCAGTTTACCCTCGCCGACTTCCTCAATGCAGGTGCGGTCCGCGCGTCGTGCGACACGAAATTGCTGGCCGCAATAGACCGCCATCTCGGGCATGAACGGCATGCCGTCGAGAGCTCCCTTGTCGTCCAGAGTGGCAAGGATCTCTCCGACCGAGAGAATTTCCACCACTTCACCGTGCGCATATCTGCTCAAGGCAGCCTCCCAGTGACTTCGCGAACTCTCACGTGTCTCACTCACTTGCTTGTTGGTCCGCGATCCGCTTCGCCACGATCGGATCGAATGGCCAAAGTCGCTTCCGCTTCATCGCATCCCGGCCGTTCAGTGCGGCGATTGCTAGCCGGCCCTTGAGGCTCATCGCGTGCTGATATCGATACAGGGGAATTTGTTTGCATCCGAAGTGCTGCTTGTAGGCGTTGTCGCCTTTTCCGAAATCGAAGGTCTTGACGCCCGATTCGATCAGCAATCGGATGGTGTCGCAGGCTAGGATGGTGCTCGGCGAGTATTGAATCCAATCGCCTTCGGCGTGGCACAGACGCACCATCGTGCAGGTCGTCCCGCTGACCAGACCGAAGCCGGCCGCGACGAGCACGTCGTCGACCGTCAGGACCGGGACGATCGCGAACCCGCTGGTCAGGCCGTGGGTGACAATGTCGTGATAGAAATCCGAAAAACACGGCTGGTCGAGAACGTAGGGTTCGCCCAGTTCATCGAGGCGCGTTCGCTGAAATTCCTCGAGCTGCGACAGCCGCCGATGAGCTTCGTCTGGATCGGTTACGAAGCGGACGTCGACCTTGCCGCGTTCGCCGATCGCGCGCCGCTTGCGGTAATATCCTTTCCGGAACGATCGGGAACGATCTTTGATGTACTGGTCCCATGTTTCGGGTAGTTCGATGGTATTGCGGACCGATGTCGACGGTACGAGATCGAGCAGAGCCAGCGGATTCATGTTTCGTCCGGCGCTTAGCGGGATGCTCCGCAACACCAGTAGATCCGCACGCGGCAAGCAGTGCGTCGCGGCCGCCAAAGCCGCCTCAGCCTCGGCCCGTGTTGCCGGCGCGGCGGGTCCCAGCAAAGGATAGCTGTAGTCGGACACGCTCAGATCGGCGGGCTCGATCAGCGTCAGGCCACGTTCCCGCCGCCGCACGAGGGGAAGCAGCATTGCCACCCGCCCGGATATGTCCCTGATGGTAATCAAGACCGGTTCGGCTGATTTACCCGGCGCAAGATATTTGTACCAAGCGCTGAGCCAAGTCTGAAGTCTGGAACGGGCTCAATACGCTTGATACGTCAAGCGAATTTGCCTCGCTCAGGAATTGTTCAATGCTTAAAAGTCGTTGAGCCGTGAAGCGCATCTGATCCGCATGGTATCGTTGAAGGGTTTGTTGGGGGTCGCGCGCTTTTCGTCGTGCTTCTTCTTGCATCCGAGACAAGCACAAATCCCGGGTGGCGGCGCCGATGAGATCAATATTTGGTTAAAATCCAAGGTCGGCGACGCGCCGCCAAGCGGTGAGCGGTCGTCGAGAGCCTCGGGTCCGATAGCGGTCGTGCCAACGGTAGAAGGTCGCCCGTGGGATGCCGAGCTTGGCCAGCGTGCGCTTTACCGGTAGGTGTGATTGCTCGACCAGACGGATGATCTCTAGTTTCTCCGATGCCGGGTACCTCATGCGCCGTCCTCCCCATCCCTCGGAAACGCGCACAGAGAGATGGTATAGGGGTGACAGCTCCGGATGCCGCAACCCGCCACCGCGGCTCACTCAGCCCGGATCAACTTCCGGCGGATCAATTTCGGCTGCGGAAAGTCCTTGATGGCGGGCGCCCCGCTTTCCGCGTGCGCCGGCTATTGCGATCAAGATCCTGCGTGTACTGCCTGGCGCGAATACCAGTTGTCGAGGCCCGACAGTTCGGGAAACCGGCGCCGATAGCCGTGCGCGGCGAAAAGCTTGTCCAGCTCGCCGCCGGCGCGGTTACGCTCGACCGAAAAACAGCGGACCTGCCAGCGGTCGAAGTCGAACGCCTGCAAGATCGGCAGTTCGACCCCTTCCACATCGACACTCATGAAGTCGATGGCGGCGGGTGCCTGCGCCTCGGCGAGAAAGTCATTGAGGCTGATCGTCGGCACGCTGACCGTGGTGTGGCGCAGCGCCTTGCGCCGGTGCAGGCCGGGCGGGTTGCTTTCGGCAACGACGCTGAGCAGTGGAACGCGGGTCAATGCCAGCGTCACGCTGGCACCGCTGATCGACCAGATGGCCTTGTCGGTGCGGTATTCCCGCGGCCGATTCGTCGCCGAGTTGCCTGGCATAGTCCGGGTGCGGCTCGCCCAGCGCCCCGGTCCAGCCGAAATGCTCGGCGAGCATCCAGGTGTTGCTCTGCGTGATGCCATCGGCAGCGCCGAACTCGACGAAATAGCCGGCGCGCTTGCCGTCGGCCTCGAACAGCGCCCACACGTCCTGCAGTCGCGTCGATTTGGAGGCGCCGCCATGCTGCGCCGCGAAGGCGAGCAGCCGCGCCGTTTCGGGGGAAAGGTCGCGCGCCTCGCATAATGCGTCCCACAGCCGCGAAATCGCAGGCTTGTCCGGTTGCGCGCGCTTGAAGCGGATCTTCATGGCGTCTCTGTTATAGGGACGCGCCTGCCAAGCCAAGCGGAGAGAGCCACGGCAAAGCGCGCCCCGACGGCGGCGATGTAGATTGCCGCGGGGCGCGGCGGATTCTTCCGGTCGTCGATCGATTGCCGTCGGGCCCCCGCGCCCAAACCGTTGCGAAACGCAACCGCTCCCGCCATAGCGCAGCGAGAGGACGCCTCGACAGGCCAGCGGCTTTTCGCGATTACTCCTTCTATCAGGACATCGCTCAGGGCGCGCTGCTGGTCATCGCTGTTGTCATCCAGCAGCGCCGCGCCGGCGGGCGTGGCGTCGGACTGCCGACCTGATCGCGGGACGACAGGATCAAACCGCCGGGAGAGGGGCGTATCCGGGGTACGGTCGCGACCGGCGGTGTCGCTAACGGCGCAAAAGCGCCCTTGCCTTCGGGTTTCCGACCGGCGGAGGCCCAAGCCGGTCGAGAAACGGAATTGATCCCACCTGACTGTGAAGGGCTCTAACGCGGGCGTTCCTCGCGCAATGCCGCAGTGATCGCCTTGAAGAAGGGATGTTCCGGCAGATCCTCGATGTCGCAGACGATCCTGCGCCGCCAGTTGGGGTGCTCGTCGACGGTGCCGGGGATGTTGACCTGCTCGGGATCGGCAGTGAGATCCTCGATGGCCAGGACGAACAGGCGCGAAGGCGCGCGCGCGACCAGGCGGTGCAGTGCCACGGCGACCGATTCGGGGATCGTCTCCGGCGGCGGCTGATGGCCGTCGCGCACGGCCCAGACATCGTGCGGCAGGAGTTCGTGATCGGCGAGCGTATAGAGCAGGTGCATGCGCTCGCTGGCGCGCTCGGCAAAGGCCTGTTCGGCGTCCTCCTCCTTGAGGTAGCCGAAGCCGCGACGCGTCTTGAGGTCGTGCGCGCTCCACCAGCCGGCCAGCGTATGCAGGTCGTGGGTGGTGATGCAGGCCAGCGCCTCGCGCGGATATTCGGCGATGGGGACGAACTGCTCGCCGCGCTTCTCGAAGAAGTAGACGACATAGGCCTGGATCTCGGTGGTGCCGAGCACCTCGGGGAAGCCCTTGGGCACGACGCCGAGCGCCTCGCCGATGACGATGGCTTGGTGCGCCTGCGAGCCTTCGGCCAGAGTGCGCAGCATGGCGGCAAGCGGATAGCGTACATAGACGCCGTCGGCGGCGGTGAAGCCTTGCGCGATCCAGAACAGCCGGTAGAGGCTCATGGCGTGGTCGATGCGGAGCGCCCCGGCATGGCGCAGCACCGTATCGATGACCTCGCGGTAGGGCTTGAAATCGCGCGCCTGGAGCGCCGCCGGCGACAGCGGGGCGACGCCCCAGTCCTGGCCGTCGGCATTGTAATAGTCGGGCGGCGCACCGATGCGTACCGATGGCACGGTCAGTTCGCGATCCGACCAGGTGGCTGAGCCGTCGGGGGCGACGCCGACCGCCATGTCGAGGTAGAGGCCGATGCGCATGCCGGCAGCCTTGGCGCGGGCCTGGGCCTCGGCGAGCTGGCGCTCGGCGGTCCATTGCAGCCAGGTGTGAAAGGCGATCTCCTCGGCGTGACCGGCGGCGAAGGTGGTGACCGCGCGGCTCGCCGGGTGGCGGTACTGCTCCGGCCAGCTGTGCCAGGAGGCGGCATGGCCCTCTTCGACCATCGCCTGCGACAGTGCCTCGAACAAGGCGTGCATGTAGAGCGGCCGCCCGCCGGTGGCGACATAGTCGGCGAATTGCTGTGCCGCGGCCGGATCGGCCGTCTCGCGGAAGGCGCGGAACAGGAAGGTCAGCGCCTTCAGCTTGAGCGGGCCGACCTTGGCATAATCGACGAATCTGGAATCGCGCAGCTCTGCCGGGACGACCATTTCGGCCAGAACCTTGTCCGCGCCGGGCACATGATCGAGCGCGATGTAGAGCGGATTGAGGAAGTGGCGGCTCGACGGCGAGAACGGGCTGAACTTGCGTGCATCGGCCATGAACAAGGCGTGCAGCGGGTTGACGCCGACGAAATCAGCGCCGGCTGCGGCGGCGATCTCGGCGAAGCGGGCAAGGTCCTCGAAGTCGCCCATGCCCCAGTTGCGCCGCGAGCGCAGGCTGTAGATCTGACAGGCAATGCCCCAGCAACGGCTGTCCCTGAGCCAGTCGGGCACATAGCAGGCGACCCCTTCCGGCGCCTGCATCGGCCCGGGGTCGCGCGCGGGCACCTTTTCCAGGCTCTCGGCAACGGCGGTGTCGTCGCCGGCGGGGATACCCAGCGCGGAAAGCGTGGCGCGCAGCGGCGCTTCCCCGGCGGTGACGGTCGGCCCCATGAGGGAGAGATAGCTGCGCTCGACGCCGGCGCGATCGGCCAGACGATTCAGGTCGTCGCTCATATCGTTGCGCTCCTGCTGTTCCGCATGACGGTATCGCCAGCAAGCATGATCAGGGTGCGCCCTTCAAGCTGTAGCGTCCCGTCGACGGGATAGGTGCGGTCGGGCGGATCGATCTCGCCGCTGCCGGTATCGATGCGCACGCGCCAATAGGGTCGCCCGCCATTGGGCAGGCGGAAGGGCAGCGTCTCGTAATAGGCGTTGATCAGGATGAGCACACGCGCCGGAATGTCGCCGAGCATGACGCCGATGCTGCGGGCCGCCTTGTCGGCCCATGACTCGATATCCATCTCCTTGCCGTCGGGCCTGAGCCAGATCACGTCGCGGGTGCCGTCGCCGTGGATCGCGGTGCCGTGGAGGAAATGCGACGAGTGCAGGACGGGATAGCGCTTGCGCACGGCGATGACGCCACGCACGAATTCCATGAAGGCGTAGTCGCGCCCGGTCATGCCGCGCCAGCGCATCCAGGTGGTTTCATTGTCCTGGCAATAGGCGTTGTTGTTGCCGTGCTGCGTGCGGCCGATCTCGTCGCCCATCAGCACCATCGGCGTGCCCTGGGAAAGCAACAGCGTGGCGGCGGTGTTGCGCCGCATGCGTTCGCGCAGGGCGCGTATCTTCGGGTCATCGGTCGGCCCCTCGACACCGCAGTTCCAGCTGCGGTTGTCGCTGTGGCCGTCATGGTTGTTCTCGCCGTTGGCCTCGTTGTGCTTGTCGTTGTAGGACCACAGGTCGGTGAGCGTGAAACCGTCGTGGGCGGTGACGAAATTGACGCTGGCCCACGGCTTGCGGCCGCGATGATCGTAGAGGTCGGCGGAGCCGAGAATGGCCCTGGCCAAGGCCGGCATCTGGCCCTCGTCGCCTTTCCAGAAGGAGCGCACGGTGTCGCGGTAGCGGCCGTTCCACTCGGCCCAGCCGGGCGGAAAGGCGCCCACCTGATAGCCGTTGGGGCCGAGGTCCCACGGCTCGGCGATCATCTTGGCACGCTGCAATACCGGGTCCTGGCGGATGGCATCGAAGAAGACCGCGCTGGGATCGAACTGGCCGTATTCACGGCCGAGCGCCGTGGTGAGATCGAAGCGAAAGCCGTCGACGTGACACTCCTCGACCCAGTAGCGCAGCGAATCCATCACCATCTGCAGCACGCGCGGATGGCGCAGGTGCACCGTGTTGCCGCAGCCGGTGGTGTCGAAGTAGTAGCGCTTGTCTTCGCTCAGCATGTAGTAGCTGGCATTGTCGATGCCGCGGAAGGACAGCGTCGGCCCCATGTGGTTGCCTTCGGCGGTGTGGTTGTAGACCACGTCGAGGATGACCTCGATGCCGGCCTCGTGCAGCCGGCGCACCATCAGCTTGAACTCGTGGATATCGGCACCGGGCGAGATGTAGCGCGCCGCCGGAGCGAAGAAGTTGGCGGTGTTGTAGCCCCAGTAGTTGGTCAGCCCGCGATGGACGAATTCGCGGTCGTCGAAGAAGGACTGGATCGGCATGAGCTCGATTGCGGTCACGCCGAGCTTTTGCAGGTGCTCCACCATGCGCGGATCGCAGAGGCCAGCGAAGGTGCCGCGCAGCGGCTGCGCAATGTCCTCGCGCGCCGCGGTCATGCCCTTGACGTGGGCTTCGTAGATGATGGTTTCGGCCCAGGGGCGGCGCGGGTGGCGATCCGCGCCCCAGGTGACGGCGCTGTCGATGACCACGCATTTCGGCATGACGAATGCCGAGTCGCGGCGGTCCATGACCAGGTCGCCGCGCGGCGAGCCGACGCGGTAGCCGTAACAGGCGTCGTGCCAGACGACTTCGCCGTAGAGCGCGCGGGCATAGGGGTCGATGAGCAGCTTGTTGGGATTGAAGCGGTGGCCGTTGGCCGGGTCGTACGGGCCGTGGACGCGATAGCCGTAAAGCTGGCCGGGACGCACGTCCGGCAGATAGCCGTGCCAGACCTCGTGGGTGTATTCGGGCAGCGCAATGCGCGCCACCTCGCGCCGCCCCTTGGGGTCGAAGAGGCAGACCTCGACCTTGGTGGCGTTGGCGGAGAACAGGGCAAAATTCACCCCTGCCCCGTCCCAGGTTGCGCCGAGCGGTTGCGGCAAGCCGGGCCCGACCCGCAGCTTTGACATGTTCCCAGCGATCCTCTAGCGGCCCTAGCCTACGTGTTCGAATATCACGGTGGCCAGCGGAGGCAGATTAAGCAAGACCGATGCCGACTGGCCGTGCGCCTCGACGGCTTCGGACTGGACGCCGCCGGCATTGCCGACATTGGACCCGCCATAGATGTCGGAGTCGGTGTTCAGTCGCTCGCGCCACCAGCCGGCACGCGGCACGCCAAGGCGGTAGCCCTCGCGCACGACCGGCGTCATGTTGGAGACCACAACGACCGGCGCATCGCCGTCGCCACCGTAGCGGACGAAGGCGAAGATGCTGTTGTCGGCGTCCTGCCAGTCCAGCCAGTCGAAGCCAGAACGCTCGGCATCCTTGACGTGGAGCGCCGGGATTTCGCGATAAAGATGGTTGAGGTCGCGGACGAGCTGCTGGACGCCGCGATGATCGGGATATTCCAGTATGTACCAGTCCAGCGACTGGTCGTGGTTCCACTCGGCCTCCTGGGCGAACTCGCCGCCCATGAACAGCAGCTTCTTGCCCGGATGGGTCCACATGAAGGCGAAATAGGCCCTGAGATTGGCGAACTTCTGCCAGCGGTCGCCGGACATGCGGCCGAAGAGCGAGCCCTTGCCGTGGACGACCTCGTCATGGCTGAGCGGCAGCACGAAATTCTCGGTGAAACCATAGTGGATGCCGAAGGTCATCTCGTGGTGGTGGTATTTCCGGTGCACCGGCTCGTGGCTCATATAGTCGAGCGTGTCGTGCATCCAGCCCATGTTCCACTTGTAGCCGAAGCCCAGACCCCCGGTATCCACCGGCCGCGACACCTGCGGCCAGGCAGTCGATTCCTCGGCAATCGTGGTGGCGCCGGGATGATCGCCGAAGATGCGAGTGTTCATTTCGCGCAGGAAGGCAACCGCCTCGAGATTCTCGCGGCCGCCGTGGATATTGGGAATCCATTCGCCGGGCTCACGCGAATAATCGAGATAGAGCATGGACGCCACGGCATCGACGCGGAGGCCGTCGATGTGGAAATACTCGGTCCAGAACAAGGCATTGGCGATGAGGATGTTGCGCACCTCGGTGCGCCCGAAATTGTAGATGAGCGTGTTCCAGTCGCGATGGAAGCCGAGGCGCGGGTCCTCATGCTCGTAGAGAGCGGTGCCGTCGAAGCGGGCAAGGCCGTGGGCATCGGTGGGGAAGTGGGCGGGCACCCAATCGACGATGACGCCGAGACCGGCCTGATGGGCCTTGTCGACGAAGCCGGCGAACTCCTCCGGGCTGCCGAAGCGGCTGGTCGGCGCGAACAGGCCGATCGGCTGGTAGCCCCAGGAGCCCGAGAAGGGATGCTCGGAGACCGGCAGGCATTCGATATGGGTGAAGCCCATGTTGCGGGCATAGGTGACGAGCTGGTCGCCGAGCTCGTCATAGCTCAGCGGCGCGTTGCCTTCCTTGCGCCGCCATGATTCGAGGTGGACCTCGTAGATCGAGACCGGTGCATCGAGCGCCTGGCGGGCCTTGCGGTTCGCCATCCAATCGTGATCGGACCACGTGTAGCGCGGCAGGCCGTGCACGCGCGAGCCGGTTGCCGGCGGCACCTCATGGGCAAAGCCGATCGGATCGGCCTTGAGCGGCAGCAACCGGCCGTCGGCGGCGAGCAGCTCGAACTTGTAGATGGCGCCTTTCGCCACGCCGGGGAGGAACAGCTCCCAGACGCCGGCCTCGACGCGTTTGCGCATGGGGTGGCGGCGGCCGTCCCACTGGTTGAAATCGCCGACGATGCTGACCCGCGACGCATTGGGCGCCCATACGGCGAAGGCGACGCCATCGACACCGTCGACCGTCATCGGATGGGCCCCGAGGCACTCGAACAGTCGGCGGTGGCTGCCCTCGCCGAGGAGGTAGATGTCCATCTCGCCGAGAATCAACGGAAAGCGGTAGGGGTCCTCGGCCTCCCATCTGTCGGCGCCGTGGCTGAAGCGCAGGCGATAGGACGCCGGCGCATGGCGGTCGCCGATCAGGCCGGCGAAGAAGCCGTCCGGATGCAGGCGTTCGAGCGTGGCAACGGTTTCGCCGGTGGCGCGGTCGATCACCTCGACGCCATCGGCGCCGGGCCAGAACGCCCGCACCGAAAGCGGGACGCCGTCGCCGCCGTGTGGGCCAAGCACGGCGAAAGGATCGCCGTGCTTGCCGGCGACGATCGCCTCGATCGCCGCGTCATCCGGCTGCCAGGCCGGCCGCTTCGGCTTGTTCGGACGTGTGGTCTTCGGCTTGCTTGGGCTCATGGATGGGCCTCGCCTTCGGTAGCCATCGCCAGCAGGCCGTGGACCGGCAGCCATAGCCAGGTCGGCCGCTTGACCGCCTCATAGGCGATTTCTTCCGCGACCCTGTTGATGAGGAAGAGGTCGAGGAGCCGGCTGCGCGTCGCCTCGTCCGCGGGCACAAGGCCGGCCTCGACGGCGACCGGCCAGTAGGCATCAAGAAACTGGCGTATCGCGGTATCGCGCCAGGCCATCGCCCGGTCGCGTTCCGGCGGCGTGGTGCCGTCGCGCTCCTCCATGCGACGGATCGCAGAGCGCGCGGCGTAATCGAAGGAACGCAGCATGCTGGCGATGTCGCGCAACGGAGAAACCTTGCGATGGCGTTCGGCGGTGGCGCGGTGCGATTCACCCTCGAAATCGATGAAAGCGACATCGTCCTTGACGACCAGGACAGGGACGAGGTTGAGACTGCCGTGAACGCGGGTCTTGAGCCCCATATCGGTCAGCCGGCCCGCGGCCTTGATGCGTGCCGTCAGCGTCGCGCGGACACGGCGCAGGGTTGCGGCATGGATATCCAGCGCCTGCGGCGATCCTTCCGCGACCCGCGCCGCGAGGGTGCAGGCCTCGGTCAACTTGCGCGTGGCGTCGGTGATCCAACGCTTCAGGTCGGCGGGCTTGATCGGCTCGGCGGCGAAGCGCCGGTCGCGCGTCGGCGTGGCGAAGGCAAGATGCAGCTCGGCGACGCGCTTGCCGAGGATGGTGGCCAGGTCGAGCGGATATTCGAAGGCCGGCGCCGGGTCGACCAGCACGCCGTTTTCGTCGCGCGGCAGCAGGGCAAAGGCCTCGAGATCGCGGTCGAGCGCCTCCTGTATGGCGCTCCACGCATCGCCCTGGTTGGGGATATAGGTGAAGGCGGCGGCGAGCATCACAGGCTCGCCGTCGTCAGGCTTGAACTGGAGGCTGCCGTAAAAGCCCGGCGTGTGCTCGAAACCGGCAACCTCGGTGAGGAAGCGGCCGATGGATACCTCGGGGTGCTCGCCCGGCCTGAGGCGCCGATAGACCTTCATCATCACATTCGAGCCGACGATGAAGGCGGCATCGCGCTCCTCGATGCCGACCGGGCGGATCGAGTCGGTCAGTTCGACATCGTGGAAGGCGGGGTTCGATTCGAAGACGAGGCTACCGCCCTTCCCCGGAACGACCACGCCCGCGCGCATGGCGGTGACCAGATCCCAGTGAAAGCGCTCGTCGAAGGAGGCGTCGATGAGCGCGCCGAGGGTGGGGCCGTGGCGCAGGCGGGCCAGCGTGTAGGACAGCTTGGGGGCGCCGAGATGCAGGTTCTTCTCGCCCCATAGGGCGGTCACGGGAAGGAAATAGCGGCGCGGACGATCGTCGGTGGGCTCGACGTCGACATAGAGCAACTGGTTGGGGGTGCCGGGCAAGACCCCGATCGGCGTGACCGTGGCCCGCTTGACGCGCTTGGCGCCACCGCGGAACCAGTTCTGGTGACCGAGAAATTCGGGCAGGACGTCGCGCTGAAGCTGGTTCAGCTCGCGGCCTTCCAGCACGTTGGCAAGATTGCCGCCGGCCGTCGTCAGCGTGACGAATTCGGGCAGCGGGTCGGGCATCTGCGTGTGCCAGCGGGGCGCGTCGGCCTCCGGCGCCAGCAGGAACCAGTAGAAGCCATAGGCCGGCAGAGTGAGCATGTAAGGCAGGGTGCCGATCGGCGGGAAGGCGGCGTTGCCGGCCAGCTCGACCGGCACGGCGCCGCGATAGTCGGACAGGTCGAGCTCGACCGCCTGGGCGGCGCGCGACAGATTGACGACGCACAGGATGCGCTCGTCCTGATGCTCGCGCACATAGGCAAGAACCTTGCGGTTCTGCGGAAGAAGGATCGTCAGGGTGCCGCGGCCGAAGGCGGGATGCTGCTTGCGCACCGAGATCATGCGCCGCATCCAGTTGAGCAACGAGGAGGCCTCGGTGTTCTGCGCCTCGACGTTAACCGCCTGGAAGCCGTAGACCGGGTCCATGATCGGCGGCAAATAGAGCTGCTGCGGGTTGGCGCGCGAGAAACCGCCATTGCGGTCCGCCGACCACTGCATGGGCGTACGCACGCCGTCGCGGTCGCCGAGGAAGTAGTTGTCGCCCATGCCGAGTTCATCGCCGTAATAGACGATCGGCGTGCCGGGCATCGACAGCAGAAGCCCGTTCATCAGCTCGATCTTGCGGCGGTCATTGTCGAGCAACGGCGCCAGACGGCGGCGGATGCCGAGATTGATGCGGGCGCGCGAGTCGGTGGCGTAGGTGCGCCACAGGTAATCGCGCTCTTCCTCGGTGACCATTTCCAGCGTCAGCTCATCGTGGTTGCGCAGGAAGATCGCCCACTGGCAATTGTCGGGAATATCCGGCGTCTGGCGAACGATGTCGGTGATCGGGTGGCGGTCCTCCTGGGCGAGCGCCATGTACATGCGCGGCATCAGCGGGAAATGGAACGCCATGTGGCATTCGTCGCCCTCGCCGAAATAGGGGCGCGTGTCCTCCGGCCACTGATTGGCCTCGGCCAGCAGCATGCGGTCGGGATAGCTGGCGTCGAGCTCGCGGCGAAGCTCCCTCAGCACCGCATGGGTTTCAGGCAGGTTCTCGTTGTTGGTGCCGTCGCGCTCGACGAGATAGGGGATGGCATCGAGACGCAGGCCGTCGACGCCGGTATCGAGCCAGAAATGCAGGAGGCGCTTGACCTCCTCCATGACGTGCGGATTGTCGAAGTTGAGGTCGGGCTGGTGCGAATAGAAGCGGTGCCAGAAAAAGGCATTGGCGACCGGATCCCACGTCCAGTTCGACTTCTCGGTGTCGATGAAGATGATGCGGGTGCCGCCGTAGTGCTTGTCGGTGTCGCTCCAGACATAATAGTTGCGGGCGACCGAGCCCGGCTTGGCGCGGCGCGCGCGCTGGAACCAGTGATGCTGATCCGAGGTGTGGTTGATGACCAGCTCGGTGATGACACGGATGCCGCGCTTGTGCGCCTCCGCGACGAAACGCCGGAAATCCCGCATGGTGCCATAGACGGGATTGACCGAACGGTAGTCGGCAATGTCGTAGCCGTCGTCGCGCATCGGCGAGGGATAGAAGGGCAAAAGCCAGATCGCCGTCACGCCGAGGCTGGCGATATAGTCGAGCCGGTCGATGAGACCGGTGAAATCGCCCATGCCGTTGCCGTCGGAATCGAAGAACGCCTTGATGTGAAGCTGATAGATGATCGCGTCCCGGTACCAGTCGGTGTGGGAGCGGTCGATCTTGTCTTCGCCGTTGCGGGAGGCGCTCTTGCGCGGCGGATTGGTAGATGTTGCATCCATCGCTGCGATGCTCACCCTATCTTTGGTCTGCAATCAAGGGGGCCAAAGCGGTTTGGACAAGGTATCGCAGTCATTTGGGCAGGGAGCAGCCGCTAAAACAGCGAATCGTAGACCAGCTTGACCGCGATCACGGCGAGCAACCCGAGGAGCAGGCGGTCGAACGCCTGGCGGCTCAGCCGTCCCGCCAGCCAGTTGCCGGCCGGCATGGTCACCAGGATGGGCAGGAAGGCGAGCCCGCTCAACAGCAGACGGTGCCAGGTGAGAATGCCGGTGGCGATCAGCGAGGGCACCTGGACGACGGAATAGCTGACGAACAGGGCCGAAATGGCAAAGACGAACTGCGGCCGGCTGAAGCCCACCGAGGAGACGAAGGTGATGCTGACCGGAGCGGAAATGCCGGTGGCGCCCTGCAGGAAACCCGAAACCAGACCGACCGCGGGGGCGATGCGGGCGGCCAGCGCCAGCGGAATGTGCCAATGGGGCCGCGCCAGCCTGAGGGCGATATAGGCGACCACCACCACCGCCAGGATGATGCCGAGGATGTGGCCGGGAAGGCTGGCGAGCAGCCAGGTACCGACGGCAATACCGACCCCGGCGGCGAGGCACAGGCCGGCGAGCCAGCTCAGCCCCGTGCGATGGCGGCGGAATTGCCAGAGCTGCCAGATATTGGTGACCACGGTCGGCACCACCATCATGGCAATGGCGAAGGGCACACCGAAGAACGAGGCGAGAACCGGAACCGCCACCACCGGCAGGCCGGCGCCGAGCGCGCCCTTGACCAGGCCGCTCAGCGCCAGCGCCGAGAAGATGACGACATATTCCGGACTCACGCTGGCTGCCGGATTGCTGAAGGGGAGCAGCGTCTCAAGTGATCACGTCCGGCACGGTGCGGCCGGTGAGGTGGGCCAGATCGCTGACTTCGGCGGCGGCGTCGATCAGCGGCTCGAGCACCACCTGCGGATCGTGGCCGTGGCGGGTGGGGTCGGGCTCGACGCGCTCGAGATAGACACGCAACGTGGCGCCGGCCGTGCCGGTGCCGGACAGGCGGAAGATAATGCGCGCCCCGTCGGCGAACAGGATGCGCACCCCCTGGCCGCCGGTATGCGAGCCGTCCACCGGATCGTCATAGGCGAATTCGTCGGCGGCACTGACATCCATGCCGCCCAGTGTCCCGCCGGCGAGTTTCGGCAGCCGCTCGCGCAGATGACGCATCACGGCATTGGCGCGTTCGGTCTCGATCGCCTCGTAATCATGGCGCGAATAGAAGTTGCGGCCGTGCTCGCGCCAATGGTCGCGCATGATCTCGGCGACGCTCTGCTTGCGCTGGACGAGGATGTTGAGCCACAGCAGCACCGCCCAGACGCCGTCCTTCTCGCGCACATGGTTGGAGCCGGTGCCGGCGCTTTCCTCGCCGCAGATGGTGGCGAGCCCCGCGTCGAGCAGGTTGCCGAAGAACTTCCAGCCGGTTGGCGTCTCGTAGCACTTGATGCCGAGCTTGCTGGCCACGGCGTCGGCGGCCGCACTTGTCGGCATGGAGCGGGCGATGCCGGCCAGCCCCTTGGCGTATCCCGGCGCCAGGTGGGCATTGGCGGCAAGAACCGCCAGCGAATCCGACGGCGTGACGTATTGGTGGCGGCCGAGGATGAGGTTGCGGTCGCCATCGCCATCGGAAGCTGCGCCGAAATCCGGGGCATTCTCGCCCATCATCTCTTCGAAGAGCGCCTTGGCATGGACCGGGTTGGGATCGGGGTGATGGCCGCCAAAATCGGGTAGTGGCGTGCCGTTGACCACGGTGCCGGCAGGGGCGCCGAGCGCGCCTTCGAAAATCGCCGTGGCGTAGGGCCCGGTGACCGCGCTCATGGCGTCGAAGCGCATGGTGAAGCCCGATGCGAACATCGCCCAAATCGCGTCGAAGTCGAACAAGGTCTCCATCAGCGCCTGATAGTCGGCGACCGGATCGATCACCGCGACGGTCATCTCCTCCAGCGTCTGCGTGCCGATGGTATCGAGGTCGAGGTCGGGCGCATCCGACATGAGGATGCGGTCGATGACCTTGGTCCTGGCGAAGATGGCCTCGGTCACCTTCTCCGGCGCCGGGCCGCCATTGGGGGTGTTGAACTTGATGCCGAAATCCTCCTTCGGCCCGCCGGCATTGTGGCTGGCCGAGAGGATGATGCCGCCGGCGGTGGCGTTCTTGCGGATGAGGTTGGAAGCGGCGGGGGTGGAGAGCAGCCCGCCGCGGCCGACGATGACCTTGGCCAGGCCGTTGCCGGCCGCGATCTTGAGCGCCCGCTGGATGGCCTCGCGATTGAAGAAGCGGCCGTCGCCGCCGATGACCAGCGTCTTGCCGGCCAGCCCGCCATTGGCATCGAGGATCGACTGGATGAAGTTCTCGACGTAATGCGGCTGCTGGAAATGCGGCACCTTCTTGCGCAAGCCCGAGGTGCCTGGCTTCTGGTCGTCATAGGGGGTGGTTGCGATGGTGCGGATCATGACGCCTTGCCCTCCGTGAGGCCGCGATAGAGCGCAGCATAGCGCCCGGCGCTCGCGGTCCAGGAAACATCGGTCTTCATGCCGCGCTTCTGCATGCGCGTCCACACGGCCTTGTCGCCGAAGAGCGCGATGGCGCGGGCGAGCGCCGCTTCGAGCCCGGTGCGGTCCACCGGCATGAACTGGATGCCGGTGGCGACTTCCGCGGCAATGGCCGCGTCGTTGGCATCGACGATGGAATCGGCAAGACCGCCGACGCGCGCCACCACGGGCACGCAGCCATAACGCAGGCCGCAGAACTGGGTGAGGCCGCAGGGCTCGAAGCGCGAGGGCACGAGGATGGCGTCGGCGCCGCCCTGGACCATGTGCGACAGGCGCTCGTCATAGCCGGCGATCACCCCGACGCGGCCGCGATGGCGCGAGGCGGCGGCGTGGAACATGCCCTCCAGCGCCGCATCGCCGGTGCCGAGCACGACCAGACGCGCGCCGCGGCCGATCAGACCGTCAACGCAGTCGCCGAGGACATCCATGCCCTTCTGCCAGGTGAGCCGGCTGACCACGGCGAAGATCATGCTGTCGGCCGGATCGAGGCCGAAGCCTTCCTCGACGGCGCGGCGGTTGGCGCCGCGGCGGCCGAGCGAGGCGGCGGTGTAGGACGCCGCCAGCGCCGCATCGTTCGCCGGGTTCCACACGCCGGTGTCGATGCCGTTGAGGATGCCGGAGAGCACGTCGCGGCGGGCGCGCAACAGGCCATCGAAGCCCATGCCGCCGCCGGGGGTGCAGATCTCGGCGGCATAGGAGGGGCTGACGGTGGTGACGGCATCGGCGAGCTGCAGGCCGCCCTTCATGAAGCTGACATTGCCGTAATATTCGAGGCCATCGACGGTGAAGGCGGCATCGGGCAGACCGAGGAAGGGAAAGATCGCCGGCGGGAAATTGCCCTGGAAGGCCAGATTGTGGATGGTCATCACCGACTTTGCGGCCGGGCCATCGGCGTAGTGCAGGAGGACCGGCGTCAGTCCGGCGTGCCAGTCGTGGCAATGGACGACGTCGGGCCGGAAGGCGCCGAGCTTGCCCGTGCCGATATCGGCCGCGACGCGGTCAAGCGCTGCGAAACGCTTCCAATTGTCGGGCCAGTCGCCGCCGCCCGGCGCCAGGTAGGGGTTGCCCTGTCGGTCGAACAGGTGGGGCGCATCGAGGACGATCAGGTCGAGACCAGCAGCCGTGCCGGCGACAAGCGTCGCCTGGCCGCCGAAGAGCTTGGCATAGTGGTGCAGCGGCTCGGCCTTCTTCAGCGCCGCGGTGATCGCCGGATAGCCCGGCACCAGAACCCGCATCTCAACATTATGCGGCTTGAGCGCGGCGGGAAGAGCGCCGACGACATCGGCAAGGCCGCCGGTCTTGACCAGCGGGAATACCTCGGAGGCAACGGCCAGGATCTTCATTGTCTAGATTCGATCGAGCATGACCTGGGTGATCAGGCAGATGCCCTTTTCGGTACGGCGGAAACGCTTGGCGTCAAGCTCGGGGTCCTCGCCGACGACAAGGCCTTCCGGGATGACGACACCGCGATCGACCACGACGTTCGTGAGGCGGACACCACGGCCGATGCGGGCATAGGGCAGCACCACCGCGCCCCGGACGTCGGAGTAGGAATCAA
Source organism: uncultured Alphaproteobacteria bacterium (assembly GCA_963743015.1). GTDB lineage: Bacteria > Pseudomonadota > Alphaproteobacteria > Rhizobiales > Kaistiaceae > CAVSRC01. The sequence continues at coordinate 213,067 of CAVUOD010000011.1, forward strand.
CCCGAACGCCGGTGAAGAGCAGCGAGCGATGGACGCTGGAGCCGGAGACGATACAGCCGCCGGAAACCATGGTGTTGATGGCCATGCCGCGACGATCGTCGAAGTCATGGACGAACTTCGCCGGCGCAGTGAGTTCGACATTGGTCCAGATCGGCCAGCTCTGATCGTAGAGATCGAGGGCCGGAATGACGTCGGTGAGATCGATATTGGCTTCCCAGTATGCATCGACGGTGCCGACATCGCGCCAATAGGCTTCTTCCTCGCTGCTCGAGCGGACGCAGGAGCTCGAGAAACGGTGGGCCATGGCCTTGCCGTTCTTGACGAGGTAGGGGATGAGGTTCTTGCCGAAATCGTGGCTGGAATTGACGTCGGCGGCGTCGCGGCGCAGCTCCTCGAACAGGAAATTGGTCTCGAAGACGTAGATGCCCATGGAAGCCAGCGCCATGTCCGGCTTGTCGGGCATGCCGGGCGGATCCTTCGGCTTCTCCAGGAAGGAAACGATGCGGTCCTCGGCATCGACGTGCATGACGCCGAAGCCGGTCGCTTCCATGCGCGGCACCTCGAGGCAGCCGATGGTGACGTCGGCTCCGGTGCCGACGTGCTGCTCGAGCATGCGCTCGTAGTCCATCTTGTAGATGTGGTCGCCGGCGAGCACGACGATGTGAGCTGGCCGGTAGCTGCCGACGATATCGATGTTCTGATAGACGGCGTCGGCAGTGCCGGAATACCACTGATCCTCCGACGTGCGCTGGCTGGCGGGCAGGATATCGAAACTCTCGTTGCGCTCCGTCCTCAGGAACGCCCAGCCGCGCTGCAGGTGGCGGATGAGGCTGTGGGCCTTGTACTGGGTGGCGACCGCGATGCGCCGGATGCCCGAATTGAGCGCGTTGGACAGGGCAAAATCGATGATGCGCGTCTTGCCGCCGAAGAACACGGCGGGCTTGGCCCGCTTGTCGGTCAGTTCCATCAACCGGCTGCCGCGGCCGCCGGCCAGCACATAGGCCATCGATTCGCGCGCCAGACGTGGATTTTGCGTTATCTCGGCCATAGGTGCTCCTCCCGGGATCGATGTTTGTGAAGATCATTGCACTGGGCGCAGCAAAAGTCGCGTCCCGCACGTCGACATTGAGATAGGGCGAAAGCGGGAAGCAAATCCGTCATCGGCGCCCCACTACGCCATCGCCGACAAGACGGTCGATATCGGCGGCGTCGTGGCCGAGCTCGGCGAGAATCTCGGCGGTGTGCTCGCCGAGCAGCGGCGCCGAGCGCTCGGCGGTAAGCGGCGTCCGCGACATGGTGATCGGCGTGCGCACGGAGGGCCGGCTGACGCCGCCGGCGTGCGGCAGGTCGACGCGCATGGCGCGGTGGATGACCTGCGGGTCGGCAAAGACCTCGGCAACGGTGTTGATCGGCCCGGCCGGCACATTCGCCTCTTCCAGCCGGGCGAGCAGATCGGCGCGGGCAAACGGCGCGATCAGACGCGCCAGCTCGGGCACCAGAACGGCGCGGTTGGCGACGCGGGCCTCGTTGGTCGCGGCCAGCGGATTGTCGGCGAGCCCGGGGGCGCCGAGCACGGTGACCAGTTGACGGAACTGGCCGTCATTGCCGACGGCAACGACGATGTGGCCGTCGGCGGCGGCGAAGACCTGATAGGGCACGATATTGGGGTGGGCATTGCCGAGACGGTGGGGGGCGATGCCGGTTGCCAGATAGTTCAGCGCCTGGTTGGCAAGCACACCGACCTGGGTGTCGAGCAGCGCCATGTCGATGTGCTGCCCCTCGCCGGTCAGCGCGCGGTGCGCCAGCGCCGCCTGGACGGCGATGACCGCGTAGAGGCCGGTGAAGATGTCGACAGTGGCGACGCCGACCTTCTGCGGCTCGCCCTCGGGCGTGCCGGTCAGATCCATCAGGCCGCCCATGGCCTGGATGATGAAATCGTAGCCGGGACGCGCGGCATAGGGGCCGTCCTGACCGAAGCCGGTGATCGAGCAATAGATCAAGGCCGGATTGGCGGCGGTGAGGCTCGCATAGTCGAGGCCGTACTTCCTCAGCGCCCCGACCTTGAAGTTCTCGATGACGACGTCGGCGCGGCCGGCGAGCCGGCGAACGATCTCCTGCCCTTCCGGCTTGCGGAAATCGACGACGATTGACCGCTTGCCCCGGTTGCAGGCGTGGAAATAGGCGGCATCGCTGGTGCCGTCGCCATTGTCGATGGCGGGCGGGCCCCAGCGCCGCGTATCGTCGCCGGCGGGACTCTCGACCTTGATCACCTCGGCGCCGAGATCGGCGAAGATCTGACCGGCCCACGGGCCGGCGAGCACGCGTGCCAGTTCAAGAATCTTCAGACCGGCGAGCGGCGCTGCCATTCCCCTGCCTCACGACGTTCCCACATCTGAAACGACATCCTAGCGAGACATGCTGGGCTGAATCAAAGGACGGATCGGAATTGTGCGCGGAATTGCATCGGTGCGGACGGCGCGAGGCGCGTTTCGGCATCGGTCCGGGTGCGGCACGGGCCGAAGGACGCGCGGGCGCGCGCAATGCGAAAGGCAAGTGGGTGAAAACGGCGGGCGACGGACATATCCCCAATGCGCCCGAAAGCGACAGCGTGCGGCCGTAATACAGGCTTCGGCTAGCGCGGCGCCCGCTTGGCGAGGATGCGCTGCAATGTGCGCCGGTGCATATTGAGGCGGCGTGCGGTCTCCGAGACGTTGCGCTCGCAGAGTTCGTATACCCTCTGGATATGCTCCCAGCGGACCCGGTCGGCCGACATGGGGTTCTCCGGCGGCGTCGGCTTTTCCCCGGGCTCGCGGGTGAGCGCGGCGTGGATTTCGTCGGCATCGGCCGGCTTGGCCAGATAGTCGACGGCGCCGAGCTTCACCGCGGTGACGGCGGTGGCGATGTTGCCGTAGCCGGTCAGCACCACCATGCGCGAATCCGGCAGGCGCCGGCGCAGGAGCTCGATCACGTCGAGGCCGTTGCCGTCCTCCAGCCGCATGTCGACCACGGCATAGGCCGGCGGCGCAGCCTCGGCCTTCTTGAGGCCGTCGGCGACGTTGTCGGCAATATCCACGGCATAGCCGCGCGCCTCCATGGCGCGCGCCAGACGTTGCAGGAAGGGTTTATCGTCGTCCACAAGAAGCAGCGACATGTCCAACTGACTTGAAGTGTCGCTTCCGTTTTCAGCCATTACGAATAGTCTCCGTTCCTCCCGGAGGTGAACGATCGGTCGGTTTATAAGGATTCGACCGGCCTCCGCCAAGTCATTCCGTTCCCTGGTTTTCCCTCAACTTCGTCGATTGACTGGGTTTCGCTGTCCATGAGCCGCGCGCGGCCAGACAACCTTGACGATTGCCCCCCGAGCCGGCGGCTCCCGGTTGCCCAAAGTGAGCCGCGCGCCGGAGCGCTCCAGCAGGGTCTTGGCGATGAAGAAGCCAAGGCCGAGGCCGCCGGCTTCCGGGTCGGCGGGCGCGCTGCGCGGACCGCGCGTGGTGACGTAGGGCTCGCCGATCCGCTCCATGATGCCGGCGGCGAAGCCGGGACCGTCGTCGGTGATGGTGACCACGACGTCGCTGGCGTTCCACGCGGTGGCGATGGTCACCTTGCGGCGGGCGAAATCGACGGCGTTCTCGACCAGATTGGCGAGGCCCTGGATGACGGCGGGATTGCGCCGGCCGACCGGCTCGGCGCCCTCGCCGCGCGCCGGCGTCACCGACGATCTCCGCGGCGAAGGCACGATAGGGCGCCACCACCTCCTCGATCAGGTGGGAGAGCGGCACGCGGGCGAGATGCTCGTCGCCCTGCCAGGACAGCGTCGTCAGCCGGCCGAGGATGTCGCGGCAGCGCTGCGACTGGCTGATGATCAGGGCCACATCCTCGCGGCGCTGGTCGCTGTCCGGCATTTCGCGCTCCATCTCCTTGGCGACCAGGGCGATGGTCGCCAGCGGCGTGCCGAGCTCGTGCGCGGCGGCAGCCGCAAGGCCGTCGAGGGCGGAGAGGTGATGCTCGCGGGCGAGCACCATTTCGGTCGCGGTGAGGGCGCGGGCGAGCTGGCGCGCTTCCTCCGCGACGCGGAAGGTGTAGATGCCGGTGAAGGCACAGGCCGAGCACCAGCGCGACCCACACGCCGGCGGTGTAGACCAGCGGGATGCGTCAGGCTCTCGCCGGCGTACCAGGGCAGCGGCCAGTGGTCGAGCGCCAGCAGGCTGGCCGTGGCCACCACCATCGCCCCCAGCACCACGGTGGCGCGCGGGGGAAGCGTCGTCGCCGAGACGATCACCGGCACCAGCAGCAGGAAGGCGAAGGGGTTGTCGAGCCCGCCGGTCAGGAAGAGCAGCGCGCCCAGCTGGCCAAGGTCATAGGCGAGCAGCGCCAGCGCCGGCCATTGCCCGAGACGCAGCGTCTGCGGAATAGCGCAGCCGGAGGGCGATGTTGACCAGCGCCGACAGTCCGATGAGCACGAGGCAGCCGACCATCGGCAGGGGAAAGCCAAGGCCCTCGGCGACGAAAAGCACCGCCGTCGCCTGGCCGACCACCGCCAGCCAGCGCAGGCGCACCAGCGTATCGAGGCGCAGGCTGCGGCTGGCGAATTCCGTCGTGGCAGGCACACGGTCGGGCATGTCAGCACTCCGTTGCCGCGGCTTTGTGGCCGGCGGTGCCGCGCACGGGTCTCATGGCGTTCATCGCGCCCCCTGGCAAGCCCAGGAACCGATCGCTGGTTGCGCCCGGCTCTTCGTCGTCAGGCCTTGTCCCGCGCTTGCCTTGCGAGATCTGCCAGTACCTGCCGTAGCGTGACGGCGTCGCCAACGGAATGAGGGAAATCAAGCCGTCCGCGCATTCCTCCGGCAGCAAGATCGATGCCGAGCGGGTCGATTCCGGTCAACCGCCAGTCGCCGGCCGGCAGGCCGAGCAGGGCGCTGGCGTAGAGCCGGACCGTTGCGGCGTCGGCGTTGATGTCGGCAAGCGCGCTGTCCTCGGCAGCGATCAGTTCGCCGGCAGCGCTGACGTCGACGAGGATGTCCGCCGGCAACAGCGACACGATGCGCCCGAAGCCAGCGACCAGGTGGCCGCTCTCGATCGCGAATCGGTGGAAGCCGAAATCGGCGAAATCGGCGTAGCCGGCCGCCGCCTGGTGGCGGGCGAGGAAGCGCCGGCGAAGGGCCGGGTCGCCGTCACGCGGGCCCACTTCTCCCACCAGCGTCAGCCGCGCGCCGGCCAGCGGATCGCCCCCCTCCCCGCCGGGCGCCACCAGCAGAAGCGAGGCGCGCCGGTCGGCGGCGAGGTTCCTGGTGTGCTGCGCCAGCGTCGAGATGAGCAGGATCGGCTCGCCGGCCGGCGTGGTGGCAACCGTCACCAGAGAGGCGAACGGCGCCCCTTCGGGGCCAAGCGTCGCCAGCGCCGCGGTCGCCGCCAGGCGCAGGGTCCGGCGCGCCGCAACGGCAGGCGGGAGGGCAGCCGCGCTCATGCCGGGGACCGGGCGACGGCCGCGGTCGGCTTGACAGTGGCCCCGACCGGCGGGACAAGCCCGTGGGCCTTGTTAGATTTATCACAGGCGAATTGGCGCATTCGCTTGGAATCCGCTAACTTCACGCCACATTTTCTACGCAATCCTGACGCCAAAGGCGGTCTGCCGCATGTTCGGAGGCTGCCTGAAATCTGGAGACAACTGAATGCCAACGATCGCCCTTGTTGACGACGATCGCAATATTCTGGCTTCCGTGTCCATCGCACTCGAGTTCGAAGGCTATCGCGTACAGACCTATACCGACGGCGCCTCGGCGCTCGACGGCTTTCAGGCCACGCTGCCGGACCTTGCCATTCTCGACATCAAGATGCCACGCATGGACGGCATGGAGTTGCTGCGCCGCCTGCGCCAGAGGACCGACCTGCCGGTCATCTTCCTCACCTCGAAAGACGACGAGATCGACGAATTGTTCGGCCTCAAGATGGGCGCCGACGATTTCATCAAGAAGCCGTTCTCGCAACGCCTGCTGGTCGAGCGGGTGAAGGCGGTGCTGCGCCGCTTCCAGCCGCGCGAAACGGCCGACAAGAAGCAGGAGGAGGCGGCGCGCGTGCTCGAGCGCGGCGCCTTGTCGATGGATCAGGAGCGCCATACCTGCACCTGGGACGGCAGGCCGGTGACGCTGACGGTGACCGAGTTCCTGATCCTGTTCGCGCTGGCCAACCGTCCCGGCGTGGTCAAGAGCCGCAATGCGCTGATGGACGCCGCCTATGACGACCAAGTCTATGTCGACGACCGCACCATCGACAGCCACATCAAGCGGTTGCGCAAGAAGTTCAAGGCGGTTGACCCGGAATTCGAGATGATCGAGACCCTTTACGGGGTCGGCTACCGCTTCAAGGAGACCTGAGCGGCAACACCGCTTCGGTGCCGCGATGACGGCAGGGATTGAGGACCAGAAGCTGGCTGATCTGGCAGCGGCAGGGCCGCGGACGGGTGTCCTGCGCCGTGCCGCAGCCTGGTTCTCGCGCTTCTCGGCGCTGCCGCTGTTCACCAGCCTGACCAAGCGCATCGTCATCCTCAACATGGCGGCGCTGATCGTTCTGGTTTCCGGAATCCTGTTCCTCAACCAGTTCCGCGCCGGCCTGATCGACGCCCGCGTCTCGGCGCTGCTGACCCAGGGCGAGATCATCGCCGGGGCCATCGCCTCGCAGGCGACCGTCGACAAGGACAACGTCTATATCGACCCGGAGAAATATCTCGACCTGCAGACCGGCCAGAGCATCTCGCCGCTCGACCAGAGCTATGCCGACCTCGACTTCTCCATCAATCCGGAGAAGGTGGCGCCGGTCCTCCTCAGGCTGATCTCGCCGACGCGTACCCGCGCCCGCATCTACGATCGCGACGGCACGCTGATCGTCAATTCCCGCCACCTCTATCCGGGCGGCCAGATCCTGCGCTTCGACCTGCCGCCGCCCAATGCCGGGGGCGAATCCTGGCTGGAGATGATCTGGCGGCGCTTCAATCTGTGGCTGTCGAGCCGCGACCTGCCCATGTACAAGGAACTCGGCGGCGCCAATGGCCGCGGCTACAAGGAAGTGGTCGCAGCCCTCAGCGGCACGCCCGAGAAGATCGTGCGCATCAACGATCTCGGCGAGCTGATCGTCTCGGTCGCCGTGCCCATCCAGCGCTACCGCTCCGTCCACGGTGCCCTGCTCCTGTCGACGCAAGGCGGCGACATCGACAACATCGTCCATGCCGAACGGCTGGCGATCGTGCGCGTGTTCCTGGTGGCGGCCGGCGTCACCATCGTGCTGTCGATCCTGCTCGCCGGCACGATCGCGGCGCCCTTGCGGCGCCTGGCCGATGCCGCCGACCTGGTGCGCCACCGCGTCAAGTCGCGTCCGGAAATTCCCGATTTCAGCCGCCGCCGCGACGAGATCGGCCATCTCAGCCAGGCGCTGCGCGAGATGACCGGTGCGCTCTACGATCAAATCGACGCCATCGAGAGCTTCGCCGCCGACGTCGCCACGAGCTGAAGAACCCGCTGACATCGCTGAGAAGCGCGGTGGAAACCCTGCCGCTGGCAAAGACCGAGGAGGCCAAGGCGCGACTCGCCGGGATCATCCAGCACGACATCAGGCGCCTCGACCGTCTGATCAGCGACATCTCCGACGCCTCCAGGCTGGATGCGGAACTCTCCCGGCAGGACGCCACTCCGGTCGATATCCGCCAGCTGCTGACCGCGGTGGT